>NZ_CANMJY010000001.1 GCF_947498345.1 uncultured Winogradskyella sp.
TATTGGTTCTTGGTTGAGTACGACGAACCAACATCAGGACAAAGAAAAGAGTTTAAAGCCCATTTTACCTTGAAACGATAAAATTTATTATGAGATTAAAAAAGTTTTGTTTAGTAGCGTTTACTGCAATAGTAGCAAATTTTAGTTTTGCACAAGAAGGAGTACCAATTTATTCAGATTATTTAACCGATAATTATTATTTAATACACCCTTCTATGGCAGGTGTTGCAAATTGTGCTAAAGTGCGACTTACAGCTAGGCAGCAATGGTTTGGTGTTGATGATGCACCAAGTCTACAAACATTAAGCGCCAATGGTAGAATAGGGGATTCTCCAGTAGGGATTGGTGGTATTTTGTTTAATGATGCCAATGGTTACCATTCTACTGTAGGTGGGTATGCTACTTTTGCTTATCATTTAATGTTCTCAAGAAATGAGATCGATTTAAATATGTTATCATTTGGATTAAGTGCAGGTTTCCTACAATATAAATTAGATGAAACCGATTTTTTAGCACCAGGTGAGTTTGATCAGGCTATTGCTGGTATTGAGCAAAGCGCTACAAATTTTAACATTGATTTTGGCTTCTCGTACCATTTTTTAGATTTTTATGCTCATTTCACAGCTAAAAACATATTAGCAAACGAAGGTATTAATTTTAATGACCAAGGTTTTGAATTTGATAATCTACGAACTTATTTAGGTTCTATAGGCTATACTTTTAGCAAATTTGGAAGTGATTGGAGCTACGAACCTTCGATTATGTATATGTACAGAGATGCAACAGAGGAATCATCTATTGATATTAATGGAAAGGTATATCGTGAGATGGATTTTGGAAAAATATGGGGAGGCTTATCCTATAGGAGAAGTTTAGATGGTGCTGAATTTGTTGATGGTTCGGGTACAAGTAGCCAAAAGCTACAGTACTTTACTCCTTTTATAGGTGTAGACTATAATAATTTTGTGTTTGCTTACACTTATTCTTATCAAGCTAATACCATTAATTTTAATACTGGAGGTTTTCATCAAATCACACTAGGTTATAATTTTAATTGTAGAAGAGAGAAATACGAATGTAATTGTCCAGCAATAAACTAATAAAAAAGGCTTGATTTTTAAATCAAGCCTTTTTTATTTTGAACTATTCCCACGTATAATTTTTCTGTTGAGCTTGTGTTTTTATAGCTTTTATCATAGCACTTTCTAGACCGTTAGTTTTATTTGTTGATTTTTTTGAAATATAATCACGACGCTTTATATTTAATTCTACGATAGCTTGTTGGAGCTTTTCTCTGTCTTTACTTTTCTTTTCGATATAAGATTTTATTTCAGCTTTAGACTTTCCTTTTAGTTCATCAGGGAGTTGTTCTTCTTTTAAATCATCATAAGAAAAATGGACATCTTTCTCAGCATCAACTAAATCCCAAGAACTGTTTTTGTACAACCTGGAACTTTTACTTACAGTCCTGCTCACAGCATTTGCTTTATTATAGCCTCTGGCATTAGAATCTTGTTGAGCTTGAAGTTGCATTTTTGCCAGACCTGTTCTTCCGTATGCAACATAAGTTTTATTGAGTTTTTCGTTTAGCTCTAGGATTTTATCATCATAAGGAGAGGCTACATGAACTGTTACTTGATTATGGCTTATCGCCATATAATCACCATGGGTTAAATCAGCACCATCTTTCCAATAACTCGAAATACCTTGATTATAATCACCACAAAATATAGTATTTACAGTAACATCATTCTGATGAGCTAATTTTGAAGCTTCTTTATAATTCACTTGCCCTTGAGTATAAGGTTCATTTCCTGCTATAAAAATAAGTTTTAGATCGTTTTTGTTATCACCCCATTCTAATTGATTCAATGCTGTCTTAATTACTTTCCCGCAATATTCATTTCCTCCGTTAGTTGTTAATGAAAATAAAGATTTAGAGATCTCATCCAGATCATCACTAAATGCAATAACTTGTCTTAAGTAGCCTTCATCAGCGTTAAGATTATCATTGCCATATTCGTAGACTGCGATTTTAAGGTTAGGGCTCTTTTCTTCACATTTGGCATAAGACAATTCGTTTACAATTTGCCAAAGTTGTGCCTTAGCTTGGTCAATAAGTCCGTCCATGCTGTTGCTTGTGTCTAGTAAAAGAGCGACTTTAATTTCAGGTTTTTTTATGTTTGATTTGGTTACTAGTTTTGTTTCAATAATAGAAACATCTTGAGTATTATTCTTTGAATTTGCATTACAAGCTGTAACTATTGCTAGGCTTAATGCCAGAGTTGTGGTTTTAAATACATTTTTCATAACTATATTATTTTGTTTTTAATTCTTTTACATCAATGGTGCCATTGGGTGAAATAACATAATATTTGTGCTCAATTTCTGTTTTTGTAACGGGCCTTTCTTTTTGTTCTTTAGGTTTTGGAGTCAATACTAATTTTATATTCATTCCCATTTGTACAACAGGTTCTAATATTGATGGATTAATTACTAAATCGTAACGCTCATAGGTTAGTGGTTGATAGTAATATGATGTTTGCTTTTTTACAGAATTAATAGCTTTTCCTTTTTTTAAAGCATCAAATGATACGCTGTTGTAGGCTTGGTAGCTTTGATAAAAGTCTTTAGGGAAATAACAATACTTATCATCTGCAATTGTAACATTGTATTGTGATAAATCAAAGCCAAGTATGCTATAGTAAGCCTTTTTATCTACAATAAGTTTTAATAATTCACCTTGAAGGTTTTTATAAACGGTCTGAATATTTTCGATAAAATAATCGACCTTAACTAAATTATATACTTCACTTTTTGCACAGGCTTCAAGAATACTTTCAAACTGATTAGTTTTAGTAAACTGAATATGTATATTTTGTTGTAACTCAAATCCTTTAGGAACTTCAGTATACGTTTTGCTAAACAACTTTTTGGTAACTTCAACTTCGTATACAGGTACAAATGATATCACATCAATCGCAAAATTTTTCTGAGTAATCCCTTTTGCATTTAACCGCATTTTAATACTATCTATACGTTGTTTCATTAAGGCATTTGTTTTTTCTGCAGTAGGTCCTATTTGAGATATATTAAACATTGCCGTATATGTGGTTGCGCTTACATTTTGAAGCGCTTTTACATCTATAGTTAATACATTACTTGGGTGTAATATTTTATTAATTTGTTGATGTACAGTTGGATTATATATTGTTGCATTACCAGAAGCAAGTATGTTTTGCCTAGAAATTTCTGGTGTAATTTGATTGTAGTTTCCTCTATGTTGAGCAATTAGTATGCTACAACAGAATAGAAATACCATGGAGGCTAAATTGTTTTTTTTCATTTTGATTTATGTGTTTTGATTAATGATGCCATAAAGCTCTGTCGAAAAAACTTCAATAAAAATCAAGAATGAGTGAAGCGTAGTTGTCGATGCGTAAAATAGGTCTAGCCTTTAGTTAACTATACCAATTGATTACCTAAAAAACCTCAATTTTTATGATGCTATTTTTTGAAACCAAATAAAGTATGTAAGTTTAGTCCAATTAATAAATATTAGTGTTAGTGAAACCAAATAATATATACATATTAATCCTATTTTTTTGCACTCTTAGCTTATATAACTTTGGGCAAAACAATAGGGTTGAAAATTTTGAGGATGAACGACTATTTATTATAAGAGGATCTGTGTATGATAAATTTACTCACAAGCCCTTTAGAAATGTGGAAATATTTATTAATGGAGGTAAATACACAAGAACAGCTGTAGACGGAACATTTAATATTCAAGCTAAAATAGGTGATGAGCTTATTGTGCAGCACAGTGATTTTGAACCTATATACTATACTATAAAATCGAATGAACGTATCAACATTGAGGTTATAGATGAGCAGCAAGGTAGAAGATCTAAAGTAGATGTTAATACGAAGAATTTTAATAAAATGATTGACTCTGCAGATGCGTATTTAAAAACCGATGCGGAAAAAAGTATAAAATTTATAGGTAATGCTTTAAATATAGAAATTTCATCATACCAAATAGCAGAAGCACATGAATTATTAGGTGATATTTATATGTATTGGAAACAATACGACTTGGCTATTTCTGATTATAAAATTAGCATTCAAAATGCCGAAAAATCTTCTGCCATATTAAAATTAGCAAGGGCGTATTTTAATAATAGCGATTATTCAAAAAGTCTTTCAACATATCAAGATCTTAATGAAAAAGATTTATCTAATTATGACAAAACAGTTTTGTACGAGGGTATAGGGGATGTTTACCTAAAAATGGGTGATATACCAAAAGCTATTAGCGCATATAATAAAGGATTAAAAATAGCTAAGAAACATTTAATAGCACCAAAAGTAACGGATTTTAATTCTAAAATAGCAGAAGCGTATAATGAAAAAGGGGAAGTAGATAAGGCTAAGAATTTTTATAATAGTTCTCTTAATTTAGCTGCTAAAGAAAATAAAAAACGAGTCGTTGAAGAACAAGTAAAAGTAGCAGAATTTAATAGCGCAAATGAAGATTATGAAAGTGAGATTGTATTAAGAAAACAGGCTATTGAGAGTATTGAGGATATAGAAAAAGATTCAATTATACCTAATGAAAGTGCTTTGACATCGCAGAAACAAAACTATAAATTGGGTAATGCCTATCTACTTAATAATGATCTTGAGAATGCTATTCCTTCGTTTAAAAAGAGTATAGAAGAATCTGAAAAAAAAGGAGATTTAGATGTAAAGAAAGACGCAACACGAAAGCTATCAGAAGCATTTATAGATATGGGTAATGCTGAAGAAGGCTTAAAATGGTTAAATGAGTATAAGAAAACGGTTGATCAAGCCTATGCCAAAAAAGTACAAGAGTTATCCCAAGTAGCGCGTTTTAGCAGAAATCTGGCAGAGCAACAAAATAGAATAACCTCCTTAGAAAGTGATAGAGCGTTATCTAGAAGTACATACGAACTTACACAAGAGCGTAATAAAAGCCAGCAGCTTATTATTTATTCGCTTATTGGTGGTTTGATCTTGTTATTAATAACAGGCTATTTAATGTTTAAATATATAAAGCAGCAACGTTTAGCAAATAATCTGTTAGCATTAAAATCCTTAAGAAGCCAAATGAATCCGCATTTTATTTTTAATGCGTTAAACTCTGTAAACAGTTTTATAGCTACCAATGATGAGCGTACAGCTAATAAATATTTATCTGATTTCTCACATCTTATGCGTTCGGTTTTAGAAAATAGTGAAGAGGATTTTATTCCTTTAAAAAAAGAAATTGAATTATTAGACTTATATACTAAACTCGAACATTTCAGATTCCAGGATAAATTTGATTATTCTATTGATGTTGATGAGAGTGTAAATGTTGAAGAGTTTCAAATTCCACCAATGTTATTACAGCCTTATATAGAAAATGCAGTTTGGCATGGATTGCGCTATAAAACCGAAAAAGGACATTTAAAGATTACTATACAACCTAAACATAAAGGAGAAATAGCCATTACCATAACAGATGATGGTATTGGCAGAGAACGTTCTAAAGCCTTAAAAACAGCTAATCAAAAAAAGCAGAATTCTAAAGGTATGAATAACATAAAAAAGCGTGTTGCCATTTTAAATGAGATGTATAAAGATAAAGTCGATGTGGTTATAGAAGATTATCAAAATTTAGAAGATGCAGGCACTAAAGTTGTTGTAACATTAAAAAAAGATTAAATAAAATTAGAAATGCATTGTTTAAAGTTGAGAGTAACTTTTGCGATACACAGTTTCTAGATTCAAAGTAAAAACCATGAAGTTAAATGCTATATTAGTAGAAGACGAAGAAAAAAGTAGAGAGATACTTAAAAATTATCTTACAAAATATTGTCCAAATATTTCCATTATTGGGGAAGCAGCAAATGTAGATGATGCACTTGTACTCATAAGAAATAACAAATTAGACGTTGTGTTTTTAGATGTAGAAATGCCCTATGGCAATGCTTTTGATTTATTAGACAAAGTAGGTGATATTAATTTTGAAACCATATTTGTAACGGCCTATAATCATTATGCTATTGAAGCCCTTAATGCCCATGCATCCTATTATCTCATGAAACCTATTTCTATTGATGAACTGATAAAAGCTGTAGATTATGTTACCGAAATTAGAGCTAAGGAGGATGCTTTACAAGATCAGGTTTTAGTGCCAAAAACAAATTCGGTAAATGGTAAGATCACTCTACCACAACAAGATGGTTTTGAGATTTTAGAAACTGCAGATATAATGTATTGTAAAGCAGATGATAATTATACAGAAATCTACCTTAATAACAATAAAAAGAAGCTAGTCAGTAAGACCTTAAAATATATAGAAGAAAGCTTAAAAGATGCCAATTTTGCCAGAGTACATAAAAGCTATTTGGTTAATGTTAATGAAGTAGTAAAGTATAAAAAGGGTAAAGGAGGAAGTGTTGTATTAAGCAATGGAAAAGAGATAATGGTATCTGCTTCTAAGAAATCAGATTTGTTATCCTATTTTAAATAATACTTTGCTGCATTAATACAAGAAATTAAATAGATGCAACCAATAATTTTGTATTTTGAATTAATTATAACCCAAAGGGATTTTAATTACTTTTTTGCGAAATTCCTTTTCTCAAAAGAATATATATGCCAATAATAGAAGCAGTAAAAGGAATATATCCTCAAATTCCTGATAATTGTTTTATCGCTGAAAATGCAACTATAGTTGGGGAAGTCACTATGGGAAATAATTGTAGTGTTTGGTTTAATGCCGTGATTAGAGGAGATGTACATTTTATAAAAATGGGAAATAAGGTTAATGTACAAGATGGAGCGGTTATCCATGCTACATATCAAAAATCGCCAACTACAATAGGAAACAATGTCTCTATTGGACATAATGCTATTGTACATGGTTGTACAATTGAAGACAATGTACTAATTGGTATGGGAAGTATTGTTATGGATGATTGTGTAATAGAAAGTAATAGTATTATTGCAGCTGGCGCAGTAGTAACCAAAAACACTATAGTTAAATCAGGAAGTATTTATGCAGGAGTGCCAGCCATAAAAGTAAAGGATATTAGTAAAGTTCTAATCTCTGATGAGATAGACAGAATAGCTAATAACTATGTCAAATACTCTAGTTGGTTTAAACAATAATTTTTAGTAGCTCAATCAATTCTTCTACAGTTGTAATTTCATTTAAAACATCTGG
The DNA here is from genome assembly GCF_947498345.1 of uncultured Winogradskyella sp. Taxonomy (GTDB): domain Bacteria; phylum Bacteroidota; class Bacteroidia; order Flavobacteriales; family Flavobacteriaceae; genus Winogradskyella. Next base: position 7,241 of record NZ_CANMJY010000001.1, read on the forward strand.
GCTTAAAATAGTGGTAAGCTGATGTTCTTCTAGTTTTAAAACTATTGGGTACATCATTTTAACATTTGGAAATGTGTTTTCGAACACATCTTTGTGGTAAAATTCCATATCAAAATGATTTTCTTCTCTAAAGGTTTTCCAAATCATATTTTCAGAAAAAGTATCGTAAGTCAGTGCACACAAGTTACAAGTATATGTAGAAGGACTAAACAGTTTATGGCCAACATCTAAAAGGGCATTTAATTTTCCAGAATTGGCATTGTAAATAAAAAGTAACTTCATATTCTAATTAGTTACAAATATTCATTAACCCTTACATAATAGTAGTTAAAACGTTTCATAGAGATTCTTGCTTTTTGTTAGAATAACACTAAAAATCTAAATAATAGGTTTCAAATTTATGGTTCATTATTGTATTAAGAACCTCTGTATCTCCGTTAGAGTACAACTTAATTGAAGGTGGTTTTGTGTTATGATTCAATAAATCATTATTTATAAGTATGGCTTTGGTTTGCTTTGCTACAGCTAAACCAGAATCTATAATTTTCACATGTTTAGGGAGCATCTCAGAAAGTATTGGAATAAGATAAGGGTAATGTGTACAGCCTAGAACCAAATAATCGATGTTATGCTTTAGCATAGGTTTTAGATAGGTTTTTAAAAGATCTTGCATTTCACTAGAATATAACATTCCAGATTCTATGAGAGGAACAATACCTTCGCCAACCTGCTCAATAACTGTAATACCATTAGCATATAAATCGGTTGTTTTGTAAAACAAATGACTACTCAAAGTACCTTTGGTCGCTAATATACCAATAGCTTTGGTTTGTGTATTTAAAGCTGCTGGTTTAATTGCAGGCTCTATGCCAATAAATGGTACATCGTAATTAGCTCTTAAATACGAAATAGCATTTGTGGTTGCCGTATTGCAAGCTACAACTATAATTTTACTGTTTTTGTTGAGAAGTAATTCGGTGTTTTTAATACCTAATTGAAGTATTTCTGCTTCAGATTTATTACCATAAGGGGCGTTCTTACTATCAGCCAAATAGATATAATTTTCGTATGGTAAAAGTGTATAAATCTCTTTAAATATAGATGTGCCTCCAATACCAGAATCAAATATGCCAATAGGTGAATTACTCATAGTACAAAAATAAAAAGTCGCTTATAAAATAAGCGACTTTCTAAATGTTATTTCTTTATTAGATTAAATTCCCATCTCAGCTTTAACATCTGCCATAAGGTCTTTGCCTTTAGCAACTATTAAACCACCAGCCTCTAAAACATAATCAAAGCCTTGTGTTGCAGCTACTTTCTCTATAGCAGCTTTAGCTTTTTCTGTTATAGGTTTTAATAAATCAAACCTTTTTTTCTCTAAGCCTTGTTGTGCTTGTTGCTGATATTGACCTAAACTTTGTTTCATGCTTTCAACTTCTTGCATACGCTTTTGGTTTTCTTCTTGTGTTTGGGCACTAGCTTCAGCATCGTATTGTTTCAACTTGGCTTCAAGTTCTTTAATGGATTCTTGTATTGTCGCTTGATACGTTTGACCTAACTTAGCAATTTCATCATCTGCCTTTTTATATTCTGGCATTGCCTCGATTAGTTTTTGAGTATCGATGTGTGCAATTTTACTTTGGGCAGCCATAAAACTCGTAGCTCCGATAAAAAGTGCTGTTGCAAACAATAGTGATTTTAAATGTTTCATTTTTTCTAAATTGTATTTGTGTGTTATAATTATTAATTGTTTTCTCCTTCGTTCTTCTTAGCTTTAGCTATAGAATCTCTCTTTCTTAGTTGTTTTTCACGCTCTTCGCGTGCTTTTTTTCGTTGATCAATTATTCTTTGTTTTTTGGCTTCTAATGCTTTTCTTCTTCGTTCTCGGTCTTTAGCTTTTATTTCTGCAGCCGTCAAAGGTTTTTTAGCCTTTACCGAATCATTCTTTACAGCCGTTTTTGCTTTTGTACTATCTGCAACCGCTGTTTTCGAGTTTGTTTTTGAATTAGCAGGTGGTAGATTTTTAGCTTCAGTTTTTTCAGTTTCTGCCTCAGTTTCTTTGTCGCTAGATTTTTTATCACGTGCGTCTATCACCTTTTGTCGTCGTTCTGCTGCTTCACGTTTTTTTGCTGCTCTAATCGAATCTTGAGTCGCTCTTCTTGCTGCCAGTGCTTTTTCTCGTTCAGCACGTTTTGCGGCTAATTCTGCTTCTCTCGTTGCTTTTCGTTCGTCTAGAGCTTTTTGGCGCTCATCTTTTTCTTCACTTACTACAGGTACAACCTCTTCATCTTCTAAAGCTTTTCGCTCTTTCTTGCTTTTTGCCTGATTTCTTTTAGATGTTCTTGTAATTGTTCTGAGAACTTGCTCACTAATATCGTAACGTTCAGCAGAATATAGCATCACTACGTCTGCAGACTTATCAAAAACAAAATCGAACTTTTTGGTTTCAGCAATTTGCTGTACAGCCGAAAATATCTGATCTTGTATAGGTTCTATCAATTGACGTTTTTGAATAATTAAATCTCCGTTTGGACCAAAACGTTTTTGCTGATAATCTAATATTTCTGCCTCTTCAAATGAAATATCTTCCATGCGTTCTTCATACAATTCTTTAGTAAGTAAAACGCTCTCGTTTTCAAGCTCTTTTTTCTTTTGCTCTATAACACCGAGTTTTTTTTCGATCTCTGTTTTCCATTGCAACACTTTTTTATCGAGTTGTGTAGATGCTTCTTGATATTCTGGCACATTTTGTAAAATATATTCAGTATCAATATAGCCAATCCTTACACCACGCTGCGCATTAGCACCAAAGCTTATTAGACCTAATATTGCCAGTAAAAAAAGAACTTTAAATTTCATCATTTTTGTTTTTTGTTTGGAGACATTTTTCTTGTCAATCAAATGTTTTGTCGTTTAGAGTGTTACTAATCTTCAAATTTAACGAAATATATCTTTAAAAATTTTAACACCATGATGAAATCCATATTCTACAATTAGAAAATATCGTGCCAAACTTAAAATTGTTGTCCAATAATAAAGTGTGTTTCCCATTTTCTAGGCGATGTTCCATCGGGTAAATCATCAAAAGCGTGACCAAAATCTATACCAAGTAAACCAAAGGCTGGCATAAAAATACGTAATCCAACACCAGCCGATCTTCTTAAGTTAAAAGGATTAAAATCCTTAAAATCATTAAGAGATTGACCGCCTTCTAAAAATGAAAGTGCATAGATTTTTGCTTGAGCGCCTAAGGTAATTGGATAACGCAACTCTAAAGAAAACTTATTATAGATTGAGCCACCATCTTGCGAAGATAAGGATTGATTAGGGTAACCACGTAGCTGAACGACTTCTCTTCCGTCTAATGCAAAATTTCCTAAGCCATCACCACCAACAAAGAAACGTTCAAATGGGATAACACCTCTATCGTTGTTATATGCTCCCAAAAATCCAAATTCTAAACTTGGTCTTAGGACTAATTTTTTTGTTAATGCAGTATACCAATCTGCTCTAAACTTAATTTTATAAAACTCTAACCACTTAAAACGTTCTTGGTCAATTTCGCCAATTCTTGCAAAATCGTCTGGATCGGCAGGATCTAATTGCTCACGTTCTTCTTTTAATGCTTTGTAATCTACACCATTAACCAGTGAGTAAGGAAAAGTAAATTTTGCTGAAGCCGTAAAGCTAGATCCACCTGTTGGAAATATAGGGTCTATTGATAGGTTATTTCTACTTAAACCTATAGTGTAGGATAAATTGTTAGAAGATCCATCCCCAAATGTAAATAAGCCCGTATTATAATTTTTTAAATCATAATGCTGATAACTTATGGCCTGAGATAATAAGAAATAATCATCTGGTTTTCTAAGTCGTGTTGAAAGCCCTACAGTTAACCCAGTAATATTAAAACGCCTGTTTCTATCTGCTCTACGTGTCTGTGGATTAAATAAAAATTGTCTGGAATATGAAAGTGATGTTGATAGCTGAAATGGTTTTTTGCCACCTAACCAAGGTTCGCTAAACGAAAAACTATAGGTTTGAAAAAACTGACTTGCCTGTAATCTTAGAGCTAAACTTTGGCCATCACCTCTGGGTACAGGCTTGTAAGCATCTTTTTTAAAAATATCTTTAATAGCAAAATTATTAAAAGATAAGCCTAAGGTACCAATGAAGCCACCACCACCATAACCTCCTTGTAGTTGTATTTGGCTAGAACCTTGTTCTACTACTTCATATTCTATATCTAATGTCCCTTCTACAGGGTTAGGGTTTTTTATGTTTGGTGTTAGTTGTTGGGCATCAAAAAAACCGAGTTGACCTAGTTCTCTTAATGTTCTAATGATATCTGACTTTCTGTATAATTCACCAGGTCGAGTTCTTATTTCTCTATATATTACATGGTCATTGGTAATATCATTACCTTTTACTGTAACATTATTAAAGTATGCAGGTTTACCTTCTGAGATACGAATTTCCATATCTATGACATTACCATCTGCACTAACCTCAACAGGGTTAATAGTTGAGAACATATAACCAGTATTCTGATAGAGGTTGGTTAAATCTGCTGCATCAGGATTTTTAGTATCCGCTATGCGCTCTCTAAGCTCTACACCGTTATAAGTGTCTCCTTCTTTTATTCTTAGTACACTTGCCAATTGTCTGTCTGTATACACAGTATTACCAACAAAATCAATTTTACCGAAGGTGTACTTTTCGCCTTCTTCTACCTTGATGTTTAAGCTTATAGTTTTATCATCGTTGTAAATAATTGAATCTGAAATAATCCTCGCATCTCTATAGCCATTCTCTTTGTATTTATCTACAACACTAACCAAATCAGTTCTAAAATCTTCTTCTATATATTTAGAGCGTTTTAAAATTCTGATAAAATTTCTCTTCTTCGTATTTTTCATGGCTTTACGAAGCTTTTTATCTTTCATCTTTTCATTGCCAACAAAGGTGATTTTTTTAATTTTTACTTTTTCGCCCTTGTCAATTTTTACAAGCATATTAACTCGCTCTTTCTCGAGAGAATCAACAACTTGGGTTGTTACAATGTTAACCTTAGTATTTAAAAATCCTTTTTCTTTGTATTTGTCGGTAAGATAATTTCGGGTTGTAGCAATAAGATTCTCGGTTACTTTTGCACCAGACTGGAGTTTATTTTCGCTAATAACCTCATCTTTTTTACGTTTCTTAATACCTTCTATTGTTACTTCATTGAGCTCTGGTAAATCGATAAGACGAATCTCTAAATCTGCAGTATTACCCTTAATATTTGTTATAAAAATATCTATACTACTAAATAGATTAGATTTCCATAATGTCTTTACTGCATTTGCAATTTTCTCTCCACCAACTTGTATTTCTTCATCTTTTCTCAGTTTAGAGTATGCAATGATGGTTTGTTCACTAAAGTTAGTGTTCCCCGTAACAGAAATGTTTTTGATTATGTATTTTGCTCCACCTTCAACTTGGGCATTACCTACCAGTGAAATTGAAAAAAATAGTAAGGTACATATAAATTTAGTAAAGGTGCTCAATACTGATTTATTAGGTAAGTTGTTCGCTTGTTTTTCCAAATCTTCGTTCTCTATTTTGATAATTTATCAGCGCTTCGTATAAATCTTCTTTTTTAAAATCAGGCCATAAAATATCTGTAAAATATAATTCTGCATAGGCTATTTGCCATAGCAAAAAGTTACTGATGCGCTGCTCACCACTTGTGCGAATTAGCAGGTCTACATCTGGTAAATTTTGCGTGTAAAGATGCTTATTTATAATGGATTCGTCAATACTTTCTGTAGAAATTATATTATTTTTAACTTTAAGTGATAATTCTTTAATAACATTAACAATTTCTTCACGAGAACCATAGCTTAATGCTAAAGTTAATGTCATATTCGTATTGTTTTTAGTTTTTTCTATAACATCTAAAAGTTCTTGATTTGCTTTTTTGGGTAGATCTTGTAGAGAACCAATTGCTGATAATTTTATATTGTTATCCTGTAAGGTTTTGATTTCCTTTTTTAAGGATTTTACCAAAAGCTTCATCAATGTCTGTACTTCTAATTTAGGTCTGTTCCAGTTTTCTGTAGAAAATGCATAAAGCGTTAGGTTTTTTATACCTAATTCAGCACTGGCTTCAACTACTTGCCTTACAGCTTTAGTGCCATTTTCATGCCCTATAACACGCATAAAGCCTTGTTGTTTTGCCCAACGTCCATTTCCATCCATTATGATTGCCACATGGTTTGGAAGTTTTTCTTTATTTATTTGTTCTTTAAGGCTCATGTTAAAAGTTACAATAGCAAGGTCTTCTACCAAAGGTGTAAGTTAATGTAATTCCTGAAAATACATACCAATCATTACTATTGGTATTACCAAAGCTTAAGTTTTCTCTAGATTCAGCGTCTGGTACACTCCCATCTAATTCGTCTGAAAATGTGTATCGAGCCCCTATCTCTGCGGCCAAAACTAAATGATTAGAAATGTTGCTTTTATATCCTAAAACCATTGGAATGCCATAAGCCCAACTACTCGTATTTTCTGATGTATACTGTCCAGTAGTAGTGAAAAAGTAATTATCATGATTGGTTAAGGTGATACCAGAATAAAGATAAGGGGTACCTTTTATACCAGAAGTATGTAAATCAAAATCCCAAAACGTAAACTCCATACCTGCAGAAATTTCTAAAATACTAGTATTAAAGCTATACCCACGTTGTTTTCTCCTTGGATCATCAGATTTACCATCTATACCTTCTAAATCAGAAAATATTACAGAGGCTCTAAACGAATGTCTGGGACTTCTGTTCCACTTTACTATAGCACCAAATGCAGCTTGATTAGGTGATATGTAATCCGTAGCTCCAACATCTCCTATAAAGTTACTTCCGCCAGCAAATATACCAACCTCATAGATTTGAGCACTAGTATTTTGGGTGAAACATATACTTATTAAAATTAGGATTAAATACCTCATAAATTTTTCAAAGTTTGCAAATATAACAATTCTGATTAGCCTATAACAATTTGACACAAAATGTCTTACAGATAAACAGTTTTTGCGAATATTTATTGTGCTAAAAGGGTGTGCATTTATGTTTAGTTACGTCGATCTTCTCCCCAAAGCAATTTTTTTCTGAGCGTATCTAAAAAGGTTTCATCTAAGCGTTCTACCATTTTAATTACAAAATCAGCTTTTTTCACAGTAACTGTTGTTGCATTTGAGAGTGTTACAATACGAGAATCTAAAGACATTAAAAACTGATTTTCCCTACCATCTACTTTAAATGTTACCTCTGTGTTGTCTGGTATAATTAAAGGTCGGGCGCTGAGGTTATGAGGGGCGATTGGTGTTAATGCAAAGTTGTTGGCATCTGGGGCTATTACGGGACCTCCACAACTTAAAGAATAACCTGTAGAACCAGTTGGTGTAGAAAGTATTAAGCCATCAGCCCAATACGAGGTTAAATACTCATTATTGAGATGTGTTTGTACCGTAATCATCGAGGTAGTATTCTTTCTGCTTAAGGCAATCTCATTAAGAGCAAAGTTAATGTGTTCTACATTGTCATTTTTTGGTGTAGTTTCTACACTGAGTAACGTGCGTTCAGAAATTTTATAATCTCCTTTAAATATTTCCGAAAGGGCAGTTTCAATTTCATCTGTTTGTATGGTGGCTAAAAACCCTAGTCTTCCAGTATTAATACCTACTATCGGAATTCCTAAATCCCTTACATAAGTAATGGCTCTTAGAATTGTTCCATCTCCACCAATACTTATTAGTAAATTAAAGCTATCATCTAATTCACTAAATTTTTTAATCGCAGAATTATTCTGTATCGTAGCATTTAGAGTTTTTAAAAACGTTGTCTCAATTAATACATCAACTTCTTTTTTAATTAGAAAACCGAGAAGTTGCTCTACTGCTTTTTGAGATGTGTCTTTAATATAATTCTGACCATAGATGGCTACCTTCATATTTTACATATTTAGATATTTGTTAAGATACTGAGAGCGTTCTTTTAAGCTTTCGATGTACGAATCTTCTTCGTGCCCAGAAACAATATTATAACTATAACGTCTAAAGGTTTGAATAATCTCGTTAAGGCTCGCATTACTAATTTTAATGGTAATTCTTGCTAAATCACTATCCATTTTAGAAATAAACGCACCTAACAACTTAGCATCGTTTGACTCAATAATTTGGCTGATTTCACTAAAGGAATAATCATTAATACCTTTCTCGACTATTAAAATACCTCCAGGTTCCGAAAAGAAAGGCGTTTCATTAAATAAATGTATAATATCATTAAGCTCATAATAGCCTAAATATTTATTATTCTTATCTAAGACAGGCATAATGTTAGAGTCATTTTGAGCAAAAGCTTCAAGAACATCTAACCAATTAGTTGATGGTCTTACAAAAAAACCTTCGATGGTATAATTGCAATCACTTATAGATTTAGCACCATCAAAACAATGTGCATCAGTTTCAGAAATACAACCCATGTATATACCATTGTTTTGAATTGGGATATGAGAATAGGTTAACTGATTAAATAGCATTTGTAAGTCACTGATTTTATCAGTAATATTTAATGGTTTTATGTCATTGATAACAAAATCCTGTAACTGCATAAGTAGAGTTTGAATATCTTGCAAATTAATTAAAAATAACCATAAAATGGATGTTCGTCTTTGTATTTTTGTAATTCAAATTCTAATAAAATGGCAAAGTTAAGTGTTAATATAAATAAGATTGCAACACTGAGAAATAGTAGAGGTGGAGATGTTCCAAATGTAGTGCAATTTGCAAAAGATGTTCAGCGTTTTGGTGCTGAAGGTGTTACTATTCATCCAAGGCCAGATGAACGCCATATTCGTTATCAAGACGCATTTGATTTAAAACCTGAGGTTTATACAGAATATAACATAGAAGGCAACCCTATACCAAAATTTATAGATATGGTTTTAGAAATAAAGCCAACACAAGTTACTTTAGTGCCAGATGCTGAAGATGCAATTACATCTAATGCAGGTTGGAATACCGTAAAACATAAAGATTTTCTGATTGAAGTGATTAAAGAGTTTAAAAATAATGGAATTAGGACGTCTATTTTTGTTGATCCAGATCTACACCAAATTGAAGGTGCTAAAGAAACAGGCACTGATCGTATAGAGTTATACACTGAGGCTTATGCACATCAATATAGTTTAGGTAATAAAGAAGCAATAAAACCTTACATGGCATGTGCTGGCTTGGCTAATGCACTACAGTTAGGAATCAATGCAGGTCATGATTTGTCTTTAGATAATATAAAATTCTTTAAAGAGAATATTACAGGTTTGTTAGAAGTTTCTATCGGGCACGCTTTGATTGCTGAAAGCTTATACATAGGTGTGGAGAATGTTATAGAAATGTATCTGGATAAATTGAAATGATTTTACATTCTAATATAATAGGAGAAGGAAAGCCTTTAATAATTCTTCATGGATTTTTAGGCATGGGTGATAACTGGAAAACTTTAGCCAGAAAGTTTTCCGAATCTAATTTTCAAGCTCATTTAGTAGATCAACGTAATCATGGTCGAAGTTTCCATGCTGATACTTTTGATTATGAGTTAATGGCTAATGATTTAAAGTATTATTGTGACGAAAATAATCTAAGTGACATTATATTGTTAGGTCATTCTATGGGTGGAAAAACAGCGATGTTGTTTGCTGCTAACTACCCAGAACTGGTTGACAAGCTTTTAGTTGCTGATATTTCGCCAAGATATTATCCTGTTCATCATGATGTTATTTTAGAAGGGTTGAGTCAGTTAGATTTTACTTTTGTAAAAACCAGACTTGAAGCAGACCAGGTTCTGGAGTCTTATGTGTCTGATAATGGCACAAGGCAATTTTTATTAAAAAACCTATATTGGGTAGAAAAAGGGCAATTAGGATTACGTATCAATTTATCGATTTTAAAGGAAAATGTTTCAGAGGTAGGTGAAGCATTACCAATACATGCAACTTTTCAGAAAAAGACTTTGTTTTTAAAAGGAGATAAATCTGAATATATTGGAGAATCAGATGAAGCTATTATACGACTCCATTTTCCAAATTCAAAAATAGTAACTATTACTAATGCTGGCCATTGGCTGCATGCTGAAAATCCTCAAGACTTTTATAATGCAGTAATGGATTTTGTTCAATAAAAATTAATCATTTTCTACATGAAAAACTTTTTTCTAGTTACCATATTTCTCCTCAGTTTTCAATTATTCTTTGCTCAAAGTCGACCAGATGATGGGCCTTTTAAAGATTATCATGATACTGGCGAGTTAATGTTAGAGGGTCAATATAAAAATGGTAAACGTGTTGGTGAGTGGAAAGGGTATAATAAAAAAGGTCAAGTGGTTAATATATCGAGTTTTACAAATGGTAAAAAGAATATCCCTGAGATTTCTTTTTTTGATAATGGTACAGTTAAACGGAAAACAGAGAGAGAAGGTGATATTTATATAGTAAGAGCATATTATGAGTCTGGCAAGTTGTTTTACGAACGCGCATATATGAGTGGGTATTATAAACAATATACCGAAGAAGGGAAACTGAAAATCGAAGCTAATTATAAGGACTTTCAACTTTACGGTAAATGGAAATCTTATAACGAAGATGAGAATTTAGATTGGAGTATCAGTTATGAAAATGGATATAGAAACGGTGTTTATCAAAATTATTATAATAATGGACAACTAAAAGTCCAAGGTGTAATTTTAAATGACAGAAAAAATGGCGAAGAAAAACGTTACGATGAATCAGGAAATTTAGTTTGGAAAGGTTACTACCAAAATGATGAATTTGTAAAGACTTGGATTAAATATAATGAGAAAGGCAAAAAGATTAAAAAAGTAAATACCAAAAAAGAAAAATTAGAAATATTACCGACTAAAGTAGTAGATGGGGTTATAGAAAAAGTACCAGTTTTTCCAGGTTGCGAAGAGGTTTTTGGAAATAGATCGCGTAAAAAATGTATGAGTCAAAGAGTGGCTGAGCATATTATCTCAAATTTTGATAAAAGAAAAATAGCTAATTTAGGCTTGTCACCTGGTAGAAAACGAATTTTTGTAAAATTTAAAGTTGATAAATCTGGTAAACTAAAAGCTATTCAGGCAAGAGGTCCGCATCCAGCCATTGAACGAGAAGCAATACGAATTATTAAATTGTTGCCCAATTTAGAACCAGGTACCCAAAGAGGTAAACCGGTTACAGTGCCTTATTCATTGCCTATTGTTTTTGTTGTAGAATAATTTTGTTAGATTAGTAATATGAATTTAATCATCAAACTTTTATTAAATGCAGTTGCCGTATTTGTGCTAGCAGAAATCTTAAATGGAGTTTATGTAGATAACTATATAACATCATTAATTGTTGCTGCTGTAATTTCAATACTTAATGTATTAGTGAAACCAGTTTTAGTGTTATTAACTTTGCCAGTTACCATCCTTACGCTAGGTCTGTTTTTATTTGTAATTAATGCATTGATTATTTTGTTAGCAGATAAGCTTGTTGATGGCTTTAGAGTAGATGGTATATGGACAGCCATCCTTTTTAGTATTCTCTTGTGTATCCTTCAATCCTTATTGCATTCCTTCTTAAAAAAGGATAAAAAGTAGCTGTAATACAAAGACTTAAAACTATTGTTGAGTTGTAAAAAATATTGTATTTTTGCAGCCCAATTTTAGTTTCAATAATAATGAACATTACAAGAGAAAACATCGATGCATTAAATGCAGTTGTAAAAGTGGATATCGCTAAAGAAGATTATAGCGATAAAGTAGAGAAAATCTTAACAGATTACCGTAAATCAGCTAATATTCCTGGATTTAGAAAAGGACATGTGCCAATGGGAATGGTTAAGAAGCAATATGGTAAAGCGGTATTGGTAGATGAGGTTAATAAATTACTTCAAGATGCTTTAGGGAAATATCTGGTAGAAGAAAAATTAGATGTTTTGGGTAACCCACTACCAAAACCACAAGATGATTTAGATTGGGATGCTGACGCATTCTCTTTTGAATTTGAATTAGGTTTAGCACCAGAATTTGATGTGAAACTAAAAGGAAAAAAAGCAATTACACATTACAGCATCGTTGCTGATGACAAGATGATTGATAATCAGGTTGAGCACATCCAAAAACAATATGGGAAGCTTATTTCTCAGACCGAGGTTGCCAAAGACTCTGAAATTACAGGAAAATTTACTAACGCAGAAAAAGGTATTGAGAACATAGCAACATTCACTTTAGATAAGCTAAAAGGAAAAACAAATCCGAAGAAATTTATCGGAGCTAAAGTAGGTGATGTTATTACTTTAAAAACAAAAGGTCTTTTTAATGACGATCACGATTTAATGACGTTTTTAAAAGTATCTCATGATGATGCTCATGGACTAGCTATTGATGTTAATTTTGAAGTATCAGAAATCAATAAACGCGAATTAGCAGATCTAGATCAAGAGTTATTTGATAAACTTTTTGGATCTAAAGCTATAACCTCTGTGACTGAGTTAAAAGCTAAAATTAAGGAAGATTCTGAAAAGCAATTTGCACAACAAGGTGATCAGAAATTATTAAATGACGTTACTGAGTACCTGGTTGAAAGTACAAAGTTTGATTTACCAGCTGAGTTTCTTAAAAAATGGATGCAAACTGCAGGTGAAGAGCCAATGACTGAAGAGCAAGCAAAGGAAGAATATGAAAAGTCTGAAAAAAGCATGCGCTATCAGTTAATAGAAGGTAAATTAATTCAAGAACACAACCTACAAGTTCAGTTTGAAGAACTAAAGGCTTACTCTATGGAAATGATTAAAGGGCAGATGGCACAATTTGGTCAAATGAACCCTTCTGAAAAAGAATTAGAAGACATAGCAGCTCGTATTTTAGGAAATCAGGAAGAGGTTAAAAGACTGTCTGAACAATTAATGAGTCAAAAATTATTAAACCTATATAAATCTGAAGCAAATCTTAAGACAAAAGAAATCACTTATGATGATTTTGTAAAAGAGTTCTACAGTTAATGGGTATAGAATAAATTAGTATCTTTAAGGCGTAGAACTCAATAGTTTTACGCTTTTTTTTTAATCAAAAAACAAATTGAAATTAAATGAATTACGAAAAAGAATTTGAAAAGTTTGCTATAAAGGATCAAGGGATTAATAGTATGTATTATGATAAAATAATGCAAAGCATGTATCCTACAAATCTAACACCCAATATTATAGAAGAAAGACAGCTAAATGCTATTGCAATGGATGTGTTTTCGCGACTAATGATGGATCGCATTATATTTTTAGGAACAGGTGTAAATGATCAAGTAGCAAATATTATACAAGCACAATTGTTATTCTTACAAAGTACAGATGCTTCAAAAGACATTCAAATATATATTAATTCGCCAGGAGGTAGCGTTTATGCTGGTTTAGGTATTTATGATACGATGCAGTTTGTAAAACCAGATGTTGCTACAATTTGTACAGGTATAGCAGCTTCTATGGCAGCGGTGTTATTATGTGCAGGTGAAAAAGGAAAGCGTTCTGCATTAAAACATTCGCGTGTAATGATTCATCAGCCAATGAGTGGTACACAAGGACAAGTATCGGATATGGAAATTGCAGTACGTGAGACAATAAAAGTAAAAGAGGAATTATATAATATCATTTCTACACATTCAGGAAAAGCATACGAACAAGTGGAGAAAGATTCTGATAGAGATTACTGGATGAAATCAGATGAAGCATTGGCTTACGGAATGATTGATGAAGTTTTAGAACGCAAGTAATATGTTTTACTTACGACTAAAATTCTCTAAACTAGAACTAAGATTATGGCAAAAGAAGAATTAGAATGTTCATTTTGTGGTAGAAAAAAACCAGAGACAAATTTATTAATCGCTGGGCTAGATGCGCATATCTGTGATCGTTGTATAGAACAAGCACATGGTATAGTCATTGAAGAGTCTAAGCAAACAGGCAACTCAGAACTTAGCGCTGAGCTAATGCTTAGAAAGCCAAAAGAAATTAAGGCTTTCTTAGACGAATATATTATTGGACAAGAATATACTAAGCGGGTCATGTCTGTTGCAGTATATAATCATTATAAACGTTTATTGCAGCCACCATCTGATGATGACATTGAAATCCAAAAGAGTAATATTATTATGGTTGGGCAAACAGGTACAGGTAAAACCTTAATGGCAAAAACTGTTGCCAGAATGTTGAATGTGCCTCTTGCCATTGTTGATGCTACGGTTTTAACTGAGGCTGGTTATGTAGGTGAAGATGTAGAGAGTATTTTAACACGTTTATTACAAGCTGCCGATTATAATTTAGAGAAAGCACAACGTGGTATAGTATTCATTGATGAGATAGATAAAATTGCACGCAAGAGTGATAATCCTTCTATAACCAGAGATGTATCTGGTGAAGGTGTACAACAGGCTTTATTGAAATTACTTGAAGGCACTGTTGTTAATGTGCCACCAAAGGGAGGGCGTAAACATCCGGATCAAAAATTCATTGAAGTCAATACTGAACATATTTTGTTTATAGCTGGTGGTGCTTTTGACGGTATAGAACGTGTTATTACAAAACGTCTAAACATGCAGGCTATTGGCTATAGCTCAATAAAAGATGATAATATAGATGATGATAATATTCTTCAATATATTATTCCTAAAGATTTAAAGGATTTTGGTTTAATACCAGAGATTATTGGTCGTTTACCTGTGCTAACGCATATGGACCCATTAGATGCTAATACACTAAGAGCTATATTAACAGAACCAAAGAATGCTATTATTAAACAATACAAAAAATTGTTTTCTATGGATGAGGTTGAGTTTAGTATCACCGAAGGAGCTTTAAATTACATTGTAGAAAAAGCCATAGAATATAAATTGGGTGCTCGTGGCTTACGTTCACTTTGTGAAGAAATACTAACCGAGGCCATGTTTGATTTGCCTGGGTCTGGCGAGACAAAATTAAATGTTACTAAGGTGTATGCTGAAGATAGATTGTCCAAGTCTACTCTAAAGAAGTTAAAAGCGGTGTCTTAAAGGATTTTTAAACAAATAAAAAAAGCCACAATTTCAATATATGAGATTGTGGTTTTTTGTTGAGTTAGGATTGATTAATTTAATATTGCTTGCAATATTTTTTATAAATTCTTAGGGAATTATAGTTGTTAATAGCACATTTATTTACTGCTAATATAGAACCTGTATATTGAGTAATTTCTTTTTTATTTATTTTTTAGTTAAAGTCATTTTTAATTTCGTTGTATGAAACTGCGATGCACTTTTTAACGTTAAATGACCAAACTATTTAGCAAGAAGTTTTAAGATCGCTTTTAATTCTTTTTCATCGGATTCAAAGCTTAACGTATAATCTTCATAACCATCTTTAAGTACTTTAATTTGATAATCTTTATAAGGCTTTATCTTAAAGTTATAGGTAGCATCCTTGTTTGTAATCTGACGTTCAATTTCATTCCCTTCATTGTCTAAAAGAATAACTATAGAATTTGGTAAGATCTTTTCCTTTTCAGAAATAACAATCCCTCTTAATTCATTGTATAGCTCTCTAGATTGAAAGCGATATAAATTAAAAGCATTTTTCGTATTATCCTTATTAGAAGAAAACACACCTTTCTTATTGTCAACAAATACGAATGCAATTTCATCCTTATCAGAGTTAATAGAATAGCCTAAATTGCGTGGGCTTTTATACTTAGAATTACTAATTGTAGATATAAAAATATCATAACCACCTATACTATTATGCCCTTTTGAAGAAAAGAATAATTCATTACCATTCTTAGCTGTATGAGGATACTTTTCATCTTCAGAAGTATTAATGGTTTGCCCTAAATTTCTAGGTTCTCCGATACTCCCATCTTTAAAAATTTTGGCTTTATAGATATCAAAGCCACCATAACCGCCTTTCATGTTTGATGAAAAGTACAAGTACTTTCCGTCTTTGGTTACATGTGGGTTTTCAATTGAGTAATTATCGTTACTTATAGGTAGCTCTGTTTCGTTTGTCCAGTTACCATAAGAATTTTTTTCTAATTCTGCTTTATATAATTTGTAGTTTAATGTATTAGAGCGTTCACTTCGAGTATAGTAAATGGTATGTTCATCTGGTGAAAAAGAAACCTGACCTTCATTAGCCTTAGTATTCAAAACACGACTAAATAGTAAAGGTTGTGATAATTCGCCATAAGCCTTAATATCAGTGCAGAATAAATCTGTGTAAGGTTCATTAGTTAATGGGTCAACCCCATTACCTAAAGCTCCGATCTTTTTTGAAGATACAATGACTAATTTCTTTCTAAATGTTGCACAGGCTATTTCGGAGTATTTAGAATTAATTTTAGAGACATTTACCGAATAAGCGTAACCACTTTTATTAAGGTTGTCAATTTTGTCTTTTTTTACTGGATCAGTTTTGTGCGAAGTAGAAAATGCACTAAACATAAGTGCCGTCAATAGCACATTAATTGTAGCTTTCATAATGTAGGGATTATGGATTAATTACGATGGTAAATTACTATCGGTGGTATAATTACTAAAGTTTTATCGCATTTTTTAGATAAGACTCATATTTTTCCGATAATTTATAACAGAATACGAATATATTCGATGAAATAATACTCTATTTATAGGGCGTTTAAACGCAATAATTCATCAACATAGTCTCTAGAGTTTGATAAACGTGGTACTTTATGTTGTCCACCTAATTTATCATTTTTCTTTAACCAGTCGTAAAAAAGATTTTTTCTGGCACAGTGTATTTTAGGTTTGTTAAGCGTCATGTTATTATAACGCTTGGCTTCATAATCAGAATTTAAAGCCTTTAAGGCATTATCGAATAGCTCTTCGAAATATGACATGTTTTCTGGTGGCTTCTTAAACTCTATAATCCATTCGTGAGCGCCTTTTTCTTTACCTTCCATAAAGATTGGTGCGGCTGTATAATCTACAACTTCTGCCGCTGTACGCTTGCACACTTTTTTAAGAGCATCTTCAGCATTTTCTATAATTAACTCCTCACCAAAGGCATTGATATGGTGCTTGGTGCGACCTGAAACTTTAATTCTATGCGGGTTTAAACTCACAAATCTAATAGTATCACCAATTTTGTATCTCCACAACCCAGCATTAGTTGTAATAACGACCGCATAATTTTTATTGAGCTCAACCTCGCTCAAAGAAATGACTTTCTGTTTATTTGTACCATAAGTATCCATTGGGATAAATTCATAGAAAATCCCATAATCTAGCATCAATAACAAATCTCCAGAATAATTTTGATCTTGTATGGCAAAAAACCCTTCAGAGGCATTATAGATTTCGTAATATTTAAAATCTTTTTTTGGCAGAATAGCTCTATACTGCTCTATATAAGGGTTAAAACTTACACCTCCATGAAAATATACTTCGAGATTAGGCCAAATATCAAAAAGACTGTTTTTACCTGTTTTATCTAAAACGTTATTTAGCAATACTAGCATCCAGGATGGTACACCTGCCAAACTTGTTACATTTTCTTCAATAGTTTCGTCAACAATGGCTTGCATTTTGGTTTCCCACTCACTCATTAAAGATACTTTATTACTTGGCGTACTGCTAAATTCTGCCCAAAACGGCATATTATCAATTAAAATAGCACTTAGGTCTCCAAATACAGTTCCGTTTTCTTTGTAGAGTTCTTTGCTTCCTCCTAAACGTAAACTCTTTCCGGTAAACAATTGCGAATCTTCATTATTGTTAAGGTACATGCAAAGTAAATCTTTACTTGCGGCATAGTGACAATCTTCTAATGAATCTGTGCTTACAGGTATAAACTTACTTTTGGCATTAGTTGTGCCGCTAGATTTAGCAAACCATTTAATGGGCCTTGGCCAATAAATATTTTGCTCTCCACATCTGGAGCGTTCAATCAGTGGTTGAATGGCTTCATAATTTACAACGGGTATGCGCTCATTAAATTCTTTATAGGTTTTAATAGATGCAAAGTCATACTGTTTTCCTATTTCTGTATCCTTTGCAAACTTTAATAAGCTAAAAAGTAATTCGTTTTGTACTTCATTAGGGTACTTTAAAAAGAGCTCAATTTGATGAAACCGTTTTTTTAAAAACCAAGAAGCGATAGAATTTACAATAGGAATAGGCATGGAATACTTTTCTTTTGGCTAATTTAGCAATGCTAAAAATACTAAATTTCTTCTATGATTTATAAAGGCGTCCTTACTAAAATGCAGACTGAGTTTCTAGAGCCAATTCAATATTATTTGGTGTTTGAGAATGATTTTATTCACGTCAATCAATTACTGAATAAGCCCATTGAAATGAAACTTATTGGTCATCAATGTTTAAGCTGTGGTTTAGATAGACCAATTTACAGACAAGGTTTTTGTAAAACCTGTTTTTTTGAAAAGCCAGTTGCTGGTGATTGGATAATGCGACCAGAATTAAGTACTGCTCATTTAGGTAAAGAAGACAGGGATTTAGAATATGAAAAAAGGGTACAATTACAGCCCCATATAGTGTATTTAGCAAATTCTAGTAATGTTAAGGTTGGGGTAACAAGGAAAAGTCAAGTCCCTACCCGTTGGATAGATCAAGGTGCTCACGAAGCTATAGAAATTGTAGAAGTACCTAATCGCTATTTGGCAGGTATTACTGAGGTCGCTTTGAAAGCCCATGTGGCAGATAAAACCAATTGGCGAAAAATGCTTAAGAATGATATTGAAGATGTCAACCTTTTAGAGTGGAGAAACAATTTAAAAACTTATATTCCTGATGAAGTTAAGGATTATTTTATTGAGAGCAATTCGGAAACTCACCTAAAGTTTCCTGTTGAGAAATACCCTGAAAAACCCAATAGTTTAAATATAAAGAAGCAAATAGAATATTCGGGCAAACTTGTTGGTGTAAAAGGGCAGTATCTTATTTTTGAAGATAATACCGTTTTTAATATTAGAGCAAATGAAGGTTTGGTGGTTGAGTTGAATGTCTAAAGCAGATAGAGTTTTAGAACATTAATTAAACCTATAAAGAATAATAAGCTTCCTGTAACTTTATTAATAATTGTATTTATATTTTTAAACTTCTGCATTATAATTAAGCTAAACTTACTATATAGATGTAATGTCAGTAGTTTTCCTGCGTAAACACCAGCAAAAAAAAGGAAAAGAACTAATAATGATGATTGTAAGGATAGTGTAATGTTATTGTTGTTTATTATGCTATAAACTACGAGCCAGTATATTAAAACAGGAGGATTTAAAAGCCCCAAAAAGAAACCAGTAGCATATTTAGATTTTAGAAATCTATTGGAGCGCTTTGAAGGTTTACTTCTTTCTTTTGCTGTTTTAAAAAATAAAAAACTACCTACACCTAATAAGATAATTGCAATAAGTATTTGTAGCCACTGGTTTGCATTAAAAAAATCTTTTACTATCATGTTACAATGTAATGCGTAGTAGGATAATAACACTTCTGCAATACCTGCTGTAAGTGCTATTTTAAATGCCTGAGAAGCATTTTGCTTAAGCGTAGTATTTATTACCGCTATATTTGAAGCTCCTAAAGGTAATGCACCAACCACAGCAGATATTAAACCAATAAAAAAATAAAGAATTATCATGCTGCTTTTGTAGCAACACATCTTAAAAGCTTACAATTTAAACTATAAATAACAAAAAAAGAGCAATATTTCTATTGCTCTATATATTTATAAGTACGTAAAATAAAATTTATTATACGTTTTCAGCGTCTCTTAATCCTTGGATATATTGAGCTTTCTGAATTTCTCTTCTTCTCTTAACAGATGGTTTAGTGAAATAACGAGACTCTCTTAAGTTTTGCATAATTTGCACATTACGATGCTTACGCTTATAACGTTTAAGAGCTCTCTCAATGTTTTCTCCTTCTTTAATTTCGATTTTAATCATTATCGATATATTTTTTAACTATAATTCTTGTAAATGGTCGGCAAATATATGCTAACTATTTGAAAATAAAAAATTATTAGCCTAAATAAGTTTTAAGTATTTTACTCTTGCTTGCGTGTCTTAATCGTCTAATACCTTTTTCTCTAATTTGACGCACACGTTCTCTTGTTAAATCATAGATGCCACCAATTTCCTCTAAAGTCATAGGTGGCTGATCGCCGATACCAAAGTTTAAACGTATAACATCACTTTCTTTTTGAGTTAATGTTTCTAAAGCGCGTTCAATTTCAGTGTTTAATGATGCCTTCATTAAATCTTTATCTGGCCTGGGTGATTCACTAGCACTAACGACGTCGTAAAGACTAAATGTCTCACCATCTTTTAATGGAGCGTCCATTGATAAATGACGGCCCGAATTTTTCATAGACTGCTTTACTTCGCGAACGCTAATGTCTAGTTCTCGAGCAATCTCTTCAGCATTTGGAGGTCTTTGATGTATTTGTTCTAAATGCGAAAACGTTTTGTTAATCTTGTTTATGGTGCCTATTTTGTTTAAAGGTAGGCGTACAATACGAGATTGTTCTGCTAATGCTTGCAGAATAGCTTGTCTTATCCACCATACAGCATAGGATATAAACTTAAAACCTCTGGTTTCATCAAAACGTTTTGCGGCTTTTACCAAACCAGCATTTCCTTCATTGATTAAATCAGGTAATTTTAAACCTTGATTTTGATATTGTTTAGCCACAGAAACAACAAACCTTAAATTAGCTGTTGTTAATTTGTCTAAAGCTTGTTGATCACCATTTTTTATGCGCTGTGCTAATTCAACTTCTTCATCTGCAGTAATCAACGGAATTTTACTTATATCTTGTAGATATTTGTCTAAAGATTTATCTTCTCTGTTGGTTACTTGCTTGGTGATTTTTAACTGCCTCATGTAGTCATTTTAAAATTAGTGAACCTACATTATAATGGAATAATTAACAATTCCAAAAAAATGACTAATTATTAACAGAAATTGGGAAAAATATATAGTATTAAGGTAAAAACTATTCGTTTTTGGTTGAATCTTTAGCTTGTTTATCCTTTTTCTTTTTACTTCCTCCGAGAAGTCCCCCTAAAACAGAGTTTACTCCTTCCTTGATGGTGTCTTTGGGATCTTTCTTTGTGTTGTCTGTTTTAGTCGTTGTTGAATCTGCCTTTTTATTATTAGAGTTTCCCCCTAAAACATCGCCTAGTATGTTATTGATTTTATCTTTGCCTTGTCCTAATATTTTTTGTTTTTGAATTTCAACAAGCTGTTTGGTTAAATTAGAAACACCACTTGCTAAATCTGTTGAAATATTAGGGCTGGAAAAACTCCCATTAATATTAGCAGTGACAGGAATTGAAATATTATCAACTTCTGGATCATTAATTTTTCCTATTAAACGGTTGACTTCACTACCTAAATACTTGGCTGGCACTTGAAAAACAACATCATATTGCATGTTGTTTGTAAAAGTGTGCTTACCTGAAATCTCAATAGGAATATCTTTATACTTAACAGTAAAAGGTTTTAGGGAAACCTGTCCATTTTCAAAACTTAGTTTAGTTTTAATATCCTTTTGAAGTTCTTTAAAATCAATAAAGTTCAGTTTGCTGTCTAGTCCAGCGAGTAATGGGCTTTTAGATACATCGATATTAGAGGTCAATACTTCTGCTAAAGCATTACCAGAAATTGTACTTAAGTCTGGGGAAAAGTTTTCATCTAATAAACCACTTACATCTATGGTAGAATTTAATTTTCCTTGCACAACCTTTGCAATTGGTGCTAATGCTTTTAACATTTCTAAACCTTTGAAGGATTGCGAAATATCAAACTGTTGCATAGCTAATTGCATATCAAACTTTGGTTTTGCTTCTTTTGTAGAAACATTACCAGAAATACCTAATTGTCCATTAAACAAATCCGTTGTCATGTTTTTGAGGTTTGCGTTTTGGTCTTTAATGCGTAGTTTACCTTTTACATTCTTTAAATTAAGGTTATCATAAATAACTGTATTAGCATTTGCAGTAATAGTACAGTCTAAAAAATCTGGGATCTTAAGTGATTCATCATCAGAGGTTGTCTTATTAGATGCTTCTGTTGCAGATTCGTCTTCAACCATAAAATCAGAAATAGCAAATGTATTAGAATTGACTGTGAAATTTCCCTGAAGCTTTTTGTCACTCAAAAGAAAGCCTAATAAATTATTAATGGTTCCTGTTGCAGAAAAATCACTTTTACCTGTTAAGGCATCAAAACTATTTAGGCTTACTAAACCAGGTTTAAGAGTTAGCTCTGCTTTATTAATTTGAATAGGGTTTACAATATCTTTAGAAGAAAAAATGAAGTCCGTTATCGAAACACTTCCATTATTTTTAATACGTTGGTAAGCATTGGTTTCAATAGCATTCATATCAAAGGCCGTATTCAACTTTCCTTTAAGAATTCCGCTAAGTTGATTTTCTAATTCAATAGGATAGGCTTTGGTAATATTAGCTAAGTTTAAAACACCATCTAAGTTGGCGTTTACTAACATATTACCAGTAAGGTCTTTAATATGTGCTTCAGATTTAAAAACATCCTGGTCAATTTTAAAATCTAATTTATTGATGTCTACATAAGTGTCATCAACATTACCTGACGTATTTTTAATAGAAGCATCAATCATAATATTATCCACACTTTTTGGTAAGTCAGGATATTTAAAAGACGCATTATTAGAACGCATATTAATATCTAAAGTCGGAATTGTTTCTTCTGAAACTAAACCTTTTATCAAGCCATTAACGGTGAAGTTTCCTGTGGTATTTACATTCTCTATATTTTTTGTGTATTCCTTCGGAATTACAGCTAAGAAATCTTTAAAAGAAGATTCAGGATTTTTAAAAGAGATATCAATTTGCTGACCTTCTTCAACCATTTGAACAAACCCTTGAAACTCTAACGGTAAAGCATTTATAAAACCTTTATTTTCTTTAAACGTATATTTTTCCTGCTCTAAATCCATACCTATTAGAGCATCAAGTTTAATAATATTGTTGCTTAGGTATTCAGTGCTATCAATAGACATACTTATTCTTGCTTCAGTATTTGTGTCTAATTCAGATTGCTCTCCAGAGAAAATACCTTTACCATTATGATTAATTTCTGTGGCATAAATACTGGTATTAGAACCTTCATCTATATAGGTAAAGGCACTATTGTTGAGCTCGTAATTTTCTATATCAAAACTAAAACCAGAAGATGTAGAATCAGAAACTGTTTCTGTGCCTTCACCTTCTTTTACAATATCATAATTTGTAGTTCCGTTTTTGTTTGTTTTTAGAGTAAGAAGCAATTCATCTGCTATGATTTCATTTACAGTAAGTGGTTCTTCTGTCCCTTTAAATAATTCACCAATTGGCATTTCAAAGGATAAAGATTTAGCTGTTGCTAGAGTTTCATCCTTAAAAGGTGCTCTGTTGGTAATTTTTAAATTTTCAACATTGACTTCAGCACTTGGAAAACTGCTTATTAAGCTTAGGCTAATATCATCAAAACTTAAATCTGCATCTAAATTTTCATCGGCATAATTTTGAACGATAGCATCTATTTTAGATTCTAAAACGAATGGAATTGCAATAAGGATTGCAATAAAAAGGAGTAAGATGATTCCTATAATTTTGAAAATTTTTTTCATAACAAGTTCTTGTGGTTTTAGAAAGGGGTTTAAATATAATACGTAAAGTTCTATATTATAGTTGTTTTGTTAAGAAACTTTAGCAAGATTTTAATGATTTAGTAACAATTAGAGTAACTCAATTTCCTCATTCACTTTAAGTTTAAAGCGTCTTCTAAACAGATATACACCTAAATAAAGAAAAGGTGTGTCTAATGCTGCTATAAGCACTTTAAACAAAAAACCAGCAGCAAGTAAGCCTAAAAATTTATCCCATTCAATTTTTCCAAAACTGCAAAGTAGTATTAGTACAGTTGCGGTATCGACAAACTGAGAAAGAAATGTAGAAAAGTTATTGCGCAACCATAAATGTTTGCCTTTAGTGAGGCGTTTCCAGAAATGATAGATCTGTATATCCACAAATTGAGCTAATAAATAAGCCATCATACTTGCGAATACGGCTATAGCTGTACTTCCAAAGACAGTAGAAAACATAGCATCTTGTACAGGTGACCATGTGGTTGCTGGTACAGTATTAGCTGTATATATGATTAACATTGAAAAAAAAGAGGCAAATATGCCTATAACCACCATGTCATTAGCTCTTTTCTTACCATAAATTTCACTAATTAAATCGGTAATTAAAAAGGTAATAGGATATGGTAAAATGCCGACAGAAATTTCAAAAAGCTTACTTCCAAAAATTTCTACATCAACGGGATACCAATAGAAAAACTTCTGGAAGATTAAGTTTGAGACTACTAATGATGTAATAAAAAGCGCACCTAATAAAAGATAAATGCGTTGTGCTAAAAGCTTGTCTTTTAGTTGCATTAAAAATGGTTAATAAATTGTTGTTGTAAAGATAATCTATTAATATTTCTTTTAGTTATTTTGCTAATTCCATGACATTTACTAAAACCGTTTACATAGCATTAGGGAGTAACAAAGGCAATAAATTGCAGTATTTGCAATCTGCCGTAGATGCTATTTTTGAGAAAATAGGTTTGGTAAATAAGATTTCTAAAGTATATAAAACACCAGCTTTAGGTTTTGAAGGCGATGCTTTTTTTAATGCTTGCATAAAGGTAGAAACGGAGTTAAAACCAAAGAAGCTTTTAAAAGCGCTTAAGCAAATAGAAAAAGAACTTGGGAGATCTACAAAAAAAACAGATAAGTACGAATCTCGTGAAATCGATTTAGACATTCTATTTTATGACGATGCAGTTATTGAAGAAAAGTCTTTAATGATACCACATCCCGAACTTCACAAACGTAAGTTTGTTTTAAAACCTTTACAGGATATCGCAAAAGATTTTGAGCACTGTAAATTGAATAAAGTTGTTTCTGAACTGCTCAAAGAATGTCAGGATGATTCTGAAATCGAATCGGTTAATATCTGGCTAAAAAACCCCAGGAAGAATTTTGGTTTTAGCGACTACAATTTTATAGCCATTGAAGGTAATATAGGTGCAGGTAAAACAAGCTTGTCTAAAAAAATAGCCCACGATTTTAATGCCAAACTCATTTTAGAGCGTTTTGCAGATAACCCATTCTTGCCTAAATTTTATAAAGAGCCAGAACGTTATGCATTTACACTTGAAATGTCTTTTTTGGCTGATCGGTATCAGCAGATCAGTGATGATTTATCACAGCTTGATTTGTTTAAGGACTTTATGGTAAGTGACTACGACGTACATAAATCACTTATATTTTCTAAGGTGACTTTGCCCGAAGATGAGTTTAGACTCTATCGTAAATTATTTTTTCAGGTATACAAAGATATTGCCAGACCAGATTTGTATGTGTACCTCTACCAAAACACAGAACGTTTACAAGCTAATATTAAAAAACGTGGTCGCAAATATGAGAAAGAAATACAAGATGAATACCTTGAGAAGATTAACTCGGGTTATCTTAGTTTTTTAAGAAATCAAACAGATTTAAACGTAAAAATCATTGATATTTCGGATAAGGATTTTGTAAAAAAGCGTGAGGACTATTTGTGGTTGTTGAGTGAGATAAATTCATAGTAATTTAACTTCAAATATTCAATTTGCTAAACGAATTATCTTATATTTAAGACAATTAATTTCTTTTAAATCAATCATATATGAATAATAGATTCTTGTCTTTCGTTATTTTATTTTTTTTTACAATTTCGCTTTTAGCACAAAATCCAATTTTTCAATCAAATTTTGGTTTTGATATAGAGATAGTCAATATTATTAATAATAATAATAGAGATGACATAAATGGTAGTGATATATCTCCATATGATTGGACGACTACATTAACTGAAAATGCTAAATTCGGGGATTTTGATAATTTTTATATTCAGTATGTCAATGGTGATTATTCTGAACGTAAGGCAAGTATAGAAGATCCGATTTTCTCTGGTTCACTAAAAAATGTTTTAAAGTTTGATATTATAAGTCCTAATAATGGAGGCTCAAATGGAAGAATACAAGCAAACTTTAGTAATAATAAGCATGGACTAATCGGTACAGGGTTTAAAACTTTCCATTATTCTGTTAAGTTATTTTTGCCAAGTTATTTTAATAATTATTTAAACGATTCTTCATACAATAGCAATTTTTTTACGCTTGCAGAGTTTTTTAATGATATTGGTTATAATGCAGTTTACCCTAATGACTTTCCATTTAGAATGACAATTAGTTTAAGAAAAGCTTTAGACGAAAATAATATAAACGGGTTTGTATTGACAGTAGAAGGTCAACAACAATTTCTTAATGAAGAAACTGGTAATTGGAATGGGAACTGGACAGATTCAGGGGCAACTCTTTGGAATAAAAGCACAAGGCATATCCCTGTGGGTGAGTGGATTACATTAAAAGTTTTAATTAAGGAAGGCGATGCTAATAATGGCGCGTTTAAATTAACGGTGTTGGACGCATCTGATGAAACAATTACTTCTTTTGATGTTGGTAATTATACCCATCATCCGCAGAGTACCAACATAAATGGGATAACTCATATTCAGCCGATGAAATTGTATACATCAGCTAATACAGTTAACAAGTTTAATTGTGGTGATATAAATTGTCCAACAAACATTCTTAATCCTCAACCATATAACCCTATTGTTGGTGAAGGTATTGAGGTGTACTGGGATGATTTTATTATTTATAATGATTCTGAGTTGAGAGAAAAACTGATTAAGTTGGTCGAAGATGACTGTTCTAATGGTATAGATGCGAATGATATGACCCTTTCTGTGCCAAATATAGTAACCGCAAATAGTGATAATAGTAATTGGCAATATCATTTTAGATTTAAAAATATAACAGATACTAATAATGCAGATATTTTAATAGTATCTAATCAACCTACTATAGATTTAATGGACTACCTTGATGAACCTTTCATAGGTTCTCACGAATATAGGTTATATGTAAAAGTGAAAAATCATCCATACTTTAAATACTATGGAATAGGTGTTGATAATTATTGTACTATTATTTACCCTTCGTTTTCTGGAGGAAGAAACACTGTTAATAATAAATTAGAAGTCAATTCAGAGATGTCTATCTATCCAAACCCTGTTAAAGACATATTAAATATTAATCTTGGTTATGAGACTAAAGCTAACAGTTTTGAGATATTTAACATCCATGGATTACTTTTAAATTATAAAGAAAATATAGTCGGTACTAATTTTGAGGTTAGTATATCTAACTTATCTAAAGGGGTTTATTTTATTAGAGTTACTGATGAGAATGGAAGTCAAAAAACAAGAAAGTTTATTAAGGACTAATTAAAGGGTATACAAAGTAGTTCTGATTTTTCCTTTGTTATTTTTTAAAATCACCTCATTAAGTAGCTGCTCTTCTTTTATATTTAAACTAAAAGGCTCAGCTAATAAATCAACTCCGCTATTTTGTTTTAGTCGTATACCTTGACTTGCAATTTTATCCTTATTAGGAACAAAATCTCCAGCAGGAAGATGTTCAGTTAGTATGATGTATCTATAGCTTGAAAGTTTATGGGTAATGCTTTTGATTTCAGTATTCGATAAATGCTGAAGCACTTGTCTTAAAATAACACAATCTGCTTTCGGTAATTCATCTTTTGAAATATCCAAGCACTGAAATTCTAAATTTTCAAGTTGGAATAAAACTCTATTTCTTTCAATTAATGATTCTACGATATCAATACCAAAATAATATTTGGTGTCTTCTACAAGGTATTTTCCAATATTAAAATCACCACAACCAAAATCACAAACTGTTAATTCATTGTTTTTAGATTTTAAGAAACCTGAAACAACCTCTATATAAGGTTTTGTAATTTCTGGATTGTGTGAGCCTTCACCAGAATAGAAATCAGAATCTTTTCCTCCCCAAAGATGTTTATCGTAAATCTGCTGCATCACAGCTTTAGTTGGCCAAGGTGTTTTAGATTTCTTAGACATTTTTTAATTTTGAAAACACATCCCAAATCACAACACCACAGCTTACCGAAATATTCAACGAATGTTTGGTGCCATATTGTGGAATTTCAATAACCACATCACTCACATCGACTATGTCTTGAGCCACACCTTTAACTTCATTGCCAAATACAAAGGCATATTTAGTATTGGGCTGAGGTTTAAAATCGTTTAACATAGTCGCATGTTCAGCTTGTTCAATGGAGCAGATGTTTACACCTTCAGCTTTTAATTTTGTAATAACTTCAAGTGTGTTTTCATGGTATTCCCAATCTACAGTTTCTGTACTACCAAGAGCAGTTTTTCGTATGTCATTATGTGGTGGTTGGGCTGTAATACCGCAGAGGTAAATCTTTTCGATTAAAAAAGCATCACTCGTTCTAAATACAGAACCAATATTGTTTAAGCTTCTAATATTATCAAGAACAATAATAATTGGTGACTTTTTAGCTTGTTTAAATTCTGAGACCTCTAAACGGTTTAATTCACTGTTTTTTAGTTTTCGCATGTTGAAATCTTAGTCTTTTTGTAGATAACTTCTGTTATAATCACTTTATATAACAAGGCTATTTAGCTAAATTAGCACTCTTACATTTTTAACAAAAATACGTAAATCTCTTGGCTAAAACCGCAAAAAAAGAAACACCATTAATGAAGCAATACAATGCTATAAAGGCAAAGTATCCCGATGCATTACTGTTGTTTAGAGTTGGTGATTTCTATGAAACCTTTGGAAGTGATGCCGTAAAGGCTTCAAAGATTTTAGATATTATTTTAACCAAACGTGGTGCAGGTAGTGACAGTGAAACAGAACTTGCTGGTTTTCCTCATCATTCGTTAAATACGTATTTGCCTAAATTGGTTAGAGCTGGAGAGCGTGTGGCTATTTGCGACCAGTTGGAAGACCCAAAACAAACCAAGAAGATTGTTAAACGTGGTGTCACAGAATTAGTAACACCAGGTGTGGCATTGAATGATGATATTTTGCATTCAAAATCCAATAACTTTCTATGTGCTGTTCATTTTGATAAAAAATACATTGGGGTTTCCTTTTTGGATATTTCTACAGGTGAGTTTTTAACCTCTCAGGGAGATGCTGAATATGTGGATAAATTACTTCAGAATTTTAATCCAAGTGAAGTATTAATTTCTAAACAAAGCCGAAAAGAATTTGCCGAGACCTTTGGAAATGATTTTCATACGTTTTATCTAGAAGATTGGGTATTTCAGGCAGATTATGCACACGAAACATTAACCAAGCACTTTAATACCAAAACCTTAAAAGGCTTTGGAATTGAAGATTTATACGAAGGTATTATTGCTTCTGGTGTGGTATTACATTATTTAAGTGAAACACGACATAATAAGCTAGAACATATTGCTACAATTTCGAGGATTGCAACCGATGATTATGTGTGGATGGATAAATTCACCATTCGTAATTTAGAGCTGTATCATTCTACAAATGCTAATGCGGTAACGCTTATTAATGTCATTGATAAGACCATTTCTGCAATGGGAGGCAGAACTCTCAAACGTTGGTTAGCCTTACCATTAAAACATGCCGATAGGATAAAACAACGCCATGAAGTTGTTCAGTATTTATTGGATAATGAAGCTGTTCTTCAGAAGACTCAAGAGCAAATAAAACACATTGGTGACATAGAGCGCTTAATTTCAAAAATTGCAACCACCAAAGTGAGCCCAAGAGAGGTAATTCAGCTTAAAAATTCACTAGAAGCCATTGTACCTATTAAATCGGTTGCTGAACACTGTGATAATGAAGCTTTAAAGATTTTAGGTAACAATCTTAATAATTGTGATTTATTAAGAGAGAAAATAAAGCAAACCTTAAATGAAGAAGCACCAGTAAATGTTTTAAAAGGTAATACCATTGCCGAAAGCTTTTCAGAAGAATTAGATGAGCTCAGAGGCTTATCAAAATCTGGTAAAGATTATTTGGACGCCATGCTGCAACGTGAAAGTGAACGTACAGGAATTCCTTCATTGAAGATAGCTTCCAATAATGTGTTTGGTTATTATATTGAAGTACGAAATACGCACAAAGACAAAGTACCCGAAGAGTGGATACGTAAGCAAACACTCGTTAATGCAGAACGTTATATCACCGAAGAGTTAAAAGAATACGAAGCTAAGATTTTAGGCGCAGAAGAACGCATCTTAGCAATTGAACAGCAACTGTTTGCTGAGTTGGTGACGTGGATGCACCAGTTTATAATTCAGGTGCAACAAAATGCGCAACTTATAGGACAGTTAGATTGCCTTTGTGGTTTTGCGAGTTTGGCAAAATCCAATGCATATAACTATCCACAAATTGATGACAGCTTTGATTTAGAAATTAAAGATGGTCGTCATCCGGTTATAGAAAAGCAATTACCTCTTGGTGAAGCTTATATTGCTAATGATGTATATCTCGATAGGGAATCTCAACAAATCATTATGATTACTGGTCCAAATATGTCTGGTAAGTCTGCTATATTAAGACAAACAGCATTAATTGTTTTATTAGCGCAGATAGGAAGTTTTGTACCAGCTAAAGAAGCCAGAATAGGATTAGTTGATAAGATTTTTACACGAGTTGGTGCTAGTGATAATATCTCAATGGGCGAATCTACCTTTATGGTTGAGATGAATGAAACAGCATCTATTCTTAATAATATTTCTGAACGTAGTTTAGTGTTGTTGGATGAAATAGGTCGAGGTACAAGCACTTATGATGGTATTTCTATTGCCTGGGCTATAAGTGAATACTTACACGAACATCCTGCACGACCTAAAACCTTATTTGCAACACACTATCATGAACTCAATGAAATGACAGAGACGTTCTCTCGTATTAAAAATTTCAATGTTGCTGTTAAAGAATTAAAAGACAATGTACTATTTGTACGTAAGTTGGTAGAAGGTGGTAGTGAGCATAGTTTTGGTATACACGTCGCAAAAATGGCTGGTATGCCTCAACAAGTGATTAGACGGGCCAACAAGATATTGTCTAAATTAGAGAAATCCCACTCTAGCGAAGAATTAACGGATAAGGTAAAATCGCTTAAGGAAGATATGCAGTTAAGTTTCTTTAATTTAGATGACCCCTTATTAGAAGAAATAAAAGACGAAATTTTACATACAGATATTGATACGCTTACACCTGTTGAAGCTTTAATGAAGCTTAACGAAATAAAGCGTATGCTTCTTAAGAAAAAACAAGCCTAAAATAAATTCTATTTATTTTTAAAAAAGGCTTTGCTTTTCTGAGAAATATTTTAAATTTGCATCCGCTTTTATAGCGAATAGTTCTTTAAATATTGCGAAAGTAGCTCAGGGGTAGAGCATCACCTTGCCAAGGTGGAGGTCGTGGGTTCAAATCCCATCTTTCGCTCAATATAATATTTACCAATTAAGTTACAGTCTGTAACTTGGATGCTGAAGTGGTGGAATTGGTAGACACGTTGGACTTAAAATCCAATGGCCATTATGGCCGTGCGGGTTCAAGTCCCGCCTTCAGTACAAAGCCTTAATCATTTTGATTAAGGCTTTTTTAGTGCCTTATTTTTACTCTATAAATAGAGATGCAAAAGTGTTATTTTTATGTTAACGCATAACTTTTTCGCTCTTACCTGAGCAACAAATTGTAATTTTTCGATATGCATAGAATATTATAATAATAATATGTATTTCAAAGAATATTATCCTGGAGAATTTTTTTCAAAATATATTGATAGCTATTTTGAAATAGATAGCAGATATATTATCGAAGATATTACAGACTTAGTAGTGCCAGATGGAACATTTGGTCTGTTGTTTATTGATGAAAAGAATCTTAAGCGTAGCAAATCAATTAATAATCCACCAATTACATTAAAGAAGTCTACAGTTTTTGGGCAAAAAACTAAACCAATAAACTATTACTTTACCAAAGGCAATTCTTCTGCTTTTGGAATTAAGATAAACCCATGTGGGTTTCATTTATTCACTGGGTTAACGAGTAAGGAATTTAAAGATTTATTTGTAGAGATAGACTTATTGGGAAATTCCGATTTACTAGACTTGGAAAGTAAAGTATTTGAAGCCAATGATATTGATAAAAAGATCAATGAAGTAGAAGCATATATCTTATTGGCTTTAAAAAAATATGGTTTAGACGACGACCATTTTTTGTTTGAGTCTATTGTAGAATATATTTATTGCCATAGAGGCGAAGTTCGGTTTAATTCATTGATTGAAACGTTTAATACCAATTATAAAAGAATTGAACGTTTATTCCTTAAATATTTGGGTATAACCCCAAAAACGTATATTAGGATAGTTCGCTTCAATGCAGCAGTCAATCTTCATATGAATAATAAGAATGAAAGCTTAACCCAAATAGGACTACAATTAGGGTTTTTTGATCAATCACATTTTATAAGAGACTTTAAAAAGTTTACATCTTTATCGCCAAAAAGCTTTTTTGACAAAGATATTAGTGCATCTGAGAAAAAATACCTACAAATGCTATCCGTAAGGTGGTCAAATTAGTATGGTGTCTATTTTTTACAATTTTTCTTCAGCTTAATATTTTAATTTGGTTTTAAACCAAATTAAAATATAATGAATACGAGAAGGCTTATGGTCATTTTTTTGACCTTATTTTTTACAATTTTAACCATCGCACAATCAGAAATTTCAAATGATTGGCATCATGTAAGTACTGATAATAACAATTTTAAAGGGATATCAACCAATGAAGCTTTAGCATTATTGGAAGGTGAAAATTCAGAAACAGTAATCGTTGCGGTGATAGATTCTGGTATAGATCATGATCACGAAGACCTAAAGGAAGTAATCTGGGTAAACGAAGATGAAATTCCTAACAATGGAATTGATGATGATTTAAATGGTTACATCGATGATATTCATGGTTGGAGCTTTTTAGGAAATCCAAATGGTGATACTATTACTGGTGAAACCTTAGAAGAAACAAGAATATTTGCAGCAGGCGAAGCATTTAAAGGAGATAGACAGACCTTTGTAAAAGCAGTAAAAGCTTATGTGTCTTCTAGAGAAAACTATCTAAAGTATCAAGGAAGTACTCAGGAGAATATTGAAAACATTACGTTACTCGAAAAACTTTACCCAAATGAAGTGTCCGAGAATAATTTTGATGCGATTGCTAGTAAAGATCCAGATATAGAAGTAATGGCCAATACATTATCAAAATATATTAAAGATGGGGGAAGTTTTGAAAATTATAAGCAACAATTGCAATCTGCTAAAGCATTCTATGATGATGCGATAAACTTTTACTACAATACAAGTTTTGATGGTCGAAGCATTATTAAAGATAATTATGACAACCAAAATGAGCAATATTATGGCTGTAATGATAGTAAAGGGCCAGACTCAGCTCATGGTACACATGTAGCAGGTATTATTGGTGCTAATACTAAAAATACAATTGGTATGAAAGGTATTGCTAATAATGTTAAAATTATGTCTATTAGAACTGTACCTAATGGAGACGAAAGAGATAAAGATGTGGCAAATGCGATTTACTATGCTGTAGATAATGGTGCTAAAATAATTAATATGAGTTTTGGTAAAGCGTTTTCGTGGAACAAGAAAGTTGTTGATGATGCGGTTCGTTATGCGCAACGCAAAGATGTTTTATTAATTCATGCTGCAGGCAACAGTGCATCAGAGTTAGATGGTACTAATAATTTTCCACACAAAGAGTTTGAGAAAAAACGTTTTCTGGAAAAAAAGACACCAAACAATTGGATAGAAGTAGGTGCAACTACATACAACTTCAATGAAAATTTTGTCGCTTCATTTTCAAATTTCGACAATTATTTTGTAGACATTTTTGCACCAGGTTATCAGATATATTCTACAACACCCAATAATACGTATTCAAAATTCAATGGTACAAGTATGGCTAGTCCAATGGTAGCTGGTGTAGCTGCATTACTTCGTAGTTATTTCCCAAAATTATCAGCCAAAGACGTAAGACAGATTATTTTGAAATCAGCTACTCCTATTGATATAAGAGTTAAACGTCCAGATAACAAACAAATAGTACCTTTTAAATCTTTAAGTGTTACAGGTAGTGTACTTAATGCAGAGGCAGCGGTTAAAATGGCATTAAAAAAGTAAAAGTTTAGGCTTAAAAAAACTAATGAGAATTAATAAATAAAGAATAACACTTTTACTTGGCAGTTACTGTCTAACTCTAATCAATATTTAAAAAGATATGAATTCATTAAAATATGCATCGACAATTATTGTCGTATTATCAATAGCATTTAAAGCTAACATACAAGGAATAAAGTACACAAAAAAAAGCAATATTCTTTTTCTAGCACTTCTATTCTGCTATGAGGGTTTTTCTCAATCAACAATTGAAAAACTTGAGGTTGACCTGCAAAATACCCTCAATGCTATAGTTGAAAAATATCAAGTACCAGGGATAACATTAGCTGTAAATTTTGATGATAAAAATATTATAAATCTAGCTTCCGGATTTTCTGATAAAGAAGAAAAACTAAAGATGAGTGCAGAGACCAGAATGCCTTCAGGGAGTGTAGGTAAAATGTTTGTTAGTGCAATAGCGCTTCAACTTATTGAGCAGCAAAAGTTAGACCTTAATGATAAAATTGAAGATTATTTAGGAGATAGGACCTGGTTTAAAGAATTGCCTAATGCTAAAGATATTAAAATTAAAAACCTTTTGAACCATACCTCGGGCTTACCTAGGTATATATTTCAGCAAGAGTTTTTAAGCGACATAAAGATACATCCTTTAAAGGATAGATCTCCAGAAGATTGCATTGCTTTTATAATGGGTAAGCCCGCAGTTCATCCTGTTGATAATGGCTGGTCTTATTCAGACACTAATTATATAATTCTAGGTCTAATAATTGAAAAAATATCTGGAGTAACCTATAATCAGTTATTGAAAGATAATTTGATTTCAAAGTTGGGATTAGAACTCACCGAGGTTCAAAATAAACGTACTTTTAGCAAATTGGCTCAAGGTTATATAGGATCTCAGAACTATTTTGGGTTACCCAAAAAAATGGTTAAAGAAGGAAAACTTGAAATAAATCCAAAATTTGAATGGACAGGAGGAGGCATAGTGACTAACGTTAAAGATTTAGCAAAGTTTATAAAAGTGTTACACGAAAGCAATATTTTAAATAATGAATCTAAACAATTACTCACCACACCTGTTAATATGGCTACAGGTCAACCACTAGATCAAGGCTATGGCTTAGGTAATTTTGTGTGGAGTAAAAGAAATGACAGACGTTATGGACACTCTGGATTTTTCCCAGGGTATTTGTCTCATGTAGAGTATTCTTCAAAAAACCAATATGCTATAGCAATTCAAATTAATACTGATCAAGGCTATGCTTTATTACAACAATTTGTGCATTTAGTGGATGAAGATATTTCAAAATACTTAGATGAATTAGATGAAGCTAAAATTAGAAAAAACTTTGAAACCCAAGAGCAATGCTGGAATAATGCTAACATTGAATGTTATATGAATGCCTATGCTACAACAGAGCTTATCCAAACTGCCTCAAGAGGTGGCCTTACTTTTGGGTACGATGATATTATAAGTAATTACAAAAAATATTTTCCAAAGGAACGTATGGGTAAACTGCATTTCGATAATTTTAATTACAGACGCTTATCCAGTAATTTATATTTTGTTAGTGGTCGTTTTAACTTAAAATTTCCTGATAGAGAAGAAATGGCTAGAGGGTGGTTTTCGGTAGTTATGAAACGTATTAATGGGGAATGGAAAATGATAACGGATCATTCGAGTTAATAACATATGTATAGAACTTTTATTTTTATCTGTTTTTTTTCAATAGTATGCTTGTCTTGCCAATCAGAACTAACTATTGATGCTGATGTTGTAATTTCTAATGTTAATATTATAGATGTTGTTACTGGAGATATAGAATATTCAAAAGATGTTTTTATTAAAGAGAATCGGATTATAAAAATTGAACCCAATTCAGAAAATAAAACACACAAAGAGACTAAGATTGTAGAGGGTTCTGGAAAATATTTGATTCCTGGGCTTTGGGATATGCATACACATCCAGATGATCCAGAAGTTTGGCGTATGAATCCTAAAACTGAAGAAAAAGATCTTTTATTACCATTGTTTGTTGTCAATGGGGTTACAGGAATACGTGATATGGCAGGAGATCTAAACTTAGTAAAACGTTGGAGGAGATTATCTGACAATGATTCCCTTCTTGCTCCTAAAATAGTCGCAGGCGGCCCTCTTTTAGATGGCCCAAATCCAATGTGGGATGGTTCAGTTGGTATTGCTTCGAAAGAGCAGGTAAAACATGTTGTAGATTCATTAATTGTTGAAGGAGTAGACTTTTTAAAGGTATATTCATTATTGCCTAGGGAAATTTACTTAGAGCTAAGTATATATGCTAATGCAATAGATTTTCCTTTTGTAGGTCATGTTCCATTTACCGTTCGCCCTTCTGAAGCAGCGGTAACAGGTATGAAAAGTCAAGAACATTTGCTGGAGATTATTAAGGAATGCTCTTTAGATTTTGATGAAAAAACTTTAGCACAAATAAAATTGGAAAAATTAGGTGTAAACAGGTATATAATTGCAAATAATTTTAGAATCAATCATTATAACGAAACAAAAGCTGATTCTTTATACCAAACTTTCGTAAAGTATAATATATGGCACACACCCACATTGAGCATGTGGTATAAAAATGCTTGGTTTGAAGAAGAGCTGATAAAGGATAATGAACTATTAAGTTATTTACCAAAATACCTTCAAGAATACTGGACTCCTAAGCATAATGATCATTTAAAAAATAGAGACCATAAGGATTTTATAGATGTTAAAAAGAGACTATATGCAAAGTATTTGCATATAGTGAGTAAAATGAACTCTAAAGGAGTTAAGTTACTTGCAGGAACTGATATGGGAGCAAATCCATTATGCTTTCCTGGAATTGGTCTTTATAATGAGTTAGAAGCATTTATAGATGCAGACTTATCTCCTTTACAAGCTCTACAAACCGCAACAATTAATCCTGCAATTTTTTTAAAAATAGAAAGTGACTATGGGACTGTAACAGAAGGTAAAATCGCAGATTTATTATTGTTGGATAAAAACCCATTGGATGAAATGAGTAACCTAAGAACTATAAATGCAGTAATCCAAAATGGTAATGTTTATAACTCAAATGACATTTTGAGAATAAAAAAGGAAATAAAAGATAAAATCAATAATTAAAACAGAAAGAGTTGCTACATCTTTGGCCATGTTTTTAGGTGTCTAGAAGAAATAATATGTTTTTATTACAAGGATAAAGTCTATTTTTATGAGAGATATTTCAATTAATTATTGGAATGTAGATACTTGGCCTGGAACTTCATTTTCTAAAACTACTTACAGTAGTTTTGAATTTGGAAAACACTTTCACGATTACTACACGTTAATTCTCATTGAGCAGGGTATTAATGAAGGATTTACTGAGAAAAAGAGATACAAAATTAATCGAGCTAACACACTTTTTATCAATCCTGGTGAATTACATGCCGGAAATTCTTTTGAAAGAAATTTACTTAGCTTCAATACTTTTAGGTTTGATAAAGAATATCTCAAAGCATTAGAGAATACCTTTCAACACAATACCAGAAATATTCATTTTATTAATGAACCAATTAATGATCAGCGTCTTCAAACTAAATTAAAGCAGTTCTTTTATCAAAGTAAACAGCTAGACTATAGATTCAGTTTAGAATGCTTGAATATTGAAATTTTCGAATTACTATTTAACAATTATACTGATGATAAAAAGCTTAAGCTGACAGCTTTAAAAAAACATAATTGCCTCAAAAAAGCTATAGAGTTTTTGAATGATAATTTTAATGAAAATTTCACCTTAGATAAATTAGCAAAGCATTCAAATGTCAGTCCTTATCACTTAATACGAGAATTTAAAAAGATATACAACCAAACACCTTTTGAGTATTTAAGAAATATCAGAATCGAAAAATCCAAGAGCCTTTTAAAAACAGAGGTTTCAATTACAAATATTGCTTTAGAGTTGGGTTTTTTTGATACGAGTCATTTTACTAGAAATTTTATTTATAATGAAGGTGTATCTCCTTTAAGATATAGGCAGTATAATTAATTTTTACGGTCTTGTAAACTTTAGCTTTTGTTTAACGTTAATAGCAATCATATACAAGCAGTGTAAGTCGCTTTGCGCTAATTTGCTCAAAAAAGTAATCATGAGAGTCAAATTAATTTGTATTGTATCAATGTTTTTGTTTAATGCTCATTCACAATCGAGTTTATTTACAAACTCAAAATATAATGTTGAATATTATTGTCCGCCATGTGGCTGCCCAGATGATGATAAAACCTTTCAATCTCCTGGAGTTTGTGCATCATGTAATATGGCTTATAATACTAGAGTAAAAGGTCTTGAAAACAAACCCACAAATACCTCCCCAAGACGAGCAGCCGCTATTTTATTATTTGATTATGCAGATATAATGGATGTAACTGGGCCTATGTCGGTATTTGAACACGCTGGCTTTAATGTTGTTACTGTAGCCAAGGATGAGAACCCCAAGCGTATAGGTAGGTATACTGATTTAACACCAGATTATACGTTTTTAAACTTACCAAAAGTAGATGTTATTGTGGTTCCTGGTGGTGGGCCAGCAGAGCGTAACCAAGATATGGACATTGTTAATTGGTTAAAAGAAAAAGATAAATCTACTGATACAATGTTTTCTGTCTGTAGTGGTGCTTTTTATTTGGCTTTAGCAGGAATTTTAGATGGAAATGAAGCAACGACTTTTGCATCGTTAATACCTGCTTTGAGAGAACAATTTCCCCAAATAAAGGTGCTCAACAATGTTAAATATAGTAATAATGGGCATGTCATCACATCTTCTGGATTGTCTTCGGGTATAGATGCTTCATTTGAAGTTGTGGCAAAGTATTATGGAGTTGGTGGAGCTCAAGATATTGCAAATCATATGGAATACCCATGGAAGCGTAGAAACGATTATGTAAGAACACAACTTGCAGACAATTATATCATCGGAATAAACAATCTAATAAGAAGATTTGCAACTAAGTATACGTATTCAGAGGGAGATATGAATGAGTGGGAATATAGATTTATACTTTGGTCTGAAGTGGATAAGAAAGCATTTATTAATCTGGTTAATGCCGAAATTGAAAAACTGGATGGGTTTTTGAAAAGTAAAAAAGGAAAGACATTTATTAAGGCAGAAATTAATCATAAGGACTTAAAAAATGGAATTATAGAATTAAATATTCTTAAAAAAGAAAATAAAACAGAGGTAAGCTTAAGAGCCAAAAGATTACGACCTGTTTCTTCCTCTAAAAGTTAAAACATAGCAATAAGCATGAAACAATTTTCTATAAATTATATCATTACATTATATCTTTTAATATTTTCTTTGAGTAGTATAGCATCAATATTAGAAGCGCAAATTTCAGATGATATTTCAAAAGTTAAACTCGACGTTAGAAATGATGCAATCATTGGAAAAAACATTGCAATAAAATCAAAATTCTTTGGTTTACCAGTTGTAGAACCGTCGATTAGCGCACATCCAAACAACAATAATCATTTACTTGCTGCAGCAATGATAGTTACCGATATCAATAGGCCTTATGCAAGTTGTAGACTATCAAGCTTTGTCTCTAAGGATGGTGGTAACAACTGGTCGGAAACAGCACATAATTATTGGGGTTACGATCCATGGGTTGCAATACTTCCTAGTGGTAACGCTGCTTTAAGCTGGTTAGGAACCCCAAATAGCTTTAGACATAGCTTCCCTTTAAAAATCTTTACCTCAAATAATGGAGGTGATACTTGGAGTAATAACATACAATCTTTCAATGGTTTTGGTCATGGTCATGATGGTACTAAGCTTGTTGGGTATAAAACCTCATTTTACCTTACTACTGTAAGATTCAATGGAGATATGAGTGCAGATGTTGTGTTATATGAATCAAAGAACAATAATGTTTTTAAAGAAGTTGCTTTAATAAAAGGAGAGGGACTACGTCTAAATTTTTGTGAACCTGCTATTCTAAACAATGGTACTGTTGTAATTCCAACGTTACATAATTCGAGTAAAATTTGGGTGAATTTATATAATCCAAAAACAAGACAACTTTCTGGTAAAAAGAAAGTTTCAAAAAACCCTAAGGTAGGGCGTGGATATCCTAGAATGGTTGCAGACGTTGGTCTTAACTCAAGATTTATAAATAGGATTTATTTTGTTAGAGCTGTTGCTAGTGGCACTAGCTCTAGAGGAATTTGGATTAATTACTCAAAGGATAATGGTGAAACCTGGACAGAAGAAAAACGCATAGACCATTTTGAAACCGATTGGCTGAGTAAAGCCAATGTGGCTAGTGTAGCTATAAATAAAGATGGAGTCATAGGTGTCTCGTGGGTAGATAGCCAACACGATAAAAACCAAAAAGCATATGATGTGTATTTAGCAATTTCTAAAGATGGAGGAGAGAGCTTTCAAAAGCCTATTAGGGTAACTAATGTAAGTTCTAATCCAAGAACAAAAAAAAATGGTGATGTAGCAAATAAATTTATTGGCGGAGGACATTACCTAGGTTTAACTGCAAAAGCTAATGGTAGCTTTCAACTTATTTGGAGTGATAGTCGTGATGAGGTTTTTCAATTACAAACGTGTAATGTAACAATAAAGTGAATTATATGATACGCTCGGTGACTTTTATAATAGTCTTTTTTATTTTTCAGGAAATCATTGCGCAAAGATTTCAACCTTACGAGGAAAATGCCAAGAGATTAGTGCAAGGAATTAGTTTTTCTAACCATGATAGTACCCTATTATTTTCATTACCTCACAAGGAATTTTTGTTATTCCAAGGGCATAAAATCTCTGAAAAAACACCACGTCTGGCAATTTATAAAGCACAAAAAGAAGAAAACCATTGGACAACACCTGTTTTATTAAGTTTTTCGGGTCATTATAAAGACTATGAGCCAACAATTTCCCCAAACGGTAAAATTCTTTTTTTTAATTCCAACAGACCTATAAATGGTAAAGATGTAACAAAGACCAATATTTGGTTTTCTGAAAAGGAAAACGATCAATGGAATACCCCAAAATTTATGTTTTATCTAAATGAGAAAGATGAGGAGCAATCCTATCCAACGATTTCAAAATATGGTAAGCTTATCTATACTAAAGAGGTTATCGAGGGAGGTAAGAGTCATTATTATTTATTTGAAACTCATTTTGCAGGAGTGGATACTAAAATGGGGAATAAGATTAGTTTTCCCAATTTTCATTTAAATACTTCCGATCCTTGTATATCTAGTGATGGCGATTATTTGATCTTTACTGGTTTTGATACAGGTCAATGGGAGAAAACATGTGATTTGTACATTTCTTATGCTCTAGATGAAGGATGGTCTACGCCTAATTTATTAAAAGATTTGAATAGTGATGGTCCAGATTTTTCACCAACGATTTCATCTGACGCAAAGCATATTTATTATCGGAAAAATTACAATATGATTAAGGCAACTCTTATGATTAAAGACGAAAATTAAATAAATAAAATATAGCATTTATGTCTAATTTTTACAATTAGATAGAATTTGTATAGGCTAATTTTGGTTGTTCATTAACTCAGAAAAAAATGAATTTGAAATTATTAAAATTTTTAGCCCTAATGTTATTCTTGCATATCTTTTGTAGTTGTAATGGGCAATCTTTACCATCTATATCTGAAGACAATATTAAATCTCATATAAAAACTCTGGCTTCAGATGAATTTCTTGGGCGGAAACCAGGGACTCTTGGTGAACAGAAAACCATACAATATCTTGCAGAAAAGCTAGAAGCGATAGGTATAGAGCCAGCTAATGGAGATAGTTACTTTCAAGAGTTTACAATTTCTCGACTCAAGTACAATAAACCTAGCGCGATGGTTATTTCTAAAGCTAATGGCAAGACCTCAAGATATGAAAGCAGTAAAGATTTTTATTCTAAAACCAGCTTTAAAGCTAATGATCAGATATCCTTAAATGAAGCCGAAATAGTATTTGTTGGATTTGGTATTATTGCACCAGAATATAATTGGGACGATTATAAGCATGTAGATGTAAAAGATAAGGTCGTATTGGTACTTTTTAGCGATCCAGGCTTTTATACTAAGGATGAAAACATGTTTAATGGTATGAGTGTTTCGCAGTATGGGGATTATAATCTTAAGAAGAAACTAGCCATGGAAAGAGGTGCTAAGGCAGTTTTTATGATACATCACGAGTTTATCAATTGGGATCAGATAGGGCAATCCTCTAATAGTGGATATTCTAGTGCTTATGTAAAAAATCAATCTGAAACGGTTTCAGATGGTCTCCTATGTTCAGGTATTATTTCTATTCCAGTGATGAAAGATTTACTTTCTTCCTCTGGTTTTGAGGATAATTATGTAGAGCAAGCTTTAGGTAAAGACTTTAAAGGATTGCATATTACATCTAAAATGTCACTAACCAACTCTTCAACACCAGAAGACGTGGTTAGAACCAAAAATGTCCTTGGTATTCTTAAAGGAAGTACTCGGCCAGATGAACATATTATATATACTTCACATTGGGATCATGTTGGCACCAGACCATCCACGTTTGGAAAAGATTCTATTTTTAATGGTGCTATAGATAATGCATCTGGTACTGCAATGCATTTAGAAGTCGCCAGAACATACAAAGCATTGCGAAGGAAACCCGAAAGGTCTATTGTGTTTTTCTTTACATCGGCTGAAGAAATGGGTTTGTTAGGAGCAGAATATTATGCAAACAATCCTATATATCCTTTAAAAAAAGCGGTATGTGTCATTAATGCAGATGGTCATTTTGCGACAAACAAAATGAAAACTGCTACCAGTGTGCTCAAAGGATATTCTGAAATGGATAAATATGTAGATAATGCAGTTGCCAAAATGGATAGGAATGCAGTAGAAGATACCTCACCTGCCTATATGAAGATTTTTCAGCGTTCAGATCACTACCCTTTTGTAAAAAAAGGAGTTCCAGCAGTATGGGCTATTGGTAATCAGAATCCTGTAGAGGGAGGTGAGGCTGAGGCTCAAAAAATTGCAAACTACATGCAACATTACCATCAGGTAACTGATGAATATTATGAAGGATTCAATGCTCAAAATATAGCAGCAGATGCTTTAATGAATTTTTTAATAGGTTTAGAATTGGCTAATTCTTCGGCGTGGCCCAACTGGAATAAAACATCAAAGTATAAAGAAATAAGAGATAAAAGCATACAAGATTAATATTTTGCAAAAGAAATCCTAATTAAGGAAGTGCATTGTTATAGCATTTATTAGTAGATAATTAACGGTTTTCTTTGCGGTACATAAATTTAAGTCCAGACTAGTCCTTGTCTATAGCACAGACTTTAATATCAACTAATCTGGTTTTTAGCAAATGCTCTCGTACGGGTTCGCGCTTTAATTCAGTTGGTATTTTTGAAGCACCTTTAGGCCAACTAATCCACAGTATACCGTTCTTCTTCATAGCGGGTTTAACAATTGATACTATGCGTTCTAGCTCAGCTTGATTTTGAACAAAGATGTGGATGAAATCAAAGCTTTCTGAATCTAGTTCTTTCTTGCGAATGGTGTCGTTAGGAAACTCTTCAAATAAACTCATATAGTGTACGGGTTCATTGACCAACATAATAACATAGCCCTCTTTTATACCTAGTTTTTTTGCTAAAGGAGTTTTTGAATACCCTGCGTTTTTCATTGTTGAGTTAATTTGATTTTACAAATACTGGTGCATATTGCTCTATAGTATCATCAGTTAGCTGAATAATTTTTCCGTCTTTGGTACGTTTGTATAGTTCGTAACCATTGTGATTATTCATTGAAGCTTCAAATATAAGCTCTCCATTGCTA
Source organism: uncultured Winogradskyella sp. (assembly GCF_947498345.1). Lineage (GTDB taxonomy): Bacteria > Bacteroidota > Bacteroidia > Flavobacteriales > Flavobacteriaceae > Winogradskyella. The sequence goes on from NZ_CANMJY010000001.1 coordinate 51,428, forward strand.
TCCCAATGATGGAATACCTGATTGTTTTCGGATGGAGTTATCGATTCTAAACCAGTACCATCTTGATTAATAAGATAGATGTTATAATTATTATTCTGTTTTGAAGCAAAAGAAATTTTTCCATCAGCACGCCATCTTGGTGCAGCGGCAAGATATCCTGTCCATTGTTTGCCAGCACCTTCATCAGCGTGAGATGTTATCTTTTTCATTTTCTTGGTTTTTAAGTCCATAACAAAAAGTGCATCAGTAAAACCTAATTCTCTTGGAGAAACGTTATCACTACCACGAAAAACAATTTGTGTTCCTTCTGGCGAAAATGCTGGGTCATTAGTGTATGCCAAGTCAACGTTTACTTTTTCGATAACCTCACCATTTAAATTTATAATATAAAAAGAGGCATCCTCAGCTTCAGCAGGTTTTACTATAAATTCTGTACCATTTTTTCGACTACTTAACCAACTGTCAGCCAATTTAAAGTTGGTTATTTTACGAACATTATGACCTTCAATATCCATTTCGTAAAGATATAGGCATCTAAAGCATTCATTTCGGTCAGAAAGGAAATAAATTTTTTCACCAAAGCTATCGTAAACCCAATCTACCGATTTTGAATTGGTGATATTCTTTGCATTGTTACCATCAATGTCCATTATGTAAATTTCATAGTCTTGTGTGGCAGCATCTTGTAATACATTGTATGCTATCTTCTGTTGTGTATAGCAACTTAAAGCTGTAAACAGAATAGTAATTGTATATAGTATGTTTTTCATTTTTAAAGGTATTATCGCCAGAATCCTAATACAAATCCTATGAGTGTAAAATAAATAATAATATATCCACCGTTTATAAAAATATATTTCCAGGATTTTTTTTCAAATAATGCTATAGCAGTAAATATCATTGCGCAAAAGCCAAAACCTGTATAGAAACCAGCAGACAGTCCCCAAAACCAATCTGTACTAGCATCACCCAAGAAAAAGGCCATATTATAAGACATAATTAACGCCAATATAAAGCTAATACTATAGAGTTTTCTCATATTAATATTTTCGAAATCAGTATCTGTGAGACCGTTTTCTTTTTTCCAAGCCTTGTAAAAGAGAGCTGGGCTGTACCATAGCGCTCCAACAACTAAATTTAAAACAGCACAGACGATTACAGCTATGTGATTAATGTATATAGATTCCATAAATTTTATTTTTAACGACTATTACACCACAAAGAAACAGGAATAAGAAATTTTAAAATTGTAAAAAATTTACTTTATAGGTAGAAAGTTGGGAAAATCTTCAATATCACAAAGATATTTTTTAGGATTAATGCCTGAAAACGATTGAAAATCTTTTATAAAATGAGCTTGATCAAAATAGCCACAATCATTGGCAATAGTAGTCCATGAAATTCTTTCCTTATTTTCTACAACTGAAAGTATTTCATTAAAACGAATAATACGATGAAATTGTTTGGGTGTTAGACCAACATATTTCTTAAACAGTTGTATAAACTGCTTTTGAGAATAACCCATTTTTTTGGAAAGCTCATTTAGGTTAATATGCGTAGGCGAGCTTTCAATGTTATTGATGGCATAACGAATGACTTCTAAATAAAAATCATCTGCCTTTAATTGTTCATTTAGCCATTGTTCGATTGCCAAAAACTTCTCTTGGACTGATGTTGGTAATTTAAGCTCTTTAAGTAATAATAAGATGTGTTTGCCAAAAATTTGCTCTGCAGGCACCACCTGGTTAGTATATTTTGAAACTGAGGAGTGAATCAACGGAAACCCAGCTCCAGGTTTAAAGACTAGTACTATCATTTCTTCATGATGACTACTGATGGTTATATAATCTTTTAAGACACCAGAAAACCAAACATCTGTGCATTTCTGAGCTATTTTTCCAGTTTCATTATCATAAATGAATTTAGGGTTATTGGTAAGTTCAAAAACGATGTTAATAGTGCCGTCGGGTAGGTACTTATCTTTCTTATGTTCAGGAAAGTAGTCTTTATGATATATTAAGTTAGCTATATGCTTTTCTAATCGTAGAGGGATTTTATATTGGTTAAAGATCATTACCTCTAAAATAACAAAATTGTAAAACATACTTTATTATTTTGATTAACCCCAAACGCATAATTCTCGATTTTTAATTAGAAAATAATTGTAAATAAGGCTATTTTTAAAATTGAGTCAACAGTTTTAATTAAAAAAATTTAAGCGAACTAACTTAGGTTCGATTTTTTGAAAATTTGTTAAGACTTAAGTTTAACAATGTTTTTATGAGCAAAAATGACAATCAAAAGCTGCTGATTTTTAAGATAATAAGCATAATTTTATGTTATAAACTTTAGATGAATGTAAAAGATTATTTCAAGCTCATTAATAAGTTTTTTCTGTCAAATTTATCTTATTTGTTATTGTAGTGCTACGTTACATAACCTGTACAAATCATTGTTAATCCTCTTATTTATGTATATTAGTACCTTAACATAATGTATTAGGCTGTGTTTTGATTAAATATTTGAGCATAGTTTTTTAAACTTGTTAATTAATGAGCTTAATAAAAAGAATTCATTATTTTTTAGTGTGCTTAGTAGTACTAAGTCTTCAATCTCAAGAGGTGCCACCTATTCAGGTTTTTAATCCTCAAGATTATAGTGCCGAAGATCAAAATTGGGCAATATCTCAAAATGAAAATGATTTTATTTATGTTGCTAATAATAAAGGACTTTTAGAATATAATGGTGCTTACTGGCAATTATACGAATCCCCTAATGATGATATTTTGAGATCAGTACATGTAGTTGGAGATAGAATTTATTCTGGCGGTTATATGGATTTTGGGTTTTGGACAAAAAACAAGTTTGGTGGCCTTCATTATAAATCTTTAACTAAAAACAAAGCTTTTAAAATTAAGGAAGATGAAGAATTTTGGGGAATCATAGATATTGAGGGATTTGTTTTGTTCCAATCTCTAGATAGAATATATATTTATAATGCATTTGATGAGAGTACTAGAATTATTGAATCCGAATCCAGGATCAATAAAATGTATAAAACCAATGAAACTATTTATTTTCAAAAAAGTGGGATAGGTGTTTTTAAAATAGAAAATGGAAAAGAAGTTTTTGTCACCTCGTCTCTTAGTATTGATAATATTGAGATTATAAATGTATTTGATAATCAAAACACCTTACTATTTTTAACTAAAGAGGATGGGTTTTACGAGTTTAAAAACGATAGGGTAGAAAAATGGAATGCTACCGAAAATGCATTATCTAATGTAAGTATATATAGTAGTACAAAATTGAATGATGGAAGCTTTATTCTCGGTACTATATCCAATGGTATTATTCAATTAGATAAGGAGGGAAAGATTAGATTAAAAGTTAATAAATCTTATGGTCTAAGTAATAATACAGTATTGTCTGTTAAAGAAGACAATGATGGTAACATTTGGCTAGGCTTAGATAATGGAGTTAATGTTATAAATTTAAACTCACCCTATAAAGTTTTTAAGGATAAGCAAGGTAGATTAGGCACAGTATATGCTTCTGTAAAAACAGACAAAAACCTCTATTTAGGAACTAATCAAGGTTTATTTTATAAAGCGTTAGATTCTGAGTCTGGTTTTAAATTTATTACTGGTACCGAAGGGCAAGTATGGTGCTTAAAAATTTTACAAGGTATATTGTTTTGCGGGCATGATAAAGGAACTTTCATAGTTAATAATAATAATGCTCAGAAGATTTCAGAAGAAAAGGGAACTTGGGAAATAAAAGAAATAGACGATAACCCAAATCTTTTAATCCAAGGTAATTATAGAGGTTTAACCATTTTAGAAAAAAGCACAAATAAGGATTGGCGATATAGAAATAAAATAAGTGGGTTTGATATTTCATCGAGGTATATAGAGTTTTCGGGAGTTAGTGAAATACTGGTAAGTCATGAGTACAAAGGAGTATACAAAATCGAAGTCGATAGTACTTATACCAATGTATTAGAATCTAAAAAAATAGCTATAAAACAAGGCGTAAAATCTAGTATAGTTAAGTTTAATAATTCAGTTTTTTATAGTTATAAGGAAGGTGTTTTTCGTTATGATGAAAATAACGAGAGATTTGAAAAAGATAGTCTTTTAAGTGCGTTTTTAAGTAAAGAGAAATATCTGTCGGGTAAGCTTATTAACGATAAAAAAGAGAATAGACTTTGGGGATTTAATGACAACGAGATTGTTTACATTGAGACAGGTAAACTATCAAATAAGCCCGATGTGAACATTATATCTATTCCAGGGGAATTGCGCAGTAATAAGACGGGGTATGAGAATCTACTTAATCTGAGTGATGGTAATTATTTGTTTGGCACTACTGATGGATATTTTGTTATTAATTTAAATAAGCTTCAACAAAATTCGGATAAAATTTATTTAAATGAAGCCTCCTATAGCTCGCTCCATAACGAGTTGGATCCAATAGATTTTAGCAAGCAAGGTTTAGAATTATCAAACAAAAATAACAGCCTTAAGTTTAAGTATAGTGTTACAAATTATGATAAGCTGTCATCATCAAAATATCAATATAGATTATTAGGTATATACGACCAATGGAGTGCATGGTCAAAAGACTCTGAAGTGTTTTTTGAAAACCTACCTTATGGGGATTATAATTTTGAAGCTAGAGCTATAACAGGCGGTGTTATTACTAACAACAAATTGTCCTATAAATTTTCAATTGACAAACCATGGTACCTAAAGCCATTAGCTATTACATTATATGTATTATCGTTTTTATTGTTGGCACTGGTTACGCAATATTTAAATATACGTTATTATAAAAAGCAAAAACGAAAGCTTATTGAGAATAAGGAAAGAGAGTTAGAGTTGAAACAGTTGGAGAGTCAACGACAGTTAATGGAATTTAAGAATGAGAACTTACAACTAGATATTGAAAACAAAAATAGAGAATTAGGTATTGCAACAATGAATTTGGTGAAACGTAATGAGTTTCTCAATACTATTAAAGAAGAATTGTCTAGGGGTAAATCATTAGATGATTTTAAAAAGGTAATTAAGCTCATTAATTCAAATTTAAATGACACTAACGATTGGAAACTATTTGAGGAAGCTTTTAATAATGTAGATAAAGACTTTATGAAAAAAGTTAAATCGCTACATCCCTCTATTACTCCCAACGATCTAAGATTGTGTGCTTACCTGCGCTTAAATTTATCCTCAAAGGAAATAGCCCCATTACTTAATATTTCACATAAAAGTGTAGAGGTTAAACGCTATCGTTTGCGTAAAAAGATGGGATTAGATCACGAACAAAGCCTCACAAATTACATTTTAGAGCTTTAAGACCTATACAAATTTAAATCAATACTATACATAACCTATACAAATTGCTTTTTTAGCCATAAAACCTAGCAATTCTTAATTAAATATTAATAAGTTAGAGTCGCAAATTAAAAGGCGGATAACTAAATTATTATCAAGTATTACCTCATTTCATTGCATTGTATATTTTTTGTATAGGATAAATTTGAGAAATTGATAATTTTTAATTCTAAGTTTATATCCACTAATGTTGTAATTAATCAAAATAACTAAACTTAAAAACAAGATTATGAAAAATTACTTTCTCAAGTTAATATTAATATGTCTTGCTATTCCTGTTTTTGGACAGGTGGATAAGGTATCAGTTCAAAATGACAGTGAAGGGATGAAATTGGTTGTAAATGGTGAGGACTTTATGATCAATGGGATGAACTGGGACTATATACCCATAGGCAACGACGTTGTAGATGCAAACTTATTTAGAAAATCAGATGAGGTTATTAAGTCTGCCCTCGATAGAGAAATGGCACTCTTAAAAAATATGGGCGTTAATGTGATACGTCAATATACAGGAGTACCCGCAAAATGGATACAGTATATTTATGAAAATTATGGCATATATACAATGCTAAATCATTCATTTGGCAGGTATGGTCTAACATTAAATGGTGTTTGGACACCAGTTACAATTTACGACGATAAAGTTACTCAAGACCTTTTAATGAGTGAGTTAACAAATCTAGTCAATGAATATAAAGACACTCCTGGTCTTCTAATGTACCTTTTAGGTAATGAGAATAATTATGGTTTGTTTTGGCAAGGAGCAGAAACAGAAGATTTCCCTGAAGGTGAAGAACAAAAAAGAGCAGTTGGAGAGAATCGAGGAAGACCTATGTATAGGCTTATGAATGAAGTTACTAAAGCTATGAAAGCTATAGATACTAATCACCCAGTTGCAATATGTAATGGTGATGTTTTATTTATAGATATAATAGCTGAGGAATGCCCTGATATAGATATTTATGGAACTAATACTTATAGAGGTGTATCGTTTGGCGATATGTTTCAAGTTGTAAAAGACAAGCTAAATAAGCCTGTAATGTTTACTGAGTTTGGTGCTGATGCATTTAGCGCAAAAGATAACAAAGAAGATCAGTACTCTCAGGCTTTTTATATGGTTGGAAATTGGAAAGAAATTTATGAAAATGCTGCAGGATTAGGAAAAACAGGAAACTCAATAGGAGGGTTTACATTTCAATTTAGCGATGGTTGGTGGAAATTTGGTTTTGACGATAGAAAGAATGCTGATGTTCATGATAATAATGCATCTTGGTCTAATGGTGGTTATTCCCGAGATATGGCAAAGCCTGGTGATAATAATATGAACGAAGAATGGTTTGGGATTTGTGCCAAAGGTCCAACAGATCCAAGAGGACTTTACGAATTATATCCTAGAGCAGCATATTATGCCTTAAAAGATGCGCATCAACTAAATCCGTATTCCGAAGGAATGACCTTAGAGTTTGTAAATGATTATTTCAATAATATACAACTCATGGATGCTGTTTTGAGAGCCCGAGGAGATAAAGCTGCACTAGATGGTGGGGGTGATCAAAAAATTAGAATAAGTAATTTACAGGCTAGGTTTACTACTTTTAATACTGGTGGATCATTAATAACCACACCTGATAATGAAAATCCTAATGAGAATGTATTTCCAAACCAGCTAGGATTTGATCATATGCAATCTTACTTTGTAGGGGTTGAAGGTAATCCTGCTCCTAATATGAGGGCTAAGGTTAATTTTAACATATTAGGTAATGTAGCAGAAAACCCTATTAATGAAATATTCTATGAAAGTGTAGGAAGACCTATTACAGTAACAGGTGTTGATGGTGGTAATAATACAGATGTAGAAATTAATGATTTTAACAGGCTAAGGGTTTATCAAGCAGAATTTGAATGGAATGCCAAAGATTTTGATTTAAGAGGGTTTTATAGAACAGGACATTATCATTGGGGTTATGAAGGGGATTTCTTTGGTCTTTATCCAGAGTCTAACTATGGTCCAAACCTAGATATTTACAATGGTGAGATTTTAGGTTTAGAAATTGATGCTAAAGGAAAACTAGATGGATTAAAAGCTGCTTTTGGCCCTCAACTATGGTGGGGAGCCAACCCAACAGCATTATTAAAATATCATAGAAGGTTTGGACATTATGACGTTACAGGTATATATCACAGAGATTTACAAACAGAATTAACCTTTGATGATACTGGCCGACGTGTATTAGATGCAAATCAGGTTCGAAGTGGTGTGATTCCCGCTTGGCCAATGGAAAGAGCTACAATTGCAGTAGAACGAGAGTTTGGCAAGGTAGGTGTTACTTTAGGTGGAATCTGGGCTGGTAATCCTCTTAATGGAAGTTCGTTTCAGGCAATGGATGGTAATACTGTAGTGGTAGATAAAATTACAAGTAAAGATAATTGGGGTGGTAAAGCAAAAGTCACTTATGAAGGAGGAAAGTTTAATTGGTATGCCCAAGGCTCGGTAATGGGATTGGTTGCTAATGGAGGAGTTGATCAGACATTAACCTTTACGGGATGGAGATTGAAGGATAGTGGTAGTGGTAATATGTCTAATTTCCTTACAGGATTTACTTATGCTACTGGCGATTTCCAAATAGCGCCAAACTTTATGTATCAGAAACCATTAGTTGATCCAATGCCTAGTGGAGTAAATGGGCCAGGTAGATTAAGAAATTTTATAGATGACCCCTTTGCAGTAAGAGGAGGTAACCGGGAAATGACAGCAGGAGAGATTTTAATTACATATGACCCTGAGCCAGGAACTTGGTTCTATGAATGGAATAATGATAGAGCTGAGGATGCGAAATTTGCAATGAATTTAGGTTTTGTTTATCGCAGTTTGCCTACAGCTCAAGATGCTCACATTGGTTTCTTAGCTAATCGTACTTTCTTTGCATTTCCTGATTCTGCACCAGCTGAAGATTTATGGGAAGTGCACTCAAGAATGGTATCTAAATTAGGTTCGGATTTTGGCGTAATTGGTAATTTCTATTATGGCAACGGACAAGGTAATGGAGATAGTGATAGAACTATTAAGCGATTTGGAGGAGATATCAGAGCTATTTATAAAAAGTTAAAGTTAGAAGGTCATGTAAAAGTCAACGATTGGGGACCTTTCGATTATCATAGAGATTTTAACTTAACCTACCCTTTACAGTTAATGCTAGATTTATCTACTTCACTGGGCAAGCCAGATTGGTTCATTTTACCTAGCACAACAGTTGGTATTAGAGGTATGTGGCGTTCATTAGATAGATTTTCACCAAGGTATTCACCAACTAACACCTTCACACCTAATACATTTCCTCCAGAACTTACATTAAGTCCTGCTGGATTTCCTAATGGTTCAGAATGGGAAATAAGAACCTATGTACATATTAATATTGGCAAATAAAATAAGCAGACGATGAAAAACATTAAATTATTTAAATTAAGAAACACCATCATTGCAGGATTATTACTTGTAATTACCTATGGTTGTGATAGAGATCTTACTGATGATATTGTTGATGCGACTTTTCCAAGTACAGCAGATGTGTTTATTGATAATCCAGTAGGACTTACAGATGAATTTTTTGAATCGTTCGATCCAGCAGAGGGTTATAATACAGAAGATACTTTTGAGGTTGTTGATGATGAGGCTTACGAAGGAACATCTTCTATAAGAATTGACGTTCCTTCTCCCGATAACCCTAATGGATTTCTAGCAGGTGGTATTTTTAGAGACCGTGGAACAGGCCGTGATTTAACAAGTTACGATGCTTTAACATTTTGGGCTAAGGCTACAACAACAGCCACTTTAGCTAGTGTTGGTTTTGGTGCAGATTTTGACGAAGACAAATTTACAGTTGTTAGATCAGATGTTCAACTAAATACAAATTGGACTAAATATATAATACCTATTCCAGATGCGTCTAAACTTGTCCAAGAAAGAGGTTTGTTTTCATTTATCGCTGCTCCTTTCGATGTGTTAGGAGATGGTCCTAATGGCAATGAAATAGGGTGGACATTATGGATAGATGAAATACGATATGAAGCACTAGGAACCCTAGGTCAATCGCGACCTCGCATTTATAATGGAGCAGATTTAGTAGAAGAAACGTTTACGGGTTCTTCTTTTCAGGTTACTCCCCTAACTTATACTGCTAATTTGCCGACAGGTATTGATGCAACGGTTACTCCTGCATTTAGTTATTTTACATTTGAAAGTTCAAACCCTTCTGTGGCATCTGTAAGTGAGTCAGGTGAGGTTTTTGTTTTAGGGGATGGTACGGCTACCATTACAGCTACGTTAGCAAATAATCAAGCCGAAGGCTCTTTACAAATTAATGCCGCAGGAGCATTTGTAAATGCCCCTGACCCAACCGAACCTGCCGCTAATGTTATCTCTATATACAGTGATTCTTATACAGGAGTTAATGGTTTAAATGTTGGCGCTTTTAATAATGCAGATATTAATATTCAAACGCAGACATTTGATAGTAATGGGCATATTGTATATGAGAATCTTGAATTTGTTGGCATGAGTTGGGATGGTACTATAGATGTGTCTGGTATGACCCATGTACACTTAGATGTTCAGTTAACTAGCCCAGGTTCAACGCTTATCGTAGAATTGATAGATTTTGGACCTGATAATACCGATAATGGATTAGTAGGAACAGATGGTTCTGCAGGTGGATTTAATGCAACAAGTCAACTTATGGAAGGTGACTGGGTCGGTATTGACATTCCGCTTAATGCGTTTACCCTACCAACAGGAGGTGGTGGAGCAGGAAACCCTAATTTAAATAATATGGGGTATGTTGTTTTAGTCTCTAATGGCGGATCTGTTTTAGTTGATAATGTTTATTTCTACAATCAATAAATTTTAAATCATGAATGTAATAATTAAAAAAAATATAACGGCATTGATATTAATCTCTGGATTAATTTTCACTAGTTGTGATCTTGATGAAACCCAAGAAGTAGCAACACTAGATAATTTAGTAATGCAAGATGAGTTTGATGTAGATGGGGCACCTAACCCAGGCATGTGGAACTACGAAATTGGCGATGGAACTGCGCAAGGCATCCCAGGGTGGGGAAATAATGAATTACAATATTACACAGATCGACCAGAAAATGTAAAAGTTGAAAACGGTATGCTAGTACTTACAGCTCGCGAAGAATTATTTGAAGGGTCAAGTTATACTTCGGCGAGAATTACTACGCAAAACCTATTCGAACAGAAATATGGCCGTTTCGAAGCACGCATTCGTTTACCTTGGGGTAAAGGAATATGGCCAGCATTTTGGTTATTAGGCAACGATTGTGATCAAAACCCTTGGCCAAATTGTGGTGAAATAGACATTATGGAATACCTTGGCAATTCACCGACGGTAGTGTTTGGTAGTGTTCATGGTCCAGGATATAATGGTGGTGATTCTGTTTCAAAAGAATATGGGATTGAAGATGGTCGTTTTGATACTGATTTCCACGTATTTGGTATAGAATGGAGTCCTAACCGCATTAACTACTATGTTGATGACGAATTGTACCAATCTATAACTCCAGAATCCATAGCCGAAGATGCTCAAGAATCTATTGAAGATAGTGAACTTTCTAATGCTGGAGACTGGGTATTTAATCGTCCGTTTTATATCATTATAAATATGGCTGTAGGTGGAGATTTACCTGGTCCGCCAAATGCTCAAACTGTATTTCCGCAAACAATGTTAGTGGACTATGTTAGAGTTTATAATTAATTAAAAAACTAAAAGCATGAAATCATTAAAATATAAAATAGCATTACTTTCTATTATTATTCTATCGTCTTCAATCATATCTTGTGAGGATAATGATAGTGGTGTTTCCTTATTAGGTTTAGAGGCAAGGTTTTTAGCAGAAGTTCAATCTAGTACTATAACTTTTACTAATATCTCAAATGATGCAACGAGCTATATGTGGAATTTTGGAAATGGTGATACATCCACTCTTGTAAACCCTGTAGTCACCTTTGACAATGGAACATATAATGTAACCTTAACTGCATATGATGATAATGGAAATTCTGACATATTTTCTGAAACGTTTACAATAGATTGCGAAACATCAGAAAACATTGACCCTGCTAACGGTAATCTTAACTGGACGTTTTTTACTGTATCAGATGATACAACATTTGATGCATTTGGTAATACAGCAGGTTTTATCGTAGAAAATCCTGTTATAGATGCGGTTAACTCTAGTTGTAGTGTGCAACGTTATGAAAAAACAGCAGGATGTTTCACTTTTGCAGGATTAGGTGTTGGGTTTGATACGCCAATAGATTTTTCTCTGCCAGAAACGGGAAAAACCTTTACAATGAAGGTACTTGCTGAAACACAACTAACAGATGTTACATTACGATTAGAATTTATGCCATTTCCAAATACAGAACCTTCTCAAGACAGAGTGGCTAGTATTACACAATTGGGAGAGTGGCAAGAACTAACATTTGACTTTACTGATGTGCCTTCTGGAACGTTTCAGAGTATGATTATTTACTTCGAAAGAAATGCACCTTGTGACGGCGATATCTATTATTTTGATGATATAATTCAACAGTAAAAACATATCAAATATGGTTTTGTTAAGTCTATAAATGACTAACAAGTTTTAATAAAAATCACTAATAATTTTCAAGATTTCAGTTTTACTACAATATGTTAAACTGAAATGTTAAGTAGCTAGCTAATGCCTAACACACAAATATTAGATAAGACAGTGAAATTAGAAGAAGTTTCAATTGATAATAAAGCTTATTTTAAGATTTCAAATAGCAATGAGATGCGCCCATTTTTTATGAGCATTGTCAGTGATTCTAACCATTGGATGTTTATATCGAGCAATGGTGGGCTAACTGCAGGGCGAAAAAACTCAGAATTTGCGTTATTCCCCTATTATTCTGATGATAAAATTACAGAATCCTCAGAAATTACAGGTGCAAAATCTATTTTTCAAATCATAAAAAATGGTGAGAAATTTATTTGGGAACCTTTCTCAATAAGATTTCAGGATAACTACGATACAAGAAATAATCTTTATAAAAGTGTTTATGGCAATTCCATCATTTTTGAAGAAGAAAACCTGGATTTAGAGCTTACGTTTAAATACGAATGGTGCTCTAGTAATGCTTATGGGTTTATTAAAAAATCCACCTTAAGTAATAATTCGGATTTGCCTGTTGAGATAAGTGTATTAGATGGTATTCAAAATGTTATGCCATATGGTGTTAGTAGTGCATTACAAAATGCAAGTAGCAATTTAGTGGATGCATATAAACGTACAGAATTAATTGAACAAACAGGTATTGGGATTTTTGCATTAAGTGCCATTATTGTAGATAAGGCTGAGCCAAGCGAAGCTTTAAAAGCAAATATAGCTTGGTCTCTAGGCTTAGATAATCCCAAATACCTTTTGTCATCATTACAATTGGATAACTTTAGGAATTTTGAAAACGTAAGTCAAGAAACAGACATTAAAGCAGAAAAGGGTGCTTACTTTGTTAATTCTAGAATTCAATTATCTCCTCAAGAGCATAAAGATTGGGTTATCGCAGCTAATGTAAATCAAGATACTTCAGATATAGTTCATATTTCTAAACAAATAAATGAGGATAGTCAATTATTAAATAAACTTGAAAAAAGCATTGCGCTGGGTACAAAACGACTTATTAAGTTAAATGCATCTTCAGACGCATTACAATTAACATCAGATAGTTTTAGAGATACAAGACACTTTTCGAATACACTTTTCAATATTATGAGAGGTGGTATTTTTGATGATGGTTATACTATTGAAAAATGGGATTTTAATAAGTATATGGTTAATGCTAATGAAAAAGTTGCAAAGCATAATGAAACTATTATTGAGGCTTTACCAGAAAAATTTACTATAAGTGACCTAAAACAAATGGCAGACAAAAGCTCTGATAAAGATTTTTCACGTCTTTGTTTAGAATATATGCCTTTAAAATTTAGTCGCCGTCATGGTGATCCAAGTCGTCCTTGGAACAAATTTTCCATTAATACAAGAAGCGAAATAGATGGCTCTAAAATATTAGACTACGAAGGCAACTGGCGTGATATTTTTCAAAATTGGGAAGCATTAGCCTATTCTTACCCAGAGTTTATTGAGAGTATGATTCATAAGTTTTTAAATGCCACAACTTTTGATGGTTACAATCCTTATCGCGTAACTAAAGGTGGCTTTGACTGGGAAATTAGCGAACCAGATGATCCTTGGTCTTATATTGGCTATTGGGGCGACCATCAAATTATTTACCTACTCAAGTTTTTAGAGTTTATAGAAGATTATAAACCAGGTAAATTAAAAAGTCTGTTTAATAAAGAGCTGTTTGTATATGCCAATGTGCCCTACAGAATTAAATCTTATCAGGATTTATTAAAAAATCCAAAAGATACCATAGAGTTTGATGAAGATTCTGACGAAGAAATTAGAGCAAAACGAGATAAAATAGGTGCAGATGGAGCATTATTGCAATATGCAAATGGTAATGTGGTTAGAGCCAATTTTATAGAAAAAATATTGGCAACAACTTTAGCTAAACTTTCCAATTTTATCCCAGAAGGAGGTATATGGATGAATACACAACGCCCAGAGTGGAACGATGCCAACAATGCATTAGTTGGTAATGGAATCTCAATGGTTACGTTATACTATTTACGACGATTCTTAAAGTTCTTTGAAGGTGTATTTGAAAACAATTCTACAGATACAGTAGAGGTCGCTTCTGAGGTCGCTGACTTTTTTAACGCCGTTAAATCTACTTTTATACAGAATGAGAGTCTATTAAATAAACCTATAGATGATAGGAGTAGAAAAGAAATATTAGATGCTGTAGGTAATGCTGGTAGTGTTTTTAGAGAGAATATTTATAAAAATTCATTTTCAGGAGATAAATCTAAACTTCAATTTAAAGCTATTAAAGCATTTACTCATTCAGCATTAAAACATTTAGAACATTCAATTGAGGCTAACAAACGTCATGATAAAATTTATCATGCCTATAATTTAATGACAATTGAGGATGGTAATGCGGTTTCAATTGCTTATTTAGATGAAATGTTAGAAGGCCAGGTAGCGGTTCTAAGTTCAGGATATTTAAGTTCTAAAGAAAATTTAGCAGTACTAGATGGACTTAAACAAAGCAAACTATTTAGAGACGATCAGTACAGCTATGTTTTATATCCATATAAAAACCTAAAAGGGTTTATGGATAGAAATACTATACCAGTAAACGCAGTAGAGAGTTCAGAATTACTAAAAACTTTAATTGTAGATGGAAATACGCTTATAATAGAAAAAGATGTAAACAACGACTACCATTTTAACGGTAACTTTAAAAACGCTAATGATCTTAGTGAAGCACTGAAAAATTTATCAGGAACAGATTATGAGAATCTAGCCTCTAACGATGAATCTAAAGTGCTTAAGATTTTTGAAGATGTCTTTAACCATAAAGCATTTACAGGTCGTTCAGGTACTTTCTATGGTTATGAAGGGTTGGGTTCTATATACTGGCATATGGTATCTAAACTTCTATTAGCTGTTATGGAATGTTGCCAAAAAGCAATAGAAGAAAACGAAAGAGATGAAGTCATAGGTAGGTTATTAGAACATTACTATGAAATTAATGAAGGTATAGGTGTACATAAGTCACCAGAACTATACGGAGCCTTTCCAACAGATCCATATTCTCATACTCCAGCAGGTAAAGGAGCTCAGCAACCTGGCATGACAGGGCAAGTCAAAGAAGACATTCTAAGTCGTTTTGGCGAATTGGGTGTATTTATGAAGGAAGGAAAATTAGTGTTTAACCCATGCATGCTTCGTAAAGAAGAATTTTTAGACGAGACCAGAACATTCAATTATATTAATGTTGAAGGGAATACATCTCAACTAAAAATTAATAAAGGAGAATTAGTGTTTACATATTGTCAGGTCCCAGTAATTTATAGCCTATCAGAAACACACAAATCTGAAGCTAAACTAAAAGGTAGTTCAGCACAGACTTTTGAGGGCTTAGGTCTTAATAAAACCATGAGTCGAGAAGTATTTAACCGTTCAGGTGAGGTAGAACTTATTAGAGTATATATTAAAGAAAATTATTTAAAATAGTATAAGTGTCATGAAAAAAGGAGTAATTGTAGTTTTTGTTTTATCTCTAGTGTTCATGATGTCTTGTAGTAAAAATAAAAAAGGCGAACCGTCTTCAACCCAAATTAAGAAAGAAGTGACAGCAAAAGATATATTAGGTAATCCAGAGTATTTAGCCATTTCGTATGGCGGGTATCGCAAAAAATCGAGGGACAGTCAACCTACGCTATCAGAGCTTAAAGAAGATTTAAGAATCTTATCTGCTATGGGCATTAAAGTATTAAGAACATATAACGTTCAGCCTAAATTACCACATGCTTCAAATGTATTAAAAGCAATTTCCGAACTTAAAAAGGAGGATGCAAACTTTGAGATGTATGTTATGTTAGGAGCTTGGATTGATTGTTTAAACGCATGGACAGGTAAAGAACCAGACCATGATACTGAAAGCCCAAATAATGCAGGTGAGATAAAAAGAGCTGTTAAATTAGCAAACAAGTATCCAGATATCGTTAAGGTTATAGCTGTTGGTAACGAAGCCATGGTAAAATGGGCTACTGAATATTACGTTCAACCTGGTGTTATTTTAAAATGGGTTAATCATCTTCAAAATTTAAAGACAGAAGGGAAGCTGTCAAAAGACTTGTGGATTACCAGTTCAGATGATTTTGCATCTTGGGGTGGTGGAGAAACGCAGTATCATGTTGAAGATTTAAATAAGCTCATCAAAGCTGTAGATTACATTTCTATGCATACCTACCCATATCACAATACACATTACAACCCAGAATTTTGGGGAGTGCCAGAAGCGCATGTAGATATGCCAGATACAACAAAGATAGAAATGGCTATGGAGCGTGCTATAAAGTTTTCTCAAAAACAATACGATAGCGTTACCAATTACATGAAAAGTGTTGGAGTTAACAAACCTATACATATTGGTGAGACAGGATGGGCAACAATTTCTAATGGTCAATATGGCGATAATGGATCTCGTGCTACTGATGAGTACAAACAAGGCTTGTACCATGAGCAAATGCGAAAGTGGAATAATAGAGCTGGTATTTCCTGTTTTTATTTTGAAGCCTTCAATGAGCAATGGAAGGATGCCCATAATGCGAAAGGATCAGAAAATCACTTTGGGTTGTTTACTATTGATGGTAAGGCTAAATATCCTATTTGGGATTTGGTAGATAAAGGAATTTTTGAAAGCTTAACCAGAAATGGTAATGCGATTACAAAAACCTATAATGGTAATAAAGAAGCACTTTTAAAAGAAGTCTTAGTGCCACCATCAGAAGAAGAAATCATGGCAAATAGATAAATCATGAAATGAGCCATGTCATAAAGGTTAATCTGACTTTAAACGATTAATGGGGAATTATACGTGACCTATAAAGCAATAAAAACAGAACACATGAAACTATTAAGATTTGGCATTTGTTGTCTTTTAATAACGACTATGAGTTGTAATAAAGAAGAAAAAAACGAACTGGTATTAGAAGTTTTTGAAACTTCTGCAAGTGGTAATAAATTAACTAAAATTAATGAATATACTAAAGTAGATTCTGCTACAGTCATTAAAATAAACCCAGATAAAAAATTTCAAACCTTAACAGGTTTTGGTGGTGCTTTTACAGAATCTTCGGCTTATCTTCTTAATAAGTTGAGTAAAAAAAACAGAGATACCATTATGCAAGCTTACTTTGCTGAAGATGGAGCTAATTACTCATTGTGTAGAACACACATGAATTCTTGCGATTTTTCCTTGTCTCAATATTCATATACTCCAACAGAAGATAAAGAGTTAAAGGATTTTTCGGTTAAAGAAGATATGGATGATTTAATTCCAATGATAAAAGAGGCTAACCTTATTTCAAAAGATGGATTTAAGCTGTTTGCTTCACCATGGACAGCTCCACCGTGGATGAAGGATAATAAAGAATGGGTTGGTGGTAAGCTATTATCAGAACATTACCCTACTTGGGCATTATTTTTTTCAAAATATATAGAAGCCTACAAAGCTCAAGGCATAGAACTTTGGGGTTTTACTGTAGAGAACGAACCTCATGGTAATGGTAATAATTGGGAGAGTATGCATTTTTCACCTGAAGAGATGACAGATTTTGTTCAAAATCATTTAGGACCAAAATTAGAAGCCGATGGTTATGGTGATAAAATCATTCTGGGATATGATCAAAACAGGGCTGGTCTAAAAGAATGGGTCGATGTTATGTATGCTACTGAAGCTTCTTCTAAATATTATGATGGTACAGCTATTCATTGGTACGAAAGTACTTATAAAATTTTTGCAGAAGATTTACAATATGCTCACAACAAAGCTCCAGACAAATATTTAATAGAAACTGAAGGTTGTATAGATTCTCAAGTTCCAGAATGGAAAGATGATGCATGGTACTGGAAAAAAGAAGCCACAGATTGGGGCTGGGATTGGGCGGCAGAAGACGAAAAATACTTACATCCAAAGTATTCTCCAGTAAATAGATATGCAAGAGATATTATAGGATGTTTAAATAATTGGGTAGACGGTTGGGTCGATTGGAATATGGTTTTAGACCGACAAGGTGGGCCTAATTGGTTTGAAAACTGGTGCGTAGCACCAGTCATTGTAGACCCTGATGCAGATGAGGTATACTTTACTCCACTATATTATACAATGGCGCACTTTAGCAAATACATGAGACCAGGAGCCGAGGTGTTAGGTGTAGAAAATACAGATGATGATTTAATGGTTACAGCCTGTAAAAATCCTGATGGTTCCATCGCAGTTGTAATTTTTAATGAAGGAAAAAAAGCTAAGAATTATGCCCTAAACCTAGACGGTAAAACGAAAAACATCGGTATAAAAGGACAAGCAATACAAACTATAGTAATACCTAATAAAGAACTAACTAACACCAAATAATTATGTCAAACCAAAAAACAGCCGCAATTGATAAAGTTCCTTTAGGTCAAAAGGCAGCCTTCGGAGCAGGGCATTTAGTTCTTAATTTATTACCAGGTGCCTTAGGTGTCTTTATGTTTTTCTTATTAACGGTCTTTGGAATGGATCCTCTACAGGCCGGAATATTAGGGGGATTACCGCGAATTTTTGATGCCATTACCGATCCTGTAATGGGTTTTATATCAGATAATACGAGCTCAAAATATGGGAGAAGAAGACCTTACATTTTTGTTGGTGCCATTTTAAGTGCCATATTTTTCGTTTTGCTTTGGCAGATGGATGAAAACAATACTGCCACGTTCAACTTTTGGTATTTTTTGATAATGTCTTTAGTTTTTTTAATAGGTAATACCATGTTTGCGACACCATTGGTTGGATTAGGTTTTGAGATGACCTCAGATTATAATGAACGTACCAAATTAATGGCCTTTTCACAAACCGTTGGTCTAATAGCCTGGGTAATAGTCCCGTGGTTTTGGCCAATGATACCAAATGAAAACCTTTTCGAAAGTCAGGCAATTGGGATAAGAACATTAGCTCTATATGTTGGGTTAGGCTGTTTGCTTTTGGGAATTCTACCTGCCATATTTTGTCGAGGTATAGATGCTGGACATATGGAGGATAGAAAAAAATTGACGCTTAAGACCATATTCAGTAACTTAAAAGATTTAGTTTCGAGTATAGGTGAAGCCGTAAAAAATAAGCCTTTTATGAAGCTGTGTGGTGCAACATTTTTAGTCTTTAATGGATTTCAAATCGTAGCTTCATTTAGTTTCTTTATCATAGTATTTTATTTATTTAATGGTGATTATGGCGCAACGGGTTTTTGGCCTGCTTGGTTTAGTTCAATAAGTGCTTTAGTATCTGCTATAGTGGTAATTCCTATTGTGTCTGCTATGGCCTCAAAATGGGGCAAAAAGAATGCTTTTATTATAGCAACCGCAATTTCTATAGTTGGATATATTTTAAAATGGTGGACATTTATACCAGATAATCCTTGGTTAATGTTTATTCCAATACCATTGATGTCATTTGGTTTAGGAAGTTTATTTACATTGATGATGTCTATGACTGCGGATGTTTGTGATTTAGATGAATTAGTAAATGGCATGCCCCGTAAAGAAGGAACCTTTGGTGCATTGTATTGGTGGGTTGTAAAATTAGGGCAAGGTCTGGCTCTAGTGTTCGGAGGTCTCGTGCTACAAATTATAGGATTTGATGGTGGTCTCGCAACACAATCTGAAGAAACTTTAGTGAATCTTAGAATTGCTGATATTGTTTTTCCAGTAGTCACAGCGGCTTTAGCTATATGGGTCATGTGGAAATATAGCCTATCTGAGGAAAGAGCTAAGGACATCAAAAATGAACTAGAAGAAAGAAGAGGTAAGCTATAAGTTTTATAGTGCCTGTAAACATATATAATCATTAAGAAATAAAAATTTGAAATACAATTTTATATTATCTCTTAATAAATACTAAATCAAAATGTCAACAAAAGAAATAATCTTATTAATTGGAATTATTTTAATAATAATTGCAATTTTAAGTAGTATAAAAAGAAAAAATTCTGAGGCTCGGTTATTGAGCACAAAAGTTGGTGTACCTATAGGAATATTAGGCGTTCTAATGGTAATGTATACAAGTTACTCTGGATCTGGTTACAGTCATAACCAACTCGAGCAAATCTCATCAGGTAACAAATTAAAAATAGAAGGGCCAGTTAATACTATTAAGGTGATATCACCTATTGATCAAGATTCCGTGGATTGTCGTATTCTCACAATGGGAGTTTATCCAGAATCCCACAATAAAGATATTTGGGTAATAATAAGACCAACTGATGATAGATATTACCCGCAATCTGATCATACAAATACATCTTATAAAAGAGATGGTGAGTGGCAAGTTGTTACGCGTTTTGGGGGAGATAAAGGTGAAGCTTATGGTCTGATTATTTATGAAGCTGATTCTGTAGCTTCATCATTTTTTAGTTCAACTATTGAAAAATGGAAAGAAGCCGATGATTATCCTGGTTTAAAATTAGAAGAATTACCAACAGGAGCGAAGGAAGTAGATCGCATTAAAATTTACACCAGGAAAAACTGTAGAGGAGTTTTTTAGTATAAATTTTAAGAAATTAAATTACTTAATGTATGAATTACTATAATGCACACTGTATATAAAGATAAAGTTCCATTTGGTCAAAAAGTAGCTTTTGGTATTGGTATGCTTGCCAATCAAATGTTTCCTGCTGCACTTGGAATATTTATGGTAGTCTTAGTGAAAGATTTAGGTTTTGAAGGATGGCAATGGAGCCTTATTTATTTTTTACCTAGAATTTTTGATGCATTCACTGACCCAATAATGGGCTTCATTTCTGATAATACAAAATCAAAATGGGGCAGAAGAAGGCAATATGTATTTCTTGGGGCTATTATAATGGGTATCTCTTTTGTTATAATGTGGCAACTTTATCGCGAGAACACTATTGAATATAATTTCTACTATTTTATGTTCTGGTCCTTTATATTCTATTTAGGCCTTACTATTTTTAGTGTTCCATATGTAGCCATGGGTTATGAAATGAGTGATGATTTTCATGAGCGAACTAATATAATGGCTGTTGCTCAGTGGATCGGACAATGGGCTTGGGTTATTGCACCTTGGTTTTGGGTGATTATGTATGATCCAGAATGGTTTTCAACTGCAGATGTCGCAACAAGATCACTTGCTATTTGGGTAGGTGTTGGCTGTGCTATCCTAGCGATTGTACCTGCTATATTTATTAAAAGTAAATCTACGGTAAATGAAGATTATATGCCTTTAACTTTGGGTAACGCAAGAAAAAGTTTAGTTGAGATTTTTGATGGATTCAAAGAGGCGTTTAAATCTTTGCCATTTAGAAGACTTTGTATTGCCACATTCTTCATTTTTAATGCTTTTAATACAGTAGCTGCGTTTTCTTTCTTCATTGTTGTCTATCACTTATTCAGTGGAGATGCTGGGGCTGCTGGTATTTGGCCTACTTTGTTTGGGAGCATAGGTGCTCTTATTACAACATTCGCAGTGATTCCTATTGTTACATGGATGTCTAAAAAAATGGAGAAAAAAAGAGCGTTTTTAATATCTCAAGGAATTTCAATAATTGGTTACATATTACTATGGTTCTTATTTGTACCAGGTAAACCCTACATGTTTATTTTTGCTTTACCATTTTTCTCTTTTGGCATAGGAAGCTTGTTTACCTTAATGATGTCAATGACAGCAGATGTGATTGATTTAGATGAACTTAATACAGGCAAACGTAGAGAAGGTGTTTTTGGAGCTATTTATTGGTGGATGGTAAAATTTGGATTTGCAATTGCAGGTGGGTTAAGTGGTTTAATATTGACTTATGTGGGTTTTGACTCAACACCAAACGCTATCCAAACAGTAGAATCAATAACAGGATTAAGATTGTTTTTTTCAGGAGTACCAATATTTGGAACTTTAGTAGCTATAGCTGTGATGTGGAATTATTCTGTATCTGAGCAACGCGCAAATGAAATAAAGGAGGAACTCATAAAACGTAGAGAAAGTTTAACAATAACATAAGATTAAATGTCATATAGAGAAGGACACTATTTTAAAAAAAATTCATATAGTCAAATAGCTACGCAAGGTATTGATTTATCGAGATACAGTTTAGAGGAATTAAAAACTTTGTGGAGAAGAACTTTAGAAGAAGGTATGCATGGGATTTGCTTTAGTATGTACGAAGATGGTCAGAGACCAGGAGATACCATAACAGAGCAACAAGTAGAGCGGCGTGTAAAACTCTTAAAGCCTTACGCAAAATGGATTCGTTCGTTTTCATGTATTGAAGGTAATGAGCATGTAGCACGTTTATCAAAAAAACATGGAGTAAAAACTCTGGTTGGTGCATGGTTGGGAGATGACAAAGATGATAATGAACAAGAAATTGAAGGTTTAATTCAGTTAGCAAAGCAAGGTTGTGTTGATGTAGCTGCGGTAGGAAATGAGGTATTATACAGAAATGATTTAACGTTAGATGAACTAGTAGGTTATATCAACCGTGTTAAAGAAGCACTTTCGGGTATGAATATTCCAGTAGGTTATGTAGACGCCTATTACGAATTTTCTCGTCACCCTATACTTGTAGAAAGTACAGATGTTGTATTAGCTAATTTATATCCTTACTGGGAAGGGTGTCCAATAGAGTATGCTCTGGGTCATATGCAAGCCATGTACGGGCAGGTTGTTGACGCAGCGCAAGGCAAACCAATTATTATTACGGAAACAGGATGGCCAAGCCAAGGTGGAGGTCTAAAAGGTGCGGAGGCAGGTGAAGAAGCTGCCATGAAGTACTTTATAGATGCTATGAATTGGACTAAAGAAAATCATATCCCTATCTTTTATTTTTCATCATTTGATGAGTCATGGAAAGTAGGACCAGAAGGTGAAGTAGGTGCCTATTGGGGACTATGGGATAAGCATGAAAAACTTAAATATAGTTAATATACAAGCCTAAAAGATCATGTCCATCAGAGAAGAAAAATTTTTAGCATTAGCGTCTATTGATTACGATGGAATGTCTATTGAAGATTTACAAAAGTTCTTTAGAAAAACTTTAAAGTCTGGTATGCATGGTCTTTGCTCAAGTCCTTATGAAGAAGGACAAGAACCTGGTGATCAATTAACTGAAGAACAAATAAGAAGACGACTAGAAATCATACAACCTTACACGGATTGGATTCGCTCTTTTTCTTGCACAGACGGTAATGAGCTTATCCCTAAAATAGCTAAGGAAATGGGTATGAAAACCTTAGTAGGTGCTTGGTTAGGTGATGATGCTGAGATAAATGAAAAAGAGTTAAATGCTCTTATTAATTTAGTTAATGATGGTTTAGTGGACCTTGCTGCTGTTGGTAACGAAGTGATGTATAGAGGAGATTTAACCGAAGAAGAACTTTTACAAAAAATTTACTTTGTTAAAGATGCTATTAAGGCTACCAAAATTCCTGTAGGTTATATAGATGCTTATTACGAGTTTCAGGAAAGACCTGCAATAACCGAAGCATGCGATATAATATTAGCAAATTGTTATCCTTTCTGGGAAGGGTGTGATTTAGATTATTCCTTACTTTATATGAAAGATATGTACCATAAGGCTAAGCGTGCTGGGAATGGTAAAAGAGTAGTCATTACTGAAACAGGCTGGCCAAGTCAGGGCACAAATTTGCAAGGAGCGTTTCCCTCACAAGAGAATGCTATAAAATATTTTATAAACACACAAAAATGGTCAAAAGAAGAAGATGTAGAGATTTTCTACTTTTCATCGTTTGACGAGTCTTGGAAAGTCGGCGCAGAAGGTGATGTAGGCGCTTATTGGGGACTTTGGGACAAAAATGAAAAATTGAAGTATTAAACCTATGCTCTTAACATAGATTTAGAATTCAAAATCTACTTATTTCCATATCTTTACTAAACCGAATTAATATATTAATCTACATGAAGTATTCAAAGATTCAATTGGTAATTGTAATTAGTATTTATAGCCTTTTTTTTAGCTGTACTAATCAACCTCAAAGGGACCTTTATCCAAAAGAACTTATAGGAGGTTTTAATTTATTACCAGCAGAGCAGACAGGAATAGACTTTCAAAACACAATTAATGAGTCTACCTATTTTAATCATTATTATTATAGTCAAATGTACGTAGGGTCAGGTGTTGCTATTGGAGATATTAATAATGATGGCTTGGCAGATGTGTTTTTTGGTGGTAATCAGGTTTCTGATAGATTATATCTTAATAAAGGTAATCTTAAATTCGAAAATATTACCAAAAAATCTAAAGTTGCCACAAATTCAGGTTGGACTTGGGGAGTGACCATGGCAGATGTAAATGCCGATGGCTATCTTGATATATATGTGAGCAGAAATGGAATTTCAGCAAACCCTTCAGACCGTAGAAATCAATTGTATATTAATAACCAAGATTTAACATTTACAGAATCTGCTCAAAAGTATGGTTTAGGGGATGTAGGTTTTTCTACTCAAGCTGTATTTTTTGATATGGATAATGATGGGGACTTAGATATGTATCAGGTTAACCAACTCGCAGATAAAAAATTATTACTAATTAACAAAATACCTCGAGATCAGTTTAAATTTTTTAGAGATCGTTTATATAGAAATGACAATGGTAAATATACTGACGTGTCAGACAAGGTTGGCATTTCTAGTGATGTTTCTTATGGGTTAAGTGTAAATGCTACCGATTTTAATAATGATGGCTGGCTAGACCTTTATGTTGCAAATGATTATGCTGAGCCAGATTTTATGTATTACAATAATGGAGATGGAACCTTTAAAAATGTTATTAATCATAAGCTGAAGCATATTACGCAATACAGTATGGGGACAGATACAGGTGACATTAATAATGATGGACTGCTAGATTTGTTAACTACTGATATGACACCTGAAGATCACTATCGGTCTAAAACCAACATGGCATCTATGAGTACTGAAGCATTTAATAAAATGGTTAAAGCAGGTGCACATTACCAGTATATGACTAATACACTTCAAATAAACTCAGGGATGGGTTCTTATTCTGATATTGCTAATATGGCTGGTATTGCATACACGGATTGGAGTTGGTCGAGCCTTATGGTTGATTTAGATAATGATGGGTGGAAAGATATCATTATAGCTAATGGGATAAAAAAAGATGTTGATAACAATGACTCTAGAGCTAAAGCGCAAAATCTTCCGGCTGGTACTACGGCAGAGGGTTTATTTCAATTAAGTAAGCAAACACCATCACAACCTGTGTCTAATTATGCCTTTAAAAACAAAGGGAACTTAAAGTTTGAAAAAGTTGCTAAAGAATGGGGTTTTGATACTCCTAGCTTTTCAAATGGTATGGCATATGGTGATTTAGATAATGACGGTGACTTAGATGTGATTACAAACAATATAGATGCACCAGCATTTGTATATGAAAATAAAACAACAGGAAATTTTTTAAAGATAAATGTTGAAGGAGCCGATAAAAACAAATTTGGTATTGGTGCCAAAGCTATAATTTATTATGAAGATAAGATACAGGTCGTAGAAAACTCTGTAACCAGAGGTTTTATTTCTTCAGTTGAACATGGGATGTTTTTTGGTTTAGGAAAAACTACTCAAGTAGAAAAAGTTGAAGTGATTTGGCCTAATGGAAAAGTAAATACATATACAAATGTTGAAGCTAATCAAACGTTAACCGCTAAATTATCTGAAGCTAAGCCAAATACAAAAGAACAAAAAGAACCTGAAACATTAATTACCGAGATTAACCCACAAGATTTAGGTATTGATTTCACACATCAAGAAAACGAGTTTGACGAATATGCAGAAGAAGTACTTCTACCTCATAATGTCTCGCAAAATGGTCCATTTTCAGCATCTGGAGACGTTAATAAAGATGGTTTAGAAGATCTTTTTATTGGTGGTGCTGTTGGCCAAAGTGGAGTGTTATACCTCCAAAAGGAAAATGGCAAATTTGCGAAGAGTAATTCCCAACCATGGAATAGCGAAAAAAATTCAGAAGATTTAGGGTGCTTATTTATAGATATTGATAATGATAACGATTTAGATTTGTATATAGCCAGTGGTGGAAGTGAATATATGAGAGGTGATGTTTTATTAAGAGATAGATTGTATATCAATGATGGCTCAGGGAATTTTTTAAGAAATAATTCTTTATTACCAGACATTAGAGAGAGTTCTCAGGTGGTTAAGGCTTCAGATATTGATACAGATGGCGATTTAGATATTTTTGTAGGTACACGTTTAGTTGCCAAAGCCTATACATTTCCATCGACGAGTTATTTACTAATAAATAATAATGGAAAATTCATCAAGGCTTCACAGGACATTGTGCCTGATTTAACAAATATTGGTATGGTCACCGATGCGGTGTTTACAGATATTGATGAGGATAATGATGATGATCTAATGATTGTAGGTGAATGGATGGAAGTAAAAGTTTTGACTAACGAAAATGGTGTTTTTGAAGACGCATCCAAAACTTTTGGACTTAATGACACTAGAGGGATGTGGTGGTCAATAACAGCAAGTGATTTAGATAACGATGGTGATGATGATTATGTTCTGGGTAACCTAGGAAAGAATAATAAATTCAAAGCATCAGAAGAGCATCCATTTAAGGTGTATGCTAACGATTTTGACAATAATGGAACTAATGATATTGTATTAGCTAAGTTTTATAAGGATGATTATGTGCCCGTTCGCGGTAGAGAATGTACAAGTCAACAAATGCCTTATGTAGCAGAAAAATTCAAGGATTATCACAGTTTTGCATCTTCAAAATTAATTGATATCCTGCCAGGGGAGAAGGTAGACGATGCTGTTGTTTATGAAATTAAAAGTTTTGAAAGTATTTTATTAATTAATGATAACGGTAAATTGGTTAAAAAAGCCTTACCAAATGATGTGCAAATTTCACCGATTAAGTCTTCTATTATAATAGATATTAATAAAGATGGCTATAAGGATATCATTGTTGCTGGAAATCACTATGGAGTAGAAGTTGAAACCACACGATACGATGCTGGTTATGGGGCTGTACTTTTAGGTGATAAGGACAATAATTTCAGATTTCTTTCGCCTTATAAAAGTGGTTTCTATGTGCCACACGATAGTCGGAATATCAATCTGATAAATGAAGCAGAAAAAGCACTACTTTTTATTGCCAATAACAATAGTGAGCCAACAATTTTTAGGTTTAGAGATTAAAATAAAGCTTGTATAGTTGGTTTATTACTCCCAAACTTATTTTATTTTATTGATTATCAGAAATTTAAATTAAATTTTTGATTACAAAACAATCCATATTTTTTGATACTGTATAGTTTTTGTATAGGTCTGTTATAGTTTTAAATTAAAGAAAAATCAGTTTCTTGTACTATTCATTAACAAATAACTAAAAAAATATGAAAAAAATTACATTTTTATTTTGTCTGATGCTCATTTCTTTTGGATATGCGCAAACTGACTTAGAAACATTTGAAGGTGCTCCGCCTACATTAGCTATTGCCAATGCTACTGCAGGTACAGCAGCAAATATAGTTGCTAACCCAGATGCATCTATGGGTTCTGGAAACGAATCTGCTACCGTTTTAGAATTCATCACAGGTGATGCTGGTGATCCTTGGCAACAGGCTGAATTAACTTTACAAGGCGATTATATCGATTTAACACCAGGTACAGATTCTACAATCGAAATTGATGTGTATTCATTAGAAGCCTTTGACGTTTTAGTTAGACTCACTGATGGTGTTGTGTCTAGTTCAGATGGTACACCTGTGGCTGATACCGCAGCTGATGCAATCCATACTGGAAACGGATGGGAGACTTTAGAATTTGATTTTAATGATCCACAAGATACACAAGGATCTGGTCAGGGTATCTACGGTCGTGTTTTCATATTTAATCTGTGGGATGCTAATGATGCAGGATCTGGTGCAGGCGCATGGTCTTGTAATCCTTTTGGTGCACCATCTGAAGCTTGCCCAGCTACGACAAGATATTATGATAATATAAATGGAACCGCCTCACCTAGACCAGAGACCTGTAGTGATGGTCTTTTAAATAATGGTGAAACTGAAATAGATTGTGGTGGACCTAATTGTGCTCCTTGCCCATCACCACCAACAACTGGGGCTCCAACACCACCAAATAGGGCACCAGGTGATGTAATATCATTCTTTAGTGATGCCTATAATGATATCACAGTGGATACATTTGATACACCATGGTGTGGTAATACCACAACAGAGGTTATGGTAGATGGTAATCCAACAAAATTGACAGCAGGAGCTCAATGCGAAGGTGTAGACTGGCAAAGTAGTAGAGTTGTTGATGCATCTAGTATGACCCATTTTCACATGGATTTTTATACTGATGAAGCAGATTTAGTTGGTAAGGTGTTTAACCTTAAATTCTCTCAATGGTCTGATGACAATCCTGCAAATGACCCTGACAATGGAGAAAGATCCGCACTTGAATTAGCAATTAATACAGGTACTACACCTGCTATAGTCACTGGTTCTTGGGTGTCAATTGATGTTGAAATTGATGCTACATTTACTAACAATTTAAGGAGAGATGATATTGTACAGTTTGTAATTACGACCAATCTACCTAATGTTTGGTATGATAATTTATATCTTCATAATAACATAACGTTAAGCACACAAGATTTTGAAACAACAAAATTCAGAACTTTTCCTAATCCTACAAATGGAGACTGGAATATTTCTGGGAATGCTGTAGTTAATAGTGTTAAAGTTTATGATATCTTAGGTAAAGAAGTTTTAGCATTAAAACCTAATTCTAATGATTTTTCAATTAATGCATCATCTTTAAAAACAGGTGTGTATTTTGCAAAAATTGAAGGTGCTAATAGTTCAAAAACTATTAAGCTAGTTAGAGAATAAGATTGATAGCAATAAATTTTAATAAAAAGCGTGTTTACATCATTAAACACGCTTTTTTTATGAGATAGATATTTGAAATATTTATAATTTTATCTAAAAATATAAAATGCTTAAAACTATAGGCTATTACATATGGTGTGCTGTTCTTTTATTGGGATGCTCTCAAAGCAATACATCTATAGCAAAAAAGAAAGAAAAAAGGGCTAATGACTTAATTAATGAAACGAGTCCTTATTTACTTCAACATGCCTATAATCCAGTAGATTGGAAAGCTTGGAATGATGAGTCTTTAAATCTGGCAAAAGAGCAGAATAAATTAATTGTAATTTCCGTTGGTTATTCTGCCTGCCATTGGTGCCATGTTATGGAAGAAGAAAGTTTTGAAAATGATTCCGTGGCAAAGCTAATGAATGACAACTTTATTAATATAAAAGTAGACCGTGAAGAACGACCAGATGTAGATCAAATATACATGAATGCTGTTCAATTAATGACTGGTAGTGGTGGTTGGCCATTAAACTGTATAACATTACCAGATGGAAGACCAGTCTTTGGCGGAACTTATTTTACAAAATCTCAGTGGACAAAGATTCTTAAAGATATGTCTAGCTTGTATGAAAGCGATCCCAATAAGGTTATAGCCTATGCCAAAAAGCTCACAGAGGGTATTAAAAACGCTGATCTTATAAAGGTAAATAATGAAGAAGTGCTATTTACCAAAGCACAAATTGAAACGGTAATAAATAAACTAAAGCCATCTCTGGATTTTAAAAAAGGAGGACTGAAAAATGCTCCTAAGTTTCCGATGCCAAGTCATTTAAAATTTTTATTGAGATATAGTTTTCAATATAATGATGAAGATATAAAGAAGTTTGTTTTAAATACATTAAATAAAATGTCAAATGGCGGCATTTATGATCAAATAGGTGGAGGTTTTTCGAGATATTCGGTTGATGAGCGTTGGCATGTTCCTCATTTTGAAAAAATGTTATACGATAACGCACAATTGGTAAGTTTATATTCTAAAGCCTATCAACTCACTAAAAATGAATCTTTTAAGATTGTAGTTGCAGAAACCCTTAGTTTTATTGAAAAAGAATTAACTCAAAATGAAGGAGCATTTTATTCATCCATAGATGCAGATAGTAAAACTACAGATGGACTATTAGAAGAAGGGGTGTTTTATACATGGACAAAAGACGAATTAAAAACTACTTTGAGTAATGATTTTGATTTGTTTAAGTCGTATTACAATATCAATGCCACTGGGAAATGGGAAAAGGATAAATATATTCTCTATAAAACAGAAACTGATCAAGAGTTTATTAAGACTAACAATATTACATTAGAGGAATTACAATCAAAACTATCTTTATGGAAAACCAAATTATATAAGTTAAGAAACAAAAGAGAACGACCTAGAACTGACGACAAGGTATTAACCTCCTGGAATGCCCTTATGCTAAAAGCATATGTTGATGCTTACCGTGTCTTTGGCGAACAATCTTATATAGATAAAGCAATTGCAAATGCAACGTTTATTAAAGACAACCAGATTAAAACCGATGGTGCATTATTTCATAATTATAAAGATGGAAAGAGTACAATTGAAGGGTTTTCTGAAGATTATGCCTATACAATAGCCGCGTATATTGAATTATATCAGGCTACATTTAATGAAGAATGGCTTAATATATCAAAAGCACTAATAGATTATGCAATAACTCATTTTTTAAATGATGAAACACGTATGTTTTATTTTACGAGTGATGAAGCGACTAATTTAATAACAAGAAAAACAGAAATTCTGGATAATGTAATTCCATCTTCTAATTCTGTTTTAGCCCTTTGTTTATTTAAATTAGGACATTATTATTCTAATAAAACGTATACTGATTTAGCAAAACAAATGCTGAGTAATGTAAATGAAGATATTAAAGAAATACCCTCGGGATATACAAATTGGTTAGAACTTTATTTAAACTATTCTAATCCTTATTATGAAGTAGCAATATCGGGCCTGGAGGCACATTCAAAGTTAAAAGAATTTGATAAATCATATATACCTAATGTGTTAATCTCTGGATCTGATAAAAATACTCATCTCCCTTTATTGAAAAATAAATTTATTGAAGATGAAACGTACATATATGTTTGTGTAAATGGAACTTGTAAATTACCGGTAACTACTACTAAAGAAGCCATTGAACAAATATTAAAGTAACACTAAAGGCTATTTTTAATAATAAACAGTATCAAAATGACAACTCTAAAAGAATTATCTAAGCTCCTAAATATTTCCGTATCAACAGTTTCAAAAGCATTAAATGACAGCCATGAAATAAGCGATACTACTAAAAAACGTGTTAATGAGTTGGCAGAGAAACTTAATTATAAACCCAACAGAATAGCACAGCAATTAAAAAATAATAAAACTAAAACAATAGGTGTTATTCTGCCAACGGTAACTAATCCCTTTTTTGCTGAGGTGCTCCATGGTATTGAAATGGCTGCGACAAATAACGATTATGATATTATTGTTTGCCTTTCTAACGAAACTTTAAATAAAGAAAAGCGGAGCCTTGAGCTCTTGTCTAATGGTAGCGTGGATGGATTTATTATGGCTGTAGCTAGAGAAGGTCAAGTAAAAAATGAAATAAACCATATTCAAACGATTTTAGACAGTAAAATACCGGTTTTAATGTTTGATAGAGTCGTAAATGAGATTAATTGTGATAAAGTTATCGTTGATGATTTTCAATCTGTTTATGAAGCTACAGAACATTTGATTGAAAAAGAAGGTAGAAAGTATATTCTTTTAGTAAGTAATATTGAAGAGCTCAGTGTAGGGAAGCTAAGAATTAAAGGATATACTAAAGCGTTAGAAGAACACGATTTAAAATCAAATATTTTGAAACTCGATAATGCTCTTGATGTAGAAGAAAGCATTTATAGTTATTTAAGTGAAAATACAGAAATTGATGCCATAATATCAATAGACCATATTACAGGGATTGTAGCTATTAATATGGCAAAAAAAATGGGTAGAGTGATTCCTAACGATATGTCCGTTGTAGGGTTTGGTTATGAGCACACAGAATTATTATCTAGTCCTAAGATTTCAATTATTCACCAAAAAGCGCATAACATAGGTGAAATGTCTGTAAAACTTTTATTAGAAAGATTAAATACAGAACATCATAAAGCACAGACCATTATTGTACCTAGTGAGTTAAAACTTAGTGAGTCATCATTAAATAATTCTATTTCTTGACCAGCACTAAAGTAATTTTGTTAAAATCTGCTGCACTATTGATAATACGTCTATAGTCTTCATAGATTTCTACAGGAATACGATTAGTTTTATAATACTCATCTGCTGTGATTTTCAAGGTATTACCATTTAATTCGTAAGACGATTTAAAACTTAGCAAATCTTTCCCATCTTTTGTATAAACATTGTCAATATTTATGTCGTCTAGGTTGGCTATTGTATAACCTTCAGGTATTTTAACATTTATAGTTCTTTCGTATGTACGTTGAAATTCGTTTTCTAAGGGAAGCACTCTTTCTTTTTCTTGATATAATTCCATTTGAGAACCTATAAGCTCACCTACCTTAAAAAGATATTTATTACCTGCTTTTTCAACAAATACATCAGATGAAAAATCAATGTTAAAAATAAGTGGTTTAGTACCAAATAGATCTGGATTTTCGTTTTCAACTTCTGCTTTGTTAATGGTTACACTTTCGTTAAGGCTTTTTGCATAGCTTTCTACCACTTCTTTCTTGTTTTCAGGTTTTATAATGTTCATAAAAGGATGTAGAAACATACCATAATAACCAGACATCGATTTTTTTAGCTTTACGTTTGTAATGGAGATGTCATCAGTATCAAAGCTTACATCAATAATCATGTTATCTTTAGAATGAGATGCTTTTACAGGTTTTATACGTTTAACTTTGCCTATTGCAGAAATAAAATCACCAACCTTTACCCGTTTGATAAAGAGGCCATAAGTGTCAGTAAGATAGCCAGGAGGAAAACCATATCTAGATTCATTTTCGTTAGGTGCTAAATATTTTTTGGTCTTTGGAAAATATATTAAGATGTCTTGAAGATAAATATTGGCTTCAAATGTTTTATCAAAATGCATAAATTCTCTACTGCATGTAAAAACGATATCGTGCTTAATATCTAATTCCTTAAACAAAGCTATAAAAAGCTTAATTATACCACTTTCACTGGCTACTTTTTCTTCAATAATTGTATCTAGATCTGATAGTTTATCATTACTAAACTCAGCAACAAAAATGTTTGTTTTAATATAGTTTTCTATAGCTCTTAATTTTGAGTCTAAATCGGTATCGCTATTTAAATTTAATTCTTTTACTAATTTCTGGAGTGATTTTTTAGTTTTTTTGGAAAGTTCTGAATTGTAATAGTTAAATACATTTTGAGCTACTGAACCATATGAGGTAATGTCTTTGGTATTATTCGCTGTATTTTCATCTAAAGCATAGATTATAAACTGACGTTCTGCAGCAAACAGTGATTGAGTTTCATGCTCTAATTTTTTGATTTCAGGAATTTTGAAAGACCAGTGGTTTTTAGTGTCAATTATAGTATCAACTTCTACATTCTTTAAGCCATTATAACTTTTAAACTTAAACAATAGGTTTGATGGAGCAAAAACATCGAATTCTACATTTTTTTTATCAAACTCATCCTGAAAACTTATGCGTTTACCGCTGTATGACGGACTTCGCTTTTCAACATATATAAACTCAATAAAACTACCTTTTTCTATGCCTTCAAAAGCAAAATACTTATAGGTTTTTTGGGTTTCATCGTCAGTTGCAGTTAATATTTTTGAGTCATCTAAATCAATGACCTTCCCTTTTGGTGTAATTACTCTTGCTTTGTTAACCAATAGCTCAGAATCCGAATCATATGGTAAATATACTTTGTTGTATTCTTCAATAGCATCATCGGAGTTGAGGTATAATGCTTTATGTTCTAAATAATACTCAACAAATTTTCCATCTTCTGTAAAAAAAAACTCTGTTGCTATTTTTTCTTTAGCCGATACTAAATTTTCGTTAATATAATCTTTAGCATTAAAATTAGGTGTTTTGTCCCAATCATAATCTTTGTAAAATGCTTGTCCAAATAATGTGGTTGCAAATACGGTGTATAGGAGTAAGCTTAGTTTTAATAGTCGCATGTAATATATTTAATTTGTTTTTTTAAAGACAACGGTTTCTTTATACTGTTTTTCTACTTTTTTTATGGCAGCATTAACAAGTTTTTGCTCCTCAGCTGAGAGTGTTAAAAAATTCATATTTAGTTCGTGCTTGTAAATTACTTTATTGAGTTCTTTTGTATAAGAAATATTGCATTTAAAGTATTTGTTGCTAAGCTTAAAATTTTCTGGTAAATAGTCTATGGAGTAATGCTCTGGCACTTCAAGAGAATTCTCAAAATGATAGTAGCTTTTATATTTTACCTCAATTTCATTTTCTCTATCGTCCTCAGATCTAAAATAACTGATTTCCCTGTTGAGGTTGAGGTTAACATAAATTTCATCTCCTAATTGTTTTGCATAGTCATTAATGCTAAACTGATAATTAATTTTAAAATCCTTGTTGTAACTATACTTGTTAAGTTCTTCAAAACTTTGTATTAGAAATTTATTACTCCCTTTTTGTAGTTTTCTGGTGTAGTAATCTTTGAGCTCTTTTTCTGAGTTTTTACTTTCTAATTGATTGAAATAGTCAATTTTATAATAGCCAGATAGGCTGGTTTCCCCTATGCCTACAAGTTGTTCCTCTTTAAGACTTAACTGTGATTTTTCAATATAGGAATTGTTTTCTGGAGGCATTATTGGTACGGTTTCTATATAGAAATCACCCTCTCCGTTGCCAATGAGTGCCTCTTTACCTTGTATAAAAGACGAAGGCATCTCTAAGGGTAAATACCGACCTGTAGCATCAAGAAAATAGGTTTTATCATCTTCTTTATAAGATAAAATCATATGATTATCTACCATTGGAGTGGGTAATTCTGTATAGGAATACGGAATACTCCGAGTACCAATCCATGTAAGATAACCTTTAAGCCCTGCAACTTTTAGCATCTCAAACAAAATACTTGAGTTGTCCTTGCAATCTCCATATTTTTTATTAAATACATCATTGGCTTCTCGGGGAATAAAACCTCCCAATGCATATTCAAAATCTATGTATTTAATATTTTTTTGTGTCCAATAATAAATTGCTCTTACCTTTTCTAAGTTTGTTTTACAATCTTTAGTAATATCATTTACTAAACTTACCAAGGCAACATCAGTTGGTTGCTGGTTAATGTCCTTAACCATGGAATAATACCAATCATACAAGTCAGATACGTCTTCTAAGACTTTAACTTCTTTGTCTTTAGTTTTATAAGATGTAATTATTGGAATAATATGGGGTAATACTTTTTTGTAAGTTGGTACAGCGCTTTCATACTTTATTTCATCGACATCAGAAATTTCCCAGGTATATATATTAGAACCTCTTTTATTTTCTTTGCTAAATTTAATGTTATACCCTTTGGTATTAAATTCTTTAAACCTAAGTGTAATTTCATCATCAGCAATTAAGATGACCTTTTTATTTTTAATAGGATAAAAGTTTCCAAAATATATAGGGCTTATAAATCTTGGATTCTTTACAATTTCGGTATACTCTAATTTTGTTTTCCCGCCTTCAGCTAAGTTTGGATAAATAAAATTTAGAGATTTTGTGTCATCATGAAATGAATTGTCTAGCTCGTCCTTTTCAACAAAGTCTTCTACTTTGTATGCTTTGTATTTTCCGTCTTTATATTCATATGATGTAGCCTCTACAGATTCTAATTCGAAAAAAGCTGAAAAGTCTAAGGCCTTTTTAGATCCATAGGTAGCTGATTCATCTAAAAATAAATCTTCTTCAAAGAAAGATTGTTTAATCTCTAGCTCATCATTATTTTTTAACTTCACTGAAATTTGAAT
This sequence comes from uncultured Winogradskyella sp., assembly GCF_947498345.1. Classification (GTDB taxonomy): domain Bacteria; phylum Bacteroidota; class Bacteroidia; order Flavobacteriales; family Flavobacteriaceae; genus Winogradskyella. The sequence goes on from NZ_CANMJY010000001.1 coordinate 87,513, forward strand.
TTTATCTATAAGTCTTATAAATGAAGCTTCAGGGTATTTGTTTTTTAGAGTATTAAATTCTTCCGTATGTTGTGCTTGAGCAATAAATAAAGCGCCAAATAAAAAGAGTATTAACGATAAGTATTGAATTCTATTTTGTTTTATAAACTGAGCCATTGAAATAATATTCTGTTTTAATTAACTTACCTGTTTCGTTATAGAGTTTGCGTTCTCCATGTCTTTCATTGTTATTATAATTTATAACCTCTTTAGTTTTTCCATTAGGAAAATTTTTGATGGTTTCTCCATCTAAGAGCCCATAATAATATTTAGACTTTTTCTTTATTGTACCGTCTTCGTAATAGTCTATATAGTCTCCATGATATTCACCATTTTTGTATTGTATCTCATTTTCTATAGCACCAGAGTAATAATAACTCTTGTAATCACCAACAAACTGACCGTTTTTATATTCCATAGTTCTTGATGGCTTTCCATTATCATAAAATGCTTCGATTTTATGGGTTTCTTTTATTATAGGAATCATATCTATCTCCATGCCAGAACTATCTAAATAAGCATAACCAATAAGTGTACCATGATTGTAGAACCTTATTAATTGTAAGTTTCCGTTTCTACCGTAAAACTCCTTCCTCCCATGTTGCTGGTCTTTGACATAAGTAGTTTTGGTATCTATAGTTCCATCTTCAAAATAGGAAAGCCAAGTTCCACTTTTTATACCATATTCGTAATATGACTCGTCTTCTATTTGTCCATTTTTATGGTAACGCAAAGATTTGCCATTTTCACTTCCGTTGAGGTATGTCTCTTTATATTTTATAGTACCATCTTCATAACGCCAAATCCATTCTCCATGCATCAAATTATTTAGATAGCTTCCAGATATATTTAGACTGCCATCAAAATTATAGTTATTGTAATTACCGTGCTGTAAACCATTAACATAATCAATTTCTAACTCTTTTTTACCATTAAAATGATTAACTATGAGGGTATACTGTTGTTTAGCGTTTTCAAAGTCTATAGTTTGGTGAACTTCATTCTTATTATTATAAATAACTTCTTTTATGCTTTTACCATATTTATAATGATTTTCTTTTATTAGATTACCATTTACACCAAATATTTGTTGTGTTCCATTAATATCTCCTTTGTGATAAAAGCTAATATTACTTAATGTGCCATCCAGATTGTAATAATGCCATTCACCATGTTGGTAACCATCTTTGTACCAACCTTGAGCCTGAAGTTTACCATTGATATGAAATCCCTGATAGTAGCCCGTTAAGTCTCCTTTTTCAAATTGAGAAATACTCGAAATTTGTCCATCAGTATGATAAGATTTATGAGTTCCTATCGCTAAGTCTTCTTCGTAATTACCACTTTCTGTTAAGACCCCATTTTTATCGAAGAATTTCCATTCTCCCATTTTACCACCCTTAATGTCGTATTTTCCTTCGGACATTGTATTACCATTAGCATAGAATCCTTTAAAATAAAACTTACCACCTTTTTTGCGATTTTCTGTTAGTACTTTTCCATCTTTATCGTAATATTTATAACTTATGACTTCACCACGTCTATATTCAAATTCGTAGTGTAGTTTTCCGTCTGTGTCATAGTACTTGTAGAGCCCTGTAATCTTTCCTTTGTCATATTCAAAAACAGACTCTAAAGTGCCATCTTGGTAAAATGTTTTCCAGGGACCATCAAAAAAGTTATCTTGGCTTTGACCTTGTTCACTAATTTGACCGTTAAAATGATACTTTGTATACGATCCATTTAGTTCATTATTAGTATAGGTCGCTTCTAACGATTTTTGTTTGTTCCAGTAGTATTGAGTTTCTTTACCATTGCGTTGCCCGTCTTTAAATTCGATATTAGAGTAAATATCTCCATGAGCATAATATTCTAAAACATTATTTATGGCTTTATCATTATTGTAGTCTACATCAAACTCTGGTTGAATAATATCTCCAACATTAAAATAGGCTAAGTATTTTCCATCTAACTTACCATCTTTGAAGTGCTTCTTTTGTTTTAGTGCACCTGAAGAAAGATAGTATAAGTATTCACCATCAAAATTGCTATTTTTTAAATCGGTCTTTATGTAAGGCTTACCATTTTCGTACCAAGATTCATTTTTACCATTCAACTCACCGTTAACATAAATAGTAGTTTCTTTTAATTGCCCATTCTTATGATACCAAGACCATTTACCTTCTCTTTTACCTTTATTATTATAAGCACCTTTACCTGATACCGCGCCATTTTCTTCATAGAACACCCAATCGCCAACTGAAACATCTCCATTCATTTCTCCTTCTGCCTGAATTATACGATTTGAATAGTAATAATAGGTGTTTTTAGTTGTACCATCTATCATTTGTTTTTGTGGTGCCATAACATCATAAGTGTTGGTCGTAAATGCTGAAATAAAACTTTTTACATCGTCGGTTTTCTTTGCTACTAATTTTTTTAATTCTTCATTTTTTATAGAATAAGTAAGTGTGTAAACAAAATTATCGAATTGATCGTTTTCTTTTATCCACTTAAATAGTGGTACATAACGTTTGTCCCAAAAACCATCACTACCTTCATAATCTTCGAGCTGTTCAATCATTGCATGGCTTTGTTTTACCAATGCGATATCTATTTCGTTATCTATTTTATATTTATTACTTAGCGCAATCCTATTGTCTAGTATTAAGTTAAGATCTTCAAAAGCTTCATCATCTTCAGAGACCACCAAATCGTCATTGGGCTCATATTCATTTTTGCCAGCGATAGCTTCATTTAAGTACTTAAGTAATGAAAAGGCACGTTCAGAATCTGGTTCAACCAGAAGTGCCATATTATAGCACATTAATGCCTGAGCAGTAAGATTTTGTCTATAGCATATGTTACCAAGAAATAAATGCGCGTTTCTGTAAGTAGGACTCATTAAAATGACCTTTTGATAAGCATCTATAGCTTTAGGTATATCTTTCATTTTTTCATAACAAGTTGCCTTATTAAACCATAATTTATGATTTGCTGGATAATACTGCAGTGCTTTATCATATATATCAATAGCATCCTGATATTTTTCTAAATTTTCTAGAGCTACACCTTTGTTCATCATAAAAAATAGCTTAGAACTACTATCGCAATCTAAAGCTAATCCTTCATCAGTAGTCTTAATGGCTTCCTCATAGTTTTCTAGTTGAATTAAATAGTATGATTTAGAGGTTAGTATGGTGCAGTAAGTAGAATCATTTTTGTTTATTTTATTTAGCGATTCAAGAACTTTATCATATTGCTCTTCGCCAGAGAATTTAGCTACTTCTTCAACGATATTATCGTAGTCTATATATTTAATTTTATCTTGTGAGTGTATTAGACAGGCAAAAAGTAAAAACGATAGTGATAGGATTTTTTTCATGTAAGAGATATGATTTATAGAACAAGCAATATAGCAATACGCGAGATAAAGGCATAAAAAAAAGCCTGATTTTCATCAGACTTTTAAGTTTTATAACGAAAAGATTCTAACTAGTTATCTTTCATTTTATCCATAGCATCTTTACCAGCTTTTTTAACGTCGTCTGCAGCTTCGTTAGCAGCATCCTTAGCATCGTCAGCCATGTCTTTAGCACCTTCTTTAACATTATCTACTGCGTCATTAGCAGCATCTTTAACATCTTTTGCCATGTCTTCAGCACCTTCTTTAACATCATCGGCAGCATCTTTAACTGCATCGCCAGCCTCATCAGCAGCATCTTTAACCGCATCACCTGCGTCTTCCATAGCGTCGCCTGCATCTTTAGCCGTTTCTTCGATTTTGTCTTCAGTGTTTTCTTTTGTCTCTCTACAAGAGTTTAATGATAGTCCCAGAAATGCAACTAGAGCTAAACTTAATACAACTTTTTTCATTTTAATAGTTTTAGTGTTAATTGTTGTTAATGTACGAAAATACTAATTTTAATGAAACTTTAACAATATTTCATTTGTATTAGTATATTAATATACGCTTATATACGTAGATAATTAAGGATTTGGACGACAGCACCTTTGTTTTTTTCAATAAAGATTTTATTGATTTTACCTTGTTTCTCCCTTATTTCTTTATTCGATATTAGAGTATTTAGCTCAGTTTCGAATTCTGAAGCATTAGTAACAGAGACCACACCTTTTAGTTCTATAAGCTTTTTAGCCTCAGGAAATTTTTCATAATTTTTACCAATTAGTATTGGTACACCAAAGACAGCAGGTTCTAAGATATTATGTAGACCTGTATTACCAGCCGCTCCACCTACATAAGCTATGTTTGCATAACTATAAACTTTGCTTAAATATCCAATAGTATCTAAAATGAATACTCCATTTCTTGAAAGGTTTTTGTTACTCATTTCAGAAAAACATGTAGTTTTTATTTTAAGCTGAGATTTTATAGACTGAATATAACTAGGTTTCATATTATGCGGAGCAATAATAAATTTTAAATCTTGGGTAGAACTTTTATTGATATAATCTATGTAGAGTTTGTCATCATCTGGCCATGTACTTCCAAAGACCATACACAGCTTATCTGCTTTAAAATCTTCAATAAACGAAATAGAATTGTCTGTTTTTAGCTGACTGGAAACACGATCGAAACGTGTGTCTCCAGAAACCGAAACGTTATTATATCCAATATCTTTAAGTAATTCTTTAGAGTTTTCATCTTGTGTGAAAATGTGTTTAAAAGCAAATAGAGCAGATTTCATAAACCCACCATACCATTTAAAAAAGCTTTGAGTTTCTCTAAAAATAGCAGAAATGAGTATAGCGTCTATGTCTCGTTTTTTTATTTCTTGCAAAAAATTTGGCCAAATGTCGTACTTAACAAATACGATATAATCTGGATTTACGCTATTTAAAAAGCGTTTAGCATTCGTTGTGGTGTCAAGTGGAAGATAAACTACGACATCAGCAATCTTAGTGTTTTTTCTAACATCATAACCAGATGGAGAAAAAAAGGATAAAACAACTTTATAATCTGGATATTTAATTTTTAAGGCTTCAAAAACAGGAAGACCTTGTTCGTATTCTCCAAGAGAAGCACAGTGAAACCAAAAAGTTTTGTCATTAGGCTTTATAGCTTTTCTAAGCTTTTCTATAGTTTCTTTTCTCCCATCAACACCTAATTTTAATTTTGAATTAAAAAGTGACAAAAGCCCAATAACAAAGTGTGCTATAAAGATTCCTATGGAATAAAGTCTTCTCAATAGTAAAGATTTGTGCTAAAATACATTACTTTCAATTAATTGCATTGGCATAGCGATTACAATTTTGTATTTTCGTTCATGGCTTAAGTCTAAGCCATATACAATAAATTTAGAATCTTCCGAATGAAAAAAATTCAAATGGTTGACCTTCAGGGTCAATATGCAAAAATTAAAGCTGTTGTAGATCCCTCAATTCAAGAGGTAATGGATAGTGCAGCATTTATAAATGGTCCAATAGTACATCAATTTCAAAAAAATCTTGAGGATTATCTTGGCGTTAAACATGTTATTCCGTGTGCTAATGGTACAGATGCACTCCAAATTGCCATGATGGGTTTAGGTTTGCAGCCTGGTGATGAGGTTATTACTGCAGACTTTACGTTTGCAGCAACTGTTGAGGTTATAGCTTTATTACAGCTAACACCTGTTTTAGTCGACGTAGATCCTATAAATTTTAACATAGATATTGATGCTATTGAAAAGGCCATTACTCCAAAAACTAAAGCAATTGTGCCTGTTCATTTATTTGGGTTGGCAGCGGATATGGATGCCATCATGGATTTAGCAAAAAAACATAACCTATATGTAATTGAGGATAATGCCCAAGGCATAGGAGCAGATTATACGCATAAAGACGGTTCTAAAACTAAAACAGGCGCAATAGGCCATGTAGCTTCTACATCCTTTTTCCCATCAAAAAATTTAGGTTGTTATGGTGATGGCGGAGCTATTTTTACCAATGATGATGAATTAGCACATACTATAAGAGGTATTGTAAATCATGGTATGTATAAGCGTTATCATCATGATGTGGTTGGTGTTAATTCTAGATTAGATTCTATACAGGCTGCAGTATTAGATGCAAAGCTACCATATTTAGACAGCTATAATAAAGCAAGGCGAAATGCTGCTAAAAAATATTCTGAAGCTTTTAAAAATCACCCAAAGGTTGTTACCCCTAGCGGAAGAGCAAACTGCGAAGGTATTTGTGATACTTGCGATTGCCATGTTTTTCATCAGTATACTTTGAATTTAAAAAATGTTGATAGAGATGCCTTAGTAGCACATTTACAAGCCGCCAATATTCCATGTGGGGTTTATTATCCTATTCCGTTACACAGGCAAAAGGCGTATCAAGACAAGCGCTATAAAGAAGAGGACTTCAAAGTTACTAACCAATTGGTTAAATCCGTAATTTCTTTACCAATGCATACAGAACTAGATGATGAACAAATTGAATTTATAACTACTACCGTTCTAAGTTTTATAAATAGTAATTCTTAAAATATGAAGATTTTAGTTACCGGAGGTTTAGGCTTTATCGGTTCGCATACAGTTGTAGAATTACAAAACGAAGGTTACGAGGTTGTAATTATAGATAATTTAAGTAATTCATCCGTTGAGGTCTTGGACGGAATAACTGCAATTACAGGCACAAAACCCTATTTTGAAAAATTAGATCTTAAAATTAAAGGCGATGTGCAATCGTTCTTCAAAAAGCATAATGATATTGCAGGAGTTATTCATTTTGCTGCTAGTAAAGCTGTTGGGGAGAGCGTAAATAATCCTTTGATGTATTATGAAAATAACATAAACACTTTGGTATATGTGCTTCAAGAGATGAAACAACTTAACTCTCAAAACTTTATTTTTAGCTCTTCTTGTACTGTATATGGTCAGGCAGATGAATTACCAATCACAGAAAATGCACCAGTGAAACTAGCTGAATCACCTTATGGAAATACAAAACAGATTGGCGAAGAAATTATAAAGGATACCTGTAAAGTCAATAAAAATTTTAATTCTATTGCTTTGCGTTATTTTAACCCCATTGGCGCACATCCTTCAACTAAAATAGGCGAATTACCAATTGGAGTGCCACAAAATTTAGTACCATTTATTACCCAAACTGCTATTGGGATGCGCGAGCAGCTTTTAGTTTTTGGAGGGGATTATCCAACGCGAGATGGAACTTGCATTAGAGATTATATTCATGTCGTAGATTTGGCAAAAGCACATGTAGTTGCTTTACAACGTTTATTATCAGGAAAAAACAATTCAAATTTTGAATTTTTTAATTTAGGAACAGGGAAAGGTAGCTCTGTCTTAGAAGCCATTAAGTCATTTGAAAGTGTTTGGGGTAAAAAGTTAAACTACAAAGTAGTGGGTAGAAGATCTGGAGATGTAATCTCAGCTTATGCAGACACTAATAAGGTTAATAATGTTTTAGGCTGGAAAACCAAACTAACACTTGATGATGCTATGGAGTCTGCGTGGAAATGGGAACAGAAAATCAGAAATAAATAAATATATGAAGACTTTTTTTAGAGTATTAGTATTGTTAATTTCAGTAACAATAACTGCTCAAGACACATATTTACATTGTGGGAAATTGATTGATACTAAATCTGGGGAAATACTTATTGAGAAAACAGTTGTCGTTTCTGGAGATATTATTGTTTCTGTTGAAGATGGCTATAGAACTTCTCAAAATTCTAATGATAGAGTAATAGATTTAAAATCTAAAACGGTAATGCCTGGTTTAATTGATATGCATGTGCATATTGAGTCAGAAACCAATCCAAAGAGATACTTACAGGCTTATACACAGAACGATGCAGATGTGGCTTTTAGTTCTGTAAAGTATGCAGAAATTACTCTAATGAACGGATTTACAACCGTAAGAGATTTAGGCGGAACAGGTGTAAATGTAGCACTCCGAAATGCAATTAACGCTGGTAAAGTTGATGGGCCAAGAATTTTTACAGCAGAAAAAGCCTTGGCGACAACAGGTGGTCATGCAGACCCAACTAACGGGTCTAAGAAAAGCCTAATGGGTAATCCTGGACCAAAAGAAGGTGTCGTTAATGGTGTAGAAGACGCTAAAAAAGCGGTTAGACAACGTTATAAAAATGGAGCGGACTTAATAAAAATTACAGCCACAGGAGGTGTATTGAGTGTTGCTAAAAGTGGTCAAAACCCTCAGTTTACAATAGAAGAAATTAAAGCTATATGTCAAACTGCTAAAGATTATGGGTTTCATGTAGCTGCACATGCACATGGGGACGAAGGGATGCAACGCGCCATTTTGGGTGGAGTAAAAACCATAGAACATGGTACCTTAATGAGTGCAGAAACTATGGAGCTCATGAAAAAGCACGATGTATATCTAGTTCCAACTATAACTGCTGGTAAATTTGTTACTGAAAAAGCTAAAATAAAAGGCTATTACCCAGAAATTATTGTACCCAAAGCTTTAGATATTGGTCCTAAAATTCAAAATATGTTTGGTAGAGCTTATAAAGCAGATGTTGGTATAGCATTTGGTACCGATGCTGCTGTTTTTTATCATGGAGATAATGGAAAAGAGTTTGGTTATATGGTTGAAGCTGGTATGCCTGCTATGGAGGCTATACAGAGTGCTACATTGACCAATGCCAAGATTTTAAAAATGGAAAGTCAATTAGGACAAATTAAGTCTGGTTATTTAGCAGATATTGTGGCTGTTAATGATGACCCTACAGAAGATATTTCTACTATGGAGAATATCACTTTTGTAATGAAAAACGGTGTGATTTATAAAAACCAGTAATTTTTTGATTATTTAAACTCGTTTGAGAGTCTATCCAGTTTAAGAAAATGTTATTGATTTTATAGACCGATTTTTTTTAAAACAATTGATGTGTTTTCAAATTGACAAGTTAAACTATGCATTCATTTTTCTGTTAAATTGCTCTATTATGAGTAAACTTTTATCGGTTTTTACATTTATTTACCATTTTTAAGAAGTCTTTAAGAGTTTAATTCATCTGATGAATATAACTTGAAGATTATCTAGCCATCTTTATTATTATAACCACCTTAAGTCTCAAAAATGATTTTTCTAAGGCGTATTTTTATATTTACTGCCCTGCTCTTATTTTTCAATATGGGTAATGCAAAAATCAATGGAGAATTTGATCCTACGACCAATTTTAAATTGATGTCAAATAAAGCTCTGGATAGTATTCTTCAAGATGTGCAAGTAAGAGATTCCCTAAAACGTATTGATTTAATAAAGGTTAATGAAGCTTTGTTGTCTAATAAGACTGAAGACTCAGTATCTATAAATAAAGCCTTAGCTATATTGTATTCAGAAAATAATAACGCAGAAAAGGCCTCAAAGCATATTAAGACGTATATTAAATCTACCCAAGATTTATCCATTTTAAATGATCATGTGTTTTCGGAAATTAGAAATGAAAAACCCTATAATGATTTAGTTAAGGAATATAGACCGAATTTTAATTTTTCTGCTATAGCTCATATGTTAACTGGAGTTATAGGGATTTTTATGGTTATAATTCTTTTTGCTAAAAAGAGTTTAGATAGAACTTCCGTTCTTTTAATAGGAGCATTTGTTCTTTTTCATTCATTGTTCTTGATACATATTAGCTTGTTTAAATCTAACTATCATTTAAAATTTCCTCATACGTATTATATATCTACACCCTTTTCTTTTCTATATGGGCCATTACTTTACTTTTACTTTAAAAGAGTTGTCCAAAATTATAAACTATCACTTAAGGATTCACTACATCTAATACCAACTTTTTTATTGGTAATTTGGTTGCTGCCACAGTATATGTTAAGCGGAACAGAGAAGTTTTATTTGTTACTTGATGGTACACAGTCTGTTCTTAATAGCACTAAAATATTGGTATTGTTAAAAGCTTTGTCTTTAAGTATATATGCTATAGGTATTTATAATATTTATAGAAATAAAAAACGAAGTAAACAAACCGAAGATCCAGAATTTAAAAGTAGATTTATTTGGGAGCGAAATATAATGCTTGTATTCTTTTGTTATGTATTAGCCTATATTCTTCACGGCACTGTTGTTGTAAGATTAATAGAATATGAGCCTTTTAATTTTATAAATGCCATTTTTATGATTACCATGATATTTTACATAGCATTAATGTCTGGATTAAGGCCAGAAATAATTATGAATGCCAGCAGTAGTAATTCTAAACAAACCGAAAAACTACCATCTATAAAGCCAAAACCTTTAAAATACGAGAAATCAAACCTTACAGAAAGCCTTTCTATTGAATTAAAGTCACAGTTGACAGAATTGTTAACCCACGATAAAGTATACAAAAACAATGATATAAGTTTAGAGCTACTTTCGGAGATGTTGGGAACAACTAGGCATAATACGTCTCAAGTAATTAATGAACATTTTGATATGAGTTTTTACGACCTTATTAATTATTTCAGAATTATGGAAGCGATAGATATTTTTGACCAAGATGAAAAGCGAAATCTAAATATTATAGATGTTGCATATGAGGTCGGTTATAATAACAAAGTAACTTTTAATAAAGCATTTAAGAAATACATGAATAAAACACCTAGTAGCTATATAAGATCTCTCTACTTAGTTTAATAGCGTCTAAGATATTCTCTTTCCCTCCATATTTTGTTTCTAGGGGTTATTTATTGAATATTCTCTGTATCAAAAACTACATTTTATTGTATTAATTAGTTATTCTAACAATGGACATATATTTTTAGAATTTTAAAAGCTTTATTTTTTCATTGGTAGGTAGTAAGTGGTATTACAATGTTTGAGCTGTGAGAGAAAACAACACCTTTATTATATATACATATTATTATGATAAATTATCATTGAACATCTAAATTTTCTTAAAATCGTAAATAAAGAGTAATCATTCATCGGTATAAGTAAACTCTTATAGCTATTAACTCACATTAGTCCCCTTGTTGGTTTTTTTACTAAAGCAATTGCAAAGGGAGGCAGTGTGACCTTACTTTATTCTATGAAATAACCATGTTAACTTTAATTTCATCAAAGTAATTATTTTAAGTTAGTCTTTAAAATATACTTCACTGCCGACCTTTCTTTTTGCAACAAACTAACTGTATAACTTAAATTAAAATTTATGAAAGTAAAAAATTATGGTTTGGTTCTGTTGTATTTATTTTTCGGATTTCAATTGGCTAATGCCCAAGAAAAAACAATTACAGGAACCATAACTACCGAATCGGATGGATTGCCCCTTCCAGGTGCTAACGTGATTGTAAAAAATACCGCAAGAGGTGTTCAATCAGATTTCGATGGTAATTATACCATCAATGTTGCACAAGGTGATGTTTTGGTAATCTCTTATGTTGGGATGGAGTCAGCAGAAGTGGTAATCGGTACGGCTAATGTTTATAATGTTGCCTTAAAAGAAGGTAACGCCCTTGAGGAAGTGGTTGTTGTTGCTTATGGTACACAGAAAAAGGAGGCCATAGTAGGTTCGGTTGCAGTTGTAAGCTCCGAAATTATCGAGAACCAACAGGTAACCTCACCATTAAGAGCCTTACAAGGTACCGTTGCGGGTGTCAACTTAATCACTGCTGGTGGTCAGCCCGGAAGCAATCCAAATTTTGTTATTAGAGGTTTTGGTAGTTTTACTGGAGGTAATGGTCCACTTATCGTTATCGATGGTGCACCATTTAATGGTAACCTTAATACAATAAGTCAGGATCAGATCGAGTCTATCTCTGTATTAAAGGATGCGGCTTCTGCTTCGCTTTATGGTTCGCGTGCAGCAAATGGTGTTGTATTGATAACTACCAAGAGAGGTAAGCGAAATACAAAGACCAGTGTAAGACTTAGAACACAGTACGGTGTTTCAAACCCAGCTGTAGGTATCCATGATATCACAGATTCTGAAGATTATCTAAGACTTATGTGGTCAGCACTTAGAAACGATAATATCTATAATAATGGTCAGGATGCGGCGACGGCTTCAGCCAATGCTTCTAACGCCTTAATACCAACTTTAGGGTATAACCCTTATGGTGTAACCAACCCTATTGGTACAGATGGAAATTTAGTACAAGGTGCTAGTTTACAATGGGAAACAGATTGGGAAGATGCGGTATTGAGAGAAAATGTACCAAGGATTAATCATAATATTAATATTTCTGGTGGAACAGACAACACCAATTATTTCTTCTCTGTAGATTACCTTAGTGAAGATGGACCAGTAATAAAATCAGATTTCGAAAGAATCGCTTCAAGAGTTGGATTGGACTCTCAGGTTAACGATTGGTTAAAGTTAGGAATCACCAGTGGTTATTCAAGATCATACTCAAACAATCCTGATCAAACCTCAGGAAGTACAACTCAGGCCATTTCATGGATATATAGCGTTAATGGTATATACCCAATATTTGTAAGAGATGCCAATGGCGAGTTAATATTAGATGATTCGGGGAACAGAATCTATGACCTTGGTAATGGTAACGGAAGACCAATAGGTCAACCAGTTAACTTTAACAGACCAATTAATGGTGGTGAGAATATTTTAGCTTCAATTTTACTTGGGTCTGAGCAACGTATAAGAACTAACTTCTTAGGTTCTGTATATGCAGAGGCAAAATTCTTAAAGAACTTCACTTTTAGAACGACCTTTAACTACGAAAACTTTGTTTTTGACAGTCACAGTTTTGATGATGATGAGATCGGTGCTGCCTCTAATGTTCAGGGTAGGGTAAGTAAGGCAAGAAATGTAACAACAGGTCTTAACGCTATTCAGGCACTTAATTATAAGACAACTATAGCAGATGTACACAATGTCTCTGTAGATGCGATCTACGAGGCTAATACATCGACCTTTGATGGCTTCAGTGCGTCATCGACAGGATTTTTACCTGGTCAGGAAGAATTAGGTAACGGTACCGTAGCAGAAACTTTTGGAGGATTTAGAACCGAACAAAGAATTGTAAGTTACTTGGGTCGATTGGCCTATAACTATGACAACAGATACTTTGTAGAGGGTTCTTTCAGACAGGATAAGTCTTCTCAGTTTGGTGAGGATTTCAATACGGGTGATTTCTTCTCAGTTGGTGGAGCCTGGAATGTTACCAATGAGAGCTTTATGGAAGATATCGATTGGCTTAACAATCTTAAGTTAAGAGGTTCTTATGGCGAATTGGGTAACATAAATATTAGCGGAGGTTTCTTTCCGGTAAGTTTCTTATTTGGAGGTACTAATTTTGGAAATATTGTGATATCACCAGTAGAGGGTCAGCCAACGAATTTACCTGCAGCGACATTGCCAGATCCAGCATTACAGTGGGAGACTTCTACAACATTGAACTTTGGTATGGATTTCACGATATTTAATGGTGCACTTTCAGGAACTGTTGAATATTTCAAAAGACGAAGTGAAGATTTAATACAAGATATTACGGCAACACCATCACCAGGTGTACCAACAGTAAGAGCTAATGCGGGTACTATAGAGAACTCAGGTTGGGAAGTTACTTTAAACAGTAACATTATCAATAAGAATGATTTCAGTTGGAGTGTAGGTGGTAACTTCTCAATATTGAAAAACGAGATTATCCAAGTATCACCATTTTCAGATACTCAAGTTAATGGCTCAAAATTATGGGCTGTAGGAAATTCGTTATTTGAGTTTTATATTAGAGAGTGGGCCGGTGTTAACCCAGCTAATGGTGATGCTATGTGGTACCAATATTTTGACGATGTAAATGGAGATGGTGTCTTTAATGCAGGTGATAATACTATAACAGGTTTAACACAGTATAGGGAAGCTAACCCTAATGCACAGATCGTAAGAACGGTTACTAACCAATATGATGATGCTACACGAGTTGAGACTGGGAAAGAATCTTTACCAGATATCCAAGGTGGATTTAACACCAATATCAGATACAAGCAATTTGATTTAAGTGCTTTGTTTAACTTTAGTTTAGGTGCATATATATTAGACACAGACTACTCAGGATTGGTAAACAACTTTGATGCAATTGGAGCATCTGCACACCCAGATAACTTTAAGGCTTGGTCACAACCAGGAGACATTACTGATTTCCCTAGGTTGACCACATCAAACAACAATTTCAATTCAAGATCTACAAGATGGTTGTTTAAAAATGACTATGTACGTCTTAGAAGTTTAACATTGGGTTATAACCTTTCTCAAGATGCTTTAAAAGAGATTGGGTTGAGTTCGGTAAGATTCTATTTCCAAGGGGATAACTTAATCACTTGGCAATCGCATGCTGGTATTGATCCAGAACAAGCGTTTAATGGACTTACGGCTAACAGATCTCCGTTACAGAGAACCTTCACTTTTGGAACATTGATTGAATTTTAAAATAAAAATGGATATGAAAAATAGATTTAAATTAATTCGACCTTTAGCGTTTTTCTTTACGCTATGTATGGTTGTGTCCTGTAATGAGGATTTTGTTGAAGAGCCTGTAGATACTACAGGTGTAACGGATCAGTTGATATTTTCAACTAGAGCTAATGCCCAAACCTTTGTCAATGGTATATTGTCAAACTATAAGGGGCAGTATGGGTCAGTAGACGCAGGTGGAATTTACGCTATGTATTTTGCAAGAGCGGTAAAGGGTAATGATATTATCCAGGATTTTAATTGGTATACTTTTGATTATGGTCATGAGAATAGAGAGCCAAACTTTAGAAGAACCAATTTTACATGGGATTTCAACTATGAGAATGTCAATTTTGCCAACACCTTAATTGCTGGTGTTAACAATAGTAGCGGATTAAATGCTGAAACAAAGAAAGAATTTGTTGCTAAAGGTAAGTTTTTTAGAGGTTTACACTTGTTTGAGTTAGCCTTAGAATTTGCGCCTAACCTTAATAATGATCCAAGTTTAGAGCGTATACCAATTTATACAGCACCAACATCATTAGCAACGGTTGGTGGTAACCCACCAGTAGCAATGAGTGAGGTATATGCACAGGTTATTCAGGATTTGGAAGATGCTGTAGCAGATTTACCAGATTCTAGAATAGGAAAGAGTTTTTTAAACAAAGCAGTAGCTCAGGCGGTATTAACCCGAGTATATGCAGTTACGCAAAATAACTGGCAACGAGTATCTGAATTGGCAAGTGCAGCCTATGGTGGTAATGCATCACAAGCCGTACAATCTACTAACTGGGGCAATGGCTTCGGTGATATGCAAGATCAGGAATGGTTATGGGGCTTGTTCCAAAATGGCTCTGACGAGACTAACTTTTTCTGGGGACATGCGGCACCAATGATGGATCATTTGACCTTAAGTTATAATGCCAGTTATTTTGATCCTGATTTTGTAGACGAATTTTCTGCAACTGATGTAAGAAATACATTTGTAGATATTTACGGTGTTTCAGCAACGACTCCATGGAGAGAATATGTATCTACCAAATATGCATTTACATTCAGTACTGATATTCCGATTTTAAGAAAATCAGAGATGGTATTATTCGATGCAGAAGCACAGTACCACCTAGGTAATTTACCAGCAGCGAGAAACCTTTTGTTTGCATTACAATCGGCAAGAGATCCTAATGCTACAATGAGTAATAATTCAGGTCAGGCATTACTGAATGAGATTTTATTGGAGAGAAAGAAGGAATTTTACGGCGAGTTTGGACCACAATGGTTTGATGCAAAGCGTTATAACCTTCCTATAAATAGAAACGATATCCATAGAATTTCTATTGATATACCTGCGAATAGTAACCTTTTCTTCTTAAAGATTCCAGAAGATGAGATTGACTTAAATGAGAACTATACAGGATTTGATAACATTTAAAAAAAAGAATATTATGAAAAAAATTTTATTAGGAGCCTTAGTTCTTTCAATGGCCATCTTCACATCTTGTGAAAGTGATATTGATGCAGACGTTCCAAGCGTATCGGATTACAACTTTATAAGTTTTGAGGACGACAATGTGGTTTTCGAATTGAACCAGGATGGTTCTTCGACTCAGACTATTACAGTTTATAATTCAAGAAGATCATCATCAGCGAGAACTTATAATTTACAGGTTTTACCTGCAGGTTTCAGTGCTCTATATGGCACAGACATAAGTTCAGATGCTTATAGTGTACCAGCTTCTGTAACTATTCCAGCAAATGAGCGATCTGCTCAATTTGATGTAACTATTACAGATAATGGTGTAGCAAGTGGTCAACGATTGACTATTGGATTCTCTAATGATACAACAGCTGAGAATCCACACCCAATGAATCTAAATATTACAATTGTGTGCCCTGTGAACGAGCTGATTCTGGATATCAACTTTGATAACTTTGCAGAGGAGACCAGTTGGGAGCTTTATGACCTAACCAGTGGGACAGTTCTTATAGCATCTGGTGATGGTTACGATGATTTAGATGGTGGATCAATTCAGGAACGTATATGTTTAGAGGATGGTGATTATGGATTTGTTATCTATGATGTATATTCCGATGGTATATGCTGTGCTTACGGACAGGGAAGTTATACTTTAACACTTAACGGTGAAGTTATTAAGGAAGGTGGTTCTTTTGGTGCCAATGAGGTTACGCTCTTTACACCTTAAGCTTATATATTTTTACTTTTAAAGTTTTAAGAACGCTACAAACTTAGTTTGTAGCGTTTTTTTATGAGATAGACTTTTCGTTTTTATTATTAAATATACCACTGAAAAGCAACATAATCATTCCAATAGTTACAGAGAGGTCCGCTACATTAAAAATTCCTGTTTTTATAGTCTCAGTAATTTTAATAAAGAAAAAATCGGTGACTTCACCAAAAACTATTCGGTCAAAGACATTAGCTATACCACCGCCAATAATGCAACAAAAAGCGATTAGACTCAGACGATCTAACTCTTTAGTTTTAATGATGTAATATATCACATATAGGAGTACAATGGTAGGTAAAATTAAAAGAAAAATAAGACGGAGAGTAGGATTAATATCGCTCCCCATACCAAGGAAAGCCCCTTTGTTTTCAACCCAAATTAGTTGAAAGTAATCTTTTATCACATCAATTTGACCTCTAGCCCCTTGTATCATATTATTTCTTACTATGACCTTTGTGATTTGATCAATAGCAATATTAAACACTATAAGTAGAGTAATAAAGACATTTCTATTCAAAACTGAGAGGTTTTAGACGTTATTTCCAAATGTTGCTGAAGTCGTTTCTGCTTCTCTGTGTATTTTTTTAACTAAGCCTTGTAAAACCTTACCAGGACCAACTTCGGTAAAATGTGTTGCTCCATCAGCAATCATTTGTTGCACAGATTGTGTCCAACGTACAGGAGCTGTTAACTGAGCAATTAAATTGGCTTTTATTTCGTTTTCATCTGTAACAGCTGAAGCAGTTACATTTTGGTATATTGGGCAGTTAGGTTTATTAAACGTTGTGCTTTCAATAGCTGCAGCTAATTCTTCTCTAGCAGGCTCCATCATTGGCGAATGAAATGCACCACCAACAGGTAAAACTAACGCACGTCTTGCACCTTCTTCTTTGAGTGTCTCACAAGCGTTATTTATCGCATCAATTTCTCCTGAAATAACTAACTGACCTGGGCAGTTATAATTGGCAGCAACCACGACGCCTTCAGTCATGGCACAAACCTTTTCTACAATATCATCATCTAAGCCTAAAACGGCAGCCATAGTACTTGGCTGTAATTCACATGCTTTTTGCATGGTTTGAGCACGTTGAGACACTAATTTTAAACCATCCTCAAATGTTAAACCATCAGCAGTAACCAAAGCAGAAAATTCTCCAAGAGAATGACCAGCAACCATATCAGGTTGAAAATTATCCCCTAAGGTTTTTGCTAAAATCACAGAATGTAAAAAGATAGCGGGTTGTGTCACCTTAGTTTCCTTTAAGTCTTCGGCAGAGCCTTCAAACATAATATCGGTAATAGAAAAGCCTAAAATGTCATTTGCTTTTTCAAATAACTCTTGTGCTAACGGTGAATTTTCATAGAGGTCTAAACCCATTCCTGAGAATTGTGCTCCTTGACCTGGAAATATATATGCGTTCATTTTTATTTTAATTTAGTGCTGCAAAAATAGGAATATTTATCGTCTTTTATATGTTATAAACGAATAGGCATAATTGTGTTTTTCATCAGCATCATGAGTAGTTCTATTAACTTCTTTCCATTTACTAGAATCTATCTCTGGAAAGTGAGTATCTGCACCTTCAAAAGTGGAATGTACTCTTGTAATTTCAAGTTTGTCAGCTAAATGCATAGATAACTTATAGATTTCACCGCCTCCAATAATAAATGGTTGTGTATCTGTTTTTGCGGCATCTATTGCATCTTCGAGATTATTAACTACAATCACTCCGCTTGGTACCTTGTAATCTAATTGTCTTGTGATGACAATATGTATTCGATTGGGAAGTGGTTTTGGGAAGCTTTCAAAGGTTTTTCTTCCCATTATAATATGATGGCCCGAAGTCAATTTTTTAAAGCGTTTTAAATCATTACTCAAATGCCATATAAGATTATTATCCTTACCAATAGCATTATCTTCACCAGCGGCTACAATAATGGTTAGCTCATTAGTGCTTTTTTTTTCTTCAGTTTTAGACTCAGTAAGGGTTTCGTTAAAAGCTTGTGATTGTGCTATTTTCCTTTCTTCTTTTAGAAAACTTTCTTTTAACTTATCTATGCGTTGCTGTTGCTGATTTACTAGTTTTTCGAGCTGTTGTTTCTCCCAGGCTTTACCCATAAATTTATTGGTGATGAATACACTTATAAAGTGATAAACAAATAAAAATAACCAGGCTAAAATGGCATATACAAACCAATTAATACCAACTATGGTAAAATCCTTACCAATACCTAAAACTGTATTGGCTATAATTAAAAATACGGCACCGATTAAAAAAATGACAAAATGAATATATAAACGCTTTTTTTGTCTAATACGTTTTTGAGCATTCTCTATTAATTCTAACTGGTCCTTATCTATAGTGGAAACTTGTTTTTTCTTTCCGAACATAATCATAATTTAATAAGATAAAGATACCTTTTTTTCACTAAAACGTTATCGTGTTTTTTTAATATGAAAAACATGTATTTTTCGAAAACGATATAGTTATAATCAGATAAAAATGCGCCCAAATTTTGTTATCAATACGCTAAAATTCCAATAAGAATATTGCATAGTTTAATAAAAAATAAGTCTAAAATTATCAAATTGATAATTCTTTCATTTCAAGGAAGTTAAATAATATATTGTCTTTTTTTCTTTTATACTTTTGTGCTGTAAAACTAATTTATTTTATAACTCATTTATTATGGCAATTAAAAAGCAGTATTTAAAAAGTAAGCCAGTTTGTAAGGTGACATTTTCTGTTCCTGCAGAGGAGGCAAAATGTGTAGCAGTGGTTGGAAGCTTTAACGAGTGGAATACTGAAGCTACTGAATTAAAAAAATTGAAGAACGGAACTTTTAAAGGTACCGTAGATTTAGAAAGTGATAACTCTTATGAATTTAGATACGTTGTTGACGGAACTTACGTTAATGATGAACAAGCAGATGCTTATGCTTGGAACGACTTTGCATCAGCAGAGAATGGTGTTTTAAATTTGTAATCACTACTACAGAGATTAGAAAAGCGTCCCGAATTCCGAGACGCTTTTTTTATTAATATATGTATTACCTGTTACTTTATACAGCAACCACGCCTTTAATATGTGGATGCGGATTATAATCAACTAAAGTAAAATCTTCAAACTTAAAATCGAAAATATCTCTTACTTGTGGATTTAACATCATTTTTGGTAGTGGTCTTATGTCTCTAGATAATTGTAATTCTAGTTGTTCCATATGATTATTATAGATATGCGCGTCACCAAAGGTATGTATAAAATCTCCTGGTTGGTAACTACAAACCTGTGCCATCATCATGGTGAATAAAGCATAAGATGCAATATTAAAAGGGACACCCAAAAAGATATCTGCACTTCTTTGGTAGAGTTGACAAGACAACTTACCATCAGCTACATAAAATTGAAAAAACGCATGGCATGGAGGTAGAGCAGCTTTACCGTTGGCTACATTTTCAGAGAATGATTTTGACGTATCAGGTAGAACAGATGGATTCCACGCAGATACTAACATTCTTCGACTATTTGGATTGTTTTTTAGGGTTTGGATAACTTCTTTTATTTGATCAATTTCTTCACTAGCCCAGTTACGCCATTGATGGCCATAAACCGGACCTAAGTCACCATTTTCATCAGCCCATTCGTTCCAGATTCGCACACCATTTTCCGTTAAATACTTTGTATTGGTATCACCTTTTAAAAACCATAATAATTCGTGGATAATAGATTTAAGATGTAACTTTTTAGTAGTTACCATCGGGAAACCTTCACTTAAATCGAAACGCATTTGGTAACCAAAAACACTTTTTGTTCCTGTTCCTGTTCTATCTCCTTTTTCGTTTCCGTTCTCTAAAACGTATTTTACTAAATCGTGGTATTGTTTCATGCGCATTTCCTGCAAAAGCAGGAACCTCTTTAAATTAAACTGAAATATTTATTGGAATTGAAATGCTAAATTAAGTTCAGCAAGCCAACAAACGAAAATATAAAAAAGCTTCAAGTCAAGATGATTTGAAGCTGTAAATTATATTAAAAGTTATTAACGATATTCTTTAAAATAGGTGAGCTGTAAATTATCTATGTCAATTCGATATTAGCCAATGATCATACCAGCAATAGTAGCGGAAATCAAAGATGCTATTGTACCACCAATAAGAGCTTTCATGCCAAACTTAGACAATTGTTTGCGTTGTCCTGGCGCTAATGAACCTATACCGCCAATTTGAATTCCGATAGAAGCGAAATTGGCAAAACCACAAAGCATATAAGTTGCCATAATAATCGACTTTTCATAGGTGAGATGTGTAGCATTTGATACGTTTTTTAAATCCGCTAATTGAATATATCCAACAAATTCGCTGGCTGCGAGTTTAATACCTAGTAGCTGTCCCATCATCATCATGTCTTCTTTTGCAACTCCAACTAACCACATTAATGGAGCAAAAACAGTTCCTAAAATAGCCTCAAGTGAAAAGCTTTGATACGGTGTGTTAGCTGCCATCCATGTGTTAAGTGTTGTGACATCGCCAACCCAACCTAAAATACCATTTATCATAGCTATAAAAGCAACAAAAACAAGTAACATCGCGCCTACGTTTACGGCCAATTTTAAACCTTCAGTAGTTCCGTTAGCAATAGCATCTAATAAGTTAGATCCAATTTTTTCTTGAGAAACAGTAACATCCTTATTTATCTCTTTAGTTTGAGGGAATAAGATTTTTGAAATAACAATTGCGCCAGGAGCAGCCATAACTGATGCTGCTAATAAGTGTTTAGCATACACCAATCTTAAAGCAGGATCATCACCACCTAAAAACCCAATATAAGCAGCTAGTACGGCGCCAGCAACAGTAGCCATACCGCCAATCATTACTAACAAAATTTCAGACTTATTCATTTTTTCTAAATAAGCCTTGATTAATAAAGGAGCTTCGGTTTGTCCTAAGAATATATTACCAGCAACACTTAAACTCTCTGCGCCAGAAATTCCAAGAAGTTTTGTTAAAAGCCATCCAAATGCTTTTACGACTTTTTGAATGATACCTAAGTAAAATAAAACTGATGTTAAAGCCGAAAAGAATAAAATAGTTGGTAATACTTGGAAGGCGAAAATGAATCCATAAGAATTGACATCCATAACACCACTAAAAAGAAATTCACTACCAGCTCTAGTGAAATCTAAAATATTTATAAATACTTGTCCAACAGCTTCAAAAGCATTTTTAATAAAATCTACTCTTAGTACACCTATAGCGATTAATAATTGAAATGTTAATCCAATACCGACAGTTCTCCAATTAATTCCTTTACGATTGCTACTAAACAAGAAAGCAATAAATATCAAGGAGATCATACCTAAAGCACCTCTCCAAAAACTTGTAAATGTAAATCCTTCACTAGGAATTATGGTGTCTGTAGTTGCTTTTTGCTGTAAATAACTTTCGTGATTCTCAGAAACATAGGTCAATACATTATTTCCATTTTTTAATTGAAGGGTAGTATTGTCTTGTTTAATAATTTCATAATATACATCAACCGTTGTAGGTACTTTTTGCTTAAATACCAAAAGGTTATTATTCTGAAGCCAAACACCTTTGTTGAAGGTGTTATTTAATGTTGATATATATTCACCGTTTTTATTTAAGTTTAAAAACTCCTTTCCTTTTGTAAAGTCATTTTTAATTAAAATACTATCAGGATAGCTCTCGTATATAATATTCTCAGCAAGCTGCCAGTTATTAATTTTAGGATCTTCAAGATCGCTAATTTGAACAGAGCTTTTTTGTACAGTTTGTACATATAAAGAATCACTTATAGGTTTCTCAAGCTCTTGTGCCGTAATTGATAAAAGTCCAATAAAAATAGCAATAAGGGCTTTAAAAAAACGATTCATAAAAGTGAGTTGTTAATTAACGTTTAGAGATTTCGTCTCGTATTTTAGCCGCTTTTTCATAATCTTCATTATTTACGGCTTCTTCTAAGAGGCTGTGAAGTTCTTCTAGAGACTTTTCGCTGTAACCTTCTTGTTCAATAGCTGCAGTTTCGATTTCTTCAGCAATAAGGTCATCAACAAGTATACTATCTTGCTCTTCATCCTCTTTTTTGGGATTGACTTTTAGGTAGATACCTGCTTTATCTAAAATATTTTTATAAGTAAATATTGGAGCTTGAAAACGCAAAGCCAGAGCAATAGCATCACTAGTTCTGGCATCTATAATTTCTTCAATCTTATCGCGCTCGCAAATTAAACTCGAGTAAAACACGCCATCTACTAATTTATGAATAATCACTTGCTTCACAATAATATCAAACCGATCTGCGAAATTTTTAAATAAATCGTGAGTTAATGGACGAGGAGGACGAATTTCTTTTTCTAAAGCGATAGCAATAGACTGTGCTTCAAAAGCACCAATAACGATAGGTAGTTTTCTATCACCATCAACTTCATTGAGAATTAAGGCATATGCGCCATTTTGGGTCTGGCTATATGAAATACCCTTGATATTTAAACGAACTAAGCTCATAAATTATAAAACACAAAGAACTGTTTAAATTTGGACTTTACCAACTGCAAAAAGCAGATTTGGATATTTTTCTCAATACTTTCGATAAAACGTTAGCTATGTAATTGAGAATTCTAAATTTAAACAGCCCTTTATCTATTACAAGGTAATAAAATTATGCGTTTTGTGCTTTAAAAGCCTTTAATTTTTCTATGAGCTTTGGCACGACTTCAAAAGCATCACCAACAACTCCATAGTCTGCGGCTTTAAAGAAAGGTGCTTCAGGGTCTGTATTAATGACAACTTTCACTTTTGATGAGTTAATACCTGCCAAATGCTGAATAGCACCTGATATTCCTATCGCGATGTATAGATTAGAAGCTACTGGTTTTCCAGTTTGCCCAACGTGTTCGCTATGAGGTCTCCACCCTAAATCTGATACAGGCTTAGAGCACGCAGTAGCTGCTCCTAGAACTTCAGCAAGCTCCTCTACCATTCCCCAATTTTCTGGACCCTTTAATCCTCTTCCGCCAGATACAACAGTTTCTGCATCTGCGATACTTACTTTATCAGTAGCCTTATCAACGGATTCTACACTTACACCAGAATCTGGTATTGAAGGTGAGAAATCTTCAACCGTAGCACTACCTCCAGATTCAACCAATCCAAATGAATTATTTGATAATCCAACAATTTTTGCATCAGTAGTTATTTCTGTATTAGCAAATGCTTTATTTGTAAAGGCAGTACGTTTAACAGTAAAAGGCGATACATTTGATGGTACTGCAACAACATTGGATACATAACCTGCATCTAAACCAACTGATAATAGTGGCGCTAAGTATTTGCTGTCTGCACTAGAGCTAAGTACCACAACTTTGGCACCATCTTGCTTTGAAGCTTCAGCGATAGCAGCAGCATATTTTTTTGCATTGAATTTGTCTAATGCATCACTTTTAATTGAAAGCACTTTAGAAGCTCCGTAATTACCTAAGCTTTCAGTATTATCAGCATTTACAGCGACTGCAGTAACTGAGGTTCCCATTTGGTCAGCAATTGCTTTTGCGTAAGACACAACTTCTAAGGCTGCTTTTTTAAATTTTCCGTTTTCGGATTCTGTATATACTAAAATGGACATATTTGTTTGTTTTGTCATCCTGAACATGGTTCAGGGTATCATTAATCATTTCTTTAATTTCATAAGATTCCGAAACAAGTTCGGAATAATTTAGTTACACTAAATCACTTTAGCTTCGTTATGAAGTAAGTTTACTAATTCATCTATATTTTCTGCATCCACTAATTTCACAGCACCTTTAGGAGCTGGTTTTTCAAAGCTCACGGCTTTGGTTTCAGCACTAATACTAGTTGGTTCAACAACATTTAAGGGCTTTTTTCTTGCCATCATGATTCCTCTCATGTTAGGTATGCGTAAATCACTTTCTTCAACTAATCCTTTTTGACCACCAATAACTAGCGGTAAAAATGTACTTACCGTTTCTTTTCCTCCATCAATTTCTCTTACGGCTTTTACATTTGTACCATCTACTTCTATGCTAATACAATTAGCAACAAAGTTCGCTTCTGTCATAGCAGCTAGCATACCAGGTACCATTCCGCCATTGTAGTCAATAGACTCTCTGCCAGCAATTACCAAATCGTAACCACCATCTTTAACTACGCTTGCTAAGTGTTTAGCTACTGCAAACCCATCAGTGGCCTCAGTATTCACTCTAATAGCAGAGTCTGCGCCAATTGCTAAAGCCTTTCTTAACGTAGGTTCTGTTTCTGCTCCGCCAACATTTACAACATCTACACTTGCTCCTTGCTTTTCCTTAAACCACATAGCACGTGTTAACCCAAATTCGTCATTTGGATTAATTACAAATTGTACACCATTAGTATCAAATTTGGTGTCCCCATCTGTAAAGTTAATCTTTGATGTTGTATCAGGTACATGGCTAATACACACTAAAATCTTCATAATTTTATCTAGTTTTTGTTAAATAAAACCACTATAACGTTTTCGTTAAAAGTGGTTGATAATCTTAATTTTTTAGAATTTAAGAGCGCTTTTTTGCTCTAAAATATGCGGTAGCGAAGATAATTATTTTATTTCGAATATTTACTATGCGCGCATAGTAAATATTCTTAAAATCTTTAAATAGTATTTATGTAGATTAATCTAAAAGATACTTAAAAACTTTGTATTTATTATTATCACTAGATAGTTTGATAAAGTAAAGCCCAGTTTCAAGACTCGATATATCTAAACTATTGTTTTCAAATTTGTCTGTAATCAATACAGATTGACCTAAGGTGTTAATAATCTCAACAGAAAGGTTTTGATTAGATAAATTAGAAATTAGCAGATAAGGATTGCCAGTAATTTGATAGGGCTTCATTTTATCGAAATTTTCTTCGTCAATGGAAAGATTTGCTTTGGAAAACTCAACTATATGTTCGCCAAAGAAAACATGAGATCTGGAGAATTGTACTGTTTCTGCTACAGAATTAACTGTAAACAAAATATTGTCGTAAGCATAATCATAAGGAGAGCATGCTATATTTAATAAATCAAACACAGTAGCTTCTATATTATGGCAAGGTTCAGAAAAATCAGTTTCGGTTGCTACTTGTGGATAGGATTCCCAAAGTTGTAACATGTTTTCAGGATTAACATAGCCACTAGGATTACCACCTCTTAAACCAATTGAGAAATAATTTCCACATGATGTTGTTTCATTTGTCTCCATATACAAGATGTCTTCAGTGGAATTATAATTAAAGTCAACTTTAAAATTAAAATTTTCAGGAACATCATACAGAGGACAATTTCCGCATTGATCTGCGTCAGAAGTAGTTCTATATTTAGTAACAACAAAAGTGTTGTCGTGAAGTAATTGAATAAGATTAGTGCCAATTGGTATTGCCAGAGGTATCTCAGTTTCGGGATGCCCTTGAACAAATATGGTCATTGTGGTTGTGGGAACTTGTGTAATAACAGATTCAATTATGTCTTTTGAATTAGTGACTATGTTATAGTATTTTTGTAATTCTTCAGAACCAGTTGGATAGGTTTGGTTAAAATCGTAAATCTCATAATCTGCAAATATGTCTGTTATGTATTGCTGAGAGAAATTCAAATTAACTGTCCCGTCATTATTAGAGGTTACAGTTGGTACATCTGAAGTGTTTTCTATTTTTAATTCAAAACGTTGTAAGGAGCAAAGTAAGGTTTCTTGGCCATATGTAACACAAAAACATAATGGAAAAAAAAGGGTTAAGATGTAATTTTTATAAATCACTATGTTTCATTATATAGTAGTTAATAAAGTTAGCATATTTTTCTATATTTTCGATCCAAAATAAATATAGATTTCTTTTTAAGAATTCTTATTTTTGCTATTCGTTTAAAAACAAGATAATGAGAACAATTCAATTTAGAGAGGCGATTGCTGAAGCTATGAGTGAAGAAATGCGTAGAGATGAAAGCATTTATCTTATGGGTGAAGAAGTTGCAGAATATAATGGAGCATATAAGGCATCAAAAGGTATGTTAGATGAGTTTGGTGCAAAACGTGTTATTGACACACCTATTGCAGAGCTTGGTTTTGCAGGTATTGCAATTGGTTCTACAATGACAGGTAATCGCCCTATTGTAGAATATATGACCTTTAATTTCTCTTTAGTTGGGATTGATCAAATTATTAATAATGCGGCTAAGATTAGACAAATGTCTGGTGGGCAATTTAAATGTCCAATAGTGTTTAGAGGACCAACAGCTTCGGCAGGACAGTTAGCAGCAACCCATTCACAAGCTTTTGAAAGTTGGTTTGCCAACACTCCAGGACTTAAAGTTATAGTGCCTTCAAACCCTTATGATGCAAAAGGATTATTGAAATCTGCAATTAGAGATGATGACCCAGTAATTTTTATGGAGAGTGAGCAGATGTATGGTGATAAAGGAGAAGTGCCAGAAGGTGAGTATGTATTACCTATTGGTGTGGCTGACATTAAGCGGACAGGAACTGATGTTACAATCGTATCATTTGGAAAAATTATTAAAGAAGCCTATAAAGCGGCAGATATATTAGAAAAAGAAGGGATTTCTTGTGAGATTATAGATTTACGAACTGTACGCCCAATGGATCGAAATGCGATTTTAGAATCCGTTAAGAAAACAAATCGATTAGTGGTTTTAGAAGAAGCATGGCCTTTTGGAAATGTAGCAACAGAAATCACTTATTTAGTTCAATCTGAAGCTTTTGATTATTTAGACGCTCCAGTGGTTAAAATAAATACTGCAGATACTCCAGCTCCTTATTCACCTGTTTTATTAGAAGAGTGGTTGCCAAACAGTAATGACGTGGTAAATGCTGTGAAAAAAGTTATGTACAAATAAATCGCATTTTTTTGCGTTATACAGACTTCATCAAGTAAAGTGTAAGTTTTGCACGATAGTTGATGAAGTTTTTTTAATATGAACAAGAAACTACTTACACTTATAGTATTATTCGTATGTATGGTTGGCTACTCCCAAACTAAAGTCAGCGGTTATATATACGACGAGAATAAAGAACCTGTTCCTTTTGCCAATGTTTTGTTTAAGGGGTCTACGGAGGGTACAATTACTAACGAAGATGGTAAGTTTTACCTGGAGTCTGATGAAACCTGGGACACATTGATAGTTTCTTTTTTAGGCTATGAAGTCTTAGAGATCCCCTTAACTAAAAAGGTGAATTACGATTTAAAGTTTACGCTAAAAGAGGAGGCTTCTACGCTTGGTGAAGTTGTTATCATTACTGGTAAGCAATCTAAAAAGGCTTCAGAAAATCCCGCCATACGTATTCTTAAAAAGATATGGGAACGTAAACGAAAAAACGGCTTAAAACAGTTTAAACAGTACCAATACGATCAGTACGAAAAGGTAGAGTTTGATCTCAACACTATAGACAGTGCACTGATTAAAAGCAAACTTTTTAAAGGTATGGAATTTGTTTTTGAAGAGGTTGACACTTCTTCCGTAACAGGAAAAACATACCTACCTATATTCTTAAACGAATCTGTAAAAAAGGTTTATGGTGATAATGTTATCAATGAAAAACGCGAGGATTTAATTGGAAATAAAAATTCGGGCTTTAATAACAATCAGGTGATTATCGATTTTATTGATGATTTATATTCAGACTATGATGTCTATGATAATTATTTGAAATTTTTTGATAAGAGTTTTGTAAGTCCATTAAGCCGAACAGGAATTCAGACGTATAACTACGTATTATCTGATAGTGCCTATATAGATAACAAATGGTGTTACAACATTATATATTATCCAAGACGAAAAAACGAACTAACCTTTAAAGGTGATTTTTGGGTAGCAGATACAACATACGCGATTAAGGATATTAATATGCAAGCGTCTAAAAGCGCAAATATAAATTGGGTAAAAGAAATTTATATAGAACAAGAGTTTGAAGTATTAAACGACTCTGTATTTTTAATAAAACGTGATTATTTCTTATCTGATTTTGCATTGAATAAAAAGGAAAAATCTCGAGGTGTTTACGGAAAGCGTACCACACTTTATGATAATTATACATTTGATCAACCAAAAGATAAAAAATTCTACGATAAGGTTGTCTATAACTATGATGCAGATGTTTACAATAGAGAAGATGGCTTTTGGGAAAAGAACAGGCTTGAAGCATTAAATAAAGATGAAAAAGGGGTTTATAAAATGTTAGACACCTTAAAAACTGTAAAAAAGTTTAAGCGTCTTTATAATTTAGGAAGTATCCTTGCATCAGGATATATTGAATTCCCTAGTATTAATTTTGATTATGGACCTATTTTTTCAACCTTTGGTTTTAATGAAGTTGAAGGCTTGCGATTAAGAACTGGAGGGAGAACTTATTTTGGGCCAAATGATTTATGGAGGCTCGAAGGGTTTCTTGCCTATGGCTTTAGGGACGATAAGTTTAAGTACGGAATTTCTGGAAAATGGTTACTAGACAAACGGAGTCGGTTTACAATTTTTGGCGGGCAACGCCGGGATGTAGAACAAATAGGAGCCAGTTTAACGAGTTCTACAGATGTTCTGGGTAGAAGTTTAGCATCATCTGCTGTTGTGGGAACCGGAGCTAATGACAGACTTACAAATATTAGCTTAACAAATTTCGGAATGTCTATTGAACCTTTGCGAAATTTTGAAATCCGATTAGACGGGAGTTTTAGGCAACTTAAATCAGCCTCACCAACTTTTAGTTTAGATTTTAACGACCCAGAATCTTCAACAGGTATATCTTCTGAAGTTGATCAATTTGAAAGTAGATTGTCTTTAGCCTATTTTCCTAAACGTGAAATGACTGGTTTTGGAGTAGAACGAAAAAATAAAAATGATGATTTTGCCACACTTTTTGCTCAAGTAAGCAGAGGTGATCGCAACTGGTTTGATAGTGATTTTGATTATACTAAAGTACAATTCTCTTATATACAGCCATGGCAAGTCGGTGGTTTTGGTAGGTTAACTACATCTATCGAAGCTGGTAAAACCTTTGGAGAAGTGCCATTGGCATTACTAAGTGTAGTACCAGGTAACCAAACATATTTTTCAATTTACAACACCTTTTCTCAACTTGATTTTTATGAGTTTGTAACAGATACCTATACGTCGATGCATATTGAGCATAATTTTAATGGTCGTTTATTCTCTCGTATTCCATTTTTAAAGAAATACAACCTAAGAGCCATTGCGAGTATTAGAGGTGTTTGGGGAGAACTGTCAGATAATAATATAGCTTTAAGTACAACTGGGAACCCTGTTGAATTTCCTTTAGTTGCACCAGATTCTAGAGTCTATTATGAATATAGTATAGGTGTAGCCAATATCTTTAAAGTACTGCGTATAGACTTTAACTTTAGAGGTAACTATCTTGATAATCCTGATGCCAGAAGATTTGGTGTTACTGGTAGTTTTGGGTTTTACTTTTAGAAATTTGATTTAAAAATTTCTAATATACTACGCATTTATTTTAGTATTTTACACTTTTATATTTAATCATTTCAATGACTACTAAATATATAGATTTAGTTAAGCAAACTTTCGATTTTCCTCAATCTGAATTTAAGCTAGAAGACAAAACATTGCAGTTTCATACTATTGATTTAATGCAGTTAGTAATGCAATACGGTACACCATTAAAGTTTACCTATTTACCTCAAATATCTAATAATATACAACGTGCTAAAATCTGGTTTTCAAAAGCATTAAAAAAACACAATTATAAAGGCGAATATCATTACTCATATTGTACAAAGAGTTCACATTTTAAACATGTCTTAGACGAGGCTTTATCTAATACTATTCACATTGAAACGTCTTCAGCTTACGATATCGATATTGTAAGATTATTAAAAAAAGAAGGTAAAATCTCTAATGATACATACATATTAAGTAATGGTTTTAAACGCGAACAATACATTACTAATATTGCAGACCTCATTAATAAAGGCCATTATAATTGTGTTCCAATTATAGATAATTTTGAAGAAATTGGCTTACTTTCAAATGAAATTAAAGGGAGGTATAAAGTCGGAATAAGAATAGCTGCAGAAGAAGAACCAAAGTCAGAGTTTTATACTTCAAGACTTGGTGTGGGTTATAAAAACATTGTGCCCTTTTATAAAAATAAAATTCTAAACTCTGAAAAAGTAGAATTAAAAATGCTTCACTTTTTCATTAGTACTGGTATAAGAGATGATGCACATTATTGGAGCGAACTTATAAAATGTCTCAATATCTATACGGAGCTTAAAGCCATTTGCCCAGAGTTAGATAGTCTTAATATCGGAGGTGGATTTCCTATAAAAAATTCTCTAAATTTTGATTTTGACTATCAATACATGGTTAATGAAATTGTAAGGCAGATTCAAAAATCTTGTTACGAAGCTAATGTTGAAACCCCCGATATTTTTACAGAATTTGGTAGTTTTACCGTTGGCGAAAGCGGTGGTTCTATATATAAAGTACTACATCAAAAACAGCAAAATGACCGCGAAAAGTGGAATATGATAAACTCATCTTTCATAACAACATTACCAGATACTTGGGCAATCAATAAACGTTTTATAATGTTGCCAATAAATCGATGGAGCCAACCTTATGAACAAGTTTTATTAGGAGGTTTAACATGCGATAGCGAAGATTATTACAATAGTGAGAAGCATGTAAATGCTATTTATTTACCAAAGTTTGATAAAGAGGATTCATTATATGTTGGGTTTTTTAATACTGGTGCCTATCAGGAAACAATCGGAGGGTTTGGTGGGCTTCAACATTGTTTAATTCCGTCTCCAAAGCATATATTAATTAAGCGAGACGATAAAGGTAACTTAACGACAGAAGTTTTTAAGACCGCACAAAAAAGTGAAGATTTGTTAAACATACTAGGATATAATGAAGACTAATACTTATGCAGGTATACCTGAAGAATTTTCAAAATTAGAAACTTCTGAGATTGTTTTAATCCCTGTGCCTTATGATGGTACAAGTACTTGGCAAAAAGGCGCGGATAAAGGACCAAATGCATTTTTAGAAGCTTCAGAAAATATGGAGCTTTACGATATCGAAACGGATTCAGAAGTATATAAACAGGGGCTTTATTTAGCTGATACTATAACGGAAAATAGTTCACCCGAAGCTATGGTAGAAGCTGTGCATCAAGCGACTAAAAAATACATCAAGGAAAATAAGTTTGTTACTGTGTTTGGTGGTGAACATTCTATTTCTATCGGAACGATTAGAGCTTTTAATGAGATGTTTCAAGACTTAACAGTACTACAAATAGACGCACATGCCGATTTGCGTGAAAGCTACCAAGACTCTAAATATAACCATGCATGTGCAGTTTACGAAGCCAGTCAAACGACAAATCTTATTCAAGTTGGAATTCGCTCTATGGATGTTACAGAAAAAAACGTTATAAACGAAGAGCAGACTTACTTTGCTCATCAAATGGTAATGGATGACAACTGGAAGGATTCAGCCATTAACCAGATGACAGATAATGTATTTATCACTTTCGATTTAGATGCACTAGATCCATCAATTATGCCAAGTACTGGTACACCAGAACCAGGTGGTTTATTATGGTATGACACTTTGGCGTTTTTAAAACAGGTATTTGAAGCAAAACATGTAGTAGGATTTGATATTGTAGAATTGTGTCCAAATGCTATGGATAAATCGTCCGATTTTTTGGCCGCGAAGTTGTATTACAAGATGTTGAGTTATAAATTTATAGATAAAAAAACTAAATTATGACCGAAAAAGGCCAAATTTCAGATTTTTTAGAGACCTATTATCTCCATTTTAATGCAGCAACGTTAGTTGATGCTGCAAAGGCCTATGAAGACCAATTGAACAATGGATCTAAGATGTTAGTGTCTTTAGCTGGAGCAATGAGTACTGCAGAATTAGGAAAGATTTTTGCAGAAATGATTCGCAAAGATAAAGTACATATTATATCAACTACTGGTGCAAACTTAGAAGAAGACATTATGAATTTGGTAGCACATAGTCATTATAAACGTGTGCCAAATTATAGGGATTTAACACCTCAAGACGAATGGAATTTGTTAGAAAAAGGTTTAAACCGTGTTACGGACACTTGTATTCCTGAAGAGGAAGCTTTTCGAAGAATACAAGGTCATATGTTAAAGTTATGGAAAGCTGCTGAAGCTAAAGGTGAGCGTTACTTGCCACATGAGTATATGTATAAGTTATTATTGTCTGGTGTTTTAGAAAAGTATTACGAAATAGATATAAAAGACTCGTGGATGTATGCAGCAGCAGAAAAGAATTTACCTATAGTATGCCCAGGTTGGGAAGATAGTACTATGGGCAATATTTTTGCGAGCTATGTACTTAAGGAAGAGTTAAAAGTGAATACTATAAAATCTGGTATTGAATATATGACTTTTTTAGCAGATTGGTATACCAATAACGCTAAAGATAAAATAGGCTTTTTTCAAATAGGTGGTGGTATTGCTGGCGATTTTCCTATATGTGTAGTGCCCATGTTATCCCAGGATATGGGTCGTGCTGATACACCATTTTGGAGTTATTTTTGCCAGATCAGTGATAGTACAACGAGCTACGGATCGTATTCTGGTGCTGTGCCAAACGAAAAGATAACTTGGGGAAAGTTAGATGTAAATACACCAAAATTTATTATAGAAAGTGATGCAACTATTGTAGTTCCACTAATTTTTGCGTATCTTTTAAACATGTAAATCTACCTAACAAGATGAACAGAAAAGACCAACACTTAAAACGTGTCATAGTTGACTTTAAGAAATTGACACCAGAAATTTTAGCGCTATTGGTTGAACGTTATCCTGATGGATATGATGATATTCATATTATTACCTTTAAGAATGCTAAAGACGAATTAATAGAAGCCGTTGAGGTTACTACAGAGGATACTAAGTATTTAGTAAAGGTGAGTACTAAACTGGTAGCAACTATGGCAAACTATGACAAAGATGATTATGAAGACTTTGACGCCGATGATGAAAATGCAGTTCAGCCACCTGAAGATTTTGACGCTTAGATTTTAATTCGTTTTTTTAGAGCAACTTCCCAAATAAAAGCAGAAAATACAATAAGGTATTCTAATCCGATAATCCATAAAT
The DNA here is from genome assembly GCF_947498345.1 of uncultured Winogradskyella sp. Taxonomy (GTDB): domain Bacteria; phylum Bacteroidota; class Bacteroidia; order Flavobacteriales; family Flavobacteriaceae; genus Winogradskyella. The sequence goes on from NZ_CANMJY010000001.1 coordinate 121,423, forward strand.
TCTCTGATTTATCAGAAGTGCCTATGGCTAAATAGGATAGATAACTTAAAATCATTACTAAGCTCCAAATCAATGGGAATCTATAGTTAGTAAATATGCAAAGTACAACTAAAGTTGCAATATACCAAGGATGAACGGTTGTGCTTAAAAAGAGATATAGGCTAAATACTAATAGTAAAGATGTTGTCAATTTAGGAATTGAATCACTACGTTTTAAAAAGGAAAATCCTAAAATAATCAGCACTGAAGTAATTGGTAAGATTTTGGTTATAATGGCTATCTCATTATAACCAGTAATGGAGTAACCAATCGCTCGAGCAATATAATATACACTAGCATTAAATTCAAAATTACCAAACCAGAGCCCAACAGTTTTAGAATAATTATTGATAAATTCCATTGAAAAGAATGGCAAGAAAAATAGTAATATGGTTACCCCAATAATAAGATAAAAGTATGTTAGTTTTTTTAAGCCATTAATAAGGTTATTGTTCTTAACAAACCACCAAAAAAACAAAGGTAAAAACATTAATGGAATTAGTTTTACTGAGATAGAGCAAGCCCAAAGAATTGCAGCCCATTTCCATTTGCCAGAGTGTAATAAATACAAACTCCACACTAAGAAGAAAATCATCACTCCTTCAAAATGAAGATTTCCTGTTAATTCAATAATGATAAATGGATTTAAGACATACCAGAAGATCCTAGTTGATGGTAATTTTAAGCGTTCTAAAAGCTTCTTTCCAAAATATAATGTGCCAATATCTGCAAATATGATTAAGATGCGCATTACTATTACAGAACCCAAAATACTATTACCAGTAAATAAACTAGCTATAAAAAAGCATAGCTGATTTATTGGAGGATAATTTGTAAAATGCATAGAGCTGAGTTCACCCATGCCATTATATAAGTCTTGTGCTTGTGCCACTGGGAATTTATTGTTCTGAATAAATGAATCAGGAGTGTGGAGATAAGGGTTAAATCCTTCAAATATCATACGACCATCCCAAATAAAGCGATAAAAATCTTGGGACAAATTCGGAATAGCAAATAAAAATAAAAGCCTAAAGAGAATAGCGGAAATCACTAAAAGTCTAAAATAGAAACCAGTAGTCTTAATAATTTGAAACGCTAGTACAAATAGTGCTGTATAAAGCAACATGAGTTTCGTTATATCTGTTCTTGCCAAATTATAAGCAAAAGTGAGGTATAAGATGGAACTTATTAAAACAAAGAGAAGTGTAGTTTTTTTGTACTTAAATAGGTTGACTAGTCCAAGCATAAGATCAAAGATAGAATCTTTATATTAAAAAAATATGTTAAATAATATAATTAGTTAGGAATCCTTACTATATTTGTATCGCAATAGTGCAATAATCAAAAAAATTAAACATGAGTAAATCAATTTTTTATCACGCAGGGTGTCCTGTATGTGTTACTGCAGAACAAGACATCGTCGATTTAGCAGGTAGGGGCAATGTAGAAATAGTTCATTTAGGAAATGATGGTTCTAGAATTACTGAGGCTGAAAATGCAGGTGTAAAATCCGTACCAGCCTTATTAACCAGCAATGGAAATGTATTGCATATTAATTTTGGGGCTTCTTTAGAAGAAGTTAAAGGGTAAATTTTTTAATTTAAATAGTTAGTAATCCTAATTAATAGAAAAAATGAAAACAAATTTAAGCTTATTAGCATTAGTCTTTCTTACAATCACTTCGGTTTCTTGTGCACAAGAGAAAGAAAGTCCGTATAATACGAAAGACCTGGAGATTACGTCTGTTCATGTTACTCATAACTCAGATCTGGATGTTACTATTTGGACAATTGATGTAAAAGGAACGGCAGGTAATACAAAACCTATCCCAGTAGGGCAATTAGATGGTGCACCGGTATTGGGTTATGTTTTTCTAACATCATTAAAACCACAAGATGTTGGTTTTAGCCAAACAGAAGGTATTGTAGCACTTGCTTTAACTTCACATCCTGATTTTGATGATACACCATTATGGGATGAGAACAATGATACTATTTTTAACAATGATGGCATTATATGGCATCCACATTGGGTTGTACTTCATGAAGATAACCGTGTAGAAGGTGGATTTTCTGTTAAGCAATTTGATAAAGAAAATAAAGATGTAAAGTTGCCGCCTACTAACCCAGGAATGCCAATGTATATGGATTCGCCAGGTTATCCGGTGAAAACAAAAGAGAATACAATAAAAGTTATTGTTCCTGATTATAGAATAAATAACAATATAAGTTTTAACTACGATGGGGTTGCGGCTTTTATGATGGTAAATATTAGTAAAGAAGATACACCTATGCTGGGTGTATATGAAGTGTTTAGTGTAGCGAGCGGTGACTTATCTCTTCCTTATTCAGTAAAACAAGATTAATGAAAGTAGCTGTTTGGGATACTTACGTATCAAGAGAAGATGGTAAACTAATGCATTTTGACATAGTTGTGCCAGATTATATTAAAAATGAGAGCATCGTTTTTGGTTTTGGTGAGACTTATTTAAAAAATAAGCCTTTTAAAACAGGAAGCATTACATCTAAAGAATGTCAGTTTTGCCATATGGAAAAAGCACCTAATAATATCGTGAGTGAAATAAAAGTCAAAGGCTATTATATCATAGAGATGGAATATTGTAATTAATTTAATTAGGATTGCTAACTTTGCCTATCATCAAGCAAATTTTGATGATAGGCATTTTAATATGAGTGATTTTAATCCAAAATACCAAATTAATAATCTAAGTAGTAAAATTGTTGCTGGCTTAGAACGTATTTCTGAGGCATACAAAGTGTTATTATGGGAAAAAGCTAAGCTACTAGGTTTGAGTCCTATTCAAATTCAGATTTTGATATTTACAAGCTATCATGACATTACTCTTTGTAACGTAAGTCATTTAGCTAAAGAGTTTAATATTACTAAACCGACTGTAAGTGATGCTGTTCGTGTTTTATTAAAAAAAGAATTAGTTGCCAAGGTATTTCCCAGCAATGATAGTAGAAGTTATGCTATACAGCTGACCAAATCAGGTCAGGATATAGTAAAAAATACTGAACATTTTGCTCAACCTATAAAACAGCAGGTAGATATACTTGACGCAAGTCAAAAAGAAGACCTATTTAAATCTATTACTCAACTTATCTATAAACTTAATCAAGTTGATGTGCTATCAGTTCAAAGAACTTGTTTAAACTGTAGATTCTACGAAAAGGATGGCAAAGATTCTTTTTGTAACTTATTAGAGACCAAGCTAAAGACCTCAGATATTAGAATAGATTGTGAAGAATTTCAATTAAAAAACACATAAAATGAGCCATTCCATTTACTTCAATTTTATAATTAAGAGTGATAGAGAAACTGTTTATAAAGCGGTTTCTCAGCCAGAGTACTTAGTCAATTGGTGGCCTTTAAAATGTTCTGGTATTCCAAAAAAAGGTGAGCTATATAACTTTAATTTTACAGATACCTATGATTGGTATGCTGAAGTTAAAAGTTGCGAGCAAAATGACCACATTTCTTATAAAATGATAAAATCTGATGCTGACTGGAACCCAACTACCTTAGGGTTTAAGCTAAAGAAAAAAGAAAAAGGTACTTGCCTTAATTTTTTTCATAAAGATTGGCCAGAACTCAATAATCATTTTAAACATTCATCATTTTGCTGGGCAATGCTATTAAAAGGCTTAAAGGATTATTTAGAAAAGGGAATTATTGTTCCTTTTGAAGATAGGGAATAAAAGATGCTTACACTTTAGAGCTTAAAGACTTAAAGAACACGTAACCAAAGCCTATGAACAACATTAAATGAAATGGAAATAATCCAAAATCACCTCCTTGATCTCCAACAACAAAAGCGCTATACATTCCAAATCCAAAGTAAGACATTAAAATACCTTCCAAAACTACATTTCTAGATAGTTTTTTTCTTAGATATTTATTGTTTTTCCAGTTGTCTTTAAATTTTCTGATATTAAACTTTGGTGTGCGTACAAATTCGCTTTTTTTACCGATATGGCCTTCAATAACTGCTATTGAGTTATGAAGAGAAAAACCCATGGCAATAGAGAAAAAAGTAAAAAACATACCAATATACCCGAAGAATCGTTTAAAGCCACTTCCATAAATATTTTTGTACATAAACCAATAGCATACAAAGAATATGATTGTACTCATTACAAAGAAACTCATCACATAAAAATAGTTACGTAAATGTGCGTATTCATTTTTAATGTACAGCATCGGAATACTTAAAACTGCAACAATAAAAATGCTTAAAAACATTGAACTGTTTAAAAGGTGCAGCAATCCATGGATCTTAGTCTTTGCAGAAATGTTTTTAGATTTAATAACGCGCCAAAGCATTTTTCTAAAGTTTTCTGCCCCACCTTTATTCCATCTAAATTGTTGTGAGCGTACAGCACTAATAACTATAGGTAATTCTGCAGGGGTCTCTACATCTTCTAAGTATTTAAATTCCCAGTTTTTTAGCTGAGCCCTGTAACTTAAATCGAGGTCTTCGGTTAGTGTATCTCCTTCCCAATTACCAGCATCTATAATGCAATCTTTTCTCCAAACACCTGCAGTGCCATTAAAATTGATAAAGTGACCTTTACTATTTCTACCCACTTGCTCTAGTGTAAAATGTGCATCTAATGCAAAAGCCTGAATTTTTGTAAGTATAGAGTAATTTCTATTAATATGCCCCCATCGTGTTTGTACAACTCCAATTTTTTTATTTTTAAAATATGGGATAGTACGTTTTAACCAGTTTGGTTGCGGTAGAAAGTCAGCGTCAAAAATGGCAATATATTCTCCTTTTGCAATAACCAATCCTTCTTTTAATGCTCCGGCTTTAAAGCCTTTACGGTCGGTTCTGGTAATATGTTTTATATCTAAACCTTTAGCAGCTAATTTTTCTATATGAGTTTTTGTAGTATGTACAGTTTCGTCTGTAGAATCATCTAGTACCTGAATTTCTAACTTATGCTTTGGATATTCTATAAGCGCAATATTATCTAATAAGCGCTCCATAACATACATTTCATTATAGACAGGAAGTTGAATCGTTACATAAGGGACTTCATCAGAGTTTGATAAATCGAAGGTTTCACAATGCTTACGTTTTTTGCGTGATGAGAGGTAATTATATAATAAATTCAATTGCGCCAATGCATACATAAATATAAGCACAATGGCGATAGTATAAATGATGATTATGAAATATTGTAAGTATATCACTTAAAACTGTATTTAAAAATCCATGTTAGGATTTTAACGCCTGCAAAGATAGCTCCTTTTATGGTTCCTGAAACTTTTGAGACACCAATTCTGTTTCTGTAGTTTACGGGAATCTCTCTATAACTTAGCTTTTGTTTTAATGCTTTTAACTGCATTTCTACGGTCCAGCCATAGGTTTTATCTTCCATTTTTAAGTCTAAAAGCTTATTATATTTTATAGCTCTAAAAGGACCTAAGTCTGTAAATGTTGATTTAAAAAATAGCTTCATCAATGTGGTGGCTAGCCAGTTGCCAAAAATTTGAGGCGCAGTCATGGAACCATCTTCTCGTAATGCTTTAGTTCTTGCTCCAACCACAAAATCGATGTTTTCTTCAATAATAGGTTGAACAATTTTTGTTAACTCTTCAGGGTAATCACTATAATCTCCGTCTAAAAACACAACAATGTCTGGTCGTTTTTCTTGCTTTGCTACATAGGCCATACCTTTTAAGCATGCATAACCATAGCCTTTTTGATGCTCTGTCAAAACAGTTGCTCCCGCTTTTTTAGCATTGGCTTCAGTGTTGTCCGTAGAGTTATTACTTACTACAATGATTTCATCAACAATTTCAGGGATGTCTTTTATGACTTTAGAAATGGACTCTTCCTCGTTAAAGGCGGGAATGATAACTACGATTTTAGTCATTAACTTTTTAGATCAGATAATTTGTTTTCTTTTTTGAATGATTTTAAATCCGTCCACTCCTTGATTCGTTCACCCTTAGAATATTTTACAGCTGAGGTCAATTTTTCATTTTTATACATTAAACAATAACCATTTTTTTGATTATTACTTAATTGGCATTTATAATTGATTTTTTCATTATCGTCATAAAACAACCACCAATTTTGTTTTTTACCATTTACAAAATGACCTTCTGACGTCTTTTTACCATTTGCGCTGTAAAAATGCCAATAGCCGTTGGATTTTCCAAGCTTAAATTCACCATCTTTTTCTAATTGTCCGGTTGAATGGTGAAATTTCCAATAGCCATCTTCTTTTCCGTTTTTAAAAAGCCCTTCCTTTGCGAGTTTTCCATTTGTATGAAATGACTTCCAAAAATTTGTTTTTAAGCCATTTAAATAAAGACCCTCTTCTTTAAGTTGTTTGTTCTGGTGATAGAATTTCCAATGGTCAAGGCGTTTATCATTTTTAAAATTTCCTTCTGCTACAAGTATATTAGCTTTATAAATTTTCCAATAGTCAGTTTTTAGGCCGTTTTTAAAATGTCCTTCTTTTTCTAGATGCCCTTTAGTATCGTAAAATTTCCAATACCCATTTTTCTTACCATTTTTAAAATGACCTTCTTTGGCAAGTTTCCTATTCTTATGGTAAAATTTCCAATAATAAATTTTTTTATCATTTTCAATCCAGCCTTCAGAATTCATTTTACCATTCTCATACGGGTTTTTTTGATAAAGTTTTTGCCCATGTATAAATGAGGAAATAAAAAAGGCAATAATAATTAGTCGCATTATTTTTGATTTACAAATTTCATTAGGCCATCGTTGTTATGTAATAGAACCTCTGTCGGATTAATTCATACTTCCATACAAAGAGTCTTTATTTTTAATACTATTTGAGGTCAATCAATGTATGAGATACCACGCTAAAAAGTAGATGTCATATAATATTTAAGCTATTTATTGAGTGTTTAATAGAGACTTTAGAAGACCTTTTTTTATATCGAAGATTAATCTAACTCCTTATTTAGACAATTTAATTACTTAATGATCGCTTTAATTGTTTAATGGTTTTTTCGAAAATTGGCAATTCAATACCAACTATGAATCTGAGGCGTTGATATCTAATTTCTGAAAGGACACCTTCAATATCTGGATTTAGTACGCTTATATTCTGTGAATCATCTTGAGGTATGTTTACGCGACTGGAGGCATAGGTGCCACCAAGAACAATACTTCCCCAACTAATGTTGAAGTCTGTCCCAATCCCAAAATGCCAAAAATCATTAAAGATATTTATGTTTGCTTGGTCAGAAACAAATTCATTAATGATTGATACACTCTTCTCATGAGCATTGAAATCGGATGAAAAACTGAGAAGTAATCTCAATCTCTCATTTATATGTATTTCAGCTCCAACTCCAAAATTAAAGACGGACTTGTATTGCTCATTAAAGTGTGTTTGTGCTAGTTTGTCGTTAATGAATTGCTCTGATAAACTTAAACGCTCATATTCCCCTAAAGCTAAAAACCACTGTAGTTTACCAAATAACTTGTGCTTTCCAAGTGTATATTCTATACCTCCTTCTATCCCAAATGCAGTTTTTCTTTTATTTTCAATATCATCATCTGATAGTTGCGTAATTTCCCCTGAATCATTGATGGATCCACTGAAAAAGCCTTGTGTTGATATTTCTGCCTTTTTTATAACAGCAATATGTGGAAGTGTAATTGTGGTGCCTATTTTTAAGTTCTCGTTGACCCAGGTAGCCCCTAATTTGAAGAACAATCCATAGGTCTGTTGCTTAAACCTTATTTTTTCTGTACCAACAAGGACGTCATCATTAGACTGTAACCCAGAGAATAAAAAATCACCAGAGCTTCTTAAATTATAGATACTCAAAAAAGCCGAAGCTCCAATAGACCAGTTTTTACTAGGCTGATGCGCCCAAGTAAGGCCAATCCATTCTTCGGTTAATTTATCACTAATATCTAGATCTAAGGCTACTTGTTCGAAGCCTTCAATATCCGACGTTACATCTGAATCTAAAACTCCGGTACTGAATGATAAATTTAAATCACTTCTATGTCTAGATAAAAAGGAATAGGCAAAACTATGATTGGGAAGAGACTTAAACTTAAAATTTCCTACAACAATACTTGGAAGTCCCCTAAATTGTGAAGATGAAGCACTTCTATCGCCTCCAAATACATATTTGTAATCAAAATTGTTTAATTCATAGGCCTTGACATTAATTAAAAAATTATATTGTGTATTAAATACCAAAGATGAGGGGTTGTAATAGGTAATCGCCAAATCAGATACTCCAGCAATAACATTACCAGACAAAAGGGAAGATTGATTACCGTATTGTTCAAAATTGTAGTTGCCTTCTTGTGCATTAATATTGTGGCTGTACAATATCAAAAGGCCAGTCGATATGAAAGTAAGCAGATTACTAATCTTAAACATCTACAAAAATGTTAGTTTAAGAAAACAATTTAGTTATTTTTCATTAACTAATGTCATTAAATCTACATCGTTACCTAGTAAAACCTCAGTCGGATTAATTCGCCCTTTCATACTATCATTTTCTAATTTTAATACACCTCTTGGACAAACAGCAGAACAAATACCACAACCTACGCAGCTAGAACGTACAATGTTTTCACCTTTTTGAGCATAGTGCCTTACATCGATTCCCATTTCACAGCTGTTAGAACAGTTACCACAAGAAATACATTGTCCGCCATTAGTTGTAATTCTGAATTTTGAGAATAGACGTTGTTGAAATCCTAAGATCGCTGCCATAGGACAACCAAATCGGCACCATGCACGACTACCTAAAATTGGATAAAAACCAGTTCCTATAACTCCAGAAAAGATTGAGCCGATATAAAATCCATAGGCAGATTTTAATTTGTATGATTTTATAAAGAATATTTCTTCCGTTGAACCAGTATAAAACAAAATTACTAATGCTGCTAGAACAACAAAATATCCTATCGCTCCATATTTAGCATCTTTTCCTAGCTCATTTCTTTTAAAAACCATTACAGTTACAAATAAAACTGTTAGAAATATTCCAACACTTACAAGGAAAGTTTCATTGCTTAACCAGTATTCAACAAATTTTTTGTCACCTTCAGGTCCAGTCCAAAAGCCACCAGCTTTTAAATAGGAACTGACAACAGCAACAGTCATAATCACTGAAAAAACCAAAACCGTATGAATTAACCAGCGTTCAAGCTTCCAAGCAGATTGTTTCTTCGATGATAAATGTCTAAATGGGTCACCAACTGTTTCTGCCAAGCCACCGCAGCCACAAACCCAAGAGCAGTACCATCTTTTCCCATATTTGTAAGTTAAAAATGGTGAAATGACAAAGATTGAGAGTATACCAAATATTAAAAATGCTAACCCTATGTTTCCGGTAGTTAAGAACCCTTCAATTCTATATTGTTCAAAATTGTAATAACTAAGTGGCCACATATTTTTTAAATCATAATAGGGTATACCACTATTTAATCTGTACATGAATTCTGGAATTAAAAAGGCAAAAGCTAATTGAAAAAACATTACAGAAACTGTACGTATTTGTTGGTAACGATTATGTCTGTATTTTAAAATAAACTTATATCCAAAAGCTAGTATAGCGACTGTATATAGTGTACCATAAACAAACCATTGACTTGCATTTCTTCCGCTTAATAGTTGGCTTAACGGATCAAAAAGGCTAATCAATCCAGTATTACTTCCATTAGCACCTTGACCTAACCCCAGATATTCAGCGAAAAAATATAAAACTATGTAAAATGCAGTTAAAATAACACCAAGAATCCAGCCCCAAACTCCTCTTGAAGAAATAGATTTAAACCATTGCCCATCATTTTTTATACCTTCTAATTTGTTTAAGTAAGCCTCTCTAGAATAGACAATAGTACCAATTACAATTAAGCCGAGAGATAGTGTTAAAAACAAGCCTTCATTCGGAAAATTAGTATTAAAAAGTGCCAAAGTCAATATAAATAAGCCAATGACTCCTATGACTAAGGCAACTTTCTGTTTTGTTGTTATATCTAAAGCATCAGGTCTTGCTAGAGACATACTATGATTTAATTTATTACTCATGGTTATGCGGTTTGTAATTGATTATTGTAGGCTGATAAAATGTCTTTTTCAAATCTCGAATAAAATTCAGGGTCAAAATTAGCTTCAGAAAGATGGTTTATTACATAATCCACATCTTTTTTCTCAGTAAGCCATCTGTCGAAAGTTTCATGACGCATTCTAATTCCGAAGGTGTTAATGCCTAAAAATTCGTTGTTGTCTTTATGAAATGCTACTGTAATGCATTTGGTGTCATCGCTATGTATCCAGTGGAAATGTTGTTCATAGTCTTGTTTGCTTCGTTCACTAAATACCCAACCATAAGTTTGATATTCTATATCCATAAACTTTGCGGAATTAAACCAATGTCCGGGATTATATTGTATACGATTACCACAGATGGTTTGTGCTAAAGTTTCACCCATCATTCTCCCAGTATACCAAACGGCTTCTATAGGTCTGCGATTTCCTATGGCTTCATGCTGTTCTGCACAATCTCCAATAGCATAAACATCAGGTATATTAGTCTCGAGATAACGATTTACTTTTACACCTCTACCCGTTTCTATTTCAGAATTTTTTATAAAATCGATGTTAGGTGATACACCAGCAGTTAATCCAACAACATTACATAGTATTTCTTCGCCAGTTTCTTCAATAATGACAGACTTTACTTTTCCATTTTCGTCAGATTTTATTTCCTTCAAATTTGTAGAAAGACGTAAATCGATATGATGATTTTTAATATGTCTATTAATCATGGCACTTTCACCTTCAGGCAAAACACCATTCCAAAAACTAGATTCACGAACTAAAAACGTAACAGGAATACTTCTACTGTTAAGCATTTCTGCTAATTCAATTCCTATTAGACCTCCACCAACAATCACAGCACGCTTACATACATCCTTATTGGGTGCATGCTTTTCTAGATTTTTTAAATCTTGTTTGTGGTACATGCCCATAACACCTTCTAAATCTTGTCCTGGCCATCCAAATTTGTTTGGCTTACTTCCCGTAGCAATAACAAGCTTATCATATTGTAGCGTGTCTCCTTCAGCAAAATGAAGTGTTTTAGATTTTGTTTCTACGGTCTTTACATAACCTTTTTTTAGATCGATACGATTTTTCTCCCAGAACCAATTTTCGTAAGGTTGCGTGTGCTCAAACTTCATATGTCCCATATAAACGTACATGAGAGCAGTACGCGAAAAGAAATAATCCGTTTCAGCAGAAACGATAGTAATTTTTTTATCGGAAAGTTTTCTGATATGCCTTGCTAAAGTAACTCCAGAAATACCATTACCAATGATGACAATATGCTCCATAAAATTCGATTGTTAGTTAGTGGTCTGTCGAACTTAAAGGTAAGAACTTAATCCTGATTTTCAATTTAGATAGATTTTAAATTAAAAATGATTTGTAAGGTTTTGGGTTGAATTAAGACGCTAAAAATCTTTTTTATCCAATGTAAGTTACCTAACATTTTATGCGACAGAAGAGCCATTACTTTGTAAAATAAAAATAGAAATCATGAAAAAATACCTTTTGTATATAGCGTTATTATCTATTAGTGTAATAAGTGCTCAAGACATAGAAGTTTTCTTTTTAAAGACAAATACATTTTTAAAAACTCATGTTAAAGATGGAAAAGTTGACTATAAAGCTATACATAAAGATCAATCTGCTTTAGATGAAATATTAAAATTGGCTGAGAGTATTACGATTAATACTTCTAATGCGAAAAATTATCAGGCATTTTGGATTAACGCTTATAATATTGCTACCATAAAAGGTATTATAGACAATTACCCAACAAAATCACCTTTAGATAACAAAGGGTTTTTTGATAAGACGACTTATAGTTTAGGCGGAAAAAACATAACCTTAAATGATATAGAAAATAAATTATTGAGAGCTAATTTTAAAGATGCACGCTTTCATTTTGTATTGGTTTGTGGTGCTGTTGGTTGCCCTCCGTTGATAAGTGAAGCTTATATGCCAAGTACTTTAGATACTCAATTAGAATCTCAAACAAAAAAAACTTTGAATGGTAACTTTTTAAAAGTCAATACAAAGAAGAAAAAAGTTGAAGTTTCTGAAATTATGAAATGGTACAAAGAAGATTTCACTAGAGATGGAATGACGGAAATTGACTTTATAAATAAATACAGAACAAAGCAAATTCCTGATAATTACAAGGTTAGTTATTTTTCATATAACTGGAGTTTAAATACACAATAATATTCCTGTTTTCATAGGAATCTCATAATTAACAAATAACAACAAACAATCAAATAAAAAAGCAATGATGAAAAAAATAAGTATACTAGCAATGGCATTGATGATGTCATTTATAGGGTTTTCTCAAGATGATGAAGATTCTCAAAAAAGTGTGATACAAGAGTATACACCTTCAAAATTATTAAGCAAGGGGCAATGGGATATTAAGTGGTTTAATAACCTATATACTCAAACGGAAAGTACATTTACCAATGGAAGAGAGGCTAGACAAACGTTTTTTACATCAACATTAGATGTGTTTACAGGGGTATCAGAAAGCAGTAGGTTTAATGTAGGATTACTTTTAGAATTTAGATCTAATGTAATAGATGATAGGTATCCTTTAGAAGTATTAAAGTTTGATGGTGAAAAAGGAACAGCACGTTCTGGTTTTACATCATTTGCTCCAGCGATAAAGTTTAACCCACTAAAAAACGTATCTAATTTTACTATACAAACGGCATTTCATATACCATTGGTAGATAATGAAGTTGAGGATGAAGTATTCTTAGATCAGAAAGGGTTTATTTTTCAAAACAGATTCTTTTATGATTATACATTTCCTAGTGGTGATTGGCAAATTTTTACGGAGTTGAATACAGAATATAACTTTGGAAAAAAAGAAGATAGTTTTGCTAATAACAGTTTACTATTAACACCTGGTGTCTTTTTAAGCTATTTTCCTAGTAGCAAATTTACCATATTAGCTTTAATACAACACCAACAACGTATCGATACAGGTAACGATTTTGAACAAGATTTTACAGCTCTTGGTGGTGGTGTAAAATATCAATTAACTAAAGTTTTAAATATTGAAACTTTGTATACCAATTTTGTTAGAGGTAATAATACAGGTCTTGGTGAAACATTTAATATAGGTTTAAGAGCATTGTTCTAAGATTTATATAAATTAGACACTTAATTCATTAACAATGAAATGTATTAAGTGTCTTTTTTTATGCATCATATTCACGATGTTATCTTCTTGTAACGGACAAGTAGAGAAAATAAATGGTGTTAGTTTTGTAGCTGCACCAGACAAAGTAAATCAATCTCATATAGAGCCTGTTGTTAAAGTAAATGCAAATTATGCAGCGGTAATGCCATTTGGTTTTGTTAAAAATCTAGAGCACCCAGATATAATTCATAATACAGAACGTCAATGGTTTGGTGAAACCAGAGCAGGTGCAAAACAATATATAGAGGAGCTTCGTAAAAAGAGTATTAAGATAATGATAAAACCACAGATTTGGGTTTGGCGAGGTGAGTTTACAGGCTTAATTAAAATGAAAACTGAAGAAGATTGGAAAACATTAGAAGACTCATATACACGTTTTATTATAGAATATACTGAGCTTGCAGAAGAAGTTAATGCCGAAATTTTGTGTATTGGTACCGAACTGGAATTATTTGTAAAGCATAGACCAGAATATTGGTCTGGTTTAATAAAAGAAATTAAAACAATTTATAAAGGCAAGCTTACCTATGCCGCAAATTGGGACGAGTTTAAAAGAACCCCATTTTGGAATCAGTTAGACTATATTGGAGTAGATGCTTATTTTCCAGTAAGTGAAGAGCAAACTCCTACCTATCAAAAATGTATTGAGGGTTGGAAAGCTCATAAATTAGCAATTAAATCCTTGTCAGACAAACATAATAAGCCTGCTTTATTTACAGAATATGGCTATAGAAGTGTGGATTATGCTGGGAAAGAACCTTGGGTTTCAGACCATACAATGACGAATGTAAATTTAGAAGCCCAGGTCAATACCACAAAAGCACTTTATGAAACCTTTTGGAAAGAAGAATGGTTTGCAGGAGGCTTTATCTGGAAATGGTTTATAAAATATGATGAGGTAGGTGGAAAAGATAATCCTATGTTTACACCTCAGAATAAGCCCGTAGAGGAAATCATCAGAACGTACTACAAATCAGAAGAATAAAATTGAAAAATTAGTAAGGTTATGTAAGGTTAGCGACAAAGTGTAGTAATAACCATATCATGAAACACCTTTCAATCTTATTAATCCTATTAGTATCCTTAGCTAATGCCCAGGAGTATAAAGTCGCTGATCTAAAAGTGCAGGGTAATAAAAAGCTAAAGTCATCTTTTGTAAAGAAAATAGCGTTTATAAAATCAGGAGTTGTTTTAGACTCTTCACTAATTGAAGAAGATATTAGATTATTGAAACGATTACCATCGATTGCCCATGCTTATTATCAAGTGTTTCCGGCAGAAGAATCAGGTGAATACAATGTGTTTTATAATATTGAAGAGAACTTTACTATTATACCTTCAGCTAATGTTTATACAACAAATGACGATGAGTTTGCATACCGTTTAGGTTTGTATGAGTTTAATCTATTCGGACAGAATATCACCTTTGGTGGTTTTTATCAAAAGGATATATACGATTCTTATGCAATCAATTTTAGAGCTCCTTTTCTGTTTTCAAGGAAGTTAGGATTGGCTGTTAACTTTCAAAATTTAACAACGCAAGAACCCGTTTTTTTTGACAATACTACTGCAGACTATCGTTATAATAATGAATCTTTTGAGGTTTTAGGATTATATCAGATCAACTTCACTAATAGATTAGAATTTGGTGTTAATTTTTTTACAGAAGATTATGAGTACAAGTCTGGCGCTACCAATCCAAATGTACCACAAGCACTGGTTGTAGATAAAATGTTGTACAAACTCATCTATGAGTATAATAACCTTAATTACGACTATCAATATGTTGAAGGGTTTCGGAGCATTTTCAATTTTCAATATGTGCATTCTACAGATGATAATATGTTACCTGACTTTTTAATTGGCTGGAATGACTTTCAATACTTTATGCGTTTTGGAAAAAAAGGAAATTGGGCCAATAGATTACGACTTGGATTTGCAACAAATGATGATACACCCTTTGCACCATTCGCTGTTGATAATAACCTAAATATTAGAGGAGTAGGTAATCTTATTGATCGGGGTACAGCTGCAATAGTTCTAAATACAGAATATAGGCACACAATATATGAAAAAGGTTGGTTTACGCTTCAAAGCAATGCTTTTATAGATGCTGGGAGTTGGCGAAATCCAGGTGGTGATTTAGGCGATTTCACAGACTCGCAAAACATTCGTGTGTATCCTGGTTTTGGATTGCGATTTATTCATAAAAAAATCTTCAATGCTATTTTTAGAATTGACTATGGTATTGGCATTACACCAGATTCTACCCAAGGGCTAGTTTTTGGTATCGGGCAGTATTTTTAATACTAATAAAATCTAAATATTACTTATATTCTTTTATATAAACTAGTTTTGTATAAATCAATTATTAGATGCGAACACTAGCTGTAGGAGATATTCATGGAGGTTTAAAAGCTTTAGTACAAGTTTTAGATGAAGCCAAGGTAACAGAAGACGATCAACTCATTTTTTTAGGAGATTATGTAGATGGTTGGAGTGAGTCTGCCCAAGTTATTCGCTATTTAATAGACTTATCTAAAACCAATAAATGTATTTTTATAAAAGGTAATCATGATGCATGGTGTGAACAATGGTTGGCATCAGGAATTGTAAATGATGTGTGGTTTCAACATGGAGGAAAAGAAACTATAGAAAGTTATACAGGATTTTCGGAAGAAGAGAAGAAAATGCATCTTAACTTCTTTGAGGCTATGGATATGTATCATATTGATAATCAAAAACGCTTATTTGTACATGCAGGTTTTACAGCGATGCATGGAGTAGAGAAAGAATACAATATTGAAGCTTTCTATTTTGATAGAACGCTTTGGGAAATGGCATTGACTATGGATAAGCGTATTAAAAAACACTCAGAATTATACCCAAATCGCCTAAAACATTATAGCGAAATATATATTGGTCATACACCAACACTCTACTATCACAAATATAAACCCATGCATGCTATAAATGTTTGGAATGTAGATACAGGAGCTGCATTTACCGGGAAATTATCTGCAATAGATATAGATAGTAAAGAAGTTTATCAAAGTAATACCTTACCTATTTTATACCCTAATGAAATAGGCAGGAATAAATAATTACTTTGTAATTTTTTTCTTTCAAATAGAAGCTGAAAAACGTGTTTTATTTATATATTAGCCAGCAATTACAAATTATTTATTATGAAATTATTAAAATCTTTTTTACTTATTATTATACTGGTATCTTTTTCTGCTTGTAGTAGTGATGATGATGGTGGTGGATCAAATTCTGTTGAATTAACAATTGAAAATCTTGTAGGTACTTACGAAGTGACTTTCCTTAGAGGTTCTTCTGAAACCTCGGTTACTGCAACCGATGGTAGTACTGTTGTTACAGAGACAGAAGAAAGAGAAGGGGATACGTTTACAAATGCGATCTTCGTTTTTAATGCTAATGGTACTTATACGACATCTGGCAACTTTAGAGAAACTTCAACGGTAACTATTACAGGACAATCACCAGAAACTGAATCAGAAATAGTATCGATAGATGATTCGGGTACTTACTCTGTTAATACTGAAAGTAGAACAATTATTTTTGATAGTGACGAAATTAATGATGTTACCCGTTTTAATGGTACAGAATTAAGAATAGTTGAAAATTATATAGACTCTTTTGAGTCTTTTAATGAAGTTGGAATTGTAGAAATACGAATGACTAAATTACAATAGTGATAATATATCACTAAAGAATATTAAGAAGACTGTCTGTAAGGGCAGTCTTTTTTGTTTTAATTAATATGCTTCTCATAGTAAGCTAACATTTCATCCGCGGATGCTCCTAACCATCGTTTTACGTAGATTGTCCAGAAATGATATTGCAGTTTCCATATACCCACTTTTTTGTATAGTCTGGCTGAGGTTCTTATTTTTTTATTGATAACTACAAACTCTTTTCTAGAATAGAGTTCGTTAATTAAAATGTTGTCTTCGTAAATAATATAATCTTCATCATAACCACCTATATCTTCAAAAAGCGTACGTGTTATAAACTGACTTTGATCACCACCTCTACAAGCACGCCAGGAAAATTGGGTGAGCCAACTGGCCAAACGTAACCACCAATGCATACTTTCAAATTGCATTCTAAAACAACCAGCATTATTCCCCTTTTTTACTTCATCTAAGATATATTTGTCATATCTGTTTGGAGGAAAAGAATCTGCATGGAGAAAATAAAAAATATCTCCTTTTGCTTTTAGAGCACCTAGATTCATTTGCTTTGCCCTCCCTTTTTTAGAATCTAATAAAATAATATTTAGGTCTAAAGATTTCACAACGTTTTGAGTGCCATCAGTACTCCCTCCGTCTACTACAATAATTTCAGAAATTGTATTTAGAGAAGCATTATCAATGAGGTGAAAGAGTAAGTCTTTGATCGTTTTTGACTCATTTAAAACAGGAATTATTATACTTATCATATATCTAATTACGAGAAATCTCTAACCTCAGTTTTAGTCGTTTAATTCCCAACTATAATCTTTAAAACTTCTTTTTGCATTGTTGGAAATTGTTACATCAGTATATTGATTAAGAAAATCGATTAACGATCCATTTTGCTTAAAGTCTTTAGCAAACCATTTAAATATCTTAGATAGTTTAATTCTATCTTTTGAAAGCTCATTTTTTGAAGAATCTGATAAAAATTCTTTAGTGGCATCAGTCAATTGCTCATCTAAATGAGATACTGTATAAGCCTTATTTTGAAGTTTAGGACAAGATGCTGAAGCACAAACTATAGCAAAATGAATACGAGGCTCATTCATTTTTCTTAGGATTTTGTGTTCAATATCATTAAGATTCAGCCACTTGTCGCCAAATTTCCAAAGACGTTGATCCCATGGGTCTTTAATCTCTTTGATGCTTTTTAAAGGGTGATTTCTGATGATTAGATCTACAGTCAAAGCGTTGTAGGCATTTATCCAGTAGACTAATTTGTCCTCTTTTGTTGATGCTTCAATATCTAAAAAGTCACCTTGTAATTCATTAATATAATTGAGTAGCGCTGAATGATTTTTCTTAAATTTCTTATAATCTACCTTCCCTTCATCAGTAACGTATCCTTTTAGTAAAAAATCCCATCTTGAATGGTCAAATCTAAGTTTGCTTTTAACATTAGAATCTTTTTTTACCCTTTCAGCTATGAGTGGAGGCATATTAACTGTTGTTTCTTTTTTGCTATACAATATTTTTGATGAATCAACAGAAATTATTTTAACCGTTGAATCCTTTTCCTTTAATGCTTTAATATAGTCTTCTACTTCATGTTCTTTGGTAGTTTTAACTGTAACAGGAGCTTCAGAAACAATAGCAATGTCCTTAGTGGTTTGTGTCTGGGTTTCAACAACATGTTTTGTTCCGCAACAAGAGGATGCGAAAAAGGTTAAAATAAATATGAGGACTAACTTCATTTTTTTAAAGGGTATAATTCCTGGCTTACAAAATCCTTTGGAAATGTTTCATCACCTTCAAAACCTAATTCAATATCTCTACCATCATAGGGTATAAAATTGGTTTTAAAGAGATAGTCCCAGAGACTTAACGTTAGTCCAAAATTAACACCATACCTTACATGTTCTGGCAAACCTTTTGCATGATGCCAAATATGCATTTTAGGATTATTGAAGATATATTTTAAATAGCCGTAGTCCCAACCCAAGTTAGCGTGGTTGAGATGACCTATGGCTATAGCGAAGAAGTATATTATAGCTACATCTTGTGAGCTGTAATTTGCAATAATTGCTAAAGGAATATATCTTATGGAATTATAAATTACAGGTTCCATCCAGTGGTAACGCAAATGTGCAGCAAACCCCATTTCCTTCACTGAGTGATGTACTTTGTGAAAGTTCCACAAAAATGGCACACGGTGCAAAAGTCTATGAGTATTCCATTGTACAAAATCATTGACTAAGAAGAAAATCAATAAGCCTAACCATTTAGGTAAATCTGTTGAATCAAATAACTGAAAACTCGAAAGTGAAAGATCAACTCTGCTAAGTACATCATTTAAAAATTCTGCAGCAGTGTTAGAAAGTGCAATTAAAACAATAAGATTTAACAGAAAAAAATTGAAGAACATGTAAAATATATCTAGCCAAAAATCTTTTCTAAATAATGCTTGTTGTTTTCTCCATGGAAAAGCAATTTCTAAAATCCAGACTAAAAAGGAAATTGCTATGAGGCCATAAAAAAAGTTATTCCAATGATTAAGATCAATAAGTTCGTACTTAAGATAATTCCAATAACTAGAATATGAGTTTTTTATAATGTCTATATATTTTTTCATATTAAAAAGAAACCTTTTAGCAAACAGCTAAAAGGTTAATTTACAAAAATTAATGTTCTTTATATTAACAACAGCCTCCACCATCATAATGATATGTAGATTCACTAATAAATATATCATCTCTACCTAAACTTGCTAATGCACCTGCAGTTTTATCGCAAACAGCTAATGGTTGATTCTTTAATAAGATATGGCCTTTTTTATCGTCTAAATAATCTTCATCGCCAAAATAGATAGCAGCTTTACCAGTAAAAATACAAGGACCATCTTCTGGCATTGGGTCTTTAATAGCAGCAACTTCAATTGATTCTATATAAATCAATTCATCTGTATTGTAGTGTTTTGGATCAAGAATTCTATAAGGTTTACGGGCTCTAATCTCAATAGTGCCAAATCCAGCATCAGTTAATGCTTTTACATATTCAGCAATAGGTAAGCTGCCGCTTAAGCAAAGTGCACGTAATCTATCATCGTTACGTAGTTCGTCGTTCATAGGTTGCTCGCAAGTAGGATCGCTCATTACCAAACGACCATGTGGTTTTAAAACACGATACATTTCTGCAATAGCTTTCTTTAAATCATCAGCTTTAAAAATATTAAACAAGCAGTTCTGGGCAGCAACATCTATGCTGCTATCTTCAACAGGAAGATTCATCGCATCCCCTTTTTTAAGCTCTACAAATTCTGATTTAAACCAATCATTTTGCGCTTCAGCTTCTTTAAAGTTTTTGCGAGATGCTTCTAACATTTCATCGACAACATCAACACCAATAACTCCACCTTTTTGTCGATTGAAATAAGAGAATTGGAGCAATTCCATGCCGCCTCCAACACCTACATAAAGCATCTTAGGATTATTTGTCAAATCACGAGCATGCACAGTAGAACCACATCCATAGTTCATCTCTTGCATAATTCGTGGAATCTTTAAGCCAGGTAATTCCCATATTGGATTTGTGGTGCAGCATAATCCGACATCAGGAGTTAATGCTGCTTCTTTATATAAATCGTTTGTAGCTTCTAAATAGCTCATATATTAAAGTGTTTTAATCAATTCTTTGAATAGAGTTATCATATTAGGTTCTGCTTTTGCGGCCATTGCAATAATTTCAGCAATGTTAACAGGCTTTAGATTATCTGGGTCGCACTCATCTGTTAAAACTGACACTGCAGCAGCTTTTAATCCTAAATGATTAGCAACTATAATTTCTGGAACCGTACTCATACCAACGGCATCAGAGCCTATAACTTTAAGCATTCTATATTCTGCTCTGGTTTCTAACTGAGGCCCAACAACTGAAGCATAAACACCTTTATGTAAGGTAATGTTGTTTGCTTTGGCAATAGTTTCAAATTTCGAATTAATCTCTAAATCATAAGGGGCGCTCATATCTGCAAAGCGTTCTCCTAATTCTGATACACCTTTAAAAGCTAATGGAGAACTTCCTTGAAGATTGATGTGATCGTCAATAAGCATTAATTCTCCTTTTTTAAAGTTTAAATTAATTGCACCAGCTGCATTAGAGACTAATAAGGTTTTAATCCCGAGTCTTTCCATAATTCGTACAGGAAACGTTACATCTTGAAGCGTATACCCTTCGTATACATGAAAACGCCCTTGCATAACAACAACTTTTTTTCCTCCTAAATTTCCGTAAATCAATTTGCCTTTATGAAACTCCACAGTTGCAGTAGGGAAGTTGGGTATATGATTATAGCTAGCTTCAGCTAAAATTTCAATTTCATTGATTAGTTGCCCTAATCCTGTGCCTAAGATGATACCAACTTCAGGCTTATCAAAACCCTTTGCTTGTAAATATTCTGTGCTTTCAGTTATAAATTTAATCATCAATTATTGTTTAACCAGCCGTTTTGTAATGGTTTGGTTATCGGCTGTTATTTGCACCAAATATACACCAGTTTTTAATGAAGATAAACTAATATTTTGATTCCTTACACCTTCGTTTTTTAAAAATAAAACTTCTTTACCTAAAACATCAAAAACTTTAATATTCATGTTTAACAGGTTGTTGTTTGCCATAATAAGATTTTCTTTAGCTGGGTTTGGGTAAAACCTTACTGAGGTTTCCAGGTTGTTTTCGTCAATACTTAAGCTTGAGCAATCTACACCAGTATTTGAGCCTAAAGCTACATGTCCCCATCTTTCGTTAATTGAAATACATTGTATAACAATAAAATCAAAGTCATCAAGTTCGGTATTTGATGGGATAGAGAATGTCATCATACCTGTTATAGGTGATGTACCTGGTCCGCCAAAGCCACCAGCATCATTTTCTAATTGACCAGATATTTGTATGGCATCAGATCCGGCTGCTACGATGTCGTCAGTCTTTGAAAGGTACACTCTTAAGTCGGCACCTTGTACTGTTGCAAAATTGGGCTCAAAAACCACATCTTTATCACCAGAAGTCGTAAATGTGATTTTTGCATCTCCACTAATACTGTATTGAGGATCACTTTGTATAAATGAACCCGAACGTTCACATTGAGAATTAATAAATTGGTTTGTTGTAGCAATTAGTATTGTTACTAAAAGTAGTTTTCTTTTCATAATAATGCATTTTTTAGAAATATTTCTTGAAAACCTTGTATGGTTTTAGGTCTTCAATGGTATCTATGTCGTTAAGCATTTCTAAAACATACACACTATTGTGAATTAATTTTGATAGAGTTTGTTCGTATACGGTTTCTGTTCCCCAATTTTCAATATTAAAAACGGTTGGATAAAGCGTTTTCATTCCTAAAAGATAATAGCCGCCATCTTCCGCTGGTCCTATAGCAATGTCATTATTATCTAAGGCTTTAAAAGCATTTTCGATTATAGTTTCATTTAGATCTAATAAATCGCTTCCTATAATGACAACTTTTTCGTAGCCCTTTTTGAATAATGCTTCAAAAGCATTTTTCATGCGTTCGCCAAGGTCATTACCATGTTGAAGTTTTTTATTGAAGTGTAAATCATTCCAAGAATCATTTTTGGTAATGTTTTCAGAGTAGAAAACATAAGGGTCGCAATTCACTTTTTGGGCAATTGATGCTGTGTGATTTATAAGATACTTATACACTTCTAAGGCATTGACATCTCCAATAACTCTAGCTAAACGCGTTTTGCATTTGCCCAGTTCGGGATTCCTTGCAAAAACAATTAAAGCCTTCTTAGTCATTCTCTTTTTTGTCTTTAGAATATACCTTATTCCCTTTAACTAACCACTTAGACCATGCCTTAGAAAACGCATGGATATCTGCCGTTTCCCCCTTTTCATTGTAAACTTTATAGTCATTATTTTTCCATTCAAAAATACCGCCAAATAGATTAAAAACATTAGTATAGCCTTCTTCTTTAAGCTGTTCAGCGATATCTTCTGATCGGATGCCTAATGAGCAGTACACAACTATTTTTAAAGATTTATCTTTGATTTTTTTCGTAACTAAACTAATGTCAAAGTTGTCATAACCAATATGTATGGCATCTTTTAAGTGACTGGTTTTATATTCTAAATCCTCTCTGGCATCTAATAGAATAGCCTTTGTTTTTGGCATTGCCAATTCGTGTACCGAAATGTATGGAATACTTTCAGAATTATATTTTTTCAGTAATTCTGAAAGTGTTTCTTGTGCGAATCCAAACGCAGTAAAAAACAATAATGTGTATAAAACTTTGTATTTCATATCTTAGTAAGATTACTGTGTTCGTGGGTACTGGATTAAGCGACAACACCTTGACAACTACTTCCTGCACCTGCAGTGCAGCCATAACAATGTTGTGAGATTACAATGTTTCTACCCTCAAGTAGTTCTTCATTATATTCTGAAATGTGCTTTATTTTACTGTTTACGGGCAATTCTAACATCTGATTAAAATCACAGTCAAATAAGTAGCCATCCCAACTTACGGAAAGCGTATTTGTACACATTACATTAGCAACAGCAGCTGGGTTATAAGCCTCGACTAACTGATACATGTAATCTTCATAATTTTCTGAGGCAATCAAATAATCTAAGAATCTACTAATAGGTAAATTGGTAATTGCAAATAGATTATGAAATTGAATGCCGAAATCTTCCATCAAAGCTTTCTTGAAGTCTTTTTCCATAGACATTTGATCTCCTGGTAAAAATGCACCAGAAGGATTATAGACCAAATCTAGTCTTAGATCACTATCTGGCATACCATAGCCTATGGCATTTAACTCTTGAAGTGCCTTGATAGATTTGTCGAAAACACCATCACCACGTTGTTTATCTGTTTTCCCACGTGTCCAGTGAGGCATAGAGCTTACTACATGGACATTGTGCTTTTTAAAGAATTCTGGTAAGTCGTAATATTTTTTATTTGCACGTATAATAGTAAGGTTTGAGCGTACTATAAAATCTTTAATACCAGCTTTAGCAGCTTCTTCAACAAACCATCTAAAGTCTGGGTTCATCTCTGGTGCACCACCTGTTAAATCCAGAGTATGTGCTCCCGTATTTTTTATGACTTCGAGACATTGTCGCATGGTTTCTCTAGTCATAATCTCCTTTCGGTCAGGACCTGCATCTACATGGCAATGATCACAAACTTGATTGCACATGTAACCTACATTGATTTGAAGTATTTCAAGTTTTTTGGCTTTTAATGGAAACTGATTGGTTTCAGCAATTTTGTTTTTAAACGTAGGGAGCTCACCATTCTGAAAAATACCATTAGATAAAATTTCGAGTTGCCTATTACTATTTGCTAAATCGCTATCGCGTTTTTTTAAAGATTTTGTAGCCATTATTTTATTAAGATAATCTCATTATTAATCGTATCACTGCAAACAAAGCCAAAATAACTCCGATAATCACCGAAATTGTCATAGAAGATTTAGCTTTTGATAGGTGTACATTTAAAGATTCTGATTGTGATTTTTCTAAACTGATATTGTTAAAACTCTCTGTAATAGAACTAATGAGTATATTCTTTACATCTTTAGACATGCGTTTTTCACGTAAAATCTGACATATTTCAATGGAATCAGTAGTTAGCTTTTCTTTAAAAACCCGAATGGATTCATTCTTTTTTGTAAAGAGTACCTTGTTAACATAATTAATTATGTCTTCATCTATTTCATTGGTTAATTTCACCAATTCTTCAGTGTCTTTGGTGTTATTAAACTTTAACTTCAAGTTTTCACTTTGCTGAATAGTTTTCTCTATATGAGGTTTTAAAAAATCATAAATTTTATGTTCAGTTTCCTCATTGCAAAGCCACTCAGATCTGATAATACTTATTAGGCCTGATTTATTTTTAGCATTAATCTGGGCATTATATATGCTTGTGAAACTATTGTAAAATTTAGGGCTTAGCCAATCAATAAATGCACTGTCAAAATCTGATTTCTTAGGGAGTTTTGTAAATGTATTTATCTTCTGATTGGTTATCAGATTATTTAAACTTTCGTTTTCCGCGAGGATATTTTCAAATTGTTGTTCTGACATTTGCTTAACCATCTAATTTATTAACCTTATTCATCATTTGTACACCATGTACCAAAGTAGCGCCACTTTTTATAGCTGCACCAACATGTATGGCTTCCATCATTTCTTCTTTGGTTACACCACGTTGAAGACCATCTTTAGTATAGGCATCGATACAATAAGGACATTGTTCGGTGTGGGCAACGGCTAATGCAATTAAAGATTTTTCGCGAGCAGATAATGCTCCTTCTTCAAAAACTTTTCCATAATATTCAAAGAATTTATTCCCTAATTCCTCACTCCATTCTGTTATTTTTCCAAACTTTCTTAAGTCAGCCGGATCGTAATATGTTTTTGACATTTTTTTAGTTTCTAAATTTTTAATACGAAAAATCAAGATAAGACTTTTTGTCGAAGTTAATTCTTAAAGATTACAGAAAAACTGAATTTTTTTTCACGCAAAAAGTCTTACATTTAAATGCACTTTTTTAATCAGTATGAAAAACTGGGTAGAACTTTTATCAGAATTTAAAGAGAAGCGACAACCCATTGCTTTGGTTACTGTTACTAAATGTCATGGTTCTACACCTTGTGTAGTATCTTCTCGTATGATTGTGACAGAAAGTAAATCTATTTATGGTACTATTGGAGGTGGGAAATTAGAGTATAAAGCCATTGACGAAGCAATTATAGCTTTAAAAGAAAACAGAATTATTGAATCATCTTATACTTTAGGGCCAGATTTTGCACAATGTTGCGGTGGAAAAGTTGAATTTATTATAGAACCTATGAACCAATCACCTGAATTATTTTTGTTTGGAGCTGGACATATCGGAACCGAGATTGCTAAACTTTTAATAGATACACCTTTTAAAGTAAAACTCATAGATTCCAGACCTAATTGGTTTACTAAATTTGATATCCATGAAAGTATAGAACAATGTCAGGTAAAAGAAAATGATTTTAAAACCTTTAAGGATGCTGTAAGTTGGGGAAAGAATTGTTACGTTTTGGTGTTAACACATAATCATGCTATTGATTTTGATATTATAGCGATGGCTTTAGAAAATGAAACTAAATATTTAGGATTGATTGGGAGTAAAACCAAAAAAGTACGTTTCAACAATATGCTCATTAAGGAAATGAATATAAAAGATGGGATAAAAAATGTTGTTTGCCCAATAGGATTACCCATAGGTGGTGATACACCGAAAGAAATTGCCATTAGTGTTGTTGCTCAATTACTTCAAGTGCATTACCAAAGAGTAACACAGGAAATGTCACACTGAGCGTAGCCGAAGTGTGTTTTGAAAGATGAAATATAATGAACCATAAAGAGATTCCCGTTTTCTCAGGTAGTAACATGAAGAATAATAAACATATTATTGATAGACTTACTGCGCTTTGGGCTTTAAATGAATCTGGTCTTGGCGGATTTTTGCATGTATTTAATACACCTTTTACAGGACTGGTTGTAGGAGGTATAGCCATCTTATTAATTAGCTTGATTGCCTATTATGCAGAGCATAAATGGCAGGCGATCCTCAAAGCTTTGGTTGTGGTACTCATTATAAAAATGGCTGTAAGTCCATATTCGCCTTTTGGTGCTTATGTGGCTGTTAGTTTTCAAGCAATCTTTGGAGCATTATTATTATCAAAGTTTTCTTGGAAAAGTGCAACTGTTATTGTTTTGGGAATAGTAACATTTTTAGAATCTGCACTGCAAAAGTTGTTGATATTAACTATTGTTTATGGAACTGAGTTATGGGAGGCAATTAACTTATATGGTCTTTGGGTTCAGAAAAAATTGAATTTTATTTCAGAAACATCAACAGCTACATTTTTAATTTGCCTTTACTTAATTGTTTATGGTGTTTGTGGCTTGCTTGTTGGTATTTTCATTAAAGAGATTATTAAAATTATTTCTGAAAAACAGGAAGCGGATTTTTACCTTGAGAGTGTCGTAGATACTTCTGAAAGTGGCAAGAAGAAAATGGGTTTCAAAACCAAAGTGATTTGGATGTGGTTGATTACTATTGCGATAATCGTTTTGGCATTTTCATTTTTTGGAGGACATCTATTCGAATGGCAAAAAGGGATTTATATCTTGTTAAGAAGCTTTTTAATCCTGATGCTTTGGTATTTAATATTAGGGCCTTTTATATTGAAGTTGATGCGGAATTATTTAAGTAAAAAAGAATCGCAATACAAAGCCGATATCTCAAGTACTATGGGTTTGTTTCCGTATTTTAGGAAGATTCTATCTTATACATGGAAAAAAACAAAGCATCTAAAAGGGTATAAAAGGTTTAAGTATTTTATGGCAAATAGTATTTCTAATTGTATTCATTTTAAAGTGCATTCAAAGTGATTTATATTCTGTCTGGTGATATACGTTCAGGAAAAACAACAGCACTTTTAAATTGGGTTGAAGGACGAAATGATGTTGATGGTTTACTCTGTCCTGATGGAGAAAATGGGAAACGTTTTTTTCTAAACATAAAGTCAAAACAACAGTTTGAACTCGAGGTTGAATCTGAATCTGAAGATACTATAACTATTGGATCTTTTCATTTTTTGAAATCTTCGTTTAAAAGAGCCAATGAATTTTTAATGCTAATGCTTATGGCGCCAGCAAAGATGTTTCTTGTAATCGATGAGCTAGGGAAACTCGAGTTAAAAAATCAAGGATTGCATGATCCTGCTACACTCCTTATTCCAAAATTTATAAATAATACTAAGCAACACTTAATACTTGTGGTTAGAACATCTTTATATGATGAGACAATACAGCATTATGGAATTGAAAACCACAAGCGAATAACTGTGAAAGATTTAGCTGAAAATAGTCTCGCTTAGTGCATAATAAATTGCCATCAAAGCAGAAAAAACAGCACTTGCTATAAAGCGCCATTTTAGATGAATGTTGTTTTGAATAATATAATTGGCAATAAATGAGATTAAGATATTTGCTAAAAACGACCAAAATGCAATTTCTAATAAATTCCAACCTATAGACTCAAACTGACCAGAAAACAATTTTATTAATAGTAAGTGCCTGGCAATCCATAATGGATTAAAGTATAACATTGCTAATGCTGTTTTACTCAAAGTAGCTTTTATCCCTTTTAAGTTTTGGGTTTGTTTTACAATCCAATCAAAATAATTCGGAATTTCAAAAGCATAAACAGTTGCGCCAACGGCAATCATTCCTAATAAACGCGACCAGGAAAACTCATTAAGCAAAAGCGCAGCAATAGTATCACCAGCACTATAAATAAGTGCGCCTCTAAAAATGTTTTTTTTGGTGTAATGCAATACTAAAAATTATGAGTTTTCAATTTAGAGATTATTTATGCTTTAAATTAAAAATATTTTAAAAATACATCAGCAAAAGGATCTTGGTTTACAACTGTGTAATAAAAAACAGCTCCTAACCAACCATGAAACAACCCAAGAATATATATGTTTTTGGCTTTTAGGTAAACATAGCCATAGAATAGAGCTAAGATAAATGTCCCAGTCATTAACCAAATAGACGGATAATGGACAATAGAAAAAACCACTGCTGTAATAAGAATAATAAAGGTCTTACTAAGCTTTATGCGTTTTAAATCCTTTAGGTTACCTGCTAATAAACCAATGGTTAAAAATTGTTGAATACTTCCCCAAATAGGATATGTAACTATTAAAGGCAAAATATGCCAGGTTAGATTTATGTTGCCCAGAGCGTAACCAATTACAAAGAATGATGCTATAGAAAATAGAGCAAATGGTAATACTAATCTTAAAACTAATTTAAAGTTGTCTAATCGAAACCCCCAATCTATAAGAACATTTTTGTCTTTTTTATAACGATAAAACACATAGATAGACCAAGCTAAAATGGTAAATATCACAAAAGGTAATCGCCAATTGAGGTAATCCATAAAAACAAATTTTCCGATTCCAGTGATAACAACACCTAATATTTCTAATACACGGACTTTGTCTGATATTGGTCGCGTAAGTTTTAATTTAGAAAAATCTGTTAAGTATTTAGTGAGTTTATTTTTCATTGTGAGATGCATTTTTAAAACCTCGCAGCTCTAAACCAACCTGCGAGGTTTTGGGTTACTAACTAACCATCATTAAAACTAATCTTTAACCTTCTTTAGTTTCAATTTCTTTATCAATATAAGCCACATCTCTAGTGTTTTTTTGTACAGCAATAGCAGCAAAGAGACTCAGTGTAAACGACATGCCGTAAAATCCCTTTTCACTTAATTCTAAATCGGCATTCCAAAGTCCAATAACCAATAATACAATTGCTGCTATTGAGGTAAACCAACTAATGCCATAATACATTTCGGTAACTTGTATGTCTTCTAGCTTATCTCTAACGGCTTTCTGTACCGAAATAACCGAAAACAAACCAAAAAGAAGAACCGTAAAGTAATAGCCTTTTTCATTGAGTTCCATGGAGGCATTCCAAAGCCCTATACAATAAGATACCATGCCAATTAATAAAGCTGTCCATGAGGCTCCAATGAACGCTGGTGTTGGTTTTTGATTGTAAACTTTAGCTTTTTTCTTCTTTTCTTTTAATTTTTCTTCGTCCTTTATGGATACAGTTGTTTGATAATTCATAATGTTTTGTTTTAATGATTACAAGACAAATCTCTGGCTAAAACCAATGATTTAAAAATTAAATTCTTTTAAAAACTGTCGATATATTAATATTTATAATCAATGATATTATTATATTTATTATAGTTTAATAATATTTTATGACGATATAATGATAGCTTTAAAATCAATAATTGAAACATTTGGTATAGGAGAACAGCAAAAATTTATTGCATTTTTAGAGCAAAAGAACAAACGTAAGGATACCAAAAATATTCAGCTGTTTAAGTTATTGGTAAAAAAGCATCTGGATTCTAAATCAATAAAAAGAACACTCTATGGCACCAAAAGCAGTAATGCATATCACGCGTTAAGAAAGCGATTGTTTCAATCGTTAATAGAATTTACAGCGAATAAAAATCTAGAAGATGAAAATTCAATTGACATGCAGATTATTAAGTATATTTTAGCTTCGCGAACTTATTTGCTCCAAAAAAACTATGATATAGCCTATAAAATATTAGATAAAGCAGAACGTATGGCAGATGAGCATCTGCTATTTCCTATTCTAAATGAAATTTACCATACTAAAATTCAATATGCTTCAAGTTATCCGAAAATAGATTTAGAAACGCTTATTGCCAAACAAAAGGAAAATCAAAAAAAACATCAACTCGAAGATCAATTAAACATTGTTTATGCGAAATTAAAAATGGTATTAAATGCTGTGAGTTATAAAGGTGAAATTATAAATTTTGAAATGACACTCAGTAAGCTTTTAAAAACATCTAATATTGAGTTGAATTCATCCCTTTCTTTTAAGTCCTTATATCAAATCTTGGCCATAGCTAATATTTCGGCATTAATGACAACCAGGTACTTTCAGATAGAAGATTTTGTCTTAAAAAGTTATGCTATTCTGAAAACAAAAAAGGAAACAAACAAGCAATTATACTATCAAATCCATATTGTGTATATTATAGCTAATACGCTTTTTAGAAACAAAAAGTTTGAAGCTTCATTGTCTTATATCAAAGAAATGGAGGAGTTGATGGAGCTTAAAAACGGTTTATATCATAGGGAATTTATCCTAAAGAAGACCTTAGTTAAAGCTCTTAATCTCAATTTTATTAGCTGTCAAGAGAAAGCTATTGCTATTGTTAAAGATGTGATAGAAAAAAAACACAACGATACAGAAGCCTTGCTAGATTTGCATTTATCGCTTTTGATGTTCTACTTTCAGAAAGAAGATTTTTTTAAAGCCAAAACTGTTTTGTCTAAACTTTACCATACAGATCAATGGTATATAGAAAAAGCAGGAATGGATTGGGTAATAAAAAAGAACCTTGCAGAGATTCTGCTTTATATTGAAGTGCAAGATGATGATTTATTGTATTCGAGATTAAAGAGTTTTAAACGTCGTTATACTTCTTATTTAAAAGATATCGGACAAGAAAGAATCATTACATTTCTAAGTTATGCCGAAGAGCTTTATAAAAATCCAGACATCACTAAAAATAAAACTATTGAAACACAACTCAAAACAACTTTCGAGTGGTCTTCAGTATATGAAGAAGATATTTTTGTTATTAGCTTTTATGCTTGGTTGAAAAATAAATTTGAGAAATCCAGTCTCTTTGAAACTACGCAAAAACTCATAAAATCTGCGTAGGGTTTACATTTAGAAATTAAAATTGCGTATTTTTAAAGCATACTAAATACATCAAAAAACAATGATTATGAAAAATTTATTATTGATAGCTATTACTTTTTTTACACTAAATATTGTAGCACAAGAAAAAAAGTTGATTGTAGAAAAAGACCGAACAGAAACTCTAGCTGATAATGAAACCAAAAAGTTAACAAAACAACTTGGTTTAAATACTGAACAGCAACAGAAAGTTCATGCGATTATGCTTAGCCATTTTAATGAAGAATTACAAATGAAGAAGAAGATGAAGCAAAAAGTTACATCTAAAGAAGTAATTGATAAAAATGAAGTTAGAAAAGTAACCGTCAAACAAAGACAAAAATATTCTAAAAAATTGGATGATCAGCTCAAGGAAGTTTTTACTGAGGATCAGTATAAGAACTATAGTGCAATAAAGCTAAAGCAAAAAAACACTAAACAAAAAGCCCCAAAAAAGCGCACATCTTTTAAATAAAATTGTTATTTTAGTGACCAAATTAATTAAATAAACCACAATGAAAAAGATAATTACAATATGCATGTTTGCTTTTACAATGCTATTAGGAATGCAATCTGTTACAGCTCAAAATAACTCAGAAAAGGTTAATGCAGAAGCTATAGAGAAAACTGAAGCTTTAAAAAAAGTTGTACAGTTTAACAGCGAACAAACAGATAGAGTTTACCTGGCAATTAAAGAATATACTAAGGTTAAAATGAGTTCAGCAAGTAAGGCCTCTGTAATGAAAGCTAAAAGTAATTTAGAGAGACAAATGAAGACCATTCTTACTGAAGAGCAATATGAGCGTTACAGAACTTTTGCCGAAGAATAGTAAGATTACTTTTTATAAATATTTAAAGCTTCACAATTAAGTGAGGCTTTTTTTGTCACAAACTTTTGGCGACCTCTTCAACGGCTGCAATAGTCTCATTTAAATCCTGATAGGTAAGCGCATCAGTGATGAACCAGGTTTCAAAAGCGCTTGGCGCAATATAAATTCCTTTATTAAGCAAGCCGTGAAAGAATTTTTTAAAGGTATCGTTGTTGCCCTTGGCGGCACTTTCAAAATCCACAACAGCTTGGTCAGAAAAATGAACAGAAATCATAGAGCCTATTCTATTAATCGTATGAGGGATGTTATTTTTATTTAAAGCCTCTGTAATTCCATTATGAAGGTACTTAGTCTTTTCTTCTAGCCTATTCATTAAGCCCTTATCTTGGTCAATAGCTTTTAGCATCGCAAGTCCTGCGGACATGGCTAAAGGGTTTCCACTAAGCGTGCCTGCTTGATATACAGGGCCAAGTGGTGCTAAAAGGTTCATTATGTCATTACGTGCTGCAAAAGCACCTACTGGCAGGCCTCCACCAACAACTTTTCCAAAGCATACAATATCTGCGTTTATACCTTTAAGTTCTTGTACTCCGCCATTAGCTAATCTAAAACCTGTCATTACTTCATCGAAAATTAAAAGTATATCATTGCTGTCACAAATGGTTCTTAATCCTTCTAGGAATCCTTCCGTCGGTGGAATACATCCCATGTTGCCAGCGACAGGCTCAATTATAATGGCTGCAATTTCATTTTTATTGGCTTTAATAAGTGCTTTAACGTTTTCTATATCATTATACTTTGCCAATAATGTGTCTTTTGCTGTACCTTGGGTAACACCAGGGCTATTAGGTGTTCCGAAAGTTACAGCTCCACTACCTGCAGCGATTAAAAAGGAATCACTATGTCCATGGTAGCAACCGGCAAATTTTATAATCTTATCTTTTTTTGTATAACCTCTGGCTAACCTAATTGCGCTCATACAGGCCTCAGTGCCAGAATTCACAAATCTGATCTTATCAATGTTTGGAACCATTGCAACCGCTAATTCAGCAATTTCAGTTTCTAGAGCTGTTGGCATGCCAAAAGATGTGCCAAGTTTTGTTTTTTTAATCACCGCATCTACAACAGGTGGAAAAGCATGGCCCAACAACATAGGTCCCCACGAATTGATATAATCAATAAAACGATTACCATCTTCATCATAGATATAAGCTCCTTGTGCCGATTTTGCAAAAATGGGTGTCCCTCCTACAGCTTTAAAAGCTCTTACAGGCGAATTTACTCCACCGGGAATAACATTTTGAGCTTCTTTGAATAAAGCACTACTTCTTTGGTATAACATAAGTTAATTAGGAATCATGATTTCTTGACCCAAAGCCAAGTTGTTAGAACTAAGATTATTTAATGTTTTAATAGCTTCAACGGTTGTGTTGTAGCGTTTGGCTAATGAATATAAGGTGTCACCTTTCTCAATGATATATCTTATTACCCCACTATTAACACGTACTATTTCTACGTCATTATTTTCTAAAACGTCATTGTCGTATTTGTATAATTTGTAACGCTCAATTAAACTAATAAGCTTTTGTGGATACTTTCTGTCAGTTGCGTAACCAGCAGCCCGTAAGCCTTTTGCCCAGCCTTTATAATCATTAGGTTTTAATTTGAAAAGATTTGCATAGCGTTTACGTCCTGTTAAAAAATCGGAATGATCCTTGTAAGACGATTGGGCTTTTTTATATTTTCTGAAACATTCTTGTTTACGGTCATCGTCATGATAGATTTTAGCTCCTTTCCAGCCATGGCATTTAATTCCGAAATGATTATTAGCCTTAACTGCCAAGCGTCCACGGCCAGAAGCAGATTCTAATATACCTTGTGCTAAAGTAATACTAGCTGGGATTTTTGATTTTCGCATTTCAGCTTTTGCTATATCTGCATATTGAGCAATATAACTTTCGGTAGATGTTGGTGGCTTGGTTGTGGTTTCCTCAACCTTTTCAGAATTAACTTTTTTAGTGTCTTTAACAACGGTTTTTTCTGATTTGTTTTTATCGTTTTCTTTCTTGGGTACAATACCTTTCTTTGGGCCACAGCTAAAGACAGATACAACAAATACTAGTATTATATATTTGAGTTTTAAATTCATTTTATTAAAGGCAACCCTTTTTGTTTTAATTTTAAATTTATTCCTTCAATACCTTGCAAACCACCCGTATGGATTGCTAATATTTTTGAGTTTTTTGGAAAAATCCCTTTCTCAATTAGGTCAAAAATCCCATACATCATCTTCCCTGTGTAAATAGGATCTAATGGAATGTTATACTTAGCTTTGAAGGTATTGATAAACGCAATAAGTTCTTCATTTATTTTTCCATAACCACCAAAATGATAATCAGTAATTAATTTCCAATTATCCTGTGCTGCAAATTTACGAATATCTTGTTGTAAAAAATCACCCTTCAACGCAGGAAAACCAAATATTTTTTGATGAGGTTGCGACGCATTTATCAATCCAGAAATCGTGCCACCTGTGCCAACACTGCAACAAATAAAATCAAACTTATCATCCCTGTCATTAAGGATTTCTTCGCAACCTTTTACAGCTAAGGCATTCGTACCTCCCTCTGGAAGTAAATAAAAATCACCATATTTAGTTATAAGGCGTTCAATATACTGAGAATCTTGCTTGTTTCTATATGCTGTTCTGCTTATAAAATGTAATTGCATGCCAAATTGTTTAGCAAACATTAAGGTTGGGTTTGCATTGATCTTAGATTCTAATTCTTCACCTCTAATTATACCAATAGTTTTAAGGTTGTGCATTTTACCTGCATAAGCTGTTGCTGCTATATGGTTAGAATAAGCACCGCCAAAAGTTAAAAGGGTTGTCTTTTTTTGAGATATAGCAGCTTTTATGTTGTACTTAAGTTTTCGGTATTTATTGCCTGAAATAAAAGGATGATTAAGATATTCTGGCTTCATAAAGAGCTGATTATCAACTTGAATATTGTTTAAAACTTGATTTTTCAACATTTAAACTAAATTTTTAACAAATTCTTAAAAAAAAAGTTAAATTAACATTAATTTTAATACATTTAGCCTTAATCCCTGCATAATCTATTTTTTTGACTTCCTGCAAATATATAAGGATTGTCATGGTTTTATTCTTGTTCAAAAATATAGATTATGACTAGATTTTTACCTTTTTTAGTTTTTATTTTCGCATTCACTACAACGACCTCTCAGACTACAGTGATAGATCCAATTGGTGATGGTGGATTTGAGAATGGTGTTACATTTGCAGCTAATGGTTGGAGCGAAAATAATCCAGTTAGTGCTACTGATAATCAATGGGTATGTGATACTGGAGCAACAATAGGGTTTAGTGGTACAAATGCTGCATATATAACAAATAATGCAAACGCTACACCTCCACCTCATACCTATACTAATACCGCTACTAGAGTTGCTCACTTATATAAAGACATTACTTTTCCTGTTGGGGAATCAAACATTACTTTAGATTTTGATTGGATTGTGGATGGCGAAATTGGTTTTTTTGCTTATGATTATATGACAATTTGGGTAGTGCCACAAACTTTCACTCCTACTTATGGTACACAAATAACAGCGACAGGAACAGCACCTTCGGGAAATGTGCAGATCGGAGGGTTTTTTGGCGAACAATATACTTGGACCAGTAGCACTTTTCAATTGCCAACGGGCTATGCAGGCAATAATGCAAGACTGGTTTTTGAGTGGACTAATGATGGTAGCGCTGGGGATAACCCTCCAATTGCTATAGATAATGTGAGTTTAGTTACTAATGTAAATACGTCTTACTGTAATGCAACATCAAACTTCACTTTAGATTATATTGAAGATTTTTCAACGAATGTTGGCTTTGGATCAGACATTTCTAACCTAAACTCAGGGTTTACACCTCCTGGTTATCAAGATAATTCTGCTACTGAAATTGTAGAGCAACTGGCAGGCGGTATTGTGGATTTTACCGTGGATTTCTCGGGTACGTTTTTAACCTATGGGTTTAATATATGGGTAGATTGGAATAATGATTTTGATTTTGATGATGCTAATGAAAAAGTATATGCGTCTGGTGGTTTTACGACTGGACTTACAGATGATTTTATAGTTCCTGGAACTATAACTCCAGGTAGCTACAGAATGCGTATACGAGCAGATTATATTGATGCGGATCCTGACTCTTGCGGAACTATAGATGATGGCGAAACCGAAGACTATACGCTTACAGTACCAGCAATTACATGTACAGGTGACCCATCCAACATTACAGTTAATGCTATTACTATAACAACAGCTACAATTAGTTGGACAGCCCCAAGTCCAATACCTGGAGTTGGTTATGAATATTTTGTTACTACTAATAATAGTACTCCGGGGTATTCACAAACTCCAACCGGAACAACAAATAATTCGACTACAACAGTTAATTTAACAGGACTAGCTGAGAATACAACGTATTATGTTTGGGTGAGATCTATTTGTGCCAGTGGAGTTGCCGGTGCAGGTTTTTGGATAGGCCCAGAATCTT
This sequence comes from uncultured Winogradskyella sp., assembly GCF_947498345.1. Lineage (GTDB taxonomy): Bacteria > Bacteroidota > Bacteroidia > Flavobacteriales > Flavobacteriaceae > Winogradskyella. Next base: position 158,264 of record NZ_CANMJY010000001.1, read on the forward strand.
TTACGACATTAACCGCTCCGCCAACAGTAACTGACGTCTCTATTTGTCCTGGTGATGCCTCACAAGATCTAACGGCTACAGCATTATGCACAGGTTCAACAACAACAAATACTATTGCAGGAAACTTAGATGTTGCTGGTCCTTACGCAGATACTCCTCCGTGGTTTATTGTGAGTACAGATCCTTGTGCATTTGATCCGACCTATAATAGAAACTATGATACTTTTGATTTTCAAGTTGATACCGATGGTGTTTATGTTTTTGAGATAGACCCAACTTTACCACCAGATTTTATGGGATATATAGTTATAAATGATCCGTTAGATCCTTTTACATATGGATCTTGTGCAACTGGTACCTGGATTGCCGGGGACGATGATTCTGGTCCTGGTTTGGATGCAGCTATTACAGCAAATCTTCTTGCAGGTGTTGACTATACGCTTGTAACTACTTTGGCTTTTTCTGCAAGTCAATCTACACCATATACTTGGAATATTTCGGGAGTGGGCTCAATCATCAGTGGTACCGTTGGTACAATGGAATGGTATACAAGTGCGAGTGGAGGCACACCAATAGCTACAGGCTCTAACTTTGATCCTGTAGGTGTTGCAGGTTCTGGCCTGCCAAATACAAATACACCTGGAGTATACAGTTATTGGGCAGCATGTGCATCGAGCCCAACAATAAGAACACAAGCAGATTTTGTTATTGGTAAGATTTGGAATGGAACTCCTGGAAATACAGATTGGGCAATTGCAACAAATTGGAACCCTAATAGTGTGCCTACTGCAACAGAATGCGTTATCATTCCCAACACTGGTGGTAACGATCCGATAATTGATGGTACAACGGATGGCTTGGGTTATACGTTAACTATTGAATCTGGGGCAACATTGACCCAAAATTCTAATTCTACTTTGACCATTACTAATATAATTACTATTGAAAATGGTGGTGTATATGATATGCAAGATAGTGCTAGTTTAATACAAATTGATGATATTGCTAACTCTGTTGGAGCTAGTGGATTATTTACAATGGACCGAAATACAAACATAAGACAGAACGATTATGTCTATTGGTCTTCTCCTGTAACAACTTTTGATATAACAAGTATTTCCCCAGCAACGCCAGGTGCTTATTTATATGAATGGATGCCAACAACATTTCAAGGTATTGGACCTCCTGGTAATATGGTTTTTGGTGAGTGGCAAAATTATAGTTCGGGGAATATGGATATAGGTAAGGGCTATATAGCGAGAGGACCTAGTGGCCATACAGCTACTCCTTCGGTATTTACAGCTACTTTTTCTGGAACTCCAAATAATGGTACTATAATTCAGCCGATTGAAAGAGGAGCATACATGGGAGGGAATTATACATACCAACCCATACCTGGTGGTGATAATTTACTTGTAACCAGTGATGATGATAATTGGAATCTTGTGGGTAATCCTTATCCTTCAGCAATTGAAGCTACAGATTTTTTAACGCTTCCGGCTAATACACACATTGATGGTTTTGTGTATTTGTGGACTCATGGAACAGATATAGCTATAGGAGCAGATCCATTTTACGATGATTATGTATATAATTATAATGTTGCAGATTATATAGCTTATAACTCTAGTGGTACTTCAACTCCTTCTGGTTTTAATGGTAATATTGCTTCTGGTCAAGGCTTCTTTGTTTTAATGAGAGATACAGGTTCGGTAAATGAAACAGTAACGTTTAATAATTCTATGAGAAGCAGCGCCTATAGTAATGACCAGTTTTACAGAAGTTCTAATCCGTCTAATGATAACACTGAAAACCATAATAGAATTTGGTTAGATTATATAAGTCCATCTGGGCAAACCAATACCACTTTGATTGCTTATGTAAATGGCGCCACTAATGGAAAAGATAGAATGTTTGATGCTAAAAATACTCAGGGTAGTGGTTTAAATCTGTATTCAATGATTAATAATGATGCCTACCTTATTCAAGGTCGTCAACTCCCATTTCAAGATACAGATCTAGTCCCTATTGGGATAAATATTACCGAGTCTGGTTTACAAACTATAGCTATAAACACGCTTCAAGGTTTGTTTGAGGAGTCTGAACAAGATGTATATTTAGAAGACTTAGTAACAGGTGTTATTCATGATTTAAAAAACGCGCCATATTCATTTTTTAGTGATGAGGAAATTATTAATGATAGATTTATTCTAAGATATACTAATACAACATTAGGGATTGATGATTATGATACGTTAAATGGAATTCAAATTTTTGAAGCTAATGAAAAGATTATAATAAAATCTGACTTTGAAACCATTGAAGCTATCGAAGTTTATGACATTTTAGGAAGAACTCTTTTCCATAATAAATCAGTTAATTCTAATCGTTTTAGTATAAACACTATTCAGTCTAGCGAAATATCACTATTCATTAAAATAAGGTTAGTTGATGGTAAACAAAAAATTGAAAAAATTATCTTCTAAAATAATTTATAAAAACATACAAAGGTCTGGATTTTATATAGTCCAGATCTTTTTCATTGCTGTAGGCCTCACGTTCAAAAGAAATGTTTTTGTATGCCATGTGCCAATTTTTATATTGAGCTAAACGTACACAAAATTCAATACCATAAATGACAAAAAAAGGTATAATTAAGAGTTCTAATTGTTGCCTTAAGTGGATCTTTTCATGATTTATCAAAACAGAATTTCCTCTTAGGTTCTTATACTTTAAAAACATGAAAGGGAAAATTGTTAGACCTAAATAGCCCTTGGGCACCATATATTTTGAAATCAATATCACACTTTCCTTAATTCAAAAATCAAACCAAATTACATTATCTTTGTGAGATATGAAGAAATACGTCCCAATTGAAGACGGAGACTACTACTTAACTCCTGAAGGTTATCGCTGTTTTACAGAACAATATCATTTAAAAAGAGGGTATTGTTGTGAAAGCGGTTGTAGACATTGTCCATATGGATTTAGTAAAGATAAATTAAGAAAAAAGTAATGCAAGTAACTGAATTATCATTTAAAGCTCAGATATTAGAAGGTATTCCTGAAACTCTACCTCAACCAAAACCTTACAATTCATCAATAAATCATGCACCAAAACGTAAAGCTATTCTCTCCCCCGAAGAAGAAAAACTAGCGCTTAAAAATGCCTTACGCTATTTTGATAAAAAGCATCACAAAGAATTATTACCAGAGTTTAAAAATGAATTAGATGCTTATGGTCGTATTTACATGTATCGTCTCAGACCAGACTACAAAATGTATGCAAGACCAATAGACGAATATCCCGCAAAGTCTAAACAAGCAGCAGCAATAATGCTAATGATTCAGAATAATTTAGATTATGCAGTAGCACAACATCCTTATGAGTTGATTACTTACGGTGGTAATGGAGGTGTATTTTCAAATTGGGCACAGTATAGATTAACCATGAAGTATTTGGCCGAAATGAATGATGAGCAAACTTTGGTAATGTACTCTGGTCATCCTATGGGGTTATTTCCTTCTCATAAAGAAGCACCAAGAGTAGTTGTAACCAATGGCATGATGATTCCTAATTATTCTAAACCAGATGATTGGGAAAAATTCAATGCGCTTGGTGTTACTCAATATGGACAGATGACAGCAGGAAGCTATATGTATATTGGTCCTCAAGGTATTGTGCACGGAACCACTATAACTGTATTAAATGGATTTAGAAAAATAGGAAAAGAGCCTAAAGGAAATTTATTTATTACTTCTGGCCTAGGTGGAATGTCTGGTGCACAACCTAAAGCTGGTAATATTGCTGGATGTATTACAGTATGTGCAGAAGTTAATCCAAAAATTACTCAAGTTAGATTAGATCAAGGTTGGATTGACGAAAAAATTACAGATTTAAATGAACTTGTAAAAAGGGTTACCAAGGCAAAAGCTAAAAAAGAAACTATTTCTATTGCGTATTTAGGAAATGTCGTTGATGTTTGGGAAAAATTTGATGAAGCTAATATTTGTATTGATTTAGGAAGTGACCAAACCTCTCTTCATAATCCATGGGCAGGAGGTTATTATCCTGTTGGGTTATCATTTGAACAAGCTAACGACATGATGGCAAATGAGCCAGAAAAGTTCAAAGTAAAAGTTCAAGAAAGCTTAAGGCAACATGCTGATGCCATAAATAAACATACAGCAAAAGGCACTTATTTCTTTGATTACGGAAATGCGTTTTTACTTGAAGCTTCTCGAGCTGGTGCAGATGTAATGTCTGATAATCCAGAATTAGGAAGAGAATTTAAATATCCCAGCTATGTACAAGATATAATGGGCCCAATGTGTTTTGATTATGGTTTTGGACCTTTCCGTTGGGTTTGTGCCTCAGGAAAGCCAGAAGATTTAGCTAAAACTGATGAAATCGCTTGTGATGTACTTGAAGATATAATGAAAAATTCACCTCAGGAAATTCAACAACAAATGGCTGACAATATTCAGTGGATAAAAGGAGCGCAGGAAAACAAACTTGTAGTGGGTTCTCAAGCCAGAATATTATATGCCGATGCTGAAGGAAGAATGAAAATTGCTGAGGCATTTAATAACGCTATTAGAAATGGGGATATTGGCTATGTCATTTTAGGAAGAGACCACCATGATGTTTCCGGTACTGACTCCCCATATAGAGAAACCAGTAATATTTATGATGGTTCGAGATTCACAGCAGATATGGCAATACACAATGTTATTGGAGATAGTTTTAGAGGTGCCACATGGGTGAGTATTCATAATGGAGGTGGAGTAGGATGGGGAGAGGTAATTAATGGTGGATTCGGCATGGTTCTTGATGGTACTAAAGAAGCGTCAACCAGATTAAAACAGATGTTATTTTGGGATGTGAATAATGGTATTTCTAGACGAAGTTGGGCTAGAAATGAAGGTGCGGTTTTTGCTATAAAACGCGCTATGGAAGTTGAGCCTAATTTAAAAGTAACATTACCAAATTACGTTGATGATGATTTATTAGAAACAATTTAAAAAAAAACAATATGAAGAAGTTACTTAAATTCACGCCCATTTTAGTGTTTGCCATCCTTCTTTCTTCTTGTAGTTCTGTAAGAGTTGCGGCTGATTATGACAGAGAGGCAAACTTTGACCAATACAAGACTTTTGCATTTTTTAAGCCTGGTATTGATAAAGCAGAAATTAGCGATATTGATAAACGGAGAATCTTGAGAGCAATAGAAGCTGAGCTTATGGCTAAAGGTATGACTAAATCAGAAAACCCAGATATGCTCGTGAGCATTTTTACTAAATCTAACCAACGTGTTGATATATACAACAATGCATGGGGAGTTGGTGGCTGGGGCTGGGGCTGGGGTCCTGGATTTGGTTGGGGTGGAAGCCAGGTTTCTACTCGAACAGAAGGCATGCTTTTTATTGATTTAATTGATACTGATAAGAAGGAACTAATTTGGCAAGGCTCAGGTACAGGTTATTTAGTAACTAAAAACGTAGATAAAAAAGAAGCACGTATTAAAGAGTTTGTTTCTAAAACTATGGAGCAATTTCCTCCATCTAAATAAAAAGAAGCTACATATTATATTAGACATAAGCACTAGATAATCTAGTGCTTTTTTTAGATTATTCATTCTATTAGGCTATAAATCTAAATACGCTATCTTTGCCGACTTTTAAGGATTTATATTATGATATTAGGCCATACTACAAGAAAAAACTTTACACAAAACCCAAAGAATGATATTCTTTCGGGTTTAACAGTTGCCTTAGCATTAGTGCCAGAAGCTGTTGCATTTGCATTTGTTGCTGGTGTAGATCCATTAGTTGGGCTTTATGGTGCCTTTATGATGGGAATTGTTACTGCTTTATTTGGTGGTCGACCAGGAATGATCTCTGGAGCAACAGGCGCTATGGCTGTTGTTATGGTACACCTTATTCAAAAAGGAAATGAAGTTGGTTTAGCATTAGATACTCCTATTGAAAATTTAGGCTTACAATGGCTGTTTATTACATTACTTTTTGTTGGCGGTATTCAAATTTTAGCTGGTGTTTTTAAACTTGGAAAGTTTGTACGATTAATTCCTCATCCTGTAATGATGGGATTTGTTAATGGTTTAGCCATAGTAATTTTCTTATCTCAGTTAGGTTTATTTCCAAATGCTGTACCTAAAGATATTTCGATATGGAGCAATACTTCTCAATGGTTTGAGGCTTTGTTTTCTAATGGTACTTTTTGGAAAATGATGGGTTTCATTGGTTTAACCATGGGTATTATGTATGGTTTACCTAAATTAACAAAGAAGATTCCTGCTGCATTAATTGCCATTATTGTGGTAGCTTGTATAACCATTTTTGGCAGTATAGAAATGAGTACAGTTGGATCCTTTATTAGAGAAGGTGGTGGTGAAGGCCTACAAGGTGGTCTACCTACATTCCAAGATCAAGTTTTTGGTTTCTTTGGTACGCTTTCTGGACATTGGGATTTAATCATTTCCACAGCGTTTATATTAGCTGCTGTAGGACTTATTGAATCATTAATGACACTCAATCTGGTTGATGAAATTACCGAAACCAGGGGCAATGGAAATAGAGAATGTATAGCCCAAGGAGGTGCAAATATGCTCAATGGTCTTTTTGGTGGTATGGGCGGCTGTGCTATGATTGGACAATCTATAATCAATGTAGATTCTGGTGGTAGAGGACGTTTATCTGGTGCGGTTGCTGCTATAGCATTACTCTGTTTTGTATTATTTGGTGCGCCATTAATTGAACAAATACCAATAGCTGCATTAGTAGGTGTAATGTTTATGGTAGTCATAGGAACATTTGCCTGGTCTAGTTTTAGAATTATTAGAAAGATTCCTTTGTCAGATGCCATAGTTTTAATTGCTGTTTCAGCTATAACAGTATGGAAAGACTTAGCCGTAGCTGTTATTGCTGGTGTTATTATTTCCGCATTAGTTTTTGCATGGAAAAATGCTACAATGATTAGAGCACGTAAGCGTATTCAAGCTAACGGCACAAAAACTTATGAAATATGGGGGCCATTGTTTTTTGGCTCTATTCAGAATTTTAATTCAAAATTTGATGCCAAAAATGACCCAGATAAAGTAGAAATAGATTTTGTCGAATCTCGAGTAAGTGACCATTCTGCTTTAGAAGCCATCTTTAACATTGTTAACAAATATGAAGCTGAAGGTAAATCTATCAAACTAAAACATCTTAGTGAAGATTGTAAAATACTGCTCAGAAAAGCCAGCCCTAAATTTGAAGAAGTTATCATCGAAGATGTAGACGACCCAAGATATCACTTAGCTGCTGATCCAGAGAAATTCACGAAACCACTTTCAGAATATAAACTAGATTAACAGCTACATCTGAACATTTTTTTCTTCAGGGAATTGACTAGGAATTTCATTTGGTTCCTCATCTAACATTTGCCTTAGATCAATCTCAATTCCGCGAGAAATAGTAGATATAGGCACATCGTTTGGACCACCTTCAAATGGGTTCTCTCCACTCCTTGCCAAACGTTCCATAGTATGAAAAGCCCATGATACTGTAGCACAAAATGGTATTGCTATCCAAATAAAATACTTTCCGACTAGGAAAAAATCATCTACCATAGTATCACCTATTTCAGCAAATTCTGGAATTAATCCAAAAGGTAATAGAATTGTAAATACTCTTGTGAGGTATAATCCTAAACTTGCATATTGCCTTGGATAAGGAAAGTTCTTTATACGTTCTGATTTTCCTTGATGTGTAAAAAGCGATTCTAAAACATTTTCAAGCTCCAGAAACGCGAATTCCCATATGAGACCTTTTTCTTTTAATTCTCTAATATGTTTTGATTGCAGGTATAATAACGCGGTTTGCTTATTGCTTTTAGATAAGACATATTTTCTTTCCTCTTCTGATAAATACATCATCAGATTATCTTCGAGAGTAGAGACTTCTTCTGGAATATGAATCATATTTCGCCATTCCTGGTTTGTCTTAGCTTTATGTTGTGTTTCCCAACTTTTACGTTGACGCATAGCATAGCGTAATGCTGTCATCCAGGCAATATGTCTATAGACCAAGGTCTTTTTATGCTTCTTTAATTCTGCATCAGAAATTGAATCATCACAATATTCATTTGACACCATATCCTGGACTTTCATACCCCAAGTTCGTGATGTATTTACAATAGCTCCCCAAATCATTCGTGCCTCCCAAATACGACCATAAGCTGAGTTATTTTGAAAACCTACAAGGAAAGCTACAGCAGTACCAATTAGTGCCACAGGTGTCCATGGTACATTTAAAAATGTAAAGCCAAATACTTTATAAAGAATAGTAATTATTCCTGCGTATAAAAGATATATTAATGTTTCACCTCTAGTCCAAAGCACCATGTCTTTGACCGAGTATCTTTTTTTGGTTAGCATAGTTCAAATTGTAATTTACATGACAATATCATTCTTCCATACATAAGGTTCAGGAATATCTGTGTCGTCAATAAGTTGTCTGATATCAATTTCAATACCTCTACTCATGTTGGTAATAGGCACGTCGTTTGGTCCGCCTTCAAATGGGTTTTCTGTATTTTCTCCAATAGCTTCCATCGTGTGAAACACCCATGCTAACAAAGCACTAAAAGGTATCGAAAACCACACAAAATGTTTTGCAATAAATTCCTGAATTAAATGCCCCCAAGATGTCCTTGATTGATGAACTGTTAACTCACTCATAATATGCTTTCCAATCGATTCAAACTCCTCCATAATTCCATAAGGAATCATCAAAATAAATAGCCAAACAAAAATATAATTCATGGTGGCATACTGTCTTGGATACGGGAAATTCTTAATACGCTCACTCTTTCCTTGGAGCGTGTAGAATTCAACCAACATATTCTCCATTTCCATATGCCTAAAATCATCTATAAGGCCTAAGGTTTTTAATTCTTTTAATCGCCTAGATTGAATCCCTAAAATTTGTGATGCTTGATTCACTTTAGCAAATAACTCATCATACTCTTTATCTGAAACATATGGACTAATAGCTTCTTTGATAGGAATTGTGTCTTCGCAAACCAAATATTGCGATTCACGAAATTCCTTATTAGATTTCTTATTTTTTAAATGCATTTCCCAAGGTTTATCCTTTCGCAATTGATATCGCAAAGCCGTAAGCCAAGCCACATGTCGATGTACTAGTTCCTTGTGTATATGATGAAGTTCAGCTTCAGAGATAGGATTTTTTGCAAATTGATTTGTAATAAAATCTTTAACTTGAATAGTCCAAGATCTCGATGCATTAACAATACCACCCCAAATTTTACGAGCTTCCCAAAGCCTATCGTATGAGGCGTTATTCTTAAAACTGACCAAAAAGGCTACAGCTGTACCTAAAACACCTAAAGGCAACCAAGGGACATGTAACCATTTTAAGCCAACAATATCAAATAGAATAACTGGTATTGTAGCTAAAATAAAAAAAAGGAATAGATACCTTCGCGTCCATTTAATGACCCCTTTTACGGGAAATATTCGTCTTGTATACATGAAATTATGTTATATCATGTAATATACAAAAGACTAATAATTAAGCAAGACTTCTATTTTAGCTTTTACCTTTTCGGTTGAAGGAATCATGGTTTGTTCTAAAGTAGAATTTAACGGGATTGCTGGCATATTTTCGCTTCCAATTGTCATTACTGGCGCATCTAAATATTTGAAACATTCTTCTTGAATTTTTCCAGCTAATGCTCTCGCAAAACTATTATTAGAAGGCTCTTCAGTTACCACTAAACATTTACCTGTTTTCTTAACTGACTTCATAATTGTGTCTTCATCAAGCGGATATAATGTTCGTAAATCAATGATTTCTATTTGATCTCGCATATCGAGTTCTCCTGACGCATTATAAGCCCAATGAACACCCATTCCATAAGTTATTATAGTCAGCGTTTCAACATCATCTTGTTTCCAAATTTCTTGAAGTACCCAAGCTTTGCCAAATGGTAATATATAATCTTCAGAAGGTTCAACGGATGTTGCACCATTTGTTCCTGGTACTTTAGACCAATACAAACCTTTGTGTTCTAATATAACCACAGGATTTGGGTCGTGATAAGCCGCTTTCATTAAGCCTTTTAAGTCAGCTCCATTACTTGGATAGGCGATTTTAATACCACGAATATTTGTAATTACACTTTCTACTGAAGACGAATGGTATGGCCCACCACTGCCATATGCACCAATGGGCACACGAAGAATCATACTCACAGGCCATTTACCATTAGATAGATAGCAACTGCGACTTACTTCAGTAAATAACTGATTGAGTCCTGGCCAAATGTAATCGGCAAACTGCACCTCAACAATTGGTTTTAATCCAACCGCAGACATTCCAACCGTGGAACCCACGATAAAAGCTTCTTGTATTGGCGTATTAAATACACGGTCGTCACCAAACTTTTGAGCTAATGTTGCTGCTTCCCTAAACACACCGCCTAGTCGTCCTCCAACATCTTGACCATATAGCAAGCATTCTTTATGCTCACGCATTAATTCTTCAACAGCAAATAAAGCACAGTCGACCATTACCACTTTATCAGCTCCTTCTGGTTCACGTGTTCCTTTTTCTTCTGTTATTGGCGTTGGTACAAAATCATGCGTAAATAAATCTTCAGGTTTTGGATTTTCAGCTTCTAAGGCTTTTTCGAAGTCTGATGTTACTTTTTCTTTAGCTTCATCTTCTATCACATTGACCTCAGATTCAGTAAACCCATTATCTAATAATTGTTGTTTTAAAACCGGATATGGGTCACGTGAACGTGCTTCGTCTAAATCATCACGATACCATTCCATTCGCACACCAGATGTATGATGATTTAACAACGGAACTTTGGCATGTACTAAAAATGGGCGACGCTCTTTACGTATAATCTCAATCACTTTTTCGATAGCTTCATAGCTTTCTATAAAATTAGCGCCATCAATTGAAATCGCATCTAAACCATGAAATCCTTGAGCGTATTCAAATGCGTTTTGCGCTCTTGTTTCTGCAGCATTCGCCGAAATATCCCATCCATTGTCCTGTACCAAGTATAAAATAGGCATTTGCTTCAAGGCAGCCATTTGGAACGCTTCAGCTATCTCACCTTCAGTCACAGAGGCATCACCAAGTGAACATACTGAAATTGGATTCTCAATAGAATCGTCATTTAAACCTTGTAATTCTTTGTATTGCATTCCCATAGCAACACCTGTTGCTGGAATAGCTTGCATACCAGTTGCTGAAGACTGGTGCGGAATTTTAGGCTTATCATCGTCTTTTAAACTTGGATGCGAATAATACGTTCTTCCACCAGAAAACGGGTCACCTTTTTTAGCTAACAACTGTAACATTAAATCATAGGGCTCTAAACCAAATGACAATAACATGGCATCATCCCTATAGTAAGGAAATGCATAATCTTGAGGTAATAATTGCATTCCTAAAGCAACCTGAATGGCTTCATGACCACGAGATGTGGCATGTACGTATTTTGAAACTTGCTTAAAGTTTTCTTCATACAACTCTGCCATAGCTTTTGCTGTGCAGAGTTTTGAAAATCCTTTTTTTAATATGTCTTTATTCATATTCATTTACTGTGAAGGCAGGAATCTTATTTTTCAACTTTATTGTTTCTGTGTTAGCGATTGAACGGTTTGTTTGAGCTCCTCGCAGAGAGCGAGTGTGAAAGCGCGACCCTTGTGGTAACACGCAAATTACGCTACACTAATTCTTTTCTTGTTTTCAGCATCCAACCAAATGTATCATCTTTCTGACCAGTTTTAATGGCATTCAAGGTATTGTTAATCTCTAATCCTACCAGACTTTCATCAGATACGTGAATGGTTTCACCTTCTAATCCAATGTCTTGAATATATGCGATACCTACTGCTGTTCCTGCTCCAAAAGCTTCTTCTAATGTTCCATTTTGAGAAGCTTCCTTTATCTCTTGCAATGTAATTAAGCGCTCTGTTACCTTAAACCCTTTATCTCTAAGTAAATCTATGACGCTCTTTCGGGTTATGCCATCTAATACAGAGCCATCTAGCTTTGGTGTAATGAAATCACCATCTATTTTGAAAAAGATATTCATCGTACCTACTTCTTGAATATACTTATGTTCTTGTGCATCTAACCACAATACCTGGTCATAACCTTTTGCTTTGGCTAATTCCGTAGGTCTAATTGCTGCTGCATAGTTACCTGCTGCTTTGGCTTCGCCTGTTCCGCCGTGTGCAGCTCTTATAAATTGCTTTTCTGCCCATAGCTTAATACGCTTACTAAAAAACGGACCAGCAGGTGATGCCATAATAATGAACTTATAATGTGTAGCGGCACGCATACCAATAAAGGGTTCATCTGCGTACATAAAAGGTCTTAGATACAAGGCACTTCCTTCTTTTGGCGGAATCCAATTATGTTCTAAACTTACCAATTCCTTTAAACCTTCAACAAATAATTCTTCGGGGAAATTTGGCATTCCCATTCGGTCAGCACTTTTGTTTAATCGCTTAGCATTTTGGTCTGGTCTAAACAACATTGGTTCTCCTTCCGTATCCTTGTAGGCTTTCATACCTTCGAAAATAGCTTGCCCATAATGCAACGCCATTGCTGCCGGATGTGTTGGAATTAGTCCCATTGGAACTATTCTTGGATTTGTCCATTCACCATTTTCATAATCACAGATAAACATGTGGTCTGTGAATGTGGTTCCTAATGGTATATTGTCGAAGTCTAAAGCATCAACTTTAGATTGTTCTACTTTGGTAATATTTATATTATAAGACATAACTTATATTTTTCTATTGATATCAAATTGTTCAAAATAATCCGCAACGCGACGTACAAAACTTCCGCCTAGAAAACCATCTACGACACGATGGTCAAAGGATAAGGATAGGTACATCATGCTACGTATAGCTATTTCATCTCCGTTTTCGGTCTCAATAACTTCGGGACGCTTTTTAATAATGCCTAAAGCTAGAATGGCGACTTCTGGCTGATTGATTATCGGTGTTCCCATAACGCTTCCAAATGTTCCAACATTAGAAATTGTAAACGTGCTTCCTTGAATATCATCGGCTTTTAATTTGTTCTCGCGAGCTTTTACAACCAATTCATTAACGTTCACAGCCAAAGTTTTTAAATCTTTAGTGTCAGCATTTTTTACTACTGGAACAATTAAATTACCGCTTGGTAATGCTGTGGCCATGCCTACATTAATATCTTCTTTTACGATGATATTCTTTCCATCTACAGAGGCATTTATGTTAGGAAAATCCTTAATGGCTTTTGCAACAGCTTCGACAAATAATGGCGTAAAGGTTAAACGTTCACCATATTTGTCTTGAAATGCTTTTTTGTTGGCATTTCTCCAATTAACCATATTGGTGAGATCAGCCTCAACATAAGCCGTGACATGTGGTGATGTATGCTTAGAATAAACCATATGGTCAGCTATCATCTGACGCATACGGTCCATTTCTATAATTTTCCCTTTTCCTTTATCAAATGTTAATTGTGGTATTCTATAAGCTGTTGGGTCTTGAGTTACAGGTTGAGCAAATTTATAAGGACGACCATCTTCTATATACTGAAAAACATCACTCTTTCTTAATCTGCCTTCTTTACCTGTTGCTGGAACTCTAGCTAATTCTTCAAAGCTTATATGAAGCTCCTTTGCAATTGAAATTATCAATGGTGAGAAGAACAACGTATTAGAATTTGATACACTAAACTTCTCAGTAGTTTGAGTTGGTGAAACTTTTGGTCTATTAGCTGATTTTGTTTGTTTCTCTTTTGAAGGCTTTTCATTCTTAGGTTTACTATCTTTTTTTACTATAGAAACAACAGCTTCACCATTGCTCTGAATTATGGCTATAGTCTCACCAATTTTAACAACATCATTAGCTTTAAACAAGATTTCTTCAACAATACCAGAAACATTAGATGGAACTTCAGAGTCAACTTTATCAGTAGCAACTTCTAACAACATTTCGTCTTCTTCGATAGTATCACCAACATTCTTAAACCACGTTATAATAGCTGCTTCAGTTATACTCTCACCCAATCTGGGCATTTTAAATTCAATTTTAGCCAATCTGAAAATAATTTTACAAGAATCAAAGATACTTAAAAGCTAATTTTTCGCATGTTAAAAACTTTTAAATTGAACTTAAACAGAATATTATTCTTTAAAAATGTCTTTATGTAGTATTTTATTCTTATATATTTACATTTCTTAATGTTAAAAAAATAATTTCCTTATGTCATATGCATTGGACAAAATAGACACACAAATCCTCTCTATTCTTCAAAAGGACAGTAATCGTACTACAAAGAGTATAGCAGAAGAGCTTGGAATGACAACTTCACCTGTTTTTGAACGCATTAAAAAATTAGAGAAAGAAGGTTATATTAAAAAATATGTTGCTGTTCTTGACAATAAGAAAATTGGATTAAAACTTACTGTATTTATTGGTATTACGCTTCAAGGCCATACCAGAAGTTATTTAGAAAAGTTTGTAACTGAGATCAATAACTTTCCAGAAGTTGTAGAATGTCACCGAGTTAGTGGAAACTATGATTATTTACTCAAATTAATAGTCGAAGATATTGAAGCTTATGAAACATTCATCATTTCGAAATTGACACTTTTGCCTTACCTTGGAAATGTTCAAAGTTTAATTACATTATCTACTGGGAAAGAAACCAATGAAATTGATTTGAGCCGAGTTTAAGTTCTATTTCTTGAAGGTTTCTCTCAATGTCTTATATATATCGTCCTGAACTTTCATATTGTCCGGAACCTCTCTTAAAGGTTCAACTTCTTTCAATGACTCGTGACAATCCGCTGGTAATTGTTGATAGAGTTCAGTCCCTTTTGTTTTCCAGGCAATCATTTCATCACTAACTTGTCTAACCACCTTAGCTGGATTTCCAACCACTAAACTACGTTTTGGGATTTTAGTTTCTGCTTTAACGAAAGCCATAGCACCAACGATAGACTCATCACCAATTTTGGCATCGTCCATAATAACCGTATTCATACCTATTAAGCAGTTTCTGCCCAAGTTAGCACCATGAATAATGGCACCGTGACCAACATGTGCACTTTCTTTTAATACAATGGACTTCCCTGGAAACATATGTATTGTACAGTTTTCCTGAACGTTAACACCATCTTCCAAAATGATCTGTCCCCAATCACCACGAATCGTAGCGCCTGGTCCTATATAGCAGTTCTTACCAATGATGACATTACCAGTTACTGCTGCTAAAGGATGCACAAAACTACTTTCGTGAACTACTGGGATATAACTTTTGAATGAATAAATCATATATTGTTAATTGTTGTCATTCAGAGCGAAAGCGAAGAATCTCATCATGAGATTGCCATACTTCGACTGCGCTCAGTACAAGCTTAAACTTCGTCCTTGCAATGACAATTCTATTTAAACCCTTTCAGTTTCTCTTTAGTAAAATCTGACAAGACTAATCTACCGCTTGTTTGTGCACGTTCTGCTAAAAGTTCATCCCAGTCGTCTGTGCCTTTCCAGAATACTCTTTTCATTTCTAGCATAGCTTCAGTGTTATATGAGCATAAATGCTCTGCTGTTGTTTTCACAGCTTCATCTAACTCTTCAGTGCTTTCATAAACATGAGTAAACAAGCCCTTTTGTTTTGCCCATTCTGCTGGATAAAAGGAATTAGCATCTATGGCAATCTGAGACATTGCGCTTAATCCCATTTTACGTTCTATAGCAGGTCCAACCACAAAAGGTCCAATACCAATATTTAATTCACTTAGCTTAATGGCTGCAAACTTAGTTCCCATGCAATAATCTGTTGAAGCGGCTAATCCAACACCTCCACCTACAGTTTTACCTTGAATACGTCCAATAATAAACTTCGGACATTTTCGCATCGCATTAATCACATTAGCGAATCCTGAAAAGAATACTTTTCCTGTTGCTGCATCATTGATATTAATGAGTTCCTTAAAACTTGCTCCAGCACAAAATGTACGATCTCCTCCACTTTTTAAAACAATAACTTTTATGTCGTCATTGTTTCCAGCATCAGTTATGGTTTGTGCTAGTTTAGCTAATATATCTCCTGGTAAAGAGTTGTGCGCCGGATGAAAAAACTCAATGTATCCTACTTCGTTTTCTATGGTTTGCTTAACATAAGGGTCACTCATATTATTTTCTTTATTTGTCATTCCTGCGTAGGCAGGAATCTATTTTTTAATTATTACTTAATAGTGGATTCCGCATCAAGTGCGGAATGACAAAACTATATTAATCCAAATTGTTCAAAGTGGTGATTTAAATGTTTTCTTTCCATTAAATACCACTCATACTTATTTAACTCTCCAAATACCATATTACTTAATGTAGCATCTGGATTTGCTTTAAAATATTCTAAATAAGCTTCACGTTGCGCTTTGAAACTTTCAACGGCAGTAGCAAAATCAGCATGCTTTAAGTCATCAAGTGTATCCTTTTCTAACAATGGAAATTGTGAATTCTGAGGAAACTTATTATAATTCCAAAGGCTGTTTTTTACTTTTTCTAAAATCTTTTCAGGGGTTGAAATTTCAAAATTCTGAATTTCCCCAGCAGCAATTTTATAGGTATACTCTAAATGTTCTAACATATGCTGAGGTGTCATGATTCCCCATTTTGGTTTTGTATCTTCTGAAAGTTTTGATAAACACTCATCAATCTTGTCGTCAGTCATTTCAACAAAAACTTCTTGCTTTTTCTGAACCATTGTTAGCACCGTTGCTAAAGCCACTAGTTCATCTTCAGCATCAAAAATCTCTGCAAACCATTTTACGATACCACTTGGATGTTCTGCTGAAGCGACGTCTCTATCTATTTTCTGCTTACAAGTTAAAC
This sequence comes from uncultured Winogradskyella sp., assembly GCF_947498345.1. Taxonomy (GTDB): domain Bacteria; phylum Bacteroidota; class Bacteroidia; order Flavobacteriales; family Flavobacteriaceae; genus Winogradskyella. The sequence goes on from NZ_CANMJY010000001.1 coordinate 175,225, forward strand.
GTACATAAATCGTATCGTTGTGGTATAATGGACGTAAAAATCGACATTCTTCCAATCCATAGTTTGCTGATACGGGTCCTTTATTTGGATACACAAATAAACCTGCTGCTGCAGATATTATAAAATACCCATGAGCTGTCCGCTTTTCAAAAATACTTCCGTCCAAAGATGTGATATCTGTATGCGCATAGAAATGGTCCCAAGTCACGTTAGCAAAGCTTATAATATCTGAATCTGTAATGGTACGCTTATGCGTTTTCATAGACATACCGGGTTGAATATCTTCCCAATGGTATTTAAATGGATGCTGTTCTGCCTCTTTATATTTTGCTTTTTGCTGATATATTCCTGTAATCTCAGTAATCGTTGTTGGCGACCCTTGAATCGCGGTACGTTGCAAATAGTGCTTTATACCTCGCATACCTCCCATTTCTTCACCTCCACCTGCACGTCCTGGACCTCCATGAACTAAATATGGTAATGGTGAACCGTGACCTGTGCTTTCTTTAGCCATTTCGCGATTCATGACTAAAATTCTACCATGATGACTGGCTGCATTGACTACATAATCTCTTGCAATTTTATCATCAAACGTCGCAATAGAAGATACTAAAGATCCTTTACCCATTTGTGCTAGTTTCACTGCTTCATCTAAACTCTTGTAAGGCATGATTGTACTTACAGGACCAAAGGCTTCACGTTCGTGAATGACTGTGTTTTGGAATGGATGATCTGCACGTAATAGAATTGGACTTATAAATGCGCCTTTTTTCGCATCTGCACCTATGGTTTCAATTTTATCTAAATCACCATAGACGATTTGTGCTTCCTTAGCCAAATCGTTTACCGAATCTCTAACGGCTTGAACTTGTTGATGGCTTACTAAAGAACCCATTCTCACTTCTTTTAATCTTGGATCACCAATCGTAACTTTATCTAATGCTTTTTCTAAAGCAATTTGTACATCTTCTACCAAATTCTCTGGAACGATAATTCGTCTTATGGCTGTACATTTTTGTCCAGCTTTTACAGTCATTTCTTTACGAACTTCTTTTATAAATAAATCGAATTCTGGCGTTCCTGGAACTGCATCTTCACCTAAAATAGAAGCATTTAAGGAATCTGCTTCCATAGTAAATGGCACAGATTCTTGTATCAATCTAGGATGTGCTTTTAATAAACGACCCGTTTGAGCAGATCCCGTAAATGTAACCACATCTTGAGATTCTACAGTGTCTAATATTGTTCTAACCGTTCCGTTTATAATTTGAAGCGCTCCTTCTGGTAAAATACCTGAGTCGATAATTGTTCTTGCAACAGCTTCTGCTAAATATGATGACGAAGGCGCTGGTAATACCACAGCAGGCATGCCAGCCATCCAATTCACGGCACATTTTTCTAACATACCCCAAACCGGGAAATTAAAGGCATTAATATGCACAGCAACACCCTTCTTTGGCACCATAATATGATGCGCCATAAAACGTCCACCGCGTGATAAATCAATAGCATCACCTTCTACATGAAAGGGTTGATTGGGAAATAGTTTTCTTAATGAAGCGTTAGCAAATAGGTTACCGAAACCACCTTCGATATCTATCCAACTATCTACTTTGGTAGCACCAGTTCTATAACTCAATTCATAAAACGCATCCTTTCTTTTTGTAAGATATAATGCTAATTTCTTAAGCATGTTCCCTCGCTCTTGAAAGGTCATCTTACGAAGTTGCTCTCCTCCTTTTGTTCTTCCGTAGTTTAAGATTTCAGGAATATCTAAACCTTCAATGGCTACACTCGTAAATGCTTCACCAGTAATGGCATCCAAAATTGGTGTCCCTTCTTCTTTTCCTGTTGTCCAACTCCCTTGAACGTAATGTTGTATTTTTTCCATAATAACTTAAGCCATTATTCTTAAAATTCTTCCTGTAATTTTCCCTTCGATGGATTTCACATAACCATCTACAATTTTGTGCATTGGTACTGGTGTATTTCCAGGGAAATAGTCCTTATATTTTTCAAAAGAGTCCTCTACCAAATCAGAGCAAACGACATTGATACGCTTTCCATCTTCCAACTCTAAAGCCACGGCTTTTACAAAACTATTGATTGCACCATTTACCATAGCAGCACTTGTTGTCATATCTACTGGATCATCAGCTAATATTCCGGTAGACAATGTTATTGAGCCTCCAGAATTTAGATAGTCTTTTCCTATTCTAACCACATTAACCTGACCCATCATTTTACTTTTAATACCTATGTAAAAATCGTCTTCAGACAAATTATCTAACTTATCCCATTTCGCATCACCAGCAATGGCAACAATAGCATCTAGTTTACCAACGGATTCAAACATTGATTTAATAGAACTTGAATCTGAAAAATCAACAGTCACATCACCTGAATTACGTCCAGCGATAAACACCTCATGCTTTTGAGCTAGTCTTTCACTAACTTTTTTTCCGATAGTTCCGTTTCCTCCTATAACTAAAATCTTCATCTATACACGTTCTATTATTGCTGCATAACCTTGACCTACACCAATGCACATGGTGATTAAAGCATACTTTTTATTTTGTTCATGTAATTCTAAGGCTGCAGAATAGGCTATTCTTGCGCCTGTCACTCCTAATGGATGCCCAATTGCTATGGAACCTCCATTGGGATTTAATCTTGGGTCATCATCGGCTAATCCCCAAGCTCTTGTACAGGCTAATGCTTGTGCAGCAAAAGCTTCATTAAGCTCAATCACATCCATATCATCCATGGTCAACCCTACCTTCTCTAATGCTTTATTAGACGCTTGCACAGGGCCAATTCCCATAATTCTTGGTTCTACACCTACAACAGCAGAACTTACAATTCGTGCTAAAGGTTTTAAGTCATATTTTTTAACTGCATCTTCTGAAGCAATAATTGTTGCAGCTGCACCATCATTTAATCCTGAAGAATTTCCTGCAGTAACACTACCACCTTCTTTTTTGAAAGCAGCTCTCAATTTCCCTAAAACTTCAAGTGACGTATTTGGTTTTACAAATTCGTCTTTTGAAAATTGAATTGGGTCTTTTTTACGTTGCGGAATTTCAACTGTTACTATTTCTTTGGCTAGTCTCCCATTTTCTTGAGCTTTAGATGCCTTCATCTGACTCCAATAGGCAAACCTATCTTGGTCTTCTCTCGAAATATTATATTTCTCAACCAAGTTTTCTGCAGTCATTCCCATGCCATCAGTTCCATATAACTTGTGCATTTTTGGGTTAATGAATCTCCAACCAAAGGTTGAATCATACATTTTTGAATCTCCACCAAAAGCACTTGATGGTTTCGCCATAACATATGGCCCACGAGTCATATTCTCAACTCCTCCTGAAATAAATACATCGCCATCACCTGATTTGATTGCACGATTGGCGTGAATGATTGCAGATAAACCAGAGCTACATAATCTGTTGACTGTTTCGCCAGGAACCGTAAATGGTAATCCTGCTAATAGTGAGGACATCCGTGCGACATTACGATTGTCTTCGCCTGCTTGGTTAGCGCAACCCATAATGACATCATCATAAGCGTCTTTAGGAATGCTTGGATTTCGTTTCACGATTTCTTCAATAACTATTGCTCCCAAATCGTCTGTACGAACAGCTGATAATGTGCCTTTATAATTTCCTATTGGTGTTCTAATTCCGTCTATTATGTATGCTTCTTTCATAATTCCTTTATTCCCAATCTTTTTGAGTCCTGTAAACCACTCCTTTAAAAAGTGCTACTAATTCGTCTTCTCGTTTAACTTCTATAATATTAAAACCTAGTTTGTTATTTACTTTTTCAATAGTGCAATCTGCAACTAAATAATCACCTTCTTCAAGGGCTTCAATGTGGTTAATACTGGTCTCAATAGACACGGCATATTTACCATGCGTATTTGCCGTAAACCCAAAGGCTGTATCTGCCAAGGTATAGCTAATGCCACCATGTGCTTTACCCATACTATTTAGCATATCACCTCTCACTTTCATACCCACCTTACAACGTCCAACTTCACATTCCAATATTTCAATCCCCATCCAGGTGCTAAATGGGTCTAGTGATAGCATCTTATATGGAATTTTATCGCCTTGCATTAAAAGAATGTTTTATGTTCTCTATTCATTTTACGTAATAGTGGACTACAACGGTATCTATCCTCGTGATATTCATCATACAATCTATCTAATGCAGTCACACATTTATCGATGCCTATCTCGTCGGCCCAAGCCAATAAACCTTTCGGATAATTAACACCTTTGGTCATGGCATTATCAATATCTTCAGCAGATGCTATATTTAAAAACAATGCATCTGCTGCTTCGTTAATTAGCATAACTAAAACACGATTACATATTTTTTCTGCTAAACCTTTATCTTCTATTGGGCTTGGTTTAGTCGCACCTTCAGAATAATCGTAATAGCCTCTACCTGATTTACGCCCTAAATAACCCGCTTCAGAAAATCGCTTTTGTGTAAATGCTGGTTTATATCTTGGGTCAAAATAAAATGCCGTAAACACAGTTTCAGTCACCGTATAATTAACATCGTTGCCAATGAAATCCATTAATTCAAATGGTCCCATTCTGAATCCTCCAATGGTTTTTAAACTCCAATCAATGGTTGCAAAATCTGCAATACCTTCTTCATAGATTCTTAATGCTTCACCATAAAAAGGTCTGGCTACTCTATTGACTATAAAACCAGGTGTGTCTTTTGCTACTGCTACTACTTTTTTCCAATCAGAAATGGTTTCAATTGACTTCTGAAGTACAACCTCAGATGTTTGAATAGCAGGAATCACCTCAACCAATTTCATTAAAGGTGCTGGATTGAAAAAGTGAATCCCAACGCAGCGTTCTGGTTTCTCCAAAGATGCCGCAATGGATGCTATTGATAAACTAGAAGTATTTGAGGCGATAATACAATCATCAGCCACATAGCCTTCCAATTCTGAAAAGACTTTCTTTTTAATATCAAGGTTTTCGACAATCGCTTCAATCGTTAGGTCAGCATCTGATAAATCTTTCAGACTATCAACATAAGAGATATTAGATTGAATCCTCTCTTTTTCATCGGCATCAATTCGACCTTTTTCAATAAGACGACTTAATACTTTTTCTAATGCCGCTTTAGCTTTATCCAAAGCAGCTTGATTAGTGTCGTATAACTTTACTTGACAACCAGCAGTGGCAGCAACTTGCGCTATGCCACTTCCCATGGTTCCAGAACCTATAATTCCTACGTTCATAGTTTTATATTAAAATGGTAGATTTTTGACATCTACATTTCCGCCAGACAAAATAATTCCGACATTCTTATTTTTAAATTCTTCTTTATTCTTCAGTACTGCGGCAAACGGAACAGCACATGAGGGCTCTATTATAATTTTCATGCGTTCCCAAATAAGCTGCATGGCGTTTACAATTTCGGCTTCTTCGACACGGATAATCTTATCGACATGCTTTTGAATAATCGGAAAATTGCGGTCTCCCAAATGTGTTCTTAAGCCATCAGCAACCGTATGAAAACTATCATTCTTTTCTATTTTACCAGAAATTAAAGAACGATATGCATCGTCTGCTTCCATAGGTTCGCCGCCAATCACTGTACAATTATTTGAAAAATGATGCGCCGCCAAAGCCGTACCTGCAATCAATCCACCACCACCAACTGGTGTTAAAATTACATCTAATTCTGGATATTCCTCTAGTAACTCCATAGCGGCTGTACTATTGCCATAAATTACCTCATCTTGATTTGATGGATGTAAAAAAGACGCTCCCTTTTCCTCTTTTATTTTATTTGCTGTGGCTTCCCTTGCTTGAGGTGTCGATTCACATTCTATAATCTCACCTTTATATGTTTTTACACCATTCTTTTTGACTTGTGGTGCATTTTCTGGCATTACGATATATGCTTTTACTTCAAGTTTTTGTGCCGCTAATGATACTGCCTGAGCAAAATTTCCTGAAGAATGTGTTACCACACCTCGTTGCATTTCGTCATATGAAAGCGATAAAATAGCATTGGCCGCTCCTCTCATTTTAAAGGCACCCATTTTTTGAAAGTTCTCACATTTAAATACAACATCTGCACCAACCATTTCATTTATCAAGTTGGAGCTTAATACTGGCGTCTTATGAATAAATGGTTTTATTCTGTTATGGACTTCTATGAGAGTTTGTTTATCCAATTAATTTCCTTTGAAATTCGGTTTACGCTTTTCTATAAATGCCGCAACACCTTCTGCATAATCATTACTGCTCGCTGCTTCAATTTGCAATTTAGATTCTAAAGCCAATTGGTCTTCTAAGGTATTGGTCATGGATTTATTAAACAATTCCTTAATAAAGCCTAATGCTTTTGTCGGCATATTAGCAAGCTTATTGGCTAGTTGATTAATGGTGTCTTCAAAGTCATCTAACGATACAGACTTGTAAATCATTCCCATTTTTTCTGCCTCTTCCGCGGAAATCTTATCACCTAGCATTGCTAAGGCTTGAGCTTTTTGAAAACCAATTAATCTTGGCAAAAAGAAGGTTCCTGCACTATCTGGCACCAAACCAATTAAACTAAACGCTTGAATAAAGCTTACCTTCTCATGAGCAACAACAATATCACATGCTAAAGCTATGTTTGCTCCTGCGCCTGCTGCGACCCCATTTACAGCTCCAATGATTGGCTTCTTTATTGCGCGTAATCTTGTAATGATTGGATTATAGTGTTCTTCTAAAATCTTTTTAAACCCAGGATTTAATTCTGGATCCGTTACTTCTTTTAGATCTTGACCTGCACAAAATGCTTTTCCATTTCCTGTAAGCACAATGGCTCTAACTTCTGGATTTGCTTCGCAGTCGTCTAAAATATTTTGAAGACTTAAAGCCATTTCACGATTAAAGCTATTAAATACTTCTGGCCGATTTAGAGTAATACGCGCTACTTTATTTTCTATTTTTAATTCTATTGAACTCATGCTCTATTGTCTTTTATGAGAGTCTCACCTTCGTGAAAACTAAAGTTTAAAATGTGGATTGTAAATTATTCCTATTATATTTTTCCATGGATCGTAAAGGCTAGCCACCATAATATCATCGCCAACATTATTAGGTGCTTCGTGCTCTGTAGCGCCTAAATTTATTAAATGTTGATAGGCTTCCTGTATATCGTTAACGCCCCAATAAGAAAATACATTTTCCGTTTTTGAATCGATATCTCTTTCTTCGGATTGCAAACCTAATTCGTATCCGCCAATATTAAAACCGACATAAAAAGGCTCATTAAAATAAGGTTCGGTATTAAAAGCTTTCGAATACCATTCTGTGCCTTCTACAATATCGCTTACCATATAAATGGTAGTTCGTAACCCTAACATTAAAGATTTTTTGTCGCTCATACCTTAATTGGACTTAAATTCTTTTTTAATACTATTTTTTCTTGATGAAATCCTGAAATATACTCAGGATGACAACAAGTTGTTATTTCAAACATTTGAAGTAATCAAAAGGTTCCTGGCAATCATCACACTGAAATTGTGCTTTACATGCCGTGGAACCAAACTGACTTACTAGTCTAGTGTTTTGCGAACTGCAATTGGTGCACTTAACCATTCGTTTTCCATTAAGTAACACATCTTTATCTGCTTCCGCGTCTAAGGGTGCTGCTATGCCATAATCTTCTAATGCCTTGCGTCCTCTTGGTGTAATCCAATCGGTTGTCCAAGCTGGATACAAAATCAAATCAATTTCAGACTTATAACCTGCATCTTTTAATGCTTTTTTAATATCGTCACCAATAACATCCATTGCAGGACATCCGCTGTATGTAGGTGTAATTTCAACTTTAACAATATCTCCTTCAATAACCGCAGAACGTACAACACCCATGTCCATAATAGACAAAACTGGAATTTCAGGGTCTGATACTTGTTCTAGTATAGGTATAAGTTTTTTGTCAATATTTTGTTCTGTTGCTGTCATATAATTTAGACCTTTCTACTACGCTCAAGGCAACATTAAGTTTCATTAATGAGTTTCCTGCCTTCACAGGAATTTGTTACCATTCCATATTAGGATAAGCACGTTGCATATATTGTAATTCAGCTAAAATATAACCTAAATGCTCTGTATGAATTCCTTGTTTACCTCCTTTTTGGAAGTATTTAATATCTGGAACCTCTATAGTTGCCTCTTCTAAAACTTCTGAAACATACTTGTAATAATTATCCTTAAGCTGAGTGATATCAACACCAATTCCTTCTTCTACCATTGCTTTATCTGCTTCTGTTTGATGGAATAATTCGTCCGTATACGTCCATAAATCGTCAATTGCGTTTTGCATTTTTTGATGACTTTCTTCAGTACCATCACCTAACCGTTTTACCCAATCTGAAGAAAAACGCTCATGATAACTTACTTCCTTGACACATTTATTAGCAATTGCAGACAATGTTAAATCTGTACTTTTTTGTAATTCTCCCAAAAAAGCTAAATGGTAAGCATCAAATAAAAATTGTCTAGCAATTGTATATGCAAAATTAGTATTTGGTTGCTCAACCAAAAGTACATTCTTATAGTCACGCTCTTTTCTGAGCATTGCTATGTCATCTTCAGAGCGTCCATCTCCTGCAATTTTACCTGCATATTGAAAGTAGCTGCGTACTTGTCCAAACAAATCTAACGAAATATTAGTGCAAGCAATGTCAGTTTCTAAACTCGGCCCATGACCAGTTAATTCACCTAATCTTTGTCCAAGAATAAGGCTATTGTCTGCTATACCGAGAATGTAATTGTATAAATTGTTATTCATAGTTTCTCTTAATGAGATTCCTGCCTTCGCAGGAATGTTACATATGTTTTACTTCGTCTGGCACATCATAAAATGTAGGATGACGATAGACTTTATCTTGAGCAGGCTCAAATAATTCTCCGTTATTTTCAGGGTTTGACGCTGTAATATGCTTAGATTCTACAACCCAAATACTCACACCTTCATTTCGTCTGGTATAGACATCACGTGCATTTTCGAGCGCCATTTCAGCATCGGCTGCGTGAAGACTTCCAAAGTGTCTATGTTCTAATCCGTTTTTACTTCTTACGAAGATTTCCCAAAGGGGCCAGTTTTTAATTTTAGACATAAGATTTTAGATTTTAGATTTTAGAAAAAAGAGCGAATAAAGCTAATATATCTCACATCTCAATTCTAATATCTCTTTAAACTGCTTGTTTTTCTTTTTCCGCCTGTTTCTTATCAGCATAGGCCATAGCTGCATCTCGTACCCATTCGCCACGTTGCCATGCACCGACTCTTGCTTTCATACGCTCTTTATTCATTGGTCCATGACCTTTGACTACCTGCCAAAATTCATCCCAATCAATTTCGCCAAAATCATAACTTTGACGTTCTTCATTCCATTTTAAATCTGAATCTGGTATTGTTAATCCTAATACATCTGCTTGTGGCACTGTTTGATCAATAAATTGTTGGCGTAACTCATCATTTGTTTTACGCTTTAATTTCCATTTCATAGATTGTTCTGTATGCACCGATTTGTCATCAGTTGGCCCTAACATCATTAAACTTGGCCACCACCAACGATTTAAAGCATCTTGAGCCATTTCTTTTTGCTCTGGTGTACCATTACAAAGCTTCAACATAATTTCAAAACCTTGTCTTTGATGGAAACTTTCTTCCTTACAAACACGAATCATTGCTCTTGCATAGGGTCCGTAGGATGTATTACATAATGGCACCTGATTAATAATGGCAGCACCATCGACCAACCAGCCAATTGCTCCCATATCTGCCCATGTTAAAGCCGGGTAATTAAAAATACTAGAATACTTGGCTTTTCCGGTATGCAACTGCTCATATAGTTCATTCCGAGAAACACCAAGCGTTTCGCAAGCGCTGTACAAATACAATCCATGACCAGCCTCATCTTGCACTTTAGCCAGTAAGGCTACTTTGCGCCTTAATGATGGTGCTCTTGTAATCCAATTGCCTTCTGGTAGCATACCAACAATTTCTGAGTGTGCATGCTGAGATATCTGTCTAATATGTGTTTTGCGATACTTCTCTGGCATCCAATCTTTAGGTTCAATTTTCTCGTCGCGTTCAATACGTTCGTTAAATTGTTTTTCTAAGCTTTTAATTTGTTCTTCACTCATTTCTTTTAGCTTTTGGCTATTAGCTCTTCGCTTTTAGCTAGTGAAACTTATTTTTCTTTTTCAATATATTTTCCCTAGACATCAAAGTCTACTACTACTTTTTCTGTTGTTGGTACAGCTTGGCAACTCAACACCAAGTTTTGTGACACTTCTTTTTCGTCTAGTGCGTAGTTAATTTTCATTTCTACAGAACCTTCTTTCACTTCGCATTTACAGGTACTACATACACCACCTTTACAGGCAAAAGGTAAATCTGCTCCAGCACCAAGTGCTGCATCTAATATGTTATCATATTCCTTAGTCATGGTGAATAAAAACTCTTTTCCGCCATCAACAATTGTGACTTCTATACCTTCTACATTTTGCTGCGCTAAACGCTCTGTACGTTTAATATCTTCTTCCGATAATCCAGTTACGAATAGCTCAAAATGTACCAGCTCTTTTGGTAATCCTACATTAATTAGATAATTACTTACATAATTGACCATTTGTTCTGGGCCACATAGAAACACCTCGCTAGTGTCAGGAATATCGATAAATGTTTTGCAGAGCACTTGCATTTTCTCATCATTAAAACGCCCATTAAATAAATCGATATCTCTTCGTTCTTTGGTTAAGAAATAATAGATTTCTAATCTTCCAAAATATTTATTTCTAAGTTGCTCAAGTTCTTCTTTAAAGATAATAGATTTTGCTGTTTTATTAACGTAAAATAACTTACAAGTTGAATTCGGCTCGGAAGCCAAATGCGTTTTTATCATTGAGAGAACAGGTGTAATTCCACTACCTGCCGCAAAAAACAAGTAGTTTTTTGCAGTATTTTCTTTCACCTCAACACCAAATGTCCCACTTGGTGACATTACATCAAGGCAATCTCCAACCTTCAATTCTTTATTAATATAAGTTGAAAATTTACCGCCTGGAATTTGCTTTACTGCAACTTGCCACTTAGCTTCATTTGGACTGGAACATAGTGAATACGAGCGCCGAACATCTTCTCCATTAATATCAGTTTTCAAGGTTAAATGCTGTCCTTGCCTAAAGCTGAATGCCTCTTGCAATTCTATAGGAATATCAAAAGTTACAACGGATGTGTCTTCTGTTTCCTTATAAATATCTTCAACTTTTAAGTTGTGAAATTCTGCCATTTTATGCCTGCGAAAACAGGTGTCTTTTAATTATACTTACAACTTCTAATAATGAGATTCCTGTCTTCACAGGAACTAGACTAACAATTGTTAGTTTGTTCAGCAAAGTTATAAAATAAAATCTAAACTATTTGTTAATTCCTGTTATCAGGATTTTACTCAATGTACTTGACAGTTCTTCGAGGTTAAGGTCTTCTTTCTTAGGTATCCAAATATATAATGACCGTAAAGTGGTTAGTATAGAAAACATCATAACATCTGGTTTAACATTTACTATCTCACCAGATACTATGCCTTCTTTAAGAATATTTCTAAAATCATTTTCATAATCTATACGTAGTTTTTGATAATATTCTAGTTTTTCTTCAAGGTGCATCCAATCATTATTCAAAGATGCCATACCATATATGTTTTGGCTAGATATCCTTACATGTAGTTCAATTATGCTCTTCAATTTATCAATACAATTTTCATCTGAAGTTTGAATCAACTTCATGCCTTCTGTAAACTCTTCTGCTAAAGAAATTATGATAGTTTTGAGAATATCTTGCTTTGAATTTATATGATTATAGAGGCTTGCTGCTTTTATTCCCATAGCTTTTGCAAGGTCTCTCATGGTAACTGCACTATACCCTTTTTCTTTAAAGAGTTTGGCTGCTATTCTTATGATTTCTTGTTTGCGAGTTTCTTGTTTCAAATAACTAAAATCTTATATTATTCGTAAATTTAAGCAAAAAAGAAGCTATGGGATTTTTAGATTTTATTTTTGGTGCCAAAAAGCGTCAGGTTGAAACATACTTACAAAATGATGCTATTATATTAGATGTTAGAACGCAGCGCGAATGGGATGCGGGACATATTGAAAACTCTGTTCATATTCCTTTAGATGAACTAAGGAATAGAGTAAACGAATTAAAAATAGGTGATAAACCAGTTATTGTTTGTTGTGAGAGTGGTGTGCGTTCTGCAAAGGCTGCTAAGTTTTTAAATTTAAATAATATTAATGCCATTAATGGTGGAGGTTGGGTAAGTGTAAAAAATAAGCTATAATTTTAAATTTTGAAGACCTTCTATGGATTCGATAGGTGTTTGATTATATTCTAATGTCCAGCCCAAAGAATTTGTTAAAATAAAAAATTTTGAAAGCTCACTTATTAACCGATTTTGTGCATTAGATTTTAAGTCTGAAGCTTCAACTTTTTTCATCAATGAGGTGTTAATGGTCTTCTTAATTTCATTGTAATCATTAGCTTCAAATTGATTCAAAAAATCGGCTTGGATGTCATAATATTCAAAGTCTGGACTGATTTTTATTTCTTCTTCAGGAATACTTAATATTTGTAAAGTTTTAGTAGCTTCGTTTACTTTATACTCTATTTTACTTAAATCATATCCTATCGTAACATCAGCATTAACAATTACAATAGCTCTTTTTTCAGCTTCTAATAAATCTGCAAAAACTGCTTTAGAATTTTTATAGGTAAATACTTCACTAAAGTGACCCTCAGTTACGACAAGTTTACCTACGTTTTTAATCTGTTCTTGAATTAAAGTTGTGTTTTCTTTTAATACAATTGCTTCTTCCTTTTTATCTCCACAATACTTAAAGGTAAAAAGAACGATTAAAGTAATAATGACACCAAATAGTATTTTTCGCATAAGCTAATTTAAAAAAATACAGCACAATATATAGTTGAGACTAACATTTAAATCCTGTTTTTATGTATTACAACGAAGTGTGAAGCATATTAGCCAAAAAAAATGCAGAGCATCTTAAATTTCTTAGTAAAACGAAGTTGTTGAATAATTTAGCTTCTACCAATACTGTTGTTCCTCAATATTATTTAACAGTATTCTATTAATCCATTTTTAATGCTTAGAAACTTATCCATATTGGTTTTTATGTTTTTGATGTTGATATCTTATGGTCAAAAGTCAACATTATTACAAAACATTAATTTTAGGGCTAAAGAATTAAAGCATAGTCTTAATCAAAGTGGTGACAGTCTAATCTTAGCAAGTAACAAGATCATTTACAGCGTAGAGATTTTTAATCAAGATTTTGAAAAAACTGTAGAAGTAGGTGCCAAGGATATTAGAATTCCATTACACGGAACTCCATTGGGTCGACTTGTTGTGCAAGCTAAAATGCCTGATAAAAGGATAATAATGACCTTGTTAAGGCATGAAACTATTAATGATGTTACTATAAAAAAGCATAAAATAAGATTAAAAGTTATGGATATATCTAATATTAATATTCAACCAAAGTTTAATATTAGACCAAAGGCTATTATAAAAAAACTTGAAGCACCTATAACGTATTTACATCAACAAAAACTCCCAAAGGAGACATTAGTTGAAAATACCGAATATGCATTGCTCGAAGCTGATAATGTCAGTAAAGCTAATAACAGGGCTAGGCCTAGTTTGTCGAGTATGCTTAATTGGAAACCAAAACGTGCTAATAATAGCAACAAAACCTTTTGGATTTCGAATATTATAAACAGTGGAACTACATCAAGGAAAATTATGAAAATGGTAAATCATAATGAGGCTGACAAAATAATTTTGAAGTATAAAGCAGAAAAAAAGACCAAACAAGGAAAACTGAATCAACTCACTATTTGGGAGATTTACGACACTACAAAATTTATGGAGAGGCAGGTTGAAAATCCAGATTATATTTTTTCAAGGACTTCAGATTTTTTTGATGTTACCCCTTATTTCACTTCTAAAAGAAATTTAATAGCACTTAATTAGTTTACTTTGTTATAATCGAAGTAAAAAATTAAATTAGTAGATGCATCAAATGAGTAGTACAAAAAAGATTATTCAAATAATAATCTACTTAATGATTTGCCAAAGTTGTACCTCTTTTAAATCACCAGAGTCAACCAAAAATGCTAAAGAAAGATCAAGCACTATATTATTTATAGGCAATAGTTTAACATACACTAATGATCTTCCAAAACTTGTTAAAGTTATAGCAAAAGAAAAAGGCGTTCGTGTAACTACTACAATGATTGCGCTTCCAAACTATGCTTTAATAGATCATTGGAACGATGGTACTATCCAAAAAGAAATACGTTCTAAGCAGTACGATTTTGTTATTGTTCAACAAGGACCATCTTCCCAGGCATTTGGGAAAGAAATTCTTGTTAATTACGGTAAAAAATACAGCAACTTATGTGAAGAAAATAGTGCGCAATTATGCTATTTTATGGTTTGGCCATCATTGACCTATTATAACACTTTTGATGGAGTTATCAAAAATCATAGAGAAGCCGCTCGTATAAATAATGCTATGCTTTTACCAGTTGGAGAAATCTGGAAAACTCATTTTGACGCTACTGAAAATTTTGACTATTACTCTAATGATGGTTTTCATCCTTCTTTAAAAGGAAGTCGAGTTGCTGCAGAAATAATAGTAGACTATTTATTCAAAAAATAAATTATTACCTTTAACTATGGCTTTCGATGAGCATCTTGCAGATAGGATACGTCAAATTATGCAGGCTAAAAAAGTACCTTTCTATGATAAGAAAATGATGGGTGGTTTAGTTTTTATGGTTAATAATAAAATGTGCTGTGGTATTCATATCGATAAAAAATATGGGGATAGTCTGTTAATGGCAAAAATTGGTGTTGAAGCCTATCAAAAGAACATCCATAAAGAAGAATGTCTACCTATGGATTTTACAGGCCGACCAATGAAGGGTTATATTTTTATCACTCCTCAAGGTTTTGATATGGATACTGATTTGGAGTATTGGGTTACTAAAGCTTTAGAGTATAATAAAATTTCTATCTAATGAAACATAAAGGATTTATAGACATTAATCAATCGTTAGGCAAGGTTACTGAGCTTTTTGCAGACCCAAATAATCTTAAAGAATATCAATGGATTTATAAAAAAAGTCAATGTAAGCGGTGATGAAGGGCAAACAGGAGCCATTGCAAAAATGTATTACAAACATGGTAAAAATGAGATGGAACTCACTGAGACTATTACCAAAAATGAACTACCACATACTTTTGAAGCTCATTACCATCATATACATATGGATAATACTATGAAGTGTAACTTCACTGCACTAAGTGATCAGAAAACCAGATATGAATACGAGTATGAATACACACGTATTAATTGGGTAATGCCGCGACTCATTGCGATATTATTCCCAAGTATGTATAAAAAACCTGCTGAAAAGTGGCTGCGACAGTTTAAAGCTTTTGTAGAAAAGCACTAAAAGCGTATGATTGTATAAATTGTTGTTATAAATGGAAGTTCAAATCAGGAAACTTTGCCCAGAAGAATCAAATTCCTACAGAAAAATGAGGCTAGAATGCTTAAAAAACTATCCTTTTAATTTTACTTCAGATTTCAATACTGAAAAAGAAAAAGTAAAGCTGTTTTTTCAATCTAGTATAGAAGCATCAGACCCTAACAATTTTGTTATAGGTGCTTATAATGGTTATGACTTAATTGGTATATCAGGCTTTAATCGATATAAAAAAATTAAAATAGCCCATAAAGGTCGAATAATACAGGTATATGTCTCTCCAAATTATCAGAGGCAAAATATCGGTTTAAGACTTATAAAATATACTATTGAAGAAGCTTTTAAAATTAGCGGTATTGAACAAATTGAAATTGCTGCTATAGCAACCAATAAAAATGCAGAACGGCTATATAAAAAAATAGGTTTCATAGAATATGGTACGCAAAAAAACTTTATGAAAGTTGATAATACCTACTATGACCATAAAATGATGATATTATTTAAAAATCAATATATCAGCGTATTAAATTAATGACAAACTATAAGCCAAGAAAAATAAAATTTGAAGAGCTCTGTATGGTTAATGACTGGCAAATAAAAATCTATACTATTAGCAAAAATGATGCGTTTAATCACCAAGATTTATATAAAAGTACTAAGGCGCAATTATCACAATGGTTAGAGCTTAAAAATAGTTTTAACTCTGCTCATAATAATATTGGTTTTTTAATTATTCATGCTGGTACAGAAGGTGTATTTTCTTTAATAAATTGGTGGGTTGGCAATAATATGCTAAACACTCATATTTTTATGACCAAATATGATACGCCTAATACATTTATTAAAATTTCGGGTGATGGATTGGCACCTTGTATTTGGGAGCTAGAAATTATAAATCATGAACGTCTGGCATGGACATCTCACATTTTAAAACAAGTGCCTAAGCCTGATTATAATGCTTATTTAAATGCAACTTTTAGTAAAGAACTATGATTTTTTCAGCTCTAATTTTTCAGCAAAGTAATCACAAAAATCTTTCATAGTAGCCGTCATTTTTTCATCTTGGGTGGCACGCAAAAAGGTGTCACTCATGGTGACTAAAGTTTGATGAAAAAAAAGTTTCATTTCATCGACTGGCATATCTTTGGTCCACAAATCAATCTTTAAAGTCTCTTGAGCTTTACTATCCCAAACAGATAACATAATAGCTTTAGCTTCCTCATTATTTACACCACCATCTTGTGCAGACCAGTTTAATTTTTCTGGCACACGGTTTTCATCGAGTTCTACGTTAAGTTCTATTTTAGATGTTATGGTTTTTGCCATTATTTTTTGGGTTTAAATTTAGATTTAGTAAAAATTTCCTGCGGTTCTTTTTGTAAAATGCTCATCACGCCTTCATCTGTAGTTTCGGCATAAGCTCTTACAATTTGCCAACCAATATATTGTCCTAATCGTCCTGGTGATTCATTGTCTAATTCTAAGTAAAATTTAGAAAATGGGGCATCTGCAATAAACCTGCTAGGTAATTTGCTGTCAGTACTATATAACATTTCATTTTCAATAAAATGACTCCAAATAGGACTTTCATTAGCTTCTGCCCATTTTATTTGCTGTATTGTATAGCCTATCTTTTCTTCGTCAGGTATAAACGGAATCATTATATCCTTAAAGTAAAGTAACTTTCCAAAGTAAATCATTTCATCTAATAATGTTTTACGCTGTGTTTGAAACACATACTTTTTCGCATAGCCTTCAGTGACTTCTGGGATAATTTGATTTTTTGCCAAATTTGCTGCCAAGTAACGAGGAATACTTTGATAAAAATCATGGTCTTTACCTAAGAAGTTATCTAGGGCAATAAGTACAAGAGAATCCGTGATTATAGTTTTATTTCTATAATCTACATCATTAGTTAACGTTATTACTCTTGGTATGGTAAAAGTTTTATCATAGTATTTTAAATGCTGAAATAAGCTAGTTAAATCTTGTTTTACATCTTTAAGATCTGCAAAAGAAGTTCCTACCTCATTTAATAACATATCCTGTAAGGTGTCATTTATGCGGTATACCCATATAGAATCTGGTACATGCTTAGAAAACAAAAACGGATAAGCTTGCTTTAGGTTGGATAAGTCTTTAGGCTTAGCAGCAGAAAATGCTTTATCAAAACGCTCAATGGTATAATCTGCTTCGATTTTAGCAATTTCGCCTTCAAGTTTAGAATCCTTGTTGCAGGATACCAAAACTCCACCAAATATTAATATAATGTAAATTCTCAATGACATTTTACGAAACATTTTTAATCCTAACACGTTTCTGTTATTTTTGTTGTACAAAGGTACACTCTTTGTTGTAAAATTTAAGCATTATGCAAACAGAAAAGGTTGTTGATTATATTGTAAATTGGCTAAAAGACTATGCTATAAAAGCCAGAGTTAATGGTTTTGTTATTGGTATTTCTGGTGGTATTGATTCTGCCGTAACCTCAACACTTTGTGCCAAAACAGGTCTGGATCTTTTGTGTATAGAAATGCCTATTCATCAAGCAGCAAGTCATGTTACGAGAGCGCAAGAACATATCTTGCAGTTAAAAAAACGATTTCCTAATGTTAGTGATTCACGTGTGGATTTAACTCCTGTTTTTGAAGAATTTAAAACTGAGGTAAGTTTAGATGGTAAACAGGCTACAGTAGATATGGCATTAGCTAATACACGTGCTCGTTTACGTATGACAACTTTATATTATCATGCAAGCTTATTGGGATATTTAGTCGCTGGTACTGGAAACAAAGTTGAAGATTTTGGTGTTGGGTTTTATACAAAATACGGTGATGGTGGGGTAGATTTGAGTCCAATAGCTGATTTATTAAAATCTGAAGTATATGCTATTGGCGAGTATCTGGGAGTGCCAGAATCTATTATGAAAGCCGCGCCAAGCGATGGACTTTTTGGTGATGCTCGTAGTGATGAAGACCAAATAGGAGCATCTTATCCAGAATTAGAATGGGCTATGCAGATGAAAGGTGAAGGAAAAACTGTCGATGATTTTACAGGCAGAAAACGTGAAGTTTTTAAGATTTTTATGAGTTACAATTCTAGAAATCAACATAAAATGATTCCAATACCTATTTGTGAAATTCCTAAGGAATTAAGATAAAAATTGCAGTTTATCGAATAAATTGTTTAGACTGTTTAATTTTTAGTTACATTTACCAAACAAATCTCCGCGATACTTTTAACTTAGTTTTTGCTATTGTGCTAATTAACCCCTAACCAAATTCAATTGTCATGATACACATTTTGATTGTTGACAGTCATCCTATTGTAAGAACTGGATTAGAATTGTTCTTAAAAAGTAAACCCGATTTAAAAGTTGTAGGTAAGTTAAGTAGTGGTATAGAGATTTTTGAATTTGTAAGGCGTCACAAGGTAGACGTTATCATTTCAGAAGTTGATTTGCCAGAGCTTAATGGCATTACTGCACTTAGAGCAATTAAAAAGGAAAACCCATCTGTTAACGTATTGATGTTTAGTCATCAACCTGAAGAGATATATGCTATTAGTACCTTAAAAGCAGGTGCCTCAGGTTATTTAAACAAAACAGCAGATATAGAAGCTATAGAAACTGCCATTAGAAAGATCCATGGTGGCGAAGTATCGCTTAGTGAAAAAATGGATAAACATTTGCGCTATGAAGATACTCGAAAGAGTAGAAGTCGTATGTTTAAAAAATTGTCCACCAGAGAAGTTGAAGTCTTAAAATTACTATCTATTGGTAGAAAAAATAAGGAGATTGCTCAGGAATTAGATATTAATGAGAAGACAGTAAGTACATATAAAGCAAGGCTTTTTAAGAAACTAAATGTTACTAATATAGTAGATTTAATTCATCAGGCCAAGCATCATAATCTTACTTAGCCGTATAACCTCCGATTACTTTTCCTAGTTTTCGAGATAAAAGCATTTTAAGTCCAACATAGTCTTTAACGTCTTCTATGATTGAGCGCGAATCTGCATTGTCTTTTAATGTCTCATTTTTATATTCGGCCACTTTTAGGTCTATTAAATAACAGCGTAAACTTAAAATAGTTTGGCTTACCAGTTGAGAGACTGAATGTTCCTTTTCTTTAGGAATAATCTGATTGCGTTCCCAATCGTGAAGGTTATATTTTTCGTTCTCCATTAATATACTGGTAACTTCTCCAGCCGACTCTTGGTCTAATTGATTGATAAAATCTTTGGTCGAAAAGTTCTCATCTTGATTCAATTTATCAATAATAGAATAATACAGTTCCCTGAATTTTACATTAGAAAACATCATTTCATCCTCTTGCAGGTCGAGATATATTTTTTCGAATACCCGAGCTTCGTGTATAGCGGGTTCTAAAAGTAATTCGCCAGATACTTCATCTTCTTTTAATACCAAATCTTCAAATTGCTCTGTTCTGTCTCCATAGAGCATCAATATTTCTATTATTTTCCGTTCTAATTCGTATTGTACATCTACCTTTTGTTTTTGTTGAGGTTCGTTTTTTACAACCTCAAAAGCTTTTTGTTCTTGCTTATATTTTTTATTGGCGTCTTGAAATTCTTTTTTAGAGATTTGTGCCAGTGTACTAAACAATACATTCTCACTGATATCCATTATAGAGGCACATTCTTGAACATAAATCTCGCGCTTAATGGCATCTGGAATTTTTGCAATACTATTTACAATTTCTCGAATTGTTTCTGCTTTCTTTATAGGGTCGTTATCTGCTTCTTTTACTAATAATGATGCCTTAAACCTAATAAAATCCTTAGCGTTACTATTGAGGTATTCATTAAGCTCTTCTAAAGTATTGGATTTTGCAAAACTATCAGGGTCTTCTCCATCGGGAAACGTACAGACCTTAACATTCATACCTTGTTCAAGAATTAAATCTATACCACGAATAGAAGCTCTGATTCCAGCCGCATCACCATCAAAAAGTACGGTAATATTACTGGTCAGTCTGTTTATTAATCTAATTTGTTCTGATGTTAAAGCCGTACCTGAAGAGGATACTACATTTTTAACACCAGTCTGGTAAAACTGAATAACATCTGTATAACCTTCAACCAGATAACAATTATCTTCTTTGGCAATAGTTTGCTTGGCAAAATATAAACCGTACAGTACCTTACTTTTATGATAGATCTCACTTTCTGGAGAATTAAGATACTTAGCAGCTTTTTTATCATTGGTTAAAATTCTACCTCCAAAACCTAAAATACGTCCACTCATACTGTGGATAGGGAACATCACTCTGCCTTTGAACCTATCGAAACGCTTGTTGTCTTTAACAATAGTTAAGCCTGTTTGTTCCAAAAAATCTAAATTATAGCCTTTGCCCAAAGCATCATCCGTAAAGGCTTGCCATTCGTCTAATGAGTAGCCTAATTGAAACTTTTTTATGATATCTTCTGTAAACCCACGTTCTTTAAAATAGCTTAGACCAATAGCTTTTCCTTGGTCAGTTTTATGCAACGTCTTTTGAAAATATGTATTAGCATATTCACTAACCAGATACAGACTTTCTCTAGCATCAGCTTGGGCTCTTTCTTCGTCAGTTCGCTCGGTTTCCTCAATCTCAATATTATACTTCCTGGCCAGATATTTTATAGCTTCAGGATAAGTGAAATGCTCATGCTCCATTAAAAAGGTTACTGCATTTCCTCCTTTACCGCTGGAGAAGTCCTTCCAGATTTGCTTTACAGGAGATACCATAAAACTAGGTGTGCGTTCTTCACTAAAAGGGCTTAAACCCTTAAAGTTACTTCCTGATTTTTTTAGCTGTACAAAATCACCTATGACTTCCTCTACGCGAGCAGTTTCAAATACTTGAGCTATGGTGTTTTGTGAAATCATACAACTATCTGTAAAACAATAATCTTATTAATATTTTAAGTGAGTTTTTAAGAGGCTCCAACTTTTATTGAAACAGAAGGTAAATTTAATAAACTATTTTTCATTTATAAGTTTATATTGTGCGCTAATTTTATATGACAAACAAGCCACCTGTTTTTCTAACTCATCAATTATTGATATAAATTAAGATACAGTGAATGCTTTTATTGATTGTTCTCATACAAGCTTATGAGTACCTTTTCTGGAGTCATAGGAGCGTGAAACTTTAAATCATAGTTTGGGTTAAACGCCTTTATCGCATTCTGAATTGCAAAATAAGCACCAATACCATACATTAATGGTGGTTCGCCAACTGCTTTAGATTTTAGTATAGCGTGTTCGTGACCAAGCGTTTCTACAGGAATCACTTCTACCTCTTTTGGTACAGAGAATATATCGGGAATCTTATATGTTGATAAAGCATTAGAAAGTAATCGACCATTATCGTTATAGGCAATTTCTTCCATAGTCATCCAACCAATACCTTGAATTAAAGCACCTTCTACCTGCCCCAAATCAATGCCTTTACTCATACTTTTACCATAGTCATGAACAATTTTTACCGAATCAAATTTGTAAGTGCCACGCATACAATCTACGGTTGTTGTGATAATTGCTGTTCCATATACATGATAGGCAAAAGGATGGCCTTTTTCCTTGGTTTTGTCAAAGTGAATTTCTGGTGTTGCGTAATGTGCATTTTCTGTTAATGCAATACGTATCAACATAGTTTTACTAATGAGCTCATTCCATGATAGATCTGATTTTTTTCCATCGATATAGACGTATTCATCTTTCAATGCAATCTGCTCTTTAGAAACATTTAGAGTTTTGGAAGCTACAGTCTTTAAACGACCAAGTAAAGCTTTACAGGCTTTTAAAGTAGCTTTTCCATTTAAATCTGCAGTAGAACTTGCAGCAGAAGGTGAAGTGTTGGCCACTCTGGTAGTATTTGTAGTTTCAATTTTAATTTTTTCTAAAGGTATAGAGAATACTTGTGCTGCAATTTGCATCATTTTTGTATTTACTCCTTGACCCATTTCTACGGCAGCTGTACTAATACCAACACTTCCATCTAAATAAATATGAACCAATGCACGTGCATGATTCATCGGTGTGTTGGTAAACGAAATACCAAAACAAATAGGCATCAATGCCATACCTTTTTTAAAAGCGTTATTTGACTTGTTAAATTCTTCAATTTCTTTTTCTATAACTTCAATTTTATAAATTGACTTAGCAGATTTCCAAGTGTTTTTAGCTTCTACTTTTTTAGCAATCTGCCCATAGGAAAATACATCGTTATCGTCTAGAAGATTAGCTTCTTGTATTTGTCTTGGTGATACGCCTATTTCATGAGCTACTTTAGCAATAGCAGATTCAATAACAAACATGCCTTGTGGTCCACCAAAACCTCTAAATGCCGTGTTTGGTGGTAAGTTGGTTTTACAACTTGCAACAGAAACTTCTACATTCGGCACATAATAACTATTAGTAGCATGAAACAACGTACGCTCTGCCACAGCTGGCGATAAATCTGCTGCTGCACCAGCATTTTGAAGAAATTCAGCTTCGTAAGCTAAAATTTTTAAATCCTTTGATAAACCAATTTTATAAGTGCTTTCGTAAG
This sequence comes from uncultured Winogradskyella sp., assembly GCF_947498345.1. Classification (GTDB taxonomy): domain Bacteria; phylum Bacteroidota; class Bacteroidia; order Flavobacteriales; family Flavobacteriaceae; genus Winogradskyella. The sequence goes on from NZ_CANMJY010000001.1 coordinate 198,414, forward strand.
GATGACGCTTGCCAGTCATGCGTAAATCGTCATGACGATTTAATATCAACTTTACGGATTGATTTAAGTGATACGTTGCTAAAGCAGCCATCACAGCCCAAGGGGTCGCTTGGTCTTCTTTTCCTCCAAACCCACCACCTAAACGTGTAACATCTACTTCGATGTTATGCATAGCTAGACCTAGAACTTGTGCCGTTGTTTTTTGAACCGCTGTTGGACCTTGTGTAGATGAGGTGATTTTTATGTTTCCGTTTTCAAGGGGTTCAGCATAAGCGCCTTGTGCTTCAATGTATAGGTGTTCTTGTCCGTTTGAGAAGGTTTCCCCTTCAAAAATATAATCACAATCCTTAAACGCTTTTTCAGTATTACCTAAAGAAAACAATCGTGGAGTATTAATCAAGCTGCCTTTTGCTTTTGCTTGCTTTGCAGTAGTGATGACAGGTAAGTCTTCAATTTCGATTTCAATTAAACCTCTTGCTTTTCTGCCTATAAACTCTGACTCCGCAACAATTAAAGCAATGGGCATTCCCAAAAAATGAACCTCATCCTCAGCAAATAAAGGCTCATCCGGAATGATGCCTCCAATCTGATTTTTTCCAGGAATATCTTTATAAGTAAAAATACACTCAACTCCTTCCAAAGCTTCTGCTTTAGAATAATCAATAGACTTTATTTTACCGTGAGCTTTTGGTGAATCAAACACGACAGCATGAAACGTGCCTTGTCTCACATTAATATCATCAACATACAAGGATTCACCACGGACATGTGTATAAGAATCCATGTTTTTAACACTCTGTTTAATAGACATAGAAATTGCATCTAATTTAGAATCTAAAACCGTATTTGATTTGTTTTTATGCATGTTGAACTAAGTCGTTTAAAGTAAATTTCTTAGGGAATAATTCCGTAAAATGGGCAAAGAATAACTGCCTTGCTAATAGTCGTTTATAATCACTTGTCCCACGAACATCACTTATTGGTGAAATTTCATTTTGAAGTACTTCGGAAGCTTCAAGTATGGTTTCAGAAGTCAAAGATTTACCTGTTAAAAATGCAGAGGTATTATGTAAATATTTTGGAATAGCTGCAACTCCACCAATTGACACGTGAGCACCTTCAATTTTATCATTTTTAAGAGTGATAGATAATGCTGAATTAACACTTGCAATGTCTAAATGGGTTCGTTTACAGACCTTTTCAAAATTAAAAAATGTGTTTTTTGCAGGTAATTTGAAATGAATATCCTTTAATAATTCTCCGTCTTTTAGGTCATAAGTTTTGTAACCCTGGTAAAACTCTTTTAGAGGGATATTTCGGTCTTTCCCATTTTCGGTTGTAATACCTATGTCGCTATTTAGTGCCAGGAAGAAAATAGTCATATCACCAATTGGCGAAGCATTAACAAAGTTACCGCCAAGCGAGGCCATGTTTCTTATCTGTTCTGATGATACTAACTTTAAGTGTTTTTTTAGCTTAGGAAATATAGTGTTGAGTTCAGAATGATTCCACAAATCCGAAACTGTAGAGTTAGTACCTATAGTACAAGTATTATTCTTAATTACGATACCTTTTAAATAATCTTTTTCTGCAATAAGGTGTACATCATTATCAGCTAAATGATCAGCTTGCTGTACGTACAAGTCTGTCCCTCCTGAGATATATTTACCTTTAGGTTGATTTCTATCTTTAGCTTCTAGGTCTTGAAGTCGTTTTAAAATTGAGGAAAAATATTTAGGAATAAATCCATTTTCAATTAAACTCGTAAGGTTATTTTTGTGTTCTAACTTCCCAACGACCTGATGTGCTGCTTTTTCAATAGCTTTATAACCAGTGCACCTACATATATTACCACTTATAGCATCTAAGGCATTACTATAATTTTTTTCAGAATTTGATAAAGCAAAACCAGTTAATGCAACTACAAAACCAGGTGTGCAAAAACCACATTGGGTAGCGTAATTATCTTTCATAGCTTCTTGAGAGGTAGTCAGTGTGTTCTCAAGATTAGTACCTTCAACAGTAACGATATGTTTTCCATGAGCATTCCCTAATGGTGAAATACAAGAGGTGATACTTTGGTAATTCATAGCGCCATTTTCAAGAGAGCCAACCAAAACCGTACATGCTCCGCAATCACCTTCGCGACAACCAATTTTAGTACCTGTAAGACGTTGTTCGTAACGTACAAAGTCTAGTAAGGTCATTCCAGAATGCTCTGAAGTGGTGATGGTTTTGTTATTTAGAATGAATCGGATCATTTACTAATATTCAGTTTTATCTTCTTTCTTAGCCCATTCATTAAATGGTTCTAAGGCAATGTCTCTTGTTAATTGTTCAAATGGAATACTTCTTTTATCGTAAGGTAAAGGAATCTCTTTATAGATAAACTCGTCATCAAAACCAATATTAGCGGCATCAACTTGATTGCTTCCATAATATACTTTATCTGGTCGTGCCCAATAAATAGCTCCTAAACACATTGGGCAAGGTTCGCAAGAGGTATAGATTTCGCATCCATCTAATTGAAATGAATCTAAATTTTTACAAGCATCTCTAATAGCTGTAACTTCAGCATGTGCTGTTGGGTCATTAGTAGAAGTCACTTTATTATTGCCCCGACCAACAATCTTTCCATCTTTGACGACGATGCAACCAAAAGGTCCTCCTTCATTGTTGTTCATGCCTTTTAAAGCTGCTTTAACAGCTTCTTTCATGAATTGTTCTTTCTTTTCTTTACACATTAACCTCTTATTTTTTTAGTGATTGCTTGGCAAACGCCTAACAAGCTAATATACCAATTTTAATAATTGAATATGTAAAAAATGAGATTTTAAAATCTTCTATCGGGATGAAATGATTCTATGTCTAAAGATGTTTTTTTGTTAGAAATAATCTCTGAAACAAGTAGACCAGTTGCAGTTCCCATGCTCCAACCCATCATCGCATGGCCAGTTGCTATGGTTAAGTTTTTGCACATTTTTGATTTGCCAATGTAAGGTAACCCATCTGGTGAAACTGGACGTAATCCGCAAGCAGCATCGTCCTTTTCCGTTTGGGTTAATTTTATATTAGGATAATAATGGTTTGCCGCATTGGCAATTGCTTCAACCCGAACTCTATTTATCTGGTGATTGATACCAGCGATTTCCATAGTGCCAGCAAAGCGTGTAAAACTATTCATAGGTGTTACGGCAGTTTTAGCTTCGGCCAGAATTGCAGGAATTGTAATTCCTGTCTGTTTTTTGGTGTCAATGCGATAACCCTTGCCTGCTTGCAGCAATAATTTTAAGCCTAATTTTTTGCTCAATATCGAACTCCATGAACCAGCGGCTATAATAATTTCATCAGCAGTTAAGGTTTGCTTGTTGGTCTTTAAGGTTGATATACTTTGGTTTTTAATGGTTATATCTTTAACCGTTTCGTTTGTATAAAATGTTACACCTCTATGAGTTAAATGCGCTATCATTTCTTTCATAAATTCATGAGGTGTGGAGTGATGGTCACATTTAAAATATGCAGCACCAATGGTGTTGATTTCTACATTAGGTTCAAGTTGTTTGATTTCAGAAGGATTAACTTCCCGAGCTTCAAGACCTAATTTTACAGCTATTTCTGCCATTTTTAGCTCTTCATCTAGTAGCTTTTGTGTTTGGCAAAGCATAAATAAGCCTTTCTTTTCATATTGTGCTGTAAAATGTTCTGATGTTTTTATATCCTCATATAATTGTTGACTTAAAATAGTGATATCCCGAATTACGGGAGCGGCTTTTTTTACATGATTGGCATTACAGGATTTGTTAAATGCCCATGTCCATTTTAAGAAATTTAGATCTAATCGTGGTTGAATATATAGTGGGCTTGATGAATTAAACATCCATTGAATACCTTTTCTCATAACTCCTGGTGCTGACAATGGAATAATATGGCTTGGGGATAAATAACCAGCATTTACGTATGAAGCTCCGGCATTCATATTAGATTGATCTATAACAGTAACTTTATGTCCTTCTTTTTGAAGATAATATGCTGAACATAACCCAATAATTCCACCTCCTATGATTATAACTTCCTTGCTCATAATTTATATTACCTGAAATCCAAATGCATATGGATCATCTTCAGGATCAATGGTTATTGTATTTTGACCATATATTTTCGCCCAACCTTGAATACTTGGTATAATTGCAGGTTTTCCATCCAGAACGGTTTCTTTTTCTATACGTCCAATAAACTTACTACCAATAAAGCTTTCGTGAATAAAGGGCTCGTCAGTTTTTAACTTTCCTTTTGCATACAGTTGTGCTAATCGCGCCGATGTACCTGTACCGCATGGACTTCTATCTATTGCTTTATCTCCATAAAACACGGCATTTCGACCATGGGAATCTTTGTGTATTGGTTCACCTGTCCAGAGTAAATGCGTAATATCTTTTATAGTATCATTCTCTGGATGCATAAACTGGTTCGCATATTTTTTATTAATGCGATCTCTTACAACCTGAGAAAATTGTATGATTTTGCTCGCGGTATAATCGTGTATGCCAGAAAAATTTTCTTGAGGATCTACAATAGCATAAAAATTTCCACCGTATGCCACATCAAATTTTATCTCACCAAGATCTGGACATTCTACAGTTAAGTTTTCAGCTGCTAAATAACTTTTTACATTAGTGAGCTTAACCCAATCGACTTTAGAGCCGGTTTGCTGATATTCAATTTCTACTATACCAGCAGGAGCCTCCATTTTAATTTTTCCAGGAATTTTTGGGGTAACCAAGCCTTGTTCTATAGCAATAGTAATAGTTCCAATAGTGCCATGACCACACATTGGTAAGCAACCGGAGGTTTCAATAAATAATATGGCAAAGTCATTATCGGGATTATGAGGTGGGTACAAAATACTACCACTCATCATATCATGACCACGTGGTTCAAACATTAAACCTTTGCGAATCCAATCATATTCTTTTAAGAAATGTTGGCGTTTTTCACTCATGGTATTGCCAATGAGTTTTGGACCTCCTTCTTTAATCACTCTTACCGGATTTCCGCAAGTATGTGCATCAATACAAACAAAAGTATGCGAAGCCATTTATAGTTTATCTGAAGTTTGTTTGTTATTAACTAAACGTGAAATCTCTAGAGGATTTTCATTTTTTAATTCATCAGGAAGTAATTCATTTGGCCAATCTTGATAGCTAAATGGCCTTACCCAACGTTTTATAGAATGAATACCTACAGCTGTAAAGCGACTATCTGTTGATGATGGATATGGACCTCCATGAACCATAGAAGGGCATACTTCAACTCCGGTCGGAACACCATTATAAATAATACGACCAACTCGATTTTGTAGTGCAGAAATCACATCAGTATATTTTGATGCTTCATAGGGTTCTGTAATAACTGTTCCTGTGAGTTGACCTTCTAATTGTGATATAATTTGTTCTAACTGATTGGCATTTTCGCATTGAACCACCATAGAAAAAGGACCAAATACTTCTTGGTGAAGTGCTGGGTTGTCTAAAAAAGTTTTCCCTTCAACAGTTGTAATGGCTTGTTTTGCATAGTTGGTTTGTACGTCAGCTTCATAACTTGCAACAACTGATAAATGAGGTTGAGAAATGGCAGTTTGCTTTTTACGCTGATAAGCTCCAATAATGTTTGGATGTAACATACAAGATGGCTCAATTTGTATAATCTCGTCAGCTAAATTTTGAATAAAATTGGATAAAGCCTCGTTTTTAATTCCCAAAATCAAACCTGGGTTTGTGCAGAATTGTCCTGTACCTAAAGTAATAGAATTTGCATAAGTTTTGGCTAAGCTTTCATTTTGATTTTTTAAAGCTTCGGGTAAGATCACTACTGGGTTTATACTACCCATTTCAGCAAAAACAGGTATAGGCTCTTCACGCTGTGCAGCTAAATCATATAATGTTCTTCCACCTTTTATACTTCCTGTAAAACCAATAGCTTTAACTCTGGGATGTTTAACAAGATGAGTACCTACTTCTATACCACTTGAATTAATATTTGAAAACACACCATTTGGCATATTCGTTTTCTCAGCGGCTTTTACTATAGCTGATGCTACCAATTCACCAGTGCCCGCATGCATAGGATGTGATTTTACAATAACTGGACACCCAGAAGCTAAAGCAGCTGCAGTATCACCACCAGCAGTAGAGTAGGCTAATGGAAAATTACTAGCTCCAAAAACCACAACTGGCCCTAAAGGAATTAGCATTTTGCGTATGTCTGATTTTGGCATTGGTTTACGGTCTGGTTGAGCAGTATCAATTGTAGCATCAACCCAAGAACCTTCGGCAACAAATTGAGCAAAGCTTCTTAGTTGACCAATTGTTCTTCCACGCTCTCCTTTTGCTCGGCCTTCTGGTAATCCGGTTTCTGAACAATACGTTTTAATCAATTCATCATCAAGATCTAAAATTTCGTCTGCAATGGTATTCAAAAATTCAGCCTTTTGTTGTCCTGAAACGGTTCTGAATATTTTGAACGCATTAGATGCTAAAGTAACTGCTTCGTCTATCTCTTCTAATGTAGCTTCAGTATAAACAGGATCGTTCTCAATATTTAATTGTGGGTTAAACGTCTTATAGGTTTTAGAACCTTTGGCAGATAATTGATTTCCAATATAGTTTTTTCCTGTAATCATGATATTTGTATCATTCCCTTGTAAAAGGGAATCTCTTATTTTAAGTTTTTGTAATCTGGTAAGTTTGGTCTGTTTTTTAGTCCATTTTCAATAACCTGAAGCACATGTTTGCGTTCTTCTCCTTGTAATGGTAATCGAGGAGCACGAACATTCTCAGTTCCAATACCAGTGGCAACTTCTGCAAGTTTTATATTCTGTACTAATTTAGGGTTTATATCTAACTCTAACAATGGTAAAAACCATCTGTAGATGTCTAAAGCTTCCTGGATTCTTCCTGCTTTTTGGAGTTCATAAATAGCAACAGTTTCTTTAGGGAAAGCACAAACCAAACCTGCAATCCATCCATCTGCTCCCATCAATAAGCTTTCAAGAGCTAAGGTATCTACACCTGTCATAATCTTTAATCGATTTCCGAATCTATTCTTAATTCTAGTGACGTTAGAAATATCTCTGGTTGATTCTTTTACTGCTTCTATGTTATCACATTTTAATAAATCTTCGAACATGTCTAGAGAAACTTCAACCTTATAATCAACAGGGTTGTTGTACACCATAATAGGTAGAGACGTATTATTGGCAACAGCTTTAAAATATTCAACAGTTTCTCTATCCCCAGACTTGTAACGCATTGGGGGCAACATCATTAAACCTTTAGCGCCATCTTCTTCAGCTTTTTGCGCAGCTTTAATAGCTCCTTTTGTGGTTTGCTCAGCAATATTAATTAAAACAGGAACTTTTCCTTTAACAATTTCTATAGTAGTTCTTGTTAGTATGCCTTTTTCATCATCGCTTAAAGTACTTGCCTCTCCGAGAGTGCCTCCTAAGACTATGCCATGAACACCAGCTTCTAGTTGAGCTTCTATATTGTGTTCAAACATGTGTAAATCTAATGTGTCGTAGTCTGTAAATTTTGTGGTTACTGCAGGCATTACTCCTTCCCATTTTATGCTCATAAGAATTTGTTTTTAAAGTGTAAAATTAGTTGAGTTTTATAAGAACAAATAATGGTTTTTTATTCTTTTATAATATTATATTATCCATTATATCATTATTAGTTATATTTTTGAATAGTATTTAATCATATTTAATTTGAAAGTATTACCATTTATTATTCCTAAACCAGATAAATCGGGATTGATTTATCAAGTTGATAAGGTAGTAGCGTTTTATGATCAACTACATCAGCATGAAGAAATTCAGTTAAGTTATATAGTAGAGGGTCAAGGAACATTAGTTGTTGGTGATACCATTAATAATTATGGTAAGGATGATGTTTTAGTTATAGGGAGCAATATTCCGCATGTATTTAAAAGTGATAAACATTCGCAAGAATCACATATGCTAACTTTATTTTTTACAGAACAATCTTTTGGTAATTCCTTTTTTAACCTTGAAGAAATGAAAGGTATTAAACCTTTTTTTGAACGTTCTAAATATGGTTTTAAACCTCAATCTCATATTAAAGACATGAAAAGCTTATTTCTTAAGCTTGAAAGCACATCAAAGCTAGATAGGTTTATAATCTTATTACAGTTATTAAGTTATATGGTAGCGTCTGATTACACAAGTTTATCATCATTTGTATATGATAAAAAATATAGTTTAGTTGAAGGGGATCGCATGCGGAATGTATTTGAATTTACATTAACTAATTATGATAAAGATGTCTCTTTAGACGACGTTTCAAAAGTGGCTAATATGACTAAAAATGCCTTTTGCAAATACTTTAAAAAAAGAACTAATAAAACTTATATTCAGTTTTTAAATGAATTTAGAGTAGAAAAAGCTAGCAGGTTATTATTAGAAAAAAGTGATTTTAGTATTGCTGAGATTGCTTACATATCTGGTTTTAGGAATATCTCGAATTTTAATCGAATGTTTAAGGCCATTAAAGGTGTAGTGCCCAGTAAGATTAGAGTGTAATTACATTTCAGTTTTAAGACCTAAAACCAAAAAACCCGATTCATTTGAATCGGGTTTTTGATGGTGGAGCCAACGGGACAAAAGTCGAACTATTTTGATGAAGATTTAAGTTCTTTATCCTTAATAAAAAACAATAAATGATTTTTATATAAAATTTAAATTCTTCAAAATACATGTTTTATTTAGTGTTTAATAGTTCTATCTTTATTTGAATACTAATTCGTATAGAGCTATGGATAAAAAACGAACCAGAGGAAAATATGTAGGATTTTCCGAGTACACATAGAACCAGCAATTTACTATACACGGTGTTGGGCTTTCGTTATTTTGATAAGTCCAATTCATTATTTAACTCTTCAAGTAACTCATTACCTCTTTTTAAAATCTGTGCTCCAAACATTCTTCTATAAGTATTGCAGTTTAAATTGGTGAACCTGTAAAATTTGTATAACGACATGAACTCTGAGGAATTTGGATCTCCAATCCAAGCGTCCTTTAGTTTTCCATTATATGCTCCATTAGAATTGCGTAAAAGTTCTAACTGATATAAAACAGTGTTTTCACTTAGTTTGATTGACACATCATTTATTTTCTTAAGTGCATATACTCTTGATTCAATGAGTGTATAGTAGTTGGCAATTCTATCTTTGAGTTTATCGTTTTTTAAGGTGTAAAGACTACCAGTGTTTAACATCTCCTCATAAACACTTCTACTTATTTCCCAATCACTCCATTGAAAAGTGAATAAAGAATCCACTAAAAGTAAATCATTATAGTTTTTTGCATCATAAAACATCAAAAGTGCTTTTTCCGAGTTAGCTTCATAAGCAGTGCGAATGGAATCTTGCTTTTGAAAGTAAACTATATCTGATTCGATACTCTTACTTAATTCATTTAAAAATGTATATTCTTTGGTGCTATTCAATCTTTCATCATTCAAATTATTAATTTGTAATGCAATCAAAATCCCAATAACCACAAGAATAATTTCTCCAATAGCATATTTCAAGTACTTTCCAGTTTTTCCCTCTGAAAGCAAGTTTTGTCTAATTTTTCTAAAGAATTTTATCATTGGTTAGGAATTTCTCTAAAGTTAGAATAATTATTTAATTCCGATTGAGTGAGGAATATAATGAAGCACAAAGTGTTTGTGTATAATTTCGTTGCGTCTTTCAGCAACTAATTTAGCAAATACAAACCGAATAGAAAATCCGCGAGGATTTTCGTAAGTAGGCTATAACTGGCAATGAATTATACACGGTGTTGTAGCCAGTTTTATTTCATTAGTTCTTTCAATACAATCTCTCGATTCTCTTTTAGATTAGCTGCGAATTTTTTTGATTCGTCTGAGATGTGATGATTCAAATACTTATTTCCCCATGTAATTAAGTCTATTATTGCTGGAGCTAAGTCCTTTCCTTTTTGAGTCAATTTATAGATATAAACTTTTTTGTTGGTAGGGTGATTTTCTTTTGTCAGTGCCTGCAATCCCTCAAGTTTCTTTAGTCTTTCGGATAATCTAGCACTTGATATATTTTCTTCTGATTGATAAAAATCCTTAAAGGTCCTAGTTCCATGATACAGTAAATCCCTTACAATAAGTAATGTCCATTTATCCCCAAAAAGGTCAAGTGATGAACTAATAGGACAGGTACTACGAAAAATATTTTCATCCATATTGCTTCCGATTTGAAAGTAAAATGTATATTTGCTTTCACATTGAAAGTAAATATATAAAAAAATGAACATATGCAAGAGATAGAAGCTCACTCAATTACTACAACGGTACTTATGGGAAGTTCTATATTTGTTCCTTTTATAGCTTTCGGAACGTATAAAGCCTCAGGAGCCTCAACTCAAAAATCAATTGCGATTTCCGCTGTAATTGCGGTCTGGGGAGTTTTGATGTACTACTTCAGCGTTGTTTGGCAATTTCGATTAGGAAATCCAGATTGGGCTTGGGTAATTGTGATTGTAAATTTGATAATACCTACTGCGCTTGTATTCATTTTCAAGAACTTCTTCATTGGTGATGGATTATCACTTAAATGGCTAACAATCACTCAGTCCACCAGATTTATGGGAACACTTTTCATATTAGAGAATATTCGTGGTTTTACTGGTACGACATTTGCCTATGTTTCCGGATTCGGAGATTTTATGGCAGCAGTAATCGCACTTACTATTCTTGTTCTGATTTTTACTGGTGGCAAACCAACAAAAGGACTTTATATGTTCCTGATAGTTTTTGGACTACTTGATTTTGTTGTCGCATACGGTCTTAGTATTAGCAGTAGTCCAGGTGTATCACTTCAGTCCATAGCGATTGGAGAGAATCATAGTATGAACATGTATCCGCTCGCATTGCTACCATATTTCTTGGTGCCATTTGCCACGGCATATCATTTCATGATGTATCTGACTATTAAAAGAAACCCTGAACTAAAATAATCAAGTTATGGCATCAAATATTTTCAAACCACAAGACTATCAAGGTATTGTCAAGAGGATAGAGAAATTAGAGTCTACTAATGAAAAGGAGTGGGGAAAAATGAGTATTGTGCAGATGCTTGAACATTGTAGCTTACAATTGAAGCTTGGACTGGGATATATCGAACTTTCAGGGTATGAAGGACCTGGCATTCAAAGAACTTGGTTTGGTAGAAAGTCATTTTTATATGCAATGCCCTGGCTTAAGGGAATGCCTACTCCTTCGCAAATGAACATGATGAAGAATGATGTTTCTCCTGGAGACTTTAGTAAAGAAAAGAATCAGTTGATAAATCTTTTGGAAGAAGTTCAAAAGAATCGAAGTCTTAAACCACACGCGTTCTTTGGAGCAATGAACCAAAAGGATTGGGGTAGACTGATCTGGAAACATTTAGATTATCACCTAAAACAGTTCGGGGGGTAATTGGCTTATAACTGTTTGCTACAGCTTACCATTTACTTACTCTTAGATGTAATTGAATGGATTGACTTAATCAAAAAAATTAGTAATGCATAACAAAGAAAAATAATAGTAAATAAAAAATTATGAGAAAAATAGATTTTAAGAAATTTCATCAAGAACATTGGAGTAGCGAAGAGATGTCTAAGTTTGAAATTGTAGCGGGCTTCGTTCAAGGTATTTTAGATCATAACTTCGATCAAGTTATTGCCAAATATAAAGACCACCCATACATTCAACACAATAGGTCAGTTCCTAGAGGAATAGAAGCCATTGTAAATACTAATAGTGCAATGGCTAAACGATTTCCAGAGTTTTTTCTTGATCCAAAGCACGTTTATCTTGACGGAGATTTTGTGATTTTTCATTCCCATGTAACATTAAAAGCTAAACACAGGGGCAATGACAGAAAAGGGCTTAACGTAGTAGATATTTGGAAAATTGTTGATGGAAAAATTGTAGAGCATTGGGACTCTATACAGCCTTTGGATTTCATGTCTCGACTTTTTACTCTTTTTACAGGTGGAGCTATTCGTAATAACGATGGCGTCTTTTAAGTTCAATTCTCTTAACATGATTACTAACATCAATTCTCAATTAAAAATAGCCATGAATACTTCTAATAATCATTCATTTAAAAAAATAATATTGGTTCTTTCAGTTGTAGTTTTAATGGCTACCACGTTAATAGGGTGTATACAAAGCGATAAGGAAAAAGGAGCAAAACACTTCGAACAAACCTTGGATGCTTTAGGGGGAAAAGAAGCTCTATTGAACCTGAAATCATTTCAAATCTCAACCACAGGGTCATCTTATGCAACACACATGGGGTTGCTTCCGAATGATGTTAAGAAAACGAGTACATACAGTAAAAAGTATACCGTTGAAATCAAAAGTTGGTCTATAAGAACCGATGCCAATCGTCAGTTCACTTATGTGCCAGAACATGGTTTTCCAGAGCAGCGTTATCGAGTAGTTACAGTAGATGGCATAGGATCCGTTTCAAATGGCGCTCACCCACTTGGGTTACCTGGTGGCGTATTACCATCTCAAGCTGTGGCTAGTATGGAAAAGTCTATGAAACTAATGAACCCACAACTTCTTTTAAAGGAAGTTCTTGAAGGCAAGCGAGATATCCAATTTGGAGGAACGACTACTCATGAAGAACAGGCTTTTAACATACTAATTGTTAGTGATGATGTTGCACCTATTAAACTTTATATTCATGCGGAAAGCGGTACTATTTCAATGCTTGAAACTATTGAAAATAATATGATTCTTCGTGATGTAGCATTGGTAGTAACTTATAAGAACTGGGAAATAGCAAAGACCTTGGCATTTCCAATGGAAGTAGAAATCACTGTCGCTGGTAATCGTTTGCATCATCAGCTGAAGACAGAAGTAATAGAAGATTTAACAATTGAAGAAGACTTTTTTGCCCTACCAAAAACAAATACTACGCCCAAACATGATAAAGAGGCGTACCTAACCGGGCTCAATACCCATCATATCCATGATGAATTCTTTGAGATTGCGGGCCTTTACTATATCGAAGAAGTATCACTAACTCCTACGAGATTAGCTCAAGGAATCTATCAAGTACGTGATAACTCTGCTAATCACCTTGGGGGGATGATTGTGGAGCAAGAAAACGGAGTGGTTGTAATTGAAGCTCATACATCTAAGGCAGTTTCTGATGAGCTTATTAAAATAGTTGAGAAACTATTCCCCAATAAAGCCATTACACATCTAATACAAAGTCATCATCATGTAGATCATGCTTCAGGTGTTCGTACTGTTATTTCTCAAGGGGCTGATTTAGTGGTAGGTAATGGAGTTGGTTCTTGGTGGAAAGATGTTTTAAAAGCCAAATCAACTATTCGTCCAGATGGCATGTCAAAATTCACAGAGCAACCAGTGGTGTTGGAAATTGAATCCAAAGGGAAAATGACTATCTCTGATAATAATATTGAGATTACAGCCTATCATATACTTGAAAACCCACATGCATTGGATATGGTGATTACTAAAGTAGAAACTGAGAATGAGATTTTTCTTTATGAGGCTGATCTTTATAATGCCGGGTTTGGTTTTACGATGGCTTTTGGTGGACCACAATCCTTATTTAAGGCCATGAAAAGACTTGAACTTATTGATGATAATTGCGCTTCTCCAAAACCATTAACTATTATTCCTGGTCATGGACGCCCAATGAAGCTAAATGATGCCATTGTTGAACTCAATAAAGTAGACATAGATGTTGGCTGTGCAAACGATATTAATAAATAAAATTTGTTGGATTCTACTGTCTTCTATAAAAATTTAGATTATAACCTGAAACAGTTCGGTAAATAATTGGCTACGTGTTTGTGTATGGTTAGTTGCGTGTTTCAGCAACTAATTTAGTAAACAAAAACGAACCAGAGGAAATTCCGAAGGAATTTCCAAGTAATTAATTATACACGTCTTAAGTTTGTCTTTCACTAAATTTAAGTAATAAATAGAAAGAACAAAAGAGAAGAATAAAACGAGTTGGAATTTTCGCAACGTTATATTTAATTGCAACTTATCTAATTGTACCAAACGTCGCTCCTACTTTTGGTCGTGAAAAAATAAAAGAAACGGAATTTGTTCAAGCTCATTCTTTCTTCTATAAACTTGCTAATAGAAATTATGTTAGACCAGAATTAAACAAAGCAATTAGCGAAGTAGCTAGTGACTTTGAAAAACGGAATAGTGGAATCAAAATGGTTTATCTAGATGCAAACTTTCCATTCATTGACAAATTTCCTTTACTTCCTCATTTGAGCCATAACGATGGAAAAAAATCGATGTGTCTTTGATTTACGAAAATCAAAATGGAAAACTAACAAATAAAAAACTTTCAGTAAGTGGATATGGAGCTTATGAAAGTCCAATTGGAAAAATATGACCTTTGAACATCTAGTTTTATCCCAAAGATAGAATTCTTATAAATTAACGGGTTCAAATGCGACAGAACCCAGTTTGGAATTACTACTTAATTAGCAATATTTGAAAGGTTGATGTTATTTTTATAATTCATCTTTACTTAAGATTTTAAGTATAGTTTTTATTTTATCTAATCGTTACTAACTTAATATTGCTGCTAGAAAGTATTGTGGAAATTTTGAATCTTAAGTCTACAATCGCTTTAACCTGATTGAGAAATCATTTTTTATGAGAAATAAATAATTTAAGTAAAACACATATTTGATTATCATTGAATGTTATATGAAAATTTATATACAAACACTACTTTTTATTCTAGTTGTATCTTCCTTGTATTCGCAATCAAAACAAAAAGAAAATAGGCTTGCCTTAGATATAAAGACAGAAATAGATAGATTATATCCTTATTTTTCAGGCTCAATTTATGTTCAAAACAAGGATTATAAAATTTTCGAACAACATTTTGGTTATGCAGACTCGATAAATCTTATTCCTAACAATAAGAACACACAATATGGTTTAGCTTCTCTAAGTAAAACATTTACTATGTTAGCGATACTTTCATTAAAGGAACAAGAAAAGATTTCGTTAAACGATTCATTGTCTTCTTACTTTAAAGAATTTACTGATCCTAGAGCGAAAAATATTACTATAAAACAATTATTAGCGCATACTTCTGGTTGGGGTCATTATTGGGAAAATCCAGACTATATTGAAAATAGACATGAATTTGAATCCCATGCTGATTTCCTCTCATTTATTAAAAAAACACCGTTGTCATTTGATCCAGGAATAGAATATAAATACAGTAATATAGGATATATAATCTTAGGAGCAATTATTGAAAAAGTGAGTGGTATTAGCTATGAAGGTTTTGTGCAATCTAATGTTTTTGAAAAGATTGAGATGAAGTATTCATCTATCAAAAAAAATGAAAAGTATAATTATGCAAAACCATATTCGAGATCTAATGAAAATATAGCAAGTACTAATAGAAGTTGGGCGGATGGTGGAGCTCACGCATCAGTTGGTGATATTTCAAAGCTGATACACTCTGTCTTTGTAACTAAAGATTTTTGTTCTGAAATTAGTGTCAATCAATTATTAGATGGATTCAACGAGGAAGATGATGGAATTTTTGAAATTACAGGTGGCTTCAACGGAAATAGTACAGCTCTTCTTTATCATGAACCCACAGGATACTTTTTTTCAGTTCTTTCTAATTTAGATCCGCCAATTTCAGAAGACTTATCTCGAACTCTTATTAGTGTAATTATGGAATATGAATCCTCAAGAAAAACTATTCAAATTACAGGCAATACTTATAATAAATCAACAGGTGCAAAAATAGCATATACTAATATAGGAATATTTAATAGTGGAATTAGTTCTGCATCTGATAAGAATGGTCAATATAAATTAGAGATTCCAGCGGCATATTTTAATGATTCTTTGATTTTCTCTGCTATTGGCTATAAGCGTGTAAATATTCCCATAAAAAAATTAGCTAATGGGCAAAATTTTGACGTTCCATTACAACCAGTCTTATATACTCTAGATGAAGTAGTCTTATCAAATGAAAAGCCTAAAAAAAGAATTCTTGGAACCCGAAATGTTAGCCCCCTAGCATCGGGAGTCTATATTGGAGGTGGGAAACCAGGAGCATCTTTAGTTACATATATTGAAGTTTCTGATTCTGTAGCCTATTTAAATAAAGTCAAATTACATATAAGAGGAAACAAAAAAACTAAAGCATTCAAACTTAGATTGAGAATTTTAAAAAACAATAATGGAGAACCAGGTGAAGATTTGTTACAAAAAAGTATTGTAATGACATCTCGAATCAAAAAAGGCTGGATTGTATTTGATTTGAAAGACGATATTTTAAAATTAAGCGAAAGTGTTTTTGTTGGAATAGAATGGGTTGAAGAACCAGAGAATAAAATAACTGCAAGAAATGCATATCCCCGTATTTCTTATGTGACAAGTAAAAACACCGCTTCATTTGCTAGAACAACAAGTTTCAACTTTTGGAAATCAATATCTATAAAACCTATTATTAATTTAGAGGTTGAATTCTAATTGGATACATAATAATTCTGCCTGTTTCATTTATGTTATCCTTTGAGGATATATTAGATGTTTTTCAATATTTTTAATCTCTTCACTTGGCATACTTTCTAATTTGCTTTAATGTTCATAGCCATATATAAAAACTGGGTTATAATTAATAATTATGATCATGCCTTCTTGTCTCTAATTACTGTTTTGATCTATTGATACTCTAGGGGACTTTCTAAAACTTCAAGGACTTTAATACGAAATGTCTTCAATAGAGAAAATAATTTTATTAGCTTCTATTTTAATGCAGAATCTAGGGTGATTATTTTTTACTTCGCGTAAATTTAACTTGAGAAATGGCAATTGAAAGAAAATAAATGAGATGTAGTTTTTGAAGATTGTGTAAAACGATTTATCAATGTAATATGTTGAAAAGATAAATCAAAAATTACTACTTATATCTTAGGTTTATAAAATAGGTTATAGATAATTAACATAACTTTAGTTTTTTTTATATAACAAAAGCTTAATTTGTTGTTCATTATTACTAACTAAGGTGTTATGGTGGAAAACGAAAACATAGATATACAAGCTATTAATGAGTCTGGAAATCATATTGTTAATACTAAATGTAAGCAGAAGCAAATTTCGATCGAAAAGTCAGCTTTTTCTATTAAAGTTCCAGTTAAAGGAATGGAACACTATAAAGTTGAGAATAAGAATTATGTCGTAAAATCAGGAGAGTTTTTAGTTGTTAATCAAAACCAATCTATTGATGTTTCAATAAAATCCAATCAAGACGTAATTGGTAAATGTGTGTATTTAGATGAGAAGATGGTTAATGAAATAATGAATGACATTTTCAATAGAGATTTTCTATCTAGTTGCGATACTACTGTTGATTTCAACTTATATAATGGTAAGTATAATTTTGGTAATGATGGTCTATCTCGTATGTTGGTAAATCTTGTTAACTGCACTAACACTAATGATAATGAAGAATGGTATTATAGTATAGCTTTCGAAATGCTTAAGCATCAGATTGGAATAAATAAACTGATGAATCAATTAAATATTTCAAAAGTTTCAACTAAACAAGAACTACATTCTAGGTTGAATAAAGCAAAGTCTTTTATTACTGATAACTATCACGAAGATTTAACTATCGATAATATAAGTTTAAATGCAAATATTTCTAAATTTCACCTCATAAGAACATTTAAAGATGTCTATGGTGACACACCTTATAATTATTTAACAAAAGTTAGATTGAGTAAAGCAAATGAGCTATTGAGTTATAAAAGCTTATCTCTGGAAGAAATTGCTTTAAAAACAGGATTTAATGACCGCCAAAATTTATCACGAAACTTTAAAAAATCTTTTGGTTACTCTCCATCAGAATTTAGAAATTTCTAAATAACTCTAACAAAATAAAGATATTTGGTTTTTCCTCTTTTTAGAAGTACTTATTATAATTAGCAATTTTTATTTGTCTCATTGAATATACTTTATTAATCAAGATTAAATATTTAAAGAATATTATTTATTTCTTATGCGCGGATATCTACATTTCTCAAGATAGCCTTAGTAACCAGAATACCATTTGATTTATTAAAACTAGCCCTTTGGATGATATTAATTCTATTGATAAAATTAGCAATATTTGATAACTGATTCTAATTTGAAATACTGATATTTAACGTCATAAATCAATTTCAAAAACAATTTATATGCTTGTTATTATTAGTTCTCACACACAAATAGAATGCAATTAAATACATAAAAATGTTCAAAAAAGCCTCCACCATTCTGTATTCTAGTCTGATGATTCTTGTTCTTTCTGGTTTTGGGAATACTACCCATTAGGAGCGCAAAATCAAAGAAACTAAAATACCTGTAAAATGTTAAATATAATGAATAAACTTACTATGCTAATTGCATTATTTATATGTGTTTTTTCCTTTTCGCAAGAACTAGGAAGAAGACCTAATTTAGGTGTTTCATTACAGCCTTTAACTCCTGCGATTTCAAAAGAACTTAATTATGAAGGTAACGCTAAAGTATATGTTAAAAAAGTTTCTAAGAATACTACAGGTGATAATTTAAAGATACAGGAAAAAGATATTTTAATAGATTATGGTGGTGTTCCTGTTGGTTCGGGTTTTTATAATCTTATTAAAGACAAATATAGAGAAGGAGATGAAATTACAGCTACCGTTTTTAGAAATGGAAAAGTAAAAAAACTTAAAGGCAAAGTAGTTGGTACAATCAAAGAAAGTTCAGTATATGCTGATATTATATACGATCATGTAGATTTCGAAGGCAAATTAAGAAGCATCTTGTATTTACCTAAAGATAAGCTGCAAAAAGATCTTCCTGTAATTTATTATGTGCAAGGCTTTAGTTGTACCTCAATAGAACAAATTAACAATTATAAGAATAGTTCAGTCAATCAATTAATCGAGGGGTTTATTAAAAAAGGTTATGCCGTTTATAGAGTTGAAAAATTAGGTATGGGTGACTCTATGAATAATAAACATTGTGTTGAAGTTGATGCAAAAACAGAAATAGATGGATTTAGAGAAGGGCTTAAACGATTAAAAGAGTATAAATATATTAATAGTAATAATATTTTTATTTGGGGACATTCTTTAGGAGCGATGCAGGCTCCTTTTATTGCAAGAGATATTGGAGTTAGAGGTATTATAGGGTATGGTTACGTAGCGAAGTCATGGTATGATTATATCATTGATATATTCACAGTTCAATTACCAATAATAGAGAATATTAGCTATGGAGGTATGCAAGAAAAAATAAATAGTTTAAGAATGCCATTGTACGAGTTTTTGTATGAAGATGAAAGTTTAAAAACACTTATAGATAAATATCCTGTAGAAGATATGGAATTCATTTTTAAAGCTTTGGGATATAATGGGCAAACCATTATGGGGCGAAATCCAATTTTTTTACAGAGTTTGAATAAAATGAATTTATTGAAAGAACATCAAGAAATTAAAATTTCTACTCTTTCTTTATACGGTGCATCAGATTTAGCGGCCATTGGTGGCGGATTTAGTGTTAAGTTAATAGCTAATGCCATAAATCAAGTTGCACCTGGGAAAGGTTTTTATAAAATAATTCCTGAGACAAACCATCATTTATCAAAAGTAGGCAGTATGGAAGATAATGTTAAGGTTTTAAACGCGAAACAAACTTGGCAAAATGCGCAAGAAAATTTTAATGAAGATATAATTGTTATTACTGATGAATGGATAAAAAAACAAATTATCATGGACTAAAATTATAAGTGATTCATTTACGAATCATTGAGAAAGAATGTAAAAATGCTATCAACTCTCTGCTACTATCCTCATTGCTTGCATTTTAACGTCCTATAATCAGAATTTAATCGAAGTAGAATTAAAATAATAAATTATGAAAACAACCTTATTACTCATTTTAATTTTTTGTTCATCATTAGTTTTAGGACAAGAAAATATTCTACAAGCCTCAGGTAAAGTTTGCAAAAACCTAAGTTCTATAGAGTATGAAATAAGTCAAAAACCAGAAAAAGGGAAATACGGATCTCCTACAATTAAAGCAAATATAACGCAACAAAAAGCTGATGTCAAAGATATTGGATTTGGAAAAGCTCTAATTAAAGTTACGGGTACAATAGAAGAAAAAGGAGTTTCAGAACCTTTTTCTTTTTCTTACGATGGAAGTCAGTTTTTATTTCAGCGAGGAGAAAGCAAAGTTAAAAGATATACAAAACCCACTCGTGGAATAGTTATGGGCTTATTACAACAGTATTTATTTATGTTGCATATTCGACCTTTCTCTGAGGAAACACCCTATAAACCTTTATCTAACATTTTTCATAAATTTCAGCATGTAGGAGAAGATGTTATAAATGAGAGGAAATATCAAATAATTAAAAGTGTTTCAGGTATTTTAATGCCTACTAATAAGAATGGTAAATCACTTCAAACAAAGAATAAAAAACCAATACAAGCAGTCCATATTTTCTGGATAGATAGTGAGTCTAAATTACCAATATTTTATACGGATAAATTTAATCATAAGACGATTTCCATAAAGAAGCTCAATAAGAATTATCAGAAGTCATATTTTACTTTGATAAACAAGAATATTTCTGTACAGAAACGTTCGTATCAAGAAACACAACAAGATATTTCAGGTGAAAATTTATTGAAAGTGAATAGTCTAGCACCAAAATGGTCTGGTGTTTCGCAAAATGGAGAAAAGTTTTCCTCTGATCAATTAGAAGGGAAGATTGTTTTAATTGACTTTTGGGGTACATGGTGCCCTCCGTGTATTATAGCAATGCCAATGATCGAGCGATTAGAGCAGTTATATAAGAATAATAAAGATGTAGTGATTATAGGTGTGTCAGCAGGAGAAAAAAAGCCCCAAGCGGCAGAAAACTATTTCAAAAATAAAGGTTATAGTTATATACATATTCCTAGTGGCGATGATATAGCAGCAATTTTTAAGATTAAATCATATCCAACTATGTATGTTATAGACAAATCTGGAATTATAGTTCAGTCAACTAGCGGTTTTGACTCGAATGATTTTGAACAATCGAAGATAGTAATTAATAAACATATGAAATAACTAGTTTAACACAATAACGGTAAATGATTAGAAGGTGATTGTTAGTTTTATATAAATATGATTCTGATGTAATTTTCACAATTAATTTATTTTGAAATTTAAATGGCTTTATTATCAAAAACTCAAATTTATAGAAATAAGTTATTTTTCATACTAATTAATATTTGCACCTTAAAATGTTGGTGAAAATACTTTCAATAATAAATATAATCATAGCAGTCCAAGCTATCTTTTTAGTTTTTCATTTCTTCTTTAAAAGAAAAGGAGAAAAAATATTAAATATTTTATTAGGACTACTTTGCTTTTGTTTTGCAATCCTTTCAATAAGAACATGCTACCATTTAAATTCCTTTTTAGGAATAGAAACATTATTACTTAGAATTTCGCTTCATGTTGCATGGTTTATTGGACCACTACTATTCTTATATGTGCTCTTTTATGAAGAAAAACTTAATAAAAGAATAGTTTTTTTTAATACTACTCCTTATGTTTTTATAGCTCTATTTGATATTATTTTTAATAGACACGATTACATTATAAACTTACAAAACCTTTTCATTATTCAAATCATAATTTATCTAATATTAGCTATTGGACATTGTTTTAAGAATTATAGAAAAGCAAAACAATTTTATAGTTGGATACTACCGTCTTTATTTACGATGTCATTTTTAATTTCTTTTTATTTAGTAGCTATGATATTTAGAAATTTTGGTATTGATTTTTTTTCCAATGGATTAATGAGAAATTTTAAATCACTATTAGCAATACCTATTTTTTATATTGCTTATAAAGAAATGAATTCATCAAATAATTTTGGAATAAAACCTAAAAAATATAAAACGTCTTCACTATCTAAAGAAAAAAGAGAAATGTATCTTAAAAAGATAGAAAAAGCAATGCAAGAAGAAAAATTATTTATTAATCAGAAATTAACATTACAAGTTCTTTCAAAATCGATAGGAATACAATCAAAATATATTTCTCAGGTTATCAATCAGAATCTAGATTTAAGTTTTTCAGAATACTTATTACAGTATCGAATAGAGGAAGTAAAGAAAAATTTATTTGATCCTAAGAAAGCAAATCTCACAATTTATGGAATAGCCCAAGACTCAGGCTTTTCATCCAATAGTCGGTTTAATTACTTATTTAAAAAAGATACGGGTCTTACACCAAAGCAATTTAGAACTCAAAAAAGGTAGATTTATTTTGCTATATCATGATATAGGAAATGCTTTTTTTAGTTCATATGTATATGGATGCTACATTTATTACTCAATAAAATTTATATCGTCAAAAATGAAAATAAGAATTATTAAGAAAACAAATATTAAAATATTAGAGATGAAAATTAATCTGTTTAGAGTTATCGTTATGTTATTTTTTTGTCTAGGTTGTATGGCACAACCAGAAGATAAAGTTGAAAAAATACAACAATTATTAGAAGCCAATGTTAATAGCTTAAAGCCTTTTAGTGGTTCCATTTTAGTAGCTCAAAATGATAAAGTTATCTACAGAGGGGCTTTTGGTTTTGCAGATATTGAAAAAGGAATCAAAAATACTGTAAATTCTAAATACTTCATTGGTTCAATCACCAAGCAATTTACGACTGTTGCTATATTGCAACTAATTGAAAACCGAAAGCTTAGTTTTGAAGATAAGATGTCTAAATGGCTACCCGAAATCAATGGTTCAGATAAGATTTCTATTCATCATCTATTAACACATCAATCAGGCTTACGGAGAGATTCTCACCAAGATTATGATGAAAATGTTTCGCATTTAGAAAGAGCAATGTCTATTAAAAACGACACCTTGCTTTTTGAGCCTGGTGCTAAGGAAACATATTCAAGTGTTGGGTTTTATGTGTTAACTCATATTATAGAAGAAGCGAGCGGAATGACATACGAAGAATATTTTAAAGAATATATTTTTAAACCTGCTGGAATGAAAAACTCAGGAGTTAGAAAAAAGAAAGGAGATAACATACTAGGACTTTCCATAGGAATGCACAAATCTCCAGATGAGTTTGGTGTAGACCGTTTAGGATATGCTAAGTATTTTGATAGTTACTCATTGGCTGGTGGCGGTGCTTTGTATTCGACAGTTGATGATTTATTTAAATTTTCTTCTGCATTAGAAAGTGGAAAGTTAGTGACCAAAGAAATGGTTTTGAAAATGAAACAAAAATGGCCAATCAAAGAGGAAAGAAAATCAAGTTTGTATCACAGTTATGGATGGGAGGTTCGAGATTATTCACATTGGAAAAATCCTGTAAAAATGTATGACTTTTCAGGAAGAATATATGGATACAAAGCAATGCACCGCTATTATGAGAAAGATGGAATTGTAATTATTGTTTTGTGTAATAGTGATTATAGCGAACGAAGCACTTTAGGGTGGACCATTCGAAATATTCTATTAAAAGGGAAATCTAAGCTGCCAAAACATGCTCCTAAAAAAATCCCTTTTGCTGAATCTATGAAAAAACACCTTGGTATTTATGATTTCCCTTCAGAAGAAACTACAGTAGAGATAAAAATTATAAATGGAAAAATGACCTTGACCTCTCATGGAGATAATCCTATCTACATATATCCAGCTGATGAATATACATTTTACTCAGATCTAATACCACTAAAAATTACCTTTGAACCAACAACAGATGGGAAAACTCAAAAACTTGAGTTTAATCATGGCGATGAGTTTATTAAAACCATAGAACGAAAAAAATAGCAATATTTGAAGGGCATTACTCATTGATTACGTAGTTTTTTGTTTTAAAACATACGTTGATGAACATTTCCATAAGATTTGTGCTACCCTGTTCTTTTTTCTTGTTTTATTATATAGTCAACATTAATATAATATTTCAAAAAAGACAGAAATAAATTACATGTCGAAGCTAAATTAACTATAAAAGGGACTAAGTTATACATGCCTTTGGTAACTACACATTCGTTAGCAGATGAGACAGTCGACTTTATTAAAAATCTAGCAGTTACTGATAGTAATAATGCAAAATATAATTAGAACAGGTATGCCAATAATACCTCAAGTTTCTGCTTCAGGCTTACGGTCTACACCAACTGCTCGTCATTATGTTTTAAATTAAAAAATTGAAGTAAATGAAAAAAATAAGCCAATTGGTTGTTCTACTATTGATTCTGTCGCATCTGATAGATTTAATTCTAAGATAGTTATTGATTACGAATTCTAACCAGCCAAAGAATAGAAACTTTTAAATATTGACATTCTGTTGGAAGTCAATTGATTCTTTCTAATCATATGTACAATTTCAATTCCGTTTAAAGTTCTTCTGGC
The DNA here is from genome assembly GCF_947498345.1 of uncultured Winogradskyella sp. Lineage (GTDB taxonomy): Bacteria > Bacteroidota > Bacteroidia > Flavobacteriales > Flavobacteriaceae > Winogradskyella. The sequence goes on from NZ_CANMJY010000001.1 coordinate 222,965, forward strand.
AGATTCAAATACTTTAAACCCTAAACCTCTAGCTATCCGTTTCTTTACAAATCGATGATCCTTTTCCACAATGTTATTTAAATATTTATATTGTCGTATCTCAATCTTTGAAAAAGTTCGCTTATTATAGACTCTAATCGCATGGGTATTGGCTCCACTCTTATCTATATTAATAAGCTCTGGCTTGCCATTATGCCTAATGGCTTTGATTAGAAATGATTGAGCACTCATTCGTTTTCTTCGTTTAGTCAATAGAAAATCGACGGTATTTCCTTCTTTATCTACTGCTCTATATAAATACCTCCATTGACCTTTTACTTTTATATAGGTTTCATCCATTCTCCATCGTTTACCAACAACCTTCTTTCGTTTCCTAAACTCTTTTTCTAACAATGGTGTAAACTTAAAAACCCAACGTTGTATCGTAGCATGATCAACCTTGACACCTCGAATAGCCATTAACTCTTCTATTTCTCGATAACTCAAACCAAATCTAAACTTGAAGTATACAGCTTTAACAATAATCGATTTTGGAAAAATATGACCTTTGAACATCTAGTTTTATCCCAAAGATAGAATTCTTATAAATTAACGGATTCAAATGCGACAGAACCAGAACACAATGACATTAGTGATAAGATGAATAGATTTTTCATGACTTTTACATTTTTGATTAATTAATTGAAATCTATGTATACTTAGACTCAAATAGGTTTTATTTTATGAAAGGGGAAGATTTATGCTATTTAATTTGCTCAATACTTTTGATAAGAGAATAATTTTTATTCTATTTAAGCAATTATTTTTATTAAATGATTAAACTTATTAAGATGCAATTTTTCTCGAATACTGTTTTAATTATTGGATTAACTCAAGGAATTTTTCTTGCTTTTGCAATCCTATTGGTTAATAAAAAAAAGCATTTGCATAATTATTTCTTATCTGCTCTTTTATTGTTGTTTTCAATAGTTTTAGCTCATGAATATCTAAATGGTAGTAAATTCTTTTCGGAGCATATTATGTTTTTCTATGTGTCATTTTTGACACCATTATTAATAGGGCCTTGTCTTTATTTTTATGTTATTTCATTATTAAGAAAAGCTAAATTTAGAAAGATAGATTTTCTTCATTTTTTGCCTTTTTTGGTAGTGTTCCAAACGGGAGCTTTTGTAAATTAATAATCGCTACTTGTTGATAATTAATTACTTATAAATTCAACAGGCTCTTTTTTAAGAGCCTGTTCTTGTTTATTGAAATAGTGAACGTTTCTTAAACCTTATAAAATAGGGGTTTTATATGTTGTGGTGTTTCAAACGGGCTCCTAGAATATTTATACAAATTAAGCTTGAAACAAGTGTTGCGTATAACGGTTTGTGTATGATTAGTTGCGGGATGGTTCGCGAGAAACATTCCGCTGTTGGCTAAGATAATTAATGCGAGTGATTTTCCGAAGTGAAAATCCGAAGCAATTAATTATACACGGTGTTACCTGCTGCTTTTCAAATATGTGCTTCTGTTTGGTCCTATTATCCCGTTGTTTTAATCAATTGTAATCATTCTTTTTTTAGAAAGATTTTAAAATTAAAACTCTCATTTTAAGAGCGATACTATTTCACTATACTTTTTCATCAAAGCTGTATCTTTTGGTTTTTTGCCATTTTTATTAGCTATTGAAATATCTGCTTTTGCTCTAATTAGCTGGATAACTATGTCTTTTTGATTGTTTTCTACTGCGTGGTGAATAGCTGTAAAACCTGATTTGTTTTGTGCATCAATAGCCGCTCGATTATCCAATAGTAGTTTTACGATTTTTGAATGTCCATAAAATGAAGCCCAGTTTAAAGGTCGACGACCAGATTTACTTTTACGAGTATCCAAAGCATTTACATCTGCACCTTTAATTATCGATTCTTTAGCTTTTTCAAAATCTCCGACAATACAAGCATCCCATAAATCTTCTTGTTCTTTAGTGACTCTTTCTGGAAATTCAATTTTTGGCAGTTCTAAAGTGTCAGGGAAATTAGATGTATTCCCTTTTATAAAATTCACAATCATTGCTGGAAAGGATTTGTCATATTCATACAATTCATATAAAGCATTATGAGTACCTTCTATGACCTCAATTAAATGCCCATTCTTTAAAGTCGACAAAACATCATAAGCATTTTCTATAGCTGTTGAAGTATCCCAAGTTCCGTGTATTAATAAAATTGGTATGTCTGTTGTCACATTTTCCCTAAAAGAGCTTCCTAAATCTTTTTCATTCCAAATGCCCTCGCGCATTGTGTAACCATAATTAATGTTGCCTAAAATTTGTGATGCAATATCATTTTCAATTTTAATTCTACGGTTTATACTTACTCCAGAGGCGAAGTCCATAGCATTGCTCATTGCATTTGGTGCAGATATACTATGCATGCTCACAGCTGCTTGTGCTGGAACAGTAAAATCTCCGTTGTACATATCTAAAATTAGATTTGGCCAATCTAATGGACTATTTCTTTTTCCAGCGTTGTACATAGCTACTGCTTGAACAACCATTTTATCAACAATAACCTCAATTGTGTTATTATTCTTTTTCAAAAGCACCTTTTTTGGATTTTTTTCTACGTCATTTATAATTTGCTTTAAAACGTGTATCAAACCTTCCTTCGGAATCTTTCCGATAAAATATTCACTACTTTCAACTCTTGTAGAAATTCGTTTCAATACATTTAGATGATCAGAAGGTACGTCCCACGTATGGTCTGGACCTTCAATACCGTGAAAAAGCGCTCGCTCAACTATATGGGGAAATTTTCTAATAATATGCAATCCCAAATGGGAACCGTAACTTCCACCAACGAGCATAATTTTTTCATAGTTAAAAGCTTTTCTCAAATCATTAATATCTGATGCATTTTCATCCGTATTATAAGCAGACAGGTCAACGTCTTTATCTTCCCAAAAATCCTTACAGTCGGTTGCTAATCTTCTTAATGCTTTTTGAATATTATTTTTTGATAGTGTTTCTGTAAGAGGAATGAGTACACTTCCTTTGCAATCTAAACTTGGAATAGAATTTCCGGCACCTCTTTGATCAAAAATGATCACATCGGCAAAATTACTATAGAAGTTTGCTTCATTAAATAATTCTTGTTTGTGTAATGAATTTATATAAGAGCCACCTGGACCTCCTGCTAACAGAAATATTGGAATTGCAGGATTTTCTGATTTCGATTTTATACGATAATAAGCTATTGCAATTGTTCTTCCATTGTCAATTTCTCTATTTTCAGGAACATAAAACAACCCAGACTCAACGTTAAATGTTTTGTTATTTTCTGAAGTTATTGTTTTCTCTTCTGAAGTTAACAGGTATCGTTTTACCTTCTCTTGGGAAAAAGATGATTGTGAAATAAATAACATAGCGATACTTATTCTTATTACAATTAAATGAGATCTCATTTTACTGTTTTTTGTTTTGGTTAAAAAAATAATCAATACCAATACAAGCGGTTAAATAATGATTGGTTCGATGTGTTGCATTTGGCATATAGAATGATTTTGAATTAAGATTTGGAAGGTCTTTATGTTTTAATGCATCAACCGTTAGATCAAAAGCAATTTTCATTTTATCAACTTCATCTTCTCCCATACTCATAAAAAGGTTGGAACTTAAATTTGGATTCTCATTTAAAAATATCTCAAAATGCTTAATGAACTTATTATCCTCTCGCCAAAGCGCAGGACTCAATGCTATTCGTGTGTCGAAAAGGTCAGGTTCAAATAATAGCGAATAAAATACTAATAGTCCTTCTCGTGAGTGGCCTATAATAGTTCTTTGATTATTTGTATTGTAATTCTTCTCAACTAATGGTATCACTTCACTTTTAATATATTTTAGAAAGTTATCTGCTTCACCAAGTGAGGAATTAGTATCATCTAAATCTTGTTTTAAGAATGGTGGTGTTAAATCCCGTTGCCTTGTTTTTTGGTTGATGCCTGTTATTCCTACAACGATAACTTCAGGAATATTTCCGACACGAGAAAGTAAATCTGTATCATTGGCGATGGTATACGTTAGAGAGTTTCCACCAACTACATACACAACTGGATATTTTGTGTCCTTTTTGTAATTTTCTGGTTTTTTTATAATTAATTCTCTTGTTTCTTGAAGGACTTTTGATTTTAATTCAACCGTATCGTAAGTTGATGGTGTATCCGATGTATCTACAATGATAAGTGTAATAATGACCGATATAAATGATGTCATTATTACAAATAGTATAGTATAAATTATTCTTTTTTTCATTTCTATTAAGTTTTGATTACAAACCTAATATAGTATCAATAAGAAAATGAAAAATTTACATTGTCATTCACACGACATTTCTATGCCAGATCTACTTTTAGAATAAATTTGGGATAATTGATGTCCATTTTGAAGACGAAAGCTTAAGACTTTTGGCAATTCTTAAAACTATAAAAACATCAACAAAGCTTAAAGCGATATATACTAATATTGGTGTTGGAAATAATTGTCCTACTACATTTTGACCACCAAATAACTTAATAAAGAAAGGGGTTAATAAGGTTATGGAAACACTTATTATAATCCAAACAACTTGAAAACTTAATATTTTTTTACAGATTATATTTGATGTGTCCGACCATTTTCCTTTTTTCCAGATAAAAATTATTGGTATAAAAAAAATAACTGGAAATATAAAGACTAAAAAATTTGAGATTATAAATCTATTTAATTTTGTGTTTTCTTCAATATGGACGTTTGAGTTGTTTTGAGAAGCATCGTTAAAATCGTCTAAAGAAATGTTTAATGCTTCTATAAGTTTTCTTGCAGTATAAGGTCTTGGGTTTACCTCATTTTTTTCAATACGTTGTATGGTTCTTATCGAAATGCCTGATGCTTCTGACAATTCTTCTTGCGACATTTTTCGTTCATCACGCAATTGAGGAAGTTTATCATTAAGTTTCATACGGTCTTGAATTTTGCATCTTGATAGAATTCTGGGTTTTTTCAGCTTGCAGGTAACGGTCTCGTATAACCGTCAGTTATGGGTTTTGAATTACTATTTTTCGATTAAGCACTGACGCTAGCAATTCCGAGTGGATTCGGACGTAGTCGAATCCGCCGTAATTGCGGTTATACATTGTTGTAGCTAGTTTATTTACCATACTGTCCATAAGAAATATGTCATAACACACCAAAAAGTATAGAGACAGCTTAAAAATGTGCCCGAAATAAAAAAGAATAATCTAAATCTTTTAATTCCAAGTCTGTTTTTCAAATAGTACCAATCAAAGAGTTCAATTAAAGTCCCTAAAGAATAAAAAATATTAGCTCCAATTCCCCAAATGATAACCCCGATGGTGTCCTCAAATGTCCAGTCATAAGGGCTTTCAGCTAGCACATTAAATATGGTCAATATACCAGATAGTCCGACGAGAGCATTATAAATCCACCTTTTGGATTCCCACCACTTTATATTTGTCCTTAATTCGTTTAGAGTCATTTTAAAATTAGCTACAACGGTCTAGTGTATGATTTCGTTGCGTGGTTAAGCATTAAAGTTAGCAAATAAATCACAGATAGAAAGTCCGCGAGGATTTTCGTAAGTAAGCTTGCATTAGCAATGAATTATACACGGTGTTGTGGCTAGTAATATCTTACTTTTTTTGTTTTGAAATGCAAATCCTATCTCATTTCTATTTCAAAAATATTCTATTTAGTTTATTAGATAGATAGATAGTTAATCTTCAGAAAATAAAGCTTAATTTTAAAATTATTGTCAAGCAGGTTGAAATGTTATGAAATTATATATAAAATACATGGTCAGCTTAAGATGTAAACTCATGGTGAAATATGAGCTAGAAAAACTAGGGTTGCATTATACAAGTATTGAACTTGGTATGATTGAAATAAAAGAGAATATTACTAATGGACTAAAACAAGAACTGAAATCAAATTTAGCTCTATCTGGTCTGGAACTATTAGACGATAAAAAGAGTATACTCATAGATAAGATTAAAAATGTTATAATTGAAATGATACACTATTCTAATGAAGTTCCAAAAACTAATTATTCAGACATTATTAGTAAAAAATTGAATTATGATTATACTTATTTGTCTAATATTTTTTCCGAGGTCAAAGGCATTACAATACAGCATTTTATTATCAAGCATAAAATTGAAAAAGCCAAAGAGCTCATACTCTATGACGAGTTAAACCTTACAGAAATAGCCTATAGACTTAATTATAGTAGTGTAGCCCATTTATCTAATCAATTCAAAAAAGTAACAGGACAATCCCCTTCATTTTATAAAAAAATAGGTAAAAAAAGAAAGTGTAATTTAGAAAATCTGTGATTTATGTAAGTTAGAGTTAATGCTATGTAACTGAAACTATAATAAATGAATCAGATTTGTATTACTATTAATCAATTAAGGTAAGTCCAAATGAAATATCTCATTTGGCATTTGAAAGCAGACTTACTAGTCTGCTTTTTAATTTTTTAAAATATAACTGTATCTGTGATATATGTAACTCATTTAATTTTTTTTACAACACCATAAATGACATTTACACTAACTTAAATCACAATCAATTAAATACTTAAAACAATGTCAAAAGAAAAAGAAGGTAAGAAAAAAAATGGTAAAACCCCTGCTGCCAAAACAGCTAAAGAAAAAAAAACAGCTAAAAGGTTAAAACGAAATTTAAAAAAGTATTCAGAATAGGAAAAAGGAAAACATGGAGTTTTTGAAAGATGAAAAATAGTGAATTTGAAGAATCGACTATATTTAATTTATTGGATTTACTAAGCTATAGTTCTAATACTATTCAAGTAAAGAACATAGTTGTTGGAAACGCATGTGTCATACAGGTCTTTGCTTTTGATTTTGGTAAAGTCCAATTATATAAAAAATCTCCTTTTTCTCGATTCATTTATATTATTGAAGGAAAAGCTGAAGTGGTTATTAACAACAATTCCACTTTTATGCAAACTGGGGATTCAATTTTGATTCCTGGCACTGCTAGCAGTTCAATTGAAGCTAACCTACCATTCAAGATGATTTGTACTACAATAAAAACTGATTAGATAATATTACTTTACTCTTAAAAAAAATAACAACACGAAATATCATGGAAAATAGATTTAAAGCTGGGGATTTTGTTTATGCCAAAGTTAGACCTTCAGTACTACTTATTGTTAGAGTATATGCTAGGAAAATATATTATTGTAAGATTCAGGCAGACCCTACTGCAAAAGAACTTGTCTATTTTGAGAGAGAACTAATGCCATATATTGACGATCAATTAAAAACTAATAATTTAAAAATGAATAACTATGAAAAGTAATGCATTAATTTATTGTGAAAATGAATTTGGAAATACAGATGGAAAAGTTACAAATGGTTTAGTTCGTCAGTCAGAGACCTATAGAATTGTTGGAATTATTGATAGTACTAAAGTTGGTTTGGATGCAGGAGAATATCTCGACGGTATAAAAAATGGGATTCCTGTTTTCAATAACATGGAAAGTGCTTTAAAAGAATTGAAAAATATTCCTCAATATTTTATTTATGGTATAGCGCCTCTCACTTCTTTTTTGAGTAACCAACAAAAAGAAATAATTTTTACTGCTATCAAATACGGAATGAATATTGTTAATGGTATGCCAGAATTTTTAAATGATAATGTTCAATTCAGAGATATTGCCAACAAATATGGAGTTACTATTCAGGATGTGAGAAAACCTCCAAAACGAGAAAACCTCCATAATTTTACAGGAGGTATAAAGAATGTAAAGATTCCTATAATTGCAGTAATGGGAACTGACTGTGCGGTAGGAAAACGAACGACTGCTTTACTTTTGGTAAACGCTTTGAGAGAAAGGGGTTTTAATCCTGTGTTTGTAACCACAGGGCAAACTGGTATACTCCAAGGGTCAAAATATGGTGTTGCTATAGATGTTTTAACTTCTGGTTTTGCTTCGGGAGAAGTTGAAAATGCTATCTTAAATGCTTGTAAGAAAGAACAACCAGATATTATAGTTGTTGAAGGTCAAGGTGCTTTAAGCCATCCTGCTTTTACTTCTTCAAGTGCAATTTTACGTGGCGCAATGCCAGATGCAATTATTCTTCAACATCCACCAATGCGAGAAAATTATTGCGATTATCCTAATATCCCAATGTTGTCACTAGAGGATGAGATAGAGATGATAGAAATATTTTCTAAATCAAAAGTAATTGCTATTACTATTAATCATGAAGATATGACTGATCAAGAAATTGATGATACTATTATAGATTATCAAATAGATTATAACCTACCTACTACAGATGTCTTGAAGCATGGATGTGATAAACTGATAAAGGAACTATTAAAAACATTTCCGAAATTAAAGAGAGAGTCCGTATTACTTTGAAACTCCCTAGGATAGATATTGATATTGGAAAAATCGCCCATAACATTCAACAATTAAAAAAGATATATGGCTCCAAAGGAATTCAAATTACTGGTGTTACAAAGGTGATTGGTGGCAATCCGATAATCGCTTCAATTTTAGTAAAAAAAGACATAAAGATTCTTGCAGATTCTAGAATTGAAAATATTATGAAAATGCGAAAAGCTGGTGTTCAAGCAAAATATTTGTTATTGAGAACACCTGCTTTAAGCCAAGTAGAAGAAGTTGTTATTTACACAGATATAAGCTTAAATTCTGAACTCATCGTCCTAAAAGAGCTATCAAAATATGCTATAAGGAATCAAATTATACATAAAGTGATTCTTATGGTGGAGCTGGGAGATTTACGAGAAGGAATTATGCCTTTAGAAATAAATAACACTGTAAAAGAGGTGCTACTATTAAAAGGGCTTTCCTTAATAGGGATAGGTTCAAATCTTGCCTGTTTTGGAGGAATAGGGCCTGATGCTAGCAAAATGAGTAAGCTATCATCAATAGCGACACATTTAGAGAAAAAATTTAAAATTAAATTAACAATTATTTCTGGCGGAAATTCTGCAAACTATCATTGGTTCAAATCTTCAAAAAATGTGGGTAGAATAAATAATTTACGATTAGGAGAGTCTATCTTTTTAGGAAGGGAGGCACTTTGCAGAAAGCCAATACCTAAACTCTTTACAGACATTTTTACATTAGTGGTTGAAGTAATTGAATCAAAAATAAAACCTTCCAAACCTTATGGCAAAGTATCTCAAAATGCCAATGGAAAAATTAAAAAATTCAAAGAAAAAGGTTTAATGAATAGAGCTATTCTAGCTATTGGAGGACAAGATGTTGATGTTTCAGGGATTATACCAAGGCAAAACATTGATATTTTGGGTGCAAGTAGTGATCACATTGTAATAGATAACACCAATTCAAATTTAAAAGTAGGAGATACTGTAGAGTTTGACTTGAACTATAGTGCTTTATTAAGAGTGTTAAATTCATCATATATAACTAAAAATACAATCAATTTTAATGAATGTAAAAGCGTACTGCAAAGCAGTTGAAGCAAAAGATAGTAGAAACAAGCTTTTAACTCCTTCGATTAGAATTTTAGAAAATAACTCGCCATTAATGAGTTTAATGAATACAGATTTCAATTTAATTTTTGAACCTTCTATTTCTGTAGATTATATGTACCTCGTTAGAGAAGATATTCTTGCAAAAATAGGAAGAATTAGTAAAAAGTTAAATGCCCAAAATAAGAAGTTGATTATTCGATCAGCATGGAGGTCTTCAGAGCATCAACAACTTTTATGGGATACTAAATTTGAATTCTTTCAAAAAGAGTATCCAGAAAAATCCTTCTCCGAAGTTAAAAAAATTGTTAGTTATTTTATTGCTTTTCCTACAAAGTCAATGCATGCTACTGGAGGTGCAGTAGATGCATTAATTTATGATGATGCTAAAAAATGTGTAATGGATTTTGGCACGAACAAAGGATATGATATAAATCTTTCAAAAAAGTGTTATCCTTACTATCCCAAAATTAGTGAAGAAGCTAAAGAAAATAGAGCACTTTTAATAGGTTTGTTTCAAAGTGAAGGTTTTGTATGTGATCTAAAAGAATATTGGCATTTTGATTATGGAAATGCTATTTGGGCAATCGAAAAAGAAAAGGAATTTGCTGTTTATGGGTCAATCTCTAAATTGGATATGTCAATTAACATAAAAAATTAAGCAGTCCTTACTAATCAAAACTAGGTTGCTAAAACACAATTATATAGATTTGAACTGAAATAAATGCTTATTGAAATAACCCTATTTGAACTTAAAGTAGGTTCTAAAAAACATTAAAAGTCTCAAAACGTCACCTTGTTTTCTATCATTTTTTATTAGCCACAACGTGTTCGTGTATGGTTAGTTGCGTAAAAGTACACGCTTTGTTTTTCGTAGTTACAATATAGTAAAAAGTACGCAAAGCTCGTCGTCTTAGCCAGTAACAGCAATGAATTATACACGTTGTTGTGGTGCGTTATTTCTTGATGAGTTTAAAACTAGTTTTTCCATCACTTGAAATAATGGATACAAAATACAATCCAGAATTGCCGTGAACATTCAAATTCAAATCACCAATTGTATCACCAGCATTCATTTTAACTCTTTGTACTACTTTACCAAATACGTCACTGATTATTATTTCTGAAAAATTTTGGTTGCTCGGTAATTTAATTGTGAAATAGCCGGATGTTGGGTTCGGATGAATTTTTGCATCTGTCAATCTATGTTTATCTATTCCTAAAAGCTCACTAATGTCATACACTTCTACAAATCCTATTGTATTTATAAGACTCCGACCAAATATTACTTTTGAACCATCTGGCGTAATATCTACATTACCTAATATCGATTCATCATAATTATTATAGTTGAAAAAATGAACTAATTCCCAAGAATTATCAACTTGTTGATAAACCCTTGTTCCCGATCCTTCACTAAGACTACCTTCCAATCCTGAACCAATAATAAATATAGTGCCATCAGCTGATACTCGCAAGGCATTATTACGTTTTCTCAATGGATCAACATTTAAGTCGGTCATTTGTTTCACCCAGTTGCCGTTTATGAGATCATAAGTTTCAAAGGTTACATCGTCAACTCCGATGGCATCCTCACCATAAGAAAGTATAAGTCTTGTTCCATCTGCTGAAAGATCAAAACCATCTGAAATAAGTATATTAGTAGGAAAACTTCTGGTGAACTGTAAACTCCAATCCGTTCCATCAAAGGTGTAAATCTTAATACCATTATCAACACCACTTTCACGAAACAAAACAGCTACGGTCTGTGCATTATCCGAGATGGCCAACTCATTTCGAACAGGTATTTCTAACGGATTACCTACTGCATTCCAATTTGTGCCATCCCACTGAAACTGGTATACAGAATCTGAACCAGCTCCCGTTGCTCCAATGACCAAGATGTTTTCGTCCTGTGTAAATCTAAATGTTTTGAAATCTGCATTTGGTTGTCCAGGAAATTCTAGATCATCTCCCATCTGCTCCCAATCTCCAAGGATTTCATTCCATTCATAAACCAGTGGCTGGGCATTGTTGTTTCCTATCGCAATTCTATTACCACTACCGCTCATATCCAACCCTTGTCCAAAAAGACCTAATGAAGTGGATATCCCTTCTAAAGTAGAACCTAATTGAACCCAAGCGGTGCCATCAAAATGGTAAGCATCGGCTCTTCCTGCTAAATCTTCTCCATTAGTGTTAAACCTTGGTGCACTAGTTAATATTCTATTACCAGAATCGCTTATTGCAACACTAGCACCAAATGTGTCGCCAGTTGCAAATTCTGATAGTGTTTGTCCAATTTGGGTTTGCCCAAAAGTTGAATAAGAATATGCGAGAATTGAAAATGCAAGAAAGTATACTGTTTTCATTGTAAAATTATTTTAGTTACAATGAATCATCGAAGATTTATTAAAATGTCATCGTTCTGTTGCTTTTTAATGCATCACAACGTGTTTGTATAAGGTTAGTTGCGTAAATTTAACAATAAATAGCCAAGTACAAAACCAGTTAGAAAATCCGCAAGGATTTTCGTAAGTAGGCTTGAACTAGCAATTAATTTTATACGGTGTTGCCAGCAGTTTTTATTTTTTCGGTAAATACAATTTCATATTCTCAATTTCCAGTTTGTCCAAGTGTCCCATTTTACTTTCGTCTTTCGTTATTAAATGTAAATGAATATTTGAGTCGTGATGCGTGAAAACTCCTTTGTGTTCCGTTGAGAAAAATCCAATAATCGTTGCTTCTTCATCTTTCAGTTCGTAATTAGTTTGTCCTTGATGTGCTTCTTTTGGTGATGAAACTTTTGTTCCTTGTGGTAAATTTTGAATATGAATAATTGCTTTTGAAATTTTCCCTGTTAATTTGAAGGCAAAAGGTCTTTTAAATTCAGTCGTCTTTTCATCTACTAATTTTTCAATGTCTTTGATTGACTTAATATTAGAGGCTAATTCTATTTCGTTCCATTCAGTTACGTTAGCATACACTAAAAAAGGTGCTGAAACATCAAATGTTTTTTCAACTGTCATAGTTGAATCAGATGTGACTTTTGAAACATAACTTTGTCCATTATTGATAAGTAACTCTCCAGTTAGATAACTTTCTGGTCCAAGTCCATAAAGACCTTTTTTGCTAGAAATTGTATCGAGCCTGATACTTCCACCTAATTCTCCTTTCCACATAACATTTTTCATTGCACCTACAATATTAATGTCTGAATAAGTTTCATTCAAGTTGGTTTTCTTTTGGTCAGAATTGCAACCAAATATTACGATTGTTAGAATTCCAACTATTACTTTTTTTATCATAAATTTCGTTTTTCTCAAATTGCTGGCAACGGTTTGTGTATGATTAGTTGCGGGATGGTTCGCGAGAAACATTCCGCTGTTGGCTAAGATAATTAATGCGAGTGATTTTCCGAAGTGAAAATCCGAAGCAATTAATTATACACGGTGTTACCTGCTGGTATTTTTCCATTCATTTATTATTCGCTTACGTTTTTTTCTATCTTTTCCTTTAACATTTTTTAGTCTCTCCTTGCTATATAATCAGTCCATATATCTTTCTTGAATTATTTCGTTATTTCCACCCAAATAATATTCCACTCTATTTGGGTTATTTTCACAAAAAGTTAAAGTGCAATTTTGAATTCGAAATACAGTAAAATAAGGTATTCCCTCAATTCTGTCAGCAATGATTATTGCAATTTCTCCTTTTGTCAAGTTCCGATTGTGACAATCTGATTTAACTTTAGTCAACGTAGAATCAGTAAAAAATTCTGCAAGAACTATCAATGATTTTTCTCCAAATTCTTTTATTTTTTCGGCTTGCTCAGTTTTTATTATTCCTTTGGAATTTTCAGTTTCCGAAATTCCAGTTAGCAATGAGTCAATTTCAGATTCGGTTTGTGAATAACTCAAGTTGAGATTCAGAAATAGAGTTAAAAATAGTATTCCAATTTTTTTCATTCAGTTTAGATTTATTTTCAAATCTATTCTTTGTTTATATATTCAGAAACTATTATATGGTAACGAACAACAAATAGTTATAAAGCGGAAAAAACTGAATGCTGAGATAGAGCAAACTAGTGAAAGATTAGAGAAGCTTCAAGACTTATATATTGATGGTAAAATGGATATTGATGCTTATACCGAGACTTATGATAGATATAATTTGAAACGTGAAACTCTAAGGCGAGAGCTTAAAAGTTTAAAAACAAGAAATAGTCAATACAGTATATGGCTTAATAAAGGTATTCATTTGCTTAAAAACCTAAAAGGGCATTACAATAAATCTACTGTTAAGGAAAAGCAAAAGCTACTTAGTTCGATATTTCCTGAAAATCTCTTTTTTGAAGGAAAGGAATGTCGAACTGCTAGAATCAATGATGTTTTGCGTTTTATATTGCAGATAGATAGTGAGTTAGGTGATAAAAAAAGAGGACAATTTTCAAATAAATTGAAATTGTCCTCTCGAGTGGTGCCTCCAGGAATCGAACCAGGGACACAAGGATTTTCAGTCCTTTGCTCTACCAACTGAGCTAAGGCACCAGTTGCTTAAATAAGCGGATGCAAATATATATTCATTTTTATTATTCACAAAAAGAAACTTGTAAAATTTGATTTTATAAATTTGTCTTTTATTAAATGCTTATGAATCTTATAGTTGATGTTGGAAATACTTTTGTAAAGTTTGCAGTTTTTAAGAATAATAAACTCATCCATAAAGTAAGTTTTAAGCTTTCGGAATTTAAAAAACAATATAAGTTGTTAAAAACCGATTACCCAAAACTAAAGAATGCCATTATTTCTTCCGTAGGTCGCCTATCAAAAAAGCATATTGAGATTATTGATAAGGATATAAAAGTGCTTCAGTTAAATTATAAAACAAAATTACCTTTTAAAAACCTATACGAAACACCAAAAACTTTAGGAGTAGATCGCATAGCATTAGTGAGTGCCTCAGTAAGCCATTTTCCTAATAATAGTGCGTTGATTATAGATGCTGGCAGTTGCATTACTTACGACTTTGTTACCAATAAAAACGAATATTTTGGTGGTGCAATTTCTCCAGGAATAGTATTACGTTATCAAGCCCTTCATAATTTTACTGCTAATCTTCCGTTATTGCAAAGAGACCAGCCCAAAACAATTATAGGCAACTCTACAGAATCATCCATTCATTCTGGTGTTGTAATAGGTGTAATTAAAGAAATTGATGGTGTTATAGACCAATATATAGCAAAACATCAAGATTTAACAGTTATTTTAACAGGAGGTGATGCCATTTTTTTGTCAAACCAATTAAAAAATAGCATATTTGCGAATTCAAATTTTTTGTTAGAAGGTTTGAATTTTATACTAGATTTTAATTCAAAATAATGATAAAACGACTCATTGTAATTTGCATTACAATTATAGGTTCTGCTACTTTTGCACAACAGGGAACAGCATCTCCATACTCATTTTATGGTATAGGTAGCCTTAAATATAAAGGTACTGTAGAAAACCGTAGTATGGGAGGTATTGGCGTGTACATTGATAGTATCCATGTTAATCTTAGAAACCCTGCTGCTTATGTGGGTAAAAATATAGAAGCTTTACCTTTTGAAGGTGAAAGTAGGCCAGTAAAATTTACTGTTGCAGGTACGATGTCTGATGTTAAGTTAAAAGGCAATTTTGGCGAAGCAGAGACAAATACTTCTACATTCGATTATCTGGCATTATCAGTTCCTGTTGGAAAATTTGGATTTGGATTTGGTTTATTGCCATACACATCTGTAGGCTATAAGCTAGATGACATTAATGATAATAATGATTTGGTTAATAGATTTGATGGTGAAGGTGGAGTGAATAAAGTATTTGCAGGTTTTGGATATAAAATATCTGATAAACTAAGTGCAGGTGTAGATATACAATATAACTTTGGTAATATTCAAAACACAGCATTAGCTCTAGAATATAACCCAGAAGGAGAACTAGTGGAATATCAAACGAGAGAGTTTAACAGATCAGATTTAAGTGGTATTAACTTTAATTTTGGATTGGCATACAAAACAATGGTATCTGATAAATTAGAATTATCGGCAACTCTAGCTTATGCTCCAGAAACTAAATTAGACTCTGATAATCAACGTACATACTCTACAGTAACGTTAAATCAAAGTACGTTTGATGTTATAAGAGTATTTCAAACAGAAGATGCAGACCTTGAGTCTTTAAATTTAGATAGAACCCAACTAACACTTCCGTCTCGATTAGCTATTGGTGCTGGTATAGGTCAACCAAGGTCTTGGTTTGTTGGTGCAGAATTCACCACTCAAAACACCAGTGATTTTTCTAATCCCGTTTTTAATAATACTAATGCGTCCTACGAAAATTCCTCTCAAATTGCTGTTGGCGGATTTTATATTCCTAACTACAACGCCTTCTCTGGCTATCTTAAACGTGTGGTTTACAGAGCAGGATTTAATTACGGTAATACAGGTTTGGTAATAAATGATGAGTCAATTAACGAGTTTGGCATATCTTTTGGTCTAGGTTTACCAGTTGGAGATCGAAGTTTATTTTCTAATGCTAATTTTGGCTTAGAGTTTGGAAAACGAGGGACAACAAACCAAAATTTAGTTGAAGAGAATTTTATAAATTTTAACTTAAGTTTATCTTTGAACGCTAGATGGTTTAGACAAAGAAAGTATAACTAACAATAAATAATAAGATGAAGACGAGAATTACGATACTATTATTAGCATTATTTGCAGGTTTTAACATCGGTTTTGCTCAGCAAGATGAGGAATGTATGAACAATCTGTCGATTTTTGATAGTTACGTTAAGAGCAAGAAATATGATGATGCTTATGGACCATGGAATATTGTAAGAAACAAGTGTCCAAAATTTAACAGGGCAATTTATGTCCACGGGGTAAAAATTTTAAAGCATAAAATTAAAAACTCTGCTGGAGCTGATAAAGTAGCACATATTAACGATTTAATGCTGCTACATGATCAAAGTAGAGAACATTTCGCCTCTAAATATGAACTAGGTGAGATATTAGAAGATAAAGCTAACTTAGCGTACAAGTACAAAAAAGATTTAGGTAAAACTAATGAGCAGCTTTATGCAATGTTTGAAGAAGCATACCAAAAGGATGCTAAGAATTTTACTAACCCACAGGCTTTATACACTTATTTTTCTTTAGCGGTAGATATTTACGATGCTGGTGCAAAAACATCTCAAGATGCACAAAAGATGTTTGACAAATATGATGATGTTATCGAGTTGATTGAGGGTATAGAAAAATCCCATACAGAAGAGCTCAATAAATTAATTGAAAAGGAAGAGTCTGGTATAGCTTTAACTAAGAAAGAAGTACAATATAAAGACTATTACCAAAAAAGTCTCGAAGCTTTAGAGAAAGTTACAACAAGTATGGATCGCAAACTTGGTGATAGAGCTACTTGCGAAGTGCTAGTGCCATTATACAAAAAAGATTTTGAGCAAAACAAAACTAATGGAGTGTGGTTACAACGTGCCATGAATCGTATGTATGCTAAAGGCTGTAAAGAAAATCCATTATTTTTACAATTGGTAGAACAAAAGAATAATATTGAGCCAAGTGCTGATACAGCATTATACCTTTATTTACTGAGTGGTGATAAAAAGTATTTTGATCAATTTTTACAGTTAGAGAAAGATCCTTTGAAAAAGGCTAAGCAATATAAAAAGTTAGCTAATGAATATAAAAGTAAAGGAAGTTACAGCAAAGCAAGACAATATTATATGGAAGCTTTAAAACTAAACCCGTCAGATGGTTCTCCTTACTTAGCAATTGCTGCAATGTATGCAAAGAGTGCTAATAATTGCGGTGATAGTAATTTTAACAAGAGAGCTGTATTTTGGTTAGCTGCTATTGAAGCAGAAAAAGCCGGTAGAGTAGACGGTCGTTTAAAATCTGCAGCAGCAAAATCGGCTACTAGTTATAGGGCTAGTGCACCAAGTAAGGCAGATATCTTTAACTGTGGTTGTTCTGGTACAACAATTAAAATTGGTTGTTGGATTGGTCGCTCAGTTACTGTACCAAAAATTTAATGCAAATACAATATTCACATATTATAAAAAACTTAGTCACAGCATTTGTTGTGACTTTGTTTTTTGCATGTGAAAATGATTTTAATGACGTGCAAAAAGTTGGTGTGCTTCAAAATCAACCAGTTGGTGAAGCAGAAGACATAGATTTAAAATATACAGAGTTTAAGTTGGACTCAGTACGTCTATTGGCAAATCTAATTAGCCCAAAAATGTTAGATTATTCTAACAGAAATTTTCCGTTTAGGGAGTTTCCGGATGGTATCTTGCTAAAGATTTATGACGACAATAATAAGTTAACTACCATCACGTCTAATTATGCTATTTTCTACACGGAAACAAATATTATTGACTTAAGAGGCAATGTTACTATTACAACTCACGAGAACGAAACCTTAGTAACTGAGCAGTTGTATTATAACGAAAAACTAGAATGGCTCTTTACTAATAAGTCTTGGGTCTTTAATCGCACTGTTGGTCCTTTGCATGGTTTGGGTTTTGATTCTGATAAGGATTTTAAAAACTTTCAAATGCTAGAAATGGGTGGTGATTTTGAACTCGAGAATTAACTATCTTTACACTTTAATATAATAGATAACTAACTGATGAAAATTCTTAAATTTTTTCAATATGCATATATTTTCTTTGCTGCATTATTTCTGTGGGATGCCATTTCTAATTGGTCAGTAGATAGAAGTAGATCTTATATGTCACTTTTCTTTGCTGCTCTGGCAGTATTTATGTTCTTTTTTAGAAAACGATTCGGTAAAAAGTTTGAAGATCGTAATAAAAAATAGATCATGACTGTAGATATAGTAATTATTATAGCTACACTTATACTTTCAGCCTTTTTTTCTGGTATGGAGATTGCCTATGTCTCTTCCAATAAAATTCATATAGAACTAGAAAAAAAGCAAGACGATTTTTTGGGTAAAATTTTAGCGAGATTAACTGCTAAGCCTTCAAAATATATTGCTGCAATGCTTATTGGTAATAATATAGCCTTGGTTATTTATGGACTTAAAATGGGTGATGTTTTAGTGCATTGGTTTCAATCTCTTTTGCCCGCAGACAGTAATACCTTAAGTTATTTGTTAATTGATTTACAATTGCTCACTCAAACCGTAATTTCTACTTTGGTGATATTAATTACCGCAGAATTTCTACCTAAAGTGTTTTTTCAAATATATGCGAACACCTTACTCAAAGTTTTGGCATTACCAACATATATATTTTATATGCTGTTTTCCTGGATTTCGGATTTTGTGCTTTGGATTTCGGATGCAGTTCTTAAATATGTTTTTAAAGCCAAAGATGAAGATGTTGCTTTAGCAATGACAAAGGTAGAACTAGGTAACTACATTAGTGAACAGATGGAGTCAGTAGAAAACCATGACGATGTAGATAGTGAGATTCAGATTTTTCAAAACGCACTTGAATTTTCAGAAGTAAAAGCCAGAGAAGTTATGGTGCCACGTACTGAAATTTCGGCTGTAGATATTTCAGAATCTATTGATAATCTTAGGCAATTATTTATAGAAACCGGACGAACAAAAATTATTGTTTACAAAGATAATATTGACGATATTTTAGGTTATGTACACGCTTTTGAGCTTTTTAAAAAACCAAAAACGATCAAATCAATCATTATTCCGGTAAGTTTTGTACCAGAAACCATACTCATTAAAGATGTGCTCAATATTTTAACAAAAAAACGACAGAGTATAGCTGTAGTTATAGATGAGTACGGCGGAACATCTGGTATAATGACGGTCGAAGATATTATAGAAGAACTATTCGGTGAGATTGAAGATGAGCATGATACACTTGAAATGACTGAAGAACAAATTAATGAAAACACCTATAAATTTTCTGCAAGATTAGAGGTAGACTATCTCAACGAAACCTATAAATTAAACCTCCCCGAAAGTGAAAATTACGAAACATTAGGTGGTTTAATCGTTAATGCAACTGAAGAAATTCCGCAAGAAAATGATGATGTACAAATCGATAATTTTAAATTTACAATCGAAGAAGTATCATCTACAAAAATAGATATAGTACTTCTTAAAATTCTCGAAATCGATTAATACACTCCAATAGCTTATAAAAAGCAAATATCTCCTTTTATAATTTACTAGAAAATACTATTTTCGCAGACTTATTTATATCAAAAAGAAGACTATGGCAGTTTTAAATAAAATTAGACAACGTTCACTGGTGTTAATTGTAGTTATCGCAATGGCCTTATTTGCTTTTGTTATTGGTGATTTGTTTAGAAATTCTGATGCACTTACAGGTGCAGCTCAAGATGTAATCGCTACCGTAAATGGTAAAGACATTAATAGAACTGAGTTTCAGCAAAAAGTAAAGAATTATCAGGATAGAGCAGGAGGAAGAGCATCTAACACTCAAGCAATGAATGTTATTTACAATCAAGAGCTTCGCAAAATTATTTTACAAGATGAATTTGATGAGTTAGGCTTATCTGTAGAGAAAGATGAAATGCGCGATTTACTGAAAAATAGTTTTTCTTCATACCCGGATTTTCAAGATGAAAACGGCACCTTTGATGTTAATCGATTAAACGCTTTTATTGCAAACTTAAAAGATCTTAAAGGTGAAGCTGCTCCATTAGGTAATGTAATGGTTAATTACGAAAGTTGGGCAAACAATGAGCAAGCTATTGCTGCAAATGCGGTTCAACAATCGTATTACAATATGATTAAAGCTGGTATGAGCACAACTATCGCAGAAGCAGAAGATGAGTATCTGGCAGATGCAAAAACTGTTGATATCCGTTTTGTGCAGGTCCCTTACACCACTATTGCAGATAGTTTAGTGAAAGTTGCCAAGTCTGATGTTAAGGCTTACATGAAAGATCACGAAGAAAAATTTAAGGCAGATGCTACCAGAGAAGTGGTTTATGTAGAATTTAAAGAAGAAGCTTCTAAAGCTGATGAAGATGCTATCAAAGCAGAGTTAATAGCTTTAAAAGATGATAAAGAGGTACATAACCAAAATAGTGGAAATATAGAAACTGAGGTTGGTTTCAATAATGTTAAAGATGTTCAGGAATTTGTAAATTCTAATTCAGACATTAAATACGATGATTCATTCTTAAGAGCGGCACAATTACCTGCAGTTGCTAAGGATAGTATTATTAACATAGAAGTTGGTGAGTATTATGGGCCATATAAAGATGGAAACTATTTTAAGTTATCTAAAGTTATCGCTACCAAGCAAATGGCAGATTCGGTAAAAGTAAGACATATATTAGTGCCTTATGCTGGTGGACAAAGAGCTGATGCGTCAGTTACAAAAACACAAGTTGAGGCTAAAGAAACAGCAGATAGTATATTAGCAAAGATAAAGAGTGGTACTAAGTTTATGGATTTATTAGACTTATCCTCTGATAAAGTAAGTAATGAACAAGATGGTGAAATCGAATTTGCATATAATGCTAGTATGGCGCCAGAGTTTAAAGCGTTTTCTTTCGACAATAAAGAAGGAGATATTGACGTAGTAGGTACATCTTTTGGATACCATGTTATAGAGATATTAGAACAAAAAAGTTTTAATAATGCCGTTAAAGTTGCTACTATTGCTAGAAAGGTTGAACCATCGGATCAAACACTTCAAGATGTTTTTAACAAGGTGTCTAAGTTCGAAATCGCAGCTAAAGACAGTGACTTTAATGAACTGGCTAAGGAACGCGAACTAACCGTTAAGCCGGTTACGTTCAAAGAATTAGATGAAAATATGCCAGGTCTTGGAAGTCAAAGACAAGTCGTACGTTGGGTGTTTGAAGATGATACTGATATAGGTGATTATAAAAGATTCCCAGTTTCTAATTTTGGATTTATAGTAGCTAAACTTGTAGAGAAAAATGAAGAAGGTTTAATGAATATCGAAGATGCTTCAGTGATTGCTGCTCCAGAAATTAGAAAAGAGAAAAAAGCAAAACTGATCCGCGATAAGATTACCGCTACAACTATTGATGAAATAGCTAAAAACCAAAGCCAAAGTGCAAAAACTGCGGCAGCAGTAACTATGAAAAATACAACATTAGCTGGTGCAGGAGTAGAGCCTAAAGTTGTAGGTGCGGCTTTTGGTCTAGAGCAAGGTAAAGTATCTAAACCAATAGATGGAGAAAAGGGGGTTTATGTTGTAGAAGTGACTAAAGTAAATGAAGCGACTAAGCTGGATAATTACACATCAATAATGAATAGACTTAATACGGCCCGCAGAAATGCAGTTCAGAACAAAGTATATAAAGCTTTAGAAGAAGCCGCTGATATTGAAGATAATAGGGCTAAGACAGTTTATTAATCTTTAGTAGAGATAAGAACATTAAAAAAGACTTTACAATATTGTAAAGTCTTTTTTAATTAATTACCATTTCATTATAGGGAATAACAGTTTCATACCCTTTAGACTTAAAATAATCAACTGGATTGGTTTTTGAAGTAGCTAAAACAAAATCTCCTCCCCAAGCACCAAGACTTTTTACTGCACCGTCAAAATCTTTAAAAAGGCTTGACTTTACAGGTTCTAACTTAATTATTTCTGAGACTAAATTTTCATGTTTTACAATAAGGCTGTTAAACTCAGAAAGCGTTTCGCAATTAATTATTTGTTCTGTAATAGCGGTTATCGGTTTGCCTAAAGCAACTTTATCTTTATCATAAGTATTTAGTGTATAAGAAGACATACCCTCTCTACTATCTTGTTTTTGGTTGAGGTATACAAAGTAAAGATGTTCTTTAAAAGAGGGATTAAATGTTACGTTTTTAACTACTGGATTATAAGAACGATTCCATTGATAGATTATAGGTGTATTATTTTTTGCACAGGCAATATCATAGCCACTCCCGCCAAAAGTGTTGAATAATAGCTGATAAGCATTTACTTTAGCCCAGTTTGCTATATTATTTATTAATGTAGATGAGGTTCCTAAACCCCATTTTCTATTAAAATCTTGATGTGTTGTAATATTATAACCTTGATGAGTATTTAAAAACTTTGGATTTAAATGCTTAGCTTCTATTATAATTTGCCTAAGCCTAATCACCACATCTTTTCCTAATTGCTTTGTTACAAATTCAAAGTCATTAAAAGAAAACTCATGTTCAAACCAAACCTCTCCTAATTCATTATAACTTTTCCATGCTATCGTATTAGTATTATTTTTTTCTACAATTAAGCTTTGGCCATATATTGTTGGTATGGCTAATGCTTTTGCACCATCTAATACAACGTATTCTCCAGTGATTAATAATTTGCCATTGCTTCTAAAAGTTTTCATTTAATCCCTTAGATTTTCGATAGCTTCTACCACGGCATTGTGCGTTACAGTATTGGTCTTGAAGTATTCAATAAGTTTAGTTTTTTCTTCAGACGTGGCTTCAAATTGATTTAAAATATTCATAAGATGCATTTTCATATGCCCTTCTTGTATACCAGTAGTCGTTAAAGATTTTACAGCTGCAAAATTTTGAGCTAAACCAGCAACAGCAACAACCTGCATTAAGTCTTGTGCTGAAGGTTTTTCAAGCATCTCAAGAGAAAACTTAACTAATGGATGTAGGCTTGTTAAACCACCAACGGTTCCCAATGCTAAAGGAATTTCAATCCAAAATTTAAAAATATCATTATTAACAGAACAATGCGTTAAGCTCGAGTATTTACCGTTTCGTGAAGCAAAAGCATGTACGCCAGCTTCAACGGCTCTAAAATCATTTCCTGTGGCTAAAACAACAGCGTCAATACCATTCATTATTCCTTTGTTATGGGTTACTGCCCTATATGGTTCTATTTCAGCAATGTTAATGGCTTGTTTAAATTTTTCTGCAAATAATTGAGGGTTAACGATGTCTTTACTTTTTAATTCTATAATCGGGCATGAGACTTCAGCTTTAACCAAACAGTTAGGAACGTAGTTAGAAAGAATACTCATTACTATATCCAAATCACCTTCAAGAGTTGTTTTAGCTTCATTCTTAAATGTTTTGGCAAACTGCTCTAGACAAGAATTGATAAAATTTGCACCCATAGCGTCAAGCGTTTCAAACGTCGCATGCAATTGATAGTAATTATCTAAATCTTTAGACAGATCTTTTAATTCAATATCTAAAATACCACCACCTCTGCGCTCCATATTCTTTGTAATATCAGAGGTAGAGGCAATTAATTTTGGCTTTACTACTTTGAAATACCCTTTAAGCTTATCAAAATCACCATTATAAGTAAAATGGACTTGTCCGATTTTTTCTGTTGAAATCACTTTAGTTTTAAAACCACCTCTGTCCATCCAGAATTTAGCTGCCTTACTTGCAGCTGCAACAACAGAGCTTTCCTCAATAGCCATAGGAATAGTAAAAAGCTTATCATTAATTAGAAAATTCGGCGCTACACCTAAAGGTAAATAGTAATTGGTTATGGTGTTTTCAATAAACTCATCATGAAGCTTCTGAAGCTTTTTGTCAGAACTCCAATATTGTGTCACCAGTTTTCTTGCTGCTGCTTTATCAGAAAAATAAGTATCTAAAAGCCATTCAATCTTTTCAGATTTAGAAAGCTTAGAAAAGCCAGAAATAGCATTTGGCATAGGTTAATGGTTTTGAAAAAGCAAAGATACTTAGAATGGCATAAAATGTGTGCATTATCTAGCATTATTGCCGATTTACTGTTAATAATGCCTGTTTTTTGCATAATTTTTAGTAAACTTGGCATGGCTATAATGAAATAGAATTTTAATGAAAATAAGACACTTCGCTGCAATAGTAGGTTTTTTAACTACTGCCTTAATTTATTGTCAAGACAAACAGATTTCACTCGAAGCTATATGGAGTGGTGAATTTAGAACTGAAGGCATGCAAGCCTTACATTCTATGAAAAATGGAAAACAGTACTCAGTTCTTAATTTTGATAGAAATACAAGAACCTCTACAATAGATATTTACGATTATAAAACTTTAGAAAAAGTAAAAACCTTGGTGTCCTCTGAAGATATTTCAGAAATTCAAGGTTTTTTTGATTACAGTTTTAGCGATGATGAGTCTAAAGTAATTTTAACGACTAATGAAGTACCTGTGTTTAGACGCTCGAGACTGGGTGAATACTATGTATACGATCTTAAGACCAAAGCCTTAATTAAAGTTGCTGATGATTTGGTACAAGAACCTACATTATCACCAGATGGTACTAAAGTTGCCTATGGTTTTGAAAACAATCTTTATGTAAAAGATTTAGCTTCTGGTAAAGTAAAGCAAATCACTACAGATGGCGAAAAGAACAAAATTATAAACGGTATTACAGATTGGGTTTACGAAGAAGAATTTAGTTTCGTTAGGGCTTTTGATTGGAATGCAGATAGTAACTTAATTGCTTTTATTCGTTTCGATGAATCCGAAGTCCCAGAGTTTTCAATGGATGTTTTTGGTTCAGAATTATACCAGACTCAACAAGTGTTTAAATACCCTAAAGCCGGAGAAACCAATTCTAAAGTGTCTTTACATTTATACGATTTAGAGGCCAATAAGACACAAGCTTTAGAAGTAGACAAAGCATATACGGATTACTACATCCCAAGAATAAAGTGGGCTAAAGACGCTAATGTATTAAGTGCTCAGTATATGAATCGTCATCAAAATGAATTAGATCTTTGGATGATTGATACCTATGAAATGAGCTACGACTTAGTTCTTGAAGAAAAAGATAAAGCTTATATCGATGTAACATTCAACCTTACATTTTTAAAAGATAATAGCTTTATATGGACGAGCGAAAAAGATGGTTATAACCATCTTTATCATTATTCAAAAGAAGGGATGTTAATTAATCAGGTAACAAATGGTGACTGGGAAGTAACCAATTACTATGGCTTTAATGAAAAAGAGAATACAATCTATTATCAGTCAGTTGAAAATGGCTCAATAAACAGAGATGTATATTCTATAAAATTAAATGGTAAAAACAAGAAACGATTAACAAAAACTGATGGCACCAATAGTGCAGCGTTTAGTGCGGATTTTACGTATTTTATCAATACGCATTCTAGTGCTACAACTCCTCCAGAATATACACTACATAGCTCTAAATCAGGAAACCTTGTAAAAGGGATTAAAGACAATGATAAATTGGCTCAGAAAGTAGGAGACTATGTTACGTCCAAAAAAGAATTTAGTACCATAAATATTAATGGTAACGATTTAAATATGTGGATGGTTAAACCTGCAGATTTTGACGAATCAAAAACGTATCCACTCTTTATGTATCAATATTCAGGTCCAGGATCTCAGCAAGTGGCAAATCGTTGGAATGGTGCCAACGATTACTGGTACCAAATGCTGGCACAACAAGGTTATATTGTAGTTTGTATAGATGGTAGAGGAACAGGCTATAAAGGAGCAGATTTTAAAAAAGTAACACAGAACGAACTTGGTAAATACGAAGTTGAAGACCAAATCGCAGCAGCTAAAAAATTAGGAGCATTACCTTATATAGACGAAGAACGTATCGGGATTTGGGGTTGGAGTTATGGCGGTTTTATGAGTAGTAATGCTTTGTTTAAAGGTAATGATGTGTTTAAAATGGCAATCGCTGTAGCACCAGTTACAAGCTGGAGGTTCTATGACACCATTTATACAGAACGTTATATGACCACACCTCAAGAAAACCCTAGTGGTTATGATGAAAACTCACCAATAAACCATGTCGATAAATTAAAGGGCGATTTTCTTTTAATTCATGGCTCTGGTGATGATAATGTACATTTACAGAATACCATGCGCATGGTCGAAGCATTAGTACAAGCTGATAAACAATTTGAATGGATGATATATCCTGATAAGAACCATGGTATTTATGGAGGAAATACACGATTACATTTATATAAAAAGATGACCAACTTTATCAATAGAACTTTAGGTGATAAACTTAAAAAGGATGATAAAGAAGAAAAAGAAATGTCAAAGATTAAAGGTTAAACTAACAATAACTAACTAAAATAAATTATATGTCAACAGCAATTAAACAACCGCATCAAAAAGAACTATTTGGGCAACCGATAGGCTTGTATATATTGTTTCTAACAGAAATGTGGGAGCGTTTCTCTTATTACGGAATGAGAGCTTTATTAGTGCTATATATGACAACAGCTACAATAGGTGATGATAGAGGAGCAGGTTTAGGCTGGACAAGTAAAGAAGCTCTTGCACTATATGGATGGTATACTATGTTGGTTTATGTGATGTCTATCCCAGGAGGAATGATTGCTGACAAACTAATAGGTCAGAAAAAAGCGGTTTTAGTTGGTGCTATAATACTATGTCTAGGTCATGGAGTCCTTGTGCTAACAGATATTTGGGCTTTTTATACTGGTCTAGGTCTTGTGATTTTGGGAGTAGGTCTCTTAAAACCCAATATTTCAACTATGGTAGGTGGACTATACAAAGAAGGTGATATTCGAAGAGATAAAGGATTCAGTATCTTTTACATTGGGATTAATCTTGGGTCTTTATTAGCAACATTAATAGTAGGTTTAGTTGTTAAAGAATGGGGCTGGCATGCTGGTTTTGGTTTGGCAGGAATTGTTATGGTGTTAGGTTTAATTAATTATGTCTATGGACAAAAGTATTTAACACATGTAGGTAATTTTGTTGCACCGTCAAAAGATGACCCTGAAGAAATTTCCTACGGTAAACTGTATGGTAAACTAGCTACATCTTCAACCCAATTAGTGATTACAGTTATTTTAGCAATCTTATCTGGAATGGGGTGGTACTATTTAGGTTGGGGTTATGGATTATTGTTTTTGTTCTTAACTGCAATAGCAGCATTACTAATGATGATCTATAAAGATTTAGACTCCCAAGCATATAAAGATCGTTTCTTGGTATTGCTATTATCATTTATAATGGTCATCATTTTTTGGGGAGCCTTTGAACAAGCTGGTGGATTGATGAACTTGTATACTGAGACAAATACTGATAGAATGTTATTTGGATGGGAAGTACCAACTGTGATGTTTCAAAGTTTAAATGCAGGCTTTATTATCATATTTGCAACCATAGTTGCAGGTTATTGGGCAAAACGTAAGTTAAAAGGAAAAGAAGCCTCATCATTATTTAAGATGGCATTAGGTATTATAATAATGGGTTTTGGATTTCTATTTATGGTATTTGCAGCTATGGAATTCGAAAAGTCAGGATCATCAAGTATGTTGTGGTTGGTTTTGGCCTATCTCTTTCATACTATAGGCGAGTTATGTATATCACCAGTAGCCCTCTCTTTTATTACTAAATTAGCACCTTTAAAATATGCATCTTTAATGATGGGCGTCTATTTTGCAGCAACAGGTTTAGGGAATAAAGTTGCGGGAATTGTTGGTGAATCAGCTACTGATTTTGGTGAGAAGACGATATTTGCTGGTATATTAATATTCACAGTTATTGTTGGGGGATTATTTATCGCAATTCTAAAACCACTAAAGCGTCTAACTCATGGCGTTGAAGATCAAGAAAGAGACATGAAACATGAAGAAGCTGAAGGTTTTGAACTAGCAGATAATTAAAATATGATATAGAGCCCTTAGGAAATTTATTTCTTAAGGGCTTCTTTTTCTCCTAACTAAATATACTCTTAGAAATTATGAACACTGATATTGAAAATCTATTTAAAGACAAAGTAATAGGACATCCTGCTGGACTTTTTGTGTTATTTTTTACTGAAATGTGGGAGCGCTTTTCTTTCTACGGAATGCGGATTTTATTAGTCATATTTTTAACTGCGCCAATAATTGATGATAACCCAGGTTGGGGTTGGGCAAGAGAAAATGCATTGGCTTTAATAGGAACTTACGCTTCACTTTTATATTTAACACCAATAATTGGCGGCTGGATTGCAGATAAGATAACAGGGTATAGAATGGCTGTCGTTATAGGCTGTGTTATTATGACTCTAGGTCATGGGGCAATGGCTTTAGAGACTAAACCTATGTTTTATGTTGGTTTAGCTTTGTTAATTATAGGTACGGGATTCTTTAAACCAAACATTACATCAATAATTTCTGAGATGTATAAGGGAAAGGAGTCTAAAAAAGACGGTGCTTATACTATTTTCTATATGGGAGTAAATGCAGGAGCATTTTTCGGTATGATGCTATGTGGTTATTTGGCAGAAAATTTTGGATGGTCTTGGGGCTTTGGTTTAGCAGGTATATTTATGTTACTTGGTATGTTGCAATTTTGGTTGGCCGGTCCACTTTTTGGAAGTATTGGTGCTAAACCTTCAAAAGTACATGAAGTTGAATTACCTCAAAATATAAATGAAGATAGCCCAAAAGAAGACAGAGCAGAACCATTAGAGGAAGAAAAATTAAACCCATTTACTATGTTCGATAAAGTGTTAATGATTTTATCAGCATTAGGTGGTCTATTATATTTATTTAATGATCCACTTGAAAAAATTGAAGGAGTTAATTTGTTACCTTTTGAGATAGGTGGATTAAGTGGATCTAATGTCGTTGTTTTAGGAGCATTAGTATCGTTTTTAGTACTGTTAATTACTAGAATTGGGAGATATATACCAGTAGTTAGAGATAAGATTATCGCGGTTTCCGTTTTTGGTGTATTCACGGTATTCTTTTTTGCCTTTTTTGAGCAGTCATTAGGCTCTATGACCTTATTTGCAAGAGACTATACTGAAAGAGAGTTGGTTGGTAATTCTGCTATGATTTTTAAAATTGTAGATGCATTATTAACAACAGTGCCTCTAATAATTATTACATGGGTATTATGGTTATTAGCTAAAAAGACCTTTTCGCGAATAGGTGTATCCAATATTATTTTGGCCATTGCTTTTGCTGGATTATGGTATCTGGTAATTTTTAGATTAATGGATAAATTTTCGCAAGACGGAAATGAAGTCGATGCAACTTGGTTTGGTATATTAAATTCATTCTTTATAATCACATTGGCACCACTTTTCTCTAAATGGTGGGAAAGCAAATACAATCCTAGTGCAGCTATGAAATATGGTATAGGATTAATTCTTTTGGGACTTGGTTTTGCATTTTTGTCCTACGGTGCTTCAGGAATTCCTTCAGGAGCAAAAACAGCTTCAGTAAGTATGATTTTTCTAATTATAGCTTACTTGTTCCACACTATGGGTGAATTATGTATTTCACCTGTCGGATTATCCTATTTAAGCAAACTGGTGCCAGCAAGAATGATTGGGTTTATGTTTGGTGTTTGGTATTTAGCTATTGCAGTTGGGCAAAAAGCTGCAGGCACCATGGGAGGAATGATAGATAAAATATCTGAAAAATATTCACTCGGAACCTTCTTTTTAATATTTACATTAATCCCAATAGGAGTAGGGATCATTTCTATACTATTGAATAAAACTTTAAAGCGATTAATGCACGGAGTACGCTAATCAAAACCGTTAAAAACACTTAAAATGCTCCTTATAAGGAGCATTTTTTGTAAGTTCGGTATAACATTTGCAACAAATCAGACATGAAGAAAATACATTATATTATAGCGTTTATTGCTTTTGGAACACTACTCTCATTTCAAGAGGCAACAAAAACATCAGAAAAAGAAATCAATTGGCTAACTATTGAAGAAGCCATAGAACTTCAAAAAAAAGACCCTAGAAAGATAATTATGGACGTATATACCAATTGGTGTGGACCATGTAAAATGCTAGATAAAAACACGTTTCATAATGAAGATGTGGTTGATTATATAAATGAGAATTACTATGCGGTAAAGTTTAATGCAGAAGGTAATGATTCTGTAACTTATAAAGAGAAGAATTTTAGCAACCCTAATTACGATCCAGCTAAGGCCAATAGACGTAATAGTGCACATGAATTTACTAGATTTCTTAAGGTTAGAGCCTATCCTACAATGGTATTTTTTGACGAAGAAGCCAATTTTATTGCGCCTATTTCGGGTTACTTAAAACCACAACAATTAGAACTGTATTTAAAACTATTTCAAAGTGATAAGTACAAAGAAATGGATACGCAAGAAAAGTTTAATAAATACTATAAAACCTTTAAGCCCACCTTTAAGGAATAAATAACTGAAGTTGAAATATCAGTATTTTTACAAAAAAGAAAAGCTACAATGAACATAAAAAATGCGCAAAAAGAAGTTGATGATTGGATTAACGCTCATGGCGTAAGATATTTTAACGAGTTAACAAATATGGCTCAGCTTACTGAAGAAGTCGGTGAGGTGGCTCGTATTATTGCCAGACGTTATGGAGAGCAAAGTGAAAAGGAAAGTGATAAAGATAAGGATCTTGGAGAGGAACTGGCTGATGTAATGTTTGTGGTTTTATGCTTGGCAAACCAAACCGGAATTAATTTACAAGAGGCATTTGATAAAAAAATGAGTTTAAAGGCCAAACGAGATCACTACAGGCATCATAATAACGATAAATTAAAGTAGATTTGTTCCCGCTAAAGCGGGAATCTTTTTTATATGGATATTACAATTCTTAAATCGACAATCAATAAGGGTCAATCATCGATAGCTATAACGGGTTCAAAAAGCGAGTCTAATCGTTTACTTTTACTTAAAGCATTATATCCAGATATTACGATAGAGAATTTGTCTAATTCTGATGATTCTGTGTTAATGCAGAAAGCTTTAGAATCGAAAGATGAAATTATTGATATTCATCATGCTGGTACTGCAATGCGCTTTTTAACCGCCTATTTTTCAATTCAAGAACATAGAGAAGTTATCCTAACAGGATCTTCCAGAATGAAAGAACGCCCAATACAAATATTGGTTGATGCCTTAAGACAATTAGGTGCTGAGATCAACTATTTAGAGAATGATGGTTTTCCTCCATTAAAGATTAGAGGTCATAAACTAAGTAAGTCAAAAGTGACTCTAAAAGCTAATGTAAGTAGTCAATACATTTCGGCATTGCTACTTATTGCTTCAAAACTAGATAACGGCTTAGAATTAACCTTAGACGGTAAAATTACATCTGTACCATATATAAAAATGACATTAAGCCTTTTAGACGAGAATGGAATTAAAACTGAATTTAAGAGCAATAAAATAATAGTTAATCCAAAAACCTTAAATGCAGAATCCAACACTCTTGTGGTAGAATCAGACTGGTCGTCCGCGTCATATTTTTATAGTGTTGTAG
This sequence comes from uncultured Winogradskyella sp., assembly GCF_947498345.1. Taxonomy (GTDB): domain Bacteria; phylum Bacteroidota; class Bacteroidia; order Flavobacteriales; family Flavobacteriaceae; genus Winogradskyella. Next base: position 254,775 of record NZ_CANMJY010000001.1, read on the forward strand.
CGCTAAGTGAAGTAGGAACAAAAATCACCTTATTATCTTATAAAAAAGATTCACTACAAGGGGATTCAGTTTTAGCTAAAATATATCAGGAATTTGGGGTTGAAACTCGTTTTGAAAAAAATACGATAACACTTCATAAATCGATAATAGTTAATCGTCAATCATCAATACATCTTGATTTAAGCAATGCCCCAGATATAGCACAAACAATTGCCGTTACAGCTTTTGGCTTAGGTTTAGAATGTTATTTAACAGGTTTACATACATTAAAAATTAAAGAGACCGATAGGTTAGTGGCCCTTAAAACTGAATTAGAAAAATTTGGAGCTGAGGTTACAATTACAGATGCTACCTTAAGTTTAAGGTCATCAAACGGTATTAAAAGTAATGTTTCCGTCGCAACATATAACGATCATAGAATGGCTATGGCATTTACACCACTTGGTTTAAAAACAATATTGCATATTGAAAATGCTGATGTGGTTAGTAAATCTTATCCACAATTTTGGGAAGACTTTAAATCTATAGGTTTCAATTTAAAATAAACGGTCATTTACTTGACAAGGCCTATCTTGAGATTGTATATTTGCATCTTCAAAAAATAAACAAATACTACGTATGAAATTATCAAACTTTAGTTTTGATCTTCCAGAAGAATTATTAGCAGAACATCCTGCAGAACACAGAGATGAAGCAAGGTTAATGGTTCTCAATAGAGAAAAGCAAACTATAGAGCATAAACTGTTTAAGGATGTCATTGATTACTTTGATGAAGGTGATGTAATGATTTTAAATAATACTAAAGTTTTTCCTGCGAGGTTATTTGGTAATAAAGAAAAAACAGGTGCTCGAATAGAGGTGTTTTTATTACGAGAGTTAAACCAAGATCAGCGTCTTTGGGATGTTTTGGTAGATCCTGCCCGTAAGATAAGAATAGGTAATAAACTCTATTTTGGTGAAGATGAAACATTAGTTGCTGAGGTTATTGATAATACAACATCGAGGGGTCGTACATTACGCTTTTTATATGATGGCTCTTATACAGATTTTAGGAGAAAGTTAACTGAACTTGGTGAAACACCACTTCCTAAATATATAAAAAGAGATGTTGAGCCCGAAGACGAAGAGCGTTACCAAACCATTTTTGCTAAAAATGAAGGAGCAGTAGCAGCTCCAACGGCAGGCTTACACTTTTCTAAGCACTTATTAAAGCGTTTAGAAATCAAAGGAGTAGAAATGGCTGAAGTAACCTTACACGTTGGTTTAGGTACATTTAATCCTGTTGAAGTTGAGGATTTATCAAAACATAAAATGGATAGTGAAGAAATTGTTATTACTCCAAAAGCTGCAGATATTGTAAATAAAGGTATTGAAAATAAAAGACGCGTCTGTGCTGTTGGTACTACATCAATGCGAACCATTGAAAGTTCCGTATCTTCTAATGGACGATTAAATGAATTTGAAGGCTGGACGAATAAATTTATATTTCCTCCTTACGACTTTAGTATCGCTAATTGTATGATAACAAACTTTCATACGCCAAAATCAACGTTGTTGATGATGGTTTCTGCTTTTGCAGGTCACGATTTTATGAAAAAAGCTTATGAAGAAGCCGTCAAAGAAAAGTATAAATTCTATTCCTATGGAGATGCCATGCTTATTATCTAATAAGGAATAAAAAATTATTACTAAAGCCTCTTTAATAGGGGCTTTTTTTATGAATAGATTTTCCGCTTCATTTAAGTAACTTTGCAATCACATGGAAATTAAAAAGAAAGACATACGAGCACTTACTAAGGAGCAATTGAGAGAATTCTTTATAAAGCAAGGAGATAAAGCCTTCAGAGGTAATCAGGTGTATGAATGGTTATGGCAAAAAGCGGCACATAGTTTTGAGGATATGACCAACATATCTTTAGAAACAAGACAGATGCTACAAGACAATTTTGTTATTAACCACATCAAGGTAGATCAAATGCAGCGGAGTTCTGATGGCACTATTAAAAACGCAGTCCGATTGCACGATGACTTAATTGTTGAGTCTGTTTTAATTCCTACAGCTACACGTACAACAGCCTGTGTATCTTCTCAGGTGGGTTGTAGTTTAGATTGTAAATTTTGTGCCACTGCACGATTAAAACGTATGCGAAACCTCAATCCAGACGAGATTTATGATCAAGTTGTGGCGATTGATAATGAAAGTAGATTATATCACGGAAGACCTTTAAGTAATATTGTTTTTATGGGAATGGGAGAGCCTCTTATGAACTATAATAATGTACTAAAGGCTATTGATAAAATAACCTCACCAGAAGGTTTGGGGATGTCGCCAAAACGTATTGTGGTTTCTACATCAGGAGTGCCAAAAATGATTAAAAAAATGGCTGATGATGAGGTGAAATTTAAATTAGCTGTTTCTTTGCATTCAGCTATTGATGAGGTAAGAACTTCGATAATGCCTTTTAACGCAACGTTTCCCTTAAACGATTTACGACAAGCTTTGCAATATTGGTATGCTAAAACTAAAAATAGAATTACATACGAATACGTAGTTTGGGATGGTATAAATGATAAACGTAAAGATGTAGATGCTTTGGTTGAGTTTTGTAAGTTTGCGCCAAGTAAAGTAAACCTTATAGAATACAACCCAATTGATGATGGTAAGTTTCGACAAGCCAACTCTAAAGCATTAGATATGTATGTCAATGTTTTAGAAGCGAATAATATTACAGTAACAGTAAGGCGGAGCAGAGGCAAAGATATTGATGCTGCTTGTGGCCAATTAGCTAATAAAAGTTAGAATAAAAAAAGCGGCTCAAAGCCGCTTTTTTTATGTCAGAATAATATTAATTTTTCACAAACTTTATTGTCTTAGAATTGCCATTAATATTAACTTTGGCTAAATATATACCATCATTTAATGATGATACATCAATAGACTCAGAAGTATTATTTAACGATTTAGAAACAACGCTCTGTCCTAGTAAAGAATATACCTCCACATTGGTCATAGCCATATTAGATGATTCTAAATTAAGCGTCTGAGAAGCCTTATCATAATTATGGGTAAATATATTTCTATCAAAATCATTTACACCTAAAGTTTCAGTGACTTCAATATTTAAAATTAAAAAGACATCACTATCAGCAGCCAAAGTATTAGCATGTATAGCTACATGAAAATCACCGTCAGCAGCAGCTGTGTATGTAGCTGTACTCATATAAGCTTGAGTAATTAAATCATTTCCGCCAGTATCACCAAAAACACCAGACTGGGTAATATTATTATAGGATCCAATTACAGACTGCATAGTGGCTGAAGATGCAGGTGAGTCTGTAATAACCAAATCAAAAGATTCGTTTGCAGTCGCTTGAAAATCTACAGCATTATAGGTAACGGTAACAGTATACTCAGCACCTTGAGTACCACTAATTGCTGGAGTGAAAAGCCAGTCATCTTTAGCAACATTTGCAGCTTGAGGAAACACATTTACAATATTATCAATAGTCATATCACCATCTAGGTCATTAGCATTGTTAAATAGCCACGATAACCCATCTATATTTGCATCTTCTACAGTATAACAAGAGACATATGCATTTATATTACTCCAATCTTCTGTATAAGGGAAACCATAAGAAGTACAATCAAAAGCAGTTAAAAAGCCAATTGGTCCTACTTGCTCACTATCTCCGTTACCACCAGCACAATTAGCCGTGATATAAAAATCGTAAGCTGTATCTGGCATTAAACTAGTAAAATCATAATTGGTAGCGGCTATATCATTTATTATTGTACCTGTACCAGTATTTGGTGTAAAACCATCTAAACCATATTCAATATCGAATACCGTTCCTGGTCCATTGCCATCAGTCCAAGCAATGTCAGCACTGGTATCTGTAATTCCGTTTGGTCCCAAAACAAAGTCGGTTGGATTAAGACAAGATGGAATTTCCTCTACAATGACATTATCTACCAATAAAACAAATTGGTCAGTAGAGTTGTTTCTCCATGCTAAATAAATGGTTTGATTGGTGTATGCAGATAAATCTATAGTTCTGGTTTCCCAATCAGATTCTTCCGCAGCTACAGAAAATAAAACAGTTCCAAAATCACCTGGTACATTTGTACCAGTTGTAGAAATTAACAATTCATAACCATCAGCAAATGTTGCATCTTGCGCTTTAGCATCCCAGGTTACTGCAGAATCTGTAGTTGGCGTAATTGCAGGTGAAATTAACCAATCATTTGATGTGCCAGCGGGTGTATACCAAGATGTACTTGCAACTGCTATATCGCCTGCAGGTCCACCATAGTTCCCAGCAAATGGACTACCATCTCTATCAACAGCTATCCAGGCACTCGTAAACTCATCAACTGCTGTATTAGGGGTTAGCCCGTCACCATCTACAACCATCCAGCCTGTTGGGACAGTATTAGGTGTAGCAGTACTAAAATCATCCTCAAAATAAATCTGTCCATACATTAGGCTCGAGGAAAAGATCAATGTAATCAATAAAGTAATTTTTTTCATAAAGATTGTTTTTAGATTAATTGCCTAAAGTTACAAATAATTGTCTTTATGCAATGTTAAAAGTCTATAATTCGTTTTTTAATAATATAACCTTACTATAATTTGTAATTTAGCAGCGTTTAGTACTTAAAATGAAAATAACCGAACAGATAAAACAACCTATAGCGTATGAGATGGAACTTTTTGAACAGAAGTTTCAACTCTCCATGGCTAGTAAAGTTGCTCTACTCAATAGAATAACACATTACATTGTTAATCGCAAGGGTAAGCAAATGCGCCCAATGTTTGTGTTTTTAGTGGCTAAGATGCTTAACAATGGTGAAGTTAGTGAGCGCACCTATCGTGGTGCTTCGGTTATAGAACTTATCCATACGGCCACATTGGTTCATGATGATGTCGTTGATGATAGTAACCGAAGACGTGGTTTCTTTTCTATTAATGCACTTTGGAAAAACAAAATAGCGGTACTTATTGGCGATTATTTATTATCTAAAGGTTTGTTACTTTCTATAGATAATAATGATTTTGATTTATTGAAAATTATTTCTGTAGCTGTACGCGAAATGAGCGAAGGTGAATTACTCCAAATTGAAAAGGCTAGACAACTCGATATTACTGAAGCTGTATATTATGACATTATTCGTCAAAAAACAGCAACATTAATTGCGGCTTGTTGTAGTTTAGGTGCTGCTTCCATAAAACCAAATTCTCCAGAAGTAGAGACAATGAGGAAATTTGGCGAACTTATAGGCATGGCGTTTCAAATAAAAGATGATTTATTTGATTACGGTGAGGAGGCTATTGGTAAGCCAACAGGAATTGATATTAAAGAACAAAAAATGACCTTACCTTTAATTCATGTATTAAATAACTGTTCTAAAAAGGAAAAGTCCTGGCTTATTAATTCTATTAAAAATCATAACAAAGATAAGAAACGTGTTAAGGAAGTGATAGCCTTTGTAAAATCTAATAATGGCTTAGATTATGCCATTTCAAAGATGAAAACTTTTCAAGAAGAAGCCCTAAATCTATTGGACAATTATCCAGAATCACCTTATAAATCTTCACTAAGGCTTATGGTGGATTATGTTATTGATAGAAAAAAATAATTTTATCTATTTGATAATCAGTATTTTGTGTATTATTTGAAATTTTTTTTACTTTCCAGACAACCATTAGCATAACTATTGCGTCTATATAAATAGAAGTGCAATTGTAATCAACAAAATGAAAGTTATTCAACTTCATAAAAACGAAACTAAACTTATACAAAGAGCTGCGAAAAATAATCGCGAGGCACAGCATGTATTGTATGAATTACATGCACCAAAAATGTTGAGTGTCTGTAGATATTATATAAAAGATGTACATCAGGCAGAAGAAGTAATGTTGAACGGTTTTTTTAAGGTGTTTAAATACCTTAAAACATATAAAAACGAAGGCAGTTTTGAAGGTTGGATAAGACGAATTATGGTGAGAGAAGCAATCTCTTATTTAAGACAGAAAAAAAATATTGAGTTTGCAACGGAAGATGAATATTTAGAACACGATTACACCAATAATATTAAGACAAATATTGAAGTTGCAGAAATTCAACAATTGATAGATAGTCTACCAGAAGGCTACAAAATGATATTTGTAATGTATGCGATAGAAGGGTATAAACATTATGAAATTGCAGACTTATTAAGGATTTCAGAAGGTACTTCAAAATCGCAATTATTTAAAGCACGACAAATGCTTCAGAAAAAAATTAAAGAATTAAATAACGATAGTTATGGCACCAATTAAATTTGAAGAACAGTTAAAGGATAAGCTCGAAAAACGCAGCATATCGCCATCAGCAGATAGTTGGGCAAAATTATCTGAACGATTAGAAGCTGATGAAAAGAAATCTAAGAATCCATGGTTTTGGTGGATGGGCATTGCTGCAGGTTTAATTATTATGTTTGCCATTGCAGTTCAAACATTTGGGACTAAAGCTACTAATAATACTGTACCACAGTTGGTAGAAGAAGAAACTATCGAAACTAAAATTGAAGACCTGCAGCCAAATATTAATGAGATCATAGTAAATGATTTTGTAATAGAAGATGAGCAGATTGAAACAAAAAAAGAAATTGAAGAAGTTACAGAGAAAGCACAAATAATTAATTATAAATCAGTAATTAATAAAAAACAACAGCCTAAAGCTAAGTTAGCAGGTAATAGCACAATAGAGAAGGCAAAAACAGAAACTATTAATAAAGAACAAGACAATTCAAAAGAAGCGACAATCAATACAACTATAGTTGTTGATGCTCTAAAAGAATTTAAAGAAGAAAATAAGTCAGTTACAGATAGAGAAGTAGATTCATTACTAAAGTTGGCAAGTAAAGAACTTTTTAAAGACAAATTACAAAAAGAAACCAGCAAAACTGTTGATGCCAATTCATTACTACAAAATGTAGAAGACGAAATGGGGCAATCCTTTAGAAGTAAAGTGTTTGAAGCCCTTAAAGATAGTTACGAAACAGTAAAAACTACAGTTGCTGAACGTAACAACTAAAATAAGAATCAAATTAAATAAACATAAATCATCAAAAAACGAACAGTTATGAACACAATTACACGATTAGTAGTATATCTAATTTTATCATTAACGGTAGCTATAGCAAATGCTCAAGAAACAAAAATAGATAGTACAAAAAAGTCTTCAAATCAGTATAAAATTGAAGCGCTTAAAGATTTGAAATCAAAAATAGAAAAAGAGGAACGCGAGTTTTTAAAACAAGAAATTGAAGCGATTAATCAACGCTTAGATGACAAACAAATTACTGCTGCTAAAGCTGAAAAATTAAAAAAGGAAGCTGCCAAGAAACGAGCGGCAAATATCGAAAATAGATTAGCAATCATCGATAACAAAATAGCACTTCTTGCCAGAAATGAATCAACTTATGAAGCTAATGATGATTCTAATGGGTACATCTCTATTTCATTTGGAGATGATGATGATGAATGGACAGCTATTAGATTAGGAAAAAAAAATAAACCGAGAAAATACGATAGGAGAACTACTCAAGATGTTGTTTTTGCTATAGGTTTTAATAATGCTTTAATAGAAGGTGAGAGTATAGACGATTCGCCATACAAAATAGGAGGTTCTGGATTTATAGAATTGGGTTATGCCTGGAAAACTAGAATCTTTGACAATACAAACTTTTGGAGATTAAAATATGGCTTTTCATTTCAATGGAACAAATTGGATATTAAGGATGACCAATACTTTGTAAATAATGACGATGAAATTTCTTTACAAGAGTTCCCATCTAATCTAAACAAAGCGAAGTTTAGAACTACCAATTTAGTGTTTCCTGTACATATAGAGTTCGGGCCATCTAAAAAGATTGAAAAGGAAGATTATTTTAGATATTCTACGCATAGGAAACTAAAAGTAGGTTTAGGTGGTTATGCAGGTCTTAATATTGGGAGTATGCAAAAACTAAAGTATAAGGAAGATGGTAATCGTATTAAAGATAAACAACGTGGTGGTTTTGAAGTTAGTAGCTTTGTTTATGGTTTAAGTGGTTATGTAGCACTTGGTGAGGTAGCTTTATATGTTAAATACGATCTTAATCCTTTGTTTAAAAATCAAGCAATTGACCAAAACAATATTTCAGTCGGAGTCCGTTTTGATATGGACTAGATTAATTAATTTTTTGAGTGTTAATTAGGTCTAATAAAAAAGTCTCATTTTTTTAAAAAATGAGACTTTTTTATATATAATATTTTAAAATTTTTACAATGCAAATATAGCTTGTATATGAGTTTGGTAATGATTATTATCAAGTCCGCTATCAGAATGATCTAAAGCAAACTTACCTATAACTTGCGCTCTAATTCCAAATGTTTGTCTTCTGTTTAACCAAAATAAAACACCACCACCAAGATTAAGAGAAACATTGGTGTTGTCGATATGGAAAAATCCGACACCAGCATTGCCATAAAAATCTATCCAACTTGCGCTAGGAAAAAGATGCTTGCCAAAATAATATTTAGCATGGGTGTCAAATGAAAAATAGGTATAATCATCTTGTAATTCGAAATTGTCTATCTCGTCTCCTTTACTAAAAGAATTTAAAGTAAAGGCTTGTTCAATAGACAACCCAGAAGTCCAACCTACTTCAACTGCAAGCGAAACAGGTACATTGATTGCCCAATCGCCAATTTCTCCAACAGGTGAACGCGAACCTTGACTGTTAATAGCATTTAAACCGACGCTTCCAAACCATTGCTTATCATCGTTTGTTTGTCCAAATGAGTGTAGGGAAAAGGTTAATAGCGCTGTTAATAATAGTAACTTCCTCATGAGAAAAATATATTTTAAAAATCAAAGTTAAACTTTATGGTGTATAAAACAAATAATCACACAAAGTTATTGCTGCAAATATCATTAAAAAAATTTAAGAATTGTTCAAAACTGATATAAAATACTTGAAAACGCGCTTTCTGTCAGCAAATAATGCATTTCTGTAAGCTTTGTTAGTTAAGAATTGTGGGATTCGTTTTAATAAAATTGTGAAAAAATGAATCAGTTTTAATAATCTGTTCCAAAACTTATAAAATTTAATATGCTTTAGCTTAAAAGTATAAAAATATATAGTAAAATTTTGTTTTAAACCACTCACTTTTTCTATATCCTCAAAGAATAACCCAGCTAACCTGAAATATTTTTTAAAAACCCTACTCTTATAAGCCTTTATAGGCATAGTATGTTTCCTTAATAAAGAAATAGTATCGTAAATAGACTTAAAACTTATACTGTTATATAAATGCCCATGATCATTGATTTGGTAGTTAAGAATATTGTGATTTAAAAGATGCTCTTTAGAAGGAATTGATATATTGTTTTTTTTCTGTTTACACGCCAGAAGATTTTCGTTAGTGAGATTTTTGTCCTTATATGACACAAATAGTTTCCTATGCAATTCCACAGCACAGATATGTTGTTTTGTTTTTAATCTTGGTAAATGTTTATGCTCAAAAAATGTGTGGCCAAAAGTTTGTTTTATAGGAATATAAGCATTGCTTTTTAACAGCTTATAAGCTGATTCTATTTGGCTTAAGTCTACCAGGATATCAATATCGCCAATCATACGTTCGGCAATGTCATCATAATAATCAGCCACTAAAAGTGCTGTACCTTTTAGAAATAGGTGATTAATATTATGCTGATTAAATAATTTAGATAATAAGTGAATTTGAGTTAATATAGATGTATTTCTATTTCTGTTAATTGTTGTAATTTCCTCTAAGTAAGTGTTTAACTCATTTGGTAAAACATGAAGCAATTGCTTAGTTTTAAGTCTGCAATACAATGCTGGTAAAACCAAATGCTTACTACCTTCGACAACAATGGCATCCCAATTAAATTTTGAATGGCTTAGGGTTTTTTCTAATTCGGTATCTATAGTTTCAAAACTTAGGATATCTGCAATATGCTTGTATGTGATGGCTAGATTATCCATAAACTTTAAAATAAAGCTCTAATATAAGTATTATTAGTTTTTCTTTAGCTTTTCAAAAAGTGAAGACAGCTCTATTATAACACTATTCTTTTCACTGTAAGTTAGTTCATAGATGTCAATAGTATCTAACCAATCTAAAAACTGTTTTGCATGCAAGGGGTTAGGTGATAACCAAGAATCTGGTATAAATGTTTCTAAAAGTGTTTTTATTGATATATGCTCTAATCTTAATTTAGCATTATGATCATAATTTACCATAACTATGGCTCTACACGGATAGCTATCTTTCTTTGTATTTGGGAAAGGAACATATTTTAAAGCTCCTTTGTTTTTATTAAAAATAGTTATTGGTAATTTGTCAAAATTATCTACCTCAGATTTTAATGTGTCAAATGCACCTTTTTTTATAGATATAGCTGAAGGGTTATGGTAGATATGACAATCTTTGGAAAGCATAGGTGAGACATCATCTGCTAATAACTCGTAACCATTTGCTGCCAGTATAGCGCATAGTGTGCTTTTTCCTTTTCCAGATTGGCCTACAAATAAAATTGAATTATGACCATCAGTTATCGTAGATCCATGAAATGTTCCTAGCCATTCAGATTCTTGTTTATCATGTATTACAGAAAGTAACTGCATAATAAACTTACCTTGTAATAGATGGTAATCGCGTTTAGGTACTGTTCTAACTAATTGTTTATCTCTAAATAAGCATAATTGATCATTATCTAAGTAAATATCAAAAACAATTTGCGTTTCTCCTTTTTGTTTTACTTCAAGATGTGCTATTGATGGGTGTACGGTTTTTTTTACTAATTCAGAATCATAGTTAATCTGAATCATTTTGCCTTTTACCTTATATTGTTTAGATATTTTACTTCGTGAAGTTTTAAACTCAAGATTTGCCTTTTCAATAAACGGCTTAGTAGTATTACAATCCTTTAAATATGATTGAAGTTGTTTTGCAATTATAATTGGGTCTGATACATCATTATTCAATGCAATATTATGAGCAAATTCATTTATAGAGTTTGATTGAAAATAGTAATCTAGTAATATTTTAAACTCTAATTCTACAATACTATAGCTATTAGATTTAGAATACCACAATACCCAATGATGACCAAACAACCTTTGATATGTTGGTGCTAAGTCGTTATTCAAAATATGATACGGAAAATTAATCGAAAGGATTTCCACCCGGATCTGGTGGAGAAGACGATTGCGCTTTAAGTGGGTTTAAAATCACGAAAGTTCCAACAGCTGTTAATGCAGCATATTTGCCCATTTTTTTAATGGCATCTTTACGTGTGATTTTATCTGTATGGTTGTCTTTCTTCATGGCACTTGCCTAAATTTGATTCAAAAATAATAAAATAATTTATTTAACAATGAAAAATGTTAAAAGGTTTACTTTAAAAATAAACTCTATATCTATTTTAAAGAGAGATTTTTTATAAACATGTGTGTAATATAATTAAAAAAATCTCTCTTTTCATAATACTTACGTAAGTATTTAATAGATGATTTTATTTTAAAATAATTTTTTCTGCTCTAACTTGGTTTTTACTAGACAGTTTTATAACATAAATACCAGTACCTAAAGAACTTGCATTAATAGTTTGTAATGTAGTGTCTGAAGCTAAAGTTTTAGAGGTAACTAGTCGTCCCTGAATGTCATAAACGTTGGCTACAGTGTCTTCTAATAACTGTCCTGCTATATGAATTGTACGATTAACATGATTTGTATATATGTTTATATCTTCAAAATTGTTTTCTGATGTAGATAATGCACTATCTGCAAATCTTAGGTAGAAACGCCCTGTATTACTCAAGTTTGTGGTTGGAGTTAAAACATAATCACTAGAATTCAATAGAGTGGTAGTGTTAGCCACGTTATCATCTAAATATACGTTTACAGTACTTGGTAATGTGTTTTCTGTGATGCTAAATGTTAGTTGCTCACCTTGATTAGCATTAACTCCTAATGGGATTGTAATACTTCCATAGTCTACTTTTCCAAGGGCCTGAATTGCAAATGGTAGCCCCATATTTTCTTGTACTAAATGCGTGTATAGTGCAAATGCTGGTGCAGTACCACCTAGTAAACTTGCATCATATCCAGGATCTAAACCTAAACCAGAAAATTCGGTAAAGAAAATATCAGTAAGAAAATTATCCGAAGTATTGCTAAGATCTAATTTTATGTTAGTAATAGCTGTAGCGGCATCCCTTCCAGCAATAAAGTCGTCATCAGTAGACGTTATACGCATATCTGGAGTACTTGTTGTAAATTGAATGTTACCACCAGTAGAATTAGATGCAACGAAAAAGCCTTGCCCAGGTGCAATGTCTAAATCTGTATTCACTAAACTACTTATAATAGTATAATCACCAGCAGAAGTTCCATCTGTACTATCATTATAACCATAGATTACTTGAGCGCTTGGGTCTAATAAAATTGCATTTTCTGATAAAAATGCTTGTGCATCCAAATAAGAAGGGAATGGGTTGCCGATTAAATTTAAAATACTAGCCGTTCCTTGGTCTATAGCTACTTCTACTAAGCTTGTATTAACAGTACCTTCAAAAGTAACCAGATTAGAGCTTGCAGCTTCGTCTATACCAGAACGATAACCGACACCAGCAGTTAATGGTGTAGTGTCAGTGTCATTCCATAACTCGTAAGGATCTGTACTACTATCATTGTCAAAACCACCAAATAAAACTTCTGGTCCACCAGAATTGGCTAAAATATTAGTGTTATTTCCAATAAATATATCAAAAGCCTGACCAGAAACAGGTGCACTAATTAAGTCATTACCATTTACAGCGTCATTACTGTTTACATATCTTTCGTAACTTACGGATCCAGAAACCGTACCATCTACAATTAGGCTAGAATATTCATTCGAATCTGATTCTAAAGTTAAATCTTCATTATTATTAAGATTTCCAGAAGCTTCAAGATTACCTGTTTTTTCAACAGTTAGATTGCCGTTAGTTTCAATCGTTAAGTTAGAAATAGCAATACTTGTAGAAATTGAAGGTGTATTTGTTTGATTGGTAATTATAACATCTGTTGTATTTGATGGTGCTGAACCCTCATCCCAGTTTCCAGTATTAGTCCATGAACTATCACTATCTCCTGTCCAAAAATATAAATTGGGTTTTGTTCTTGGGTTATTATTTGTTCCATCTGCTGTCCAATTATCTTGAATTGCTCCACTATCAGAAGAATTTCTTTTATAAGAAAAATTGTCGTTCCAGTTCCACGGGCTTTGACCACTTCCATTATCATTAAATTGATCTATAACTCCATTGGTAGTATGGAACACATCACAACCGTCATCACCTCCATTAAAAAAGAAACTACTGCCAGTAGCATCAGCAGTATCAGTATATTCAGTAGTATAATTTCCAGAATTTTGAGTAACAATAATAAAACCTCCAGGAGCCAATGTTCCACTTAGGGTAACTTGCTGAGTAGAATTACCAGGATTCGAATTGAAATATCTAGCTTCAATATTATCTAGGTTTATAATTTTATTACTTCGATTGTATATCTCCATATAACCATTGTCATTTCCAGAGGCTGAATCATCACCAGAAACTTCGGTAATAATTAAATCACCTGCAACAGCTTCCTCAACTAAATTAGGTGTAGCAGAATTTGACATACCAGCACTCCAAGTAGTCACTTTACGTGCAAAAGCTGTGAAATGATATGTTGTACCATTTGTTAATCCAGTAACCATAACTGATGTGCCAGTTCCTTTATATACGGCATATTCACCAGTTCCTAAATCTGTACCAGAAGCAAAAGCAGCATCAGCGGTATAAGCTGTTCCATCACCAGTAGGTGTTACTGTTACTGCAGAACCAGCTTTAGCGATAACTAAAATTTCATCAAAACAACTACCATTAGCCCAACTTAAATCAACTGTAGCATTATCTGCAACAGCAGTAAATGTAGAAACATCTGTTGGCGTTGAGCAATCAGTTGTGAAATTTCCAGTTAATTCAGTTAGATTGTAACATGTATCTATAGTATTATATTCGTATATGGCGACATGATATGTCGTTGATTCAGTTAAACCAGTTATACTAACAGAACTCGTTGCAGAACCAGATTGTACAACATAATTTCCAGTACCTATTTCATCTCCTGAAGTAAAAACAGTATTTCCAGTATACGATGTCCCATTAGTTGGGTTAGTATCTACAGCAGACCCTTCTTTTACCACTACCAAAACCTCGTCACCATCACCTGATGTCCAGTTTAATGTTGCAGATGTCGTACCAATAGATGTTGTATTATAAGCTGAGGCTTGAGTTGATGGCGCTGTACAAGAGGATGCGGCATCAACAGTACCACTAAGAATTACACCTACTTGTGATTGCCCTAAAACGGTGCCTAAATCATCCTCAATATCAAAAGTTCCACCAGCAGTAGCAGCATCATAACCATATAATCTAAATGTAATTGTACCTCCATCGGTTGAAGTCAAACTTGTACTGAAATTAACAATTTCACCACTCGCATTAACACTTGTGTCAGTAAAGATATCAGAGGTAAAGCTATCTAAACTTGTACGTATAGACACATTGGTAGGACCATTACTACTTCTATCATAATCAATTTCAACATTATTTACTGTAACTGTAAAACCTACATCTGCAGTTACGCTCCATTCAATATAATCGTTGGTGTCTAACGATGTAGAAGTCGTCCATCCAGTACTATTAAACGTAGAAGTGCCAGTAGAGTTAATTCCCGAACCTCTAGAGAGCGCATTAGCTGAAATATTAGAAACTGTTGCAGCTTGCGAAGATTGCCTCCCGGATATAGCAACTATTTCTTGCCCAAACCCGTAGCTGGTAATTAAAAGTGTAATTAAAAGTGTGTAAAAATTCTTCATATCAAAGCATGTTTTTTTTATTATTTATAATAAATCTGGACGGTAAAGGTACAAAAACTTGTTTCCTAAACCCTAAAATAATATTAACAAACGGTTAATCCTTAAGCTTATGACACTAAATTCACTAATACGTCACTATATCTAAATAGGCTATTTTAAAGGGGCCAAAAAGAAAAGCGCATCCATATTTGGATGCGCTTAAAATTTAAATATATTTTAAAGTATTATCTAATAATCACTTTTTGTGATTTTTCTTGTGTACCGTTACTTAACGTCACCACATAAACTCCATCGGAGAAATCTGTAGCATCAATTTCATTAACCAAACGGTTGCTGTTTAATACTGAACGATGTACTAGACGTCCTTGTAAGTCAAAGATTTTTGCAGTGGTCTCTCCGTTAAGAACACCTTGTATAAATAGTGCTCTAGGAGTTGGCTTTGTATAAATCTTAATAGCGTCAAAATCAAAGTCATTATTAGACAGTGCCTGCTCTGCAAACCTTAGGTAAAAACGTCCTGTACCAGATATATCTGAAACTGGAGTAGTGACATAATCAGCTGCATTTAGTAATGTTGATGTATTGTTTAAAGTGTCATCTAAATATACATCTATTGTAGCAGGCAATGTAGTTTCTGAAATCGTAAATGTCAATTGCTCTCCAGAATTAGCGCTAACTCCTAACGGAATTGTAACATCAACTAAATCTGAAGGCTTTAATGCTTGTAATGCTATTGGTAAACCAGTATTATCTTGTACTAAGTTTGAGTACAGTGCAAAACTCGGTATTACTCCACCCCAAAGCTTAGCGTCATAACCATGATCTAGACCTTGTGTAGCATTATCATTAAAATAGAATTGCGTCGTATAGTCTTTTGTTGACGTGCTCGCATTTAATTTAAAGAACATTAATTCACTTGTACCTCGACCAGCAATAAAGTCATCACCAGAACTTACTACTCGCATAGAAGGGTCGAAGGTAATATCATGACTTGCAACAAATGCGTCGTTAGCTGCTACAAAGAAACCTTGTCCAGGTGCCATGTCTTTAGAGGCTGCATTTGCAAGCGTAATAACATCCCATCCGTCTGATGCACTACCATCATAACCATAGATACCTGAGACATCCTCTAAGATATCAATATTAGTTTCTGTATTAGGACCAGCACCATCAATATCAAAACTAAGGAAAGTACTCATATCTAAGTAAGTAGTGTATGGATTACCAATTAAATTCCAATCTGGGAAATTAGCACCAGTATCTAGAATATTAATAGCAACTTGCGAAGTGACTACCGTACCCGTAAAACTTAAGGTAGTTCCACTATCTGTACCAGCTCTATAGCCTGTTCCGCTATCTAATGTTGCTACGGTAGCATCTGTATAATTAACCCAATCATCTGTGGTTTTATCAAACGGACCAAAAGCATATGTGGTTGGGCTCGTATTACCATCATCTAATAAATCAGCAGCATTTGTACCAGAAGTACGGAAGTCTGCCCATGTTTGCCCAGCAAGTGGAGGTGTAATGAGGTCATTTCCTCCAGCATTGGCATTAACATAGCGCTCGTAAATTACCGTACCAGAAATAGAACCTTCTAACATTAAATTAGAGTAATTGTTAGAAATAGATTCTAAAGTAGCATTATTATTAACAGTTAATGTAATACCTGTATTAACTGTTAAAGCCGCTCCAGGATTTACAGTCACATCATTACAATCTGTGTTAGACGATATGATTGCATTACCAGAAGTAACAACAATATCATCAATAGCTGTTGCTGCTCCATTAGGATCACTTGGCGACCAAGCTCCATTAAATGTATAAGTCACAGGAGTTGGAATAGCTTCAACTACAAAGTCATCAATTCCTAAATCATAAGAAGAGAAACCTGCTGAAGTTGTACCTTGGAAAATAATATATACAGAATTACTTGTATTAAAACTACTCGGTATATCAATAGTATATTCATACCAACCTTGAGAAGGTACTGTTGGTGCAGTAGTTGTTAATGAAAATAATTCAAAAATCTGAGTTGCGCCAGCTAAAGAGTTAGTTGTATTTGCAAACACTCTATATCTGTCATCAGCATCAGCATCAGGGTCTCTATGTAAAAATACTCTTATTCTACCATCTGTACCCAAAGCTGTAAAGTCAAATACAGGAGATATTAATAATGCATCTGAACTCGAAAAACTTTTCTCCATAAATCCTGGTGCACTATTAGGCGCCAATATATCGCCTGAACCACCAGCTGGATCTCTAACCCAATTCGTGGAACCGGAAATTATATCAAAAGAATAACAAGGGTTATCTGCCGAGAAATCATCAGTAAATGGATAAGTAGTTATCGCAATTGAGCATGGATCAACATCAGTAGTAGCACTAGCGCTAGGTACCGTAGCATCCGTTTTATAATCAATAGTGCCTCCACTGTTAGTATAAGGATAAATTTCAAATTCATATAAGGTACTTGCATTTAAGCCCGTAAATGTATAGGTCTGCACACCAGATGCTACTTTGACTTCAGCTTCGTCATCGGACCAGTCTGTGTCATCAGAATCATCAGTGCCATCTACAGGAACATAGAATGAAGCTGCGCCTGTTTTACCAACGATTAAGAAGCCATCTGCAGGTTGTGCACCATCATTATCGCTCCAGGTCAATGTAATTTCAGTATCAGAATCTGCAACTGCTGCAAACGTAAGTACATGGTTTGTAGGTTCTGGTTTTGCATTTACGGTTAAAACACCAGATACAAAACTCACTCCATCCCAAGCATCACCTCCGTCACCGTCAGAAATATCATTACCACCATAAGCAAAAGGACCTCCGTCGACACTAAATCGACTCACATAATAGTATGTGCCGGGAGCTAGTGACGCTCCAATAGCTAAAGAGTACTCATCATTATTACCTACCTCACCAAAATAAGGTGCAGCAGTCCATGTCCAGTTTACAGTTTCAAAATCAGCAACTGTGGTTGCGTCAACTGAACTAATGCCAATTTCGGCAGTAATGTTTGTTCCGGCACCTGCACCTGGAGTATTTCCTGCTTCAAAAATTTGAGCAAAAACATTAGCAGTACCTCCAGCTGTTATTGTAGCCGTACCTGGAAATTGTAAGTTTACATAATCAGGTGTGTTTGGTGTACTTGCATTTACGACTAAAGTACCAGTTTCAGCAGTGTTAACTGATGTGACATTAAAGTCTGTAGCGCCAAAGGTCATGTTATAAGCTCCAGCGGCAATATAATACGTGCCAGCAGCTAAACCATCAAGGGTTAATGAGCTTCTACTACCTGTACCACCATCATCATTACTACCTAATAAATTACCAAACGCATCATAGAGTGCTATCTCAGTGTCATCATCGTTAAAATTAGAACCTGAAATAGCAGTTGTTTCTGTATCTACTGTAATTTCCTGGCAATTACCGTCATAGGCTAATTCTACCCAAACTATGTTTTGAGTACTAGCATCGTAGGCTCCGCTATTTGTACCAGAATCTCCGCATCCGTTAATGTTTATAGTAGCAGCTGTAGTCGGAGGGGTAGGTACTACGTCAAGTAACCCTGAAACATATAATGTGCCATCCCAGAAATTTCCTCCACTACTACCAGGGTTTATACCTCCATAAGCATAAACACCATCATCATACCTAAATCTACTGACATAATAGTACTGACCGCCAGATAAAGCTGAGCCAATTTCAGCCTGATATTCATCATTATTACCTTGATCATTATTGTATGTTGCAGGAACCCATGTCCATGAAGCCGTTTCAAAGTCAGTAACTGTTGTGGCGTCTGTAGTACTATATCCTATCCAAGCCTCAATATCTGCTCCTTGACCAGCAGATTCTGTAACTCCAGTTTGGAAAATTTGTGCGAAAGCTGTAAATGTTCCACCTTCATTTATATTACCACTATTTGGAAATTGTAGATTACAAAACTCTACTGTAGCACTTGAAGGAATCTCTACGACTCTAAACTTACCTACATGGAAATCGTAATCTTCAGAATCATCAGTTGTTCCATCCGAAGCCCAAATGGCAAATTGCACATTACCTGTATAAGCTGTTAAATCTTCTATATATTCTGTACCTGAGACATCCGGCTCATTTGCTGCATTCCATGTAGTCAAATTACTCCAATTTACACCACCATCAGTACTTATAAGGAGTTGCACCTCATCATCAGAACCCATAGAATCGTCTGTGGTAGTAGTTCCTGAAAAAGCATAATTGGTGACGGCAACATTGACTTCTAATTGATAAGGTCCGCCCGTAGATAAATCGAAAGCTGGCGATAATAACCATTCTCTATCCGTATTACCTTGAAATAAATTAATTGCGTTTGAAGATCCGAAAGCGTAAGCTCTATTGTCACGCCAGTCAGAAGCTCCTAATCCACCTGGTCCAGCAGCGACTTCACCACTACCAGCCTCATCCCAACAAACATCAGGAACATTGGTAGACATATCAGCGTTGTACTCTGGTACAATTGCACTACAAGATGTCGTAAAGTTTATAGGACCGACCCATGCGCCGTAATCACCTCCACCACAGTTGGCTCTAACAAAGACCTCATAAGCTGTTTGATCTGTTAATGATCCAACAGTATATGGTGGGGCAGAATCAGTAGTGGCATTTACTGGAGTGCCAGAATCTCCAGGGCCAGGATCAGCAGTTGCTGTTTCCTGAACTATAATTTCCCAATCAGTTTCACCTGAAGCACTTGCTGTCCAATTGACATCTACAGATGAATCTGTAAAACCATCGATGGTTATTGCAGAAACTTCTAAACATGAAGGACTTTCTTCTAAACACCATTCTAAAGTAGATCCAAAAGTACCTTCATCATATATCATTAAATAATAAGTCACACCTATGGTAAGACCAGATATTCTTCCTGAAGTATTATTTAAACAACCGAGTGATGTAAATGATCCACAAGTACCGTCCAGGATTTCTAAACCTGGTTGTCCTGTTCCTGAGGTAAAATCTACACTAGTTGTTGTTGCGGTCCAGGTGTACCAAGCCACTGCATCAGAACCAAATTCGCAAGATGGATCTTCGCCAGCATCAGTATAATCAGTAATGTCTAGTGATTGTGTGTTTCCTGGGCAGGTACCTAAAGCACCTATTGCGCCAAAAGTAGTTGTATAATCTAGAGCACTAGCACAGTCGTCATTCTCTACAGGAGTTTGAAAATCAACTGGTCCCACCCAATTACTAAATCCATTAGCGTCACAATCTGCTCTAACCCATATTTCGTAGGGTGTATTAGCAGATAAAGTATTATCTGTATAGTTAATGTTATTTGTTGTTGATGTACCAGAACCGCCTGGTTCACCAAGTCCATCAGCTTGTACAACAATTTCCCAATCTGTCTCAGTATCACCTGCAGTCCAACTTATTGTTGCGGAATCTGATGTAAGACTATCAACATTCAAGCTAGAGGGTGGTAAACAGGAAGGTGGGCTAGGTACAATAATCTGAAAAGAAGCCTCCAGTTCTTCTGGTGTTCCTTCACAAGAAGAAGATGAGTCCGTGTCAGCACCATCATTAGGTGAAACACCTCCATTATCACCAATGACGGATCCATACGCAGTAACGCTTATTAAAGTACTATCCCAACCGTCATCATATTGATCGTAACAATTTACATAATATGTACCAGGTGCAATTGATATATCTTGGTTGATTAGACCAGAACCATTACATTGTGTGCCATCACCTTGACCCCAAACTTGGGTACCGCTACCATCAATACCTGTTGTAATACTTACCCATTTTTCTCCAGGAAAACTACCACCAGTGGTTGTAATATTTATGGTACTTTGCCCAAAACTTAAACCACATACTAATAATGTAGCTAAATAAATGTAAATTTTTTTCATAATTATATAGATATAATAGTTAATTAACCATAGTTACAGTATAGCAACTAAGATCAGTAATAAGCAGGACTACTTTTTTAGGTGATAAAGGGGTATAAAAAAATCGAAACGTTTAGGAAAGTTAAGATTATCTTAATAAGCAAATATAAAAATTCTATTGATTTAACAATGGATTTGTTGGTAAATCAATAGAATTTATTGTTAGTACATATTGAAATTTGCTATGCCTAACCATTTAACGATAAAATATACCTTTTATATGGTGTGTTTTTGTTTTAAAATTTTACTTAAGAATTATCTTTTGGGTTTTTTTAGCATTTTTCGTTTTTATATCAACAATAAAAACACCTGAAGACAGCTCTGAGATATTAATATGTTGTGAATTTGTATTTGCTGCTAAGTCAACAGACTTTACCAATCGACCTTGCAGATCATATACGTCTAATTTAGCAGGATTTACTAAAGTACCTATTATGGTAAGTTGTCTTTGTTTTTGATTAGTAAAGATCTGCATACGCTCTAAATTAGTTTTGTTTATACTTAGTGATTCACTTACGAAACGTAAATAAAATCTGCCTTTACCATTTAAATCTGTATTTGGTGTCATCGTATAACTTTCATTGTTTAATAAGGTGATGGTTTCGGCTACGGTATCATCTAAGTATATATTGATACCTTCTGGAATTGTAGATTCTAAGATTGAAAATTCTAAGGTTTCATTACTATTGGCATTAACACCTAAAGGAATAGTAACATTGTATAGGTCATTATTATGTAATGCTTGTATAGCCATTGCTACGTCATTATCATTTTCAACCAGATATGAATGTAAAGAGAAATCCTCAGGTACGTTATTCCAAACAGAGGCGTCATAACCGGAGTCTAAATCAGTACTTGCATTGTCATTAAAATAGAAGTCCGTGCGATAATTCTTTGAACCTGCACTTAGGTATAGTTTTAAATACGTTAATAGGGTTGAGTTTCTGCCTGCTATAAAATCATCACTATTACCTGTAGATCGCATGCTTGGGGTAAAGTTAATGGATCCAGTGCTTTCGGCATCAATAAAGAAACCTTGCCCTGGAGTAATGACAGTACTAGGTGTTGTTGTTGCTAAGTTAAAAATTGTCCAACCATCGTTTGCTGCACCATCATAGCCATATATACCAACGGCATTTTCGTCTAAAAGTGAAGCATTATTAGTGTTGTTTAAAAAAGCTTGTACATTAAGGTAACTAGGGTAAGGATTTCCAATTAAATTCCAATCACTTGTACCGCCAGAAACTACAGGGATACTAACAGTGCCGATTTCTATAGTGCCTGTAAATCTATAGGTGCCATTATCTGTAGATCCTGTGCGAAAACCTTCACCGGCATCTAAAACTTCAGTATCGTCAGAAGGTTCATAATTAACGTAGCCACCAGATGAGGTGTTAAAAGGTCCAAATAAAAACGCAGGATTACCTCCTATAGTTCCTGATAGTATATTGGGATTAGCAACTCTGAAATCACCAAAGCTTTCACCGTTTAAAGGAGGACTAATAAGATCGTTATTTGTTGTACTTGCTCCAGAACCTGGTGCACTATTGATATGACGTAAATAAATAACATCTCCCGATATGCTACCATCTAGAATTAAGCTGGCATAACTGGTTGATGTTGATTGTAAAATAATTTCATCCAAAGCCGTTAAGGTAATACCTGAATTAATTGTTAAACCAGCACCTGGATTTACGGTTACAGTATTGCAATTAGTGTCTGAAGTTATGGTTGTATCTCCGTTAGCAATGACAATATCGTCAGCTGTAGTTGCTACTCCATTGGGGTCTGAAGGTAGCCAACCATTATCGTATGTGTAAATTGTGCTAGGTAATACGGTTATTGTGTAATCTTCGATTTCACCATCTGTTGAGCCATCACATGGCCCATTTGTAGGGATAGTAGCAAAATAATATTGACAGAGCACACGAAGTCTTGTATCTCCTAGCTCTGCATCATTAGGGACAGTTATCGTCAATGGACTATTAGCTGTTGGTCCATCAGGATTGTTAATAGTATCTCCTAGGTCGTAGGTTTCTCCGCTATCGTCAAAATCTCCATCTTGGTTCCAGTCTATCCATGCATAGCTATATACTGCAAAATCCCCATCAGTATTTAGGTTTACAGTTAAATCTTCAGAATCACCTCTTGAAATGCTTGTAGACTGTGAAGTGAAATCATCATAACCCGATCCTTGCCCTGTAATATTATTTATAGCTCCAAAATCTACCAGAGTTATTGAAGTGTTAAAAGTAGTGCCACCAGTTACTGAGCAATAGTCTAATGTAATACTTATAGGTACTCCTGAACTCCAAGAGGTGCCTTTTCTTGTAAACACCTCAAAATGGTATGTACTACCTAATAAAACATTAGACACAGATACAAAACTGTCAATGCTATTAAGTACTATAAATTCATCAGTTGTGATTTCTGTACCACTTCCAAAAACTGAACTTGGTACGTAGGTGCTACCATCACCACTAGGTACTGTGGTAACGGCGCTACCTTCTTTACCAATTATAATCACATCATCATAACAATCGCTTAATGTCCATTGTAAATCTATATTACCATCTATATAGCTGGCAGTAAGATTAGTTATATCAGTTGGTGTTATACATGCTGATATATCTGTTACAGATATATCGTCTAAAAACCAATTATCACCATCATTTTGTTCCATAACAAAAGCAATGTAAACGGTTCCTGAATACATGGATAGATCAATAGTCTTTTCATTGAATGGACTTCCTAGTTGTGTTTCATTATAGGTCTGAATGGTTGTAAAACTTGAAATGTCTGTGGCTGAAGTTTGAGAAATTCTTATCGTATATTCAGTGTTGAAATCTGCTGTGAATTGATCTCTGGCAAAAAAGCGTAATTGTGCTTGAGCTGTTCCTAAATCTATGGCTGGTGTGACTAGCCAGTCTTGTGCGTTTCCGCCAGAAACAACTTCAAACTCTACAAATGCAGATGTAGTACCTGTATTGGCAGTTAATGTTGATGAGGTCCAATCGTTATTAGTGCCTAAACCGTTTGTTCCACGATAAGTTGTCCAGCAATCAGGTGGAAAACTACTATCTTCAAATCCTTCATTGAATGGTAAAGAAAAAGCATTTGTACAATCTGGTGTTCCTGTGATTTCTATATTGTCGATTCGTTGACGTTCTCCACCACCATTGTTGAGCATAGTTACTCTTAGTTCTATAGAGGACCCGCTCAGTACTGTTTGACTTGCTTCGGTAAGATTGTAATCATTAGAAAATGTACCATTTGTTGAAGCTATTGTCCAAGCTCCTGCATCAATCCTGTATTCTATTGTAACGGTATCATCTGCCTCCAGATTGTTATTAGCAGTTCCATTAGATTCTGAGACATCAA
The DNA here is from genome assembly GCF_947498345.1 of uncultured Winogradskyella sp. Classification (GTDB taxonomy): domain Bacteria; phylum Bacteroidota; class Bacteroidia; order Flavobacteriales; family Flavobacteriaceae; genus Winogradskyella. The sequence continues at coordinate 279,065 of NZ_CANMJY010000001.1, forward strand.
TAGTAAAACTAACATTTGTAAAACCAGAAATATCAATAGATGGTGATAACCAAATCGCGTCCCCATCTAAATCACGCCCTTCCAGTAGATCATTTCCTCCTACGGTTCTTACAAAGAAAAAATCGTTTGCGTCTGCAAGGTTAACACTACTAACGTCAATGGACCAATCGACTCCGCTTATATCTATTGTTGGGTTGTTTCCTCCTGGTCCTATGGCACCTTTACCAGCTTGTCCTGTAAAATCTTCAAAGTATAAAGAGCTTTGACCAAAACCTAACATGGAGGTGATGATTAAAGCAAGGTTTAATAAATTCTTTTTCATTGTTATTAATCATTTGTTTTGAATTTTGACTCAATCGCAAAATTATTTTTAGGGGCAAAAGCATATGAATTAATTCGATGGAGGGTAGTATTTTGTTCGATGAATGCAACAAAAGTCTAGGCCAACAAAAAAATCAGATATTTTGCCAGTATAACAATGAAAATGGAATTCTAAATAATGAGAATTTTTTGTATGGTTAAGTGCCAAATACCATACGAGGCTTAGGGATTTTCAATGCTATTAATTTAAGGGTTAACTATTGTATAAGACACATACATTGAATAAATAGTCACAAGAATTAATGTTTGTCTTAAATAATGAGTATTTTATGTTTCAGGTATCATAACTTTTCTTTTTAGTAATTAATGAATTTATAGCAAGAATATCTTATGCCTCCATCGATTGAAAATGAACCGAAAAGACTTCTGTAGTCGTAAAAATAAGGGGTTAAAAGGGTAGCAGTATGTATTGTGATACTGCTGAAAAAAGAATTATAATTTATAGACTTACGTCTGCTTCTCATAAACTATCTTGAGGGAATTTATAGTTTAACTGACACAAATATAATGGTTTGTGTTTAAAATTCCTAGGCTGATTAGATTATTTGAGAAGAACTTTTCCTACGAAACATAAAAAGATGAAATGCTATTAATTTAAATCTTTTAAATCAATAGTATAGTCTTGGATTTATTTTAGATTTGTAATAGAATGATGGGCGCTAAAAAAATAGTTAGATTGTTAATTGTATCAGCTACAATTATTATGTAATATGGGTAGATTAAAAGAATTAGACTGTCTAAGGGGAATAGCTTGTATCTCTGTATTGTTATTTCACTATACAACAAAGTATTCAGAAATTTTTGAGACTAATTTAACAACGGGCTTATTAAATTTTAAGTTCGGTGGTATTGGGGTGGATTTATTTTTTATTATCAGTGGGTTTGTCATATTCTTGACTGTTAAGAATAATACTAATCCTTTGGAATTTGTTTTTAAAAGGTTTTCTAGGTTATATCCTATTTTTTGGATATGTGTAATCATTACATTTTTTACTATAAGACATAGTGATTTAGTGAATTACCATAGAAGTTTTGGTGAATTATTGGTTAATTTAACTATGGTGCCAGATATATTTGGAGTTAAAAGAGTAGATGGTGTTTATTGGTCTTTACTTCCTGAATTGGCTTTTTATTTCTTGATGTTCTTATTACTTGTTATGAGAAAAATAAAGCATATAGATTTAATATGTTTTGTTTGGTTAGTAGCCATTGCTCTAAATTCTTTTCACGATATTATGCCGATAAGGGTTTTGTTTAACTTGAAGTTTGGTTATTTTTTTGTTATTGGGATTAACTTTTATAAGTTGAAATATAGAAAATCCAGATGGTGGAATCATGCATTGATTGCTATGTCGTATTTAGTTTCATTTTTTGTAATTGATTCAATTCAAAAGCATATTATTCTATTAACGTTTATTTTCATTTTTTATCTTTTTGCATACGATAGATTGAAATGGATAAATCATAAGTTTTTAGTTACTGTAGGAGAAATTTCATATGTTCTATATTTATTACATCAATTCATAGGTTATTTTATTATATATGAATTAATAGAATTGGGTGTGAATAATAGTATAATTTTGCTATTAGTGCCTACTACATTAATGTTAGTTTTGTCATATTTTATTACTTTTTATGTTGAAAAACCAATCGTTAATTTTTTAAGAGGATTGAATTTTAGTTTTAAAAAATAATACAATTTTATCTAAAAACCCTGAGCCTAAGTCTATGATACATCTATTAAATGTTTATCTAACTACTTGTAATGAGTAAAAAAACAATTACATCATTTATATGGAGTTTTAACTCTAGAATTTCTACAGTTTTTTTTGAGTTTTTAACGCAATTAATATTAGCAAGAATATTATTGCCAAGTGACTTTGGAATTATCGCTATTGTTATGGTCTTTATTAGCTTTGGCAGGACTATTACAAATGCAGGCCTATCTCAAGCATTAATACAAAAAAAAGATATAACAAAAGATGAGATTAGTTCAGTATTTTATTTTAATCTTTTACTTGGAATAGTATTTACTACTACTATTTTTTTAACCTCGAGCTTTGTTTCGGAGTATTACTCCATACCTCAACTAAAAAATATCTTAAGAGTAGTTTCAATAATACTTGTAATTAATGCTTTAGGTATTGTGCATGATGTTATACTAACTAGAAATTTAAATTTCAAGGCTAAATTCTATGTTAATTTGATTTCAATTTTGGTAGCTTCATCTGTAAGTATCAGTTCGGCAATTTATGGAGTTGGTTTATGGGCTTTGGTAATTCATGTAATTCTAATTCAAACTATAAGAGTATTAATATTATGGAAGACCACAAGTTGGAAGCCAGAGAAGAGTTTTAAATGGGATGCTGTTAAAGAGTTGATTCCCTTTGGAGCGAACATTTTATTGTCTTCTATATTTACAGGGTTTAGGATTAATATTTTTGCTATAATATTAGGTAAGGCATATTCAGCAGAACAGCTTGGTTATTACAACAGATCTAACCAACTTCAAAATATGACTTCAAAAACCTTTACTACGTCTTTGCAAAATGTGTTATTTCCTGTGTTTTCTAAACTACAAGACGATATTAGATTGCTTAAAAATGGATTAAAAAAGTCATTAACTTCTCTGTTCTTTATTATAACGCCTTTAATGATTTTTTTTTATTCAAATGCAGAAGAGATTATTTTAGTTTTATTAACCGAAAAGTGGATTGAAAGTGCAACTTATTTAAAATTGTTATGTTGGATTGGTGTTTTGTATCCAATACAAATGATGAATCTTAATGCTTTAAAAGCACTTAACTTATCTAAACAATTTCTTTATATGACTTTACTGTGGGATATTCTATCAATATTTTCCGCAATAGTAACTTCAGTTTTTAGTATCGAAATAATGATAATTGGACAGATTAGTATTACATTATTCTGCATTATTCTAAATATACTTTTAAATGGAAAATTTTATAAGTATCTACTAAAGGATCAATTCATGGATCTTTTACCTTTTATCATAATAAATACGATTTACTTTTTTGCTTTAAAATTTTCTTATAACTATATAGAAGTAAGTTTATATTTGTCTATTATTCTAAAGGGTTTATTGGCCGTTATTATTTATTTATTTATCACATTCATATTAAATAAAAGTTTCCTTATAGAGTTAATGAAAGGACTAAAAGCAGTAGTTAAGACTAATAAATAGAGCCTATTTATGGATAAATTAAAAATTAATATAATTAGCTGTTAAGAACTATGGGTAGAGCAAGATTAAATCATTTTGTTTTTTTGCTTCTTATATTGATATCTCTAATGCCTGTAGTAGATATATTTTATCCAGCGAAGCTTGATGGGGTATCTAGGGTAGTGCCAAAAATATCCAAGTTTTTACTAGTAGCAAGTTTAGCATTTTTTTTTATTAATAATCAGCAAAAATGGTGGTACAAGAATAGAATTAGTAGACTATTAGTGTTTTTTATGTTTGTCCATTTTTGTTATATGTTTGTTACTGCAAATAACTTACAGGATGACTTTTATAAAGTTTCTAAATCATTGATATGGTTTTTTGGCTTTTTTTTATTCTTAAATATTGGCTATAAGAATACAATTAAGGAACGTTATGTGAAACACTTCTTTGTTGTATCGATAATACTTCTATTTGCATTGGTTATAGCAGGTACAACAAATGAAGCGCTGTTTAAAACCAATAGAGACTATGGGGCATCAAACTTTGCCTATTATTTATTATTTGCATTCCCTTATCTATTTATGTTTAGAAACGTATCATATAGGTCGGTACTATTTGCTGTTATTACCATCGGCGTTGCTATTTCTTTTAAAAGAGGGACAATGCTTTCTTTTGTGCTAATAGTTGCTTATTTAATGCTATTCAGTAATTTAAAAGGGATAGCAGGAAAACGATTCTCTAAATTATTCAGAGTACTAATTATTTGTGTGGTTTTTTTAGTTTTATATCAGGTAGTTTTTTTAAATTTTGATAGCTATGTAGATAAATTTTCTGATATAAAAGAGCTACAAACTGGTAATATTGATGATGTGGGTTCAGGAAGAGGTAAACTCTATTGGTTACCTATAGAACGATGGTTGAACTCTAATCCATTTAATTTTATATTTGGTTATGGGTTTGATGCAACACCACAATTTTACCCAACTACGGGAGTGCTAAAAGGAAAGTTTTATGCGCACAGTGATTTTGTTATGTTAATACATGATTATGGTATTATCGGACTTTCGATTTTAATCAGTTTATTTTACAGATTTTTTAAGTATATAAAAAGCAGTAAGATTATGACAAATAAAGTACCTTTAGTACTTCTTTTTATAGCGCTATTAATCAAATCAATTTTTTCCGGGTTTATAATTTATGAATATAGTATTTATGGATTTGCAGTACTAGGTTATATAATAGGTAGGCAAAGACGACAATTAATAGAAGGAAGATTACACTATGATCAACAATTATAAAATAAGAGTATTCAATAATCTTGAGAATCCGACCCTGAAAAAAAGTTGGTTAGCATTACAAGATCAAGCTAATACATTTCCTCAAATGTATTTTGAGTGGATTGAGTCATGGTGTAAAAATACTCAAATGCAAAATTCACTTTATGTGGTAACAGTTATTGATCAAAACCAAAAAGTTGTAGGTATTGCGCCGTTTTATATTCAGAATAAGTTTGGTGTAAAAGTATTGCAAAGCATCCCTGTGCATTTTGGTGATTTTTATGAAGTAGTCATAGCAAACCAAGACGCTGTTAAACTAATAATAGATCATCTTAAGTCTTTTAAAAAATGGAATGTTGTAAAAATTTTTAATTATAACAATACATCAAATACATTCAATCTGTTTATAGATAATGGATTTACGTCAAAAAAAATTGTAGATATTTTATCACCTAAATTTAAACAATTAACATTTGATGAGTTTCTAAAAACTATATCAAAAAATTCCAGAAATCAATACAAAAAGAAATTACGTCGCTTAACCAGAGAAGGTGAAATTAGTTTTGTTGTTGCCAAAACCTGGCAAGATTATATGGAGCATTTTGAGAGTACAAAAAAGATTTATAATATGAGATGGGAGGGGGATGATAGACCACTATTATCTGATGATTATTACAAAATGAGGAATGAAGCATTGCAACCATTGTTTGAAAAAGAAAAAGCATTACTCTATTTACTAAAACTAAATAATGAAACTATTGCTTTCCGTCTTGGGTTTTTGAATAATAAAACCTTCTATGACTGGAAAGTAAGTCATAATCCTAAGTTCGATTACTATTCTCCTGGGTTTTTAACTGTTGGTTTAATTATAGAGCATCTTATAAGTACTGATAATCATGCTTTCAATTTTATGACAGGTAATTATCAATACAAAAGGTCCTGGACTAATAATAATGAAGATAGTACTAATTATGAATTATTATATGCTAAGAGATTTAGTATTGGAGAATTGTACTTAAGATACAGAGAGACATATCGCGATAAGCTTAAAGAGATTGCAAGTAAAATAAAAAGGACTAAATAGTATAGTTAAGATTGTGTCTAATATTAAGAACTTATATAAACAATTTGGGATCTTTTATCTAGTAAAGGCCTTATTTAAACGTTTATTATTACCACTGGTTAAGATAACATCGTTCTTTGTTATGGCAATTGATGGTCATAATCCTGTAAAGTTAGATATGGATTTTATCGTAGTAAATGCTAATAACTTAGAGCAGTTTTTAAATGGAGAAATAGCATTTAGCGACAAAATGAAGAGGCAACTTTTATCGTTTATACCGCAATCTACAATTGCGATAGTGATGGTAAGGGATAAAGAAGTAGCAGGTTGGGGATTTGTTCAAAAGGCTAACCTTAGTAAATATGCAGGTTATGATTATATGATACCAAAAGGAACACATTTGTTGAAAAACCTTTTTGTAGAACCAGATTTTCGAGGACAATCTATAGGTAAGGACATTAATTTGGCTAGGGTAAACTCTATACCAGATCATATTTTACCTACTGTATTTGTTGTGCCGTCTAATAAATATGCTATTAGAAATTTAGAGATGTACGGTTTTTCTAAACAAGTCTATGTAAAGGATTATCTTTGGTTTAATAAATATCATAAACGTAGCCTTAGAGTAATTGGGGAAAACGATATAGCTAAAGTTATTATATCAGGATTTAAAGATGCATAAAGAAGAAATTACAATAATCATTGGAGGTGATGTTTATCCTAAAGGAAAGGTTGAACCTTATTTTATAAATGGTCAAGCCGAGGATATCTTTAATGATGTATTGCCAATTTTTAAAGAAGCAGACTATACCGTTGTAAATTTAGAGTGTCCTTTAGCAGATAAAGAAATACCAATCTTAAAAGATGGTGCAGCCTTAAGAGCAGTTACTAAAACGGTTAATGGTATGAAGGCATCAGGAATTGATGCCGTAAACTTATCTAATAACCACATTCTAGATCAAGGAGCTCAAGGTATAGACTCTACCATAAATACATTGTCTGATAACCAAATCGCCTATTTTGGAGCTGGAAAGAATTTAGAAGCGGCAAGTGAAACGCACATTGTCACAATTAAAGGTAAAAAAATTGCTTTTTTAGGTGTGGCAGAGCATGAGTTTACCATAGCTACAGAAACTTCACATGGGGCAAACCCATTGCATATACCTAATAATATAAGGCAAATCAGAGCACTTAGAAAACAAGTTGATTACATAGTGATGTTATATCATGGCGGTAAAGAACATTATGTATACCCAACTCCAAATCAACAAAATATATCACGATTTTTTATTGAAGAAGGTGTTGATATTATTATAGCACAGCACTCTCATATTGCAGGAAGCTATGAGAATTATATGGGTAAACCTATAGTCTATGGACAAGGTAATTTTCTTTTTGAAAAGCTCTCTAGAAATTATAAAAGTTGGTTTGAGGGTCTAATTGTTAAATTGAAATTAAATAGCGATAAAATAGATATTAGTTTTATACCCATTGAACAGTCTAAGAATTTCATAGGTGTAAAACAGATGGATACAGAAGCATCTCATATTATGTTGCAGCAATTTAAGACACATTCCGATAATGTTAAAAATCCGCAATTTGTTAAAGAAGAATGGAAAAAACTATGCACTAAAGAATTAAACCTTTACAAAAGTCGTTTACATGGACATAACCGATTACTTCGCGTATTAAATAGAAAAATAAACTTCGCTAAATGGCTTTACCCAAAGTGGAAAAGCATAATGATACGTAATGTTGTAGAATGCGAAACGCATAGAGAAGGCTTGGAGACCTTATGGAAAGATGATGAGATAGATTTTTAAAACTAAACATTAATGGACATATATAATAGTTTTAGAATCTAAAAAAGCTAGGTATATTTACCCCATTATTATTTCTAAGCAAAATGTTTAGTATAAAAACATCCACAAACAATAGTTTAGGTGAAAAAAATTAACAAGAGGAATATTATTGCTGCATATGCCAGATGGCTATATCTAAAAAAAGCTTGGCGTACCAATAAAAAAATTGTGATTATTGAAAGTGACGATTGGGGCTCAATAAGAACTTCTGGTAAAGAAGCTTATAGAAACTTGCAAAATCTGGGCTACGACATGTCTAAATCACCATATACTCTTGATGCCTTAGAATCAAATGAGGATATGGTTGCTTTATATGAAACCTTACATGCCGTTAGAGATGTGCAAGATAATCCAGCTTCAGTTACTGCTAATATGATATTGGCAAATCCAGATTTTGAAGCTATTCAGAATAATAACTTCAGCACATACAAATACGAAACCGTTGATACAACTTTAGGAAATTACCAAGGTCGAGATCAAGTAAGAGATTTGTGGAAAGAAGGTTTAAAAACTAATATGTTTTTTCCTCAACTCCATGCAAGAGAGCATGTACGTTATTGGGATTGGATGACTGATTTAAAACAAAACAAAGCGGAAGCATTAGAAACATTTAAGCTAAAAATGTGTGGTGTGCCACGTGTGGTATCTAAAACTTCAACAAGTTATTATCATCCACCATATATAGATGACCAGATATTGAAAAATGAAAATGTTAATCTGGATAATCTAATATCTGAAGGCGCAAAACTTTTCAAAGCCGAATTTGGATTTGGTTCAAAAACAACGATAGCACCAAACTGTGGTTGGACTGAGTCAGCTGAAAAAATATGGAATAAAAATGGGGTTAAATTTATTCAAGGCGGGTTTCTTCAAGAGCATCATATGAAAAACACCACAAATTACATTCCACATTATTTAGGAGAGAAATCAAAAATTAATGACATGCTCTATTTAGTAAGGAACTGTACTTTTGAACCTTCCAAATCTAATAATAGTGATTATTGGCAATCAACTTTCAAAGAAGTTGAGAGGGCATTTAGTAAAAAGACTCCAGCTATTATATCGAGTCATCGGGTTAATTTCATTGGTTCGATAAAAGAAAAGAATAGAGAAAATGGATTAAAACAACTTAAGCAGTTGTTAGAAAAAATTGTACAACAATATCCTGATGTAATATTTTTAAATAGTCATCAGTTGGGAGATATGATAGCTAATGATAATTCATAGTTTATGGCATTTGTAGAGACCTCAAACCATTTATTTCAACCACCAAAGTATAAATCCAAAACAAAATATTTTGACGATTATAATTCTGCATTAAAACATGCAAGTGAGACCGTTAACATAGACATTGGTGCTATACAATCATATTTGTCTTTTGGATATATATGTGGAAACAGAACATTGTTAAAAGAGGTTGAAAGACAGCCATGGCTATCAAAAATCGTTAATAATGAAGCGATTTTAAGTCAGGTTCCTGAGCATGGGTTTTATACTGAGGATTATAATACTTTAGCCGATATATTTTTTAAATTATTATTAGATGAAATGCGAGAAGTCATCAAAGATTTTGATGATATTTATGTGCTTTTATCAGGTGGGTTAGATAGTAGAATAGCTGCAGGTGTATTAAAATTTCTCTATAATAATGGCGAATTAAAATCTGTACCAAAGGCCGTATCGTGGGGCTTAAAGGACTCTAGGGATGTTGTCTATGCTCAGGAAATTGCCAAAATATTAGAATTTGAATGGATTCATGTACCATTAACTCCAGAGTTAGTGATAAAGAACATCCATGTCACCTCAAAAGAATTAGGTTTGTTACATTCACCAGAGATGCTACATAGTATGTTGTGGTTTAAGAATTTACCCAAAAAATCGTTGGTCATTGCTGGTAGTTTTGGTGACTCTATAGGTAGAGCAGAATTCAGTAACCTACACTTGTTGCAATTAAAACATCCAAAACCTTTAGATAAGTTTAATATTTTACAACCCACTGCTCGCGATATCGGACAGCAAATCGTATCAGAAGATATTGATAATTTATTTCAAAGAACCCCTGACGCTAAATCATTTGCTCATTACGAACATTTTATGCAAGGTTATCGAATGCGAGGAGGGTTATGCAATGCATTGTCTGTAATTAATGGTAATGCAAAAATTTATCAAATATTCACAGCTCCAAAAGTCTATGAGTTTATATGGTCTTTACACCCATCTATAAGAGGAAATGAAATCTATATCAAACTCTTTGAAAGGCATTTACCTAAATTGTCACAATTCCCATGGGCAAGAACCAATAAAGCTTTAGGGGGGAAAACTAAAGGCGCAATTAAAGGATTGAGATTGCATTATCATGAATATACAAAGTGGTCAAAGAACGAATTAAGAAGTGAATTAGAAACACTCATTGATTTTGATTGGTTTAAATCTTTAAACCTATTTGATATGCAAAGTTTAGATATTTTAAGAACTATAATTAGAACAAGTGAAGTAAGGGTTGGTAGAGCTAATGATATATGGTTTTGGTTAGCTGGGTTTAGAGTATTTATGGATCATCTGAGTGATATAAATAAATCTGTTGTTAAATTAAATTTTTCTGACCCTATACCTCAGAAACAAAGTGAGCACAAAACATCTTTAAAAGAAAAACTAAATCATAATGTATTAAATAAAAGCGCTCTGGTTAATTCAATGTCCAAAGACCTTAGAACACATTATAGAACTTATGAAACCAAAAAACTTAAAAAGAGACTTTTAGAAAAATACCCACCAAAACCACTAAACAGAGATTTGTTTTTATAGATTGATGAAGAAAAAAGTATTGATATTAAGTGTACCGCCGCCATATGGAGGAGGAGAAATAAGAGCTAAGCAATTGTCTAAATACTTTTCTCAATACTCTGAATTTGTAATCATTGAAAATTCAAATAAATCTAAAAATAAGTCTAACCAAGGTAAGATTTCAATAAGTAACGTATTTATTAATATAAGATATATTATTCGTAATGTCTTAACCATTGTTAAAAACAGACCAGCTTTGGTTTATATGTCTATTCCTAAAAATTTTATTCCGCTTCTAAAAGTATTGCCGGTTTTGTTAACAACAAAGTTGTTTGGTGGCAAAGTAGTCGGGGAGTTAGCAGGAAGAAATTTTTATTTTCTAGAAACTAAAGGTATGTCATACAGTCTAGGCTTAAAAATCCTAAGGCTATTCAACTCCATTAGAGTATTAGGAGAATCCGTTAAATCAACGCTAAAAACATATGGTTTAAATAGAAATATTGTAATTGATAATGGTGTTGATATACCAAATCAGAATAAAAATAGTGTAAAATCTATTAACGCCTCATCACGTATAACAATCGGTTTTGTTGGCGCGTTGCACGAAAAGAAAGGGATATATATACTCACAGAAATTGCAAATTTACTGAAAACTAACAATGTGAATTTTACTTTAGAAATAGCTGGCGAATGGGGAAATGATAAGGACAAAATGGATATTCAAAGTTATATTAAAAAGAATAACTTAAAGAATAATATAAAATTCTTAGGTCTTATACATAATGAGACCAAATGGGAGTTCTATAAAAGAATAGATATTTTTATATTACCATCTTATAATGAAGGTCAGCCCTTGGTTTTAATTGAAGCTATGGCATTTGGTATCCCTATCATTTGTTCTGGTGTTGGTGCAATTCCAGATACAGTTAATTCGGGTTACAATGGCTTTATTATAGAAGAATTTTTAGCAAAGAAATATGTTGCAAAAATTAAAAAACTTCTAGAAGATAAGCTTCTATATGAGAAAGTTTCTTCGAATAATTTAAATACCTTTGCCGAAAGATTTAGAGTAGAAAATTATTTCGAAAATATCCATACTTGGATTAATGCAAATTCAGATAATAAATGCAACAACTCACACAAAAATTAGGTTCTGGAGATATGATAATACAAGATGTACCTTATCCACAGTTAGGAAAAGGTATGGTGATTGTTAAGAATCATTACTCTATAATAAGTGCAGGTACAGAAGGCTCTACTGTTGTTGCAGCTCGAAAAAGTTTGATAGGAAAAGCTAAAGAGCGACCACAGCAAGTAAAGCAAGTCATTGATACATTAAAGAAGCAAGGGCCAGTACAGACGTATAGAGCCGTAATGAAAAAATTAGATGCATACTCACCTTTAGGTTATAGTTGTGCTGGTGAAGTTATTGAGGTAGGTGAAGGAGTCACTGAGTTTGAGGTAGGAGACAAGGTTGCTTGTGCAGGTGCAGGCTATGCCAATCATGCAGAAATTGTTTCTGTTCCAATTAACCTTTGTGTTAAGCTTAATAATAATACTAGCCTAAAAGATGCTGCATATAATACCTTAGGAGCCATTTCTATGCAAGGAGTGCGTCAAGCAGATCTACGATTAGGAGAATCATGTGTTATTATAGGACTAGGATTACTTGGTCAAATTGCAGCACTAATCTTAAAAGCTTCGGGTGTTACAGTTATAGGAATTGATGTTTCTGAGGCTGCGGTAAATCAAGCCGTAGAGAATAATGTAGTTGATTTAGGACTTACACGAAATGCCGCTGGTGTGGAGGAACAAATCCTTAATGCTACTTATGGTCATGGAGCAGATGCAGTTATTATAGCAGCTGCAACCTCTAGTCTAGACCCTATAAATTTTGCTGGAGCTATTACTCGTAAAAAAGGAAAGGTTGTGGTTTTGGGTGCTGTGCCTACTGGATTTGATCGCGATCCATTTTGGTATCGAAAAGAACTAGAACTTAAAATGGCTTGCTCTTATGGTCCTGGGCGCTATGACTTAAATTATGAAGAGAAAGGTATTGATTATCCACTGCCCTATGTACGCTGGACTGAAAAGCGTAACATGGAAGCATTTCAAAACCTAATAGCTACAAAACGAATAGATATAGGATATCTCACAACTCACGAGTTTGAGTTTGATAATGCAAAAGACGCCTTCGATTTAGTTGTATCTAGATCTGAACCCTTTACAGGAATTGCCTTAAAATATAATACCGATAGAGCAGTATCTAAAGAAAGAATACTAACCTCAGATAATGATACACTTGGAAAAGTAAATATCTCATTTATAGGTGCCGGAAGTTATGCCCAAGGGAATTTGTTACCCAATATTCCTGAATCATCTGAAGTCGGGAGAGTAGGAGTTTTGACTAATACTGGTACCACATCTAAACGTGTAGCAGAAAAATTTAAATTTCAATTCTGTGCAACAAAAGAAGCAGATGTTTTAGATGATAATACAAATACAGTTTTTGTAGCTACACGTCATGATTCTCACGGTCTTTTTGTTTTAAAAAGCTTACAGGCTAATAAACACGTATTTGTAGAAAAACCTTTGTGTTTAAAAGAATCTGAGTTAGAAGATATTATTGAAGCCCAATCCAATATGAAAAAATCTGTGATGGTTGGTTTCAATAGGCGATTTTCTCCTTTAACAACTAAACTTAAAAAAGCGCTTGGTAACAATCCTATGACTATGATATACAGGATTAATGCTGGTGCAATTCCAAAAGATACCTGGATACAAGATGCTGAGATTGGAGGTGGAAGAATTCTTGGAGAAGTCTGCCATTTTATTGATTATTTAACTTATCTCAACGGAAGCTTACCGACTAAAGTTTCTGCAGTAGCACTTCCTGATGCAAATCAATTAAATGATACGCTTAATATTTTAATTCAGTTTGAAAACGGATCTTCTGGAGTAGTTGGTTATTATGCCAATGGTTCAAAAACTATGACCAAAGAATATGTTGAGGTATTTTCTGCGGGTATGTCAGCAATTTTAAACGATTTTAAGGAACTTAAAATTTATGGAAAAGGAAAACCGAAAAAGACCAAAATCTTAAATCAGAACAAAGGTCAAAAAGAAATGGTTACCTCTTTTGTTAATGGTCTATTAGCTGAAGGGCAAGCTCCAATTTCTTTCAAAGAAATAGTAGCTGTAACCAAAGCATCTTTTAAAGTTTTAGATTCTATAAAACAAGGCGGAAAGCAAATAGAAGTAAAATAAGTATCAATTTTTAAATTGAAATGACGCAAATATTCATCTTGGGAGTTGGTCGTACGGGTTCTAAATTTTACATGCAGTTGTTAAATACCCATAAAGATATATTTATATCTCCAGAATTAATTTTTAGACATCCCGTTAAGAAAGATTTTTATACACTTATAAATGATGCTATTAAAGCAGAAGAATCTCTTGAGAGTATAGTTGATAAACTTTTCAATTTTAAAGAGCGCTTGCCATATATAAAAACCATTCAAAAAATAGGTAAAGCTAAATTAACGGATGCGTTAAGCAGATTGAACGAGCTGACACCATATGCTATTTTTGATTGTATTATACATCTGTCTGCAGAGGTTGAAGGTAAAACTATATATGGTGCGAAATTCCCGATTCATTATAAATACTCACAAGAGTTAATTGAATTCTATAAAGAATCTAAAATATTCTACTTAACTAGAGACCCTCGTGCAATCTATGCTTCAGATATAAGAAAAAAGAGGAAAGAACAAAAAACAGAATACTATAGATTTAAAGTTAAATATTTTCTTAGGTTTTTTGTGTTATTTTATACCATATTTGAATGGCGAATGAGTTTAAGAATATATGAAAAGTGTAAAAACAAGTTTTCTAATAATGCCATTAAATTAATGAAGTACGAAAACATAATTGCAGACAATAATTCTGTGATTAAAGAAATAGCATTATTTATTAATTGCAACGCTAAAGATTTTAACCTCGAAAAGGTGAAGATTGTAGATTCAAGCTATGAAAAGGGGATTTCAGCAAATCGATGGAGGGCTAATATTAATGGTTTGGAAAAACTGATTTTTAAATTATTTGTAGGTAATAAGATGAAGAAATATGGATATAAATAATGCTTTTCAACTGTTAAAGGATTATTGTGAATCCGAAAACTTTAAGGGTTGGGATCCATATGATGGGATGAATTCTAAAGTATTTCAAGCTTTACCATTAAAACACTGGGATTTAGCGAGATTAGCTTGGATTCAGGGGTTTAAGCGTAGTCCTATAAACTTTAGAAAGCTATTATTAGTACCCAAACAACACAATTCTAAAGGAGTCGCATTATTTCTTTTAGGATACTGCAGATTATATCGTGCTGCTCAAAACGGATACGAAGACTTTGGTACACCAGAAGAATTACTTGACCATGTCAAAAAACTCACGTCATTGCTCCTAGACATGAAAGTTGAAGGCTATTCTGGCGCATGTTGGGGTTACAATTTTGATTGGCAAGCCAGACGTTTATTTTTGTTTAAAAAAAATACACCAACAGTCGTAGCTACAGCATTTAGTATCGAAGCCTTAGTTGAGAGTTATGAAATTACAAAAGATAAAGGTGTATTAGCTGTTATATTATCATCGGCGGATTTTGTACTAAAAGATTTATCTCGGACAACACATGGTAAAGGGTTTTTGTTTTCATATAGTGTTATTGATGGTAATAATACAGTAATCAACGCTTCACTTTTAGGGGCAAAGATTTTGAGTTTTACTTATAAGTATTCAAAAAATACAGTTCATAAAGAAATAGCGCAAAAAGCTATTCTTGCAGCTTGTGAGCTGCAAAATGAAGATGGGTCTTGGATTTATGGTCTACTACCCGTTCAGTCATGGATAGATAGTTTTCATACAGGTTTTAATTTAGACGCTATTGAAACCTATCAGCAAAATACGGGAGATGACTCTTTTCAATACTATATAAAAAAGGGCTTTAACTATTATGTGGATCATTTTTTCGAAACAGATGGAAAACCAAAATATTATCATAATAAAACATACCCTATAGATATACATTGCCCAGCACAAATTATTGTAACGGCATCAAAATTAAAGGAGTTCAAAAATCAAGAAGATTTACTTAATAAAATCTTAATATGGACTATTACTAATATGCAAGACAAAAAAGGGTATTTTTACTACCAAATTAAAAAGGGAATGAGCTCAAAGATATCTTATATGCGTTGGAGTAATGCCTTTATGTTTAATGCTATGGCACATTATTATTTAGAGTCTAACGTGTAAAAATGCAGTCAGAAGCCTTAAATAATGTAATAACCTATGCGCCAAAGTCTAGAGCAGAACTTATAGATTATGCTTTTAAACACCATAAAATTTTGGTTGCGGTCAATGCTGAAAAAATTTTACATGCTACAGATGAAAGTAGAGCCATAATTAATAGAAATTTAGGTTATCCAGACGGTGTAGGTGCAGTTTGGGCATTACAAAAAAAAGGGCATAAATCCGTAGTTAAAATCCCTGGATGCGAACTTTGGCTAGATTTGGTAAGACAATATTACCGAGTCAAAACGTTTTACTTGGTTGGTGGCAAACAAGAGATTATTGAAGCTACTGTAAATCAGTTAAAATCTGAATTTAAAGAGATTGATATATGTAATTATAGAAACGGCTATATAAAAACAGAATTTGAAGAAAAAGCTTTAATAGAAGATATAAAAAGGCATCGACCAGATGTTGTTTTTGTGGCCATGGGTTCGCCAAAACAAGAGTTATTGATGGAGCGAATTCAAAAGCATCATAAAGCAGTGTACCAAGGTTTGGGAGGAAGCTTTGATGTTTATACAGGCAATGTAAAACGAGCTCCAAAATGGTGGGTGAAACATAATTTAGAATGGGCATACAGACTTATTAATCAGCCTTCGCGAATAAAACGTCAAATCCATCTGGTACGTTTCTTTGTAAATCTTCATCTAAATAGATATTAGAAAATAATGAAATATAATATTACAATTGTTGCAGGCGCACGACCAAACTTTATGAAGATTGCTCCTATCATCCATGCTATACAAGAAACCAATACTAATGGTGAGGTTATAGATTTTAGATTGGTGCATACAGGTCAACACTATGATAAAAACATGTCTGGTAGTTTTTTTGAACAGCTTCAAATTCCAGAACCACACGTTAATTTAGAATGCAGTGGCGGCACACAAGCTGAACAGACAGCAGCAATAATGATAAATTTTGAAAAGGATTTAATGGCTAATCCCGCTGATTTGGTTTTAGTAGTAGGTGATGTTACATCTACTATGGCATGTGCCTTGGTAGCACAAAAACTACATACTAAAGTTGCTCATGTCGAAGCAGGAATTAGATCTGACGATTGGAGCATGCCCGAAGAAATAAACCGTTTGGTTACGGATAGTATCACCAATTATTTCTTTACAACTTCTGAATTGGCAAATAAAAATTTAAGAGAAAGTGGTGTAAATGAAAATCAAATTTTCTATGTCGGAAATACAATGATCGATACCTTATTGAAACAAAGACCAAATTTTAGACCACCATCTATTTGGAAAACTTTAGGCCTAAAGACCAGGGCTTATATAATAATGACATTACATCGCCCAGCTAATGTAGATGAAGAAAGTCAGCTCAAGGCTATGATTGATGAAATTATTAATCATACTCAAGATTTACCTTTAGTATTTCCAGTACATCCTAGAACGGCTAAAATCTTAGAACGTTTAGAGATTTCTCATCCTAGATTACATACTGTAGCCCCTTTGAGTTATTTAGAATTTAATTACCTAGTTGAGAATGCTAAAGCTGTAATCACAGATTCTGGCGGAATTACAGAGGAAGCTTCTGTAATGAATATTCCTTGTATGACCTTGCGAGACAATACAGAACGACCAGAGACCATAACCCTTGGAACAAATGAATTGGTTGGTACTAACCCAAAATCCATCCAACCTTATTTAGATAAACTCTTTAATGGACAATGGAAAACCTATCAGTCGATACCACTATGGGACGGTAGTACCGCAAATAGGATAATTTCTAGTATTTTAGACTTTAGACTAAAATAATATTTAAGTATTTACTTTGTTTAAAAACTTACTTGTTTATAAAATCGTATATTAACCTACCCCTAAGATGTTTTAAAAATCAAAAAAAATGATTGAAACATTACTTGAAAATTTTTCGCCAGAAAATCATTTAACCTTATGGCTTATAGCAGCTTTTGCTTTAGCATTTTTAATTGCTTTTCAAACATTTCCTACAATTCTATATGTTGCTAAAAAAAAGCACCTAATGGACGAACCAGACAGTAGAAGTTTACATTCTAATAAAACTCCTACTTTGGGAGGTATAGGTGTATATTTTAGTATAATTGTTGTGATGACGATTGTTGGAGCTTTCTTAAATACTAAAGTTTTATTATTAGTTATGGGTGGGCTTACAATCTTGTTCTTTTTGGGATTAAAAGATGACCTAACAGTATTATCCGCACGAAATAAATTAGGCGGTCAATTATTAGCAGCGCTTTTATTGATTGTATTTACTGATACTCGTATTATAGGTTTTTCTAATATATTAGATATAGATACACTTCCTTATTGGCTTTCTATTGGGTTTACATTATTTGTATATTTACTCATAATTAATGCATATAACCTTATTGATGGTGTTGATGGTTTAGCAGGGACCATAGCATTTTCTGCCAGTGCTATATTTGCATATCTATTTATAAAAGCTCATGATATAAGTTTAGCCACAATTTCTATTGCAATATGTGGTGCTTTATTAGCTTTTCTAAGGTTTAATTTCTCAAACAAACGCAAGATTTTTATGGGAGATACTGGCTCTATGATAGTAGGGTTTTTATTGGCTTTCTTTACTATTAGTTTTATTAATATGGCTCAGGTAGATGAAACATCAAATTATTATAAGGCTTCACCAGCATTAGCATTTGCCTTATTGTTTTATCCGCTCATTGATACTTTACGTATATTTTTTATTAGAATTGTTATTCATAGAAGAAGCCCTTTTAAAGCAGATAAAAACCACATTCATCATAGATTTATTAGTAGTGGTTATAGTCACTTAATGACCACTGTTTTAATAAGCAGTATTAATGTAATCATTGTAGTTATCGCTTTTAGTTTACTACATTTAGAATTAAATACGCAAATAATTTGTCTTTTAGTATATGGTTCTTTGTTATATCTTATACCCTTTCTTATTAAGCGTTTATTTTATAGCTAAATTATTAAATAAAGAAATTTATAAATAATGCTTATGCTTTTGATAGTCTTTTAAATGCGGTTATATTTGTTTTTTTACAATAATAGATTTTAATGAAAATAAAAAGTATAGGATTCTTTGTGTTGATTTTTATAACTTCATGTGCCTCAAAGAAAGAAGTGTTATACATGCAAGATGCATTAACTACAGCCAATGGTAAGATTAATTATCAGTCCGCTACTATTCAACCTAATGATATTTTAAAAATCACAGTTGAAAGCTTAGTGCCCGAAGCCGCTATACCATACAATAAAAGTGATGGGCAAGGAATGCAACTTCAAAACATACAACTTATTCAATTAAATGGTTATTTGGTATCATTAGAAAATACAATAAATTTCCCTGTACTTGGTAAAATACCTACTTCTGGTTACACAACAAAACAGCTAGAGGATTTTATAAAAGAGCAATTAATTACTGGTGGTCACCTTTCTAACCCTACTGTAAATGTTAGACTTCTTAATGCTAAGGTAACTATCTTAGGAGAAGTCAATCAACCAGGAACTTATAATTTTACTGAGCAAAATATTACAATCCTACAAGCATTAGGATACGCAGGTGACCTCACTATAAATGGAAAACGTAGTGATGTGCTTATAACCAGAGAAGTAGATGGTATTCGTAAAGTTTCACATATTGATTTAACTTCGGCCGAATTTATGAATACTGAATATTATTTTATAAAGCCTAATGATATGATAGTCGTTAATCAAAACAATCCTAAGGTTAAGGCAGCTGGTTTTGTTGGGGACATAGGTACTATTTTAACTATTGCATCTTTGGCGCTGAGTGTAACAATTTTACTGTCAAGATAAAGATATGGATAACCAATATAATAGTAATCATCTTTTTGAAGAAGAAGAAAGTGTTGATTTTAAGCGCGAAATTAGACGCTATTTGGTTTATTGGCCTTGGTTTTTATTAACCCTGTTAGTTGCACTAATTAGTGCATATATCTATTTAAGATATGCTCCACGTATTTTTGAAACTTATTCAAAGGTGAAAATTCTTGATGAATCTGAAGGTTTAGAGTTGCCTACATCTGCATTTATTTTTAAACGTACTAACATTAACTTAGAGAACGAAATTGAGATTATGACCTCATACCTTATAATGAATAGGGTCGTAAGAGAATTGAATCTCAATGTAAGTTATTTTGAAGAAGGTACTATACAAACTAAACAAATAGAAAAATTACCATTTGAGTTCAGCCAAATCATTGAGCCAGATAGTATTTTTAAGGCGTTATCTTATAAGATTAATGTAACGGAATCTGGTCTGGAGGTTATTAATAACGATACTGAAAAAACGTTTAACTTTAAAGAGTATTCAACTTATAAAGAAGCTCACAAATTACCCTTTGATATAAAAATCAACCCAACGAACGGCAAAAATGAATTGCTAGATAAGACTTATATTATAAAATTTAGTCCAATCAAAAGTGCTGCACTACTTTTAAAGACTAAAATAGAAGTTACATCAATAGGTGAACAAAGTGACTTATTAAAATTAATAATTAAAGGAGAGAGTAAAGAGCTTTCCGAAAAAATATTAAATACGCTAATGGATGTATTTAATAGAGATGGTATTAATGACAGACAGCTTGTTTCAAAAAGAACACTAGACTTTATTGACGAGCGTTTTGTTTTTTTAGCTAAAGAATTGGATTCTATAGAGATAGATCAAGAAGTTTTTAAGGAAAAAAACAATATTGTTGATATAGCCACAGATGCAGAACTTGGTTTAGAACAACGTGTCAAATCAGAAGAAGAAGTATTTAGTTTAGAAAATCAATTGTCTTTATCAAAAATATTAGATAACTCTCTAAATAGTGATTCAGAATCAAATTTACTACCAGCTAATATAGGTATTGAAAATGCTAGTATTAATACACTAATATCAGAATATAATCAAGCTGTAATAAATAGAGATAAGCTTGCCAATAGTGGGGGTATTAATAATCCGTCAGTTAAGTTAGCAGAAAATCAGGTCTTGGATTTAAAGTCTAATATAAATAGGTCTTTAAAAGCATACTCTAGACAACTAGAAAGTACTTTAAGTCAACTTAAAGGGAGAAATCAAAGGTTATCGGGTAAAGTATCTAAAATACCAGAACAAGAAAGGTTGTTTAAAGCGATTCAACGACAGCAGAAAATCAAAGAAAGTCTATACCTTTTACTACTACAAAAACGAGAAGAAGCTGCTATTAACTTGGCTATAACTGAACCCTCCATTAAAGTTGTAGAGAATGCACTTTCTGGTGCATATCCTATTTCTCCTAAGCCAAGAATAGTCTATGCAGCTGTACTATTAGGAGGATTGCTTATCCCTTTTGGCGTATTGTATATCATGTTTATGTTAGACACAAAACTTCATGGTAAAGAAGATATTATAAGAGTTACCTCAAAAATCCCTGTGATAGGTGAAATACCAGATCTAAAAAAGAAAAAGGATATTATTTTTACAGACCCTAATGACCGTACAGCTTTAGCTGAGGCTTTTAGAATTTTAAGTTCTAATGTAGATTATATATTACCAATTAAGGATGGAGAAAAAGGTAAAATAATATATTGCACGTCAACTATTAAAGGCGAAGGGAAAACCTATGTAAGTCTTAATTTATCCTTGGCGCTTTCGAGCATAAACAAAAAAGTATTACTTATTGGTGCCGATTTGAGAAATCCTCAAATTCATACACATATTCATGAAGACAAACAAAAACCAGGGCTGTCTAATTATCTTCATGATGTAAATTATGATTGGAAAGACGCCCTAATTAATGGTTTTGATAAACATCCAAACCACCACATAATCCTATCAGGAAGCATACCGCCTAATCCAGCACATTTACTAACCAATGGCCGTTTTAAAAAGCTCATAGAAGAAGCAAAAGAAGTTTATGATTATGTAGTTGTAGACACGGCTCCTACAATTTTGGTTACAGATACTATGCTGATATCTCAGCTAGCAGATGCCACAATTTATCTGGCAAGAGCAAATTATACAGAGAAGAACCTATTGAGGTTTTCAAAAGAGTTACAAGACTTAGGTAAACTAAAAAACATGGCTTATGTTATTAATAGTGTAGGTGCCAGCAAATCTTATGGCTATGGATATAATTACGGTTATAATTATGGCTATGGGTCAAAAACTTAGATTATGATCTTTTTGCTATGACATTTGTCATAATTTTTAAGAGTGCTATCATTTAACTTTATAGTGAACTTATAATCATTATATCATGAGACAGAGAATACCTGTAAGCACTATAATGTCTAAAAACCTTATAGCATTAAATAGAACTGACGATTTAGAAAGAGCTGAATTATTATTTAAACGTCATAAAATAAGACATATTCCAGTTGTTTCTGGAGAGGTCATAGTTGGGATGTTGAGTTATTCAGATTTATTACGCATTAGCTTTGCAGATGCAGTTGATGAATCTGAGACTAACGTAGATACTTTAGTATACAATATGTTTACAATAGATCAGGTAATGGTTAAAAATGTAACTACTGTTAATTCTGAGACTTCAATTAAAGATGTGGCAAAGATTTTAGCATCAAAAGAGTTTCACGCTTTACCTGTAGTAGATAATGGAATTTTGGTAGGTATTGTTACAACAACTGACTTAATTAACTATTTGATCGATCAGTATTAATAAAAGCGCCTTAAGGCGCTTTTTTATGAGTTAGCTAGAGCTTTTAGGGTTTTAATCGTTTCAGTTGGATTATTACTTTTAAAGATATGACTACCTGCTACAAATGTATCTGCACCTGATTCAACTAATTTTTCAATATTTTTATCGGTGACTCCACCATCAATTTCGATACG
Organism: uncultured Winogradskyella sp.; assembly: GCF_947498345.1. GTDB lineage: Bacteria > Bacteroidota > Bacteroidia > Flavobacteriales > Flavobacteriaceae > Winogradskyella. The sequence goes on from NZ_CANMJY010000001.1 coordinate 301,790, forward strand.
CGTATCTAGCCCTTGCTCATTAATCATTTGTCGTAGTTTTTTTACGCGCTTATAAGTCACCTCTTCAAACTTTTGTCCGCCAAATCCAGGATTTATAGACATGAGTAATATCATATAACATTCTGGTAAAATATCTTCTAAAACATTTAGTGGTGTTGTAATATTCAAAACTATACCTGCTTTACATCCTACATCTTTGATTTGTCTTAAGGTTCTATGTAGGTGCACAGTAGATTCATAGTGTACGGTAATTATATCCGCACCAACTTTAGCAAATTCTTCGATATATCGCTCTGGTTTTTCAATCATTAAATGTACATCTAATGGTTTTGTTGCATGCTTTTTAATAGCTGCAATTACAGGCATACCATAAGAAATGTTTGGTACAAAATGACCATCCATAACATCAATATGAAACCAATCTGCATCACTGTTATTTACCATTTCTGTATCACGTTGTAAGTTGCCAAAATCGGCAGCTAACATAGAAGGTGCAATTAAGCATTTAGTCATTGGTTGTGTTTTAAAAAGTTAGTGGTTAACCGAATTAATTTATCTGCAGGTAAATAGTTAGCATTATTAATCCAATTAAAGTACAAATATAACTTTTTCATATCTTCAAATTTTTGAAATATCTCAAAATTTCCACTATTATAATCATTGAAAATACGACCCTCAATTTTTGTGTTTAATAAGGTGATTAAACCAGTATGCCTTATATCCCTTTTTATTCTTTTGTATAATGCATCTACCTTTTTGGTGTCTCCTTCTAAAATTTGAAAAAAGTGTTTGTTCTTTATAATTAGAAGTCCAGTAATATTTTGAATCTTATTATTTTTATTAACATATGTTATTAGCTCGTCAATAGTTTTACGATTCAAATCTTTAGCAAAGTTACTAATATAACAAATGGCCTTCATAAACAAAAAGATAATTACATTACTCTAAAGTAGTGCAAAAAAGTGAACCCACGGTAATCAGCCGTGGGTTCTTTCATCAATCAAAAAACGAACAGTTATGTTTTGTAACTGTTGTTACCTTTATTAGGTTGGTCGCTAAATATACAAAAAACTAACCTAAATATGTCTTTAATATTTTACTTCTAGACGTATGCTTTAATCGTCTAATCGCTTTTTCTTTAATTTGTCTTACACGTTCACGGGTAAGGTCAAACGTTTCACCAATTTCTTCTAAGGTCATTGGGTGTTGATTTCCTAAACCAAAATATAAACGTATAACATCTGCTTCACGCGGTGTTAATGTCTCCAAGGCACGTTCAATTTCAGTACGTAAAGACTCGTGTAACAAATCTTTGTCCGGGTTTGGTGATTCTCCACTTCGTAATACATCATAAAGATTAGAGTCTTCACCTTCAACCAAAGGTGCATCCATACTAACGTGACGCCCAGAATTTTTCATAGACTCCTTAACATCGTTAATGGTCATGTCTAGTTCTTTTGCGATTTCTTCTGCGGAAGGAGGGCGCTCATGACTTTGCTCTAAAAAGGCAAACGTCTTATTAATCTTATTTATAGAACCAATTTTGTTTAACGGTAAACGTACAATACGAGATTGCTCAGCCAATGCTTGCAAAATGGATTGTCTAATCCACCAAACTGCATAAGATATAAATTTAAAACCACGAGTTTCATCAAAACGTTGTGCAGCTTTAATTAGACCTAAATTACCTTCATTAATTAAATCTGGCAATGTTAGTCCTTGGTTTTGGTATTGCTTAGCTACAGAAACGACAAAACGCAAGTTGGCTTTAGTTAATTTTTCTAAAGCAATTTGGTCACCAGCCTTAATACGTTGTGCTAATTCTACCTCTTCATCTGCTGTAATTAAATCTACCTTACCAATTTCTTGTAGGTATTTGTCCAGTGAAGCAGTCTCCCTGTTGGTTACCTGCTTGGTAATTTTAAGTTGTCTCATTTAATTCTAAGATTTGTGCAATGTTTCTACAACACTAGGTCGCTCTTAATTATACGTACAAAAGCGATAAAATGTTACACAACTTTTAAAAAAAGTTTAAATCCTTAATAGTTTTACTGTATTCAATATTTAAATCGTCAATAGTTTAATGAGATAAAATGTGTTTTTTGATTGACATGACAAGCTCTTATCAAAACCTATATTCAATACCTGCATTAATAGATATTATGAATGGATTGACAGTTCCATTTCTTAGAATAGATTTAGTTTGATAGTTAAAATTTGATTCAACATTAATATAAATGTTTTTAAATAATTTATTCTCTACACCTAAGCCGAGGTGTAGACCTAAAGTAGATTTGTATTCAAAATTGTTAGCGCTCAAAATCATGGAAGTGCTATTACTTGACTGGCCTTGAATTTTAAAGTAGCTAATTCCTCCAGTAATATATGGATTAATTTTTTTATTAAATGGTGTATATTTTACATCCAATGGAAATTCGAGATATTCAACTTTATTTTGAATACTGTCAATGGTTTGCTTTAAATTGAGTTTTCTCACGCCAAACCGTAAATAAATAGATCTGTTTATTCGGTAACTTGTAAGTGCACCATAATTAGTTGAAGAATTATCTTTAGTTTTTGTATCAAATGCATCATAGGTTGATAATAAAAATTGCGGTGTTATACTCCATCGAGATGTTATATCTATACTACTACTGTCTGTTGTTTTTTCTTCAGTAAATTCTGCTGTTTTTTCCTCAGAGACTAAACGTCTTAGTTTTTGTTCTTTCTTAATGGAATCCTCATCAATTTTATTGATTACTATTAAGCTATCAAGTTTTGTGAAGGTAAGATTCCTTTCTAGGAGTTTTTTTGTGCTATTGTTTAATTGACTATTGTCTTTGGTTTCTTTGTCTTTTCTTACAAACACTAATTTTGAGGTTTTTTCAACTTTTAATGAATCTAATGCTATTGAATATTTAGGTTTATTTTTTGAACTTATACTAAATGATTTGTGTGTGGTGGGTGTCCGTTTTTTGTTGATGATTGAATTTAATTTTTTTGATTTACTACTTTTAGTAGTTTGATCAACAATTTTATGATTTTTGCCCTTAGGTTCTAAAGTTTTTATAGTGTTGGTATTTGATACATTATTTTTTTCGGGCTCACTAAATTGTTCAATTTTTGGCAAATTTGAGTTTTCAATTATTTTTATTTCTTGATCCTCAATAAGATTTGGTTCTTTTTCGATAGAATTATGCAGTGAGATGCCTAACCATAGCAATATTGTCATAATAACTAATCCTACTCCTAATATCCAAAAGATAATCCCACGATGTTTCTTTTTCTTTTTTAGTTCACTTTTTATATTATCCCAAACCAAATCATCTGGACTTTCTTTGAAGTTTTCTAATCTATCTTTTATCGCAGGTCCTATATCTTTTTTAGTTTCCATTAGATGCCAGGTTTTTTAGTTGTTGTATTAGTTGGCTTTAGTATTTTAGCCTGTAATAGGTTCTTAGCTCTATGTAAGTTTGATTTTGATGTACTAACACTTATGTTTAATAGCTTTGCGACATCTTTATGAGAATAATCATCGAGCTCATATAAGTTAAATACCATTCGATACTTAGGTGGTAACTCTTGGATGTGTTTTAAGATGTCGTGCAATTTGATATTTTTAATAGCACTTTCATTTATGAGGGTATGGTCTTGAAGAATATCATTATTAATGATAATATTTAGATGACTTTGCTTTTTGTACTTGTCTATTGCCTTATTTATAGTGATTCGTTTTATCCAACCTTCAAATGAGCCATTACCTTTAAATTTTTTGATATTACTGAAAATCTCCAAAAATGAATCCTGTAAATTGTCTTGCGCCTCTTCTCTGTTTTTACAATATTTTAAACATAATAAAAACAAATCATCTTTATACCTTTGGTACAGCTGACTCTGTGCGTCGAGATTTTGCTTTTTACAAGCTTTTATGAGTTGTTCTATATTCAATTACTCTATATGTTATTCAAATACATACTCTAAAGTGAATTTATAGAAATAGTCAATACTATTATTTGTATACACTCTATAGTCATCATAAAGGCTAATATTATTAGTGTCTAAAGTATTTTCAAATTCTACAGGAAATGATCCTTCGGTTACTGAAGTAGAGCTAAAAGCACTCATTGAATTTGGAGATAAGAATCTTGGGTTGAAATTAAATATTATCTGAGATTCCAAGTGATATAATAGCATTGTATTTTTACGACCAAAAGTTTCTTCATAAATAGTTTGCAAAGTGTTAACACTTGTGTTGTAACCATATGTATTAAGATTAACCATTGATGTAGTCCCATCTGTGTATCTTACTGAGGTTTCTTCTGTTATCATATTGTCATTGGTGTCATATATACTTCTCTTAACGCTTATTGGTCCATTATTGATATAATCAAATATTTCAAAATAAGTTCTATTGTCATTATCTTCAAGAATCATTTTCATAGTAGAAATAAATGTATCGTAATTAATCCCATCAGTACTTCTTTTCCGTTCTGCAAAGATGGTGTCTTGTGTATGTGTAAATGTGTGCTTATCGTAATATAACTGAAGTGTGTCTGTTTCAGTGAACATGGAAATATACTCTAATAAGTTACCGTTATTATCGTAGTTATAGTTTGTTTTCTTAATCATTTGATTATTTTCATACGTCACTATTTCAGTAATTCTATCATCTAAATAGCTATAGGTACTATTTAAAGTAGTGTTGAATTCGTTTGAATTATATAAAGAACTTAGAATTCTATTATTTCCAAGTATATAAATCGTTTGCTCAGATATATCTAAGGTTGAAGTGTCATAAATAGAATAAATAAACTCTGTAAGTGTACCATTAAAACTCTCTTGTTCAACGATCATTTCATCTGAAGTACATGCGGTAAAAATTAATGTAACAAAGAATGCAACAATAAAGACTGATTTTTTCATGATATTTTGTTTTACCTATAGTCTTTAAAACTATTTAAAGGTTGCGTTTAAAAAGGTAAAACTTTAAAATCTATTCAAAATCTAAAACTTGAGTTGCTTCTATAAGTTGATAAAGAGCATCAATCTTAGCATAAATTTTATTAAAAAAACTAAGCTTTTCTTTTTCGCCAGCAGTGTTTAAAAGTTTAGAGCTTTGTAATTGTTTTTTTAAAAAATCTTCAGCTTCTAAACAGGTGATTTTATCTGAAGTTTGATAATAGGATAATATTGTAAAAGGTACAAAAAGTGATTTTTGAAGCGGAGTGCTTACCAGAACGTTATTGTTCATTAATAATAATTCATTGTAATAAAAAAGATATTGTTCATTACTTGGATTTACTTTTTTAGAAATGATAAAGATCAAATGTTTTAAGTCTTTGCATAATTCTAAAGCGGTAGAGTTACTAATAAGACCTGCTTCTTTGTAAAAATGAATTTGTTTTAGTGTGCTATTTACGGTAGTTACATCCCAAATTTCAGTGGTGTTTAAGTTTTGGTATAAGCTACCTAAAGCCTTAGCAGATTGTAATGTCGCTACTTTTAAAGAAAAGGATTCAAATCCTTTTGAAACCATTGTAGGGTCAAGCAACTTTAGCCATACAAACATTTTAAAACGGCTTAACAGATTGCTTTCTAAAGTATAGAACAATGGAATATCCTTTGCTGAATACAATATGCGACTCTCATTCTGATTTAGTAAGGGCTTTAATGAGTTATAGGAATTGTCAAAATAAGTCTGCAATTCTAATTCGTTATGAATGGGCTTAGTTTTCTCTACTGCAATAATATCATCTTTTGTGTTTTCGAATAAACGATCTAAGGATAGATTGTAATACTTAGCTAAGCGTACACTTTCCTCTAAAGAGAATTTACTTTTACCAGAGCTACGTCTATGTGCCGCATCATAGCTAATATCTAGTGCTGTTGCTATGGCTTCATTGAGTGATGTAGCATGTGGTAATTCAGTTTTTAGCTTTTCTAATAATTGTTCTTGAAACATATGGTAATGTAATTATATTTGTGATAATCACAAAAAATAAATTTGTTTTTCGTGATTTTGAAAAAACTAAATGTGATTATAGCAATAAATTTGATTAAACTTTAAATCAAAAATTATGAACATTCCAATTGTACCAGGAAGAGGACTTGTTACAAATACAGCTACAAACTTGAGGTTAGATTTTTTGAAAAATAATAATGTTAATACAGATATAATTGAAAATTCTCACTTAGAGTTACACAGTATTAGAAATAATATTGAATCATATATAGGAAGTACAGAAATTCCTTTAGGCATAGTCGGTCCGCTCATTTTTAAAGATGGGGATAAGCAAGAGTTAACATATTGTTCAGCGGGTACTTTAGAAGGCGCTTTGATTGCGAGTATGAATCGAGGTTCGCGAGTAATTAGTAAAAGTGGTGGTTTTTCAGCAAAAGTAAAGTGGCAAAAAATGACGAGATCGCCAATGTTTATATTTAATTCTGAAAAAGAAGCTATGTGTTTTAAGGGTTTTATAAAAAAAATGTTTTCAGAAATAAAAATAGTAGCTGAATCCTTTTCTAATCATGCAAAACTACTAAGTATTGATGCGGTAAAACTTAATCATGTAGTTCATCTAAAGTTTGCGTATAAGTCTAGTGATGCTTCAGGACAAAATATGACAACGACCTGTACTTGGCATGCTATGCTATTTATAATTGAAGAATTTAAAAAAGAAGCAAACATTGCTCCATTGGATTTTGTAATTGAAGGTAATGGTGCTTCAGATAAAAAAGTATCTCAATATAATATCAATTCTGGAAGAGGTATACATGTAGTAGCAAAGTGTAGAATACCAGAAAATATTTTAAATAAAGTTTTGAGAACAACTTCAGGTAAAATGATTACTTGTTTTAAAGCTTCTAAAAGGTTAGCTAAAAAAGATGGTATGGTTGGTTATAATATTAATGTTGCTAACACTATTGCGGCAATCTTTGTAGCTACAGGCCAAGATTTAGCATCCATCCACGAGTCTGGGGTAGGATTTTTAAGCTTAAAGAAAAAAGATGGTAGTTTATGTGTAAAACTCACCTTACCAAATTTAGTAATTGGAACCATAGGTGGAGGGACATCGCTACCAAAACAAAAACAAGCTTTGGAAATAATGAATTGTTATGGAAATGGAAAAGTGAACAGATTTGCCAAGCTTATAGCTGGCTTTGCCTTAGGTTTAGAATTATCAACTTTTGCAGCAATTGTCAGCGGTGAATTTGCAAAAGCACATGAAAAACTTGGAAGAAATAAACCTACAAATTGGTTGTTGCCATCAGAGATTAATTTAGATTTTATTAAACTAAGTCTAAATGGTTTTTTTAGCGATAAGGATATACAAACTATTGAAATTGTAAAAAATGCGTCTATTGAAAACGGAATTCTTACCAATATTGCTTCTAAAGTAAATAGAAAAGTAACAGGCTTTATCCCTCTGAAAATTGAATACAATCATAACGCAAATGTTATAAAAGAGAAGGATATTATAATAAAATCTAAGCCCTTAGATATAGATGTAATAAAAGGATTGCATACTGTTGCGGCTTCTATAAACCCAGAGTTATCAGACTTATTAAAGTGCTCAAAACAGCACTTAGAATATCGTAAATGTCATCTTAAAGAATTAGAGGTCTATGATTTTCTACATAAATCAAATTTTAAGTATCATCCTTTTTTATATGGAAAGCATATTGACGCCAATAGGGAAATCTATATGCTAATGATAGATGTTCTTAATAAGGATAATATGCAAATTATGAATTCTGAAAATAATCCAGAGGCTTGGAATCCATCTCAAATTATTTCTGTAATTCAATCAATTACCCAGTTTCATAAAACTGCAAAAAGCGAATATTTTAAGCATATAAAAGAGTTTAAGCCATGGAAATCTAAAAACCTGTATAAAAAACTGATGCATATTTTAATTACTGAATGTTCAAGTAAAAACAACCAAGCTGTACTTAAAAAAATGTACAACCAAATTGATAGTTTAGAAGAAGAGGCTAAATCTCTAAGTATAGATAAAACCATAATTCATAATGATTTCAATACAAGGAATATTGCCATTAGAAATAATAGTTTGCCTGTAATATATGATTGGGAGCTAGCAGTAATCGATTTTCCACATAGGGATATAATTGAATTTTTAAGTTTTGTTTTGCCACTAAACTTTGAGAAGGAAACATTTTATTTTTATCTAAAGGAACATTTTCAATTATACCAATCAAGCAATTGGACAATATGGCTAAAAGCCTATAAATACGCATTGAATGTATTTATAATAACTCGACTTTCTTTTTACGAAGTATCAGGTATATTGATACCATATGATTTCTCAAAACGTGTTTTAAATACGGCACTTATAATGTTAAACTATTTAGAAGAAGATGTATAATTTTTTCCAGCATATAGAAATAGTTTTATTACCCCTAATGATATCTAATATGACACATATGGTAGTTATTAAAAGAAATTATTTTCCGTATTTAAAACTTCCTATTTCTAAAAAAGCCTTTGGGTCTAATAAAACATGGAGAGGATTCATTTTTATTCCCATCGCAAATGCTATAATATTACTAGCTATAGATTTAACTTCTTATTTAAATATAGTTAACCCTTTACGTTTAGGTTTAACACTTGGCATAGCATATATGTTCTTTGAGTTGCCAAATTCTTTTATTAAACGAAGATTAAGAATAAAATCTGGAGAACAAAGTCAATCTAACAAAATATTATTTTCATTAATTGACAAAACTGATTCTGCATTTGGTGTAAACCTAATCTATTACTTAATGGGTTTTGTGAATCTTAAATACGCCATAGTCTTATTTGTTTGTAGTAGTTTAACTCATGTTTTAATGAGTAAACTGTTAGTGCGATTCAAACTAAAAAAATCATTTTAACTTATGGGAAAAGAAAGTATATACAACATCCCAAATTTTTTAAGCTTCTATAGATTAATAACATTTCCTTTAATCATATGGTTTATATATTCGGGTAAAGAAAATTTATTTGCCGTGTTTTTATGTGTCAACTTAGTTACAGATATTTTAGATGGTTTAATAGCTCGTTTGTTTAATTTAAAAACAAAATTTGGTGCCAAGTTAGATTCGCTAGCAGATAATGGCACCTTTATTGCCGCCTTTATAGGCATATTTACATTTAAAGTTGATGCGTTATCCCAATCCATTTGGATGCTTTGGTTATTTATTGCATTTTTTGTTTTAGGGTTGCTAATATCATTTATTAAATTTAAACAATACCCGAGTTTACATTTATATACAACTAAGATAGGAGGGTATATTCAAGGTATATTTATATTCATTTTGTTCGCTTGGTGTTACAACGAATATCTGTTCTATCTTGCTATGCTTCTTGGGTATATTTCACATATTGAAGAAATCACTATTCTTTTAATTTCTAAACAAATGAAGACTGATGCAAAAGGCCTTTATTGGGTGCTTAAAGAAAGAAAAAAATAACTATTATTTTATGGTTTATATATTTTACAAACAATCAGAATTTGTACGCATGCTTGTGATTGCAATTTTAGGAGCAATTTTAGGATTTATTACATACGAGATTATATACTACCTAAACCCTCTTTCTCCAAAAGCTACCATAAGTTGGACCATAGCGTTTTTAGTTGGAGTTATAAGGCAACATGCCTTACACAGACATTTTACATTTCTCAATAAAGCTCCTTATTTTAAGAGTTTGTATAAAGCATATATAGTAGATTTAGGGGTTTTAATATTTAGTTCTGCATTAAATTGGTTTCTTATAGAAACCTTATACTTAAACCATAGATTGACATGGTTAATATGTCTACTTTTATCGTCTCTTATTAGTATGATATTTCTTCGAAATTATATTTTTAAAAAACCTATTAAATAATATAAAGTAATTCCATACGTAATGCTTTATATCTAAGAACAAAAAAGCCCATCAAAATTTTGATGGGCTTTTTACATATTAAGATTTTAAAAGAATTAATCTTCTTTTTTCTCTTCTCTTGGCTTTCTATCGTCTCTGCGATTATCTCTGTTGCGATTATCGCGTCCACGATTGTCTCTACCTCTGTTGTTGTTACCGCCTCGGTTATTATCTCTTGGAGGTCTTGGTTGCCAGCCTTCAGGCTTTGGTAAAATAGCTTTACGAGATACTTTTTCTTTTCGAGTTCTAGAATCTACACCAAAGTATTTTACATCAAAAACATCTCCCATATTTACAACATCAGATACATTTTCTGTGCGCTCCCAAGCTAACTCAGATACGTGTAATAAGACTTCGTTTCCTGGTGCTTCTGTATATTCTACAACAGCTCCAAAATCAAGCATTTTTATCACTTTAACTTCATAAATACTACCTACTTCAGGTTTAAATAATAAAGCATCAATTTTGGCCATAACAGCATCAATACCTTTACTACCAACACCAAGTACTTCAACAATACCTTCTTCAGTCACAGGATCTTCATTGATAACAATAGTAGTTTCTGTTTCCTTTTGTAATTCTTGTATTACTTTTCCGCCGGGACCTATTAAAGCGCCAATAAATTCGTTAGGAATACGTCTTGTAACCATAGTAGGAGCATGATCTTTAACATCTGCATTAGGCTCAGCTATAGTATCTGTTAATTTACTTAAGATATGTAAACGACCATCACGAGCTTGTTTTAGTGCGTTGACTAAAATTTCGTAAGACAATCCTTTTACTTTAATATCCATTTGGCAAGCAGTAATACCATCAGCAGTACCAGTAACTTTAAAATCCATATCTCCTAAGTGATCTTCGTCACCTAAAATATCCGATAATACAGCATATTTATCACCTTCAGAGATTAATCCCATGGCAATACCAGAAACTGGTTTCTTTAATTGTACGCCAGCATCCATCAATGCCATTGTACCAGAACATACGGTTGCCATAGAAGAAGAGCCGTTAGATTCTAATACCTCAGATACAACACGTACAGTATAAGGACAATCTTCTGGTACCATACCTTTAAGCGCACGTTGTGCTAAGTTACCATGACCGACTTCTCGACGGGATGTTCCACGGATTGGTCTAGCCTCACCTGTTGAAAATGGCGGGAAGTTATAGTGTAAATAGAAACGTTCTTCACCTTCAAAAGATGGCATATCTATTTGGTTTGCTTCGCGAGATGTTCCTAGAGTAACCGTAGCTAATGCCTGAGTTTCTCCACGTGTAAAGATTGCAGAACCATGTGTAGAAGGTAAATAATCCACTTCACACCATATTGGTCTAATATCTGTTGTTTGACGACCATCTAAACGTAAACCTTCATTTAAGGTTAAATCTCTAATAGCAGTTTTCTGTGCTTTAGCAACATACTTATGAATAAGTTTTCCTAAATCGTCTTGTTCCTCTTCTGAGAATGAATTAAAAACTTCTTCTTTAATTTCGGAGAAAGCAGCACCTCTTTCATGCTTAGAAGAACCTGCTTTAGCAATAGCATACGTTTTATCGTATACCATATCATGAATTTTTTGAGCTAAATCTTCATCAGTGCGTTCAGGGTCGTATTCGCGAGTTTCTTTTTTACCAACTGCTTCGGCTAAACGAATTTGAGCAGCGCATTGTACTTTAATAGCTTCATGGGCAGCTTTGATAGCTTCAGTCATTTCTTCTTCAGAAATTTCATCCATTTCACCTTCAACCATCATCACTGAATCAGCAGAAGCACCAATCATCATATCTATGTCTGATTCTGCTAATTGCGCTCTGGTTGGGTTAATGACAAACTCTCCATTTACTCTTGCAACCCTAACTTCAGATATAGCACATTCAAACGGGAAATCTGATAATTGAATAGCAGCTGAAGCAGCTAAGCCTGCCATAGCGTCTGGCATAACATCATCATCATGCGACATCAACTGAATCATAACTTGAGTTTCTGCATGATAATCTTTTGGAAATAATGGACGTAATACACGATCTACTAAACGCATCGTTAATACTTCGCCATCACTAGGTCTAGCTTCTCTTTTAAAGAAACCACCTGGATATCGACCAGCTGCAGCAAACTTTTCTCTGTAATCTACCGTTAAAGGTAAAAAGTCTACATCTGCAGAATGGTAATTGGAAACTACTGTACATAATAACATACATTTTCCTGATTGTACAACAACAGAACCATGAGCCTGTTTTGCTAATTTTCCGGTTTCGATAGAGATTTCTCTACCATCACCTAGGTCAATGACCTCTCTGTAAGTCTTTGGAATCATAAATATTTTTAATTCGTGCTTTGATGTTAAGCCATCAAGGCCTTGTTAAACAATGGTCGTTGTGTTGTTGTGTAGTGTGTTGCTATGACCAATGAAAAACTGTGTAAGCTTCTTCAATTCCGAATTTTATACGCTTTCGATTGCGTTATTTTAATTTGACTTCGTTCAGAAAACAAAGTTTCTATGTGTGTAATAAAAAACCACGCAAAAAGCGTGGTCTTTATATTGAGATTATTTTCTTAATCCTAATTCTTTTACTATCGCACGATATCTTAAGATATCTTTCTTAGTTAAATAGTCTAGTAATGCACGACGCTTACCTACTAATTTTACTAATGAACGCTCAGTGTTGTAATCTTTACGGTTCTTTTTTAAGTGCTCTGTTAAGTGGTCAATTCTTGCAGTAAACAATGCAATTTGCCCTTCAGCAGAACCTGTGTCCTTTTCATTTTTACCGTGTTTTTTGAAAAGTTTTTCTTTTGCTTTTTGATCTAAATACATGCTAATATTATTGTAAATGATTTTTATGTACTATGAAAGATTTTCTTTCAAGCGGCAAATATAGTACTTTTTTGTGATTTGTGGTTTTTTTTGTAACTTTTAATCTGTAATTCAATGTTTTAATTTAGTCTCCCCTTGACTAATTATGAGCTTTCACCTAATTAATCCTTAAAATCTAAAAGGATGAAAGCTGCAGACCTAGATTACAATTTTTCTAATGCCCACGATGTACTAGATCGGGTCTTTAATAATACATATAATGGCATTGCTGTTGTTAATTTAGATGGGAACTGGTTAAAAGTTAATGAAAGTGTTTGTGATTTGTTCGGTTATACTAGACCTGAGCTTTTTAACATGGATATAAATAATATTGTTTATGTTGAAGATCTAGGTGTACATGAGAGAAAATATGAAAAACTGATTCATGGTAAAATAAATAAGTACCGTGTGAAACAGCGTTATTTTCATAAGGATGGTACAATGTTATGGGTGTTAATTTACGTTTCTTTAGTGTATTTTAAGGAGGGCAAACCTTATATGATTTGGCAGTTTAATGATGTGACCAATAGACAAAAAAATCAAGACAAACTAAAAGCAATGCTTAATGTTGTTAAAGAGCAAAATGAGCGGCTAACATCTTTTGCTAATATAGTTACTCATAATTTAAGATCTCATTCGGGTAACTTATCAACTATAACTGAATTTATAGAAGAAGATTTTTGCAATCAAAGTAATAATGAGAATCTATTATTATTAAAAAAAGCTGTTGTTAATTTACAAGAAACAGTTTCTCATTTAACAGAAGTAGCAAAAATAAGGGAGATTGAGCCTTCAAAAATGAAAAAACTCAATCTCTATGATTATGTAGAGAAGGCGATGTATAACATTATTGCTATGGCACAAAATGCTAATGCCATAATTTATAATGAAATTAATGAAACACACTATGTAAAAGCTATTCCTGCATATTTAGATAGTATAGTTCTTAATTTTCTTACCAATGCTATTAAGTATAAATCTGATGCGAGAACACCAATTATTGAACTCACGTCTTATATTAAAAATCAATATGTTGTTTTTTTGATAAAAGACAATGGTTTAGGTATCGATATGAAAAAATACGGAGATAAACTCTTTAAGATGTATAAGACGTTTCACTATAATGAAGATGCTATTGGCATAGGTCTGTTTATTACTAAAAACCATATTGAATCTTTAGGAGGAAAAGTAGAAGTAAAGAGTGAAGTAGATGTTGGTACAGAGTTTTCAATTTATTTTAAGAATGCATAGAAGAATTTAAGTGATTAAACCTTTTTATTATTAATAGGTCTTAAAAACATATTAACAATAAAAAAGTAATCATGAAGAATTTTAGAGCACTTAGAAAAGCAACTTTAAACCTAGCTGTTTTAGGTTTAATCTTTACATCTTGTAGTGATAATAATGAAACTACAACATCAGAAACCGAAGCAGAGGACATTCTAGAAATTCAGCGTTCTGCCGAAATAGACCAAATAGATACCGTTTTAGGGGATTTAATTATTGATGCTTATGAAGAACAAGAATTAACAGCAGATAGAGTTCAATATAATGAATATGGATCTGATAGAATGGAATACTCTAGAGATATTCCAGATTGTGTAATTATTACTGTTGTGGCACAACAAGGCTTCAGGCAAGTTACTTTAGATTTTGGTAGTGAAGGCTGTATTATTAATGAACATTTAATACAGGGGCAAATAACTTTTGATTATACAAGAAACCCGGAAGCACAGGAAATATTGATTAATTATAATTTGGTTGACTTTTATTTTGATGCTAAAAATGTTATTGCTAGTCGTTCAATTTTGAAGGAATTATCTAATGAAAATGGGAATCCCCAATTTACACACGATTTAAGCATTACTGTAATTTGGCCAAACGGAGTACAAGCATCTAGAGAGGGTACAAGAATTAGAGAATGGGTTGAAGGTTTTGGAAGCGGAATATTTAGCGACAATGTTTTTGAGATTACAGGAGATTGTACAGCAATATTTGTCAATGGTAATACACATACTTATGAAATATTAACCCCTTTACGCAGAGAGGTAATATGTTATTATTTTGTAAGTGGAAGTTTTGATGCACAGCGTACTAATTTTGGTGGTGTCTTTGATTTTGGTAACGGTGATTGCGATAACCAAGCTACCTTTACTTTTAATAATGGTGCAGAAATACCTATTACCTTAAATTAATTGTTTAGTTGATTGCATAAAAAAAGCGAGCAAAAACAGCTCACTTTTTTTATGCTCTTAAAGGTTGATTCTTTATTAAATCAATATATAAGTTTACTTTTTGTTTTAACTCTTTACGATGTGTAATAAAATCTAGAAATCCATGTTCTAATAAAAATTCAGAAGTTTGAAAACCTTCAGGCAACTCTTGACCTGTAGTATCTCTAACTACTCTTGGGCCTGCAAAACCTATTAATGCACCAGGTTCAGAGATATTAATATCTCCAAGCATTGCAAACGAAGCTGTTGTTCCACCAGTAGTTGGATCTGTGCATAAAGAGATATAAGGAATTTTAGCATCCGCTAACTGTGCTAACTTTGCTGAGGTCTTTGCCAATTGCATTAAGGATAATGCTGCTTCCATCATACGTGCTCCACCAGATTTACTAATAATCATAAATGGGGTTTTCTTTTTCAAGGCATAATCTGCTGCTCTGGCAATTTTTTCACCTACAACACTACCCATTGAACCACCGATAAAACTAAAATCCATACATGCAATTACCAAATCTTGTCCATTAGATTTACCAACAGCAGTACGAACAGCATCCTTTAATTTAGTTTTTGCTTGTGCAGCTTTTAAACGATCAGGATACTTCTTAGTATCTACAAATTTTAGCGGATCCTTAGAAGTAAGGTTAGCATCGAGTTCCTTGTAAGTATTGTCATCGAAAAGAATCTCAAAATATTCATTACTACCTATTCTTACATGGTAACCATCCTCAGGACTCACATAAAAATTTTGTTCTAATTCTTTAGTGTCTATGATTTTACCAGTTGGAGACTTATACCAAAGTCCTTTAGGAGTATCTTTTTTTTCTTCTGTCGACGTTTGAATTCCTTTATCTTTTCTTTTAAACCAAGCCATATTGATTTATAGTTTTTGACCCCATAGACTATGCTTAGGGGAGGTTTTACGATTTAAGATATTGAAAAATCTTTAATCGTTGTTTTAGTTAGTTGTTAAGTGCAAATGTAAAACATATAAAATTACTACTTTATTAATTAAATCCAAAAATGGAAAACTAATAGAAGATTAATTTCTATGTACTTAAAAAACCCATTAAAACTATAAGAAGTTTAATGGGGTTTATGATGTTAGGTATATTATAATGTATCTACGTTATTTAAATCTTCAAAAGCTTTTTTAAGTCGTTCTACAAAAGCTTGTTCGCCTTTACGTAACCATACTCTTGGGTCATAATATTTTTTATTTGGTACATCATCACCATCTGGATTACCAATCTGAGTTTGTAAATACTCTTTTTTATCTTGTACATAGTCTCTTACTCCGCTTAAAAAAGCCCATTGCATATCAGTGTCGATATTCATTTTAATAACTCCGTACCCAATAGCTTCTCTAATTTCTTCTACAGTAGAACCAGACCCACCATGAAAAACAAAATCTATATGATTGTGCGGGAGATTATGTTTTTGAGATAAAAACTCTTGAGAGTTTCTTAATATTTTAGGTGTTAATTTTACATTTCCAGGTCTGTAAACACCATGCACATTACCAAAAGCTGCAGCAATAGTAAATTGGTCACTGATTTTACTCAATTCTTCATAAGCATAAGCAACTTCTTCTGGTTGCGTATATAATTTTGAGGCATCAACGTCACTATTATCAACTCCATCTTCTTCACCACCTGTAATACCCAATTCAATCTCTAATGTCATACCCATTTTGCTCATGCGTTTTAGGTATTGCTTACAGATTTCGATATTTTCTTCGATAGGTTCTTCAGACAAATCAATCATGTGTGAGCTGTAAAGTGACTTTCCAGTTTCTTTAAAATGTTGTTCACTAGCATCTAATAAACCGTCAATCCATGGTAATAATTTTTTAGCACAATGATCTGTATGCAAAATTACTGGTACACCATAGGCTTCCGCCATGTGATGTACATGCTTAGCTCCGGCTATGGAACCAGCAATAGCTCCTTCTTGATTTTCATTTCCTAATCCTTTTCCGGCATTAAATTGTGCACCTCCGTTAGAAAATTGAATAATTACTGGTGCATTTAACGCTTTAGCGGTTTCTAAAACGGCATTAATTGAGTTAGATCCTATTACGTTTACTGCAGGTAGAGCAAAGCCTTTTTCTTTAGCGAGTTGAAAAATTTCCTGAACTTCTTGTCCTGTAGCAACTCCAGGTTTTATATTATGACTCATAATTTTTATGATTGAAATTAGACTTCAAAAATACATAAATTTTAAATATGTATTTGTTGAAGAATGCTATTAAATACCGAAAACGATGTAGTTTTTTAAGTGTAATTAAACTTAAAATGGGTAGTTAATTCCAATATTGTATACTGCATTTCTAAAGTTATAATCCTTAAACCATCGATTACCTTCATTTTGAGATGGGTCGTAAGTTTTAAAACCAATATCTAAGCGTAGTACAAAGAAATCAAAATCGTAGCGCAAACCAAAACCAGAACCAACTGCAATATCTTTAAGAGAATCTACATTTGTGAATGTAGCCGCTTCTTCTTCTACATTATCTAAAACATTCCAAATGTTACCAGCATCAATAAAAAGTGCACCTCTTAAATCTCCAAAAAGCCCAAAACGTTGCTCTGCGCTTAAGTGTATTTTAAAGTTAGCTTCGTTAAATTCGTTTGTAGTATTTGAGCTGCCAGGTCCTAAGTTATAAGCTGTCCATGCTCTGTTGTCATTTGGTCCTCCTGCAAAAAAACTTTCGGCAAAAGGAATACTGTTAGAGTTCCCGTAAGGTATTGCAATACCAGCGTAACTTCTAAAAGCAAAAACGTTATTTCTTCCTAAACCAAAGTACTTTACATAGTCGATTTCAGTTTTAAAATACTGAGAAAAAGCTACTCCAAAGACTTCATAGTTACCATTACTATTTTTTGAAGATCCTAAAGCTCTTGAGAGTGTAGATAAAAAGTTGCCAGCCAACTCCACACGCCATTTAAATATCGAAAAATCGTTATCAAATATATTAGTGCGTTTATCTTTTTTATAATCAAAACTGGTCGAAAAAATAAGGTTATTTTCAGTGAGTCGTTCTTTACGCTCGTCAATATTATTAACGGTAATAAAATCATCGTCATCAGATGTTAAACTTGTATTACCTGCTAATACATCGTCAATAAATGTATCAGCCGGTCCAAATGAGTTTGATGGGTTTTCCAAGCTTTCGTCAGAGTCAATATAACCTATATCTCTAGCTATATTATCTAGCCTTCTAAAAGAATTAGAATAAACACCGAAATAGTTACTGGTGTTGAGGTTTTTTACAAACTGAACGTTGAAAAACTCTAGAGTATTTGTAACCGTTTTTGAAGGAAACCAATTATAACTTAAGAGTCCTGAAAGTGTTTGCTTATCTAATCCAATGTTTTGCTGACTTGTAGTAGAAAGGTTAATTGCTGTACTTGGAGACATATATTTTGGGATGATACTATCGGTTTTAAAAGGCGTAAATAAACGCGGAATGGTTAACCTTATGTTGCCTCCAAATTCGTTAATATCAAAAAACGTATCTTCAGTATCACCTCCATCCTCAGATGCACCAATAGCAGCAATACCACTGAGTTCTAAAGTTTCTGCGCCCCTAAAGACGTTTCTTATTTTTAGGCCTGTACCAAATGAAAATCCCACCTTTTGAATATTGCTCTGACTCACATCCAAATCAAAACTCAGTTGATATTTTTTTCTTGGCTCTAAGAAGATATTTGCAGTCAATGTAGTATCTATTTCGTTTTCTTGATAGATAATACGGGGATACCTAAACATTTGAAGATCATTTAAGTAACGCGATGTTCTGCTTCGTGCTAAATCACTATACTTATCACCTTTATTAATAAAAACCGCATCTGTAAGTGCTTTAGGTCTAAACTTCAATTTATCCTTACTGTATAGATTGTAATCTTTGTAGATAGTTGTATCTGATATAGTTTTAAATTGGTTTTCAAAATTGTTATCTGTAAAGATATTGATCTCCTTTATTCTATATGTCTTGAATGGAACCGTTGCTGTTGAATCCTCTCCTCTTATAGAACGGTTTGCAATAATCAATTCCGTATTTACTTTAGAGTTTGTTCCAATAGTATCTGTAACAAAACTGATATATTCTTGCCCAAAATGATAAAACCCGTTATTGCGCAAATAATTGGTAATACGTTCGCGTTCTTTTTCGTAATTAGTAACATCATATTGTTCTCCTTTTTTTAATAAGGATTTTCTACTAAATCTACTGTAAAGTGAATCTATTGCAGGGCTACTGATGATAGGTTTTATAGAGTCTAATATAAAAGGCTGATTTTTTGTCACTTTATAGGTGACCTTAGCCCGTTTATTACTGTCGCGTTCAATATTATATTCTACTTTGTTTTTTAACCAACCTCTGGACTTATAATAATTTCTTAGTGATATTACCGTTTTTTTAGTTTTACTCTCATCTAATATTGTTGGTGCTTCGCCTGTACGTTTTAGCCAACTATTAAAGTTGCGTTTAGATTGTATGTATTTATCAAATTGTTTTTTAGATAATAAACCTGTTTTGCGTTTAACTTTAGTACTATCGCTTAATATGTTAACGTTTATAATAGAGTCTATATTTGGTCGTGCTAAATTGTAAACATGTAACCTCAAAGGAAAACCAAAAAAGCCTTCCATACCAAGATTGGTCTTTTGGATGATAATATTATTTATACGCTCTTCTTTCTTAACTTTGCCATCTTCTATAATAGTATTCTTAGTAATTAAATGTTCGTTGGATTTAACACGTTTTACGACGTTACAAGAAAACAGAAGCAAAACAATACTAGAAAAAAACAACACTTTACAAGCTGGCTTGTAGTTCTGTATTAATAATAACGTACGTTGTTTCAGCTTCAAATGTTGTTTTGTTTTTTTGATATTACTGGTGATAAACAAAAATTAGTCCAAAAAAGGTTTACTTTGTAATAACTCTAACAAATGTAAAGACATTTTAATGGTTACAAAGCATCAAATAAAGTTAATTAAAAGTTTAGCACAAAAAAAATATAGACAACAATTAGGACTATTTACTGTTGAAGGCATTAAGGGAATTGAAGAGTTTTTAAATTCAAACTTTCAGCTTGAAAATCTATTTACAACGAAGCCAGTTTTTGATGCTCCGAGTAATTTGACCACCAAAATTTCGGAAACAGAACTTAAAAAAATATCATCTCTTAAAAACCCAAACACTGCAATCGCGATTTTTAAAATTCCTAAAGAAGTAAAAGTAGATTATAAAGGTTTAGTCATCGTTTTAGATGCTGTTAGAGATCCTGGAAATTTGGGTACTATAATTCGATTATGTGATTGGTATGGTGTAAAAAACTTAGTCTGCAGTTCTAACACTGTAGATTGTTATAATTCTAAAGTTGTACAAGCTACTATGGGCTCGTTAACACGTGTCAATATTGAGTATACAGATTTAGAGGCTTACCTTAAAGCTAGTCCTTGTAAAGTCTTTGGAACATTTATGGAAGGTGAAAATATTTATAGATTAGAGTTGCCGGCTGAAGGGGTTATAGTTTTAGGTAACGAAGCCAATGGAATTTCTAAACCTATAAAGAAATTTTTAGATAAAAAGGTGTCAATCCCACAATTTGGTGAGTTTAGAAAAACGGAAAGTCTTAATGTTGCAAATGCAGCTGCTATTGTATTAAGCGAATTTAAAAGACGTACTATTGAAATGTAAAATTAATAAAAATGCCTCTGGTTTGCATTTTTGCCACATTACCAGTCCATGGACTATTCGGGTCTGCATCTCTTACAATTTCGTCATTCATAGCAAAAACTCCACGAATGGAGGGTGTAAATTTAAAATAGAGTAAATAGAGGTCTATACCAAATCCAATTTCGTAGAAATAAGTATTTTTTTTCATTCTAAATTCACCAGCACTATTGTCATCAGGATTATCTTGATTACTAGAGAGGTTTAATGCTGTAGAAATACCACCTATTATAAAAGGTTTAAAGTTATTGATACGTTTAGTTGAAATTTTTAATAGCAAAGGGATATGGATATATGTAGATTTCACCTCTCTTAATAAATCAGAGTCATTAAAATCTGTGCCAGCAAAATAACTCTCATCATACCTTAGGTTTCTAGTGGTAAAGAAAACACCAGGTTCTAATCGCAGATTCATATAGTCATTAATGCGCATATCTCCAACTAGTCCTAAATGAAACCCAAAGGTTTTATCTACAAGAATATCTTTGAGGTCTTCGTTGTAATTAAATTTAAAATCGTACTGATTAAAACCTAAAAAATAACCCCAAGTCAAAAACTTTTGATCTATATTATCAATATTATTGGCTACTCTTTCTTTGGTAAACAATTGAGCAGAGACGTTTTGAAACGCTAATAAAAGTACTATGACAATTACTATTTTCTTCATATTATGCTTTAGATGCGGTATAAATAGTTGCTACTCCCATGGTTTGTGGCTGGTCCTCGACATTAATAAACCCAATTTTTCTTAAAATATTGTTTAATGCTTCGCCATAAGGAAAAACTGAGGCTGATTCGCTTAAGTACCTGTAGGCTATTCTATCTTTAGAAAATAATTTCCCAATAGTAGGCAAAACAAACTTGCAATGAAGCCTATAACCAAACTTATAGATAGGATTAGTTGGTACAGAGGTTTCAAGAATAACAAACATACCATTAGGTTTTAAAACTCTTAGAATTTCGGTTAATCCTTTTTCTAAATTTTCAAAATTCCTTACACCAAAGGCTACGGTAATGGCGTCAAAAGTATTGTCTTCAAAAGGTAAGTCTTCAGAGTCACCAATAACCATTGAAATAACACCATCTAGGTTTTTGGATTTTATTTTTTTACGACCAACTTCGAGCATGCCATCACTTATATCTAAGCCTATAATTTCCTTGGCATCGGTTTTTGTTAAACTAATTGCCAAATCACCTGTTCCAGTAGCGATATCTAAAATACTTTCAGGTTGAGTTTTAGCAATAATATCTACCACTTTATCTCTCCATTTTACATCAATACCAAATGAAATAACACGATTTAGTCCGTCATATTCCTTAGAAATAGTATCAAACATTTTAGTTACCTGATCCTTTTTTGAGGCTTCACTTCCTTTATATGGTTTTACCTTTTCGGTCATTAAAATTTTTTGGCAAATATATGGATAAGTTGTAAGTGTTACTAAAGTTATAAGTCATAAGTACTTAAAGTTGTAAGTTGTTAGTTATTGATTGTAATTTTAAATCTTTACAACTTTAAGTACTTATAACTATATTTGCATGTTTATTTCAACAATTCACGATGAAAATAATTATCGCAGGTGCAGGAGAGGTAGGATTTCATTTAGCAAAATTATTATCCTACGAGTCGCAAGAGATAACTCTAATTGATACAACTAAAGATAGTCTTTCTTATGCTGGAGAGCATTTAGATATAAAGACCATAAAAGGAGATGCTACATCTATTGCTATACTTAGAGAGGCACGTATTGATACAGCAGCACTTTTTATAGCTGTCACCTCTTCTGAGACTACTAATATTACAGCGAGTGTTTTAGCAAAACAGCTTGGTGCTCAGCGTACTATTGCTCGTATTTCTAATACGGAATTTATTGACGAAAAGGAAACTATAGGATTTTCGCAGTTTGGAATTGATGAACTAATTTCACCAGAATCTTTAGCAGCATCAGAAATTGAGTTATTACTCAACCAATATGGATTTAATGATACGTACGAGTTTGAAGAAGGTGCACTTACTATGCTGGGATTACGTCTATCCAGAACAGCTACTTTTGTAGGTAAAACGGTTAAGGAAGCTGCAGAACTATATTCAGAATTACATTTTATACCAATCGCCATTCAGCGTTATGCTACGCAATATACCATTATTCCAAGGGGAGATACACAATTTAAGGAAGGTGATAAAGTGGTGTTTATGACCTCAAAAGGAGGTGATGCAGAATTATTTGAACTCTCAGGTAAAGTAAAAGCTGAAATTAAGAATGTAATGATTCTTGGTGGTAGTAAAATTGGTTATAAAACCGCTCGAGATCTATGCGAAAGTAAATTCAATGTAAAGTTGGTTGAGAGTAAAAAACCTATAGCCGAGGATCTTGCCGATCGTTTGCCAAATGCTTTGGTGATTTGTGGTGATGGTAGAAATGTTGAGATTTTACAAGAAGAGCATATCTCCGAAATGGATGCCTTTATTTCGGTAACAGGTAATTCTGAAACCAATATTATGTCGTGTCTTTTGGCAAAATCTAAAGGTGTGAAGAAGACCATTGCTTTGGTAGAGAATATGGATTATTACCAGCTATCTCAGTCTATTGGTATTGATACACTTATCAATAAAAAACTATTGGCAGCTAATAATATCTTTAGATATATTAGAAAAGGTGAAGTGGTAGCTATGACCAAATTAACCAATATGAATGCCGAACTTTTAGAGTTTGTGGTAAAGCCAAATTCTAAAATAACAAATAAACTTATTAAAGATTTGAACTTTCCAAGATCGGCCATTTTCGGAGGTGTAATAAGAGAAGGAAAAGGTATGATTCCACTTGGAAGTTTTAAAATTGAAGCAGGTGACCGTGTTGTTGTTTGTTGTTTACCACGTTCAATTTCTGAAGTAGAAGCATTTTTCTCATAAGCTATGTCTGCAATGAAGCTTAATTATAAAATCATTTTCCATTTTTTTGGATTGCTACTATTGTTTAATGGTGGTTTTATGATGGTTGCCACATTAATAAGTCTAATTTATAAAGACGGTGTTACGTTAGAATTATTTTTAGCGGGTTTAGCTACATTGATACTAGGTGGTATTGCAATGTATGGCACTAAAAAGCATAGAAAAGAAATGAACAAACGCGAAGGTTATATTGTAGTAGCCTTTGGTTGGATTGTAATGTCGCTTACAGGGACATTACCTTATTTAGCAACAGAAGCAATTCCTTCATTTACAAATGCTTTTTTTGAAACCATGTCTGGTTACACTACTACGGGAGCCAGCATTTTAAACGATATTGAAATATTGCCAGAAGGTGTACTGTTTTGGAGAAGTACAACGCATTGGATAGGTGGTATGGGAATTATTGTTCTTGCTATTGCTATCTTACCTTTGCTTGGAGTAGGTGGTATGCAGTTATTTGCAGCCGAAGCTCCTGGTCCAGGTGGAGATAAGCTTCATCCAAGAATTACTGACACAGCAAAACGTTTATGGTTAATCTATTTTGGATATACTATTGCGGAAACCCTATTGCTTCAAATAGCAGGAATGTCATTTTTTGATGCTATTAACCATGCGTTAAGTACTTTATCTACCGGAGGCTTTTCTACCAAAAATGCAAGTATTGCCCATTGGAATGATAGCCCAGCTATACAATATATTATCATCTTTTTTATGTTTTTAGCAGGTACTAATTTTGTACTGAGTTACTACCTTTTTAAAGGTAATGTTGTTAAAATTGTAAAAGACGACGAGTTTAAACTTTACTTTAGGTTTATTGCCGCATTTACCATTATCGCAGCACTTTTAATTTATTTTAAAGCCGATGTATCTCAATCTTCGATTGCTCATCCCATGGTATTAGGAGAAGGGGAAAGTGCTATAAGACATGGTCTGTTTCAAGTCTTAGCTATAGTTACTACTACGGGTTTTGTAACGGCAGATTATACTTTATGGACACCATTTTTAACGGTCTTTTTCTTTGGCTTAATGTTTTTAGGTGGATCTGCTGGTAGTACATCTGGAGGTGTAAAGGTAGTACGCCATTTGATATTGATAAAAAACGGTTTCTTAGAGTTTAAACGTGCTTTGCATCCTAATGCGATATTACCAGTTCGATATAATACCAAATCAATTTCAAAGGATATCGTATTTAATATATTAGGTTTCTTTATTCTATATATGCTATCCTTTATTATTGGGGCTTTGGTGTTTTCTATGTTCAATATAGATTTTGAATCCGCTATAGGGCTTTCTGCTTCAAGTTTAGGGAACGTGGGACCAGCTCTTGGTGATTTTGGACCTGTAAATAATTATGCGACATTGCCAACTTTAGGAAAATGGTGGTCGTCTTTTTTAATGCTTATTGGTAGATTAGAATTATTTACAGTACTCATATTATTGACTCCTTTCTTTTGGAGAAATAGATAGCTGCAATATTTTTTTTGTATAAATCGTTATTTTAGTACGTAACCTAGTTTTTTATGCAAAAGAGAAAGATATATTCAATTCTATATAGTTTTATAATATTAATGATAACATCTTGTGTTAAAGATGTTGATTTTGATCAAGCTGATGATTTTTCATTAACTCCAGTTTTAGCAGCTAGTGTGGTATACACTAATGTTGAAGCATCTCGTTTTTCTGAAAACGGAATGGAGCTAGAAACGGTTAGCGATACTATAGCAAACATAGAAATCTTTACAGATGACTTTGTTATAGACAACTTAGTAAAGGCAGAACTGATTTTTGAAGCTACAAATTCTATCAATCGAACCTTTGGTTTACAAGTCGATTTTTTGAATGAAATAGATGAAATTCAGCATTCATTTTTATTTGATGCCTCCCCTTCTCCTTTAGGTGATGAGGTATTGACTGAATATATAGAGGTGTTTGAAGATGTTACTCTCGAAGCACTTAAAATGACCAGAAAAATGATAATTACTTTGAGGCTTTACCCAAGCAATGACGGATCATCTTTAGATGAGGACTCTGCAGGCGAGATTGGATTAAAATCCAGAGGTACTTTTTATCTTAACCTAAGCCTATAGTATATGTTTGGCAATAGGCTAATTTATATAATCCTGATATTTGCCATGCATTATTCTTTTACTCAGAATAAACAACTTTTATTTGGGTTTAATGATATTCCGCAATCAGTTATGGTTAATCCTAGCACTACACTAGACAACAATTGGTTTGTGGGTTTTCCCTTATTATCTCATTTTCATGTAAATTTTGGCTCCTCAGGTATGAGTGCTTTTGATCTTTTTGCAGATGATGGAAGAGATTTTAATTCTAAGTTGCAAAGCCTTATTTTTCGGTTAGATGATAACGACTTTTTTACAGCAACTCAAAGTTTAGATGTGTTTTCTGGAGGATTTGCTTTTGGAAAGGGTATAGAAAAAGACAGGTATTTATCTTTTGGTATGTATATAGAAACAGATGTTATTGCTTATTATCCAAAAGATTATGCCATTTTAGCTTATGAAGGTAATGCTTCAAATATTGGGCGTGTATTTGATTTGAGTGACTTAAATGTAAGAGGGGAAGTAGTTTCTGTCTTTCATGTAGGAATAACGAAGAAAGTAAATAATAAACTTACTGTCGGAGCAAGAGGGAAAATTTATTCTAGTATTTTCAATATCAATTCAACAGAAAATAGAGGAACGTTTACTACCCAAGTAGGGCAAAACAATTTGCTTAGTCATACTTTTAATTTAGACCTTTCTGTTAACACTTCTGGTATAGGTAGCCTTATAGATGATGATAATTCTGATATTTCTAATGATATAAAAACATTGAGAAGACGGTTACTTTTCGGTGGTAATTTAGGCTTGGGATTAGATTTTGGGTTTACATATGAAGCTTCAGAGCAACTAGTATTTGAAGGTAGTCTATTGGATTTTGGGTTTATTAGACATAACAAAGATTTAGAAAATTACTCACTCAGTGGTAGTTATGTGTATGAAGGGATAAATCCACTTTTTCCAGAGATGCCCGATGGACAAACTGCTGAAGACTATTGGGATGAGGTTGCTGATAATTTCGAGGAATTATTTGAAGTTGATTCTACAAAAACAAAATATACAACATGGCGACCTGTAAAGCTTAATGCTGCCGTGAGGTATAAATTTGGCAAGAAAAATAGTAAAGACTGTAATTGTCTTGCTGAAGATGGCGGCTATTTAAATGCTGTTGGCGCTCAGTTGTATGCAATAAAAAGACCTAAAGCACCACAATTAGCTTTAACAGCATTTTACTACAGAAGGGTTTTTAATGATCTAAGCGTTAAAGCAACTTATACTATAGATTCTTTTTCATTTACTAATATGGGTTTTGGTCTTTCAACAGATATAGGACCTTTAAATTTTTATCTTTTAGCAGATAATTTGTTAGAATACCAAAATATAGCAAAAGCACAGAGTGCTTCACTTCAATTTGGACTTAATTTGGTGTTTGGGAAAGGTCAAAAACAATAAATTTTCAACTTTTTTTATTTTATTTTAAAATTTAGCTAGCCTATAATTTTACTGATACTTTTTGATTTTAATGTCTTCGATGTTAGGCTATAGTTGCAATACAGCTTGTAACATTTTTAATTATTGCACGTCATATTAGCGTAACCAACTAAAAAAACATTAATCATGGAATTAGTATTAAATCAAGAATTAGAAACTGTACCAGAACCCATTGCGGTATCTCATTACACAACCAATGGATTGTTAAATTCAAATTACAAATCTATTGTAAAGCACAACTTTAGCAAGTCAACTACAAAATCTGTATTTGGTATTAGACAACGTCTAAAGTCTTCGCAATTTAATATGGTAAATCATACAGGAATAATTTTAAAATTATCTGTTTTTGCCATGGTCCTGATCGCTATATTCTAATAGCATAGACTATTCACTTTTTTGATCTTTAACTGACACTTTTATAGTGTCTTTTATCAATAAGTAGCATATTCTATATATGTTACTATTATACACTATTGTCTTTACTTAACTTTAAAATGCAGAAATTATGCCTTCTAATTCAATGAATGTAATCAACTTTAATAGAAACCAACTTCCTCAACGAGACAGGTTTGTTAATAGACTTGGTGGATATAACTCAGACAAAAAAACAGAGTATAATTTGCCTAAAGCTACAACAAAGCAACTCAAAGAGATTGCTAGGCGATTAAAAGAAGAGCGAAAGATTAGAATGATTAAAGTTGTTACATTAACGATTATTCTGTTTTTGGGATTAGTTTTTACTATTCTTTATTAATCTTTGGGTATTATCTTATTAAAATAAATATTTATGCCACTTGGGGAGTCGATGATTAGCACCATAAAGAGTAACAAGAACATAATGCTTGATAAATCTAAACGATTTAGAAAGACATTAGGTGGTTATAATAAAAATAGAAAGATTGAATATAATTTACCAAATGCAACACCAGAGCAACTGACAGAAATTAGGCAAAGACTAAAAAAAGAAAACGAAGCACTTTGGATTAAAGCAACAGTTTTATCAATCCTAATAATTATCGTTTTGGCTTGGGTGCTATTTGCATCATAACAGAAAAGCTCTAACGTAATATTTTACGGCAGAGCTTTTCTTTTAAAAAAGACGATTGATGTGTTAATTAACATAACGTATTTTTTATCCTTTTAATAGCTTCTTTAATATGATCTTGTGAAGCTGCATAAGAAATTCGTATGCAATTAGGATCACCAAAAGCTTCACCTGTTACTGTAGCTACATTCGCTTCTTCTAATAAAAATAAAGCCATGTCAGAAGCATTAGTAATAGTTTTTCCTTTTATGGTTTTTCCAAAATAAGCAGATACATCTGGGAATACGTAGAAAGCCCCTTCGGGTTCATTGGCTTTAAAGCCTTCAACTTCCTCAAGCAAACCTAATATAAGTTTGCGACGCACTTTAAACTCATCAACCATATACTGAATGCGAGAAGGGTCTGCTTCTAATGCGGTTATTACTGCGCGTTGCCCAATACAATTGGCACCACTTGTAACTTGACCTTGCATTTTATTACAAGCTCTGGCTATTTTGTCTGGTGCTCCAATATACCCAATTCTCCAACCTGTCATAGCAAATGCTTTTGAGACTCCGTTTACCGTAATGGTTCTGTCAAACATATCATCAAATTGCGCCATACTATAATGGCCGCCAATAAAATTAATATGTTCATAGATTTCATCAGAGACTACATATATGTTTGGGTATTTTTGCAAAACATCTGCAATAGCTCTTAATTCATCTTTACTATAAACAGAACCACTAGGATTACAAGGCGAGCTGTACCAAATCATTTTGGTTTTTGGTGTTATAGCAGCTTCAAGTTGCTCTGCTGTCATTTTAAAGTCATTCGTAATGTCTGTTTTCACTTCTACAGGAATACCTCCATTAAGCTTAACTATGTCACTGTAACTTACCCAATAAGGGCATGGTAAAATAACTTCATCTCCAATGTTTAGCATTACAGATGCTATATTAAATAAGGCTTGTTTTGCTCCTGTAGAGACTACGATATTTTGTCTAGAATAGCTTAGGTCATTATCGCGTTTAAACTTAGTAATAATAGCATCTTTTAAATCCACATAACCATCAACGGGAGTGTAGCTATTATAGTTTTGATTTATAGCTTCAATAGCAGCTTCTTTAACAAAATCTGGAGTATTAAAGTCGGGTTCGCCTAAGCTTAGTCCAATAATGTCTTTGCCTTCTGCACGTAATTCTCTAGCTTTAGCAGCCATAGCTAATGTAGCTGAAGTCGATAGATTATTAATTCTATCCGAAAGTTGGTTCATGAGGTATATAATAATAGAATTATGCTTGCATAGCTGGTCGCATTCCCATTTCTTTTAAAAATCTGAAATGTGCAGCTATCGCTTTTCTTGTGGTTTCGTACTCTTTGTAAGGTAAATTAAATTCTTTAGCAGTATCCTTAACGATTTTTGCAATTTTTCCATAATGGATATGACTTATATGCGGAAAAATATGATGTTCCACCTGATGATTTAAACCACCAGTGTACCAATTTACCAACCAGTTTTTAGCTCCAAAATTAACGGTTGTTTTTAACTGATGAATAGCCCATGTATTCTTCATAGTACCGTCTTTAGCAGGTAAGTGCATTTCTGCTTCGTCCATAACATGTGCTAATTGAAAAACAACACTTAATATAAGACCTGCTACATAATGCATAATTAAGAAGCCAATTAAAACCTCATACCACGCCAAATCGGTTAAGACTATAGGTAATACAATCCACATAGAAACATATAATATCTTAGAAATGACCAATTTGCTCCAGTTTATTACTGGGTTTGGTAGTTTTCCATAAGATAATTTACGCTTCATATAACGTTTCATCTGCTGAAAATCTGTAGTAATAGCCCAATTGATGGTCAGCAGACCATAAAGCAATATAGAATAGTAATGCTGAAATTTATGATGTTTATGCCACTCTGCATGTTTAGAAAAACGTAATATTCTTCCAGCTTCCAAATCCTCATCATGACCGTGAATATTAGTATAAGTATGATGAAGTACATTGTGTTGTACTTTCCAATTATAGACGTTTCCTGCTAATATGTATATGCTACTTCCCATTAAACGATTAATCCATTCCTTATTGGAGAATGATCCATGATTACCATCGTGCATAACATTCATACCAACACCTGCCATACCAATTCCCATAACTATGGTTAAAAGAATTTGAGCCCAAGTAGGAATATTTAATGTTAACAATAAAAAATAAGGTGTTAAAAACAAGGCAAACATTACAATGGTTTTTACCCAAAGTTGCCAATTCCCTGTACGTTTAATATTGTTTTCCTTAAAATAATTGTTGACGCGTTTGTTTAATGTTCTAAAAAACTTTGCTGAGTCAGCTCTTGAGAAGGATAAGGTTTGTTGTACCATATATTCAATTTTTATGTTATAACGTATGAGGATTTAATACAGTATAACGAGGCAAATATACTTAATAATTAAAATGAAGCATTATATGATAACGTTAATTTATCCACATTAAAATAATGTATTTTTGAAAAAATTATAATAGATGGATTTAATTCTAAAATATTTTCCGGATTTATCCCAAAATCAAATTAAACAATTCGAAGCTTTAGAAGCTTTGTATAGAGATTGGAACTCTAAGATAAATGTAGTTTCTCGTAAAGATATTGATGAGTTATACTTAAGGCATGTGCTTCATTCTTTGGGGATTGCTCAGGTAATTAAATTTACTGATGGCTCTTCAATTTTAGACGTAGGTACTGGAGGTGGGTTTCCTGGTGTGCCTTTGGCAATTATGTTTCCAAACTGCAAGTTTCATTTAGTAGATAGTATCAATAAAAAACTAAAAGTTATTAATGCTGTTTGTGAAGCTATAGAATTAAACAATGTTAAAACCACACATAGTAGAGTAGAAGCCATAGATGATACCTGCGATTTTATAGTTAGTAGAGCTGTTACTGCGATGCCAGAATTTACAAAATGGATAAAAGGCAAAATTGCTAAAAGGCAACAAAATGAACTCAGAAACGGAATTCTTTACCTTAAGGGTGGTGATTTAACTGAGGAGCTTAAACAATATTCTAATGTTAAAGCTTACTTACTTTCTGATTATTTTGATGAAGACTTTTTTAAAACCAAGAAAGTAATTTATTTACCACTTAAGTATAAAAATTAGGTGATAAAAAAACCGTTTGAAATTTTTCAAACGGTTTTTTTATCATGTAAAGTAGATGTTACTCCACTACGATTTTTTTGATTAAAGTCTTACCAGCATCATTTCTAAAGCGAATGATATAAAGTTGAGGAGATAAATCAGATACATTAATTTTTGATTCACCTAAATCAACTTTAACGTTCTTAACTTTTTTACCAAGTATATCGTAAAACTCAGCTGTTAATTTTTGACTAGATGATACATTAAGTACATCTTTTACTTGAGTAGGGAATACTTCTAAAGAGGTAAATTCTTCTTCGTCTTCAATACTTAAATTTGGGTCAAAATTGTATGTTACACTTAAAGGTGTGCCAATTTCAACTCCACCTGCATCAAAAGCCTGAAATCTAAAAGTCCAGCTCATAGCTGTTGTTGTAGTTGATGGGTTTTGATTCCAAAAATTATTACCAATACTATTGGTTGCACCAGATGGTATCATTGCTGCAGTGTTTGGATATCCACTGTTTAAAGCTACACTATTTAAACAAACACCTGCAAAACATAATTGAAAATTAGAACCATCAGTATTTGTAAGATTATCTACGAAAATTCTCATGTATATAGCCTCAGATGAGGTATTAGTAACACTAAATTTCCAATTACATGGATCATTAAAACCACAACCTGCTTCAGAAAAAGCTATAGTTTGTCCATCAGTTACGACACTGTCGTCACTTTTATCTTTTACTTCAAATTGTGCATGAGACACAAATAAGAAAAAAGAAAAGCAAAAAAAGAGTAATGTTTTTTTCATAGTCTATATGTTTTATCGAATTGGGTTTTATTTTAAAAAATAATCTATAAACTTATTCAAAGATAGGCTTTTTAAAACAATATGAAAAAGGGAAGCCTATTTTAGAAACTTCCCTTAATGTGTTTTTTGTAATAAAATTACTTGTTTACAATAAATTTAGTACTGTAAGACGCACTACCATCATTAATATTCATAATGTAATGACCGGCATTTAGTTGATTTACAGGTAGCTCTATGTTTTGATTACCAAATAAGCCTTCATAAGATTTATTGATTACTGTTCTTCCTAACATATCAGTAACAGTAATTTTGTAATCACCATTACTAGCATCAAAAGCAACATTAATTAAGTCTTTTGCTGGATTAGGATAAATCTTTATAGAGTCAATCCCAGATACTTCTTCAACACTTAATGCTTGTGTTACAGAACTTTGGGCAGCACTTACGATACTACCATCATTAGGGTCAATTACAACCACAACAATATGCATATTATCCTGATCACTTGTTGAAGGTATTGTATAGTTAAAGTCATAAGATACAGTATCACCTGCATTTATAACGGTTGGTATAGAGCCTGCCTGTCCGTTAAACCCACCTAATAGAGCTCTTCCTACGTGGTTGTAAACCATTTGTGAAGCTGGTACAGGATCTGGTAAACTTTCGTAACCTCCCATAGGGCCGTTAGCACCACCAGAATAATAATTTACATGAGCGTAGCCATTAGATGTCCCTGTAACACCATCTTCAGTAATTATTACACCTAATCTAAGATTAGCATTAGAGAAGTTGGTGAAAAAATTAGCTTTAGCAGAAATTGTAAGGTTATTTCCAACTTGAGAAGCACTAGCAGACAAATTTAAAGGTACTACTTCATTTATTTGAGTATTATATGCTCCTTGTAATGAAGCTTGACCTGGATCGACACCAACTAGTTTTCTGTCAACACCAGAATTAGGCCAACCTGTACCAATAACATTGACTAAGGCAGTGTCATATTCGGCAACTGTCATTGGATCGCCATTATGTACAGCTATAGCAACTACGGTGTTTGGATACGTTGAAGACATGTAATCTAAACCAACGGTTCCTCTTGGGCACCACCCACACCATGTACCAGTAGATTCTTCAATAAGAACGGCCTTAGTACCAGATTGTGTCATGGTATTAAAAGGAATCATTAATGAGTTGTCTGCAGGATTGTTATCTGCACCACCATTAATGGCGGTAATTGTTACTGTTATAGTATTGCCAACAGCAGATGAATAGTTAACCAAATCTGGGTGATCTACATTTACAGTCGCACCACCAGCAATATTAACTGGTATTGTAGCCGTATTAGTTGTAGTGCCGTCATTCCAAACGGCCTCCAAAGATGTTATTGTATTTCCACCCATGTTAGTTACAACCATTTCTAAAGTGTAATCCGTGTTTACAAGACCATATCTTGGTAAATTAACATCAGCTAGAGCAACATCGTCGTCATTAAAAGTTCTTACGACTACGTCATCAATGTTAAGTCTAAATTGATCACTAACATTATGGTGTCTAAAAGCAACATAAATTGTTTGGCCTACAAAAGAGGTGACGTCAATGTTTCTACTAACGTACCCTGCAGATGGGCCAATAATTTCATTAAATGAAGTTGACGAAGCACCAAGTGTTGCTATATCAGATGCTGTAGCGACATAAACCGTATAATTTTCATTAGCCCAATCTTGATCTTGTGCATAAGCTTTCCATTCTAAAAAAACATTTCCTGTTGCACTAGTTAAATCTATGGCTGGTGATACCATCCAATTATCTGGGAATAAAACTTCACCAGCTGGTGGTGTAGGTATCCACGAAGCAGATGTAGCGTGCTCTTCTTGTACGCCGTCATCTAAATCGGCATTATACCAATTATTGCCATCACCATCAGAATCTGTTAATGTCCAACTGTCTAAATTTCCTGATGAGAAATCATCAGAAAAGTAAGTTTGTGCTGTAGCAAATTGCGTACAAAAGAAACTTAGCGTTAGTAATAGAGTAATTTTTTTAATCATGCTTTTTAATTGATTAGTTAATATTTTCTTAAAAGTGCTTGAAGATAATTAATTGCAAAAAAAAAAACGGTATTTAGAGATAAATACCGTTCAAATACATTTTTATCGGATAAACTTAAAAAGCCACGGTTAAATTGGCACTCAAACCTGTATTTTCTGGTACAAATCGACAAACACCACCAATACAAATTAATCCACCACGTTGTCTTCCATAGTTAAGGCCCAATCTTGTATTACCTTTACTATAACTACCACCTATACTGTAGTAATGTATTTCATTGAAGCCTTCATAATTCCAATTGTCTGCAGCATATACCGCAAGACTAGTTGAGAAGTTATACTCTATAACAGCGGCAGCCCAATTTTTTCTGTCATCTTCACTCCATAAATGCTGAGCAACAAATCGAGCAGCTTTGCCATCTTCAAATCTTCGCGTAGCTTCAATAACAGCAATGTTAGAAGTGAAAGTTGTATTGCCCAATGGTCCACCTTCTACAATACCTTTGTCAATAATTACATTTTGAAACGTAAAGGCAGAGTTCCATTTTTTAGACCATTTTTTCTTAACTTCAAGATTAAAATCTCTAAACAATTGACGACCTTGTCCTATAAACTTCGCTTTGTACCATCTATTTTCAATATTATACTCAGCATCTAAGCCACCCCAATATGAAAAGTTTGCCGATAACTTAGTGCCATATTTACCACCTAGACCTGTACCTTTCTTGAAAGTATAGAAGAAATCTATCTGTCCACCAACTTCACCTGCACGTTGATCAAAAGACTCAATGATTAATCTAGGTTGAGGGTTATAAACATAGATGTTTGTTAGTAAGTAATCTTGTTGTTTGGTGAGTCCGGGTACATAATTAATCACTTGTTGGTTAAAGATGTTTCCTTCTGCTAATCGGTCTGAGAAAAAACTAAAGTTTTCTAATCTTCTAAATGTAGCGTTTACTCCAATACCTTTTTTAGCATAACCAGCATTTACTTGTAATGCAGTACCATCGTATAATTTATTTGAAGAAATCACGCCTTCATTTGCAATAACATCAGGGTCTTTAATAATAGCTTCAGCACCTGCGTAAAAATCTCCAATTATGAAATCTAATCGTCCTCCATAAGCACCAACATTAGTGGGGATTGCTTCAACACCATTTGTGTCTTGATTGCGACCAACATAACTTAAGCCCATCTGTATATCTACTTTATCTATCTTTAGGGCATTACTAAGATTTATCTCGGCATCTAGTCCTTGAATTGTACCTTCTGATTCTTCAAAACCATAACGTTGCCTGCCAAAAACAGCTTTGAGATCAATATCTTCTGTTAGGTTAACTTTTATGTTTAAACCTTTTATAGCATTATTTAAACCTAATTGACGGTCTTCCCAGGACCGTAATATTAATCCACTACCAAACTGTTCATAGAAATAACCACCAGTAATATCTAATTTCTCGTCTTTATAATTTACATAATAGGTTGCAATTCCATTTTGGCCATCAAAAATTGGGTCGTAACCCAATAACGCAGAGGGTAGATAAGACTCAAACTGCATACCTGCTGTGAATTTTCCTAGATTGTAATTAAGTAGAACATAGTTGTTGGCTCTAAACTGATCCTCGGGTGCTAAGAAATTTATGCCTTCATCTGTTTGAAGCCATTGCGAATTAGATTCTAATCCTCCATAAAAATAACCTGTTTCCTGAGCATTGCTAAATTGAAAATTATACAATAGAAGGGTTAGAAAAATTAATTTTTTCATATTGATTTAGTTAGTCGTTAGTAGTAATTAATAAGAGAGAAGTTGATTTATTTACTAAGCTCTTTAATTTTTTTGTATAATTCCATTTCAGCACCAGGACTATAACCAGAATGCTCATATACAATTTTATTGTCTTTAACTAGAACTGTTAATGGAATACTTGAAGCATTAAGAGCACGTTTTAAATCGTTATTGGTATCTAATAGAATTGTATAGTCCCAATCTTTTCCATTAACCATGGATTTTACACGCTTAACAGTTCTGCTATCGTCAACCGAAACAGCAATTAATTTTACATTAGTCTCTTCTTGCCATTCTTCATAGATATCATTGATTGCATCTAATTCTTTAAGGCAAGGTACGCACCATGTTGCCCATAATGAAATTATAGTAATACCGTCTTTATTTGTTGCATCCTCAATAGCAATAGCTTTGCCATCTAAGGTTTTTAAATCTATACTTGGGAGATCGTTTTGTGCTAAGCTAGAAAGACAGTAAAGTCCTAAACATAGTGTGAATAGTAAATTTTTCATAATAAATTTTTGTAAATAGGTTCACAATATTAGTTAAATTTTTCACAAATGCACAGCAGTTGTAAAAATTAATTATTTTAGCAAAAAAATAATTACACTGCTATGATAACAAAAAGAATACCAAATATTGCTTTGTTACTTTTATTGGTGCTTAGCTTTTCTTGTAGTAAAACTGAAGAGAATGTGCCTTTGACAACACCTACTGCTGAAATCACAGTAGATAAATTGGTAAGAAAAGCATCATTAAGAAACCAAGAGATTCCATTTAAAATTATCAATGAAGCAGGTGTAGATGTAACTGCATTAGCAACGTTTTATGTTGATGGAGAGCCTATTGATGGCTCAATATTTTCTTCGAGTACTATAGGTGAATTCGAAGTTTATGGTGTATATATGGAAGATGGAGTAGAGATAACTACAAATACAGAACCTTTTAGTGTTATAATACCTAAGCGTAAAGTTGTTATTGAGGATTATACTGGAACTTGGTGTGGGTTTTGCCCTAGAGTAGCTGGAGCAATTTCAGACTTACACGAAATAACTGACGATATTACTGTTGTTGCTATTCATGAAACAGCGAATAGTTTTCCAGATCCAATGCATTTTGATCAGGTACAATTATTAAAAGATATATTTGGTGTTGAAGGCTTCCCTGCAGCACGAGTTAATAGATCTAATAATTGGCCGATGCCTCACCCTATTTCTGATGTTACTAGTATGGCTGGATTAGATACTAACTTGTCTATAGCATTAAACTCAGAATTGACAGGTAACGAATTGTTAGTGCAAGTTAATGTTGTATATGAGGAAGGATCTGTTCAAGGAGATAAGTTAGTAGTTTATTTGATTGAAAACGGTATTATTTATGGACAAGTAAATTACTACAATCAAGATACTACAAGTCCATTCTATAATATGGGTGATCCTATCCCGGATTTTGAACATAATGAAGTTTTAAGAAAATCATTATCTAGCCTTTTAGGAGATACTATACCTAGTACTGAAGCCTTAAACGAGTATATAACATCATTTACAATTAATCTTCCATCAGAGTATGTAAGGGATAATTTAAGTGTTGTTGCTATGGTTGTTGATTCTAATAATGAAGCTAAAAATTCGCAATATGCTCATATTGAAGAAGATAAACCTTATCAATAGTAGTGATAAAGTCTACTTAATTTAAAAACCTGAGTTATTTAACTCAGGTTTTTTTAATTATATGTATTATTTGTTGACTAAAAATTTAGTTGTAAAGACAGAGTTGTCAGTGCCAGTAATATTTAAAATATAAAAACCAGAAGCTAAATCTACTGGAATAGATGTTTTGTTACTTAACATGATTGTAGTTTTAAAAATCATTTTCCCTGTGACATCTGCAATACTAATATTTGCATTAGTATTTGTTATACTAGAAAGTAATATTAATTCATTGTTTACAGGATTTTTTTCAAGTTTAAATGTATACGCATTGACATCAATTGTACTAAGAGGTGGAGTTAATATCTCTGTTAAAGCAAAAGCAACATTGTCTTCTGTTAATTGTACGTGTGGTTCATTATCGTCTGGTAAAAATGTGTTATCAAACGGTGTTATATTTGTTGTTGCTCTACCTGCTAAATCTATACCGTGGTGCCAATCAATTTCATCATCAGTAATTTCTAAAGCTAAAGCGCTTACAGAAGGAATAAAACTAAACTTATCTATCTGTAATGCATTTAAAAAGTCTGCCGCAGTACCTCCACCTGAAGCAATATCGCCAGTCAATGCTGCCAAATCAAATAATCCACCAGGTGCAGAATCTATGCCGTCAGAGAAAGGGAATGCTTCACTATCAGCTTCAGAGCCCGCAACTTCTACACTAAAAACTGATATAGAAATAGCGCTGACTAAAGATGTCACTCCAGCTGCTGGTGTAAAATTAATATCAACGTCAACAACTGCAGTAAATGGGCCAGCAGGCACGCTAAAACTATCATCAATAACTGTGTAACCATTAGTTACCGTAGGACCACTAGTACCCATAGCAAAATAAGAACTATTTATACCACTTCCATTTATAATAGCTACATTTCTTGTGTTTTCAGGAAAACCAGAGGAATTAAAACTATTAATGTTACTTTCAAATTGTATTCTGAAAGGATGTGATTGTGGTAAGGTTAGTGTCGCATCAAAGTCAACATCACTACCTGGCTGAAGGTGTGCTTCAAAATGATCCACTAAAAGTTGTCTTGCGGCAGGTGATTTTAAGAAGGAATCAATAAGTGGTTCTACTTCGGCGATTGGTTGTGTGTCATTATTAGCTAAAAAATTCAACTGATGCTGTAAGCCAATAGGAACATTAGCACCATGATGTGGAGAATCAAAAGATATATATAATCTTGTATCTGCATCTAAGGTGTTTGCTTCCATGTAGTTTAAGGCATAGCGCGATATTAATCCTCCCATACTTGGACCAATAATTACATTCTGTTCTGGACTATTTGCTGCTTTAGCTGTATTGATAATGTCTAAAAGCTCAATCAGTAACATAGCGTTACGTTCTATAAAATCTGTACCGCCATCAATAGTTGCACCATCCGCAGTTCTAACATAAACAGGAAAGTTTAAAATAACAACATCAAAATCCTCAGCTCTAACTAAATCTGCTAAATTCTGAGTGCCCGAAGTACCTGCAAAATCTAATAGACTGTATAAACCAGGAATATCTCTTGAGTCGGCTGGATCAAAACCATCTACCAAAATGATAGGTTTATTTAAAACGCCATCTGCGCCTAAAAATATTTCATATTCACCCTCACCAGGATAATTGGTTGCCTCACCGTAAGCTGATAAATCTGGCGTAATACCTGAAGTAAATGAGGTTTGCGCTACTATTATACAGGGTAAAAACAATAAAATTAGAAAGTAATGTTTTTTCATAGA
This sequence comes from uncultured Winogradskyella sp., assembly GCF_947498345.1. Taxonomy (GTDB): domain Bacteria; phylum Bacteroidota; class Bacteroidia; order Flavobacteriales; family Flavobacteriaceae; genus Winogradskyella. The sequence goes on from NZ_CANMJY010000001.1 coordinate 341,304, forward strand.
AAGATATGATTACGTTAATATGACTGAAAAGATACGAAGTTTAGCACTTTAATTTAACTTTTTTGATACCATTTCTATTAAAAGCAAAAAAAATCCTTAAAAGTGAAGATCACTTCTAAGGATTTGTTTTTCAGTATATTAATAAAAATTAACCTAAAAAAGGATATCTGTAATCTGTTGGAGTTACAAATGTTTCTTTTATTAATCTAGGTGAGACCCAACGCAATAAGTTTTGGGCACTACCAGCTTTATCATTAGTCCCTGAGGCTCTGGCACCACCAAATGGTTGTTGACCAACGACTGCACCTGTTGGTTTGTCATTAATATAGAAATTACCCGCAGCATTTTGTAAGGCTTTTGTAGCCTCTTCGATGGCATATCTATCAGTAGATAATATGGCTCCGGTTAAAGCATATTTACTGGTTTGGTCAACTAACTTTAGAGTTTCGGCATAAGCATCATCTTCGTAAACATAAATGGTGATTACAGGTCCAAACAATTCAGTACACATTGTAGTATACTTTGGATTTGATGTTACAATTACAGTAGGTTCAATAAAGTAGCCTTTAGACTTATCGTAATTACCACCAGCGATAATATCTGAATCACTATCTGCTTTTGCACCATCAATATATTTAGCTAATTTATCAAATGATCCTTCATGGATTACTGCAGTTATAAAGTTGCTCATATCTTCTGGTGATCCCATTTTAAAAGACTTTATATCTTCAATAAGGTGTTTTTTGACATCTTCCCAAATCCCTTTAGGTATGTATGCTCTAGATGCGGCACTACACTTTTGCCCTTGAAATTCAAATGCTCCTCTAGAAATAGCTGTTGCCACCTGTTTTGCATTTGCAGATTTGTGTGCAATGATAAAATCCTTTCCTCCAGTTTCACCTACAATTCTAGGGTATGTTTTATAGTTGTGAATATTGTTTCCTATCTGTTTCCAAAGTTCTTTAAAGATAAATGTAGAACCTGTAAAATGTAAACCAGAAAAATCTGGACTAGCCATTACAGTATTGGTAATCATAACAGGATCTCCAAAAACAACATTAATAACACCATCTGGAACACCAGCTTCTTTGAAAACGTCCATAATAACTTTAGCAGAATAGACTTGGCTATCACTTGGTTTCCATACAACAACATTACCCATTAATGCCATACAAGCTGGTAAGTTTCCTGCAATTGCGGTAAAGTTAAAAGGTGTTACAGCATAGGTAAAACCTTCAAGAGGTCTATATTCAACACGATTCCATGCATCGCTAATACTTTCTGGCTGTTCCATGTAAATGTCAGTCATAAACTGTACATTGAAACGTAAGAAATCTATAAACTCACAAGCGGCATCAATTTCTGCCTGATGTATAGTTTTTGATTGTGCAATCATGGTAGCTGCATTAATCTTAGCTCTGTAAGGGCCAGCAATTAACTCAGCAGCTTTTAAAAAGATGCCAGCTCGTTGTTCCCAAGGCATTTGCGACCAGGCTTTACGAGCTTCTAAAGCAGTAGCAATAGCTTCATCTACATGCTTTTGTTCTGCCAAATGGTATTCGCCAACAATATGTTGATGATCGTGCGGAGGAGACATGGTTCTGGTATTTCCGGTTTTTACATCTTTTCCATTAATATATAAAGGGACTTCAATTTTGCTGTTAAACATTGATTTGTAGGCTTCTGTTACAGCTTTGCGTTCTGGTGATCCAGGAGCATAAGACTTTACAGGTTCGTTAACAGCGACTGGTACATTAAAGAATCCTTTTCCCATAATATGATTTATTTTTTGGTTTGAATTTTGAAAGTGCAAAGGTACAATATTTATGAGATATTATATATTTCAAACGTTATAGTTGTGTGAAGATTACAACTATAATTTTTTGTAAGTTGCGGGCTGAAATTTTTGAATGCTGTCATGACTAAAAATGATGCTTTTATTTTAACTCTTGCATACCCAGAAACTATTGTTTCGCATGCAGAAGAATGGTATTCTATATTTTTACGCTTTCTTTTCATAGGAAATAAAAACCATGTAAGAGCTGGGCATGCCGCTTTGGTTTTAATTAGTAAAACAACAGGTGTCTTAGAGTATCATGATTTTGGACGCTATATTACGTCTTCGCCAAATGGTAGAGTAAGAGGAAGAGAGACAGATTTTGAATTAAATTTTCCGATAGTCGCTAAGGTTGAGAATGATGCTATTAAAAATTTGGATGATATTCTTAAATTCTTAGCAACGCATCCAAAGCTTACTCATGGTGATGGTAATTTATATGCTTCGGTTTGCAATGCCGTAAATTATGATTTAGCAAGGGCACATATAGATAAGATGCAGTCTGAAGATTTTATTAGGTATGCAGCTTTTGTGAAAGAGGCGTGCAACTGTGCTCGTTTTGTAACAGACTCTTTGATTGCCTCAGTTATAGACACAAGGATAAAAAAGAAACTAATCGGCTCTAAATGGTTTACTCCAAGTACTATTGGTAATGTGGTGATAGCTGATACTGAAGATTTTGTGTATTTGGTTTCTGATAAAGGAGTGGTTAGTGAATTTAAGTCTACGGTAAGTAAAGAAAATAGGCGCTTGTTTTTAGATACACTAAGAGGTTATAGCCCGAGCTTGGTTGGTACTCTACAGCCAAAACATAATAATACCAAGGCAGAACATGCGCAATGGCTTGGTGGTATAGCTGCAGGTGCTTGGTTTGAAATTTATAATATAGGGAGTACTTCAGAATACAGATTTAGACGTATATCACCTTATGGTAACTTAGATTGTAACGGCATATATAAAATTAATAAAACAGGATTTGATATTAACTCTAAATATCAATTTATACATTATTCAAATTGTTTGTTCTTTCATATAGAACAAAATGATGAGCAATACCGATTTGATTTAATAAGAAATGCCGAAACTTAATTTAATGCAAATGGAGCACTTAATTTAAATGAAGGGATATACACTTTAAATTTACTGGCCTTTGTAAAGTTAACCATATTATAATGTCCTTGCATAGCTCCAAATGGTGATGTTAATAAGCAACCTGAGTTGTAAGTGTGAGATTCACCAGGTTTTAAAACAGGTTTTTTTCCAATTACACCTTCACCTTCAACAATTTCTTCGTTGTTAAGAGCATCAAGAATTTTCCAATGACGTGAATTTAACTGAACCGAATCTTTACTTTGGTTTTCAATAGTTACTTTATAGCCAAAAGCGAAGTGCACTTTATAATTTTTATAAAATGTACCTTCAAAATTGGTTTCAACAGAAATTTTGATTCCGCTTGTAACTTGCTGTACCATTAATCTTAAATTGAAAAGAGTATGCTAAAATAACATAATTTTTGAATCATAACTTATTTTAATGCTAAGAAGCGTTCATATTTAACATTTTTTCGACAACATGACTCTCTAAGGTTGCAAAAAAAGCAAGAATATCTTCTTCTTCTAATAAGCTATTTATTGTCACCATTCTAACGAATTCTTGATTATTAAATTTTCCGAAGCCTACCATTAGGTCCGAGTTTTCATAAAGTGCTGTACATAGTTCACTTGCAGGTATATCTTTATAATTAAAACAGACAGAGATAGAGTTATCAAAACTATACAGTGTATAATCTTTATTTTGGTTTATGTACGTTCTTGCAATTTGTGCCATTTTAAATTGCTTGTCTACAATTTGTTCAATACCTAGCGTGCCGATAGATTTCCATAGAGTCCAGAGTTTTAGAGCATCATTTCGCCTCCCGCATTGTAAAGAAGTTTTACCTAAATTAAAATCATCACCATCGGTTTGGTATAAATAATCTGCTTCATTAGAAAATGAATGATGCAATTGTGCCTTGTGTTGTGTAACTATAATAGAACAGCTTAAAGGAGTACCCATCATTTTGTGAGCATTGACACTGAATGAATCTGAATGTTCTAATCCATTTATTAAATGTCTGTAGGTCTTGCTGAAAATTACTCCTCCACAATAAGCTCCATCAACATGAAGCCATAGATTATACTTTTTGCAAATTTCACTAAGGGCTTCAATATCATCAAAAGCACCTAGTACAGTTGTTCCTGCGGTAGCATTAACAAAGAAAGGTTCATAGCCACTATTGATATCTTTCTCAATTAATTTATCTAAATGTTCAATTAGCATTTCACCTTTATCATTGGTATTAACTTGCCTAACCTGATCTCTCCCAATACCAATTAATGCGGCATTTTTTGAAATAGAATAATGAGATGCAGATGAGGTATATAATATCATTTTTGATGAAAGTCCTAAGGCTCTAATAGATTCGTTTTTATAATCTCTAGCCATAATTAGAGCCATCATGTTACTCATTGACCCACCAGGTGCTAATGTACCATCACTATTGGCAGAATAACCAGCCAATGCACAAATGTTCTTTATTACTTGTTTTTCAATACCCACTTGTGGGCCAGCAACCTTGTATGTGTACATGCTATTATTGAGCATAACAGCTAGTAAGTCTCCAAGTGTAGCTTTGCTAATTCTTCCTCCAAATAGTTGATTAAAAAAAGATCTGGATGCTGTTTTTGGTGTGCTTTTTATAATCTGTTTTAGCGTGTTCTTTAAGTCTTCATCAACAATTCCGTTGGCATTTAAAGATAAATCTAGTTTATTATATAATTCTGAAGTGGGAATAGGTTTAGCAACTGGTTTATTCAGTTCTTCTCTAAAAAGCTCGTCGCACAACTCAGAAAATAAGGCAATATCATTTTGCATCCTGTAAAATCAATTTTGATGTGAAAGGTAAAAAGAATTTAGTCTAAAGAGGAAAAAATCCTTACAGTATTAATTAGAAATATCTACGGAGGAAGCTTCGCCATAACCAATTAGCTTATCAAAGCGCGCTCCTAAATCTCTATAATAGACTAATACCTTGTAATTGTTTTCGGTTTGCCAGTAATCACCACTTATAGCACCTTCATCTAGTTCTCTGGTTTTTCGATCAACCACAACGTATTTGTAATTGTAGAACCCTTGTTTGAGACGAAAACTTGCTTCGTAATTACCGTTTTCAGAATTGAAAATCATTTTTGTTAAAGGTTCAATGGCAAAGGCATTAAAATTACCATACACATAGATGTCTTTATCTTTTAACTCCTCTTGGAGTAAAGAAAAATGAACCATAGTGTAATCAGCTTCAACATCTGTATCTAATCGATCAGCCGCTGTAACTTGAAAGTTTCCGTTAAGATCAGGATTGTAAGTGTAAGGCCTACCAGTTCTAGGGATATTTGCATATAAATAGCTCTGATAAATATCTTTTAGATCTATAAACTGAACACCAACATTAGAAGTTCTTACGTCTTTGTTTTCAAACCAAAAATATTCATTACCACCCCAAAATGCCGATTCGGTATCATACCTGTAAATAAGCTCATTACCTAAAGTGTATTGTGGCTTTAAATTATCAATTGATGTATTTAAATTGTTATTCTGTATAATGAGTGTTTTAATAGTCTCTAATGGATTATTAAAATTTATGCTATTAGTAGCAACAACCATGTCTATGGATTGTTTTTCAGCGATGACTTTTACATCTCTAGAGCGTTTTACACGTACACCTACATTGACCAAATCTTCATAAATCATAAATTTTCTACTAAACATCAATTCATCATACTCATCGTAAATTGAAATCATGTAATTACCGCTTTTCAATAAGCCTCGGGTTTGAATATTGGGAATTTTCAGTTTATAATGTGAATAGACCTGATAAGTGTTAAAAGAGTTATAGTATTCTAATATACGTTGATTGTCTAAGCCTCTTATATATTCGCCCTTTACTAAAATGGATGGAGTCCAATCAAAATTAAAATGCTCAATAACGTAGTAAAAGTCTTCTTCATTGGCGTTTAAAGCATCAAATTCTAATACCAATGGTTCTCCTAGTTTTAAAATAGGTAACTGTCCTTGTGTTGTATTACTTTTAAATTTTATGGTTTTTATAAAATCGGGAGGACTTACTTCTTCAACTTGAGAGAGTATAATCGTTGGAAATAATAAAAGTAATAAGATGCTGTAAAAATTCTTTTCCATCATTAATTGTTGACTTGTGCATAAAGATAATCAAAATCTATGCCTTTAAATATTAAACTTATTTATAATGGTTATAAATAAAAAAGATGTGCTAAATTGAAAATTATTTAATCATTAATTTGTAAATTTGCACGGATTTTTAGATAACTAATCTTTAAGTATATGTCAAAAGACATCAGAATTAAAAAAGGTTTAGATATAAAGTTGGTCGGTGAAGCCGAGAAAACTACAGAAAATGCTATCATTAGCAATTCATACTCTATCAGACCTGAAGATTTCCACAGTATTATCCCAAAACTTGTTGCAAAAGAAGGTACACGTGTTAAAGCAGGTGAGGCGTTGTTTTACAATAAAGATAATGAAGAGATGAAGTTTGTTTCACCAGTATCTGGTGAAATTACTGAAGTAAAACGTGGACCAAGACGTCGTATTGACGCTATAAAAATAACCGCAGACAAAGAGCAAACTTATGTAGATCATGGTAAATTTGATTTGTCATCTGATACAGATAAGACTAAAGCACATTTATTAGCATCTGGTTGTTGGGCTTTTATAAAGCAACGCCCTTATGATGTTATTGCAAGTTTAGATAGTACTCCAAAAGCTATTTTTGTATCTGGTTATGCAAGTGCACCTTTGGCCGCTGATTTAGATTATGCCCTAGCAGGTAAAGAAGCTGAATTACAAGCAGCTGTTACGGCATTATCAAAACTAACTGATGGCGGAGTTCACATATCTGTTGGAAACAACAAGTCACCATTGGTTTATTTGAATGATGCAATAACCTATAAGATTTCTGGGCCACATCCTGCAGGTAATGTAGGTACTTTAATTAATAAAGTAAGTCCGGTAAATAAGGGTGAAACAGTTTGGACGGTCAATGCACAAGATTTAGTTATCATTGGTGAATTACTTTTAACGGGTAAATTCAATGCAGAACGGATTATTGCTTTAGCAGGCTCTTCAGTAAAGAAACCTAGATATTTTAAAACTAAAATTGGTGCTGAAGTATCAACTATGGTTTATGACAATGGCGTTGAACAAGATGGTAATAATAGAATCATATCCGGAAATGTTTTAACAGGAAAAAAAGTAGCACCAGATGGTAATTTAGATTATTACAGTAATGTAATTACAGTAATACCAGAAGGAGATGATTATGAATTTTTTGGTTGGAATAAACCAGTATTCAATAAGATTTCTACTTCTAGAGCTTTAACATTCTCTTGGTTAAACCCTAAGAAAAAGTATGATTTAAATACCAATACAAATGGTGAGCATCGTGCATTTGTAACTACAGGAACCTATGAAGAAGTTTTTCCTTTAGATATATATCCAATGCAAATTCTAAAAGCTTGTATGTATAAAGATTTAGATGAAATGGAAGCTTTAGGAATGTACGAGGTGGCACCTGAGGATTTTGCGTTAACAGAATTTGTATGCGTATCTAAACAACCACATCAAAAAATTATAAGAGAAGGATTAGACTTAATGCTTAAAGAGATAGGATAATGGGTTTAAAACAAAATTTACACAATTTTAAGGAAAAGAATAAAGACAAAAAGTGGCTTCCTGGTTTTAATGCGCTTTTTACGTTTTTATATATGCCAAACGAGACTACCCATAACGGAACTCATATTAAGGCGGCAGATGACTTAAAACGTACAATGAACACAGTAATCATGGCTTTAGTACCATGCTTAATTTTTGGTATGTTTAATGCAGGTTATCAGCATCATTTAGCACAAGGCTTAATAGACTCTGCAGATGGGTTCTTCGGATCCTCATTTTGGACTTGGGGTAACTTAGTGGTTGGCTTATGGAAAGTATTACCGTTAGTAATCGTTTCTTATGGTGTTGGTCTGGCAGTAGAGTTCATTTTCGCAATTATCAAAGGACATGAAGTAGAAGAAGGTTACTTAGTAACAGGGATGTTAGTGCCATTAATTGTACCAGTTGATATTCCATTATGGATGTTAGCCGTAGCTGTTGTTTTTGGTGTAGTTATAGGTAAAGAAGTGTTTGGAGGTACAGGAATGAATATCCTTAATCCGGCATTAACTATTCGCGCATTCTTATTCTTTGCTTATCCTACTTGGATGTCTGGAGATAAGGTATGGGTTCATGGTGCTGTTGAACGCGACCAAATGATTGCCGCAGGCGAAAATTTAGATGCTATATCTGGTGAAACTATTTTAGGTAGTTTGGCTCAAAACAAAGCTGCAGGTTATGAAGTTATGGATATGTTCTATGGAATTATTCCTGGGTCTGTAGGTGAAACGTCTACATTATTAATATTGTTAGGTGCTTTATTCTTAATCTTTGCTAAGATTGGAAGCTGGAGAATTATGTTATCATCAGTAATAGGAGCATTGGTAATGGGTTTAATTTTCAACGGTGTTGTAAGTTCAGGTTGGATAACAGAGTCAAGTAAGTTCTATGGATTAATGAGTACAGAATTCTGGCATCATTTATTGATAGGTGGTTTTGCTTTTGGTACTGTGTTTATGGCTACGGATCCTGTAACCGCTTCTCAAACCACCAAAGGAAAATGGATATATGGTTTCTTAGTAGGTTTTATTTCTATTATGATTCGTGTATTCAATCCAGCATATCCAGAAGGTGTAATGTTAGCAATTCTATTAATGAATGTATTTGCACCAACAATTGACCATTATGTGGTTCAAGGTAATGTAAAGAAAAGAATGAAACGTTTAAAAGCTAAAGCTGCATAACGATGGAAAACAGAACAGATAAAAATTCATATACTATAATTTTTGCCATAGGAATGGTAATTGTAGTTGGTGCTTTATTAGCATTTTTAGCATCATCTTTGAAGCCGATGATTACTGAAAATGAGCGTTTAGAGAAGCAACAGAACATCTTATATGCTATGGGTGTTAATGATAACGATGATACAAGTGCTAATTTTGTTTCAACTGAAGATGCACCAGAGCTCTTTGGTAAGTATATCAAAAAGCAATTAGTTATTGATGGTAATAATGCAGAAGAAGACGACCAGGCATATTTAATTGATGTTAAGAAAGAACAGGCTAAAGCAAAAAATGGAGAAACAAGACGTTTACCTTTATTTGTTGGTGAGAAAGATGGACAAACATTTTACATCGCACCAATAAGAGGTAAAGGCCTCTGGGATGCAATTTGGGGTTATGTAGCATTAGATAAAAATATGGTAGTTCAAGGTGCTTATTTTGATCACAAAGGTGAAACCCCAGGGTTGGGAGCTAACATTAAGCAACGTTTTTTTATGGACGATTTTATTGGTGAACACTTGTTGTCTGCAGATGGTACATTTAAGGGTATTACTGTGGCAAAAGGGAACGCAGACCCGAAAAATAATGATAAAACAGATAATGAGGTTGATGCTATTGCTGGTGCTACAATTACAGGCGATGGTGTTACAGCAATGATTAAAAAAGATCTAAGACTGTATCTACCTTATTTTGAAACTTTAAATGGTAAGTAAAATATGGGAAAAGACAGTAGATTAATATTAGACCCATTAGCAGATAATAACCCAATCACAATTCAGGTATTAGGTATTTGTTCTGCATTAGCAATTACTGCAGAATTAGAAGCATCTATAGTGATGTCTATTTCAGTATTGTTTGTACTAGGAGTAGGTAATGTTGTTATCTCTTTAATGCGAAATATCATTCCTTCAAAAATTAGAATTATTGTGCAGCTTATTGTTGTTGCAACTTTGGTAATTATTGTAGACTTGGTGCTAAAAGCCTTTGCTTATGAATTGAGTAAAACACTCTCAGTATTTGTTGGACTGATTATTACTAACTGTATCATTATGGGACGTTTTGAAGCTTTTGCTTTAGGAAATGGACCATGGAGATCATTCTTAGATGGTATAGGTAATGCATTAGGTTATGGTGTTATTCTTATTATCGTAGGGTTCTTTAGAGAATTATTAGGCTCTGGAACGTTATTGGGAATACAAGTATTAGGTGACCCCATAGAGAAAACAGGATTGTACGCTTTAGGCTATGAAAATAATGGATTTATGCTATTATCACCAATGGCACTTATCGTTGTAGGTATAATTATTTGGGTACAACGCAGTAGAAATAAAGCATTAATAGAAGACTAAAATTGAATTGTCATCCTAAACTCATTTCCAGGATTTCATCAAAATATAAAACATGGAACATTTAGAACTATTTTTTAAATCAATATTCATAGACAATATGGTATTTGCAACATTCCTCGGAATGTGTTCTTACCTTGCTGTATCTAAAAAAGTGTCAACAGCTGTTGGTCTTGGTGCTGCAGTAATATTTGTATTGGCGATTACTGTACCATTAAACTGGTTATTAGATCAATATATATTACAACCAGGTGCATTATCCTGGTTAGGAGAAGATTATGTAAGTTACGATTTAAGCTTTTTATCATTTATTATGTTTATTGCTACCATTGCAACCATGGTACAATTAGTAGAAATAATTGTAGAGAAGTTCTCGCCATCTCTGTATAACTCATTGGGTATATTCTTACCATTGATAGCTGTGAACTGTGCTATTTTAGGTGGTTCTTTATTTATGCAATCTAGAGAAATAGAAACCTTAGGTTTAGCTTTAAATTACGGTATAGGTTCTGGTATAGGATGGTTTTTAGCAATATTAGCAATTGCAGCTATTCGCGAAAAAATAAGGTATAGTAATGTACCACCTGCTTTAAGAGGGCTTGGTATTACATTTATTATTACAGGGTTAATGGCAATTGGATTTATGAGTTTTGGTGGTATGTTAACAGGTGGCGATGAAGAAGCAAAACCAGAAAATACATCTGCAGCTATCGAAACGATTAAAGAAGATATAGAAAAAGTTGAAGAAAAGCTTATCTCTAACATAGAGCAGAAACAAGATACAAACGAGTAATTGAATAGTATGATATTAGCAGTAGATTTTGGAATTATATTAGCAACAGTTGCTGCCTTTTTAGTAGTGACATTACTACTAGTTGCCCTGTTATTATTTGTAAAACAGAAATTATCACCATCAGGTCCTGTAAAGATTTTGATAAATGGTGAACGTGAAATTGAAGTAGCCTCAGGAAGTACATTATTATCTACTTTAGGCGGAAATAAAATATTTTTACCATCTGCATGTGGTGGTGGTGGAACTTGTATTCAATGTGAATGCCATGTTTTATCAGGTGGGGGTGAAGCGCTACCAACCGAAACCCCTCATTTTTCTCGTAAGGAATTAGCAAGTGGGGCACGCTTATCTTGCCAGGTTAAAGTAAAGCAAGATATGGAGATTACTATTCCTGAAGAAGTATTTGGTATTAAGAAATGGGAAGCCACAGTTGTACGTAACTATAATGTAGCTTCTTTTATAAAGGAATTTGTTGTTGAGATTCCTGAGGATATGGGCTATAAAGCTGGTGGATATATACAGATTGAAATTCCTCCTTGTGAAATAAAATATTCTGATATAGATATTACAGCGCATCCAGAAGAGCACGAAACACCAGATAAGTTTCAAGCAGAATGGGATAAATTTGGGCTTTGGCCTCTAGTGATGAAGAATACCGAAACTGTAGAGCGTGCTTATTCTATGGCTTCTTACCCAGCTGAAGGGCGTGAAATTATGTTGAATGTTCGTATTGCGACTCCGCCATGGGATCGCTCTAAGAACGCCTGGATGAATGTTAATCCAGGTGTGGCGTCATCTTATATTTTTGCACAAAAGCCTGGAGATAAAGTAGTAATTTCTGGTCCTTATGGTGAATTTTTTATCAACGAATCAGAAAGTGAAATGCTTTATGTTGGTGGTGGCGCAGGTATGGCACCGATGCGTTCGCATTTATATCACTTATTCAAAACAATTAAAACTGGTCGTAAAGTAACCTATTGGTATGGTGGGCGTTCTAAACGCGAGCTATTCTACATAGATCATTTTAGAGCACTAGAAAAAGACTTCTCTAATTTTAAATTCTATATGGCACTTTCTGAGCCTTTAGAAGAAGATAATTGGAAAGTTAAATCAGACATAAATGACGAATCAGGCGATGGATTTGTTGGGTTTATTCATAATTGTGTAATAGACAATTACCTAAATCATCATGAAGCTCCTGAAGATATAGAATTATACTTTTGCGGACCACCATTAATGAACCAAGCTGTTCAGAAAATGGGTGAAGATTTTGGTATCCCAGATGAACATATTAGATTTGATGACTTTGGAGGATAAAAACAGAAGGTTTAAAATATAAAAAGCCAACGTAAAAGACGTTGGCTTTTTTAGTGTTGTAATTTAAAAGAAAAGTTTCTTAAATATTAATTTAAATTATACACTATAAATTTCATCAAAATAGATACACTTAGATTTTTTAATTTAAAATAATATAAGTAAAATAGCCCTATCAACATGTTTAAAAAATTGATATCGCATATATTGATTTTTTAGTTTACACTACCCGCAAATTTTATTAATATTTATATCATTCTTCATGAAAAAATACTTTTTGTTATGCTTAACTATTTTAAGTTTAAGTTGTTATTCACAGGTTAAATTTGAAAAGGGATACTTTATTGACAACTCTGATCAAAAAATCGAATGTTTAATAAAAAACATTGGATGGCAAAATAATCCTTCAGAATTTGAATATAAGTTAACAGAGTCTGCAAATAAGCAATTTAAATCGATTAGAACAGTTAAAGAATTTGGTATTTATGACGTATCAAAATATATAAGAAGATTAGTTAATGTAGATGTTTCTAAAAAGGATTTATCTCGAATGAATGGTGTAAGAACACCAATATTTGAAGAAAAAGAATTGTTTTTAAAAGTTTTGGTTGACGGTAAAGCTAGCTTGTATGTGTATGAAAATGGGCCGTTAAGACGATTTTTTTATTCTACTGATAGCTTAGATATTGAGCAACTAATCTTCAAAAAATATTATAATAAAGACGGTAATATATTAACAAATGAGCGATATAAACAACAATTATATACTAATTTTAAATGCCCAAGCTTTAAAATGCAAAAATTTGAAAGGGTTGATTATAATCAAAAAGAGTTAATCAAATTTTTTGTAGAATATAATGAATGTAATAATAACGAGTTTAAAAACTTTGAAAAAAATAAGAAGAGAGATTTTATAAATTTAACTATACGGCCAGGAATTAACTCTTCGTCCATATTTGTAGATAAGGATTTTATCTCTACAAGAACATATGATTTTGATAATGAATTATCATTTAGGTTTGGTATTGAATTTGAATTCGTTATGGGCTTCAATGCCAATAAATGGGCAATTATAATTGAACCTACATACCAAAACTATAAGTCGGAATTAGAGGGAGATGCTGTAGATAAGGTAACTGTAGATTATAGTTCTATCGAAATACCTATTGGGATTAGACATTATTTGCACTTAAATAAAAGTTCTAAACTTTTTATTAATGGTTCTTATGTTGTTGATGTAAATAGTGATAAATCGAAATTTGATTCTAATTTAGATTTGCGTATAGACTCTGGTAATAATTTTGCATTTGGTTTTGGGTATAAATACAATAATAAATATAGTATAGAGATTAGATATCAAACTACTAGAAAACTAACAATGTTTAATGATTTTTTGAGTTTAGACTCTGATTATGATAATCTAGGACTAATATTTGGTTATAGTATTTTTTAACTGGAGCTTTTATATAATAAGCAGTAAAAACATAGTATTTTTAGATTCTTTTTACCTTAATTTTTAAGGCTAAAATGACCAACTGTTACATTACCATCTAAAAACTCAACTCTAAACCAATAGTCGTTACTTGGCATTATAACATTATTAAATCTGCCGTCCCACCGCAATCCGTTAGAAGGATTTAGTTCGGTAATGAGTTTACCATATCTATCAAAAATCCGTATAGATTTATAAGTGTTTTCTACTAAACCTTTAATTTGCCAATAATCGTTGACACCATCATCGTTGGGTGTTAAAAACTTTGGATATCCGATAAGGTATAGAGTTTGAGAAATTTCAGGATTACATTGGTCGGTATCTCTTGCATATATGGTCTGAATTCCCGATTCTACATTATAGAATGTGTATTGATTTGAGTTTCCAAAATAATTGATATTATTTAGAGAGAATTCGTAACTACCATCACCCTCCATAGTAATTGTAATGGTATTGTTATTATAATCTAAGTCTGTCTCTATGTTTAGAAATTCTGGTGCTGCAACTTGTGTTATTGTAAATGATTTAGAATTAGAGCATTCAATACCGTTTTGTGTTTTGTATACGATTAACGTATATGTACCTTCTGTGTCGGTAAATAATTCTTGAAGCGTAGAGACTACTTCCCCTTCACTATTTAACCATTCAAAACTATCGTTACTGGTATCACCTAAAAGCGTAAATCCCTCGGAGCGACAAAATGTATAAAAATCATCAATTCCAATAACAGGAGTGTCATTTACAATAAGATTTACAGGGCCAACTCCAGAGCACTCAACATCAACGGACTCTGCTCTGACCCATAGGGTGGTTGAGCTTGTTGTATAACTCGGGTTGATACTATTTTGTGAAGTTAATGCGTCTTCAAGATTGAGGTAATAATCTAAAGTTGTAGAACTTGGGAACCCTTGAGCGATTCTTATGGTATTAGATATATTATCTAAGTCAAACGTACCATTGCCATCACCAACTATGTCGTCAGAGTTTTCGCATGTATAAAAATCGGGGATGTTGGTAAGCTCTACAAAAACGGTATTCAGAAAAAAGGAACTTATAGAATAACATTCGTTTTCATTAATTGCTCTAACAAAGACTTCTTGGTTTACAGTTGTATTTGTATAGTTAATAGGATTGTCTATTGGGTTAGTATCTTGCTCGGCATCATTAAGAGTTTCATAGAATATCAACTGCTCTTGTAGGTCTGGATTTGTAATACTTTCCCTAATATTAAACAAATTGAAGACAGAAATACCGTCAGTATCCGTATCGCAATTAATAAGTTCAAGGTCTGGAAGTAACTCTGGAAGTGCGTAGACCTCAATCTTTTTTGTCGTGGATATCGGTCGGTTATTTACCGTTATGGTTACTGAGACATCATATATGCCACTATCGGTAAAGACATGGGTTGGTGCTATTTCATTTGATGTAGTTCCGTCACCAAAATCCCATTGGGCAGCAGTTATTGTTGCATAGGTGTCAACTTCAAAAGGTAGCTCTTCGTTTAAACATATATTTTCTGTGAGAATCCGGGTTCTAAGATGAGATTGAATAAAGTTAGGAAGCCCAAGCCGCACATTATCTGGGCTTAAATCTATGGAGTTGTGATCGTAAGTAGAACTAACAGTAGAGATATCCGGGTTGTATGCTGTTCCTAAAAAATTGGTTCCTTCGTCTGTGTTTTTTGGGAGTGCTCTATAAATTTTACCATTTTTGGCCAACTGAAGCGCACCAGGAAACCCTTCTCTAAATTGTTCGTAATGTAAAGTATAATATTCTTGAGGGCTTAAAATATTTAAATCATATTCATATATAAGGTTAGACGTATTGTAACCTTCAGGAACAGATACAGTGCCTTCAGCCACATTTAAGAACCCTTGCTTAATAAGAGTTGCATACAAGTATTCTGAATCTCTTGTAAATGCTAAGCCATTTGCAGAAATGACTTCGAAAAACGTAAGCGATGTTAAAAGATTCCTTCTATTGCTTACAACTCCTGTTTGATTATCAAAATCGAATATTAAAATATGGTCTGTTAGGCTAGCTGGTAAATAGTTGCTACAGGCCATTCTTTCGCCATTAGGTGAAAATACTAAGACTCCTTCGGTAACAGCTCTAAAGGCCAGACCGTCAGATACTACAGTATCTTCAATGGTGCCATCGGTATTAACCTTAACGGCGGTAAAAGATGTAAACTCATTATCTACATTTTTTCTGGTAGACATCACCCAAATAGATTGCCCATCTGCATGATGCACAGCGGATAATTTACCCATATTGGGTCTTGGGATAAGAGGAATATTTTTTTGGGTAACAGCTCCTAAATTGCCATTTAGGTTCATATCTACAATAGAATAGTATAGACCGCCAAAACCCACAGTAAAAACATAATATTGCCCTTGTATATCCGCAATCGGTATTATGATTGAGTTTTGCGTGGCTTCTTCATATCCAAAAAGACCAGAGCCATTATCCATAATAAAATGGTTTTTATTCCAAATGTCTATACCATTGGTATAAAACTGGAGCTCTCCACTAATACTAGAAATGCTGGCGCATCCAGCGGGTGCAATCATATCAGAATTAGATAAGATATTAGGATCTTCAGTAGGGGCAAAGTTTAAACCAGCAAAGTCACCAAAATACCAATTTTCAGTTTCGGCATTTTGTGAAAATAGGGCAAGAGTACCAAAAAACATATATACAAGAATATATATCTTTTTGAAGGTGAAAAATTGTTGGTATGTGGTTAAGTTACTCAAAACTGCCTCAATTAATTTTTTCTGTTTTAACTAATTTAACAGAGTATATTCTGGTAAAGCTATCAAATATTGCTTAAATACTAAAAATTTTAAGATTAATCGTTAAAATAATAGAGCAATGAATTATACCTTGTCTTTTGCTTTATCATAACTTATTATGCCAGTTATAAACTAATAAACTATATTTTATTTGTATTCAGTAATCAAAAAAACAGCTGTGGTTTCACCAATATTTAAAACCTCATGTATGGAGATTTTATCTTTACTAAAAGTATACCCCGTAGGAACATCAACTTCGCGAGTCCCAGAAGCGTCAGTTATTCTAAAAGTTCCGCCAGAAAGTGTATAACCAAAATGTGGATTGTGATAATGTTTTTCGTGACCAACACCTGGTTTAAAAGTGCATTTTAGCACTCTTATTTTTGGGTTATCTTCTATAACTTCACATACAGATTTGTCTTTCCAACCAGCCTCAAGAGGGTCGGGTAGATTAATTTTGTTTTTACAACTAAATAAAAAAAACAAAACATATATAAACAGTATAAATTTAGTTTTCATGGCATGCTAAAGTTACATAAATTCATGGTCTGTATAACAAATCCTAAGTTTTATTCGTTGTAGTGGTTATGAAGAAAATACTACTAATTTTATTGATATCTGTTGCAGTTGTAGCTTTGGCTTTTCAGTTTAAACCTATTGAAAAGGTTATAGATAAAGCAACAGCTATTGTTAAAACACCAAGTCTTATCAATAAAGATAGTCTTACTATAAAGTCTCGGGTTAATATTCCTCAGGGCTATAAACGCTCGTTTTACCCTAAAGGAAGTTTTGAAGATTATCTTAGAAATTACAAGCTAAAACCTTATGGAAGTAAGATCGTCAACTACGATGATTCTGAATATTTTTGGCAAGGTGGACACATAGGGATTTTAGAAATTCCAGTGCCTAAAAACGGACTACAACAATGTGCAGATGCATTAATAAGAATTAGAAGCGAATACCTATGGGATAATAATAGAAAGGATGAAATAGGCTTCAATTTTACTTCAGGACATTATTGCTCTTGGAATAAATATGCAGAAGGCTATCGTCCTAAGATTAGTGGTAATAAAGTTTCATTTCATAAAACAGCTCAAGTCAATGATACAAAAGAAAACTTCTATCGATATCTGAATCTTATTTATATGTACTCTGGAACACTTTCGCTTTATAACGAGCTAAAATCTTTAAAATCTAAAGATTTAAAAATAGGTGATATGCTTATTAAAGGAGGAAGTCCAGGTCATATTGTAATGTTGTGTGATGAAGTAATAAATGATAAAGGTGAAAAGCTGTTTTTGTTGTTTCAGGGTAATACACCTGCACAAAGTGTACACCTTGTTAAGAATCTAGAGAATTCTAATATTTCGCCCTGGTATCAATTAGAAGATAATGCTGTTATTCCTGTTTCAAATTATACCTTTGGTAGCGCCAAATATGTACGATTTAAGTAATTCTTGTCATTTCTGAGAAGTCAATATCTACTTTATATTTATAAAGCAATATTGTATTTTTGTATGAATTAAATTTAACTGCTAAAGTCTATCTTAAGCGTAGTCGAAAGACCAAGTCATATGAGCAAACCTCTTACTCCTCAAGAAGTACATAATCTTGCCATGAACCATGTCGGTAAGGATTTAGAAGCACGTGGCTTTGAGTTTGTTGCCATAAATAGTAAGCTCAAACGCCATCCTCAGTTTGTATGTATAGATAAAAATAACCAATACTATTTTGTAATAGTTAGAACTGTAATCTTACCTGAAAATCCAAATAATTACGATATAGTTTGGATGGAAACATTTAAAAAACACGCTTTTGAAAAAGATGCAAAAGTATTATATGCAGGCGTAGGTCTAGGTAATCCTAAAGGTGAAGATTTGTCTATTTACTTAAACGAAGAATATTTGATTGAATATAATGGTATTCAAGTTATAGAAATGAATTTAAATTAATCTTCAGATATCAGGTAGATAAAGTCTTAGTATGAAAAGCCGAAAACCTAGTCGAAATCAAAATAGACTATGAAAAAATTAATGGTTTTATTTCTTATCGCAATAGTATGCATATGTTGCAAAGAAGATAAAAAGCAGCCAGAATTAGTGAAGCTATCAGGTCCTGTTTTTGGTACAAGTTTTAATATTCAATATTTTTCTGATGAGAATATAAATTACACCAAACAATTTGATAGTTTATTCTCGATAGTTAATCAATCGCTTTCAACATACATTCCAGATTCTGATA
Source organism: uncultured Winogradskyella sp. (assembly GCF_947498345.1). GTDB lineage: Bacteria > Bacteroidota > Bacteroidia > Flavobacteriales > Flavobacteriaceae > Winogradskyella. Next base: position 360,132 of record NZ_CANMJY010000001.1, read on the forward strand.
TTTCCAGATTAAATAATAATGAAGATATCGAAGTCGACCATCATTTTAAGCGAGTATTTAAAGCATCGAAGGAGATTTACAGAAGTACTGAAGGGGTTTTTGATCCTACAATAGGTAATGTAGTAAATGCTTGGAGTTTTGGTGCCGAAAAAAATAAATTTCTTACGGATAGCACAACGATAGACAGCCTGATGCAATATGTAGGGTTAAATCGTATAGGCTTAGTTGGTAATGCATTAAAAAAACCAAAAGAATTCTATATAGAATTTAATGCTATTGCTAAAGGTTATGGTTTAGATGTTATAGCTGAGTTTTTAGAAAGTAAAATGGTGGACAATTACTTGGTAGAAATTGGAGGGGAAGTTAGGGTCAGTGGTAAAAATGTAGAAAAGAAATCACCTTGGCGTGTTGGTTTGGACGAACCTCGTTTTGATGGACAACAATCCGTATATAAAGCCATAACTTTAAAAGATGAAGCTATGGCAACTTCTGGCACTTATAGGAAATTTAAAACAGATGAAAGCGGTAACCGTTATGCGCATATCATCAATACAAAAACTGGCTATCCTACAAAAACCAATGTTTTGAGTGTGTCAGTAATAGCTAAAGATTGTATGACTGCTGATGCTTATGCAACAGCTTTTCAAGCTATGGGAATCGAAAATATTAAACACTTTCTTCAATCGCATTCAGAGTTTAAAGTTTTTATAATTTTTGAAAATGATAAGAGCGAACTTGAAACTTTAAACTTAAACAATTTTCCTGACTAAATATTTGTGACTTTTTTAAATACTTAGTGTCTTACAAGTACTATTAATCCCTATATATAAAGTTGCACCTTTGTTCGTTTTTGGTGTGGCTTTTTATTTATATACCACAGGAATAATTTCTCCTTTGGCCAAGCGATACTTATCAATGTCACTATCTATAAGTTGAGATGTATAATCAACTTCTTCAACCTTGAAGCCAATTGCACGTAGTTTATCAAAATAATCTCTACCATAAACTCTTACATGATCATACTGACCAAAGACTTTAGTGCGTTCAGCTTTATCAGTTATTGTATTATCTTCAAAAGTTGTAGCTCTATTCAAATCTTGTGGAATCTGAAAAACCCCATAACCACCTGGTTTCATAACACGATATAACTCTTGCATGGCTTTGGTATCATTTGGTATATGTTCTAAAACATGATTGCAGAGTATAACATCATAGGTGTTATCCTTAAAAGGAAGATCACATATGTCTGCTTTTACATCTGCAATAGGGGACAATAAGTCTGTTGTTGTATAATCGAGATGTTTTAATTCTCTAAAACGTTTTAAAAAGCATTGCTCTGGTGCAAAATGCAACACCTTTAAAGGTTCTGAAAAGAAATGAGTTTCATTTTTAAGATATAACCAAAGTAGCCTGTGTCTTTCTAGTGAAAGGGTAGAGGGTGATAACACATTTGGTCTTTGTTGACCATAACCATAAGGTAAAAAAGTTCTAAAACCTTTGCCATCTATTGGATCTGTATACTTATTACCTCTTAAAAAAAACTCTAATACAGGTTTGATTAGGTAGCTTAACCTTATTAATAAAGGTCTTGGAAATAGGTTTAGGAAAAATTTGAAAATTGATTTCAATAGTAATTATTTATAATCTTCTCTGACCGGACTAAAGATATCGAGAATTTTACAAGCTGTTATGGCTTTTCCTTTATGTTCTACGTTAGAAGGAATCACTACAATAGAACCTGGTTTGTGGATTTTAGTAATACCATTAATGGTCATTTCAAATTCGCCTTCAAGTATTTGAGATACTTGCTCGTGTACATGATTGTGCATCGGTAATTCTGCATTTGGCTCAACTTCCCAAAAGGCAATTGTAAGTGTATCAGTGTGTAAAAACCTTGCGTTATAACCTTTAATGATTTCTCTTGGTTCAATATCTAATATGCGTTGGTCAACTATCATAATACTAAAGTATCTTGTCTAAACTTGTCTTCTTCATCAGAAATTATACCTAAGGCTTCATGTACATAGGCAAACGTTGAAAGAATTTCTGGTTGGCCATTTACAATAGCTATGTCGTGCTCAAAATGAACACTTGGCTTTCCATCTTGCGTCACTATGGTCCAGCCATCTTTTAATTGTTTCACTTTATGAGTTCCCATATTTATCATAGGTTCTATAGCAACGACCATACCTTCAATAAACTTTTTACCTCTACCACGTCTACCGTAGTTTGGCATTTCTGGGTCTTCGTGCATTTTACGACCTATACCATGACCTACCAACTCTCTAACAACACCATAACCATGAGATTCGCAATATTGTTGAATAGCATAACCGACATCACCAACACGATTACCAATTCGTAATTTATCAATACCAATATAAAGTGATTCTTTAGTGATTTTTATTAATTTTTTGGTGTCTTCATCAACATTACCTATTTCAAAAGTATAGGCGTGGTCACCATAAAAACCATTCATCAAAGCACCACAGTCAATAGAAACAATGTCTCCATCTTTTAATGGAACATCAGTTGGTAAACCATGCACTACAGCCTCATTAACACTACACAGTAATGTAGAGGGGCAATCATATAAGCCTTTAAACCCTGGGACAGCTCCATGATCTCTTATAAAGGTTTCTGCAATAGTATCTAAGTGATTAGTTGTAACTCCTTCTTTAACTTCTTTTGCTAACATGCCTAAAGTCTTGGATACAACTAAAGCACTTTGGCGCATTAATTCAATTTCTTCCTTGGTTTTTACAATAATCATAACATTAAACTTAAGTGGCAAAGATAGGTAATTATAACAATTTTAAAATACCATAAAAACATGATAAATAACAGTTTTTTTGTATTTTTTAAGAAGTAAGTTTGTAGCCTAAAACACATAAAATGTATAAAACAGTTAGCGCAGAAGCAGCAGTAGAAATTATAAAATCTAAGGATAAAATATATATACAAGCTGCAGCTGCAGCACCACAATCTCTTATTAAAGCAATGTCTGCAAGACATGAAGAATTGAGAAATGTTGAGATTTGTCAATTGCATACCGAAGGTGAAGCTCCATATGCAGATGTAAAGCTAAAGGATAGTTTTCATGTTAACTCCTTTTTTATTGGTAAAAATGTTAGGCATACTTTAAAAGCTGGTAATGGATCTTATACGCCAGTTTTTTTGAGTGAAGTGCCACGTTTGTTTAAGGAAAATATTATTAATCTAGATGTAGTTTTAATTCATGTTTCTGTTCCAGATCAACACGGTTATTGCTCACTTGGAGTTTCTGTAGAAGCGACATTGGCTGCTATTGATAATGCCACAACTGTTATAGCGCAAATCAATAAGAAGATGCCACGTACTCATGGGGCAGGTATTATTCATTATACAGAGATTGATTATTTTGTTGAATGCGATGATGAGATACCAACTATGGAAATGTCTGTTCCATCTGAAATAGAAAGTAAAATAGGTGATTATGTTGCGAGTTTAATTGAAGATCGAAGCACTTTGCAGATGGGTATTGGGTCTATACCAAATGCAGTTTTAACAAGGTTAACAAATCATAAAGATCTTGGTTTGCATACTGAGATGTTTTCTGATGGTGTTATTGACTTAATTTTAAGTGATGTAATTAATGGCAATTATAAAAAGATTAATAGAGGAAGAGCCTTAACCACTTTTTTAATTGGCTCTAAACGTTTGTATGATTATGTTGATGATAATCCTTTTGTAGAAATGCGTGCCTCAAATTATACAAATAATACATCATATATAAAACAAAACCCAAGAATGGTAGCTATTAATTCTGCTATAGAAATTGATGTTACTGGTCAGGTTTGTGCAGATTCTATAGGTTCTAGTATGTATTCTGGCGTTGGTGGGCAAATGGATTTTATTAGAGGTGCATCATTAAGTCAAGGAGGTAAAGCAATAATTGCATTACCTTCTGTAACTCGAAAGGGAATAAGCAGAATAGTACCTGTTTTAAAAACAGGAGCTGGTGTTGTAACCACCAGAGCTCACGTACATTATGTGGTAACAGAATATGGAATTGCTAACTTATTTGGAAAAACAATAAAAGAACGCGTAAAAGCACTTGTTGAAATAGCTCACCCAGATCACAGAGAAGCTATTAATAAGGCTTATTTTGAAATGATTTAGTAAAAAAGATGATTAAAATTGCCACCATTTTTTTCTGGTGTTTTTTATATTTGGTTTTTCGTTAGTAATAATTTGGTAGACTTCACCCCAACCAAGAATACCGCCTATGTTTCGGTCATCAATGAATAGGTCTGCATGGATTTTTCGACTTCTGGTATAATCAAATTTTTCTTCAGGGAAACTAGCGTTTACAGCATAAAACTCAATACCGTTTTCTTTACAGAAATCCACGGCTTCTTGCAACTTTGTACCACTTCTATAAGTCCAGAGTATAAGTCTATGGCCATCTTGTTGTAAACGTTTTAAGGTTTCGAAAGCAAAAATGCGAGTCTTTCCAATTTTTGGATATGCATCTTCAACAATGGTACCATCAAAATCTACAGCTATTATTAATCTATCTTGAAAATTCATGCTATCAATTCAATTATTGGACAAATGTACAACTTTAACAAATTTAAACAAGGCTATGTTGCGTCATGCTTTCTGGCTGAGCAATACCAATTAATTTTAAAACTGTTGGTGCAATATCTCCGAGGATTCCGTCCTTTATGTCTTTCAAATCTTTATCGATTAAAATAATAGGCACTGGATTAGTTGTATGCGCTGTATGTGGAGAACCATCTGGGTTAATCATGGTTTCACAATTACCATGATCGGCTATTAGTATAGTTGTGTAATCGTTATCTAATGCTGTGGTAACTACATTTTTCACACATTGATCAACAGCTTCGCAGGCTTTAATAGCAGCTTCCATAACACCTGTGTGACCAACCATGTCACCATTGGCAAAATTAAGACAGACAAAATCTACCTCTCCTTTTTGTAATTCGGGAATTAGGGCATCACATAACTCATAGGCACTCATTTCTGGTTTTAAATCGTAAGTCGCAACTTTTGGTGAGTTTCTTAATATTCTTGTCTCTCCTTTAAAAGGTTCTTCTTGACCTCCAGAGAAGAAAAATGTTACGTGCGGATATTTTTCAGTTTCGGCAATTCTAATTTGTTTTTTATGGTGTTTTTCTAAGACTTCTCCGAGTGTTTCAGATAAATTATCTTTGTTAAACACCACATTGATACCCTCAAAGCTATCATCGTAATTAGTCATAGTGATATAGTATAGATTGAGTTTGTGCATATTGTACTCATGAAAATCTTTCTGTGACAAAGCCTGAGTCAGTTGCCTTCCCCTATCTGTCCTAAAGTTAAAAAAGATGATAATATCATCTTCATTTACTAATGCTGTTGGTTTATTATTATCATTAACTATAACTAAAGGTTTTATAAACTCATCAGTGATATCATCTTTATAGCTTTGCTGTATAGATTTTAAAACATTTTGAGTTTGTTCACCTTCGCCTTTAACAATGGCATCATAGGCTAGTTTTACACGTTCCCAACGCTTATCTCTATCCATTGCGTAGTAGCGACCAGTAACAGTTGCGAGTTTACCTGTAGTTTTATTTAAATGGTCTTCTAATTCAGAAATAAAGCCATATCCAGATTTTGGGTCTACATCTCTTCCGTCTGTAAAAGCATGAACATATATATTTTCTAATCCAAAATCACTAGCAGCATCTAGTAACCCAAAAAGATGATTTATGTGCGAGTGTACACCACCATCACTTACCAAACCCAGTAAATGAATGTTTTTGTTATGACTTTTTGCATATTGAAAAGCATCCTTTAATATTTGCTCTTCTTGAAGTGTTTTGTTTTTTACAGCAAGATTTATCTTTACTAAATCTTGATACACAATTCTTCCAGCTCCTAAGTTCATATGCCCCACTTCACTATTCCCCATTTGGCCTTCAGGTAAACCTACATTTAAGCCATCTGTGCGTAAACTTGCACTTGGATATTTGGTGTAAAGTGAATCTATAAATGGAGTTTGAGCATTATCTATGGCAGAAACTTTTGGATCAGGTGATTTCCCCCAACCATCTAAGATCATTAAAATAACCTTTTTGTTCATGTTAAATTATTTTGGTTATCAAAGATAAGAGAATCGTGTAACAATTTGAATACATAAAATTTAGGGTATTATTCCTTTTTTAAGCCTTGATATTCTGAATGTTAACGTAATATGTGTTTTTGTGAAAGTATTAACAGATTTGTTGTTTAAACGTTAAATGTATGTTATATAACTTTTTTTAGTGTAACACTTTAAAGATTATTTCGTCTCTTTAATATAATCAAAAAACAATCAATTAAAATTTAAATTCTTTCATCATGAGAAAATCAGCAGTAATTTTAGCCTTAGCATTGGGCTTTTCAATTAGTAATTTAAATGCAACAAACGATATTTTAGCTCCACAAGCTAATGATGTAACTGTTAAAACATTAGAAATTAGTCCTTTATGTAAAGCAGTTGCAACAGGTAATGTAGAAGAGGTAAATAAACTTATTAAAGCTGGTGCAGATGTTAATGCTAAATCTAACGGTATGAAACCAATACATTATGCAGCCAAGTTTAACCGTGTAGAACTTATTAAAATTTTAGTGACAGCTGGAGCAGATGTACACGCATCTTGCGATTTAGGTTATACAGCACTAAGACATGCAGAAAAATCTAATGCAACAGAAGCGGCACAGTTTTTGAAAAGATTTAAAAGAAAACCGTCTAATTAAAGACAATTAATTTGAGTTAGTTAATTTGTATAAAGCGTCTTAAGAAATTAAGACGCTTTTTTGTATTTGTAATTTTTAATCGCCTCTCTAATTTTTTCTATCCTATTTTCTGGATCTGGATGTGTACTTTGAAACTCAGGTACACGATTAGGACCAGCAGCAGCTTTTAAGATTTGCATCACCCCTATCATTTCTTCGGGATTGTAACCCGCTTCGATCATAAACTGTACTCCAAGTTCATCACTTTCTAATTCATCACCTCTACCATTTTTTAAGAGTTGACCTTGCCCATATTGTTGTGCTATACCTCCCATGTCTATAGCCGAGCTTCCCATAGCTAAAACTTTCCAAAAGTTGGCATTAGTAATACGTTCGTTAGAATGTTTTCCTAAAACATGACCTATCTCATGACCTAAAACTCCTGCCAGCTGATCTTGGTTTTCTAATCTTGAAAACAAGGCATAGGTAATAAAAATCTGTCCACCAGGTAAAGCAAAAGCGTTAATAGTATTTGGGTCTGCTAATAAATGAAATTCGTACTTGTATGGTGTCTCTTTAGCGACGCTTCTATTTACTAATTTATTACCAATATTATCTACCAATGCCTGATACTCGTTATTAGGATGTAAGCCTCCGTGTTGTTGAGCCATACCAGGTGCGCTCTGCAAACCAATAGCTATTTCCTCTTGCGGAGACAATGAAATAGCTTGTTTTTTACCCGTATAAGGGTTTATTTCTTCTTGACTACACTTTCTTAAATAAGCAAATGCAGCAATAGCTATAAAAATAAAAATTCGGACTTTAAAATTACCTCTTCTCATAATAATTGTCTTAGTTGGTTCAATTTACAAAAGTTTGACACAATTTTTATTGAAAAGTCATTGGTTTTACTTTTAAAAATGAAAAATTTCATCAAGCTCACTTCAGAGAAAATGATTTAATTCCTTTAATTTTATTGTTCTTAAATTACTATAATATGAATTGTCTTTTTAAAATTATACCCAATGAAGATTTAGATATTATAATTCCTTTGGTATACGAACTTAATGAAGGTAGAGTGGATAAGGCTATTTTAAAATTGCGTTTTGATGAAATGAAAGATCAAAATTATGAGTGTGCTGTTATTTTTGATAAGGATAAGGTTATAGGTGTTACGGGTTTATGGTTTTGTACCAGACATTATGCTGGCAAATCTGTAGAATTAGATCATGTCTATATAAAACCTGAATATAGGGGCAAAGGGCTTGGTAAGCAATTTATGGATTGGATTTATACTTATGCTAAAGGAAAAGGTTGTAATTCTATGGAGTTAAATACCTACGTGCAAAATTATCCTTCACATAAATTTTACTATAACGAAGGTTATGAAATTTTAGGCTATCATTTCTATAGAAATATTTAAATTCATTTCAAAAATCCTAGGTCTGAGTTTGTTTGTAATTCATAAGGGGCTTTGTTATATTCAAATATTCTAGCATCTAACTTACCTTTTAGTGTTAGGCTATTTCTATTGACTTCAATCCAGCTTCCTTCACGTAATCCAACAACGGGTTGTGTATTAAAGGCATGAAACTCCTTAATACGAGTTTCTCTTGTTTCACCCATATGTGTGCTATTGGGATTTGGATCTAAATAATGAGGGTTGATATTAAAAGGCACTAAGCCTAGCGTTTTAAAACTTGGAGGATAAACAATAGGCATGTCATTAGTAGTGTTTATGGTTAATCCACAAATGTTACTACCAGCACTTGTGCCTAAATATGGTATACCTTTGGCTATAGACTCTTTTATAGAAACCAAAATGTCATTTTTGTATAATTGATTGACCAAAACAAAAGTATTGCCGCCACCTGTAAAAATACCTTGAGCACTTTCAATAGCTTTTTTGGGGTATTTATATTCATGTAAGCCTTTCACTGTTTTCCCTATGGATTTAAAGGCTTTGGCTGCAATTTTAGTATACGAATCATGAGAAATACCGACAGGTCTGGCATAAGGAATAAATAAAATTTCGTCTGCAGATTTAAAATGAACTTTTAATTCTTCTAAAAGGTATTCTAAGTAACCACTTCCATGAACTGTCGAAGTACTTGCAATTAGTATTGATTTCAAAATATAATATTTTTTGTAAAAATAATTATTACAAGTGATATGTACAGTAATGATTTAACAAAGATTTATCAGCAATTTTTTGTGAAATTTAAAGAATATAAGCGAACTTTATAAGTCAATACCACCAACATGAAAAAAATCACATTTATTTTACTTAGTTTTTTTGTTATTAACATTTATGGACAGGATATCGAAAGAACGTCTATTAGCGGTAGAATAATTGTTGCTTCAGAAGATAAAGAGGGAGTTACGGTTTACAACACATCTTCAAATAAAGGAACCGTTACAGACGAAAAAGGGGAATTTAATATTAAGGTAGCTGTTAATGATATTGTAGAATTTGGAGCATTGCAGTTTCAGGATTTTACAGTTACAATTACTGACGATATCATAAAGTCTAAAAATTTAACCGTTATTCTTGTAGAAGAAGTCAATAAATTAGACGAAGTAGTTATTTTACCATTTGGATTAACAGGTAATTTAGGTGCAGATTTAGAAAATGTAAGAACATATAATGTAAGTCTGGATGATGTGTACTTTGGCTTAGACCATATTGAAGATTTTGATTTTTCACCAGATTTTAAAACCAAGGCAGATAATTTAGCTTTTAATGAATACAACCCTAGAGTGGAGAATATGCTTAATATAGTTAATCTTGCAGGTTTTATTGTGAGTCAAGTTGTAGATGTTGATAAAAATGGAACTAAGACTTCTGAAGAGAAAGCGATTGAGAGAACACCATTTAAAGAAGCATTAGATAAGTATAGTATTAATTATATTCATGTTAATTTCAATATTCCTTTAGACCAGATAGAAGCCTTTATTGACTATGTTGAAATACAAGGTATAAAAGAAGAATTGTTCCAAGAAGATAAAGAAATGCAGTTTTTAGAACGTATCACAGAATTAAGTAAATCCTTCCTAAAAAATATAAGTGAAAAAGACTAATTTAATATGTGGTCTTATTGCGATACTATCTGTTTTTTTATCTCAAGCACAGCGTAAAGAACTCAAAGGACAACTTATTGCTGATGGAGATGTTGAGGGTATTCATATATTAAATAAGACAGCATTAAAATATGCAATCTCTAATGAAGACGGGAGTTTTTTGATCATAGCTAAAGCTTCTGACACTTTATTTATTTCTGGCTTAAAATATCAATCTAAAGAAGTTATTGTGACACAACCCATGGAGATTTTGGGTAATTTTTCAGTACTACTTATTGAAAAAATTAACGAACTAGATGAAGTCATTGTTGGTAAAATCTTAACAGGAAGTTTAGAGTCTGACTTAGAAAATTCAGATGCAAAAACAGAAATTAATTTCTATGATCTGGGTATTCCAGGAAATACAAATTTGCCACTTACACAGAATGAAAGAAAATTATTTGACGCAGATGGAGGACCAGACATTCTCTCAATATCTGGCGGGCCTTTTGGAGGTGGAGTAGGTGTGAATTTCCATAAGCTACTCAATAAAATTAGTGGAAGAACAAAAAAACTCCAAGAAATTGTAGAATTAGATGATCGAGATAAATGTATCAATAGATTAAGAATAGATTATGAGTTTACTATTTTTGAAAAGGATACATTAGCACTCAATTTAAGAAACGAGTATTTTTTGTTTTGTCAAGAAGATGATAGTTTTCTAGAGCTTTGTAAAGAAAAAAATGACATAAAGTTGCTTGAATATTTGAAACAAAAATTAAAAGCCTACAGAGAGAATAGAAAAATTAAAGATAAAAATTAACTTTGGAACACTTCTTGGGTTTAGCTAATTAAAGATATAATATAAAGATGAAATCATTACAAATCATAATAACACTTTTAATACTACCTGTACTGGTTTCAAGTAATACAAAACACGAATATTACGTTAGTGTAACAAAAATTGAATATATTAAAGAACAGCAATCGCTTCAAATCATGAGTCAAATTTTTATAGACGATTTCGAAGAATTATTGCGCAAGCGTTACGATGAAAATATAACATTAGCACCAGACAACGATACCAAGATTATTAATACTTACATGGCACGCTATCTATCTGATAAGCTAAAAATAAAAGTCAATGAAAGCTTAGTAAGATTCAATTTTATAGGCAAGGAATACAAAGATGATATTACATATTGTTATCTGGAGATCGAAAATATTTCTAAAATCAAATCCATAGAGGTTGCTAATAGGGCGCTGTTTGATTTATTCCCAGAACAGCAAAATATTGTAAGACTTAAAATGCTCGATAGAAATAGAAGCTTTTTACTCATTCCAGATAATGATAAATGCGTGTTAAACTTTGATTAAAAATCTCTTAAAGCCACGTTAAATACTTATTTTAGGCATCATTTTTAAAAACACTAACAACAATGAAGATTTTTAAGTATGTTTTTGGTGCTTTACTTTTTGTTTCTGCAAGTACTTATGCTCAAAACGAGATAAAGCCCGAACGTAAACCTGGTCACACCAATCAAAACAAATTCAAACAATTATATGATGAGTTTGCAACACCTAATATGTTTAGAACAGGCTCTGGTGCTCCAGGTCCGGCATATTACCAACAGCAGGCTGATTACAAAATGGATATTGAAATTGATGATGTAAATGCCAAATTATTCGGTAATGAAACCATTACTTATACCAATAACTCACCAGATGAATTAAAATACCTTTGGGTTCAATTAGACCAAAACATGCGTGCTAAAGATTCTAAGACTCCTTTGATCAATAGCTCAGGTATTCGTCCTGCGGCATCAGCTTCGAGAGCAGCAAGAACTTACTTAAAAGAACGCTTTGATGGTGGCTTTAATATTGAGCATGTTAAAGATGTAAACGGCAAAGATTTACCTCATATGATTAATCGCACTATGATGCGTATAGAATTGCCGAAGGCAATGAAGACAGGCGATAAATTTTCATTCAATATAAAATGGTGGTACAATATTAATGACCATGTTAAGGATGGAGGGCGCTCTGGTTATGAATACTTTGAGGAAAATGATAACAGAATCTATGTAATGGCGCAATTTTATCCTCGTATGGCAGTATATAATGATGTAGAAGGCTGGCAAAATTCTCAATTTTGGGGACGTGATGAGTTTGCATTACCATTTGGAGATTTTGATGTTAATATTACAGTCCCTGCTGATCATATTTTAGATGGTACAGGTTATTTAACTAATAGAGATGAGGTTTTTACCAAAGAAATGATGAAACGTTATAACAAGGCTAAAAAATCTTTCGATAAGCCTGTAATGATTGTAACTCAAGAAGAAGCTGAGGTAACTGAAAAAACTAAAAGTGACAAGAAAAAAACCTGGAGACTTTCTGCACAGATGGTACGTGATTTTGGTTTTGCAACTTCTCGAAAGTTTATTTGGGATATGATGGCTGTTAAGATTGGAGATAGAGATGTTATGGCAGTATCTATGTATTCTAAGGAGGGGAATCCTTTATGGGAGCAATGGTCTACAAGAACAGTTGCAAGTACATTGAAGTCTTATTCTCGTATGACTTTTGATTACCCTTACCATAAAGCAATTTCTGTACATGCTCCTATGGGAATGGAGTACCCTATGATTTGTTATAATTTTGGTCGACCAGATAAAGATGGTAATTACTCAGATAGAACAAAATATGGGATGATTAGTGTTATTATTCACGAAGTAGGTCATAACTTTTTTCCTATGATTGTAAATAGTGATGAGCGTCAATGGACATGGATGGATGAAGGCTTAAATACATTTGTGCAATATGTTGCCGAGCAAGATTTTGGCGAGTGGTATCCTGCAGCATTGTCTCCAGGACACGACAAATATCCATCACGCAGAGGTCCAGCCAAAAATATTGTCAGATATATGGGAGGCAATCAAGATTATATTGCGCCAATTATGACCAAAGGTTTAAATACTTATCAGTTTGGTAGTAATGCCTATAGTAAACCAGCAACTGGGTTGAATATCTTGAGAGAAACCATTATGGGTCGCGAACTTTTTGATTATTCATTTAGAGAATATGCAAATCGCTGGATGTTTAAGCACCCAACACCAGAAGATTTTTTCCGTACTATGGAAGATGCTTCTGCAGTTGATTTAGATTGGTTTTGGAGAGGCTGGTTCTATACCACAGATTATACAGACATTGGTATTAAAGAAGTTAAGAAATATGCTGTTACTAATAAACCAAATGAAAACGGAAAGAAATTAGCTGAGCGTTATAACATGGATCCTAATGCTTTAGTTTATTTTATAGGTGAAGGAGAAGAAGGCTATGATGAAGCTATGAAAGATGCTGCTTCTGTTGAAGATTTGCCTACGGTTAAAGAGTATATTATGGACAATTTTACTCCAGAGCAACAAAAAAACATGAAGAAATCGCCTAAATATTTCTATCAGGTTACTTTTGATAAACCAGGAGGTTTGGTAATGCCAGTAATTGTAGAGTATGAATACTCAGATGGTTCTAAAGAAAAAGTGACGTATCCTGCTCAAATCTGGAGATTCAATGATAAAGAAGTGAGTAGAGCAGTGGCTAGCGAAAAGGAAATAGTATCGATTATAGTAGATCCCGATTTAGAAACTGCTGATGTAGACACATCTAACAACTCTTGGCCAAGAGAAATTGAAGAAAGCGATTTTGATAAGTTTAAGAATAAGAAGGTCAAAGACTAATTGCTGTAAAACTGATAATAAAAAGCCGACTTTTACGAGTCGGCTTTTTTAATGAGATTCATTTAATAAAAGCCTTTGGGAGAACATAAAAGTTATGGTTAAACTAATGTCATTGAAAAGCAGTATTTTGTTTTAAGTTAATTCAGATAATCTTAGTAAATATCTTTTATAAACTAACTATATTTGCACTGTGATGCAACATCCTACATTATTATTCATTGGCGGTACCGAAATTGTGTTTATACTATTTATAGTGGTATTGGTTTTTGGTGCAGATAAACTACCCGAAGTGGCTCGTGGTCTTGGTAAGGGCATGCGTACGCTTAAAGACGCTACTAATGATATAAAGCACGAAGTTACTAAAAGTGCCAAGGAAAGTAATATTATTGATACTGATGCAGCTAAAGACATTCAGCAGCAAGTCAATAAAATAAAAGATGAAGTTGAAGACTTTTCTGGTTCTATAAAAAGAAACAAATAATTATTGTTTAAGAAAGCTTTACTACATTGATATATAAGAATTGGTTACACTTCCTCCAGTTTGCAAATCCATTTCTAGTGCGCCTTTTATCAGTTTACAGCTCGCTCTATTTAATACGTAATGACCAGTAGCAGAATTATCACCAAGTAATCCAGGCATACCAGCAATTTTTAAATCAATTGAAATGATAATCTCTTTGTTAGTTATATCTTCTATTTTATAAGTTGATTTCGTTTTTTGGTTAGTTATTGGGTTTGTATTTTCATTTTGCCAGATGCTTCCAACACCTACTTTATTATCAGGAAATGATAAAAAATAATGTCTAATATCGACTACAGGTTCATTGAATAAGTTACCGTCATCATGATGAAAAGACTTGGTCACTTTTCCTTTATCATCAATTATAATATTAAGTTTAGCATCTAGAATATCTTGATACTCTGAGTGCATACTTTTTTCTTCACCTGTCATAGAAGATATGTCCTTGTTAGAATCATATTTTTCGATCTCATTGTCCATTTTCATTTCTGTAATTATCCTATTAACGCGAGTCTTAAAAGTTATCTCATTGTTTTCTATAGAGGTCACTTCAAAATCAGTTTCCATAACATTTTTTATACTCATCAGGGTACCTTTACTTGTTTCTGTAGTAGAAGTTATAGTCTGCTTATCACCAATATCATAACTAAGCTTTAATTCAATTTGTTCTGAGTTTTTGCTACAACTCAACACAAAAAAGATTACAATTATTAATCTGGCTAGTGTTTTAAGTTTCATGTTTAGTTTGTATTATTTTTTTCTGCTAATGGTTAAACCATCCCTTATAGGTAACAAAACAGTTTCAATACGATCATCACTTTTAAGTAAAGTGTTATAGTCTAAAACTGCTTTGGTAGATTTGTCCTTTTCGTCCAGAGGTTCTATGACTTTTCCATGCCACAATACATTGTCCGAAAGGATAATGCCGCCAGAATTTAATTTATCTATAATGAGATGAAAATAATTACTATAGTTAGGTTTGTCTGCATCAATAAAAACCAAATCAAAATTGATATCTAGCTTCGGAATTATATTTAACGCATTTCCTGTATGCTGAATAATTTGTTGCCCAAAACCAGATTTATCAAAATATTTGCGTTGAAAATCAACGAGCTCTTCATTAACATCTACGGTATGCACTCGACCGTTTTCTGCTAAACCTTCTGCTAAACAAATCGTAGAATACCCAGTAAAGGTACCTAACTCTAAAATAAATTTTGGTTTAATAAGTTTAGAAATCATGCTCAGTACCCTCCCTTGGTAGGGGCCACTGAGCATAATAGGCTGCAATACCTTTTGATAGGTTTCTCGTGTAAGCTGTTGTAATAACTCAGGCTCTTGCTCAGAATGTGCAACAATATAATTGTCTAAAGCTTCTGGCAAAAAATACATACTAAAATTATTTATGGAGAAATTTACTCAGCGGTTTCTTCTTTAGGAAGTTCTTCTTCTTCTGGTTTACCCATAAAGAATAATACAGCACCAAGTACAACTAGACCTATTTTAATAGCCCAAGCTGTGGTTTCACCTAGTTCGTCTATCCATCCTAAAAATCTTATGGTTAAACCAATGTAAGGTAAAATTATTAATGCTAAACCTATAAGTACCGCATACACTCCAATTTTTCTCATAATAATAGTTGTTGATTAGAACCTAAATATAGATATAAAATTTTTAGAATAAAGTATTAGCCTATGATTCTTGATAATAATTTTTGCTTAGCAACTTCGTCATCTCCGCATAACCATTGAATGACATTATCTTCCCATATGGCATCGCGTTCGGTATTTGAAATAATATCTTGTTCTATGGCCAAATCCAAAATCTTTCCAGGATAAGAAGATTGTTTTTCGCTTTCCATTTCACCTAAAGGGTAAGGGTCATCTAATCCCATTAAGACTTGCTTAGAGGTTTGATTTTTTATAAGTAGCTCAAGACCACCTGTATCATGTACTAAAGTATCAAAGAAGATATTTTTATGACCTACAGCTTTTCTGGGGTGCTTTTTGTCTTCAAACAAATCTGGCCTGCCATCAAAACCTTGTATACGTCTTCCTAAATTAATCTGTGCCAATTGCCCACCATGAGCAAAACAAACACGCATATTTTTATACTTTTCGTAATACCCATTAAGAGTTAAAAAATGATAGGCATCAGCACATTGTGCCAACATCCAAATCAAATGAAAACGCCAAGATGTATTTTCTAGTTTTATAAATTTTTCACCATCATATGGATGTATTTCTACGGCAAGATTATATTTGTCTGCCAGCTCAAAAATAGGTTCGTTCTCTTCATCAAAAATACAACGCCATGTACCAATAGTATCCATATAATGGGTTGGTAAACATAACAGTTGCAGGCCTAACTCTTCTACACAGCGTTCAATTTCCCAACAAGCACCTCTTACAAACCCTGGGTGTACTACAAAACCGCAAGTAAACTTACTCGGATTATCATGCTGAATACGTGCATTAAAGTCATTTTGAAACCGTAAAGCTTGCTTCATTTCTTCTAAACGCAGACCATTACCATAAAGTTGAGACAGATTTAAAACAACTGCATGGTCAATTTTAAAATGTTCCATCCATGCTAATTTTTCATTTAAGAAAAAACTAGAATCCGTTATTGGTCTATTCCAATCTTTTTGAAGCATGTATTTCCTGTCTTTATCTACCCAGAAAATACCTTTATCTTTCATAAAATCGGGGATTTCCTCAGGATAGGGAAGAAGGTGTGAATGTCCGTTTATTCTAAGTTTGCGTTTACTCATCTATCTGAACCTTTTTTGGCGGTTGCATCACTTCACCACAATTAGGACAACTGCGTTTATCCTTGTCTCCATAATACTTATCAAATATGGCTGGCATATCTGTTTCAATATTATCTAGTGTGAAGTCTTCCTCATACAATTTGGTTGTGCAATTTTCACAGAACCATAATAATGCATCTTGTACACCTTTTTCTCTTGGGTATTCAATTACTAAGCCTACGGTATTAGCTCCACGTTGAGGTGAGTGCGGAACCTTAGGTGGCAAAAGGAAAATTTCTCCTTGTTTAATATGTATATCTTTTGGTGTGCCTTTATCAATCACTTTTAATACAATATCACCTTCAACCTGATAGAAAAACTCAGGTGTTTCATTATAGTGGTAATCTTTTCTACTATTTGGACCACCAACGACCATTACAATAAAATCTCCATCTTTCCATACCACTTTATTACCTACAGGTGGCTTTAATAAATGCCGATTTTCTTCTATCCATGCTTTAAAATTTATGGGCGGAAATAATTTACTCATAATCAAAGGTTTTTAAATTCATTTCTTTCTGTATTCAATACCATTTTCATCTACATAAAAGATATATTTGTCTTTACTTACAGGAAAATAATATACTCCATTTTCTGAACTTTTTCTAGTATAATCACCAGAAAGAAATTCACAATCGGTTATTATATATTTATTGGTCTTTAAATTATAGTAATCATATTTGTAATCAAACCTATCTCCTTCTAAGTTATCTCTTGTAGCTGTTAGTATATAATTAGAATTGTAATCATTTAGTATTTGGTTGTATTTTATAGGTAATACCAGTTTAAGATTTTCATCAATAACACCAATTTTTTCATCTTCTGTAACTCTAAAAAGAATAGAACTGTAATATATAAATTCAACTTTATCGAATAGTTTAGATTCTTTTTTAGTGCTTACATTATAGATACCATACTTTTTATTTCTTTTGAAAATACATCTTTTTTGGGCTGAATCACATTCAACAATTTCTGCATCAATTTTTTGAGATAATTTATCCAAACTATTATTTGACCTTCTAACACTAAAAGGTACTTCAATATCAATATCATCATCAGAGTCTAAACTTTCTTCCTTTTGATAGACAGGTTTTAAAATACGTTTGGTTTCATTATCATTGATTACGGTTACTAAAACTAAATCGTTCTTCTCAGACAATGGTTTGTCATCTAAATAGAGTTCTCCATTTTTATTTTCAAAATTAAATGTGTTGAGTTTGTAAGTTTTATAATCCTCAGAATTTATTCTAGAATCATAAAAAACTTTATAAATAATTTGATCATATATTAAAGGAATTATAATATTTGATTTACTATCAATGGCACCAATTTTACCATCATTTTCTACAACAAGGAAGTTGGATTCTGTTTCGTAAGTATCAAAAGTAAAGTCATTAAACTTTTGTGTTGAGGTATCAAATAACTTCAATTTTCTGTCAACTTCTTGAGCAATGATCCAGTCATAATATAAGATGATATTTTTATACTTAGAATCGAAAATGGATTTATTTTGCTTATCAATGTACGCGCTGGTATCCCCTTTGTAAACCATGCTTCCATATTTTTCAAGTGTTTTATTCCATTTAAATACTCCTACGGAATCATAAACTGCATTATAAACCAATTTTCCATTACTGTCAGCAAAACCCCATTTTTCATTCATCCTGTATGGAATTAAATCTTGACAAAAGCAATTCGTTGTAAGTCCAAGTGTTAAGAAAATAGTAAATAGATTATTCCTTAATAACATAAGTGTGTGTTGTGTCTAATTGTTCTATATCGCCAGAAAATGTTGAATACTCGTAGCGACTATCTTTGTAACTTGCATTGAATGTAAAGGCATTTTTAATTAAACCTTTATAAGTTTTTCCATTAGGTAAAATCAAATCAACACTTAAATGTTTAAAATCTTTAGTCTTGGTAACCAGTGTGTAGCGTGTAAAGCTCCAAAACTTATTAAGGTCTTGTACACAGAAATCTAAGCTATCATTATTTTTATTTAGGTATAATAGCTTATGGTCAGATAAGTCCATTGTATGATTTTTTAACTTTTTAATACGTCTTTTAGAGGATTCGTATATTAAATCTCCATTATCATCAACACGACCTTGTAAAAGAAAGTCATCAATGAAAGCATAAAACTTACCCTCAAAAAACTGTATGCGATTAGTGTTATTATTGTTTAAATAGGTGTCAGATTCCCAACTATTGGATTTAAAATTAAAATCAATACCAGAATTAGTTCTTTTATAATTAAACGTAATAGCTTTGTTTAAAAGATGTTTTATGTCTGCAGAGTTAGCAATAGATGTGTAAGTCTCTTGAGGTTCTTCAGTCTTTAGAGAAACTTTAATATCTTCAAATAACTCTCGGTTTAAATTTTGCCTGCTTTTATGTGATAGTTGAATGAAGTTTATAGGAAATTCTGAGCCTAGGTAATTAATAGCGACTATTTTTGTATTAGGTTCTAGACTTACCAATCCTAAGGTTTTTAGTATAGTTATAAAATCATTATTGGATTCTGATGCGTCTCCTTCAGCTACCCAAAAATACATTTCATAAAAATTGCCTTTAGAGGCATATTTTTGAACCCGTGTTCCGTGATAGTTTTTAAATTCATTAGTAGTTTCATAGCCAAAACGGTCGTTAAATTCTTTTTTAGAATGAACTTTTGTTGTTGAATCCTCTAACTTTTCTACAATCACTTCAAAGTCTTTGAGATATGTAAAAACAGGAACATTTGGATAGGAATATAATAATGAATCGGCGCCATAGCCTAGAGATGGTATAAGTGTATAATAAGAAGCATTATCACTGATATATATCATTCTGTTTTTAAAATGCCTTCCTCTTTCCTTTTCTTTTATGGTACTACTGACTACCATATTACCACTATTATCAATTTTAAATAGCTCACTATACTCATCATTTGGAACAATTTTTATTGTATAAGTTTGAGCATTTGTAGTAGTAATAAAAAACAAAAGAAAAGTAGGAATATTTAAAAGAAGGACTATTTGTTTTAGCTTCATTCTACAAACTTTTTGTGCGTCCACCATCAACAGGAAGATTTATGCCATTAATATAGGCTGCTCTGGCACTAGCTAAAAATGTAATAGCATCTGCTGTTTCTTCTGGTTTAGCGAAGCGTTTTGCAGGTACAGCATTTTTCATTGCGTTTGTAGCTTCTTCTTCCGACGTTCCGGTCTTAGCAGATTTGTTTTTAATGATTTGACTTAGACGTTCTGTCCCAGTAGCACCAGGAAGTACATTGTTTACAGTAATCCCAAACTGCCCTAATTCGTTTGCTAAGGTTTTACTCCAGTTTGCTACAGCACCACGTATAGTGTTGCTTACACCAAGACCATCTAAAGGTTGTTTTACGGAAGTTGAAATAACATTGATAATACGACCGTACGTTCCGGTTTTCATAAATGGTACTAAAGCTTGAACTAAAATATGATTACACTTTAAATGTTGCGTAAATGCACTTTCAAATTCTTCAATCGTAGCATTAAATATAGGCCCACCAGCTGGCCCACCTGTATTATTAACCAAAATATGAAAGCCATGATTATTTGTGATATAGGCTTCAATTTTTTGCCTCAACGCTTCGGGACTAGAGAAATCTGCAACGATGTAATCGTGATTACGGTGTTGAGGCAATTGAGAAAGTGTAGCCTTTAATTTGGCTTCATTTCTGGCAATTAAAGTGACGACTACTCCTTCTTCTGCTAATGCTAAAGCTGTTGCTTTTCCTATCCCTGCTGTGCTTCCGCAAACTAAAGCGTATTTGTTATTGAGTTCAAGGTTCATTTTATTTCGCTAATTTAAAACTGTTAAGAATTCGATCTCCTATTTCAATATATTGATCATATTCATTTGCTGAAGATGAAAAAGTAAGCACATATGCTTTTTGGCCAGAAATGATAAAGAGCTGTTTGAATTTTAATATCATATTATTTCCAAAATCAGCACTCCATATAATTAAACCAACCTCCATTTTATTAATTGTAGTTGTAGTTTGACTTAAAACTTTAGCAGATGGAATTTGAATTTTAACCTGATCTAATGCTTTTTTTGTATAAGCCTCTAACGTTAAATCAAAATTTGATATATCTTCAATTGTTAAATTAACATTTTCTCTGAACTGATCATCTTTATTAGTATTTTCAGGACTTAAGAATATATCTTTTACTGCCGGATTTGGTGTCTGCTTACTATGAGTCCAATCATTAGGATAATCTAAAGAAAAACTATCACCATTGTGTCTTTTAAAATTATCTTGAGCGAATAGAGCTAAACTGAAAAAAAGTAATAATAACGTTGAGATTTTAATTTTCATGGTATTTAGATTTAGTATTTTATACATACATTTTTGGGTTCTGTAAAAAAGCGTAAGGCTTCAAAGCCACCTTCTCTGCCAACACCAGATGCTTTTATTCCTCCAAAGGGAGTGCGTAAATCGCGCATCATCCAGGTATTAACCCAAACAATGCCAGCTTGTATTTGATTACACATTCGCATGGTACGCTTTAAATTGTTAGTCCAGAGTGTTGCGGATAAGCCGTATTTAACTTTGTTGGTCATAAGTAGAACTTCCTCTTCGGTATTAAATGGCATAATAGTAACAACAGGGCCAAAAATTTCTTCTTGGTTAACACGGCATTGATCGTTAGGTACTTCGATAACTGTTGGTTCTAGATAATAGCCATTTTCATAAGCTTTCACCGTAACTTCATTTCCACCACATAATATTGTACCATTTTCTTCTTTAGCAATAGAAATATAATCTTTTACTTTCTCTAAATGTGGTTTTGATACTAAAGCTCCGATATTCGTATCTTTTTCTGAAGGATGGCCAACTTTAAGAGCTTTTACTTTTGAAATAAAATCTGTTTTAAATCTTTCATAAATGGAAGCCTCGACAAAAATGCGACTTCCACATAAGCATATTTGCCCTTGATTAGCAAAAGATGACCGCACAGTAGTATTTAGCATATCTTCATAATCACAGTCAGCAAAAATGATGTTTGGATTTTTTCCACCTAATTCCAATGATAATTTCTTGAACATTGGTGCAGCAACTTTAGCAATATGTGCTCCAGTTGCTGTTCCACCAGTAAAAGAAATAGCTTTAATATCTGGATGTTCTATAATGGCTTGCCCAGTAGTTGTTCCTAAGCCATGAACGATATTTAATACCCCTTTAGGTAAACCAGCCTCATTACAGATCTCGCCTAGTAAATAAGCTGTCATTGGTGTGACTTCACTGGGTTTGGCAACCACACAATTACCCGCAGCTAGAGCTGGTGCAATTTTCCATGTAAAGAGATAGAGTGGAAGATTCCAGGGACTAATACAGCCTACAACTCCTATTGGTTGTCGTAGTGTATAGTTTATGGCATTTTGACCGACACTTTCGTGGCTTTCACTAGCAAATTGAGTAATAGCATTACCAAAAAATCTAAAATTACTTGCTGCTCTTGGAATATCTACAGCTTTAGCTAAACTAACTGGCTTACCATTATCTTTGCTTTCTGCTTCTGCAAAACGTTGTAAGTTGGTTTCTAATAGTTCTGAAATCTTTATTAAGATTCTACTGCGCTCTTCTAACGTCGTTTTACTCCATATTGGAAAAGCCAATTTTGCTGCACCATAGGCATTTTCTACATCTTCTTTAGTAGAATTTGGTATTTGCCCATAAACCTCTCCGCTTGATGGATTATAATTATCTATCCACTCATTAGTAATAGTAGGTGTAAATTTTCCGTTTATGTAGTTTTTGATATCCATTTTACTCACAGATAAATAAATCAAAAAAATAGATTTTTATGTTTTTTCTTGATTCTTTTAATCTTTAATCTTGTTTTTTATAAGCCATAACCTTTATCTCAATTACCAAATCCGGATGCGGTAATTGATGTACTGCAACCGTGGTTCTGGTTGGTCCAGTTTCTTTATCAAAAAATTCTGCATAGGCTTTATTGTAATCAGCAAAATCATTCATACTTACCAAAAAAGAGGTAACATCGACGACATCTTTTAAAGAGGCTCCAACTTTAGCTAAATTCTTATTTATATTTTTTAAAACTTCTTGAGTTTGTGTATAGGCGTTTAGTCTTTTTGTACCCATTTCATCAATAATATCTACACCAGCAATACTATTATCTGATCTGCGAGAACTAGTGCCAGAAACAAAAATAAAATCGCCAACTTGTTTTACGTGTGGATAAGCTCCTCTTGGTGTTACTATTTTTTCACTCATAATGCTTAGTGTAATCCAGCAATTTTATCATCTTCTAAAATTGCTTCAGTTTCTATTTTTACTTTATCTAAAATATCATTGATATCATCATCTGTTGAAATAATACCATCAGACAACATATTTAAAATAGCTTTATCCTGAGCTCTTCCTCTTAACATTGCTTCTCTATAACCAATATGCTCATTAAAGGTAACTAAACTATATTTTGACGAATAATCTTCTGGGAATTCTTTTTCAAGAGCCATCTCAATTTTTCGTTTCTCCTGAAAAATAGGTTGCCCAACATGATCTTTCATTTCGTGAAAATTATCAATGGCCAAATCCGCTATAGCATCAGTATCTTTTTTTCTGATTTTACCATATTCTGAAAAAACCGTTTCCCAGTTCCCTTCATATTTATCTAAAATGGTATCAAATTCCACAACATCTTCAAAAGAAGCATTCATTCCTTGACCATAAAAAGGTACAATAGCATGAGCAGAATCTCCCATTAATAGTGTATTGCCTTTGTAATGCCATGGTGAACATTTTACGGTTCCCAGAGGTGCTGTTGGATTTTCAAAAAAGTCTTCAACGAGATTTGGCATTAATGCTAAAGCATCTGGAAATTCTTTCTCGAAAAATTCAGTCACAATTTCTGGTGTCGTTAGGTTATTAAAATTGTATTCGCCTTCATCGTAGCTTAAAAATAATGTTACGGTAAAGCTACCATCTAAGTTGGGTAGTGCAATGACCATAAAATCTCCTCTGGGCCATATATGAAGTGCGTTTTTGTAAGTTTTATAACCACCAGTGTCTGTTGGTAAAATACTCAACTCCTTGTAACCGTGCGTTAACCAATCTTGTGAGAAGCTAAATAAAAATTTCTTCTCTAAATAATAACTTTTACGTAATGCAGAACCTGCTCCATCTGTAGCGATGATACAATCTGCATCTTCAATAAATTCATTCTTGGTATTATAATCTTTAAATAAAGCTGTAGTCTTTTCAAAATCTACAGACTTGCATTTTTTGTTAAAGTGGATTTTTACATTTTTATGTTTTTCGGCTTCATCGAGCAATAAAGCATTAAGTCCACCTCTTGAAATAGAGTTGATATATTCATGCTCACGGCCACTATAATTAGATAAAAACGTATTGCCCTCTCTGTCATGAAGCATTCTACCATTCATAGGTATACATAATTCTTCTACTTTATCCTCAATGCCAACAAGCTTCATGGCTTTATTGCCACGATCAGAAAATGCTAAGTTAATAGAACGCCCTGCTGAAATATCAGTACTTCTAAGGTCTGGACGCATTTCATAAACCGTAACATTATACCCTCTTTGTCCTAATCTTAAAGCTAAGAGACTTCCGCAAAGACCTGCTCCTATTATTAA
Organism: uncultured Winogradskyella sp.; assembly: GCF_947498345.1. Lineage (GTDB taxonomy): Bacteria > Bacteroidota > Bacteroidia > Flavobacteriales > Flavobacteriaceae > Winogradskyella. The sequence continues at coordinate 384,682 of NZ_CANMJY010000001.1, forward strand.
TATGTTTTGTTGTTTATTATTCATTTAAAAAATTGCTTTCATTTTTTCAACCATTTGATATACATCTTCAAACGAATTGTATAAAGGTACAGGAGCACATCTAATAACGTCTGGTTCTCTCCAATCGCTTATAACTCCAGATGCGGTTAATTTATCATGCAAGCTTTTATCTGCATTTAGTACTTGTATGGATAATTGACAACCACGCTCATCTACATTCTCTGGTGTAATAATTCGTATCACATCTTCGCCTAATGCTTTTAACAAGAATTCAAAATAGCCTGTTAGCTTTTTAGATTTCTCTAAAAGTTTTTCCATTCCTACTTCATCAAAGATATCTAAAGATGCTTTTATAGCAGCCATAGATAAAATTGGTGGATTACTCAACTGCCAGCCTTCGGCACCAGGTAATACATCAAACTCGTGACGCATGTTAAAACGTGTCTTTTTGTTATGGCTCCACCAACCTGTAAACCGATTTAAATCTTTATCGTAGGCATGACGCTCGTGTACAAAGCAACCCGATAGGCTTCCTGGTCCGGAGTTTAAATACTTATATGTACACCACACGGCAAAATCTGCATCAGAATTATGCAAATCTAAATTGACATTTCCAGCACCATGTGCACAATCAAAACCAACGATACAACCCTGTTTATGCCCTAATTCTGTAATTCGTTTTAAATTGAAAAATTGCCCAGTGTAATAGTTGACTCCACCAATCATTACCAAGGCAATTTCATGACCATGGTTTTCTAAAATAGTTTCTAGATCTTCGTAATGTAACAATTCTTCACCTTCTCTGGGTTTCCATAGTATTAAACCTTCCTTATCATCATAACCATGATGACGTAATTGCGATTCGACAGCATATTTATCTGAAGGAAATGCGTCACTTTCAATAACTATTTTATAGCGCTCTTTAGTGGGCTGGTAAAATGAAGCCATCATAAAATGAAGGTTCGCAGTAAGCGAGTTCATAGTGACTACTTCAATAGGCTTGGCTCCAACTAATTTTGCAGTAGCATCCGTTAAGAATTCATGATAAGGCAACCAAGGGTTTTTAGCGTCAGTATGACCTTCTACTCCCAGATTTGCCCAATCTTCTAATTCTTGATTTATATAAGCCTTTGTGGATTTTGGTTGTAACCCTAAGGAATTGCCACATAAATATATAAGCTCATTTCCGTGCTGATCTTTTGGAATGTGAAATTGTTGTCTGTAGTGTGATAATTCGTCTAATGCGTCTTGTTGTTTGGCGTATTCTAGACCAGGTTTGTAGTCGGACAATGTAAGATTGATTTTCGGTTTGTAACAAAAATAAGGATTTAAAGTATAGGATTAAAGGTGTTTTTTAACCATAATAATTTTAGTTATCTTTAAAGAAATAAAGTTTAATTTTTAAAAATTACCGCTTCTGTGGAAAATAAATATGGGAAAGACTAAAGAATATACTAATGGTGAGGTTACAGTAGTTTGGGAAGCCGAAAAGTGCATACATTCTGCAATGTGTGTCAAAGGATTGCCTAATGTGTTTCAACCCAATGATCGACCTTGGATAAAAATTGATGCAGCTTCTACGGATGAATTAATAGAGACCATTAAAAAATGCCCTTCAGGTGCTTTAAGTTACTATATGACCAATGAAGATGATCAATCTTCTCAAACCTTAGAGACTAAAGTTGAGGTTTTAGAAAATGGACCACTTTTGGTTTATGGCACCTTAAAAGTGACACATAAAGATGGTAATGAGGAAACCAAAAACCGAACAACTGCATTTTGCAGATGTGGAGCCTCACAAAATAAACCCTATTGCGATGGGGCACATGTAAAAGCTGATTTTAGAGGATAAAAAAGAAAAAGCACCTTACTCGAAAGATAAAGTGCCAGAATATATATAGGCGCACAAGGCGGAAAATGCAAGCTATACGTTTTAAGTCGAAATGACTGACGTGAAACTTACATTATAGTTTACAAAAGTAATGCCAAAAATTAATTTTGAGGTTATTCTAATGTTATACTAACATCAGCGAAATTTAAATTCCAATTTCCACCTTCTTTCTTGTGGTCTATGGCAATCTTAATGCCATTAAAATCTTTGTAGTTCTCAAAGGTGTTAGTCAACGACGGTTCTTCAGAATTCCCTTGTCTAAACACCCATTCTTTTATCATATAGTTTTTGTCATAATAAATATCATAAGCATCTCCAGGGGTATAACCACCTTCGTTAGTATAAGTAATCGTAATCATCTCTAGTTGCTCTTTGTTAATAGGTGATTCTACTTTTTTAGGCTCTGAAATTGAAGCTGATGTATCCCAAACCAGTTGAAAAGGAACCAATAACCAATATTTATCATTGATGAATCCTTGGTCTGCTTTAATATGTGTGCTATCCATTTGACTTCTAACATATTCAACTGTAGTCTCGCCAAGTACCATTTTTATTTTATCTTGTTTTAGATTCCAAACCCAGGACCTTCCTTTTCCTTTTATAGTATCTCTATCGACTTTGAAAGTGAATTTTACTTCCGAAACATTTTTCCAATTCTCAAAGCCATGCGCATTAGCAATTTTTTCAGCTATTGTTAACTCTTTTGTGTTTTCTATTGTAGGTGGTTCTGATTTTTCAGATTTACATGCAAAAACTAGGAGTAAACAAATCAAAATACGATATAGTGGCTTCATTTTTAAAAGAAATTTTAATTTAGATGTAAAATTAACCAACAATGGGAGACAACACTAATTATTTTAAGGTAAATAAAGAGACCTGGAATAAAAAAGTAGCCATACATGCCCAAAGTGAGATGTATAAAATGGAAGCGTTTAAAGCTGGTGAAACCTCTTTAATGCCTTATGAATTGAAAGCATTAGGAGATGTTAACGGAAAATCGTTATTACATCTTCAGTGTCATTTTGGTCAAGATACTTTGAGTTGGAGTCGAATGGGAGCGAAGTGTGTTGGTGTAGATTTAAGTGATGAAGGAGTTAAATTGGCCAAAGCACTTAACAAGGAATTAAATCTTGATGCTGAATTTGTATGTTGTAATGTACTAGATACATCACAGCATGTTGATAACACTTTTGATATTGTGTATACAAGCTATGGTACAATAGGTTGGTTGCCCGACTTAAAGCCCTGGGCAAATATGATTTTTGAACGACTTAAGCCAGGTGGTGTATTTTACATCGTTGAGTTTCATCCTATTTTATGGATGTTTGATTATGTAGATGGTAAACCACAAATGAAATACCATTACAATCAAGAAGAAGTTATTTATGAAGAATATGACGGGACGTATGCAGACCAATCTTCAAAAATTGTAAGCAAAGAATATGGTTGGAACCATGGCTTAAGCAAAGTTGTTAATGCACTTATTGAAGCAGGATTGCAAGTAGATTACTTAAACGAGTATGATGAAAGTCCATATGATGTATTTCCAGATTTAATTAAACAAGAAAATGGTATGTTTAAGATGGAAGATCAGTTGTTTCCTATGATTTTCGAGATAAAAGCGACAAAAAACTAATTCGGTTACTTTCTAATTAGAATGCTACTTATATCAGATTTATTTATCCAAAGATTTATGGTTTCTGGATTTATTCCTGAGTGCCCTTCTTTATCAGTATACTCACCTATCGTCCATTGAAATTTAACACTATCATCTTTTATTTCTCTTAAAAAACATTCAGATACGCGAAAAGCTATATTAGGTTTGTAGTTATGTAATTCAATATAAGCTTTATCATAATACCAATAATCTGAACCTTTCCCAATATATCCAACTATATCAACAGACTTGTCATTGATTACTATTTCTGTATATCTTGTCCACCATCCTTCTCGAATGAAAAGTGAATCAATCGATATTTTTTTTGTACCACAGAATTCAATTTTAACATCTTTATTTAAATAGTTAGAATCTATTTTATCTATGGAAATAGATTTTACATCTACACCACCTTGAGCATGTAAATTGCTAAAGAATACAATGAAAAATAATAAGCAAAGAGAGATTTTTTTCATCAATGTTTTTCTTCATCCTTTAACAACTCAGGAAACTTAGCTTTAAATCTATTTAATCTAGGAATGGAAACTGCTCTAATATAGCTTTGGTTCGGGTTACGTTTTTCAAAATCTTGGTGATATGCTTCACCTTTGTAAAACTTTTGAAATGGATAAACTTCAGCCGCTATTGTTGCGTCTAATTTTTTAGCTAATGCGGCCTTTTTCTCTTCGATGATTTTCTTTTGGGTAGTGTTTTGATAAAATATTATAGAGCGGTACTGAGAGCCTCTGTCTGGACCTTGACCGTTAACTTGTGTTGGATTTTGAGAGCCAAAATAAACATCAACTAAAGTGGCAAAACTTACTATCTTAGGGTCGTAAATTACCTCTACTGCTTCTGCATGACCTGTTCTACCTGTATTACTTTTCTCGTAGTTAATATCCTCTGTGTATCCACCAGCATAACCATTAATAACTTCGTCAACACCTTTTACACTCTCGTAAATAGCTTCTACGCACCAAAAGCAACCGCTTGCAAAATAGGCTCTAGCTTTTCCATTTTCTAGCGGAACAACAACAGGTTCTGCTTCAATAACTGCTTTTTGTTTTGGATTAGTTTGTGCTTGGTTATGACAACTAAATAACAATGTAATACTTAAGGCATATAGTAAATTTTTCATCTTTTGTGTTCCGTATAAAACGGAATATTTTTTTAATTAAACAATTTTCACATTCTAATAGACGTGTAAAATTACAATTCCTTATATTAAAATTGTCTTAAATTTAATAGACGTAATCAGATAGGTACAATGATATGACTCAATTATAAAATGTGCTATTATGAGCTAAAAGACAAGTGCCAATTTTCAATAGTTTAACTTCAAAATTTTGCATTTAAGCCATTTTCTTATTTGTTTAAAATACGCTAGATAAAAAAAACATCAAAATCTAATTTAAGCTACTTTTTAGGCGTTTTAAGACACTTTTATGTTTTTAACAATTGTTGATAATTATCTACTTCAATTCATAAAAAGCTTTTAAAATGGTTCATTATTTTGTATCTTTGATAGTACTCAAAAAGGGCGCAAAAAGCGTCTTTTTTTATGTGTAAAAAGAATAATTAATAGCAATAAATAATAATTTATGAGCGAAGAAAATAAAAAACAATATGGTGCAGATAGTATTCAGGCCCTTGAAGGTATGGAGCACGTGCGTATGCGTCCATCAATGTATATTGGAGATGTAGGTACAAGAGGGTTACATCATTTAGTTTATGAGGTTGTAGATAACTCTATCGATGAGGCGTTAGCAGGTCATTGTGATAATATAACTGTGACTATAAACGAAGACAACTCTATCACTACAGAAGATGATGGTCGTGGTATTCCAGTTGGTCTTCACAAAAAAGAAGGGGTTTCTGCATTAGAAGTTGTAATGACAAAAATAGGAGCGGGTGGAAAGTTTGATAAAGATTCTTACAAAGTTTCTGGTGGACTTCATGGTGTAGGTGTAAGTTGTGTTAATGCACTTTCAGAACATCTAAAAGCTACGGTTTATAGAGATGGTAAAATATGGGAGCAGGAATATGAGCGCGGTAAAACTATGTATCCGGTAAAAACAGTTGGTGATACAGATAAAAGAGGAACTACTGTAACTTTTAAACCAGATCCTCAAATTTTTCAACAAACCCTAGAGTATAATTACGATACTCTTGCAAGCCGTATGAGAGAGTTGGCTTACCTTAACAAGGGTATTACTGTTCATTTAGTTGATAGACGTCATAAAAAAGAAGATGGTTCTTTTGAGGGTGAAACATTTCATTCGGAAGAAGGATTAAAAGAATTTGTAAAATTCTTAGATGGTAATCGCGAACCTTTGATGAAAAACGTTATTGCTTTTGAAGGTGAAAAAAATGGCGTACCGGTAGAGGTGGCCATGATTTATAATACGTCTTATGCTGAAAATTTACACTCTTATGTAAACAATATTAATACACATGAAGGAGGAACACACTTGTCTGGTTTCCGTCGTGGATTAACACATACCTTAAAGAAGTATGCGGATGGTTCAGGGATGTTAGATAAGCTGAAATTTGATATTGCTGGTGATGACTTCCGTGAAGGGTTAACAGCAATTGTATCTGTAAAAGTTCAAGAACCACAGTTTGAAGGTCAAACGAAAACAAAATTAGGTAACCGTGAAGTTTCAGCATCTGTTTCTCAAGCTGTTTCTGAAATGTTGACAGATTATTTGGAAGAAAATCCAGATGATGCAAAAATTATTGTTCAGAAAGTAATACTTGCAGCACAAGCACGTCACGCAGCTCAAAAAGCTCGTGAAATGGTTCAGCGTAAAACGGTGATGAGCATCGGAGGCTTACCTGGAAAATTATCTGATTGTTCAGAGCAAGACCCAGCAAAATGTGAAGTGTTTCTTGTTGAGGGAGATTCTGCAGGTGGAACTGCTAAGCAAGGCCGAGATAGAGCATTCCAAGCGATTCTACCATTAAGAGGTAAGATTCTTAATGTTGAAAAAGCAATGCAACATAAAGTTTTTGAAAACGAAGAAATCAAGAACATATTTACAGCACTTGGTGTTACTATTGGTACAGAAGAAGACCCAAGAGCATTAAATCTTTCAAAATTAAGATACCATAAAGTAGTAATCATGTGTGATGCCGATATTGATGGTAGTCACATTGCAACTTTAATCTTAACTTTCTTCTTTAGATATATGAAAGAGTTGGTAGAGAATGGACATATTTATATTGCAACACCACCTCTATATTTAGTGAAGAAAGGCGCTAAAAAGCAGTATGCATGGTCTGATAAAGAACGTGATGATATTGTTTCTACTTATGGTGATGGTGCAAAGATTCAACGTTATAAAGGTCTTGGTGAGATGAATGCGGAGCAATTATGGGATACTACTATGAATCCGGAGTTCAGAACAATGCGTTTAGTGCAAATAGAAAATGGAGTAGAGGCAGATCGTATATTCTCTATGTTAATGGGAGACGAAGTACCTCCACGTAGAGAATTTATTGAAAAGAATGCGATTTATGCAAATATTGATGCATAATGAATTTATATAAACTAAAAAACCGCATAGATTCTATGCGGTTTTTTAGTTTAAATGATTGATTTAGTAAGTATTTTAGTAAAAACACAAAAAATTAAAGAGCTTATAACCAAATACAAACTCGTAATCCGCTTTATAGTAACATTTCTGTTGGTCTATGGCGCATTAACAATTGGGTATTTTTTGTATTTAAACCTATCTGATGGTTCTAGGTTTTATCCAGATTACATGACTAATTTAGTTGCTCATCAAACAGATGCTTTAATTAATAGTATAGGTTATGAATCTAAAGTAATACCACACCCAAACGAGCCTTCAATGAAAGTTATTATTAACGGAAAATTTGTAGCAAGGGTTATTGAAGGTTGTAATGCTGTAAGTATAATTATTTTGTTTTTATCCTTTATTGTAGCTTTTGCGGGCAAGTTTAAAACAACATTATTCTATTGTTTTGCTGGTAGTATTATTATTTACACTTTTAATTTAATACGAATTGTGATCTTATCTATAGGATTATATCATTACCCCTGGAGACGTGAGTTATTACATGAGGTTGTTTTTCCATTACTTATTTATGGAACAGTTTTTTTGCTCTGGATGGTTTGGGTTAATCGTTTTTCAAAATCTTTAAAAGCTGATGCCTAAGTTAACACGATACATACTAGTTTTTCTATTACTACTTGTTTTGGTTGCTATACGTAGTTTTGAAGACCTGTTATTTTACGACCCTTATTTAACTTTTTTTGAGAATGATTATTTGTATATAGATAACCCAAGACGCGAAGTTGCTAAGCTGGTCTTTTTTACTAGTTTAAGATATATGTTGAATACATTGACATCATTGGGAATCCTTTACCTTATTTTTAATGATAAGATCATGATTAAGTTTTCTGTTTTACTCTATAGTATTGCTTATGTTTTACTACTTATTCCATTTCTTTATTTTGTCATTAACCCAAAGCAAGAAGATTATTATTTGTTTTTCAATATCAGACGATTTTTAATTCAGCCCATAGGGTTAATACTTTTGTTACCTGCTTTCTATTACTACAAACTCAATCGTTAAGTATTTTATAATTTCTACGCTATTTTAGAGAATTTTGTAGCTTTGCATTGTGAAATTTTCTATATTACATAAAGTATTTTCAATTGTACTATCACTATTAGTATTGGTGTCATCGCTATCGTTAACCATAGAAAAGCATTTCTGCGGAGGTGTTTTGGTCGATGTAGCTGTATTTACAGAAGTTGAAAAATGCTCAGATGATATTGTAGATAATGGTGAAAATAAAATTGTTGAAAAATCTTGTTGTAAAGACGAAGTTGATTTCTTTAAAGGTTTAGATGAAATAATTACGAATTCGTTTGAAGATTTAGATGATCTTCAAAAACAAGTTTTATTCGCCTATAGCTTTTCGTACATTAATCTTTTTGAAGATCTCCCTAACTTAATAATTCCTCACAAAGATTATGTGCCTCCCATACTCATAAAGGACATACAAGTCTTAGATGAAATTTACCTTATTTGATTTCGTATAACTTTTTATTTAAAGAGCACATATTTATGTGCTAAAATGTTATACCTACAAATCAAACAAATGAAAAAATATTTAATAATAAATTTCTTGTTCTTATCACTGGTTATATCTGGTCAAGAACAACTAAAAGGGATTGTTTTAGAAACAAGTACATCTAAAGAAAGCCCGTTGCCAGGAGCTAATGTGTATTGGTTAGGCTCTTCTATTGGTACTATAACTAATGACGACGGCACATTTTCACTGCCTTATAAATTTTCGTTCAATAAGTTAGTTATTAGTTATGTTGGTTTTAAAACAGATACCATAGTTGTAACCGAAAATAAATTTATAAAACATGTCTTACAAGCATCAGATGAGCTAGATGCTGTTACTGTTACCTCTCGAAAAAAAGCAACTGCAAAATCGTATTTAAAAGCAGAGAATACACTTTTTGTAAGTAGCGATGAGTTGCTAAAGGCAGCGTGTTGTAATCTTTCCGAAAGTTTTGAAACCAATCCGTCAATCGATGTTAATTTTGCAGATGCCGTTTCTGGAACACGTCAAATTAAAATGTTAGGACTCAATTCACCTTATATATTAATTGCGACAGAGAATATACCAGCAATTAGAGGAGCGTCTCAAGCACACGGGCTTTCATTTATACCTGGTACATGGGTAGAAAGTATTCAAATTACTAAAGGCGCTGGTAGTGTGGTTAATGGTTTTGAGAGTATTGCAGGGCAAATTAATACTGAGCTTGTAAAACCCAGCACAGACAATAAGTTATTTGTAAATCTTTATGCTGCTTCAAATGAACGTTTAGAGTTGAACACGCATTTTAATACCAAAGTAAGTAATAAGTGGAGTACAGGATTGTATTTACATGGTAATACACATCAGGAAAAACACGATGTCAATGACGACGGTTTTTTAGACATGCCTCTATATAATCAAATTAGTGTGATGAATCGTTGGCAATATACCAATCCTGAAAAAGGAGTAGTAAGCTTTATCAATTTAAGATATGTTAATGATGAAAAGCAAGCAGGTCAAGTAGAGTATAACCCAGATAGAGATAAGGGTACAACAAATTTCTGGGGAAGTGAGATTAATACTGAGCGTTTTGAAGTCACCACAAAATTGGGTTATGTAAATCCTGAAATTCCTTATCAAAGCTTAGGGTTTCAAACTGCGTTTAGTCATCACAGTCAAGATTCTTATTTTGGGTTGAATTTATATGATATTCAGCATAATAGTTTTTATTCAAACTTGGTATATAATAGTATTATTTCAGATTCGCGTCATAAAATAAAAACGGGATTGAGTTTTACTTACGACCATTATGATGAGTTGGTAAATGCGCAAGAGTTTGAACGTACTGAAAATTCTGTAGGTGCATTTTTTGAATACGCTTACGATAACTTAGATAAATTGACCATGACGGTCGGTTTGCGTGCTGATCAACACAATAGGCTAGGGTTCTTTGTAACACCAAGATTGCATGTTCGATATACGCCATGGGAAAAATCAGCACTTAGAGCATCTATAGGAAGAGGAAAACGAAGTGCAAATATTTTTGCTGAAAATCAAAATATATTTTCGAGCTCCAGGCAAATCAATATTTTAAATTCAGGAGGAAAAATATATGGTTTAGATCCAGAAATTGCTTGGAACTATGGTGTAAGCTACTTACAAGGTTTTAATTTATTTGGCCGATCTGCTGATGTTACTTTCGATTTTTACAGAACTGACTTTCAAAATCAGGTGGTTGTCGATTGGGAAAATCCGTTCGAAATTAATTTCTATAATTTGGAAGGTGATAGTTATGCTAATAGTTTTCAGTTTGAATTTAATTATAATGTTTTTGAGCGCTTCGATTTAAGAGCAGCCTATAAGTATTATGATATTATGACAGATTATAATTCGGGTAAATTGGTGAAACCATTAATTCCTAAAAACCGAATATTTGCTAATACCTCCTATGAAACTGAAGAAAAAGAAAACGGTGCACTTTGGAAATTTGACGCTACATATAACTGGTTAGATTCGCAACGTTTTCCTAATACGGAGTCAAGTGCACCAGAATTTCAATTAGATGAGTATTCACCAACAGTAGGAACATTAAACCTGCAGATTACCAAAGTGTTTTCTCCTAAATTTGAAGTATATTTAGGAGGTGAAAATGTGACTAACGTTAGACAATCGAACCCTATAATTAGTCCAGATAACCCATTTGGATCAAATTTTGATAGTAATTTTGTGTATGGTCCAATTTTTGGAAGCTTGTATTACGTAGGATTACGATATAGAATAAAATAATTTATTCCTGCGAAATCAGGAATTTGAAAAAACGAATAATAATATTCCCGTTTTAATGGGAATGAAAATAAATTTCAATGAAAAAAATAACTTTAATAGTTACGTTATTAGTAACTACAATAACATTCGCTCAAAACAAAAATGCTAAAGCCAGTATAGAAGTAGACGGTGTTTGTGGTATGTGTAAAGAACGTATAGAAAAAGCAGCTATTAGAACCAAAGGAGTAAAGTCTGCGGTATGGAATGTAGATACACACGAGTTGAAGCTAATTTATGATGAGCGCAAAACGGATTTAAAAACGATATCTCAAAAGATAGCTTCTGTGGGTCATGATACTAAAGAAATAAAAGCTACTGATGAAGCTTACGATTCAGTGCATCCCTGTTGCAGATATCGCGATAAAGAAGTGGTGAAAGACCATGATGGAGAAAAGAAATCGGATGGCAAAAACTAAATTAAAAGCCTGAACTTAAGTTCAGGCTTTTTTTATTATAAAACCTTTAAAATATTGTCACGACTCTTAATTAAACCTTTATGGATTTATATGGTCTATATTATTAAATAGAATTTTAATTAAACCAAGCACAAGTTTTTTAAAAGATTATCATCTAAAAAAGCATAAGCTTAAAATCAAAGACCTATATAGACACAAGACTACTTAACCTAAAAATCTAATCATCATGAAAAATGTGTTTATAGTGTTAAGTTGTGTCTTAATAGTGGGATGTGCTTCTGATAATTCTGGTATGGCTGATGCCGAAGATAGAAATATCATAGACGATGGCTCAGGAACTGTTATAAATTTGTCTGATTATTTTGATATAGATTTTAATAGTTTAGATAATTACGAAAATCAGTCTATACCTAATTATATAGATGAAGATAATACACCTAACGGAAATCAGATTACTAATGAAGGAGCTACTTTAGGGCGTATCTTATTTTATGATAATACCCTTTCTGTAAACAACACTGTGTCCTGTGCGAGTTGCCATAAGCAAGCTTTTGCTTTTGGTGATATTGATGATGTGAGTATTGGAGCAAATGGGGTAACTGCAAGACATTCTATGCGTTTAATAAATGCAAGGTTTGGTGATGAGACCAACTTCTTTTGGGATGAAAGAGCAAATTCATTAGAACAGCAAACAACTATGCCAATAAGAGATCATGCAGAAATGGGTTTTAGTGGCGAAAATGACGACCCTAATTTTAATGACTTAATATCTCGACTAGAAACTGTAGATTATTACCCTGAATTATTTAATAGAGCTTTTGGTTCTGAAACTATTAATGAAACACGAATTCAGAATGCATTATCACAATTTATTAGAAGTATACAATCTTTTGATAGTAGATATGATGATAACAGAATACTTGTAAATAATGATAATCAACCTTTTCCAAACTTTACAAATCAAGAAAATTTAGGAAAACAACTATTTACACAGCAGCCAAACTTCAATAATCAAGGAGTTAGAATTGATGGAGGTTTTGGTTGTGCAGGTTGCCATGGTGGATCCGAATTTTCTATTGCTGAAAATAGAGGTAATAATGGTGTTATAGGTGTATTTGGTAGTAATGATATCGATTTAACAATTACCAGATCACCAACACTAAGAGATATTGTTGGTCCTAACGGACAGAGTAATGGAGCTTTTTTTCATGATGCTTCAGCAAATAGTTTAGAGGAAGTGCTACTACATTATAATACTATCGCAACAAATAATCCAGATTTAGATAATAGATTGCGGCAAGGAAATAACCCTCAGCAGTTAGAAATGACAACAGAAGAAATGGAGGCGATTATAGCTTTTTTAGAAACACTTACAGGTGAAGATGTCTATACTAATGAGAAGTGGTCAGATCCTTTTATTGGAGTTGAATAAATGTTTAATATTAAAATAAAAAGCCTTTGATGAAAATCAAAGGCTTTCAAATTTATAACTGACTCAGGCTAAATGTTTGCTTGTCTGTGCTACAGACTACATCATGCCTGGCATTCCGCCTCCACCCATTGGTGGCATAGCAGGAGCATCTTCTTTAATATCTACTAAAGCACATTCAGTAGTTAAGATCATACCAGCTACAGAAGCTGCATTTTCTAAAGCAATACGTGTTACTTTCTTAGGATCTATAATACCTGCTTTAAGCATATCTACGTAAGCTTCGTTTTTAGCATCGTAACCAAAATCTTTTTTACCTTCAAGTACTTTATTGATAACTACAGAACCTTCACCACCAGCATTTTCTACAATAGTTCTTAGAGGAGACTCAATCGCTTTATTTACGATTTGCACTCCTGTGGTTTCGTCTAGGTTTTCTGTTTCTAATTTTTCTAAAGTCTTTTTAGCCCTCACTAAAGCTACTCCACCACCAGCAACAATACCTTCTTCAACGGCAGCACGTGTAGCATGTAAAGCATCATCAACACGATCTTTCTTTTCTTTCATCTCAACTTCAGAAGCAGCACCAACATACAATACTGCAACTCCACCAGCTAATTTTGCTAAACGCTCTTGTAGCTTTTCTCTATCATAATCTGATGTAGTCGTTTCTATCTGTGCTTTAATTTGGTTCACTCTCGCTTTGATGTCTGAAGCTTTTCCGCTACCGCTTACAATTGTTGTATTGTCTTTGTCAATAGTAACAGTTTTTGCTGTACCTAACATGTTTAAATCAGCATTCTCTAATAATGAACCATTATCTTCAGAAATAACAACACCACCAGTAAGGATAGCGATATCTTCTAACATAGCTTTACGTCTATCACCAAATCCTGGAGCTTTAACTGCAGCGATTTTTAATCCGCCACGTAATTTATTTACAACTAAAGTCGCTAAAGCTTGGCCTTCAACATCTTCTGCGATAATTAATAATGGACGACCAGATTGTGCAACTGGTTCTAAGGTAGGAAGAATCTCTTGTAAGCTAGAAATCTTCTTATCGAATAATAAAATATAAGGGTTCTCTAATTCCGCGATCATTTTATCAGCATCAGTTACAAAGTAAGGCGATAAATACCCTCTGTCGAATTGCATACCTTCTACAACGTCAACATAAGTATCTAATCCTTTAGCTTCTTCAACAGTAATAACCCCTTCTTTTCCAACTTTTTCGAATGCTGTTGAAATTAAATCACCAATGTTATCATCATTATTTGCTGAAATAGCTGCAACTTGTTTAATTTTATCAGAGTTGTTACCTACTTTTTTAGATTGTTTGTCTAAATCTTTTACAATAGACGTAACAGCTTTGTCAATACCACGTTTTAAATCCATTGGATTTGCGCCAGCAGCAACATTTTTTAAACCTTCTTTCACAATTGCTTGTGCTAAAACGGTTGCAGTGGTTGTTCCGTCACCAGCCAGATCGTTGGTTTTAGAAGCAACTTCTTTTACCATTTGTGCTCCCATGTTTTCGAGCTCGTCTTCTAACTCTATCTCTTTTGCAACAGAAACACCATCTTTAGTGACCTGAGGTGCTCCAAAGGATTTACCAATGATAACATTTCGTCCTTTAGGACCTAAAGTTACTTTTACTGCATTTGCTAAAGCATCTACGCCACGCTTTAAACCGTCGCGTGCTTCAATATCAAATTTTATATCTTTTGCCATTTTTTAATATTTAGCTTTTAGCTTTTAGCGCTTGGCTATTAGCTAAAATGTTAGTTTTTAAATTTTTTATAAACGTACTAAAGGCTATAAGCCAATAGCTAAAGCAATTTTAGATAATCGCTAATATTTCTTCTTCACGAATTATTAAATACTCTTCCCCTGCAACTTTGATTTTTGTCGCTCCAAAACCGTACAAGACTGTTTCACCGACTTTTACGGTTAGAGGTTCGTCTTTTTTTCCAGGTCCAATAGCTACGATTTTACCTTTGTTTTGTTTTTCTAAAGCCGAATCAGGTATTATTAATCCAGACGCTGTTTTAGTTTCAGCTGGTAATTGTTTAATTACAACCCTATCTGCTAAAGGTTTAATGTTTAAAGCCATTTGTTATAATATTTTTGGTTATTTAAATTAATTTAACGCTTAAGCGTTATTCGAAAATTGTGCCAATTAAAGGTGACTGACAAAGTTTCAGATTTAAAAATCCATTATGGATTTTAAAACAAATTTTGAATAAAAAAAGCCAACCTTGAGTTGACTTTAAATTATATGCTTAAAGGATGCTTATTATCCTCCAATTGAATCATTTAAATTTGTAGTACTATCATCAGTAGACTGAGGTAATGTTGTTGGTGCATTAGTTGCATCATCAGCATCATAAGCTTTGGATTCAATAGCTGTACCCGAATCTATGGTAAGGTTAGAGGCCAGTATCAATAAAATAAGTACTGTTGCTAAAAACCAAGTACTCTTGTCTAAAAAATCACTTGTTTTTTTTACACCACCTAATTGTTGTGTGCCACCACCACCAAATGATGAAGATAAACCTCCTCCTTTAGGGTTCTGTACCATAATTACTACAACTAGTAAAAAGGCTACTATGACAATTAATATTAAAAATATTGTAAATGCACTCATTTTATATCGTATTATTATCTTTTAATTCTTGTGTCAATTTTATTTGGTCTGCAAAGAAACTACTTTTTTCTGGATATTTCAAACTTAAAATCTTGTAAGATTGAATGGCTTTATCATAATTTTTTTGCTCCAAGTATATACGTGCTAAAGTTTCTGTCATTAAGCTATCCGAAATGTCATCGTCATTATTTATTAGCTTAGGTTTTGGTGCGTTATGAGAGACAGGTTTTATTTTTGGGTTTTCACTAATAAATTTATTTATAATAGTGAGCTTATCCTCAAGTGGATTAGAGTTCCCTTTCTTAGGAGACGTCTGCTGAGTTTTGCTTTGGTCTTTAGCTTCATCACGTAAAATGGGTTTAAAGCTTGTTATTTTTAACCATTCTGTAAATGAATGACTTTCAGATTTGTCAAACTCAAGGGGTTTACCAATATTCAATTTTTTCTCTGGCGTAATATTGTCTACATCTACAGCAATGATTGTGTCTTCAACCTTAGGTACAGGTCTGTTTTTTGCTTTAAATAAGTTAGGATCTAAAACACCTTCAGTAGCCTTAATGTGTTCTTTTAAGGCATCATCAATAGTAACACTTTTATTGACTGAAATATCATCAACTTCACTTACCTCAATAGATTTGATGTATTCTGAGTTTTGTTTAATTTGATTCGATATTTCATTTTGATTAAATACATCTGAAGTAATATAATCGAACAATACGCTTCGGTCTGCAGTATGAGCTGCAGTAACTTTTAAGGCATTATTATATTTATAACTTTCTTTTTGCTTAAGACCTTTAAGGTATAAAGCTTTTAAAGGTTGAAAGTAAGGGTACGTTTTTATTTTAGCTAAAAGCGCATCTGACTGTGATGCTGTTACTGCTTCAGGATGTTGTAAAAGATATGTAAGTTCTTGAAGTTGCATTGCTTACCAATTGGCTAATGAAGTGTTAAAAATGTCTTGCGTTAAACGCTCAAAAATAACTTCGAAAGCTTCATCTTTTATTCCGCCAGCTAATTGTGCGTTTGCATCAAAATCATAAAAGAATGAGAAACGTTGCTCAAAATCTTTTTCCTCATCTAGTGTATTGAAATAGCGTACATTAACACTAATTGTTAATCTATTTTGCGCCGCTGTATTTTGAGCTGTAGCAGTCATAGGGGCAATGCGATATTCAGTAATTTCTCCTTCAAAAATTAAATCGCCATTGGTATTTACCAAGTTTAAATTGGTTTGGTTTTGAATTAAATCTTGCAAGGCATTTGTGAAATCTATATCTAAACCTGGCTCTATTAAATCCGCATTATTTTGAAAAAAATTTACCTGAAATGTTTTCGCATTACCAGTATCTGCACCAGTAAATGAGTATATGCCACAACTTGTATAAGTTAAACAGAGGAAAAGTAAAGAGGTATATTTGAATAGCTTCATTTAATAGGTATTAGGTCGTTTCATTGTTATAAAAGCATAAATGTAACCAGCATTATCGGCAACATCAAAATCGACATTAATAAGACGATAACCTTGATAATGTTTTTCATTTATTAAATCTTCAGCTTCTTTGCGAATAGCTTCAGAACTGTTTGGTCTAAACGACTTTCTTATCATAAATATTTCTACTGCCTTCATAAACTTTTCTTAAAGATTATACTGTTTTATTTTTCTGTATAATGTACGCTCACTAATACCTAACTCTGAAGCAGCTAACTTGCGTTTTCCTTTATGACGTTCTAATGATTTTTTTATGAGTTCTAGTTCCTTGTCTTGTAAAGATAGGGTTTCTTCTTCTTCAATTTCTTCAGCAAAATGATATTTGTCTTCGATTTCTGTTGTTATTGTGTCATTAACTTCACTATGCTGAGGTATAGATAATACTTCGAGATCATCTACGGTAGTCGTTTCAAAATCCTCATCTTTATCGTCACCATAGATTTTTTGAATGAGATGTTCGTTATCTTTTTGTACATCTGAAGCGCTACCACTTTTCATTAATTCCATAGTGAGCTTCTTAAGGTCGTTGAGATCGCTTTTCATATCAAATAAGACCTTATATAGAATTTCGCGTTCGCTGCTAAAATCACTTTCGGATTTAGAGTTATTGACCACAGCAGGTAAATTGCTACCTATATTTGGTAAATAGTTTTGAAGTGTAGCCGCATTAATGGTTCTGTTGTGCTCTAAAACAGAAATCTGTTCAGCTACATTTCGCAATTGACGAATATTACCATTCCAACGGTATTTTAAAAGGAGATTAATGGCATCATCCATTAATTTTACAGTTGGCATTTTATATTTTAAAGCAAAATCACTAGCAAACTTTCTGAACAATAAATGAATATCGTCTTTACGCTCACGTAATGCAGGTAAATTGATTTCTATAGTGCTTAAACGATAGTAAAGATCTTCGCGGAATTTTTCTTTTTTAATAGCCTCAAACATGTTAACGTTTGTGGCTGCCACAATTCTAACATCTGTTTTTTGAACTTTACTAGAACCTACCTTTATAAATTCTCCATTCTCTAAAACACGTAACAAACGGACTTGCGTAGTTAAGGGTAGTTCACCGACTTCGTCTAAAAATATAGTGCCACCATCTGCAACTTCGAAATACCCTGAACGAGTTTGAGTAGCACCAGTGAAAGCCCCTTTTTCGTGTCCAAAGAGTTCGCTATCAATAGTGCCTTCGGGTATGGCGCCACAATTTACGGCAATATATTTACCATGCTTACGATGCGAAAGTTGATGTATGATTTTTGGTATACTCTCTTTTCCAACTCCACTTTCACCTGTGACCAAAACCGAAATATCTGTTGGTGCAACCTGAATGGCTTTCTCTATAGCACGGTTAAGTTTTGGATCATTCCCAATAATACCAAAGCGCTGTTTTATGGCTTGTACGGATTCCATAATTACTTCCCACAAAAGTGAGCGTCCTTTTTAGTTATCATTTTCTAGTTTACATAAGTGAATATTTCACTTTGAGATATTTGTATGTCGTCATCACCAAAAGACCCAGATCTGGTTAAAATTCTATCAGAATCATCGTAAGTCACTGTAAAATTAAATTCTGCTACATCAGAAGTAATACCGACCCAATTATTTGTACTACCAAATTGTGCAATACTATTAGCAGCCTGGTCGTCATACTCATCACCTATAGAACTATAATAATCTCTTGCTTGAAATGGTTCGACCAAAGGGTTTTCAAATGTATCATAACTATAAGTTGAAGTCGTGTTTATTTCGCCCGACATTACTGATGAAATAACATTACCCATTGTATCATAAGTTAACTCTTCGAGCTGAATAGAAATGTCATTTTGAAACGATTCTTTCCTGATCAATTGATTATTGTTATTGAAAGTATATATTGTTATAATATCTGAACCTACTTCGGTTTTTGTTACTACATTACCATCATAAGTGTAGTTATACTCATAGTCTTCGTCATCTGATTCTATATCATTATAGGTAATTTGAGTAACCTGATTTGATGCATTGTAGGTAATCGTTGTTACATCACTTAAAGCACCCAGATAATAGGTGTTAGATTGTATAATATTATTGTTACTGTCTCTTAAAAACTCACTATTAGTTGTAATATCTTGCCCGAAAACAGGTGATTCGGTAATAGCACCACTTATTAAGTTATCAGAATTAAAGCTATAATCGATATCCACAATGATTTCACCAAAAAAAGGTACACTTGTACTAGTGTCAAAAGTATAAGCTGATAGTGCAAGTGGGGCATCACTTGTATTGTTTCCCCCTCCATTACCACCTCCAGGATTCTGACCCGTTAAATCTGGATCTAAAGGTTCATTATCACAAGCTGTTACTAATGAAAGTGTTAATAGTATTAAAAGTAATTTTTTCATTTAATATAGTTTTTAATTAATTATTTTTTGAATATCCTACAGCCTCACCAATAAGGGTTGCACTGGTACAATCTGTTATTTTTACATTAACAAAATCACCAGGTTTATAATGCTCTTTAGGAAAAACAGCAACAACGTTTTGACTGTTTCTGCCTGCCCAGTGTGCATCAGATTTTTTTGAAGATTTTTCAATTAAAATTTCTTCAATTTTACCGATATGCTGTTGTGTTCTGTATAGACTATGCCGGCGTTGTAATGCTTGTATTTCGTTAAGGCGGCGTTGTTTAACATCTGCAGGAATATCATCTTCCATTTTACGACCAGCTAATGTTCCTGGTCTTTCGGAATAAGCAAACATAAAACCGTAATCGTATTTTACATATTCCATAAGGCTTAAAGTGTCTTGGTGATCTTCTTCGGTTTCTGTTGGGAAACCAGCAATCATATCTTGACTAATGCCAACATCTGGAATGATTCTTTTAATATTGTCAATGAGTTCAAAATATTCTTCTCTGGTGTGCAAGCGATTCATTTCCTTTAAAATGCGATTACTTCCACTTTGAACCGGTAAATGAATATAGTTGCAGATGTTTTCGTAAGTTACCATTGTTTCTATAACATCTAAAGTCATATCCTGCGGGTTAGAAGTAGAGAAACGAAAACGCATTTTTGGCTGTGCTTTTGCACAAAGCTCTAAGAGCTTTGCAAAGTTAACAGCAGTTGCTTTTTGTAATTCAGAAGCTTTTTCAAAATCTTTTTTTAAACCGCCGCCATACCACAAATAGCTATCTACATTCTGTCCTAAAAGGGTGATTTCTTTAAAGCCTTTAGACCACAAATCATTAACTTCTTCTATGATACTTTGCGGATCTCTACTGCGTTCTCTACCACGAGTAAAAGGCACAACGCAAAACGTACACATATTATCACATCCACGAGTTATAGATACAAAAGCACTAATGCCATTGCTATTTAATCGTACAGGAGAAATATCTCCATAAGTTTCTTCTTTAGAAAGAATCACATTGATGGCATCTCTACCTTCTTCAACTTCTGCTAAAAGGTTTGGCAAGTCTTTGTAAGCATCTGGCCCTACAACCAAATCTACAATCTTTTCTTCTTCCAAAAATTTGGTTTTCAAACGCTCAGCCATACAGCCTAGTACTCCTACTTTCATGTCTGGGTTACGCTTCTTAACTTTATTGTAGTAGGTTAAACGTTTTCTAACAGTTTGCTCTGCTTTATCTCTAATAGAGCAGGTATTGACCAAAACCAAATCTGCGTCTTCAATACTCTTAGTGGTGTTAAAACCTTGTTCAGACAAGATTGAAGCTACAATCTCACTGTCGCTAAAGTTCATTTGGCAACCATAACTCTCAATAAAGAGTTTTTTTTCATTACCTTTTTTCTGATCTAAAACTAAAGATTTACCTTGTTTATTTTCGTCTATTATTTTTTCCATAATATGTTCCATAAAGATGGAAGCTTCGTCTTTGTATAACTTTTTGTCAATAAGCATGCAAAGATAAGATTATTTTAGGTTTTATGACAAAGTGTCAGCATAATAATGATTTAAAGAGGTTTTAATAAAAAAGATTTATTTTTGATATACTAACCATTTATTGAAGTAAAAATGAATATTATAGAAATACAACGTCGTATACAAAATGCCAAAATTTTAGATTTTGGAGAATTATTTAACCAATCTATTGAACTGTTTAAGAAAACATGGGTTCAAGGTTTAGTAACTATTCTTTTAAATATGGTATTAGCAATACCACTAATAATGATTATTTATATACCACTTTTATTTATGGGGCTAGCAGATGCATATTCAGGTTCGTATGATTCCTATGGGTATTATGACCAACCAGAGATTAACCCTGTAACATTACTAATTATGTTTATTCTTTACTTGTTTGCAATTTTTGCTATGATGACTATAAGTGTTGGACTTAAATCTGCATTTTATAGGATTTGCAAGTTAAAAGACCTTGAACAAATGGGTAAAGAGGATTACTTCTATTTTTTTAAGAAACAGTATTTAGGTAAGACTATAAAACTTAGTGTAGCATACATGGGTATAACAATTATAGGTGCCTTATTATGTGTAATACCTTTAATTTATGCTATTGTACCACTGTCCTATATGTTTGTGGTTTATGCTTTTAATCCTGATAAATCAATTTCAGAAATCATTAAGTTAAGCTTTGAATTAGGAAACAAAAAATGGTTGATTACTTTTGGGTTAATGATTACTACAGGTTTTCTTGCTACTATAGTTGGAGCGCTAATGTGTGGGGTAGGTGTTTATCTTACTGCGTCATTTGCATTTTTGCCAATGTATCTTATTTACAAAGAAGTAGTTGGTTTTGATGATAAAAATGAAAACCTTGAATTAAAAGAAAGTTCAATGCTTTAATGCAACCTTTTGGTTTTTTCACGTCTTATAAGAAATAAAAGATGTGAAATCAAAAAACCAAGTTATGAAATTTAAAAAATTAATTGCACTATTATTATTTGCAGTCTTATTGCTAAATATGCAATGTGAAGATGATGATCAACCATTAACAGTATGTGATGCTACTACAATTATAGATAATGAACTATATGAAAATGCGCAAACTGCTTTTTATAATTTAGTTAATGTAGAAATCAATGAAAATTGTTTAAATATTGAAATTTCTTCAAGTGGCTGTAGTGGTGAAACATGGGTTTTAGAACTAGTAGATTCAGCGGATATATTTGAATCGAATCCTCCACAACGAAATTTAAAACTTGTTTTAACAAACAATGAAACATGTCTGGCTGTTTTTGAACAAAAGCAATCTTTTGATATAACATCTTTACAAGTTGAAGATGTGAATGAGGTCGTTTTAAATATTGAAGACTTTCTTGAGCCCATACTATATTCGTATTAATTTTTAAGAGCAGACAAAATATCTTTAAAGCCTTGCATAATGCGAGGCTTTTCTTGTTTTAGAAGTTGTTAAAACTACGATAAAATGTATGGTATTTAAGACCAAATTAGGATTGTAACTTAATTTTCATATACATTTGTAACCTCAAAAAAATAAATAATGCCGAAGAACCTAGTCATAGTTGAGTCACCTGCGAAGGCAAAAACCATAGAAAAATTTTTAGGTAAAGATTACAAAGTAGAATCTAGCTTTGGTCATATTGCAGACTTACCTTCTAAGGAGCTCGGAGTTGATGTCGAAGGGGATTTTAAACCCAAATACCAAGTTTCTAAAGACAAGAAAGAAGTTGTTAAAAAGTTAAAGGAACTAGCTAAAAAAGCTGAGTTAGTATGGTTGGCAAGTGATGAGGATCGAGAAGGAGAGGCGATTGCTTGGCATCTTGCAGAAACTTTGAAATTAGACAAGGAAAAGACTAAGCGTATTGTATTTCATGAGATTACAAAAAGCGCCATTAATAAAGCAATTGACAACCCCAGAAGTATAGATTATAATTTGGTTGATGCACAGCAGGCAAGACGTGTGTTAGATAGAATTGTAGGTTACGAATTATCGCCGGTTTTATGGAGAAAAGTTAAAGGAGGTTTGTCTGCAGGAAGAGTACAATCTGTTTCGGTAAGATTGATTGTTGAGCGCGAGCGCGAAATACAAGAATTTAATCCAATCGCATCCTATAGGGTGGATGCTGAATTTACGACTGCCGATGGCTCAGTTTTTAAAGCAAAGTTACCTAAAAACTTTAGCTCTAAGGAAGATGCAGAGGCGTTTTTAAATAAGAATATTCAGGCGACTTATCAAGTAGCAGATTTAGAGAAAAAACCTGTAAAAAAATCGCCGGCACCACCGTTTACAACATCCACTTTACAACAGGAAGCATCAAGAAAATTGGGTTTTTCAGTTAGTAGAACCATGAGTAATGCACAGCGCTTATATGAAGCAGGTCTAATTACTTACATGAGAACAGATAGTGTCAATTTATCTGATGAAGCAAAAAAAGGAGCTGAGAACGAAATTGTTTCAGCTTACGGGTCTGAATATAGTACTCCAAGAAATTACAAAGGTAAATCTAAAGGAGCACAAGAAGCTCATGAGGCCATTAGACCTACAAATTTTGCAAACCATTCTGTTGGTGCGGAGCGTGATCAGGCCAGATTATATGATCTAATATGGAAACGTGCCATCGCATCACAAATGAGTGAGGCAAAGTTAGAGCGTACCAACGTTAAGATTAGTATAAATGCCAATGCTAAAGGTATTGTAAAAGAACAATTTACTGCTAATGGAGAAATCATCACTTTTGATGGCTTTTTAAAAGTGTATTTAGAAGGCACTGATGATGAAGATGCAGAACAATCGGGCTTATTACCAGACTTAAAAGTATTTGATGATTTAGAAAACAATTTTATTACGGCGACCCAAAGATTTTCAAGACCACCAGCAAGATACACAGAAGCATCTTTGGTTAAGAAGTTAGAAGAACTTGGTATTGGTCGTCCGTCAACTTATGCACCAACTATTTCTACGATTCAAAACAGAAATTATGTAGAAAAAGGGAGTGTTGATGGTACAGAACGAAACTATACCCAGTTTGTTTTAGAAGCGAATAAAGTTGCAGAAAGAAGTCTAACTGAACGCGTTGGTTCAGATAAAGGTAAATTAGTACCTACAGATATTGGTATGATTGTTACCGATTTTTTGGTTAGTCATTTTGAGAACATTCTCGATTACAACTTTACAGCTAAAGTTGAGGAAAGCTTTGATGATATAGCTGAAGGTAAAGAAGATTGGCGTGAAATGATGAAAGATTTTTATAAAGGCTTTCACCCACAAGTAGAAGATGTGCAAGAAAATGCCGAGCGTGAATCTGGCGAACGTGTCTTAGGCACAGACCCAAAATCTGGTCGACAAGTAAGTGTGCGTTTGGGAAAATTTGGACCTATGGTACAGGTGGGGACTGCGGACGATGAAGAAAAACCTAAGTTTGCAAGTTTATCACCAGATCAACAATTAAGCTCTATTACTTTTGAAGAAGCGATGGACTTATTTAAACTACCTAAAGCCTTAGGACATTATAAAGATGATGAGGTTGAGGTTAATAACGGACGTTTTGGACCTTACGTGCGTTTTGGGAAAAAGTTTGTGTCTCTTCCTAAAGGAGTGGATCCTTTGAGCGTAGAGTTAGATGAAGCTATAATATATATTAAGGAGAAAGAGAAAGCAGATGCTCCTATATATAATTATCAAGGGTTGGAAGTTACAAAAGGAAAAGGACGTTTTGGGCCGTTTATTAAATGGAACAATATGTTTATAAATGTGAATAAAAAATATGATTGGGACAATTTATCTGAAGAAGACATCGTAACTTTGATCGAAGATAAAATTCAAAAAGAAAAAGATAAACTTATTCATGTTTGGGAAGATGAAGGTATACGTGTGGAAAAAGCAAGATGGGGAAGGCATAACGTTATAAAAGGTAAGCAAAAAGTTGAGCTGGCTAAGACTGTTGATGTCTCGGATATGACTTTAGAAGAAGCTAAAACGATACTGGAAAAAAGCGCTCCAAAAAAGAAAACCAAAAAGAAAGCAGCGACTAAAAAGAAATAATACTCTATGAATTTTAATTTTTTAACGCCTGTTTCAGATGCGGTTTTAGCTCATACAGAACTAATAGCGCAACAAGCGCTGGGCAAAAAGATTAAAATCCACTCACGCCAAAATGGTATTCCAGATTTAGAAAATGTACAATTGGCAATCATTGGTGTTCAAGAAACCCGAAATGATGTTAATTATATTGGGGCCAATGTTAACTTCGAATCCGTTAGAAAAACATTTTATACACTATTTCCAGGCAATTGGCATACAACAATTGCAGATTTAGGAGATATAGAACCAGGTGAAACGGTTGAAGATACTTACTTTGCTATTAGAACTGCAATTACTGTACTGGTAGAAAAAAAGATTACACCTATTATACTAGGAGGAAGTCAAGACTTAACTTATGCCAATTATCGCGCTTACGATTCTGTAATGCCGATGGTAAACATAGTTAATATTGATACCAATTTTGATTTGGGCGATGCAAATCTTCCGATAAAAAATAATAGTTATGTTGGTAAAATTATTGTTGAAGAGCCATACAATTTGTTTAACTATTCAACAATAGGATATCAAACCTATTTTAATTCGCAAGAAGAAATTGACCTTATGGAAAAGCTATATTTTGAAGCTTATCGCCTTGGTGAGATTTCTGGCGATATAAACAAGGTAGAACCTTTGCTTAGAGATGCTCATATTGTGTCAGTCGATTTAAAATCGGTAAGAGCTGCAGAAGTAAGTGATAATCAAAAATATTCGCCTAATGGGTTTTCTGGTAAAGAAATTTGTGCCATTACACGTTATGCAGGTATAAGCAATAAAGTATCCTCATTTGGTATATACGAATACCATAGATCCAAAAACGATAATGCCACATCTATGTTAATGGCACAAATGATCTGGTATTTTGTTGAGGGCGTCAATTGCCGCGTAGATGATGATGATTTCGCTAATGAAAACCATTATCAAAAGTATAATGTTTTGGTAGAAAGTGATGAGCTTATTTTTTATAAAAGTTTAAAAACGGGACGATGGTGGATAGAGATTCCTTTTTTGCCAGATGTTAATAATAAATTAAAAAAGCATACGTTATTACCTTGCATGCATTCCGATTATGTGTTAGCTACGCAAGGTGAAATACCAGAACGATGGTATAAAGCTTATAGGAAGAATAGCTTTTAAAATATACACTTAATCGATATTTAACATATTTTTTGTCGATGAAATGCATGTTTTTGGGACGAAGTGCAAAAAAAATAATAAAAAAGTTGTATTTTAAAAAATATATAAATATGTTTACGACCTTAAAATTAAGGACGACTAATTTAACCTCGAGTTACTATGAATATTAAGAAGTTTATTTTACTAACCACTGTATTGGTTTTGGTTGCCAGTTGTAATTCTGGAGACCGTGGACAATTAGTAGGTGTTAAAGGTAAAAAATGGCACCCAGAGAAGCCTTATGGTATGACTTTAGTACCTGGAGGAGCCTTTATTATGGGTAAATCCGATGATGATATTGCAGGTGTACAGGATGCTCCTACTAAAACGGCAACAGTTCGTGCTTTTTATATGGATGAAACTGAAATTACTAACAGCGAATACCGCCAGTTTGTATTTTGGGTACGCGATTCTATATTAAGAAAAAATCTAGCTGAGATGGCAGATTTAGAAGGTAAAACTCCTGGTAATGGTGACATAGGTGAATTTGCTTATTTAGATGCCAATCCCGATGAAATGAATGCTTACGAAAGTTATATGCTTAATACCTATGGTAATGAGCAAAGAAAAATTAACCGTGAGGCAGAGTTGTATTTTGATACAGACGATTACCCAGATGAATTATATGCTGAGGTAATGGATGGGATGTATTTGCCATTAGAGGAATCTTACAATGGGCAACGTACATGGGATGTAAAGCAATTTAAATTTCAATATACATACATGGACATTGCTAAAGCGGCAAGAGATAGAAGTTTAAAACGTTCTGAAGTCATTCAACAAGAAGAGGTTGAAGTTTATCCAGATACTACTGCATGGATTAGAGATTTTGCATATTCTTATAATGAGCCTATGCATAACGATTACTTTTGGCACGATGCTTATGGTGAATATCCAGTAGTTGGTGTATCATGGAAGCAAGCAAGAGCGTTCTGTCAATGGAGAACATTATATCATAACGGTTACCAAAGAAGCAAAGGAAGACAACCTGTAAACTCTTACAGGTTGCCATCTGAAGCTGAATGGGAATATGCAGCTCGTGGCGGACTTCAAGGAGCTTCTTATCCTTGGGGTGGTCCTTATACAAAAAATGATAGAGGATGTTTTATGGCTAACTTTAAGCCATTACGAGGAGATTATGCAGCAGATCAGGCATTATATACTGTAGAAGCAGATGCTTACGATCCAAATGATTTTAACTTGTACAATATGGCAGGTAATGTTTCAGAATGGGTTGCTGGCTCTTATGATCCTGCATCTTATGAATTTTCTTCAACTATCAATCCTAATGTAAATGATCCAGAGAATACACGTAAAGTTGTAAGAGGAGGATCTTGGAAAGACGTTGCCTACTTCTTACAAGTAAGTTCTAGGGATTACGAATATGCAGATTCTGCTAGAAGTTACATTGGCTTTAGAACAGTTCAGGACTATATGGGTACTGAAGTGACTAAAAATGCGGCTACGAACTAAAAATATTTAAACAACAAACCCAATTAAAATTAACCTACTTAAGTTATTTATCCATTAACTTAAACAACTAAAAAACTAAACAAATTATGGCACAGAAAGGTAAAATGACATTAACAAACATGATCTACGGATTAGGAGCAGCAATCGTAATCGTTGGAGCATTATTTAAAATACAACACTGGCCTTACGGTTCAGAGATCTTAACTATAGGTATGATTGTTGAAGCCTTAGTATTTACTTACTCTGCATTCGAAAAGCAGCAAAGTGAATTAGATTGGTCTTTAGTATATCCTGAATTAGCTGGCGGAAATTCTCTAGGAGGAAAAAAGAAAAAAGAAGAACCAAAAGATGCTGAGGGTCTTTTATCTAAAAAATTAGATAACCTATTAAAAGAAGCTAAAATTGATGGTGAGCTTATGGCTAGCCTTGGTGATAGCATTAAAAACTTCGAAGGTGCTGCTAAGAATATTAGTCCTACAGTAGATTCTATGACAGCTCAAAAGAAATACAGTGAAGAATTATCTTTAGCTGCTGCACAAATGGAGTCTTTAAATAGTCTTTACAAAGTACAGATGGAAAGCGCTAACCGTCAAGCTGCAATCAATGAAGAAGCAGTAGAAAATGCTACTAAGTTAAAAGAACAAATGCAATCTTTAGCATCTAACCTTTCATCATTAAATGGTGTATATGGTGGTATGTTATCTGCTATGAACAAAAACTAATTAGTTTTTATAGAGTAATCAATTTAATTAATTAACATTTAAAAACTAATTACAATGGCAGGAGGAAAATTATCTGCAAGGCAGAAAATGATTAACTTAATGTACTTGGTATTTATTGCTATGATGGCGATGAATATGTCTAAGGAAGTACTATCCGCTTTCGGATTGATGGAAGCTAAATTTGCTGATGCAAATGTTTCTACAGCTGATAGAAATGAGCTACTATTAGCTGATTTAAAAGAGAAAAGTAGTGAGAAACCGAAAGAATTTTCGGTTCCAGCAGCTAGAGCCCAACAAACAGAGATTGCGTCTGATAAGTTTTACAAATATTTAGAAAGCTTAAAACAAGATTTGCTTAGAGAAGGAAATTATAAAATAGATTCTGAAACAGGAAAATTGCCCTTTGAATCAATGGATAAGACCGATATTTTAGATGAAGCTTGGTTTACTGGTGATCGACTTACTAAAAAGGGTGATGAAGTGATGGCTAATATAGCTGAATACAAATCTTCTATATTAGAAGTATTATCTAAGGATGAATCTTACAGAGGTACTGCTGATGATTTCAAAAAGACATTTAATACTGATAAAGTTGAAAATAAGGATAAAAAGAAAATAGATTGGTTAAATTATCATTTCCAAGGCTTCCCAGCAATTGCATCATATACTAAGCTTACGGCTATGCAAAATGATGTAAGAGTAGCACAAGCAAATATGCTTAATTTATTCTTAGGTAAAGTTGTTACTGAAGCGACAACTTTGAATAATTATAAAGCTATAGTTTTACCTGAGAAGTCTGCATTTTTTGCAGGGGAAAAATTTCAAGGTAGAGTGGTTATAGGTAAATATGCCAATGTTCCACCAGTAAAACTAGTTGTTCAAGGTAAAGAAGTAGATTTAGCTACAGCAATAGACTCAAGTGGAGCAGCTACCTTAGATTTCAACGTCGGTAATGTTGGAGAACATGAAATAAAAGGTGAGTTTACCTTCATTGAAAACGGTAAAGAATTGCCTATTCCAATTGAAGCAAACTATGTAGTAGTACCAAGACCAAACTCTGCTACGATTTCAGCAGATAAGATGAATGTAGTTTATCGTGGTGTAGATAATCCAATGACTATTTCTTTTGCTGGTGTATCTGATAACAAAGTTGTAGCTAATGCACCAGGTTTAAACAAAGTTGGAAACGGTAAATATGTAATGAAAGCCGGAACAGGTAGAGATGTTACAATTAATGTAACTGCGACTTTAGATGATGGTACTAGAGTTACCGATTCAAAACAATTTAGAATTAAAGATATTCCTGCACCAACAGGTACTATATCTGGTCAATCTGGTGTTGTCAAATTACCTAAACGTAATGTTGAAGTAGGTACTGTAGGTGCTAAATTAGATGATTTTGTATTTGATTTACCAATACAAACTACATCATTTAAGATTAAAGTTCCTGGACAACCTACTGTAAATGTAGCTGGTACTAAAATGAATTCTCAAGCTAAAGCTGCTATTAAAAGAGCACGCAAAGGTGATAATATTACAATCTTTGACATTAAAGCTAAGATTCAAGGTAACAACACTTATAGGTTGAAAAATGTATCACCTGTAGTAGTTGAGGTAACCAACTAATAGAATAAGTTTATAGATTTAAACCCAAATTATTAATTAAGATGAAATTGAAGCGTATTATATATGTAGGATTAGCACTTTTTGCAACGCATACTATGTTTGCACAGTCTAATATCCTTAATGCCAAAATCCCAGAGGAAATTGGTATGAAAACTGAAGCAGAGCTCCTTCTAGACAATGATCAGCCTTTAGAGTATGGTTATGTAGGTGACAGAGACATCTTATTTTCTAAAATGATTTGGGAAAAAGTTGTTCTAGACGAACGTGTTAATTTTCCACTTTATTTTCCTGTAGAAGAGAACATTGGTGATGATAGAAAATCATTATATAAAGTTCTAAGAGAAAACATGGACAGTGGTATGATTTCTAAAGTATATGCAGATTCATATTTTACAGAAGAACGTACTTTAAAAGATCTTGAAGCGTCATTAACTATGACAAGAATTACAGATGCTGGTATTGATTATATGAACGAGAATGGTGTAGGAGAGGATGAATTACCTGAGGAATATGTCATTCGTAGAGAGATAGGACCTGCAGATATTAACTCGTACTTAATTAAAGGACTTTGGTATTTTGACAAACGTCAAGGTGAATTAAAGTATCGTGTTTTAGGGATTGCTCCCGCGGCACCAGATGTAAACTTTATTGATGATGAAAACTCTGAAAACAGTGAGCCTATCGCTATGTTTTGGATATTTTTCCCTGAAGTAAGAGATATTTTACACGAGGCTAAAGCGTTTAACAATAATAATAGTTCTTCACCAATATCGTTTGACCACTTATTAAATAGTCGCCGTTTTCACGGCTTAATATATAAGGAAGAGAATGTATACGGTGATAGAGAAGTTAAAGAATATATTGCTGAAAATGCATTAATGCAACTTTTAGAATCTGAACGTATCAAAGATAAAATTAGAAACTTTGAACAAGATATGTGGAGTTACTAATTAGCTCTTAAATTTATATAAACGCTCACTTTATTAAGTGGGCGTTTTTTATTTCCAGATATACACTGAGTAAAGTAGACACGTATTAAAAAACTAATACTATTTATAATTTAAAATTGTTTGGTTGCTTACTTTTGCGACAATGAAAGAAGTAGATTATATTATAGTTGGATGCGGGTTAGCAAGTATCGCTTTATGTGAACAATTAAGAAGCAATGAAAAGACTTTTGTGGTATTTGATGACAACTCCCAAAGGTCTTCTATAGTAGCTGCAGGCTTATATAACCCTGTAATTCTTAAGCGTTTTTCTGAAGTATGGAAAGCAAAAGAACAATTAAAAATAGCTTTACCACTTTACAACAAAATTGAATCGGATTTAAATATTAAGATAGACTATAAGCTTCAACTTTTAAGGCGATTTGCTTCTGTTGAAGAACAAAACCTTTGGTTTAATGCAGCGGAGAAGCCTAAGCTAGAAAACTATCTCTCAACGAATCTAGTTAAAAATACCAGTATATGTATTGATGCTCCCTATGGATATGGAGAAGTATTACATGCAGGTCGATTAGATACAACAACGTTAATAACAGCGTATAAGGACTTTTTAAAACTTAATAATAGTTTAGAGGAAAAACAATTCAACTACACAAAGCTTCAAATTGAAAAAACTTCAATTCAATATGAGAATATAAAGGCAAGGCATATTGTATTTGCCGAAGGTTTTGGCGTTAAAAGTAACCCTTACTTTTATCATATTCCACTTAATGGTACTAAAGGTGAAGTATTAACTATAAAAGCATCAGATTTACAAATAGACTTTGGTATTAAATCTTCTGTCTTTATTATTCCAATTGGTAACGCTATGTATTATGTAGGTGCTACCTATAATTGGAAAGATAAGACACACTTACCTACAGAAGAAGGGAGAATTGAACTAATAACCAAATTAAAAACCTTTATTAAGTGCGATTTTGAAGTTGTTAATCACAGAGCAAGTATAAGACCTACGGTTAAAGATAGAAGACCTTTAGTTGGTAGACACCATGAGCATCAAAATTTATATGTGCTAAATGGCTTAGGCACAAGAGGTGTAATGATTGCACCTTATGTTGCTGATAAACTCTTCAAATTAATAGAGAGAGAACAACCGTTAGATCCTGAAATAGATATTAAGCGATTTAAATACTAAGACTAAACTTTTGTTTAATCATATATGTGCCTCTAAAGAAACTTATGTCTTAGAGCTAATGTGATTAGGATACGTTTTTGACTTTGCGAGCCATTTCTTTGTCATAACTCATAAAAAGATTAATCCAGATATTACGAGACAAGCGCATTATAACTGGCATAAACCCAATTAAGGTTAGTATTATAGCAATAAAGGCTACAGTAAGCGAAGACTTAAGTATTACATAACTAATTATAAAAGCAGCAACAGCAAAGGCAATGCCTACAGCATAGCTCACATACATAGAACCGTAGAAAAAAGAAGGTTCCATACGGTATTTTGTATTACAATGCGAGCAATTATCATTAATCTTTAACGTATCAGAAAGCACATATGGATTTTTAACAGTGTACATCGATTCTTGGTGGCATTTTGGACATGCTCCAAAAAGAATACTATAAAGTTTCATTCCTTTTCTTATCATATTGAAAACCTTTACTTTTGCGTTTTAATAATAATACAAAGATAAATTTTTACAATTCTTATAGTGTAACAATTGTAACTTTATGACAATTGTATGATTCATAATAACTATGCTAAACATTCATAATCTATCCATTTCTTTTCAAGGAGAATATCTATTTGAAGACATTACTTTTAAGCTAGGTTTAGGTGATCGCATAGGGCTTATCGGAAAGAATGGTGCAGGTAAATCTACGATGCTCAGAATTTTATCTAAAGAACAAGAAGCTGACACTGGCCAAATCGCTGCAGATAAAGATTTAAAGATTGGTTTTTTAAAACAAGATATTGATTTTGACTTTGGAAAAACAGTTTTAGAAGAATCTTACGAAGCATTCAAAGACATTAAGACATGTGAAGCAAAGCTCGAAGAGATTAATACTCAACTCGCAGAGCGAACAGATTATGAAAGTGAGTCTTATAATCAATTGATGATAGACTTAAATGAGATTCAGCATCAATACGAAATCTTAGGTGGTTATAATTATCAAGGTGAAACCGAAAAAATCCTTCAAGGTTTAGGTTTTAAACGCGACGATTTTAATAAGTTAACTGATACCTTTTCTGGAGGTTGGAGAATGCGAATAGAATTAGCCAAACTTTTACTTCAAAATAACGATTTATTACTTTTAGATGAGCCTACCAACCACTTAGATATTGAATCAATTATTTGGTTAGAAAATTTTTTAAAAAATTATAGTGGAGCTGTTGTTATTGTATCTCATGATAAGATGTTTTTAGATAATGTAACTAATCGTACCATTGAGATTTCTTTAGGCCGTATCTACGATTATAACAAACCTTATACTAAGTTTTTAGAACTTAGAAAGGAGATGAAAATACAGCAGTTAGCAGCTCAAAAAAACCAGGAAAAACAAATACAACAGACAGAAAAATTAATTGAAAAGTTTAGAGCTAAAGCTTCTAAAGCCACAATGGCACAATCCTTAATTAAAAAGTTGGATCGTATTGATAGAATTGAAGTAGATGAAGATGATAATAGCGTTATGACCTTGAATTTTCCAGTTTCTATTACACCAGGAAAAATTGTTGTAGAAATGGAAAATGTCTCTAAAAATTATGGCGATTTGCAGGTTTTACAGCATGTAAATCTATCGATTCCCAGAGATACAAAAACAGCTTTTGTTGGCCAGAACGGGCAAGGTAAATCAACACTGGCCAAGATTATAGTAGGTGAGATAGAACACCTAGGGCAACTTACCATAGGCCATAATGTGCAAATAGGATATTTTGCACAGAACCAAGCAGAGTATTTAGACGGAAACAAAACAGTTTTAGATACCATGATTGATGCTGCAAATGAGACCAATAGAAGTAAGGTTAGAGATATTTTAGGCTCATTTTTGTTTAGAGGAGAAGAAGTGGAGAAGTATGTTAGGGTACTTTCTGGTGGTGAGCGTAATCGCTTAGCATTAGCAAAACTATTATTGCAACCGCTCAATGTTTTAATAATGGATGAACCTACAAATCATCTGGATATTAAGTCTAAAAATGTATTAAAAGAAGCTTTAAAAAAGTTTGAGGGCACCTTAATTCTGGTTTCGCATGATAGAGATTTTCTACAAGGATTGGCAAATATAATTTACGAGTTTAAAGACCAGAATATTAAAGAATATTTAGGTGATATAGATTACTATTTAGAACAACGTAACCTTGAAAATTTAAGAGAAGCAGAAAAGCGAACAATAGTTGCAAAGCAACCTAAAACCAATGGTAATAAAAAGAGCTATGAAGACCAGAAAAAGCTTAAATCTTTAAACAACAAATTGAGTAATGTGGAGTCTAAAATTAACCAGCTTGAAAAAGACATAAAAAATGATGATGTTGCGTTAGCAACTAATTATGACGAAACCGTTTCAAATCCTGTTTTTTTTGATTCCTATCAAGCTAAAAAGACAGATTTAGAAAAGCTTATGGAAGACTGGGAAACAATTCAAGAGCAAATAGAGCGTTTAAATTAATGGAGGAATATTTTTTTCAATGTCCTTATTGTTGGGAGCAAATTTCAATGCTTATCGATACGTCCCAAAATCATCAAAAATACATTGAAGATTGTGAGATTTGCTGTAATCCTATTCAAATTTCAGTAGTTATAGAGTATCATAAAATCGTAAGTTTTCAAGTAGAAAACATAGAACAGTGAAAAATTGTAAAGTATTGATTTTTAAATGTTTATATTTAGAGGCTATGTATTTCGTCGAAAAAATTTGCAGTTTATAGAAATAGATTCTATATTCGATACATTATTGTGCCCCTCCACAGAATCTAGCTATTATGAAAACTTTAAAATTAACCCTACTATGCTGCTTGCTTTCTGCATTTACATTTGCCGACGTATCCCAAAGCGAAAAAGACGCACTACTTGCACTTTACAATGCAACTAATGGAAAATCCTGGAATACATCTTGGGATATTGATCAACCAATTTCTAATTGGTATGGTGTAACCCTAGAAGACGATAAAGTTGTTGCAATAAATTTAAGCTTTAATAACTTAGATGGTAAGTTACCAAGTGAAATATCAGATTTTAAATCTTTGAGAGTTTTAAACCTTTCGTTTAATAAACTTAAGGGTGAATTGCCAATATCGTTGACTTCGCTATCTAATCTTGAAGAGTTAAAGTTATTTTCTAACAGCTTTAGTGGAGCGATTCCTTCTAATATTGGTAACCTAACTAATCTTAAAACATTAGAACTATATAATAACGATTTTTTTGGCGAAATACCTTCGTCAATTGGTAAGCTTTCTAAGTTAGAAAGTCTTATATTAAGCAGTAATCAGTTAATAGGAAAGTTACCTTCTAGTATCTCTGATCTTAAATCTTTAAAAGTTTTAAGTCTTTTTGATAATAGCCTTCTTGGTACCATTCCTTCATCGATTGTTGAGTTAAGCCAGTTAGAAGAGCTGGTATTATCTAACAATGCTTTTTACGGAAACTTACCAGGTGAGTTAGCACAATTATCTAATCTAAAAACATTGCTTCTAAGCAATAATGGTTTTAAAGGAAATTATGCAGCTCTTAAAGATAAGTTACCAAACATTGTAGATTTTGATTTAGATGAAGCTAACACTAAAGGTTCTTTGGCAACATTAGATGCAGAAGACGATGATGATGACAACTAAAAAATATTTCAGTTTTAATTAAATTGATATAATAGCGTTTAATAAATTTTATTAGACGCTATTTTTTTGCTTTAATACTTGTTAAAATTAAAAAGGGTTGTATATTTGCTGTCCAATATCGCGGGATAGAGCAGTAGGTAGCTCGTCGGGCTCATAACCCGAAGGTCACTGGTTCGAGTCCAGTTCCCGCTACTAGCAAAGATAAGCCTTTCAATTTCTTGAAAGGCTTTTTAATTTTACCTGTACAACATATGTACAACATATTTAAAAAAATTAAGCATAATTATGACAAGCCTAAAAAGTTAAAATTATGTATCTTAAGCTTCATATAAATAAATGACTCTTGGATAAAGTAATAAAGGCACTTTTCTTAATTATTATTACCTCTGTTTAATTTGACTGACTGTGAACTTTAACCTTTCTAATAAATCATCATAGGTAATAATATCAATTACATTCGTATATTTTCTCTTTACAATTTCAAAATCAGATTTTTGTTCATTAGTCAAATTATCTTCCCTACCCATTATAATAAATCCTTTAGGATTTGTAATTCTTATGTTTAACCCTTCAGGTAATTGATCTTTATATTTTTTAGATAATTCTCTTTCGCCTCTCTTTCCCCACCGATTCAAATGATATATATATTTCTCTAATTGCATAACAGTTCCTATTAGGTCTTTATGTGGAATATGGTTGTTACGATATAAGGAGCTTGTCATTATTGAATTCTTAAAGGGTTTTTTAATTTCAATAACATCAATATTACCGTTATAATCAACTAGCATAAAATCTAAAAATCTTCTTTTTTTTTCATCAATTTGTACGAATACACTTTTGAAAGAAGCAATATATTTCGGATATAGCAAGAGAATTATTTCTAGAATTTCATTTTGCCATTGATTCTCATTATATGAATTTTCAGAAACTAACATTCCTTCTAGTTTCTCAAGTATTGTTGAATACTTTTTCAGCTCATAGTTTTGAAATAGCTTGTTTAAGCTTTTGCCTGTTTTAGAAATTTTTTTGTTTAAATAATTATGATATAGACCTTCAGCGTCTTTAGTGGTCTCAAAATAATTCTTTATAATTGAAGCTATCCTAGCTTCAGCATATGTCTTTTTCTCATAGGTAGTTGGAAAATTATGTATGAGTTTATCAAAATCTTCAATAGGTATTGCCTTATCTGAATCTCCGCCTATAAAGATATCTTCTTCTACAAGATTGTCAATTTGACCAAAAATTGAGATTTTTGTCTCAGCAATAAAGTAATTTATGTTGAATTCTAAATCCTTATATAAATATACTTGATTTCTAGTATTAGTGATTCTTTTTCTTATCCTATAATAACCATCTTCTTTCAACTCAGCTAACACAAAGCTTATTGGGTCGAATTCAGCTATATTGTATATACTGATTTCATCAAATTCATCTTTTTCATTATTTTTTTTATTTATTTTGAATTCATCTTTTTCTTTAAAGGTCAAAGTCCTTTTAAAGGTAACTTCCTTATCTTCTCTAAGTTTTTCTCTTACCCAATCATTCTGTTGATACTCAGAATAATAATATGTAAATATTAATTTGCCTTCGATTAGTGTTAATTCCATCATCTAAATATTTACTACTTCCCATCTATCAGTATCAACATCTGAAAGGTGACTATCAAATCTGTCTTTGCTAACGGCAATGCATAATAAATCAGTTGGTCTTGAAAAGCCTACATATGCCATCTTGGTTGATTGTTTATGGTACTTCCTTGCATCGGAAAAATCATTATATTTTAATTGTGATGATAGTCTCTGGGTTTCGTAAGTGTCATTGCCATTCTGATAGGAAGTTTCTAAGTACAAGGTAGCTGTATGAGTTTGCCCTTTAACTGAATGAACGGTAGAAACTTCAATATCAAAGCCATTATAATTTACAATATTATCTTTTGCTAATTGTTCTGTAATATCTTCTTCAATTGTTTGAATAATCCCATTGTCTATAAAATCTTTTGACTGAATTACTTCTTTTTCAAATACACTTAACAAATTAGGTGTATATTCTTTTATTGAATTGTAAACCTCATCAGTTTTCCCTCTAATTGTGTCAATACTCCAATCAAATAGATTTCTTTTGAGATTGATGTATTCATCTTCATAAGATTCAGATAAATAGTATAATAGTTGTTTCTTTGAAAAATATCTGTTTTCAAAATTCTTTATATTCTCTATTCTAAGGATTTTGATTAAAGCATTTAAAATATTCTTCCTTATTGGCTCTAAGGTTCTTTTTTCCTTATTGAAATTATGCAGGTAGGTGTATAAATTATCGTAATCGACTTTTACGGATGTTGATTGAGGTTTAAATTCTTCTGAGTAATCTGTAATTCCTATTCTATCTCCTTCTTTTTCTTTGACCCAACCAATAACTTTAAATTTACCTTTATCGGAGATAGTTATATCTTCTGAATCAATATAACCTCTTATTACTTGTGAAAATTTTGGAATTACCTCTTTAATTTTCCCTACATCGTAAACTATAAGATGAGGTTTTAGATTGCTATTTTCATTTTTGCCTTCAACCTGAAACCCACCTTCGCTATTTAATGTAAAACAATTTACGAGTTCAGCAATATTTGCAGATAAGCGATGACTACCATTAATGGTTAATGGTGTTCCTCTAAATTCCCAAACTTCATCAGTATGAACTTCTCCGCTGTATATAGCTTGGTTAATGTCCCCGATTCTTTGATACACAGATTTACTGCTTCCATCATCATAAAATATAGTTTCAAGTAAATTGTATTGATGTGTGTCCATATCTTGCATTTCATCCACAAAAACAAATTTGAACCTTTCTTGTAGAATTAACTTCATTTTCGGATAAACAGAAATACAGTTCAATCCCATTTTATAGGCATACTCATAAGATATAAAGCCATTATTCAAAACATTTAAAACGCATTCTTTTATACCTATATATTTTTTGTTAGTTTTTGTTGCTAAAACAACAGAATCGTCTCTAAAGACTTTGATTTTCTCATCATTAAAATCAAAGTATAAATCTTTTATGTTTTTTTCAATCTTCAAATTGCATATTACACCTTCGGAAACTCCTGTTCTTGTTGATTCCTTTTTTGCTTCTGCAATATGTTTTCCCCAAAAAAAAGTAGTTGGTTTATCATATTCTTTCTTCCAACTAATTATTTGAAACTCTCGCCAAAGCTGTTCTTTAAATAAATCGGAATCTACTCTTTTAATATCAAAACCTAAATAATTATTGATGTATGGGATAGCTAAAAACTGGTCTACAAAACTCTGAATTGTACCAATGAAATTCGGGTAAGAAAATAATTTGGGACAATGTTTGCCAATTCGTTCTTTAATTTCATCAATTGCTTTATTGGTATGAGATAGTATTAAAATCCCTCTATTGTTTACCAAAGGTAATTTTGTTTCAAGGATTAAAAGCTTAGCAAGTAAAGCTGTGGTTTTACCACTTCCAGGAACGGCTTGTAAATCAATCGTGTCAAAATTATAAATAAAGTCCAATCTTTCGGAATCAAAATTTGCTCCTTCAGGCAGTAATATTTTTTCAGCATATTGAATATCCTCTATTGATATGTTAATTTCTTGTAGCATATCTTATGGCTTTGATGAGGTAGTTTATGCTATCTGTTTCCAATGCTCCATTTGATTTATTTATACAAAATGAATTTTCAGCCTTATCAGCTAATTTATAGGCAATATCAGATTTTTTAAGACCTTTATTTAAAAGTTTTTTTGCGAGTTCTTTTTCTGAATCTTCATCCCAATTTGTTCCAGAATGAACATTTTTTAAAACTTCGATGAGTGATGAATTTAAAAATTTAGATTTTAATAATGAATATTCTAATGTCCAATTAGGTGCAGGGAAATACTGAATATTATTTTCTGATTTACCATTTAAATCTGTTAGTTTTTGTTCATTCTCTAAACTTATAGTATCACTATTTCTTTTTTGAATTTCATCATTAATTATCTCATATTCCTTTACATCAGAATCGGTAATAACGGCAACAGGGATACTCATATCTGGAGTATTGTTTCTAAGGAATATTTTGGAATAATGGTCAAACCCTGTGTGTCCAATGTTGACTACAGAAACTCCTTTTACTGTTAAATCTATTCCTATTGATTTTGCTAAGCTTGGCAAAAGAATTTCTTCTGCCCACCCTTCAACCATAATAATTCCTTTTGCGAAAAATAAATTAGCTTTAGTTGTATCTAAGAACTTTTCAAGAAAAATATAATCGTTATTATCTAACTTCGTATATTCCCTACCTAAAGGAAATGCATTATTGCTTTCACAAAGGATAATATTTTCAAGTTCAACTTTAGAAGCTAAATTTGGACTATGAGTAGTTAGGATTAATTGAATATCTTTCTGTTTTTGGAGAGATTCTATAACTTGCATTTGAGCCTGTGGATGCAAATGTGCTTCTAATTCTTCTATCAAACCCAATCGTAATCCGTCATAATCTTTCTTATTAAGATGTAAAAGTTCTGATGCCATAAAAAGACGGTTTAATGTTCCTAAGCCAACATTAATCTCGTCTTTGACAAGCAATTCAAGTTTTTCTAGTATACTTTTTAATTTTCCTTCGGAAACTTTAATCTCGGTTTCCTTTGTTGCATCATAAAAAGACTGTAAATATCCATCTATTTCTTTTTTTAACTCTTTTCCTTTCTGGTCTTCAAATTCTCTTCCCTCAAAATAGTAGCCAATTCTTTCTTCAAATTCCTCAAAAATGGTTTTTAAAGGATGGCCTTTATCCCTTCCTTTAAATGCTTCGTGTTCTTGAAAAATTTGAGATAATCTCGAATTTTTCTTTGGAATTAACTCTGTTTTCGCATCTCTAAGAGGTTTTAGATAAGTTACTTTAAGATACTCTTTTGCTTCTGATGTTAATAAATATCCTTCTTCAGATAATCCTGCTTTCACATCTGACGGTATAATTCTTTCAGACCTAATATTTGCTTCATACACTAATTTTAATGTAGGAACAGCATCTTCTCCTTCACCTTCCCAGCTTAGCCATTCTGTGAAGTTTTTGGCTTCCTCAATAGACAAATCTTTAAATAATAACTCTATTCTAAATTTATCAGAATTTCCATAAAAATCGTCTTTGTCAATTCTCATCCATTCATAGGAATGCGTTTTAAGAACTAATTTAATGGCATCTATGATAGCTGTTTTTCCAGAATCGTTTTCTCCGATTAATACATTTACTCCTTTTGTGAAGTTTAGGTTTAAGTTAGAGCTAGTAAGGTCAAATGCTTCATTTGAGCCATACTTTCTAAAATTCCATAATTTTATGTTTTGTAAATACATCAATATATTTTTAAATAGCTATATCTCGAAAAGATTCTGTCTTGAATTTCTTAAATTAAAAATCATTAAATTATAATTTTAATCTATTTAGTCCAAATCAATATGACATCATAAATATATAGAAATCAACTGAAACAGGAATTTGAATACTAACAAGTACATTTGAATTATTATCTATCTACCTATGACAAGAATTAAACAAAAAGTCTCAGAATATAATGCTCTTATAAGATTTCTTAATATGATCAGTGAAACACCAAAAATTCAAGGCATTAATGAAGGTGAAGACCCTCCTGATTATGTAGTTACCTTTAAACATAAAGTTGTTTCTATTGAGCATACAAGATTTATGAATAAATCACAGAAGCAAATTGAAGAATTTAGGAAGTCTATCATTATAGACGCTCAAAATGAATTTGAAAAAATTTATGGGAAAACACTAAGTGTACAATTTAACTTTTCAAATGAACCGATGAGAACAACAAAAGATAAACCCAAAAGCTATTACACAAAAATACTGTTGGATTTGGTTTTAGAAATCTATGAAATCAATAAAGAAAGGAACTTTTCTATTTCTACAAAATTGAATAGTATAGAAAACAAGTTTATAAATTCTATAACAATTTCTAACCAGAGAGAAATTTTTCCTTGGGAAACTTGTGGCGCTTTTTTGGTTCAAAAGGCAGATTTTAAAGTTCTGCAAAATATCATTTATAAAAAGTCAGAGGACGTAAAGAAATATAAAACTCGATGTGATGAGAATTGGCTTTTGATTGAAGCAGGTATAGGTAATAAATCTACAGGATATTATTTTGATGATATATCTGACGAACTTCAAAAAGAAAATTTTGATAAAATCTTTCTCATGGATTACAGGGCAGAACAATTTTTAGAAGTATGAGTTAAAGAAAAGAGAATGTAACAATAGTCGAATTAAACTATTAAATCACAATCTCTTTTCCTTTTTGATAGTTTTATTGATTACTATTCTTGATCAGAACAATGATGAACATTAAATAAAATGTTATCATTGACTGCCTTTTCCATTTCATCAGAAACGGTAGGTGGGCTGTTGTCATTGGCAGTAATAGCAATCTTGCTTTCTAAAGCATCAGCCCAGCAATATAAATGAAATGATGTTGGGGTTCTTGTCCCGCATTCCCATTTACTTACCAATCTGTCTGCTACCCCTAGTGAATGATTCAGCGCATCTTGGGTAATTCCAAGTTCAAGCCTCCTCGCTATCAATAAGAGTACGACATCCTTTAGAAAGTCAGTCCTAGTTTTTTTGGGGTAATTAAACTTCATAGCCATAATAGACCTCCTTGTTGTAATTCCTTTTAAAAACTAATTGGGATGGAGATTACGCACTTAATAGTTAATTTTACATAAACAAAATGCTCTAAATGCGTTACAGTTGTAGTTTTTAGTGCGTATTCAAGACTTTCATTAAGTTTTAGACCTTCCTTTCATAGAAAAAACAGAAAGGAATTCCTATGGTAAAAACAATTACAAACAATGATGTAATTCTCATCGACCCTGACGAAGAGACTAAAGTTGTCACCCAACTTTTAATCGACATGAATGCCTTTATTTCCATTAAGACTACCGAGATAGCCACAACATTGGATAAAACGACACAATATAGAGAGCGTAAAGCAGGTAGATTTCCTAAGTTGCACTCGATAACGGCTTTAGGTCAAAGGAAAGCCTATAGGATACAGGACGTGAAGCAATGGCTTGAAAATCCTTGTTCATACTCTGCTCGTTAGACTCATAACCGTTGAACATTGTGTTTTTTGGCAATACCTTTTGTCTGAGAACATCAAATGTAGGAACGCTCTCAATATTTGGGCTGTCAATAATTAAACTAATAGCTTTATTGAGAGCGTTCATTGCATTCTTCTTTTCAACATCATAAGTGTATTGGTCATAGACATCCGTGATATCATTTCTGACGTGATTTAGGCACATCTTTACTAAATCTTGGCGACCAAATAAGCCCGCCACTATTGTAGCCCCTGTTCGTCTTAAATCGTGAGGTGTGAAAGGCTTATTAATTTTAAAGACATTAAAATGACGTTTTATGGGCTGGCAAAGAGTCCGATTATGCAACGGCTTAAGATTATTCTTTATGATGCCACATTTGGAAAATTGACCCGTTGAACCAAAGACCAAACCTTTTCCATCCGAATATTTCCTAACCTCTTGCAAA
The DNA here is from genome assembly GCF_947498345.1 of uncultured Winogradskyella sp. Taxonomy (GTDB): domain Bacteria; phylum Bacteroidota; class Bacteroidia; order Flavobacteriales; family Flavobacteriaceae; genus Winogradskyella. The sequence goes on from NZ_CANMJY010000001.1 coordinate 427,984, forward strand.
ATATTTATGGCTTTATCATTAAGATATATTCGATGTAGATGCCCATTTTTTGTTTTTGGCAGTGTCCAAATACGTTCATTAAAATCAATATCGGACCATTTCATTTGCCTAACCTCGCCACCTCTGGCAAGGGTTAACAACATAAATTTTAAGGCATATCTAACAACCGAAGTCATTTTGATTTTATCGACGCCATACCAAAACAAATAAATTTCTTGTGGAGTGAGATGTCTGTTTCTTTTCTTTTTCTTAATATTAAGCTTGATATCCAAACAAGGGTTATCCCTGCGCCTCATCAATCCCATATCCGATGCAAAATTAAATATCCGTCTTATATAACTGTAAAGGTGGGTTGCACTACTAGGGGCTTCTCTTTTTGTAATAATTTCATTGAAGATTTTAGCCAAGTCCTTTGGCTCAATTGTGGTGATTTTTCTTTTACCCAAATGAGGAAGTAAATCTTTTTTCAAGCATTTTTCTTCTACCTTGTAGCTCTTTTTTCCTGACTTTTTTGAATGTTCTAAATATAGCTCTACAAGTTGGGTAACAGTCAGCTCTTCATCAAACTGCTTTTCTGCATTTTTTTGTTCTAAAAAAGGGTCTATATCTTGTTCTACTTTACTTCTTGCATCATTGTAAAGAACTAGGGCATCACTGAGAGATAATTGAGGGTACTTGCCTAAATTAAGTCTTCGTTGAGTTTTTCCTATTCTGTAATAATAAAACCAAGTTTTTGTCCCTTTTTTTGAAACCCTAATTCCAAAGCCAGATAGTCCTTTATACCAATAATCTATTCTTCTAGTTTTAGGTTTTAAATGACGTATCGATACATCGGTAAATTTTATTGAATTGTCTTTTTGGTTAGCAAATTGTACAGCAGATTTACTGTTTTTGTGTGAATTTTCATGTAGCATTATGCAATCTGTCCTTTCTTGAAAACAAATAGTTAATGCTTGAATACTTAAAATCGGGGAGTACTTATACGCACAGTAAAACCCTCTACGCCTTTATCATCAACACTTACAAATAATACTGGACAAAGCGAGGAAATATACTTATACACTCATAGTCCGTATTACACGGTGTGCCCTGATAGCTCAGTTGGTAGAGCAAACGACTGAAAAGCTTCCTTTTACATTCGATAATATTGCAATAACCTTTTGAACTTAAAGTATTTTACTTCACAAAAACTGTTTGTCATCCTTGTTTGGTTAGCAATTTGTAAAGCATTTAATCATTGATGCCTTATAAAGTCAAATGTTATTCAATTTATCCTTGTAAAAACTCTTATAACTACTGGAAAGTAGAACAATTAGTTTACTTGTTTTAATAATGTAATTAGAATCTTTTATTGGACTTAAAAATTATACTTCTTCAGGGGTAGATTCATCATTTTTTGAATTAATCTTAAAACCCTTAAGCTTTGTCTTTTGAATAATCAAATCTATATGAGGAGATTCCTTTTCTTTAGATTCATTGCTTAATAGTTCAAATAGTTCTTGAGAATAAGCATCTGATGATGAATTTATGATGTTAATGATTTCATGGGTAAAGGTTGCTGTTAAATCATTGATATCTTTAATGGGTAGAATCAATTTTCTTATAATCTCATCTGCTTTATGAGTCTCTTTGATATTAGATGCTTGGTTAAAAATACCGTTACTGAAAAACTTAATTTCCTCGATTTTAATTTCAGAATGACCTAGGAGTAAATCTAAGATATCATTGAAAATTCTATTTAACCTTCCGTTATCTAAATATTCATCTTCAATTAGCTTATCCCAAAAAGATTGGTTTTGAGGAATTGCAATTTCTCTTTTAGCAATTTTCTTTAGAAATGCCTCATAAGCTCCCATAAATGGAGCGGATTTTGTGACACTTTTATCCAGTAGGTCATTGATAACATAACTATCTAAGCAATAAAATTTAATAGTAGGTGTCTCAAAGTCATTTACCCAATCTTCTTCATTTATATCTTTAAGCATTTCATTCGAAACTTTATGGTAATGCTCTAACGACTTATAATCTTTATTCCCTAGTTCACAAGTTAAATCGACAATTGGTTTGCCAAATTCAAGTGCATTGTTTTTTGTAATTTTTTTAGAGAAATGTTTACTTGATTGATCAAAGGATTTTAAAAATATATCAATATTTTCATTAAAAATTTTACTTTTTAGCTTGTCGATGCTTAGAAACACCCACTCAGGGCTGAGTATTTGAGTAAATGAATATGAGTTTTCCGTAAGTTTTAAAGCTAGTTCTTTTAATAATGGATGATTTCTTTTATAATCAACTATTATAGCCAATAAATCCCCATAGGTCATATGATATTGAATAACTTTTGCAATTTCTTCTGAGTTTTCAGTTTTATTGAGCTCATCAAGTAGATAACTGTTTGAGTTTGGGTTAACCTTGTCTAAGATGCTTATATAGTTCGATATTATATCATAATAAGGCTCATCTGTTTTGTTTCCATTGGTATTTAGATATTGATCAAGAAATGAGTTATTGAAATATTCATATTTGTTTTTCCCTTTTAGAGATTTGACAATCTCTAAATACATCTTGATATCTTCTTTCTTATTGTAACCGATTTTGGATTTGTAGCCTTCTATTGCATTTTCAAGCTTTTCAAAATTATACTTTTTCGTTTCATTATCTTTTAAGTAATCTATACAATGAAGCCATTTGTGAGTCTCAAGTAATATACCTGATTCTGCATTAATAAAATAATCATTTAATTTTTCATTTTCGGTTACGATATTCATCTCTTTTAGAGAAATTGAATCAGAGAGATGAGAAAAATCATCAATGAAATCGACAAAATTTTCAGGCGAAAATTCAATTTCGGAAAGACTAGGTTTTATACCAAGAGAATTACTTTTTATAAATTCCAACAAGTCATGAATTATATAATAATATTTTCTATGGTTATCTTTAAAGACATCACGAGAAGAATAGGAAATTTTATTTGCGAATTTATTTGCCGATGATTTTGTAACATTTAAAAGAGTTTCTTTGTGCCAGTTATTTAGCACTGTGAATTCTTTTTCATCTCTCCTGTCTAAATTGTTGACAAACTTTTCCCAATAACCATTCATTGTAGAGGAGGATACTATGTCTTTAACTTCATGAAAGATTTGCACTGTATTTTCGGGATAAAAACTTGAAAATTCACATTTTCTGATAAAATTATCCAAGTATGTTTTAAAGTCACTATTAGCTTTAATACCATCAATAACTTCTTTATTTGGATTCCTGAATAGGTCCTCTATACTATTTCTAAGTAAAACTTCATTGGCTTTTTCCTTATCAACGTTATAGACTATTGAAGCCATACTTTCTTCAATTTCCTTATCGTCAGTAAAGAGATACTTTTCACCTTTCATAAAATCTTTACTTGATATGGCAATAAGAGAATTATCTAAAATCTCTTTTTTTCTCAAAAGAAATAATGCTAAATATTTCAGTTCAATAGCAGAATTGTGTTGCATATAAAGAGAAACAAGATGATTAACGAAAGTTATTATATCTCTTGGTCTGCGATTTTTTGAGTCTAGAATTATTTCATATAATGACGATATAAAATCTATTTCATCATCTTTAAATAAATTTCCAAAAGCTTCTTTAAACTTGATATTAAAGAACTTTTTCCAATCAGATAGAACAGGTGGTGAAATTCTGAAAATTGTAGAAAATGTTTTACCTATGAAATTTTCAGTTCTATTTTCATTTTCATCTTTCTCTTGACCAAAATGACTCGAAAGATGTTCTTTATCATAAGGTATTATTACCCAAACATTTGATTTTTTCTCTTCAGAGAAAAAAGTATAAATAGAAGACCAAAGAGAAAGCACTTTAGTACTGTCAGATAATCTGTCCATATTATCAAAAACGATAATAAGCCCTTCAGACTTAAGGTCATTAAGAATTTTTTCAAAATAGACTTTAAACTGTCTAACGGAAGGCTCTTCTTCAAGTACATTTTCTAATTCTGTGGATTCTATATCTGACCCACTAAAAACATAGAATAATCTCTTTAAACGTTCCTTCCATTTAATTTTCTTTGTTTCTTCATTTTTATCAAATTCCCTGTATTCCATGATCATTTCATAAATTCCATAAATGAACAATGATAATGGAGCCAAATACTTTGACAGAAAAAAGGTCATTCTGTTTTCATCAACTTTAGGAAAAAAATCTTCAAGTAATACTCCTAAAAAACTAAAAAGTAAAATTGATGCTGTAATTAATATCCAATAGAACTTAATTTTTGGAAACCTATAAGTGTTTTTTGTAGAAGTCTTTGAGAGTAGTTTTTTAAGCTCTTGTTCCCAATCAGTTTTACCTTTAAACTTTTTCCCATCCTTTAGTTGAAAAATTAATTCTTCTAAAAATGTTTTTCTTGTAAGATCCTCTTGATGTCCCCAGGCATCGTAAGTAAAGAAGTCATAATTCAGATCACATGTATCAAATTTGCTTCTAATATTTTCGATTACATTTGATTTACCTGAACCCCATTTGCCCTCAAGACCTATCACATTATTTGGAAGCGACTTATCTTTTATAAGATTAAAAATGGTATTTGATATTTTGTCTTGGGACTTACCTTCAAAAATATCATCACCTGTAGGTGAACTAGATAAGAACTTTGGGAATTGTTGGTTGGCTGAATCTGACATATTATTATTTTTAAACTCTTTCAATTATCTCAAAGACTATTCCTTTAATTAGAAAATGTAATAATAAGCCTATAACTTTATAAAAATCAAATATTTAAAAGCAATCGACTGTCATTGTGGCATTTTTATTCTTCTTTTTTCCACTTGATAATTACTTCTGTCACTAAAGTTTTATCATCTGATGGATTTTGATACCTGTTACTATTAGCTTTTATGTTTTTAAGCTTTTGGGATAATAGAGACTCATATAATTCATCCAAACAAAACCCTTTAACCGTAACCATATGAGTTGCATAAAAGATTTTAATAACTCTTTCCTCATTTTCAACACCCAGCCAAGAAGTAAGATAATGACTGTATGGGAAGTTCTGACGTGTTCCATCAAGCAACACAAAATCTATAGTCTTTGATTCACCGATTTCATATATCTTAAAATCGTCATTTTTAGTTTCATCTATTTCTTTCTTTTGACTAGCCTTGGCAATTTCTAAGCTTTTAAATTTATAGTTCTGGCTCATAATCGATGTCTTTAATTTGTGTTTTTAATACCTCTATTGTCTTTTCTGGGTTGATATCTATGGTTTTGGTCTTGAAATAATCGTGCTTTATCAGTTCGGTAGCCCCTTGCCGATCACCTGATTTTTGAATTTGTTCCAACAAATCATCCTTATCATCAGTGTAGATGGTTACATTTTCTCTTGCCCTTGATACAGATACATAGAATTGCTTTTGATTGGAAGCTGGAAAGGTTACGGCGGGTTGTGAAACGAACACTTTATCAACCGTTTTTCCTTGGGCGCTGTGAGAAGTAGAGGCATAGGCATAATCAAAATTACCGTGATTGGCTTCAAGTTTATAAATGGTCTTTTTTGACCTTGATTCCTTAACAGCTTCAATTTCACCTTTTCTGTTAACCTTTGTAATTCTTAACTGAGTACCATTATTCAATCGTTTACCATTGGCATCAAAACCGTTTTTGGTAATCTTTATCTCATCCTTTAAGCTCAATTGGATTTCTCTTGTTAAATACACATCATAATCCTTTGCCCTTTGGGTGGGCAGGATATGATGTTTTCCCTGCTCATCTTTAACATAGACTTTTTTGTTCTCAATCTTATCAACTCTTAAAGCAGACCCACGTTTCAATCCCTTAATATTCTGATTTAATTGAACCACTTGTCCTTTAGTGTAGTTTCGTAAATCCTTCTTTTCGGATTCGGTTAAATGTAAATTTTCATAAATACTGACGCTCTTTTCTGTCTTTCCTAAAAAGCCATTTTGCCTTAAACCGTTTCTAATTGCTTGATTAGTTTCCCGAACCTTACCTTTTGTAGGAGCAATGACCAAAGCGTTTTTTTTCTGTTTTTTTGACTCCAGAAAATCATTTACCAAAATGGTGTCTATATCAGATGGAGAGTATTCTTTTATACATCCTTGTCGTTCTAGTTTATCAAAACCTGTTTTGATATTTCCCTCGCTGATATCCTTGACTGCTGATTTATAATGCTCTTCTTTTTGCCTGTAGATGGTTTCCATTGAATCATAGGGGATATGGGCAACTGTTTGTAAAATGCGCATAGCATCACCACGGTTGACCGCTGAATGTTGTTTTGGGTCACCCGATAGAACAAGTCTGGCTTTTTGCTTTTCAACAACATCCATTAAAGCTACCATATCTTGCGAACCGAGCATCCCTGCCTCATCAACCCAAATTACTTGCCCTTTTGTTTGTTCTTGGAGTTTCTTGTCAATTAAGAGCCTTGCGACGGTATCAGCTTTCTTGAAGCCCTCTTTTTTGAGAACATCTCTTGAAGCCTCAGCCGTAGGTGCAAATAAAAACACGGCTTTACCTGTTCTTTCAATCTCAGGAACAACTGTTTTAAGTAAGGTCGTTTTTCCTGTCCCTGCACCACCTCTAATCATTGTCAACTTGTTTTGGGATTTCATGACGTGCTTTACAACATTCTGTTGCTCTGAATTTAAATCTCTAAACTTTGACGCATCAAATTCATAGGCTAAAGGATGGACTTTACCTATACCATTTCGAGCCATATTGACCATTTTTCGCTCTTCTTTATGGACTAAATCCGTTGTGCATAGGCGTTGACTTCCAACTTGAACTTTAAAAACTTTGTCATTCTTTTCCAAAGCCCTATCAATATCGTCCAATGACAAATGTTTGTTATCTATGGCATATTTATAACCTTCAGCTAAAATTTGCCTATCTCGTTTAACAGAGTTTCTTGTGAAAACGTGGTCTATAGAGTGTTCAATTGATTTCTCAGCCGTGAGACTCAAATCCATTGTAGATTTTTCCTCTTTTACTTTCTCATCTATACCTTCTTTTATGAGTTGTTTTTTCCAGTCTTCCCTAAGTTCTTCCATTGTTAAGCCTTTTTTCTTTCCCGAACGTGTTCTAGCCCCTAATTGGTCCAGTTCTTTTTGGGATTGAATGCCCTTTTCTTTGGCTACTTGGCCAATAAGATTGGTGCGTTTTGAAAAATGGTCGATTGCCTTTTGTGGAATCATAGCTAGTTCAAAACCGTTCTTCGTTTTTCTTATGTCATAACCAAGATTGGAAAGCTTATCAGCTAACCTTTTTTGAAATCGGGCTTGGTGATAGGGCATATCCCTTTTGATATTATGAAATTGCCCTGCCTTGAACTTGTCCTCAACTTGGTCATAGGTAGCATTGAAACAGAAAATATGGGCATGTAAGTGGCAATCTGGCGCATTGTTTCCAACAGGACGTGCGGTTTGATGGATAAAATCAGCCCAAAGTAATTCGCCTGTGTGCCTATCATCTTGCTGGTTTTGTACCCGAATACGAGCTTGGGCATCCTCTTGTATATCAAGCATTGTTTCTTGAACACTTTGCTCAAAAGCTTTCAACACCCTTTTGTCATTGCCTAAACCGTGAAGAATTGAAACAGATTTTGGGCAATGGAATGAAATATCATAACCGACACGTCTATCCTTAACCGTTCTTTGGGTAAGAGAGTCGCTATTTGAAGGATTGATATTATCGCATAACTTATCAAAGGTGTCTTTATCAACGGTTTTGCCCTCAATACCTAAACGCATGGCAATCTTGCCATTAAAGCATCCGTTCATTTCTTGATCTTCGATGTAGTAATCTGCCTTGGATAAGGCATCCTTAAAGTAATTCTTAGCTTGAGCCGAAGTCTGGCTTTGGAACATGCGTATCATACGTTATCAATCTTAAAAGTTAAATCTGTCTTTTATTACTGAATTTCGCGTGACAATACGCACAAGGTAAGAGAGTCACTAAAATACAAAAACTAATTTTAGTCAATTCTGCATTTTTTCATTTTGTGCGTACTCAATAAAACAACCTTTGCTCTATAAACCCTTCAGATGAAACAAAGCGATAACACCAACGCATTTATTTGCCTTTCACGTGCCCGCACCAAACCGTGTGGTTACAGGCAAATAAATTCTGCCTTGATGTTAATTCCGCCCCATCATCTGAATGTTAAACAAAGGAGTTATAAGATGAGTACTAAAACACAAAAAACAGATAAAGCTGGAGATAGACCAACACATGGTCTGTATGTAAAAAGTGAGCAATTTGGTGACCCTATTAATATGCGATTCTCAGCTATTTGGAATAATCCAGAAAAAGGCTATATGAGTTTAAGCCCTGAAAAGCTTCAGCTTAAAGAAAATCCAAATGCTAAAGAAAATGAACCTCGATTCCAGCTTTATCTAAAAACCAAAATTTACGGACAGGATGCTTGTGTACAAATTGGACAAGTAACCAAAGAAGAACAAGAAAACTGTTTTGAAGTTAACCTTGGCGACCTTGTGATTTTTGAAAATAAACCAAAAGAAGTCAAAACTTCTAAAAAAGTTGTCGCTCAGGCAACACCATAACCTTAAACATTCAAGGGAACTTTTTAGTTCCCTTGATTTCTTTAAAGGAGAAATCGAATGACTGATAAATCTGAAATTATTGCACAACAAAATGACTTTTTCCGAAAACATATAGGAATGATTGAATCTGAATTCCTAAAGGTTAAAGGCAAATACAATATGACTCAAGGTGTTGCAAGTCTTACAAATTTTCAAAAACTCGATACGCTCATTAAACTTTGGGAGTATAACGATTTTAACGAAGATAACGACCCCTATGGTGAACACGATTGTGGTCGCTTTACACTAGATGAGAATAAACAGGATATCCTTTGGAAAATAGACTATTATGACACCAAATATCTTTATGGAAGCGAAGACCCATCAAATCTAGAAAAGACAAGACGAGTTTTAACGGTAATGCTACCTTGTGAATACTAGAGGTTGAAATGATTGAATGACAATTCAAATTATTAATATCCCATAGACATTGCATAGTATTAGTTTTGGTAGTTTTGGGGCTTGCAGCGCTTTGCTCGCTTTTTATTACTTATCCAATGAATAGTATTCTGATTTAGACTTTGACCTAATCTTAAGGCTATGGCTTTTGTAAATTCACTTAATTTCTTAGGCTCTATTTGGAGATTAATGCACATACATTATAGGAATAAACTGAATTCGTGCAGTGCGTAATCTCTATCGAAAAACACAGCTTTTTAACATCAGACATCTCCCCTAAGCACAGCTTTAGGTAGTTTTAAATCCTTACCCTAAGAAATTTAGTTATTCTGGTTTTGGTTTTTTTGATGTTTCTTCTTTACCTTGAGATTTAATTTTATCCCATCTTTCAAAGGTGTTTTTAATAGACGTTTTAGTCCACTTTTTCCCCCTCATGGTTTTGATACCATAATTGTTAAGTTGTGTGGCTTTTGCTTGTAAAGTTTTATGACCTTGCTCATCTAGTTCATCTAGTTTAGGTCCAATTTTTTTTGCGAATACATCTGCGGTGTTTTTCATTCTTTTACCTACTTTTTTATCACCAGCTTTGCTATCAAGCTTATTAGAGATATAGCTCAAAGTTTCAGAATAAGCTTCTGCTAATTCTTTATCAACTATTGAGGTAAAAGGAATTTTATTATCAACAATTAAATCAACGAAATTTTTATTAGATAGAAGTGGCTCAGCATGATCAAAAACAATTACATCAGCTAAATTTTTATAGAATTCATTAAAAATTTCATCACAAAGTTTGGAAGAATCTGATTTGATAAGTCTAATCTCACCATATTTATTCCCTGTTAATATTTTGCCTTTGTAATCGAGACTAGTCTTATTGGAAATAAGCTTTTCGACACTCACTTTGGTATCTCCTTCAAAATATTCGTTTATTTTATCTTCACGAACTTTTTTTTCTAAACTAAGAAATAATTTTTCATTTTCTCCTGCTGATCTAACTGTATAGGCACCTAAATAATTTCTCTCACGTTGTTGATTGCTAGTCTTATCCTTTTTTTTAGGTAGTTTTTCAAACCGCAGCGGTGTCTTTTTATTATCGCTATTTAACTCTTCTCTTTTTGTCATAACATATAAATTATAAATATACAAGAAATAAGTTAAATACAATTAAGTATAAAATAATTATGTTTATACCAAAAAGTTTTATACTTTTGATAAAAATATTAATTCAAATCATATATTGATACTATGGAACCAAACAAAACTTACAAGAATATAAAAATCGCTAAGATTTAAGGTTGTGCTTCCTGCAAATCAATAAGTATGAATAAGTCAGAAACATATTATAAGGATGGAAATTCAAAAAATCCATTTGTAAAAAAGAGAGAACAGAATTGTCCTAATAACTTTATATGGATGGGCAAAGGAAATAACGATGATCGTCATCGGGGTAATTGTTTAACTAAAATATGAGAAATCATGGCTACAAAAAAGTACGTTGTAACTCATACATCAGGCAGTAGTATTGCTACTGTTCGTCAGTATGGGAACTCAACCACAAAAACAGTTCCAGTTTCTTCCTTACCAAGTTCGGTGAGAAGTAAACTGTAACAACTAAAAAACTGAATTTTGAAGGTAAGAGAGCAATTTCAGTAAGCATACCTTAAACTGCGCACATAAGGTATGATTAGAAAACCATCTCCAAGGCGCAGGAGATGGTTTTAAAACACATAAAGTACAACCTGAGACATAAGAAGTTATTGGGCAGTTCAAACTTAGTTTGACTACTGTATAGAATATCTATGTCTTATTTAATCAGAAAAATGGAACAATCATTAGCAAGGAAAGAGACCACTAAACAATCCGAGACTTTAAGTCGTGTGATTTTCGAGTGGGAATATGCGGATTTTTTTACTATAGGAAATTCTTTACAATCAGTTCTAATTTTGGGTGAGACAGGTTCTGCCAAAACAACATCATCTGGTGCTATGCTTGCAGGTCATTATCTACGTAACGGTTATGGAATGTTATTTACTACATGTAAAGAAGATGAAGTCGAACGAATAAAAAAATATTGCAAAGCATACGGAAGAGAAAAAGACCTTGTCATTTTCAGCCCAAATAGTGGTGAGTATTTTAATTGGTTAGAAGAGGAGATATCAAGACAAGATAAAGGAAAAGGAATTGCCCACAATATTGCGGATGTCTTAAAAACAATAATTAAAGCTGGAAATTCTGATGGTCAAGAGTCAGACAAAGCCTTTTGGGACTCATCTCTTTCACAGCTACTAGATAATGCAGTTGACCTCATGCTCTTAACTGGTAACAAAAAATTTGAGCATATCTATCAGATCATTCAGTCTGCACCTCGAAATAATGAGCAACTAAACAATGCTAAATGGCTTGAATCCTCTAAATGTTGTGTTCTCATGAAACATGTGGCTTCAAATTTAAAATCTCAAGATAAGACTCCAGAAACAGATAAATTGGCAAGACGACTAAGTCGTATCGAGGATTTCTTTTATGATAGTTGGGTAAATCTATCACCACGAACTCGAAGTATTGTTGAGCAGATGTTTTTCAGTTTTGGCTCTCGTTTCATGAGTGACCCTTTGTATAGTCTTTTCAGTGGCAAAACCACAGTAAAACCAGAGGACACTATAAAAGGAAAGATAATCGTCTTAGACCTACCTATAATGATTTATGATAAAATTGGTAGAGACTGTCAGTTACTTTGGAAATTTCTATGGATGCGAGCCATGCAACGCAGAGTTATTGATAATCTGAGCAGACCCTGTGTGATTTTCATAGATGAATTTCAATACTTCGTGGATATTGAAAAAGATGTGCAGTTTCAATCGACATGTAGAAGTTATCGAGCATGTTCAGTTTATATCACACAGAATCTGCCAAATTTTTACATCCAAGCTGGAGGCTCAGAAAAAGGCAAAATCAGGTTCAAAGCACTTGCAGGGAATATAAGTACGAAGTTTTTTCATACCAATTCAGACCCAGAAACTAATGAATTTGCCTCCGAACTTATAGGAAAGGACTGGCAATGGTCAGCCAATGAAGGAAAGACCCTCGGCGAAAATATATCCTTCAGTTCAGGGCAATCAGAAACCCTACAATATATAGTAGACCCTTCAGCATTTACAAAACTCAAAACTGGTGGTTCAGAGAATGATTTTTGTGCTGAAGCTATTGTACACAGGCAAGGTAAAATATTCAACACAACAGGAAGTAATTACAAAAAAGTAACATTAAAACAGATATTATTATGAGACGAGAAAGACAACAATTTCAGATGCGTACTGGAAAACAAACAATTTTTAGAACAATGACAGCAGGGCGTAAAAGTGCTGTTACAGAAATGGCAGGAGATTTAATCTTTATGCTAAGCTCTTATCCGAGCTATATAGTGGAAGCTTTTATGCGAAGAAATTTTGGTGAGCGTTACTTTACGTTTTCAATAGCAGTTGGTATTTCATTTGCGATGTTATATCCCTATTTATTTTTGGGCGATAAAGTGCGCGAGGTGCTAGGGTTTCCATGGATTGTTTTTACTCTCATATTTTTATATAAATCAATCCGTCATCGCTTGGAGTTTAGAAGATTTAGCATGACCTACAATTTTGACAGATACAGTTATACAGATGGCGAAATATTTGACTTTTGGTATGACCTTATAGGAACTAAAATAATGGGAATTAAGGTTACTAGATATCTCATATTAGTTTTATTTGAACCAGCTATTCCAATTCTAATAGGATTATTTTTGATGATAACCCCATTTACTAGAGCCACAGGTATCTTAATCTTCTTTAGCGGACTTTTCTTTTGCTACAGGAGTATCATGAAAGCATTTTTTGCAAGAGGTCATGTACTTGATACAATAGATGAGCAAATTGTGGCAAGATACAAGCATGATGTCATTATGGAAGGAAAGCCTAAATCACAAACTGGTGGTATTTCTTTTCCGATTGAGCTTCCAAAAAGTAAAGATTTGAGGCAAGATTTAGTCGATTCAATTGAAGACACTAACTCATTGGATATATGGGCAACTGAGTAACCCTAGCAATTGTACGAAGCAACTTCATCAAGCATCAACCGTTTAATGAAGTTCACATGAAAAAGAATATTACTATTAAGCTCTTTCTTGGTCTTTTGACCAAGCGCATGATTGCGAAAGGCAGTTCTTAAACTAATTTCAGACAAAATGGAAACTTGAAGTGGTGGTTCATATCCAAGCTGTTCAGTTAAAGTATTGCGGACTTGGTCTTTATAGTCCAAGTCCTTTTCTAAATAGTCTTTGAGCTTCTGTGGATTTAGCTGTTTGTCTAAATAATCAGTCATCATTTACCTCTAAAACAATGAGGAAATGATAGCACAATTATCAAAATATGTCAAAAAAACTGGATGATTTAGACTTAGAAGTCATAAGAGAACTAGCAAAGCAAAGTAAAACGGTTCAAGACTTAATTCAAGAAAAAAACAATACGCTGATCAATGTAGAACAGAGTCAAAATATTAAGTTTAAAACCCTCGATCCTACACCCAAACCTAAAGGCGATATTCGTATTAATAAAATGCAAACAAAGCAAACAATGTCGAATGAAGCCCTTGAACAGAAACTCGATACAATAAAGGAAGAATATAATGGTAAAATCAAAGAAGCACTTGAGGAAAAAGCGATTGAAGTAGACCAAGAAAATATTTACCCAATGGTTGAATCTTTGGATAAGCATGATACTTCCGTCCTTATAGAAAATGGCAGAGAAGCCTTTAAAGAAAGGCTACAAGAAAAAGAACAAAAACTCAAAGAAGAACTAGCGATTGATATGGATAGTCTTGACCAGAGAAATATGGATTATCCTATCTACTCTGATTTTGAAAAGAATTTAGAGGATTTGAATAAAATACCATCACCAGCTGATGATTTTGAATAACTAATATGCAAGTAGTCTGTTTACAAGAAGAAGCCTTTTACGCCCTTTTTGACAAGGTCGTCGAACACCTTAAGCAAAAATATGAAGATGAACCACACCAATGGATAGATGGTGAGGAAGCAATGTCCTTGCTTAATATATCTTCAAAAACCACACTTCAGAAATTAAGGGATGAGGGTAAAATTCGCTATTCCCAACCTCAAAAACGCATCATTCTCTATGACCGTTATTCCATCAATGACTACATAGAAAGCCATGTTCGCGAAATATTTTAGTTATGAAAGAAACCTCTCAAATAGACAAGGATTATATCGAAGCCTTTAACCAAGGGTATCTACTCTCAAAAGAGCTAAATCTTAAACCTGAAATCCTAGATGGTATCAATGCAGGTAATAATCGTATGCAGGCAATGAAAGATGGAATGCAACAATTTCAAAAGGACAATGCCCTTGAGAAAATAAAGACTCAAAGTAAAGAAATTATTCCTTCCCTTGATATAGATAATATTGCGGAAAGCTATATTGACTTAGACAAGAATCACAAGGACAGAGATAAAGGTTTAGATATAGAATATTAGTTCTAAATAAAACAGCCCTTTGTGGGCTGTTTTATTTTAGTTTAAATACTATCACTTTTTAATAAGTTTCTTTATTACGGTTTGATTGTTTTTATGCAATTTTAAAAGATATATTCCATCATCAAATAATCTAAAGTCAACATTATTGTTAACAGTCTTAATAGCTTTAATAAGTTTACCCTCCAAAGAATAGACCTCAATCAAATCAATTTCACCAAATGGATAATCAATATTTAATTGCTCTTCAACTGGATTTGGATAGATTCTCAAATCAGCTTGGTTAAAATCAGAGACACTCAATCCTGAACAGTCCAATCCGCCATCAGTTATTGTCCATCCAAAAGTATTGATAAGTGTATTACGTGCAGTTTCTGAATTACAATAATTACTATTACCACCGTGAAATTCTACATTGGATTGCAATGCTTGATTAGCCCAACTATTTAGAATTATATCATAGTTTTCTGTAGAAAGCACCAAACCTGTAAACATTCTTTCCATTGTTGTAACGTTCTCTACATTCCAATTATCTAAAGGCTGGTCAAAGACATCTGCAAAATCAAACATAAAGTCCATAAACGCTACACTACTCACATCCCATGAATTAAGAGGTTGGTTAAAACTTTCTGTGAGGGCAAACATTCCACCCATATCCGTAACATTGCTAACATCCCAATTATCTAGTGGCTGATTGAAGTTATCACTTGATAAAAACATTGAGGACATAAAAATTACACTTGAAACATCCCAATCATTAAGTGGCTGATCGAAGCTTTGCGAGTGCTGAAACATACCTCTCATATTGGTGACATTAGAAACATTCCATTGATTAATAGGGTGATTAAACGTATCAAAGCTCGAACCACCAAAAGGTGGAGGAGGAGTAAAGGCAAACATTTTTTCCATGTTCGTGACACTACTTACATCCCAACTATTTAAGGGCTGGTCAAAAGATTCTGCATCAAAAAATAACTCTTTCATGTTTCCAACATTACTCACATTCCAACTATCTATGTTTTGATTAAATGCTATTGCACCAGAGAACATTTCTTGCATATTATCAACATTGCCCACATTCCAATTATCTAACGGTTGGTTAAAAGAAGAAGCATTGTGAAATAGAAACTGCATTTTCTCTATATTACTAACATCCCAATTATTTATATTTTGATTAAAGGAAGTGGCATCTTCGAACATTGCAAACATAGTTGTGACATTGCTTAAATCGGGTGCATCAGTAGCGTTTATAACTAAATTAGTTGCGCCACGAAAGGCAGCAAGCATTGAGCCCCATTGAATATTACCCCATTGCTCAACTGAAATGATCTTCTCTTCTACATCAGTATCATTATTGATTGCTATACTAGGGAATTGACCTCTTATTCTGACTGTATAGGTTCCTGGTGTATCATATGAATGGGTGATTTCCCCAGTCACACCTAAATCATCAAAATTTCCATCATTATCCCAATCAACATCATATTCATAGGCAAAACTATTTGAAAGAACAGGGATTTTTATTGTTAAATTATCCAAAGTACTTGGATTATCAGTTTTCCAAGTTGTCACAAAGTCATTTTCAGAAATCTGGGCAAATAAATAGCTTTGACTAATCAATAAAATTATCACCAAAAATGCCTTACACTTAATCGTTCGCATAGTTTTAAAGTTGAAAAGATTAATAAAAATGTATACCTCGAAAAAGGGTTAAGTGTTTTTATCCTTTCTTTCATGATTTTCTCATCAAAGAAGCCTTTGGGCATACATATATAATTTGTCCGAAAATTAAATATATTGTGCCATCTTGTTTTTTTATTCCGAATAGTGTTTATCTCGTGGAATTGAGGTTTTTCACGCTCGGAAATTTTAGTGTTTTCGATAAGAATTAGGGTTCAGTACTAAAAGTGGACTGAAACTATAAGCAAATCTTTAGTCAATACGAATAAAATTAGTGAATCTAATAATTGAAAGTTAACAACATATCTAAAATGTACTTCTTAATATGTTATCTTTAAAAATAAGTAATCTATCGGCCTTTCTTAACAAAATAAAATACTTAAAAACAAACTTCATTAGAATATAAATTGCTGTCATTTATCAAAACATGAATAAATATTCATATTTTTACAAAATGATTGAAAAAACAGAATACAGACTAAATCAAATTTTCACAGCCACACTAAATCTTACAGGTAAAGTGGGTATTGCAGGTTTAAAAATGTCTGACATTGCTAAAGAAGCTAAAATAGCTAGCGGCACACTTTATATTTATTTCAAAAGTAAAGAAGAATTGCTAAATGCACTCTATTATAAGCTACAAAGAGAGAGCGCACCTGCAATCGTAGACACGATTAGCCATCTTCCTATCAATATTCAACTTTATAAAATGTGGCATATTGCTCTTAAACGCTTAGTAGAAGATAACATGAGAATTATTTTTTTAGAACAATTTTTAATTTCCCCATTAATTTCAGACACTAATAAAAATTTAGATATAAAATTCAAGAATTATTTAAAAGAATTACTTGATAAAGGTAAAAAAGAAAATTTAATAAAAGACATTGATAGCCAAATGCTCATTTCATTAATCATTGGTTTTATAAGGACTTATTCTACTTATTTAGTCAACGAAAAAGAAAGCATACTAACTGATGATTTAGTAGACAAATCTTTTGCCTTGTGCTGGCAAGCCATAGAAAAATAAAAAAATTTAAATCAAAAATGAATAAATATTCATTATAAATCTTTAGAAACTAATATTATTAATCTTTGAAATATGGAAACTAAAAAAATTAACATTAATGGAGAGCAACTTTCATATTACGACAATCAAAAAGGAAATATAGCACTCTTATTTATGCATGGAGCGTTTATTAATAAAACGTATTGGGAAAGACAATTGTCACATTTCTCTGAAAATTACAGAACATTGGCTATCGATTTACCTGGGCATGGAAAGTCTTCTTTCAATCAAAAAATATTAAATGGCCAAAGATTTGGTAAGGATATTAGTGAATTCATACAGAGATTATCTTTAAAGAATGTAATAATTATCGGACATTCTTTTGGTTCTGACGTTATGCTTGAGACTGTAGCTCAAAACAAAAATGAAATCATAGGTATAATTGAAATAGACCATATGAAAAACATTGGAATAGAACTTCCGAAAGAGGTAGTTAATCAGCTAATTAATGGTTTAAATACAAATTTTGAATATACCTGTGAACAGTTTGCAAAACAAGCCTTATTAACTAAGAAAACTAACCCAGAAATTGTATCTCAATTACTAAAAGATTACAGAAATATGAACCCTGAAATTGGAATTCCATTACTTGAATATGGTTTCAGTTATCCCAATCGTCAACTAAAACTGCTAAAAGAATTAAAAATGAAATTAAATTCAATTCATGTAAATTACTCGCCTACTAACGTAGAAAATCTAAATAAATATCTCGGTGATAATTACGAATTGTATAAAATAAATGGAACTTGTCATTACCCAATGCTTGAGAATCCAGATGAGCTGAATGCAACTATTGAGAAGGTTTTATCATTAATAATTGGCGTTTAAGGTTACTTTGCAAGTTAGTATTGTGCATCAGGAACAATTATTACAATAGCCAGAAATAAGACCATTAATGGATTTAGCCATATATCCTTTTGGCAACGGAATATCAATTTCATTTTCGAGACATTCTACAGTTCCACATTGCAGACATCTGAAATGAAAATGATTATGGTTATGCTCTCCTTTTTTCTCACCACAATTTAAGCACAAAGCAAAGTACTGTTTTCCATCATCGCCAACAATTCTGTGAACCCAACCATCATCACAAAAACGATTGAGAACACGATAAATAGTTGCCCTATCAATATTAGAATTCAATTTTTCCTGTAGCATTTCGTGACTTAAAGCAGAATTAGAGGACGATTTCAAAATTTCCAAAATTTCTGTTTTAGATTTTGTATTTCTTCTTTTCATTTGTTAATGCGACTTTGTTGCAATAAAGCAAATTTTTATTACTTTTACAAAAAAAATACTCTCATGTCTGAATGTCAAATTGATATAACCCAATTAAGCAACCTAAAGATAGAGCATCTAGATAGGGAATATATAATCACGTTAGTTGATGGTTCAAATACAGAGATATTGAAGGGTTACGGCATTTCTGTAGTATCAGCACTAAATGATTTGCACAACAATTTATTATAAATATAGATGGTATCAAGAAGAAAATTCATCAAAAAAAGTGCTTTGGCTGCAACTGCTATAATTACAACACCTTCATTGATGTCATTTGCTAAATACGATATTATGAAAGACAAAAAAGAATTTGAAGTTATCATTATTGGCGGAAGTTATGCAGGACTTTCGGCAGCAATGGCTTTAGGAAGATCATTGAGAAAAACATTAGTTATAGATAGTGGAAAACCTTGTAATAGACAAACACCACAGGCACATAATTTCATAACGCACGATGGAAAAGAGCCAAGTGTAATCTCTCAAATTGCTAGAAAACAAGTAGAAGAATATCCAACTGTGCGATTTTATTCGGGTTTAGCTACCAACGGAAGACAAATTGAAGATGGATTTGAAATCATAACACAAAACAGCGACAGCTTTAAAGCCAAAAAAATAATCTTGGCGACTGGAATTAAAGATATAATGCCAAGAATTAAAGGCTTTTCAGAAAGTTGGGGAATATCTATAATTCATTGTCCTTATTGCCACGGCTACGAATATCGAAATGAGAAAACAGGAATTTTTGGAAATGGCGATTATGGATTTGAGTTCTCTAAAATGATTAGTAATTGGACAGATGATTTAACGTTATTTACTAACGGAAAATCAGAATTAGATGACGAACAAACCAAAAAATTAGAACTAAATAACATCAAAATAATAGAAAAAGAAATCGCTAGCTTTGAAAACGTAGATGGCCATCTTAAAAACATCGTTTTTAATGATGGTAAAAAACATCCAATAAAAGCAGTCTATTCACAAGTGCCTTTTGTTCAACATAGTGACATATCAAATCAATTGGGTTGTGAATTAGATGAAAATGGTTACATCAAAGTAGATATGTTCCAAAAAACAAATGTTGAAGGACTATTTGCCTGTGGCGATAACACTACATTTATGCGTTCTATTGCCAATGCAGTCGCAACAGGAACTGTAGCAGGCTCAATGTCTAATAAAGAACTTATTGATGAATATTTTTGATAAAAAGCCAGTGGTTAACAATGCATATAAGTAAAAGCGGTTTGATTTTATAATCGAACTGTTTTATTTTTCATTAAATACATTTTATATAAAAGTATTAGGTTATAAATCCGCCATTACTCATCCACGTGGCCATGAGCATGATAAATTTTCAGGAATTGTAAGTCTATTATAAAGTAACTATTTTTAAAACTTAAAACTATATCACCTTAGTTAGAACTCTAAAGCAATAAAAGTCAGTAATGTATTAAAAAAGATATTTTGTTTTGATTTTTGTCCGAAAATATTTAATAATCGGACAGTTATGATTCGAAAGGTTTGACATGTACAAAACTGCCATGACGTTGCATACTAGAATAGGTCAACGTAAATACCTCAATCAAGAAGAGAGACTAAGGTTTTTTGAGATTACAAAAAAGAGAAACATTGATATTCAGCTCTTCAGTCAATTATTACTCTTTACTGGAGCAAGAATAGCAGAAGTGCATAATCTTAGTATTCACAATATAGACTTCTCAAATAAAACAGTAATATTAGAAACTTTAAAAAGAAGAAAAAAAGGCATATTTCGAGAAATACCACTACCCTTATTTCTCTTAAACATACTTGAAATATATATTCAAGATTTATATGGCAAATTTACCAAGAATGAACCTTTATTCTTGTTTTCGTTGCGAACGGCTTCCAGGCATATAAAGCGTATTATGATGGAAGCTAAAATCTTTGGTGTTAAAGGCTCGTCTAGAGGTCTTAGACATGGTTTTGCCGTTCACGCTGTTTCACATGTACCTTTGACTATGGTTAGAAAGTGGTTAGGACATTCTTCTTTAGAAACAACAGCCATTTATCTTGATGTAACCGGTAAGGAAGAGCGAGAAATCGCTAAAAAACTCTGGTAAAATTAGGGAAAAGTATGAATATTTTTCTATAATATTTCTATGGAGTAAAAGATGTTATATTATTATCTGCAAATGAATTATAATCACAATCAGACAAGATAAGATGATCAAGAATTTTTAAATCCAGATAACTTGCGCCCTGCACTAGCCTTTTAGTTAATGAAATGTCGGACTCACTTGGATTAAGATTGCCTGATGGGTGATTGTGGCCAAGAATAAGGCCACAAGCCCTCGTCTTTAATGCTGATGCAAAAACCAATTTTGCATCTACAAGTGTTCCTGAAACTCCACCTGAAGAAATGGGAACTATACCCATACAGCTATTATTCCTGTCAAGAAGTAGTATTTTGAACTCTTCAAATAAATTGATGGTTAAGTCGTTCCAATTTTCCCTAAAAAGCTTCTCGGCATCTTTGGAACAAGATACTTTTGGGCGGTCAGAAGCTTTGACCTTGCGCTTATAAGTTAGGGCAATTTCACTAATATTGGTTTTGAATTTTTCTGTCATATATAGATTTTGACAAATAATTCAAAACAAGATTACGCACAAAAGAGTAATTTCTCTTTATTAGAAAAATTAAGCTAGGTTAAAAATACGTAGTACTACGTATATTCTCGTGTTAAATAAATCACTTTATTTGTAAAACCTATTATAGGTTTTCATAGAGTTTAAAAAAAACAAGTTTTTGAGATTAACATAGTTTTACATGTTTTTTTTCTGACTTGGCATAGTTTTGGGTTCTGTTTACGCAAAGTGCCTAATGGTTATTTGGTGATGGTGAAAACATGGCTTTTTAGTAATGTTATGACTCTGTTACTGTCAAAAAGACAGATGTAAATATTTGATGTTCAACGATTAAAATATTGTGATTAAACAAAATATATTATATTCGTAAAGTTTTCCATTGAATTATTAGTAGCATTTTGGTAAAAAATAAATGGAATTTACGCTTGAGTTACGTGAAAATTTCATAATTTTAAAAGTAAGAGTATTTTTATGGCGAATTTGATTTATCCAGTATTAAGGAGAGCAGAATTTTCTCAACCAGAGGAGAATTTGAATAAAAAAGTTGCAAGACAAATTGCAACCGAAATTAAAAACTCATGGAAATCCTTATCTCAAAAACATATCGATGTTGTAAAAAAAATTCTTGATAGTGATTTAGTTGAAATAGATTATAAACAAAATAAGGAAAAAGATGCTAGATTGACAGAAGAAGGTTTAAGTGCATTTGTTGTTGATAATCCTGTCATAAATGCTCAATGGAAAAATTACTCTTTTCAAATAAGAACTACTATTGCTGTATGTCATCAGGAATCATCTACAAAAAATTGGACAAGGGTTTCTTTAAATAACCCTATTTCAAAAGAAAATAAAGACTTTAAAAAGTTAAAAGAATTCTATAAAAAAATAGCTTCAGATTGTTGTACCATTAGTCACAAAGAGTTTAGTGAAATAGTTTCCAAAAAACAACAATCACGACCTGACGCCATTGGTGATTTCACTATACTAACATTTGGAGTAGAGGACGAGAAGTTAGGGCAGTACTTAGAATTATTTGATGATACAGATTTGATGCTCAAGGATTTATTTCAAAACAAAGAAGCAAAGAATCTAATTGGTGACTATTATAAGAGATTATTTGGAAAAAACAAAAGTGATCTTTTAAAAAATCTGAGTCGAGAAAACTTCTGGATGACTGCAAATTCTAATTTAGTTAATAATGAAGGCTATTTTGAGAATAGTAATGTTCTTTACAAAATAATGCTTCAAAATAACGATAGTATTTTTGCTTATGGTTTGGGACATGAAAATTCAGAAGAAAAAGAATTAGCTAAGTTGTCATCTTTAAAAATAGGTAAACACTACGCAAAAAATATATAACCAACCACATTCCATTGAGTAAAAGCAATAAAGTAAAAAATGGGTTTTTTAAAACTCAAGTAGATCGTTTTGGACAAAACCCTTACATAAAAGCTTCAGAAGAAGTCGTTAAATTAGTGCCATTTAAAACAGACTTGTCAAAAGTAACTGTTGAGAATCTTAATTTAGTTAGTATTTCGCTACCCTATATTGAAAGTGAAGATTTTGATTTAAAATCTAATGATTTGGATTATCCTTTAAATCATGTAATCGTAAAATACAGTAATAGTTATAGAAAGAATCTTCTTAAACAATTCAAAAAAGCTTTGTTGTATGCGGTTGAAAAGTATAAGGCTAACGTTATATGTATTAATGAACTCGGCATGCCGACGAACATAAACGGAATAGAAAATAAAAATGCAATAAACTTTGCAAAGAAAATTGCAAATGAGCATAATTGCCTTATTATTGCAGGCTCAAATCATACTACTGAAGGTTATTTTAATGTTGGTTATGTGTTTTACCCAGGATTGGACAATGACGGTAATACACACAGGGCATTTTTAAAAAATATTGGAGCTTTCCAGATAGGTGAAAAACTTTTTACTCCTTCTGAGAGATTGATATTTCATACCAAGGCATTCGGTCTCGGTTTCTCATTTATGATTTGTCTAGAGATTGCAGATTTTTCAAGTTCTTCAACAATTGTTCATAACAAAGAAAATACAGATATATTAATTGTGCCTACATATTTAACGAGTTATGGTCCCATTGCGAAAGTTGCTAAAACCTTAAGTGAAGCTTGCGGAGGTGTGTTACTAAATAATTGCTACAAGTCAAATGATGTGCCTTATAGTATATTGTATGAAAATGGAAAGCTTCCGTCTTCTAGAAACTCTAAGATGAGAAAGGAAGTCGTTCTGGATGATAATACGAAAATAGTTTTAAGAAGGATTAATGTAGAGGATTTTGTAAATAGAAAAGAATATAAAATAGAAAACCTATCTAAAGAAACTCGTTTCCTTTTTGGGGTTGACTATAGTAGGCGTGATGATGTTTCTTGAAATTAAAAATTAACAACTGAATCCAAAGCCTCGTCAGTTTCCTTATGCATAAAATTTTGCTGATAGTTCACTGTGGTCGTAATAGAGGAGTGGCGATATAATTTCTGTAACATTTGTATTGGAATTTTATCACCTGATAGATTGCCAAAAGTGTGTCTGGCAATATGCATTGATAACTTTTTATCAATACCTAATTTGTTTGCAACCCTCTCCAACCGTCTATTGATGCTTCTTGTGATTGTATTTTTTCTCGTAGCTAATTTCATTGGATTTTTAATATCGGATTCCTGTAAAAATGGAAAAATTAAATCACTCTTTTCTTTTGTGCTTGTATAGATGTCTAATATAGCTTTTGCTTTTTCTGGTATGGATAAAGATACAAGCTTTTCATTTTTATCCATTCGATAATGAAGACGACCATCCCTAAAGTCAGATTTTCTGAGTTTTATAACATCCCCGACACGAATGCCAGCAAAGTAAAAACTCAAAAGCCAAATATGAACTGCGACTTGTTGGGAAGGAGTAAGGTTTTGGGCTTCCTCTAAAAGTTTAACTTCTTTTTTGTTCAATCCTATTTTTTCGCTCTCAGGAAGCTTAATTTGTACTTTATCCTTGCCAAAAGGATAGAATTTAGAATCAATATCAAATTCCTTAATCGCTAGGTTGTAAATCGTCCTAATCAATATGAGGTAGTTAATAGCAGTTCTGGCTGAAACATTTCTTTCGTATAAAAGATGATTTTGAAACTTTTTTAATAGGGTAACGTCCACATCGAAAAAGGGTAGATGGCTAGTTCCTAGAAAATCTTGAAAAATACCGAGTCTTCCTTCTTCGGTTCTCAGTTGCCCAATCTTTTTTCTTTTCCTTATGGCTGATAAATGAATTTTTGAAACCTCAAAAAAGTCCATTTTGTCCTTGCCGACAATCTTTTTCTTGATGCTGTTGGAAGAAGTGGAATTTTGATTTGTTTGGACATCAAGAGCTACGCTATGCGCTTCACTTAACTTCTTCAAAAGATAGTTGTTTAATCTCTTTGAGTTTGGATGTGATTTTTTAGCCAATCCCTCTTTGGAATTCCAATCACTTTCTTTGATATATTCACCTGTAAAGATAAATCTTGATTTACGATTTTGGGTAATACGAAGAGCTATGGGAAAAGTTCCCTCTTTTTTCTTGTAATTCTTTCTGAGTACTATCTTTACAGTCGCCATATTTGCTTTGATTTTGCTAACATAAAGATACGAATTTTATGTACAACATATGTACAACAAATGATGTTTTTAGATGTTAAATTTTGAATTTAAGAAATTAAATAATTTTGTAAAATACTGAAATACAGTAGTTTTAAATCCATTTGAATTCATTTAAAACCATATGTCATAGAACTCATAACCCGAAGGTCACTGGTTCGAGTCCAGTTCCCGCTACTAAATGAGACTCAAGTGCTTTTTGCGTTTGAGTCTTTTCTTTTTTGTTGTCGTATTGTTTTAAGAATGAATTAGTTAAGTCGAATAAAAGATTCAATTTACTGGTTCGACATTCCTTGTTTTTCATTGAAAACCGAAAACCTTCTGGAAATATGATATTTTGAAATACTCTCTTATTGTGATAGTCAAGAGATTTATAGAATTGACTAGGGTTATCAGCTATCTTTAAAAAGAATTTCATCACTTTTTTGTGGTTCGACATTTTTGATGGTAGATTCAGCAATAATTGTGTTTTCTTTTCAATGAGTTCTTTTAGTCTTAAACCATGCTTTTCAAAAATATCTTTTGATATTTCATCAGTTGCATATCTAAACTCCATTTTGTCATATTGTTCTTGAAGTTTGTGGATTTCAGAATTAAGTTGTCTTTTACGATCTCCACTTGATGATATTTCAGTTTGAATTATTTTTTCTAATTGCTTAGAAAAAAGATTTTGAAATGCTTTTGAGAATTTTAAGGATTCTAACTTTTTAGAAAATTGTTGATGCATTCCATCAGTAAGTGATTTAGCTCTTGTATTAGCATTAACCGTTTTATTGCACGAAGAACATTTGTAGTATAAGATTTGTTTTCTTTTGTTCTTATATGACGTCATATTAGTATCACAGTCGTCACAAATTAGAAACTTCGGTACTAAGGGTGTTTCTATTTTACCATTTATCTTGGGGATTCCAATTTGAGCAGAGTTATTTAACTTATGTTGGAGTAAATCAAATTCCTTTCTACTAATTATTGGTGTCCAATGACCTTTTATTTCTGTATCAGGAATCAAACTGTTGGTAAAGTAACCTGCATAAAATAAATTAGACCACATCTTGTTTAAACTCTGCTTAGGAATATATAGGCCTTCTAACTGTAAATAGTCTTGAATTTCTTTATCTCCATAATTTTTATAGAGCTTTAATTTAAAGGCTTCTTTAATCAATAATCCATCATCATTAAGCTTTATTTCCTGTTTTGCCTGTAATTTTATTGGGTCAGATACTCTGGGTAGTGTTCCAAACGGGAGCTTTTGCAAAATAGTAATCATTAACTGCTGATAGTTAATAACTTATAAAGTTAACAGGCTCTTTTTTAAGAGCCTGTTCTTGTTCATTGCTATGATAAACGTTTCTTAAACCTTATAAAATAAAGGTTTTAGATGCTGTGGTGTTTCAAACGGGCTCCTAAGATATACTTGTAGGATATTTCATATATTTACGATGCCACAGGTGTTAAACTAAAAAAGATTGTGAGTACAGGGACAACAACCGAATATGTAGGTAATTATATCTATGAGAACAATAGCTTAAAGATGTTTTCACACCCGGAAGGGTATTCTGAGCCTATCCCAAGTGGTAAAATACCAACGTACCGTTATATCTACCAGTTTAAGGATCATTTGGGGAATGTTAGACTCACCTATGCCGATAGTGATGGGAATGGTAGTATTAACTCAAGTACAGAAATCATTGAGGAAAACAACTACTATCCCTTTGGCTTAAAACATAAAGGGTATAATGACATCGTTTCTGCTAATGTGAATAGCGTAGCGAGCAAGTTTAAGTACAATGGTAAGGAATTAGATGAAGATTTAGGTTTAAATTTATATCATTATGGATTTAGGTTATATGATCCTGCCATTGGTAGATTTCCTAGTATTGATCCAATATCAGATAAATTTCCTCACGTATCAACTTATAACTATGCTGAAAATGAACCTGTAGGTAGCATTGATTTGTGGGGTCTTCAAAGATGGAAAGTAAATGGTAGAGAGAGAACAAAGGAATATACAACAGATCAAAAGCATAGTGCGCAAAGGTCTTTAGCTCTTCAAAACCCTACTTATGCTTATCGACTGGCTTTTGTAGTTGGAAATAAATCAAAAGTTGATAAAAATACTATAACAGCAACAAGTCATAGACTTAGTTATACAGCACGAGGAATAACAGAAACCAATGGAATAAGACATTCTTTGTGGTCAGCATTAATTACTAGCAAATATGATTCAGGTTTTGCTGAATCTGTAGGAAATGCACATGAAGGCTTATATATGATGGACTCATCAGAAATTGATTTTTCAAAGGACTTTGAAGGAGATTCTAATTTAGCAGATTCTGTTATTGATCTTTTAAATAATGAAATTGGAAGAAGGATCGGTGAAGAAAATGAAGGAGAAAGTAATAAAGATATTATGATGAAAGTTTTAGACAAAGCACTTGAAGATGGTTTATGGAGCTCTAAAAAAGACAAAAAAGGTAACATTACTATTTTTAGAAAAAAATTGAAAAAAAGTCAATATAATAGGATTGTGGAACGGTTAAATAACTTAGATGACAATGGAAGACCAAAGGACGAAGAGGATGAATAAACTGGCTTTGATAATAATAATTTTATTTTCAAATTGTCAAAATTATGAATCACCTAGCAGATTATTAATTGCTATAGAACAAATAAGTTTTTCAAAACATATTGAGAAAAATGAGATCAATTTGAAAGATGTTTATAATTTTGAATGGGAATTATTATATATTTTTAAAGAGCATGTTGAACCAAAAGATATAAGTGAAATTATAGGATTTGATTGTGAGTGCGAAATTGTTCCAGATGGTCTAGAAATGTATATATTTATATATAATGGTAGTATAGTAGAAAAAAATATAGTAGAGACAACAGGTTATGATTTTAATATCCAAAATTATTTGGATTTAGATAAGTCTATAGTTATTAATTCAAAAAACTCTAAATTCATAATTTTAGATAAAAAGAGTTATTATTTGCTAGAACCAATTAATAACATAGATAACAGTAAAGAGTAGTTAATCCTATAAGGTAGTGTCCCAAATTAGGATATGGTATGTAATTAGAGTTTAAGTAATTGAAAAACAGCAATTAACAGAAATGTTGATTGTTATTTTTCTTCATTCATTGGTATATTGGTAAAAGACTAAATCTCTTAGAAACCTTAAAATAAAGGTTGCTGTAGTGTTTCAAACGGGCTCTTGGAATAACTTATACGAATTAAGCTTGAAACAAGTGGTACAACGGTTTTGTTTACTAAATTAGTTGCGTGTTTGAGCAACTAATTTAGTAAACAAAAACGAACGCGAGAAAATTCCGAAGGAATTTTCCAAATAAGCAACGATCAAAGCAATTAATTATACACGTTGTTGCCAGTAGTTTTTATTCGGTTATATATTTTTCAAATTCAGTCTTTTCTACTTTCTCGATTTTGGTTGGTTTTTCTATTTTTAATTTTCCGGATTCTGTAAATGATGTGCTTTTATCATTCGGTTTTTCAATGAAATATTCGAAAGTTTCACTTCCAAAATCATATTTTGACCAAGCAAAGGTTCCTTTTAGATTTGGGTTGTGGTAATAATTTGTTTCGGTTTTTGCGTTTAAAATTCCGTATTCTATTACTTTTTTAAAATGTCCATTATGTGGTTCAGGTTTCCACCAGTAAGTAGTATATTTTCCAGATTGAGCTTTGTCCTTTTTCCAGTCAACTTTTAATTCAGGAATTCCGAGTATTTCTCGTTCAGAGTTAAATTCAATTCCGTGATTTTTATTTAGAGGAATGAAGAATTCTGTTATTATAAACGCTATAAAAATTCCAATATAGACTTTTCTCTTGTTCCAAAAATTTTTGAGCAATTCTTTGATCGATAACTCTCTATTTTTATTCCAATCCCAAATTATTAAAATCGGCATTGAAATCAGAAATATCATTAAAATTCCAAAAAAGAAGTAATGTCCGTTCATTTGGTCAAATTACTGGCAACGGTCTCGGCTATGAGTAGTTGCGTGGGTTAGCACTTAATTTTGCAAGTACACACCAAGTTAGAAATTCCGCAGGAATTTCTAAAGTAGGCGAGAACAAGCAATTACTTATAGCCAATGTTGGGTGTAGTTTTTATTCGGTTATCCTATTTTTCAAATCCATTCGCTCGTGTAAAATTCTTATGATTTCAATTCTATCACTAGATATTTGCTGATAAAATATTATATGCTTTCCAGATTTTAGTCCGAGTAAGTTTTTGCTTATTCCGTCATATTCTTTTCCAATATCAGGACTTTCTCCAATTCCATTACAAGCCATTTTAACTGTTGCATAATATTTGTCGGCTTGTTTTTCAGACCATTTTTCGAAAGTGTAGTCCCAAATTCTATTTAAGTCATTAATGGCTTCTTGTCTCAGTATAACTTTAGCCATTCTTTCTTTTTTCTGCTTTTAGTCTTTTCAGATTTTCATCAAAGTCAAAGTCTTCAACTAAAGGACTGTTCAATCCTTCTTGTATAGCATTTCTCAATGCGATTACTTTACTTTCTTCATTTTCCAGCATTCTAAGTCCAGCTCTTATAACTTCGCTAACGTTTTTGTATCGACCTGCAGAAACTTGAGTTTGTACAAACTGGTCAAAATAATTTCCGAGTGATATAGATGTATTTTTCATTATTTTACTTTTAATCAAATTTACCAAAAATTGGTAAAAACTCCAAATTTATCTCGATTTTCAAATTACACCCAACGTATTTGTGTATGGAAAGTAGCAGGTTAAATAGCCTTTACATTTCCGATATGTGAAAGATAATAAAAAAGCGCAAACCAAAAGGTTTACGCTAATCTTGCTATTTTTTATATACGTTGTTAGGCACTGCCTTTTATGAATCTTTAGCCATTTTATCTGTCATTTCCTCAATTGAACTTAGCATAAAGGCTTGAAATTGTTCTTCAGTCATTTGTGGGTTTTTCATAAACTCATCATAGTTCGACCACCAAACAAGTATGCACTTTCCATAGCCAAGGTCAACTACTTGCATGAAGTTAGTCATACCTTTTACAGGTGCTCCCTCAAGTACGGAATATGAAAAGCTACGTGATGATTCATCATAAGCAACAATTTTTTCTTTGAAGAATCCTTTCCCATCTGGTGTATGGCAAATTCTTTCTCCTCCAACTCCCATATTGCCACTCCAATCTACCTTGGCAATCGCAGAGGAATATTTATGTACTTGGTCTAGTTTCCTAACTGTCTTCCACATTTCATCTGCGGACTTATTTACTACCTTACTAAATTGAACTTTTGGCTCACCCATACTTTGGGCAGATGTCAAATTTGCACTTAATAGAAGAACTAACGTGCTTAATAATAGATTTTTAATTTTCATTGTTAATGATTTTTATAATTTACCTTTTGATACAGTATTAATTGATGTGTTACAGAATTAAGCTACTTTTTTTCTGTTTTTTGCCAATTCCTTTTGTTTATAAACGCTTGGGCTTCCCGTTTCAACGAATATTTTTAGGTCTTCAATAACGCCTGCTACTGTTTTGTTGAGTTGCATTTTCATCATTGGTCCCATAATGGCACCTTTTAAGCCTTTGGTTTGCATTTTTATGTACATGCTTACAAGCGTATTGCTTCCCTTTCTTTCCAAAGACCATGTGTTAACAGCGGATGTGATAAAACCAGGAAACCCTTTAACGACTTCATATTGCAGAACATAATTCTTTGAGTCAAATTTTTTGATGTCCTCCTGTATAGTTCCAAAGCCAGAAACTTCACAGGTTCTGTTGCTACATTCTGCCCCTTGAAACTTTGGTTTTCCAAACCCTTCTGAATGCGTTAGCCCTCTTGCCCATTTATAGGCGGTAGTAAATTGATTTCCCAACACTTCCCATACTTCTTGAATTGGACGATTAATTACGATTTCTTTTTTTATCTCCATTTTGTATAAATTTTTAATTCGTCATTTTGATACAGAAAATATACTGGTGTTACAAAACAGAAAACAAAAAGCCCATAATTTTCACAATCACGGGCTTTTTTATAAGTATTAGTCAATACTAGTTTAGCTCAAAAAAATCTAGTAATTCATTATTCCCAATAATTTCCTCGACTATGGTTTCTTTAGAAAAATCATCCTTCGCTGGAATATCTCGAAGTAACTCTAAATGCTTTTTATCTACAATATCAGCAACCAATTCACTGTTCTGAAAAGCATAGTCCGCTACTTTGGTTTTGTAACCTAAATTGAAAAATTGTTGGTCTTCAGTGAGATAACCATTTTTGTGCATAGTTTTTGCCTTTTTGCCACATCTGCAAGGATTTTTCGAGTTCATCAGTCCGCATTTTTGTTGCATAAAATTGATTAACTCCTTTCTTGCTCTGTGAAGCTTTACTCTATAATTAGCTTTTGTTATTCCGAATATTTCAGCGCCTAAATTGTGGTCGACTCCGAACGTTTCTCCTACAATAAATAAAAGTCTTTGCTCCCTAGTAAGACACATTATCATACCTGATAGACAACGATATCTAAGCTCCTTTGCCAATTCCTCGTATTCCTTTTCTTCACTTTCGTCTAGGATTGCATTT
Organism: uncultured Winogradskyella sp.; assembly: GCF_947498345.1. Lineage (GTDB taxonomy): Bacteria > Bacteroidota > Bacteroidia > Flavobacteriales > Flavobacteriaceae > Winogradskyella. Next base: position 459,421 of record NZ_CANMJY010000001.1, read on the forward strand.
TCAATAGAGTCAAGTCGTTTTCCTTGATTTTCAAAATCCGTGAATTGTTTTTCTCCTTTTCGTCTTTTGGATAACAAAAATTCGTTAAATACAATGCGATAGAGCCAAGTTCTAAATTGGCTTTCGAATTTAAATTGTGATAGCTTGGTTATTACCTTGATAAGTGCCTCTTGAGTTAAGTCTTCTGCGTCTTGAGGGTCAAAGGCAAATTTCCATGCCACATTGAAAATATAAGGTCTGTGGATTTTTATGAGCTGATTCAATGCATCTTTGTTACCATCCAAAGAGGATTTCAATAGTTCTATATTTTTTTCCTCTGAATATTTATTTCCCAGTTGATTCATACGATTTTTTTCTTGTTAGATACAAGAATTGGATAGGTGTTACAAAGTTCGTTTTAAGGTTGTGCCTAACGTGTTCGTGTATGGTTTGTTGTGTTGGCAAGAACTAAGTTATCAAAAGAAATCGAACCAGTAGGAAAATCCGCAGGATTTTCTGAGTACACACAAACTAGCAATTGGTTATACACGTTGTTGTGGTTAGTACATTCTAATTGAATTTTATTTTAATTATTTCAAATGAATAAGAATGTTTTTTCAATCTCTATTTTCAATAAAAAATGGTCGTCATAAATTATTTTCTTGAAAAAGTAATGTTTTCTATACTTCCATTGGATACTGAAAACTCAACTACTTTTCCTGCGTTATTGCGTTTAAACCTTATATTAGAAAAGTTTCGATTATTGGAACTAAAGTAGGCTCTATTGATTTGCTCAATTTTTATATCATCCAATTTTTGGTGTGTTAAGTACAATTCATTTTCTTTTTTCACCAATTCATACTCTACATTTAATTCGTTATTATAATAACTTCCCAAATAGTCTGAAGTATTTACCTCTTTCACTCTTATAAGCCACAACCATATGATATCAGGAATTCTAAACTCAAGAATAGGTTCATTATAATCATTTTCCTTGAAATTGACTGAGATATCATAAGGGGTTCCCTTTATTTTAAAATTCTTTTTTCCAACGGGATGTAGTTTCATAGCTTCTGGTATTATGCCACCTTTGCAATAGAGTGTATCATTTTGGATTTGCACTTTCCAGTACTGTTTTTGTTCTCGATCAAAATAAGTACCCTCAAACTTTTCTATTTCAGCATTAGAAAGATTGACAAACAGGTTATCGTCATACTGAAATGATTTGCTAGATTGCCCGTCTTTTTCAGAACTTGGATATTGATCTTGTAAATAGTAGTCGATGAGCTTAAAAATTTCATCATATGCACTAATGTAGGAAGCATTGGCAAAAAGACTAAATTCATATCCAAGTTCTGGAAACCTTGCAAAATAACAACGGTATCCCGCATCTGATCCAGAATGATAAATCATTTTATAACCTTTATAGTTTTTTACAAACTGACCTTTTGCATAGCTAGAAATTGTACCATCATTTTTTTGTGCTTTCTGGTTCATGGACTGGAAAATACGTTCATTGCCAATTGTTCTAGTTTTAAAGTTTTGTGCCCATTTGTTCATGTCTAAAGTAGTAGTAAATAGACTCGTAGGGCCAACTGTTGCAAAATTTAAATTGCTCTTTTTAAGTTTGTCGTTGACTTTTTTATAGGAATATGCCCTATTAGGTACAATCACCTCATGATCATCATAAAAAAAACTATCGCTCATTTGTAAAGGTTTAAATATGATTTGTTTTGCATAATTGGCAAATGATGTTTTAGTTAGCCTTTCTACAATAATAGCCAATAAGGTATATCCTGAATTAGAATATTTAAAATTATCACCAGGTACAAAATTGAGTTCTTTTTGATTTGTTATAAGTTTAAAAACCTGTTCGGTCTTAATTACATCGTCCATTCGCCAACCTGCTAATTCTAATAGTCGCCATTGATCCCGTATTCCACTAGAATGAGTTAGCAAGTGATTGATTGTTATTGTGTTTCCATAATCGGGTAATTCTGGAATATATGTTCTTACATCATCATTTATAGATAACAAACCTTCATCTTCTAGCTTAAGGATTAAAAAGGCTGTAAATTGCTTCGATAAGGATGCTGCGTGAAATTTTGTTTTTTCTGTTATAGGAATCTCATATTCTAGGTTTGCCATCCCAAACTCTTTTTGATAAACTACTTCACCATCTTTGCTAACTGAAACTGCAATACCTGGTGTATTGTTATTATTATATTTTTCAAAAAGAATGTCAATATCAGTATTTGTTGTGTTATTTTGATTTTGAGAAAGAGTATTCTGTATTCCCAAAAAATAGCATATTACCAATGCCATAAGTTTAAGTTGTATAGTTTTCATGTTATTTAATTTAAGTTTAGGATATTCATGCCCTATAGAACCCAAGACTCAATTGATATAATTATTAAAAAATGATAAGTGCTGCTTATTTAAGTTTTCTCAAATAAATGTTTCCTTTAAGGTTTTGTATATTGATTTCAATACCTCCTTTGTTGATTATTCCTTTTACAGATCTGTTGTTTTTCCGAATTGTTTTTTCATCAATCACCTCAATGTCAAAGTCGGAATAAAAATCACCTCGAGGTGATTTAGCACTAATGGTCGCACATGCTTCAGAAGGCATTCTAATATCAATATCTCCATTGTCAGCAATTATAGACATTGGATAGGATTGATTAAGTGTAGAAAAAATTACTATCATATTACCGTTACCATTCTCTGCAACTATTGGCCCAGTTATATTAGATAGTACAGTATCCCCATGGTGATTTATGGCTTCAATCTCTGCACTAAATCCGTCTATATAAATCTCATTATTCGCTAAACTCTCAACGGATATATTCATGTCTTTTGGTAAATGAACTACTAAATTAGATTCTCGTCGTTCCCGAAGCCCTTTCACCATTAAAGATTTGCCTTCTTTTATTACTTCAACACCATAGTTTGTATTATCATCACCTCTTCCTGATATCTTCTTAAGTCCTTTTGGTTTTTTTATATTATCATTTTTGTAGTTCTCAGATGCTTTGATAAGGAAAGTAGCCGTATCGTGTGACTTTATAACAATAGTTGTTTCTGAACTTATAATAACTTTGTTAATTCCTTCTAAGGAGATTGAATAGTCTTGTGCAAATACTGTTGCGGTTGTTATTAGCAAAGCAACAATTGTAAATATTTTATTTTTCATTTTAAATTATTTGTTTTAATTCTGAATTAATTTGGTCTTTAATATAGCTTGGTGTTTCTCTATTTTGAAGTAATTTTTTCATGGTTGGAATAGCACGCTTCTCCTCAATATCGACTAAAATTTGAATTAGCTCAATTTGCATATTAGGATTTTCTTCTGTTTCAAGTGTTTTTATTAGTGCTTGCCTAACGTTAGTGTTTTCTGCAAATTTAGCTAGGGCATTAGCTGCTGCTAATCTCACATTAGTATGTCTATCTTTGTTCATTTTAGCAATAAGCACTCTGAGAATTTCATTGTTTGGTTGCGAAAAGTTTTTAGCGTAATTTACTGCTTGTAGACGCTTACTAGCCGATTCATTTTCCATAAGAGATAAGGTAGCTATAGTCTGCATTTCTGTTTTTTCTTGTTTTAAAGTAGCTATTTCATTTATTTGGGATGTATTGCTTTTGTGATTACCAAATAGGTAGCAAGAAATCATTATTAATATGACTGCAGCTGCTTGTAAGATTGACTTAATAACTTTGTTTTTTTGTTTTAACACTATTGATTTAGAAGTTTTTAAAGCCAATTTTTCTTTAGCTAACATGTCATTAAAACTTAATTCTAAGTCATTATCAGGAAGATCTTCTTTAACTTGATTTATAGTATCAATTAGATGAATAAATTCTTGGTGTATTTGCTTACAACTTAAACAACTATTAAGATGTTCTTCAACTAATGTTTTGATTGCTTGATCTAAATTATTATCCTGATAATCGGTAATAAGGTATTTTATCTCTTTACAATTCATAGTGTTTTGTTTTTAAAAAGTAAGCATCCTTTAATTTCTGCATAGCTCTATGCATTTTTGTTTTAACTGCTCCTAAAGTAGAGTCTGTTATTTCGGCTATTTCGTAATATTTTAAACCTTGATATTTACCCATAACAATCAGTTCTCGATCACTATTGCTCAACTGATTTAGTGCAAAGTTTAATTGTCTAATGTTACCTAAAGGCTCCGATTTAGTCTCATTTATTTTATAGATATCTTTTAAATCCTTTTCATTTAGCCGCTGTGTTTTATTTAGGATTTTGTAATAATCCTTACAAAGATTTCTTGCTATAGCATAGATCCATGATGAAAATTTGTTTTGTCTGTAGGTTTCTCTATGTCTTAAAGCTTTGTAGAAGACTTCTTGAGTTATATCTTTACTAAGATCCTTGTCTCTAGTCATTTGCAAACAAAAATTATAAATCTTAATATGATAGCGAAGAAACAAATAGCGCATCATGTCTAGATTCCCTCCTATAATGAATTCCATCAATTCTTCGTCAGTTAAATTTTCCAATAGCTGAATTTTTAATCGCTTATATATGTAATACTTAAAAAAACAAAAAGGTTACATAAAAATGATTTATAATTAAAGACTGAAGATTATTATAACAGTTGCACTCGAAATAATTTAAATAGAATATTTTCTACTTCAATTCTGGTCTAGAAGTTCAAATAGAAAAGTGAAAATTAAGTGAAGAATTGTTGGCGCTTAGTATTAACCACAACGTATTTGTGTATGGTTTCGTTGCGTTTACACTAAGATAACAAATAAAGAAGAACCCATTGTTCAGAAGCGACAGAAATTCCGATTAGGAATTTCCGAGCAATGAACTATATATGTTATTATGTGCTGTTTTGTTCCGATTTTATGGCTGACATACCGTCAAAGCAACTCTGTTTTCTCCTGTTAAAATTCTTTTGTTAAACATAGCGTGAACAATTATTTTCATTTCTTTATCAATAGAGAATTGTATTAATGTAAAAATTAATGTTCACCTCAAGATTATCGACTATCTATAGCGACGCTATTTTTTTGCGTTATAATTTAAACCATGTGCACCGACCATTATAGTCTGAATTATTTGTTAATCTAATTTGATTAGAGCCATCAGTTTTCATTATATAGGCCTCTCCATAATTATTGTGTCTTTGACTTTCAAAAACGACCCATTCACCATCTGGTGATACATCTGGATGTAAGTTTATACCTTCTGTGAGTTGCACTAATTCGCCATCAGATATATTTATACTGTATAGCTCGTAAGGCTTTTTACCTCGTATTTTAAGATTAGCAATAAGTGTTTTGTTATCATTTAGCCACTGAATACCTGAATTCATATATCCTCTATTTGTTATAACCGATACTTTATTATTTTCAACATCATAAAGTCTTATAAATTGATTGAACCAATCTGGTCCACTCATAAAAATCATGTACTTCCCATTTTTAGACCAACTAAACCCTACAGAAAGTGCTTTATATTCCTCTTTTGTCTTATCAGAAACTTTTATTTCTTTTTGAGAATGTGTGTCATAAATATAAAGTTCTCTGTCACTATAATCTTTGGACTTAACAAAAGCAATATATCTTCCATTTTTTGAAGACACTTCCCATTTTGCATTTTCAACAGTAGGAGGTTCAATAATTGGTTCTTCTTTTTTGGTTACAATATCTATTTTGAACTTTTGCATTGTTTTGGTTGCGTCAGTCCTTGTAAAGCCAATTGTCCTTTGGTCGATTTGATATGGAAAACTATTGTCTTCTTTAGAGCTTGTAATTTGCTCAACATCACTCCCATCTGTATTCATTAAATATATCTCAGCAGTGCCAGTTTTATAGGATACAAATGCTATTTTTAAACTATCAATGTTAGGCTTCTCTATTATTTTTTGACCCAGTGCTGTTTGAATGGAAAAGAAGCTTATTGTACAAGCAAGGAATAGTTTTTTCATAAGTTTTAGATTTGATGCCAATATAGTAACAGGAAGACTTAAAAATCAAAAAAGAAGACTCTCAGTATATCATTTGAGAGAACTAAGAATTGTTAGATAAATATTTTTTTGGGGTAGTTCCTGTAGTCTTTTTAAAAATTCTGTAAAACGATGATTCTGAATTAAAGCCTGCCTCTTCAGCAATACCAAGTAGCGTTTTCTTTTTTAATTCGCCAGCATTGAGTTGCTTTATAACATGTGCCACTCGAAGCTCATTAATATAATCATGAAAAGATTTTTGTAAGCCCTTATTTAAAACAAATGAAAATGTTTGAACGGTAATTTGGAGTTGATCTGCCACTTCTTTAGATCGTAAATCTGGTTTTAGAAACAACTCTTGCTCATCCATTAAAGCTATTAGTGCTTTTATAATTCCCTCTTGTTTTTCTGAAGAGACTAACGCTTTAGATGATTTTTTTTCGAACTCAACTAAGACTTTTTTCTTTTCGTTTGTTTTATAGGATAAGCCCACAAAATAGGCAATAAAAGCAACGAAAAAGTAATATGGGTAAAAGTAGAGATAGCTTAAGCTGTATTTCATGACAAATACATCTACTACAGTTAAAATTCCCCAGACTACGATGAAAATGAGTAGTAAGAAAAGTAATTTTTTCAACCATTCATAAGTTTCAATAGTTGAATCTGCATAATTTGTATTAATCAATTGCTGGTATTTTTTTAACTCTAGTATTCCATAAATAAAGTAAGTCGCAAAACTAACAAAAGCCAAAACCTCCAGAGAAGGTTCAATAAAATTCCAATGTGTCATATAGAACTTTTGGCGAAATGCTAAAGGCTTGCAGTATACAATTACAAAATAAAGCACCTCTAGAATTCCTGGTATTAAATGCAGCCATTGTTTTTTTGTGAACTGGAAATTTTTATCTGTACTTTTTTTAATAAATAACCAAATGAGAGGTCCGAAGAACAAATTGAAAGTAAGTGGTAAGAATAAGGTAAAAGATTGCCCTAAAAGCTGGTAAAGGTTTGAACTATTAATAATGATTTGAAAATTGGCCATAGCAAAAAGTAATAACCAAAGTCCAAGAATTAAGTGTGTTTTTTGAAAAGGCTTTTTTGAGATTAAATTCAGAGAAACAATCAACCCTTGGATCACTCCTGCAAAAAGGAATATATTAAGAATATTGATGATGTTTAAATCTAAAGACATAAAAAGTTAAGTTACACAATTAGACTTAAATGTTTGCTAAGCATTTCAAGTATGAATAGTTACTGGTCAAGCATTAAACTTAACAAGTACTTCTAGCCATTGTTGTAGCACGTTAGTTATTTTTCAGAATTCTTGGATCTCCATTAAACGATGAACTATACACATTGTTGTGAAGCACTATTATTAGTTGACTTTATATCTTCTCCCTTTTTTAAGCGTCTTGCCCATATGGCCTTTAAAATATACAGGAATGGCAATATCATTTTCTTTTCTAACTACAAAATGTAAATGAGGACCATTAGTGAACCCAGTTAAGCCAGAGACACCAATTTTATCACCTTCATTGACTCTTTGTCCTTCTTTTACTAGACTTCCTTTATAATCGAGATGAACATAAGAAGCCATCGTACCATCATTATGTAATATTATTATTCTATTTGCGGCATTTCTAAGTTCCTCACCTCCTTGTTTAGTAAACCAGTCTATGACTTTTATTACAATTCCGCTTCTAGCTGAATAGACAGGTTCTCCAACATCAAGTTGAAAATCAATTGCATATTTTGATTTTTCACTAAAATGCGAAGTTTTACCATTGAAACTTTGACTTACTTCGTATTTTTTTCCTTTTTTAAATGGAAATCTATATAGGTGATTCAGGTCTGGTTTAATCAATGATTTATGTCCAAAAAAATAACTAATTCTAATACTGTCGTTTACTTTGGTTTTAAAAATTGAATCTGATGGTGTCGCTTTATGTTTTATTAGTTCAATACTATCTTTGGGTTTTAATAAAAATGATTTCAATTCAGAGTCATCTTTTCTTGAATGAAAATATATCTGAACAGAAACTAATAATTTGCTATTTGCAATGAGTTTTAGAGTATCATTTTCTTTCTTCCAATCAATAGATAAATCATCCAAATAAGACGTTGGTTCATCATTTTTTTTCTGACTATAACTAAAATTCAGAATTGTAATAAAAATTAGAAGCGTTAAATAATTTCTCAAGTTATATGTTTTGTTAATACATTACAACGAGCTCGTGTATGGTTTGGTTACATTTGCACTAAGTTAGCAAATAAACAATGAACTATAAAGATTGTTACAACTTGTAGTGATAAAAGTCATATAAAATCAATACTACGTTGACTACCTTTATTAATAGTAGTTAAGATGATTAATTATTAAAAATCATTAATATGTGGAAATATATATTAGCATGGTTTCCAATGATTATCATTGCAATAGCTAACGGAGTATTTCGTGAGAAATTTTTAGCAAGCCGTTTAAATGAGCTTCAGGCTCATCAGATGTCTACTGTGAGTATAATTGTTTTATTTGGTATCTACGTTTGGATATTATTTAAGGTTTGGTCACCAAGCTCTGTCAATCAGGTAATATTTATTGGTTTAATTTGGTTATTGCTCACGGTAATTTTTGAATTCTTATTTGGACATTATATAGCAGGGCATTCTTGGAATAAACTTCTAAATGATTATAATATTTTACAAGGGCGTGTTTGGATTTTTGTTCTTATCTGGATATCCATTGCACCATACATCATTTATCAGATTCAGAAGTCGGCGAGAACCAGTAATTACTTATAGCCATTGTTGTAAAACGTTTAATATTTGTTTCGAATAAAAAAGTGTTCATTCAAAAATCACATGAATTACTAACTTTTATATTTTCGATTTCTAGCTCTTTTAAAATAGAGTTTATTTTTTTTACTTCCGCCTTATTGGTGCAAATCTGCCTTAATTCAGGAAAATCGTAAAAGTCTATATCTTTTGTGTAACCTTTTATATTTAAGTATTCTATTTGGTTATTCTGTAATTTTAGAGCACGTATATTCGGGCAATTAGAAATATCCAAAGAAATCAAATTATTATCATCACAATATAACTGTGTCAAGTAAAGTAAACCAGATGTGTTCAATGTTTTTAGATTATTCCCTCCACATCTTAACACTTCAATTTCTAGATTGTTAGAAAGATCTAACTCTGTTAACATATTTGATCCACATTTTAAAACATTTAGGCTCACTAAATCACCTAAGTTCATTGATTTTAGCTGATTTGTGTAACAAACTAAAGATTTTAATTGAGACAAATTAGATACGTTTAAATATTGTAATTCGTTAAAAGTACACTCTAGATTAATTAGCTTAGTACAATTCGAAAAATCTAAAGAAATTATGTTATTTGATTTACAGCTGAACTCTGTCAAGTCAGTCATTTTAGATACATCTAATGTTTTTAGTTCATTATGAACACAATTTAACTTTTCTACATTAATTAATTTTGATTCGTCTAAATCAGTTAATTTGTTTGCCGCACAATTTAATTCTACAATGCTATTAGATTTGGGTAAATTCAGAAATTCCAACTCATTATCTGTGCAATTTAGATACTTTAAGTTCTTTAAATTAGACACATCAAGTTTTTTCAATTTATTATATCCGCAATCTAAGTATTCAAGACTTGTTAAATGATTGAATTCTAATGAAGTTATTTTATTACCTAAACAGTGAAGAACTGATAAACTTACTAGTTTACTTACATCCAAAGATGTTAATTTATTTCTCATGCATTCCAAGTAAATCAGATTTTTAAAACTATTTATTCCTTCTAGTGATTTAATATTGGCTTCAAACAATTCTAAATATCCTACTTTTTCTGCTTCACTTATTTGGATTTCACCATCCTTGTTTTCATCCACATCTAATGGATTTCCATCTAAATCTTTGGCACTTGTATAACCAGTTTTTAGTAATTCTTCCTTAAAGTTTTTATCAGGAATGTAGACCGTTTGAGAGTATATAGAAGTCGTTAGTATAAGAAAAATTATAATTTTAAAGTACTTCATTATTATATCATCTGGTTATATTACAGTTATTTGATTAAAATGTTTTACAACGTGTTCGTGTATGGTTAGTTGCGTTGGCTAGCAACTAAATTAGTAAAAGAAAACGAACCATAGGAAATTCCGTAGGATTTTCAAAGTACACATAAACTAGCAATTGGCTTTACATGTTGTTGTAAAACGTTTTATAAATTTTTCAATTCATAAAATCATTTGTTCAATCGTTTTTTTGAAAGCCTTTCTATCTCTTCTTTCGCATACTGATAACTTGAATCGATTTTAAGTGCTTTTTTGTGCCATTGTATTGCCAAATCTATACTATCCAGTTCTTTGTAAGCATCAGCCGCACTCGAAACCCATCCAGCATAATCAGGTTCTACTTCTACAAGAAATAAAAATACATCTAAGGCTTCTTTTGGGTGTTTCCTATCAATCAACCAATAACCCAAATTATCTAAATAGTTCGCATCGACATAATAGTCCTGAGGATTTTTTTGCTGTTCAGCATAATAGATTTCTTTCACTTTTTCAATTCCGTCTTTAAGGATATAGTCTTTGAGTTTATAGTGAATAGGTGTTTTTGGTTTAATAGTATCATTGAAGAGCAAATTTTTTAAAATACTGGCTGAATTGTTTGAAGCCCAAAATCCGTCTATATTGGTCATCATAACAACAGCCGATTTATGCTCTGGCATAAAACCAAAGAAGGTAGCATACCCTATGTCTCCTCCGGAATGGTTATATATTTCTGAATTATTCATTTTCCCCAAGAACCAACTTAAACATACTTTTCTTTGGCCTTCTGGTGAATGAACACTCGTCAATAAATCATAGGACTCCTTGCTGAAGATTTGTTTGTCATTGATGCTTCCTTTATTTAAATAAACTCTCGCCCACAATAGCATATCCTCAACATTAGAGTGTAAGGTAGAACTTCCAGCGTGTCTTCTATTATAAGGATAAATTTTACTAACCACTATTTGCAAGCTATCTCCTAACACATGAGGTTGGGTTGCCAAGTCTTTAGGGGCTTCAGGCTTGAAAAAAGTACTGTTTTTCATACCAATTGGCTCAAAAATATTCTTTTTCATATACGCTTCAAAAGTTATGCCCGAGACCTTAGCAATCACATCACATAGTATATCAAATGCAGGATTACTGTAACTATATTTCTCACCTGGTGTAAAATCGAGTTTAAAGGCTTTTTGACTTCTTGCATAGCGTTCTACTGCACCATCATCATATTCTGGTTTATCCCATTCATAGTCATCTATATTTGGAATTCCAGAGGTATGTGTCAGCATATGCTTAATGGTAATATCTTTATAGCGCTCGTCTGCCATCTTGAAATAGGGTAGATAATGAGTTAGCTTTTCATCTAAATCAATTTTTCCTTGCTCCATTAATTGAACAATAGCTGTTGCTACAAAAGGTTTTGAAACAGATGCCATATGAAATAAGGAACTGGTAGTCAAAGGTTCTTTTGTATCTCGACTTTTAACACCATGTGCATCCGCATAAGCGATAGTGTCGTTTACAATCATACCAAACGCTATACCAGGTGCATCAAAAAGTTCTTTTTGTTTTAGTATGGTGTTTTTAATTTCAAGAGCTTCAGGCGAGAGTGTTTGTTGTTTTTCTTGTTTACAGCTAACCAATAAACATAATAGCGTTGAGAAATACAATAATTTTTTCATTTTTTGAATTTAATATTTGTTACAAATGGACTGGTTGGTCAAAGTGTGAGAATGATTATTTTAATTGATTTTTTTCAAGTTTATTAATAATGTATTGAACACCTTGTATCCAATTGTCTTCAACAAGAGTTACCGCAGAAGTAATGTCATTAGAAACTAAAAGGCTAATGATCTTTTCATGCATCGTTATAGATGTCATTTTTTGATCTTCATTCCAAAAGGCATAATCATACAAACTAATTCTTACTCTTAAGTTTTCAATTATTTTAATAGCCGATTCGTTCGTATAAGTTTCAATAAGTTTTTGATGAAATTGTCTATCATAATCCAACATTTCTATGGCACTTTTAGCCTTTACAAAGGCTGAATTGATGATTCTCAGTTCTTTTATTTGTTGATTATTGTAAAGTGATTTTTTTACAGCATTGCCTTCTAGAACAGCCATCAAATCATAAATCTCTTTAGCTTCTTTTATAGACAGTTCAATAACAAAAAAACCTCTGTTGGCGATGTAAGTAATGATTCCAGTTTCAGATAGTTGGGTTAAGGCTTCACGAATTGGTGTCACACTTAACTCTAGTTCTTTAGCTATTGTAGGAAGTGAAATGCGTTCACCTGGTTTTATACTACCAGTCAGGATATACTCTAAGAGGATTTTTTTGACCTCATCTTTAAAAATTATTTTCTTCAACATAATTACAAATATAATATATCGTATATGATTTTAACCGTATTTTAATTAAAAATATTATAAATGAAAAAGTTTTGATTTATTTATGACAAGTAGAAATATAAATATTCTTGAAAATGTTTTACAACGGTCTCGTATAACCGTCAGTTACGGGTTTATATGCGTTAATTTTCGATTTAGCACAGACTTTAGCAATTCCGAGTGGATTCGGACGTAGTCGAATCCGCCGTAATTGCGGTTATACATTGTTGTAGTGCGTTTTTATTTCATTCATTAATTCATTGTAAGAATAGTTAGTGTTCGCTTTAATCACTTTTTCAATTCTATTCGGTTCTACGTTTTTGAATAAAAGCACTTCATAATCTTCGAAAACAAATTCCATAAAGTCAGAATTGTCAAAAAACTCCTTTTCTGCTTTTTTAGGATTGGATTTTATTAATCTTAATCCAGATGCAATTATTTTTTCGTCATCCGATTTATAAATTCCGTCTTTATCTAGATAATTAGAATCGTCTACGGTATTTCCGATTCGCCAAATAATGGTTTTTCTATAACCTTCTTTTAAATCGGAAAAATTATTGAAAACTGAATGAGGATTATCTCTCAATATTTCAGCTAAAGAATATCTGATTTTTTCAATTATATTCAGTTCGTCATCTTGTTTTTGATAAGTGTCAATACACCAATGAGAATGAACCAAAGGAAAGTCAGATTCTGTTAGTTCAAAGATGATTCCGATATATTCTTTGTCATTTAATAGAAAATCAAGCCACCAACGATTCAGATTTTTAAAAGGTGTAAGAATCGAGCAGGAAATCCAAGTGTCAGTAATTAGAATTCCATTTTCTAAAATCTGACTTTTATTCTCTTTTGGTGTCCAATGTATTACTTTCATTCGTTTGTTCTCAAATGCACTACGGTATTGTATATGAAAAGTAGCGGATTTTACGCACTAATTTTTCAGTTTTACAATGACCTCTAATTTATTCATTTTGTTTCGATTAAGCGATTAAACCGCTATTTTTTATATACGGTGTTAGCTACAGTTTTTTAATCATTTTTTTTAATATCATGTTTTTTCTTAAGTATTTCCAATTGTCGTAATGAATTGTCAATATCACTTTCAATTTTGTTTTCACTTCTATAATCCAAAGGGAATGGCATATATGTAGGTAGTTGATAAGTTACCATGTTTAGAGATGTCTTTAAATTATGGTCGAAATTTTTAAAATCTGTTATTTCATTCAGATAACTAATCTTGCCTTTATAATCGAAAGTCATAACATAACCATAAGGTGGAAATGCAATTTCAGAGCAAACAGTAGTTGTTCCAGTTTTAAAATTCCCATGAGCACTATAATGCATGTATCTAAATCTTTCAGCACGAGTTAGATACATAAATATTCGAAATTTATCAGGTAATTCATTTGATTCAGGTGAATTTAAGAATGAAGCTAATTCAGGAAATGATTCTAAAAACCAATCTCGATTTATCGCTAAAAACATTGATACGATATGCTTAATTACTTTTAGAGGTTCAATTTCTTTTATAGTGTAGCCATGAAGTCCATATTCTTCTTTTTTATTTAACAATTGCATTCCGCCAATTGCCCAATTTTTATAAGCAGGAACATATTTTGAACCTAAAAAACTATTACAATTGACACAAAATGAATTATATCCAATTCCACCTTGTTTTGTTTTTCCTTTTGGTGGATTTTTCAAAGCATTTTCAGCTCCAATATATTCCTCAAAATCTACTGATACAAATTTTGTATTCTTATTAAATGCAACTTTTGGTGGAACGTGTTCGTATGAAAGAGATGTTTTTTTTCCACATAATCGACAAATTCCAAATTCCATTTTATGTCTTGCCATATTAGAGGTCTTTATCTTTTATCTAACCATTGGTGGCTAAAGGTTTTTCATTTCGTTATTTATCTCATCAATAAATTTTGTTGACTCTTCATTTTGAGTCAAAACTAATCTCTATTTGTCTATTCCATTAGCTTTTAGTTCCTCAAATATTACTTTTTTTGCTTCAGCTTTTACTCTAACTCTAACAATCATATTTTTCCAAAACTCTTTTTTGTTTAAAGGAACTTCTAAATCAGAGTTGCTAGAAGCAAATAGTCTACCGTGTTGTCTGAATAATCTAAACTGATAAGTTCTCTGGTCAATATCATTAATGTAAGTAGGAACGTTGCAAACAAAAGATGAGTCTAAATCAAATGGATTGAAATTAGGGTAAAGTAATTTTCCGTAATCTGAAGTTTCATTGAGTATGAAATCGTGTGGAACTAGTAAACCCCAAAATTGGCCATCCGAATGTTCGTGTTTATCCGAAGGTTCACACATAAAGTATGATGAACTAACACTTGAGGTAGAAAGGTCAATTAAGTTTGTTTTAATTCCAGCGTGTTGTGCTTGAAACATTAAGTCCCAATCTTCTCCATAAGGTTTTTTACTATGTTTGAATAATTGGTCTTCGCCATAATTTTCAATCACTTTTCTCTTAAAGATTTCCGCACCATTTTTTTCAATTTCCCGCGCCATACTTAAATCAATTTCAGTAGAGAAAGGTGGTCGGAAAATCCCAGGCAAAATGTCCCAACCATAATTTTGTTCACCTCTATAATGTGGCATTACAGGAAATCCGACTTTAGTGATTAGGTCAACATTTATTTTAATCAATTCATCGTGAAAACTGCTAACATCTTGTAAATTATTAATCTCAAAACTTTCTAAAGGTTTAAGATATTTTTCTTGAATATGCTCTGCAATTTGATAGTAATTCATTCGTTGATATAAAATGTAGCTAACCGTTATAAGCTACAGTTTTTAATTGTGTTTATTTGATGTATTTTTTATAGCTTTATATAATTGTGATGATATACAATAAAGATTAGAATCATTTAGTTCTTGTTTCATTTCAATAACAGCTTCATTTACATTTTTGTTATTAAGTAGCTTTGAATAAAACAATTCATTTATTTTTTTTCCTTGACTTACTTCTAAATCTTTTGAATAACCAACAAGCCCAAAAAATGGATAATCTGTAGAATTCTCATCAACAATTTTAATACCGTGTAGCCCTAAACAACTAGTCATATTTATTGTTAAAGTACCACCAAGTAAATTATTAATCTCATTAAAATGTTGTCTAATTTCTGACCAAAGAATATCTTCCTGAGTTTCTTTAATCCACAACCCATCTTTGCTACCGTGAGAAATAAAATGAATACAAAACTTGTCTCCGTTTTTGGCTAGTTTTTTCAAATAGCTAAAAACCTCTAATACTTGAACTTTATTTGAACAAATAGAAGTGAATTGGTTAACTCCTTCTTTTGCTAAAAAATTCATCAAATCTTGAGAGATATTAAATTTCACTCTTTCTTTTTCAGGTAAGCAATTTATGATGAATACAAAGTCGTATTCAATGTCAAGTTTTTTGATTTTATCTGTCATTTTTTTAATTGTAGCTAACGGAGGGCTAAAAACATTGTTTTTAGCCCTACTATGTTTTAGTTTACTAAAATTACATTTTTATTACGAAATCTAAAGCGCTTTTAATAGAAATAAAGTGCTTAGAATTAACTTCACCTCTAGAAAGTTGACGTAACATATAGATACTGTCGATAGGTGTATAATTTTGCAGTACATTGAAATATCACAGACTAAAAAATGTAATGCTTATGTGAAAACAGCAATTAGTAACATAAGTTTATTGTTTTATAAATCGGAATGTTGCCAGAGTACTTAAAGTGCTAACTTTTACAAAATAAATGCCACTAGCTAGGTCAGTTACATCAATAGCAGTGTTAGTTGATGTTAACACTAATTGTCCGTTGACTGTGTAAAATGCAATACTTTTAATTGTAATGGGTTCAACAGTTTTTAAAAAAACCATCGAAGTACCCGGATTGGGATACAAGAGAATTTTCTCTTGAGAAAGATCAGCGGTTGATAAAGCCGATAGGTTTTCATATGCACCTATATCTAAAGTATTTACTACTTGTTTGGCTATGCTATTAGTGTGCATAACATATTCATTTAATACATCATAATCTGGAAGATGAATGGATGGGATTGTACTGCCCGCATCAATTAATAGAGAGGTGTCAAGTAAGTTGAAATCTTGATTATCAAAATCTACAAACAACGGATCTGAGCCATTTAGGTTATTACCTTGATTGTTCACTGTGCCTAATCCTGAACCACTGTGAGAATCTACCCAATTTGTTTTGATCCAATTATGATGAATATTTAAAGTACCATCACCATTGATCATTGCCATACTACTCCCATTATTTGAAGTATATATTATATTGTTGAAACCATGCATGGTTTCATCTTGAGTAGAAAGACGAACTAGTGTTGTATTAGAGTTTCTTGTAGATATAACCGTATTATTATAAAAATAGAAATCTCCTTTTCTATACTGCGAGGTTGTTCCGTTATCTCCTCCATAATGGGTTATTTGAGAATTTCCTGCACCATCAGGTTCTATAAGAATATTGCCATAAACATAGGTTGTAGAATAAGAAGGATCGTTATACAATGCAGATGAACCAGATTCTACAAGATCTAGTTGACGATTTCCACTTTCAATCCAATTGTATCTAACCACAAGTCCGGCTGATCGGTCTTTAAGATTGTTACCAGTGGCACCTGCTCTTAAAGGACCAAATCTATTATATTCATAAGTAATTCCCAGAGCTTCAGTATAGGTATTGTGCTCAAAAATACTGCCAACAATTCCATTATCATAGATGTGATTATTGGTAATAAGAATATCTTTTGTTTGTCCACCATTAGCACCAATAAAAATACCATTTCCGGAATCGTGAATAATACAGTCTCTAATAATGATATGTTCACCTTTTTCTATATAAATGGAAGCAGCATTACTAGCATAGGTATCTATTTGACCGTTATCTGTTGTAAAGTTATAGGCAGGTCTTGCAGATCTTAGCTCTAAATTCTCAATGGTAATATAGCTTGGCAACGCATCCGTAGGTACACTAGAACCCCCTATTTTAATAAGACCTCTTACCTCATTCCAATAATTTAAATACGTAGGAGTGACGGCTCCATTTCCATCAATGATTGGTTTTTGTCCACCAGGTCCATTGACGCCAATAATTTCAATTCTATTTTGCGCTGTTCCCTGAGCATTTATTACCCATTTTTCATAATAGGGAGTACTTTTCCAGTGGATGTATATTTTGTCCCCAGCTTGTAATGCATCCCAGGGAACTTCAGAAATGTTAACCAAAGGTTGTCCAGGACCAACGTGATAGTCTGTTGCAGAAATAGTATTAAGCGACAATAGAGAGATTAAGACAATAGTGTAATAGGTTTTCATAAGACATAGATTTGGGTTTAATAAAGTTAAATAGCTGTAGGTCAATTACTTTATTAGTCTAAATATAAAGAATTTAAAGAGGTTGACAAAATTCTATTATAGCTAAAATCCTTCTGGAATATCAATAATTTACATATGATGTACATTGTAAACCATAGCTTTTCATTCATAAAACAACAAAAACCGAGGATAGTTTTGGCTATATACTACCCTCGGGTAATTTTGGCTAGTTAGATGGGATTACAACGTTATTCCATACTCCTTTAGAGGCTGTTTTTTGTGCATATTCTTTAAAACTAATAGGTTTTCTATTGAGCACTTTTTCAATATCGTTTGTTACCTCAGAATTACTTGGGTTTCCGAGTACTTCGGTGAACAAGTATTCAATCAGCCAAATGAAATCTTCTGGGACTTGTTGTTGCTTCATTGCTTCTACATAAGATTCAATACTTATTCCTGTGAATTGGATGTCTCTTCCGCTGGCACTGGCAATTATAGAAACAGCTTCTTCAAAGGTTAAGCCTTCATAGCCAGTGAGTTCATATATCTTACCATTGTGTTTCTCTTCCGTTAATGCTTTAACAGCAACTTCAGCAATATCATTAGCATCAACAAATGGAATCTTCATTTGGGCAAATGGTAAAGCGACATGCCCTTGTAATATACCTTCAACCAAAAAGTTCTCGCTAAAATTTTGATTGAACCAATTGGCTCTTACTATGGTATAATCCAAACCAGAGTGAATCACAACCTGCTCACATAATTGTGCCTCTCTCTCGCCTTTACCTGAAAGTAATACGAGTTTTTTTACATGGTTTCTTTTGGCAATTTTTACCAGTCTTTCAATAGCTTCTAAGGCGCCAGGAACGGCCAAGTCTGGTTGATAGGTAATATATATTGCGTCCATGCCTTGTATGGCTTCTGACCATCCCTCTGGGTTATGCCAGTCGAATGCTGGACTTCCACCTCTAGATCCAATTCTAACATTGTGATCTAATTTGTGTAATAAATTTACAATTCGCTTTCCGGTTTTTCCGGTTCCTCCGATGACTAAAATGTTTTGTTTCATGATTTATAATTTTAAATATTTAATAATTATGACGATTGATTGGTTAATAACAACCCAATGAGTAACAAGGCAAATGATGCAATAGAGCTGATTGATCTTACTAAATGCCATTGCTTCCATGGAGTTTCAAATTTTTGACGTAGCTCATTAAGTTCTTCTACAGAAGCAGTTGTCAAATCTGTTTTATCAAGGATTTCGTTTAAGGGTACATTTCTTAAGGCCGTTACGAAAACCACACCAAGAATAAATATTGAAGCTGCCGCTACGAAAACCCAAAACGACTTGTCTGGGTTTTGATATTTGAGATAAACAATGATTATATTACTTATGAAAGGACCAAAGAACACGAGTATAAATGTTGGGTTAATAATCGTCCTGTTCATTTGTTTAAATGCTTGCAAGAATCCCATATGATCTAGTTGTCCAACTCCTGGGGTTACTGCATTTGTCCAGGTAAAGCACAAACCTGCAGTGAGTCCTGTTAAAATGATAGATATGTATATCATTATTGTTTCTAAATTGAATTCCATTTTGCTTATGCTTTAAGAGTTTTTGTTTTCGGATACACCATGATGTAGTAGTATAATACCGTTACACTAATTAGTTCTAGAGCGATGATCCAAAATCCTAAATCAGTAAAAAAAGTGTAATGATTTCCACCATTTGGAACAATGAAAAGAGGAACGGTAATTACAGCATCTAAAAATGCTGCTACTAATAAAAATACCTGTCCTACGAAATAACCATGAATTGTACGGCTTTTTTTATAGTAGAAATAGGATCCTAGCCATACTAATGGTATAACTATGGTAAACAATACTATATTGGCTTGTTGATCTGGGTCTTCCAGAATTTGTAACTGATACGAAAGGGTATAGAAACTTACAGCCAAGAACCAAATCCCTATACCGATTAAAATTGCTTTGATCGTTTTCATGTCTTATAATTTTTTTGATTACAAGGCAAAACTAGACCAGATATGTGCGGATTATTTATTCAAAAAGAAGTATAATTTGTTTGAAAAGACGAACTATTTGAGTTGACTGGGTCTGTACCCAAACTTTTTGGCAAAGGCATTAGAGAAAGAGCTCAAACTATCATAGCCTACATGCCATGCCGCTTCTTGTACTGTTGCTTTGTTTTTGCTGATTAGGCTATGAGCTGTGGTTAATCTTTCGTTCTGTAGATATTTAAATACAGGGAGTCCAAAAACGTCCTTAAATTCTTTTTTAAGTTTGGTGGTATTTAGCCCTAATGTTTTGGAAAGCTCAGTCAAAGAAGGTGGGTTATCCAGATTATTGGACAGGATGTCTTTGGCCATTTCTAGACGTTCTTTGTCAACCGATTTCATGTCTTGAGCATGATTCATAGCCAATTGCCCAAAAAAGTGTGATAATAATGCGGTGATTTGACTTCTGAAAAACATCATTTTGGTTTTACCTTCATATTCTATATTAAAAAGGCTATCAACGATATGATACATTTCGGGAGTCATATAAAAGCTAGGACCTTCAACATAATGATCTTTTGGGTTTACAAGATTTTTGAGTAACTCTGAGAACAACTCGCCTTCTTGATTAGGAAGGTTCTGTAAATTTCTTGTAGCAGTAGCGATGACTATGCATTCTAATGGATTGTTTTTTGAAACTGTATGAATGCAGTCGACCTGTTCATCTGCATAAAAAGAAAGTGCCAGTCCTTTGGTATAATTTAACTTACGAGTCCCAGTGGGATAACTCATTTCTAAATCAACATTTCCAGAACCGTAAAAAGCCACTGCTATTACAGGTTCATCAAATCGGCATGAATCTTTAATAACGTCTTTAGAGAATGCCGTCTCTACCAAAATGGTAAAATCATTGATATCGATGATGTCTCGAGTCATTAGAATAAGTTAACGGTTTTGTGTATGGCTCGTTGCGGAAAATCAGCTATGATTTTCCGCCGTAACCGAAAGATAGCAAATTGCAATGAATTCCGTTTAAGGAATTCAGCCGTAATGAGCTATACACGTTGTTGTACTTTCGTTATTTTCCATTTTGGGTCAATTCTACTTTAATTTTCATCTGAACTATTTCATTCTCTCTTATTCCATTTCTATAATTCCGATTCATCCATCGATAAAACGAAATAGCTCGTTTTAATGCTTCTTGGAAATAGATATCATTCTGGGCATTTGAAAGATTCACAGGCTCCGCTAATCCTCTATTATCAATGGCTTCATAAGTCGTTTTTACATTCTTATATATTTCACTCATATGGAAATCCTTTATGGGCTCATAATCCATTCTTAAATCTTCAGTGACGTAGAAATACTTGAAATCGTACAATTCTGAAATGGAAATTCTAAGCGAGTCATTTCGAATTATGTCTATTCCCTTGGATTTTAGATTTTCATAAGCAACAGTTATTGGTTCAAATGTGCCTCGACCTGTCAATCTTGCATAAGAAAATCTTAATGTATCTGTCAATGGGGTTTTTAGAATTAAATGTTCCAATACAGCCGAATTATGTTTTATTCTGTTTTCGTTATAATTAATCTTTGAGTTAAGGTTAAAAACGTCCTTTTCAAGATTAACTAGAATTTCACTTAACATATTCGATTCAAGTTCGTATTCTATCCTATCACTATTCCAATTATTAATTTGAAGAGCAATTAATATCCCAATAACTACAAGAACTATTTCTCCTACTGCGTAAATCAGATACTTACTGAATTTATTTTCAGAGAGTAATCGTTGTCGTATTTTTCTAAAGAATTTTATCATTGGTTAACGGTTGGTTATAATGAAGTACAACGGTCTCGTATAAGAATATTAGCGGGTTTTCATGCACTTGATTTTTCATTTGACTCTGTTGTCTTATAAATATCATTTTTTTTAACGATTAAAATGCTATTATTTCTTATACAATATGCTGTAAGGTTTAATTAATCCAAAATCAATTCTCTGAAAACACTACGCTCGTTCAATTTAGGATTAATATAGACATGAAGCCGATTAATAAAATTTTCAAAAGCACCTTTTTCTGGCCAATGTTTACTTATTAACTCTTGATTTATTTCATTAGTGTTTCGAATATTGTTCAATTTGTACTTATAGAGCACCATTAAATCAATCGTATCCTTTTTTGTGTCTGAAATTAGTAACTGAATGTTTTCGAAATTTTCGTTTTTTCGAAGTACCTTCTCTGTCCATTCTTGAGTCAAATCAAGTGCTTCTTTAAGAGTACCATTTTCGGGGATAATAATCTTGTGTACAATTATTTGAACAGTTTGATTTTCTTTATACTCTTGACCTCTACATATGATCGATAACAAAAGTAAAAACAGAGATAAAATTGTTCTTTTCATAAGTTTTGTTTTTAATACCTACAACGTGTTTGTGTATGGTTAGCAGTGTTTACTGCAGTAAGTTAGTAAAAAAGAACGAAGAGTTCGGAGGTTCAGTAGAATTTCCTGAATCACTTTTAGATGTCATTAATTATACACGTTTTTAGCAGTTGTTATTATTCAATTTCGTATTTCTCGAAAATTTCTTCTATTCTTAAGTAATATATATTTGGTAGACCATCTGTATATGCTTTGTGATCAATGGGACTAATTCTTTTTCCCTTAAGTTTTTCGAACATAACTTCTGGGATTTCACGTATTCTTTTCAAATCCGAATCAATAAGTGTCCTGTCTGCTGATTTATCGTAATTCTCTCTTAATTCAATATTTTTTGGATCACATTCAAGTTCATTCGTTTTATAAAAGCCATTGCAGTATCGTTTTTCGATTTCTTCAGTGAAATCAAAATCATCACTATACCAACTTTCTTTTTCTTCAACTTCCTCGCCATCTTTGAATTGTTTGGCAAAATAAGGTTCTGACATCCAATAGGCTGCCAAAATAATAGCTTTATCTATTCTTGGGTTTTCTTTTATCCAATTTAGAAGATGTTCATTATCATACAATTTGAACTCATTAATGAATGATACAATTCTTCTTGTGAAGCTGTATTTAAAAATTCGTTCCAAATTGAATATTCTAATTCAAAATATTTTTCACCATCTATTTTTTCTTTCATTAGCGTACTGTTTTAATAGTTGTTAACGTGATCGTGTATAAAAAATAGTAGATTTAATTACTATACTTTTCAGATATACGGAAGATAATAAAAAAGCACATACCAATTGGTATGCGTTTAAACTACTATTTTTTATACACGTTGTTAGCAACTGACATTTATTACAAGTCGGTTTTTAATTTCTCCCAGCCATTACACCGCCATCAGTATCCCAAATCGCTCCAGTAACCCATGATGCCTTCTCTGAAAGTAGAAATAATATACTATTCGAAACATCAGAAGGAACTCCATTTCTTCCAATAGGATGGAATCCATTAAAACCTTCTAATGCCTTTTCTGCTTCTTCTTTTCCACCAAAAACTCCATGATATACAGGTGTATTTACTACAGCTGGAGATACAGCGTTAACTCTGATGTTATCATCTGCTAATTCCATAGCTAAGTGTTGAGTTAAAGAATGTAGACCTGCTTTCTGCATTGAATATGCAGAAGATGGTGTAGATTTCACTGCTTGTTTTGCCCACATTGATCCTACATTTACGATGGATCCTCCATTTGTGTTTTTCATTTTGTTTGCAGCACTTTGAGTTATAAAAAAGAAGCCTCTATTTAAATCTAAATACGAATTGTAATCCTCAATTGTATGCTCAAGAAATGATTTTGGTTTAAAAATACCAGAAGCATTTACTAAATAATCTAGGTTATCTAATGATTCAATTTCCGTTATCAAAGATTTTACTTCGTCAGTGTTAGAAATATTTACTGTGTGTTTAATAAGATTTGGAGTATCGACTACTTTGCTTACATTTCTACCAACAATATGAACTGTTGCACCATTTTCTAATAAAGCATTAGCTGTTGCATTTCCAATACCGCTTGTGCCTCCAATTACTAAGGCTACTTTTTTTTCAAATTCTTTCATTTTTTATTTATTTTAGTTACTATAAAAATTATAGTTGCAAAACTAATTATAGTTTTATAGCTTTGCAATAACGGTCAAAAAGGATAGTTTAATTTTTTATATGAGCTATGTATAAATTTAAAGGAAGAGAATACCCTTGTTGTACAAGTCTAACAATGGGAATAATTGGAGGAAAATGGAAGACAGTAATTTTGTTCTATTTGTCAGAAGGAAAATTGCGCTACAATGAGTTAAGAAAAGAGATGCCTACAGTTACCGAAAGAACGCTAAGTTTACAATTAAAAACTTTAGAAAATGATGGTATTATTAAAAGAAAAGTTTATACTTCTAAACCGCCTTTAAAAGTCGAATATTCATTAACAGATTTTGGTAAAACTTTAATTCCGTTGGTTAATTCGCTTGCAGATTGGGGTAATTTAGTGGTTGAAAAATACTCTTAGAAGGTTTTCAACAGCTTGTTGCCAACGGTAATATGTATGGTTCGTTACGGAAAATCAGATATGATGTTCTGTAGTAACTCAAATATAGTTAATGAATGCTGAATTCCGATTAGGAATTCGACCGAAATTAATTATACACGTTGTTGTAAAACGTTTTTTCTTTAAGAGTTATATTTAATTCTTTAGCTAGCTCAGTTTTTTGTCCATTTTTTAAAAAAATCAAATCCATTCCCCAACCATTATCCAAATTCAAAATTCCATATTCAGGGTTAAAAAACATAGGTCCATTTCCATCATCAATTGGTTCAGCTAGAACATATAGGTCAAAACCTTGTTCAGATAAGGTTTTGTCAGAATAATGGTTCTCTTTTATTAACTCAAATTCAGTTCCGATAAAGAATAGTTGATTAGTTTTTTTAAGAAACTTAAAACCTATATTCTTTTCACTGTCAGATAGATTTTTATAATTATAAATTATTGAGCTATCATTAATTTTTTTAGTTAATTCATATGCCATTTCTCTTTTTAGAGAGTCAACGTAAAATTCGTAGGTAAATCTATTCTCAATTACTTTTTCAATTTGACTTATTGGTAGCTGGTTCTTTTCAGATTTTTTAGAGTTAGAACAACTCAAAATTGAAAATATTAATGCTATGTAGATTGCTTGTCTCAAATGCTTTACAACGTGTTTGTGTATGATTTCGTTACGAATTTCAGCAACTAATTTAGTAAATACAAACCGAATAGAAAATCCGCAAGGATTTTCGTAAGTAAGCGAGTACTAGCAATGAATTATACACGGTGTTGTAACCAGTTATTATTCTATTATCTTTTCAGTACTTGCTCCAAGCCAGTATTCAATGAATGAATCAAAACTGAAAATTAATACAATAAATAGAATAGTAATTCCTAAAGTGATTAATCTTTTTTTAATAGGAATACTAGTTTTTGATTGAAAGCTAGTAAGCTTAATGACAATATCTTTTAATATTTCTCTATTGAAAAATAGAACTAATAATAACATTAAAAGAACTATTATGGCATTTGCTAAAGCGGGATATACATCAAGAAAAATAATATCGAATACAATTATGTTTACCATTATAGGTAATAATATCAATACTCCTATCAATTTTGTTTTATTCCATAATAGAAGCCAAGCCCCTAAAAGTTGAAAAGTACCAACGAACAAAATATAAATATATGAATGTCCCATAAATGTCCAGGCCAATGAAAATCCACTTGCCTCACCTAAAGTTGTATTCGCAATTTCAGAAGGTAATTTTCCTTTCATATAAAATTGTCCACCTAATAATTTAGATAGTCCATAAATATTTATGATAATAAAAACACACTGGCGTAAGACAAGTTCTAATGTCGCTTTATAATTAAATTTATTCATAGTTGCTTTTTAAAGAAGAGAAATTCAGTTGAGATTAACTTAAGAACTGAAACACTGATGGATACTTTATGGATTTCCCATTATGATATCTGAAAGTACTAGATATTACCACCAGAAAATTTAGAAAATACATTGCGCTGATAGTTATTATTATTCCGGCAAAAGAAATGTTTGTTAGTTCAAGCTTTGAGGTAATAAAAAGACCAATAACCAATAAAAATAAAACTAATGTCCAAGATATTTGAAAATTTAAAATGGATTTTCCGACATAGTCTATGTCTTTTATCTTATCTTTTTTAGAAGTCCAAATAATTAATGGAATTAGTATACCAAGCAATGGAAATGCTATAAAACCTAGTT
The DNA here is from genome assembly GCF_947498345.1 of uncultured Winogradskyella sp. Classification (GTDB taxonomy): domain Bacteria; phylum Bacteroidota; class Bacteroidia; order Flavobacteriales; family Flavobacteriaceae; genus Winogradskyella. Next base: position 485,457 of record NZ_CANMJY010000001.1, read on the forward strand.
GGGATAAATTCAATAGTAATAAAGCTTTACTATCTTCGATAATTTGCCAATCTATTAATTCGTTAGGTGTAACATTTAAGGCACTAGATAATCTTTTTATAGAATCTCCAGTAGGTTGGGTTTCTCCATTTTCAATTCTTTGAATTGTCCGTAAACTTAAACCAGAATTTTCCGCCAAGAGTTCTTGTGACATACCGTTTCGCTTTCTTAATTCTTTTACTCTTTTTGCTAAATCTTTATTCTTCAATTGAGTGATGTTTAATTGTTGAAAGCAAAGCTAAATAAAAGCATTGGCATTGGTGTCGTCATCTATATGACATCTTTACGTCATCTGTGTTTTAATTGGTTACAACAGAGTAATAAAAACATTGTTTTTAGCCCCACTATATTTTAGCTAACTAAAATTACATTTTTTTCTATACAACCTAGAATGTAGCTAGTACTCAAAAGGAAGGTTGAGTGCACTCTAAATTGTTTTTATGAATACTATTTGTATGCTTATTGTACATTTAACATATAATTATGTAATAGTAGCATACAAAAGGAGTCTTATAATACAAGAGCTTTAAGACAACAAATAAAATGAACAGTTTGTACAAGGAATTTAAAGTTAATAATGGCTTAGAAGCCTTTATAGATTGTGTTTGGAAAGATAACCATAGTTCATACCTTGAAGCTGGTGAAAATAGCTTTTTAGTGGTTCCTGATAATACGGTAGAATTAGTGTTTACATCAAATCCTATAAAAAGACAAGCTAAGAGCGATAACAAAAGTAGTTGTACTGTTAGATCACATTTGTGCGGACTTAAAACAAAACCTCAGATCGTCACATTAGAAGGAGATGTGCTATTATCTGTAAGAATTAAACCCTATGGTTTGCATCCTTTTACAGATGTTAGTCTTAATGAAACGATTGATCAGTCTTTAAACCCTGAAGATATTTTTGGAAAAGAAATTTTGAACTTAGAGGCCTCTCTTTTTAACTGCAAAGACGAATTAATGCAAATAAAATTGATCGAAAGTTTTTTTAGTAAAAAACTGATTAAGCATAGTAATGATGAGGTTTTCGATTTTTTTATAGCAAACATATTAATGCATAAAGGCAACATTAATATTAAAGAATTATCAGAGTCTGTCAATATTTCAAAAAAAACAATAGAGAGAATATTTTTAAGAAAATTAGGTTTAACACCTAAGAAGTATTGTAGAATAGTCAGACTATTCTATGCTTTAAAAATACCAAAGCCTCAAAACAATTTTAAATTTTCTTCTATAGCCTTTGATAATGGGTTTTATGATCAGGCACATTTTATTAAAGAAATAAAGCACTACACAGGAATGACACCAAAAGCCTATTTTAAGTTAGATAGAACCATACAAAAACATATTTTTTCACATTAACATAGTTTAACTTTTACTGTCCCTTTTTTACTATTCTACACTTGCTTAATTTCTTAGTTTTAGATGAGGAATATTCATAAATCTAAAATATTTGAAAACAAGACTATACACTTTAATTATTGTAATGTTTGTAAGTTGCTCATCTGAAGAAGAGCGGTTAAACAAATTCTTATATGATATTTCAACTCAAACCGAATTTAATGGGTTAGTCTATGTCGAAAACAATAATCAAGTACTATATAATGGTAATATATTAAGTTATTCAGTGTCTTCAAAACCACTTGAATATGACTCTAAAGTATATCTGGCCTCTTTAACAAAGCTTTTTACTGAAATCACAATTCTGGCATTGATTGAGGAGGGTAAGTTAACCTTAGATAATACTATCGACCAATATAGACCTAACTTTCAACCAGCTTACGGAAGCATCATAAGCATTGCGAATTTACTTAATATGTCTACGGGTTTGCCACGCGAATTAGATAGCGAAAATCTTATGAATAGTTTAAAGTTTGATGAATACGGATTTGCCGGGCCGTTTTTAGATTCCACCCCAAACATAGAGCTCGCATTTAGACCTGGTGCAAAATTTGAATACAGCAATTTAAACTATTGGTTATTAGGAGCTATTATAGAAAAAGTGACAGGATTAAATCTCGACCAAGCCTTTTCTAAGTATATATTTAATCCACTAGAAATGAAAAATAGTGGCTATTCTTTAAAGAACCCAAGTCTTGTTATTGGCTATAAAAAAGCCAATGATAAATGGATAGCCGATCAAACAAATTATATAGGGCGTTATGCTTCTGGTGGTGCTTATTCTTCATTGCAGGACCTTATTAAACTTTCTGATGCTTTAAAGGCCGATCAGTTTTTAAACGAGAAAAGTTTAGACTATTTATTTGGAGAGAACCAATCTATTGAAGTGTATGGTTCTCTTCCGGGTTTTACAAATATGATTTATATCGAAAGAGAAGAAAATACAACCATTATTGTTTTAAACAATATTGGTGTCCCAGATTTGAGAAAAGTCTCAGAATTAAAACTAGGTGTATTAAAAATACTTGGTGTAGACACTCAAAAAAACACACAATCGGCAAAGCATAAAATAACACTAATAAACGTATCTAATTTAAGCGACAGTATTCCAATAGAAAAAGGCATGAAAAATTGGATAGAAGCTATATTAAATAGCGATAAGGATAAAATGAATGATGTGTTTAATGATAATGCGACTACAAATGGTAAGATGGATATCACCGACCCTACATGGGATGAATTAATTAGATTAAAAAACGAATGGCCAAATTTTAGAGTTTATGGCTACAGATGGATTGAAAAAGAAAACCCTAAGGGAATCGAAGTATGGTTCTATTGTGATGGGGAACAGCGTATTGCACTTCAATGGATTATAGAAAATGAAGGAGGTAAAACTGTAGCACTTTTTGTGAAGCCAGATAATATGACTTGGTTAGGTCAAGAATTTCAATGAATCAATCAAAAGATAATATGCTAACACTAATAAATTTTTTAAATGAGAACCATTAAAACCATAATCGTTTTTTTCACAATGATTATTGTTCACTTTGCTAATGCGCATCCTAATGGTAATATCATTGTAACGCAGAATGGTTGTGTACTTTGGTCCTATGTTTCTCCTGTTGGAGATATTGATCACCATGCCAGTATAATGCTTTGGGACCAGAACTCGTCTCCACGACTATTTTTAAAATCGGAGTATGAATCAAGCGACTTCTTTTTATATACCAAAGACAATGATGTGTTTATCATTGAAACAAGATATATCAACAGTAAAGATATTTTTGAATACAGAGTTTTAAAAACATCTACTGCTTTTGAAAAACCCAGAGTCCTTTGGCCTTGGTTTAAAGACAATTGGGATATAGGAGTCGGAGGGTTTAAAATCTTATCAGACGACCAGTTGGTTTTTGTAAGACATCCAAATATATACATACTCAATAAGGGTAAAACACCCATAATCTATTTTGATTTTCCGTCAGCAATAAATAAAATGAGGCCTGTAGCTAAAGATAAACTACTCCTTTTAGGAGAAAGTGAAGCGTGGTTAGTTAGTACAGATGGAAATGTTTTAAAGCAATGGAATAACTTAATTGAAGAAGTGCATGATGATATTCCTTTAAATAGAAATGCTATTCATGATATAGATTACTCAAATGGTAATTTATTAATTGCTTATTGGGGTAAACGTTCATTTGAAATAATAGATTCTAACAATAATCGAAAAATCGTATTGAAGAAAGAAAAACCATGGGTACCACATTGGGTTGCTTATTTAGATGAAACACCATTACTTTTTTCATCTTTTTTGGATTTTAAAAATGGCTTTACAGCGGACATGAAAAAATCTACAATCACTCCAAATTTTTTAATGTATAGCAAGAATAAAACGATTAACATTTGGGAGTAATAAATCATTAATTTTTAGATTTAATACCCAGAGAATTATTTAAATTAAATGAATTATGAAAACTAAATGGTACACATTACTTATTATTTTATGTTTTTTGGTTACAGGGACAACTGATGCTCAAAGTACTCAAGCTAAAGAAGAAGTCATTAATACTGTAAAGACATATTTTGAAGGTTACAAAGCAGGAAATCCAGAATTGTTAAAAGAAGTTTTTCACGAGAATTTTCACTTAAGTTGGTCAGATCCATGGAGAGACAATGCTTTTTTTCAGGTGAATAGGGAAGGTATGTTTAAATTTTTTAACGCTGATTGGTCTAAATTAGATATCAGCTCTGAAATATTGGAGACCAAAGTATATACTAATTCAGCATATTGTTTAGCGAAGGTAACTTTAAAAGGTATAGTTGTATGGACCGATCATATTAACTTGCTAAAACTAGATGATGGTAAGTGGTGGATTGTTTCTAAAACTTCTGAAGGGAAAATAATCCATTAAGATATGTTAAAGCTATCGGGCTTTTGCATTTCAAGTTTTAGGGAGTGTGAGGTATTACTTTCTGTGCTAAAAAGTAAATATTTATTAACTACGATTAAAAAGCTAAGTTAACTAGCTTGAATTGCTTTAATTCTTGTGTTAATGCTTAGATATTTTTTTCAACACGTTCCCGAAGAAAAAGTCTTTTAATTATTAAAAGTCTTTTTTAGTTTTATCATATGAATGACAACTTAACGAACGAATTCTTTGGAATTGGTATTCAAAATGGAAAGACTCCCGAAAATCTTGGTGTACTTTGGCGCTCTGCTCAAAATCTTGGCGCTAGTTTTATCTTTACTATAGGTAATCGTTATGCTAAGCAAGCTTGCGATACACATAATGCTGTAAAGTCGATGCCCTATTTTCATTACGATACTTTCACGGATTTTTTCAATAATTTACCAAAAGGGGCAAGATTAGTAGGTGTGGAATTGAACGAAAAAGCTGAGAATTTAGAAAGTTTTCATCATCCTCGACGTTGTGTGTATTTATTAGGTGCTGAGGATCATGGTTTATCTAAACAAGCCATAGAAAAGAGTCACTTTTTAGTGAGGTTTACATCGCAATTAAGTCTCAATGTCTCTGTTGCTGGTAGTATTGTGATGTACGATAGAGGCCTTGCTAAGCCTAGATCGTGATTTTGCTCTATTGCTTATAAAGAAGTATAAAGCTAAAAGAACAATAAGAACAAGTACAGACCATATCCACCATAGATTAGTTGGTGATAAGTTGATGGGATTAGTGTCTCCTATTAATACTAATCCTGCCCAATATTGTGGGGAAAGTGTTCTTCCTTCTGCATTAGAAATGTAATCTAACTTTGCTTTTTGAAGCGCTTCATCCTTTGGTAAACCACTTTTAAGATGACCATAAAAATAATCAATAATTGTTGCGCTGGATTGTTCATCTATTTTCCATAAACTTGTAAGTATACTTTCACTACCAGCATAATTAAAGGCATGCGCCAAAGAAATCATACCTTCACCAGATTGGTACGTAGGCTTACCCGTTTCACAGGCCGTTAAAATAGCCAGGTTAGAAGAAAGGTTTTGGTTATAAATTTCGTAGCTGTATAAAGAGTTGTCATCAGTTGCGTACGTGCTGTCATTTAAATTCTTAGCGAAAATGAGGCGAGACAATTCTGGCGATACATTATTAGACTCAGCATGTGTACCAATGTGTATAATCTTATGCTCTTTAGCATTTTGGGTGAAAATTTGTTTTGAAGCATTTTCGTTTATAAAAGAATTTCCATTAAATAATCTCGAATATTCTTTAGCAATATTTACTGTAAATGGCTGCGGGAGCAATTTTAAATACGCCTTGTCCATTGTTAAAGAATCTTCAATTTTAATTGAATAATCAGCTTTCATTTTATCATTAAACTCTGGTGCAAATGCAATAAAGTATTTTTCGTATTCTATAACTTTTTTAGAACTATCTAATAACAATAAGCTATAGTTATAGGAAATAGTATGTGAGGTAAGTAAACTATTTGCAGCTAAATCTTTAAAGCTATTTGTTTTATGTGATGTTAAGGTTTCAAAACTTAAATTAAACAACTCACCATCTGGTATTATGATAACTTTTTCTGTATTTATTTTTGCTTCAAAAGGTTTCCATAGCTGTTTGTATAATTGAAAATACACATCATTTACTTTAGAAAAATCATATTGATTTTCGGCTAGTAGATTAATATTGTTTGTTATGTCTTTTGTATCAATCTTAAAAATGTGTTTTTCACCTTTAGAAACTACAAAAGCATACAAATCATCATTAATAAATAAGTAACGTACTATAGTTGTTAGATTAGGAATGTTATCTTGTAATTTGTCCAGAGGCTCTTCAATAGTCTCATAACGCATTTTATAATATTTAGGGTAGTCATTTTTTAACAGGTTTAAAAACTTACTCCAGTCTTCATTTGCTTTATTGAATGATTCAATTGATGAATCGGTTGAGTTTAATGAGGTAGACATTGCTTCTTTAAGCGCTTTTTCTTTGCTGATGATCTCTTGAGGAACATCAGAAAAGCTAACTTTTTTAAGATTAAGTCTCGCTCTAATTCTATTATATAAACTAGACTCATGCAACCCAACTAAATCTATCAGATAATTCTCGTCTTTTGTTTTATTATAGAGATCTAGGAATAGTCGTTTTCTGAAATTTATGAGGTCATTATTATCAATAAGAAGAGTTTCAAAATCAAAAGGCGTTTTAATATTGTTTCTTTTCTTTTCGAGAACTTTGAGCGCTTTTTCAGTTTGTGATAGTAGCTGTTTAATATCTTTTTTAGATCTATTATAGTTTAAAAAGTATTCAGACTTAGATTTTATATAAATCGATCTGGGCTTTCTGGTTTCATTTTGAATAGAGTCTAAAAGTGTGTTTAGTGCTCTGTTATCAAAGAAAGAAAGTGCCTCATTACTATATTTCAATGCGTTTTTATAATCTTTAAGTTGAAAGTAAACCTGAGAGAGGTTTTGGGTTTGGAAAAAGCTAAATAATTCATTTTGATAAGCATCACTATGGGTATAATCATAGCCTTCTTTAGCAAGTGCTATCGCTTTATCATTCATGTCTAACTTTGTGTAAAAATTAGACATCTCTATTATTGCATCTAAGAAGGCACCTGAATAATTACCATTAAAATTTTCTCGGTACACTGCTTCACACATTTCATATAATCGTTTTGCATTTTTTAAATCATCGACATTTTCGTAAATAGAGGCTCTTACCAAATAAGCATAACTTTTTGCAAAAGGAATCTTGTCTATATGTTCTATGCCTTTATCTACTAATTGACCAGCTTTATTATGGTTTCTGGCAATAAGATGTAAATGACCTAAAATAAGTCTGGAAATGATAAGACCGTTATCATTTTCTGGCAATATTTTTTGCTTTTGCTCATAAGAATACGTGGCTAAATTTATTGCACGTTCATTTTCACCTAAACCTCTATAAAAGCCAGCTAAGTTATCTATACAGGCCAGTCGTTTTTTTATCGTAGAAAATTTCTTGTCTTCATCTTTACTTTGGGAAATGTATTTATGTAAATCTGCAATCGCTTCATTTAAAGTTAAAATTGAGCTTTCTGTTTTTCCAGTATTAAATAGGTTTAAGCCAATAGTATTTTTAATATATCCTGAAATATGATTTTTATCCAAGTCCGATTCTGATGAATATTTTAAATAATCTAAAGATTTATTAAGGTAATAAGTTGAGCTGTCGAGTTTTTGTTTTGAAAAATTAATATTACCTAAAAGCTTGAATGATTTATATAATGCGTTGGCTTGAGTTGTATCGTTAACTGAATTAACAATGGTGTGCAATTTTTTTTCTGCAATATCAGTCTTCTTATTATTATACAAACTATCAGCAATTGCATACGCTTTTGTATAACGATTTTCAATTTGCTGTGTAGAATTCGTTTGAGCAAAAAGCGTACAGCAACAATTGATTAGGATGAACAATGTTACGCGTTTAAAAAACCTGAAATAATTTTTCATTTCTTAAAAAATTAGTCAGCTAGTTCAGATAGTAGGGCTTTGCTATTTTTGTTAGCACTTTTATTAAAGTTCTTTTTTGCAAGTTCTATATGGTCTGTTTTTAAATAGGCCAAGCCTAAATAGTAATACGCATCCATTAAAAAGGTAAAACTTTTATTAGTCGTTGATTTTTCTAAGAAAGGGATAGCCTTGGTTTCATTTTTACTGGCCATATAAGCTACACCGATAAAGTAATTTAAACTGTCATTATTAGGTTTAGCGATTTGTAAAGTTTCCCATTTAGAAATTGCACTTTTATAGTCACCTTGCTTATAATAAACCATAGCTTCATAGAACTCATAATTATCCGAAGTACTCATCGTCGTTGGTAAGCCTGGGTCTGGAGTAAAGTATTTGGCATACAAACGCTCGTTTGGGTTGCCATTAAAAATCCAAAAACCACCTAAGCTCATCATTAAGATAGCTGCTACAGCGATGCGCTTCCAATGGAGTATTTTAACTTTAGGTTGATGGACAACCGTTTCATTTTTATGATGCGATAGATTATTATGAAACTCATCTAACTGTTCCTTCATCACTTGAGTTTCTATACCTGTTAAAATGGTTTTTATGTTTTCAACCTTGAGTGCAAGAAGCTTTTCATTTTTGAGCCTGCCTTCAAAAGCTAACAAATCTTCATTTGACAGCTGACCATTGATGTAGGCTTCTATCATTTCAAACTCTTCTTGTGAGATGTCATTTATGTCCATTGCTATTAATTATTTTTTAGGGCTATTTGTCTTAATTTCTGCATACAACGGTATTTTTTATTCCGAGTAGAAGCTGAATCTAATGCTAACTCTTCAGCAATAAGATTCATAGACTTTTTTTCAAAATAAAACTTACGCAGTAAGCTTTTACATGCATTACCTAAATTTTTAAAGGCTAACATTACATCTTCTAATCGTTTGTCTTTTAATATGTCATCATTAATACCATTGTTTTCTTCATCTTTTATTTCAAAATGGTGTAATTGGGAAACTACAATAGTTTTTTTAAAGCCTTGAGAGCGAAGCACATCCATCCATTTATTTTTGGCAATAGTATACAGATAACCGTTTATTGACGATTCGTTATTTGGTATAAACTTGTTTTGTTTAATATTCTGCCAAACGGCTAAAAACGCTTCTTGATAAATATCCTTAGCATGTTCTATAGTACCGTTATTTTTTAAAATTAATGCTTCAATTTTTGGGTAGTTAGTGTTATAGATACTATTTAAAGTATCCGAATCATTAGCCTTAATTGCACTAATTACTTGTAATTTATAATCCGTTTGGTATGCTTCCCTCATGTTAATAGCTAGACACAAGAAAGATACGATTAATTCATTTTATTACAAATGCAAGACTATTAAGTGAGTTTTTAAACGACAAATTACTTTTTTTCTATTTATCTAGCATGTTTTTGCTAGCCCAACCACCTCCAACTATAAAAAGTAATATACCAGCCCAACGTATAAAATTGAAACCAGAGGAAGGTGCATCCATATCAAACTCAAATACAGTTTTTCCAAATGCATTTTTATCAGTTTTTATATTTTTGGCGTCTTCAGGTAGTTCTATAATATAAGTTTGTTGCAAATTTCCACCATATTCAGGTGGGCTACTGACTAACATGTATTTTGTTTCTGATAGTTCTGTGAGTTGGGCATCCTTCTGTTCCGTGTCAACAATCCATTTACCACGCTTGTTAATTTCACAAACACCATAAGCATTGAGACTTAAGTTAAACGAACGATTCATATCGTCTTTTTCTAGTTTAAAGTCGTCGAGAAAGTAAGCAGGCATGCTACGTTCTATATCGCGTTTTAGTGCCGAGGGATTATTACCATAGTTACTATTCCATATTTGCCACTCCTGGGCTTTCATGGTCATTGATATATTGAGTTTTGCATTACCCACTTCATTAATTTTCATTTCTATTTTTTGCTGACTTTGGCTGTATGCTCCTATACTAGATAATAAAGCAATACACACTATTAAATTTATTATTGATTTCATAATTTTACTTAATACTATTATACACTTGATTTATAATTCCAGAATTTTGATTATACATATAATCTTGTGTGCCTACAGCGACAATTCTAATACCTCCTTGCCGTCTAAGGACCTTACCGATCCAGCTAAAATTTCCATTAGCAGAATAGGTTTGTCCTGCCAAAGTATTGCCATTGATTTGATAGTCGACTTGCATACCATAACTAGAGAAATATTGATTTATAGTTGCCATACCTTGTTGTGCGTTAGAAACAGCAATATCATAAATAGTTACTGTTGTCATTTGGTCTGGTGCAATGACTTGTGCTGTTACTATAGGCATTTGTGGTAAAGGATGCATCATAGTTTGCCAACCGTTAGGAATAGAAAAAGATAATGCATTGTTATTAGTGCGAATGCCAGGTTCTGGAACTCTGATTTTCGGATCTCTAGGGCTATTGGGTTGTACTAGACTATTTCCAGACCATGATGCAACAATGTTATCTACTTTTTTGCGCATAAAGTCGTTATCTTTTAAATCCATTGAAGTGACACCTTGCGCATTTACATTATGTATATCTACAATGGTATATCTAGGGTCTCCTGCTTGTGATTTTTGTATAAACTCATTGAGTTGTTTTTGCCCTTGATTAAATGCCTCTTCCGCAGTCATAATGTTACCTAAACCTTCACCACCAATTCCAGTAGCCTCAATTGCATAGTATTGACCATTCATCCTAAAACCAGGATACGCATGGCCAGGTACCATGTAAACAATTGGATCAATACCAGCTGCGGAAAGTACACTGGCATAAAGCACACTCAATTCTATACAAAGACCTGTATTACCAGTAATTACCTCTCTTGGTAAACGTACTTGTTGTACAATACTTTGTACATCTTCTGTAGATTTAGGAATTCCTTTAGTACCGCTATATACCATGTGCGACTTTCGGGTGGCTTCATATATACCTGCCAAAAAACGAACAGCATCTTCAGGTTTTTGAGTTACTGAAGCTGCTTCACCTTTTAATAATTTTTCCTGAAGATTTTGTGTGTAATATTTTACTATCGGGTCATTTGGAGTTACAAAACATGCTATAAGGGCGTCGTTATCGTACATGTCTGCCCACGAGCTAATCTCTTCAGATTTAATACCAGTATAGACATACTCATTTCTGTTGGTAAGTTTAAAAGTAAAATCCTCTTCGATGATATCATCATCTTCAGCACCATCCCACGATATTTCAATTTCGGTTTTTTCAACAGATTCTGTTGTTTTTTCTGTGATGTCGTTCTTAAGTTTAGGATAACATGGTACTACTAAAGTTTGCCCTGGGAACATCTCACCAGAAACTGTGAGCTCTGTCCAGTCTACATAATTAGGAATACGATACTTAACTGTAACATCCTCCAAAGTTTCTGAAGTATTATTGGTAATTTTTGCTTTAAATAGATAGTACTTTCCGTCCATGGCATCAGGATTTGCATATACTCTGTGCGCAGCTGGCATTATAAATGAAGCTTTATCAATGCTAATGTCTATATCATCAACATTAACTTGTTTTGAGCGCATAAAACTCAATGCAATTAAGACAAGACCTATTAGACCTATAACTAAAGGAATGGCAAGTTTTTTCATAATTAGATGGTTTTTGAATTTATTGTTATTAAGGTACATTAGGATTGTTGTCATCTGGGTCTCTTAGAATGTCAAAGCCGTCCATATCGTTGTCTACGATACCACCACTTTCATTAACATATAACTGATAATTTATTGGTAAAAACGTATTGGCAACTTGGGTGTCATATTCTGCCTCAGGAGCTGTTGTAACTGAAGTAGTTATATAAGTAGAACCTGCGGCATAAGTGGTAATTACCCATACTTGTGCTATTCTTCCATTAAAGCGAAGCATTCTTGCATTAAATTCCATAGGAATGGTTGCAAAAATTTGCTGTTTAAACTCAGAACATAAAACTTCGGGTGTACCGTTGAATTCATAAAACGCAAAAAGATTATTTATTTCATTGGCAATAAAATTTTGTGAAGGTATTTGTTGACCAATAACAGAACTAGAAGGAATCCATCGAAATAAAACAGCATTGTCATTTCTAAAAACATTGACACCAATAGTTTGAGTTTGTGGGTCTGTAAGCTCAAAAGCGGTAAATCCTTGTGGTATTGTAAACCCCAATAAAGGTTGCAGGCTATGAATAAATTGTTGTCCAGGATTTTGTATTACAGGTACCTGAGATAAACCAGTAGGTTTTGCATTAGCAAAATCCCAATATAGACCAGTGTAGCCTATAGCATTATCACAGCTAGATTGTCTATTATCTATATTTTGGTCATTATTGTCGTCTTCGGAAGAGCACGATAGCAATGTTGCAGAAAAAAATAAAAACACTAAAATTATATGTAGTCTCATAAATAAAATAAGTTTTGGTTATTTCCTTTATATCGAAAAGGTTTTATAATGTCATCATTTAAACCACTACCTTTGTCAAAAAAACATTTAATGCATAAAGCAGGTTTTGTAAATATTATTGGTAACCCTAATGTTGGTAAATCCACATTGATGAATGCGTTTATTGGCGAAAAGCTATCTATAATAACATCTAAAGCGCAAACAACGAGACATCGAATTTTGGGTATTGTTAACGGTGATGACTTTCAAGTGGTTTTATCTGATACGCCTGGGATTATAAAACCAGCATATGAGCTTCAAACTTCGATGATGGATTTTGTGAAATCTGCCTTTGAAGATGCTGATGTTTTAATTTATATGGTAGAGATAGGAGAGAAGGAATTAAAGGATGAGGCATTTTTCAAAAAAATTACAAGCTCTAAAATTCCTGTACTGTTATTATTAAATAAAATAGATAATTCTAACCAAGAGCAGCTTGAAATGCAAGCAGAACTATGGCAGCAAAAAGTACCAAATGCTGAGTTTTATCCTATTTCTGCACTTAATGGATTTAATGTTCATAATGTGTTTAACAGAATTATAGAGTTACTCCCAGAATCACCTCCTTTTTACCCTAAAGATCAGTTAACCGATAAACCCGAACGTTTTTTTGTTAATGAAGCGATTAGAGAAAAAATCTTAATGCATTACAAAAAAGAAATTCCTTATGCTGTTGAGGTTGATACAGAAGAGTTTTTTGAAGAGCAAAATATTATTAGAATGCGCTCTGTAATTATGGTAGAGCGCGAAACCCAGAAAGGTATTATTATTGGTCATAAAGGTTCTGCGTTAAAACGTGTAGGTGTTGAAGCTCGAAAAGATTTAGAGAAATTTTTTGGTAAACAAGTGCACTTAGAGCTTTATGTAAAAGTTAATAAAAATTGGAGAAGTGATCAAAGACAACTGAAACGTTTTGGTTACAATCAGAAGTAAGAGATAATCTTACCTTATAGTTTCAATAACGTTTAATTAAGCTTTGGTTTAGATTTTTGTGGCTAATCAAATATCTAAACCAATGAAATTTTTTAAAAAATTAGTATTACTAGCTATTTTAAGTATAGCTTTTTCTTGTCAGGATGATGACGATTCTCAACAAAACCCAATTAATACTGAAGTTAATTTTCAATTTAAGACTACAATTAATGTTGGTGGTGAAGGTGCTTCAGAGATTAGTGCTTTTGACCCATTAACATCCAGACTATATACGGTTAATGTTGAGTCTAATGAAATAACAGTTAACAACATTAATAATCTTGATGCGGTAACTTCAGAAAATTCAATAAATCTCGATGCTTATGGCGCACCAAATAGTATTTCTATTAATAATGGAAGGTTAGCTGTAGCTGTTGAGGCAAACCCAAAACAAAACCCTGGATCTGTTTTGCTTTTTGATACGGCTGACAATACTTTAGTAAACCAATATACAGTTGGAGCACTCCCAGATATGGTGACGTTTTCAGCAGATGGAAAACTTTTGTTAGTCGCAAATGAAGGTGAACCAAATGATGATTATACTAATGATCCATTAGGAAGCATAAGCATTATAGAGGTCGCTTCTGATGTAGTAACTACTTTAGACTTTATGTCATTTAATGGACAAGAAAGCATTCTGAAAAACCAAGGCTTTAGAGTATTTGGGCCTAACGCAAGTTTGGCTCAAGACGTAGAGCCAGAATATATTGCAGTATCTGATGATAATACTACAGCTTGGGTGTCCTTGCAAGAAAATAATGGAATAGCAAGAATAGATCTTGTATCAAAAACCATTATAGCTATTTACCCATTAGGACATAAAGATTATAGCTTAGCAGGTAATGAAATAGATGCAAGCGATGAAGATAATATAACACAACTTAGAAATTGGCCAGTCTATGGAATGTACCAACCAGATGGTATTACTCATGTTTCAATCAATGGTATAGATTATGTTATCTCTGCCAATGAAGGAGATAGTAGAGAGTATGAAGGTAATCCTGGGTATGTAGGTGAAGATAGGGTAAAAGATATAAATTTAGATACGGCTATTTTTTCTGAATCAGAAGATTATCAGAATGATGCAAATTTAGGACGCCTAAAAATTGCTTTAAGTGAGGGAGATATAGATAATGATGGAGATTATGAGGCTTTGTATTCTTATGGAGCTCGATCATTTTCAATATGGTCAGCTAATGGTGATTTAGTTTATGATAGTGGTAATAATATTTCGCAAAACATATTGAATATAACACCAGATGCTTTTGCCGATAATAGAAGTGATGACAAAGCAGCAGAACCCGAAGCAGTAGAGGTGCTAAATATAGGTAACGAACGGTATATCTTGTTTGTTGGTTTAGAACGTACAGACCAAGTTATGGTTTATGACATTACCAATCCTTCTTCACCTAGCTTTTTATCTATTCTTTCAAGGAATGGGGATGAAGCACCAGAAGGATTATTAGTAATACCAAGAACAGAAAGCCCAAACGGTAAAGATTTATTAGTGGTTTCTAATGAAGATAGCGGAACAGTAACTATTTATGAGAATAATCAATAGGGAATAAATCAAAATCATACAAAGGCTTTAAGAAATTAAAGCCTTTCTTATTACGTTATCTATATAGATGAAATACTTTTACTACGTAAAGTATCTCTCATAAAATGGTGCAACTCGTGCATTTGTTCCATACCAGCTTTTTTACCTATGCGACCACTAAAATAAAGCACAAACCAAATAACAATCATTAACATTGCCAAAAATAACTGAATAGCATAATTGCTTTTCAGTGACCAATTTACATATGCCCAAATAGAAAACCCTATAAAAAGACCTGCGACTATAAAATGAAAGAACATAAACATAGTCCATACAGTTGGGTTGGGACCAAATAGACCGTAAATCATACTCGTATTTTTGTCATCGTAATCTTCATTGATTTCAAGATGTAGTTGTGGTGACCAGAAGTGTTGTTTAACTTTTGGGATTTTAATAAAAACATGATCGTCTACCCGAGTTACTATAAAATCTGATTGCTTTTTACCTTTATTTTCAAATAGAGACAATAAAGATTTGTTATCGTCATTTACACTAAACCTAAACCTAGGTCTTAATACAACCTCATTAGAAAGTTTCATATCTATCTATAATAGACTTCAATTTACATATTTTCTTTTAATCTTATTCTAGGATTATATACTACCTTTGCATCAATATTTAAATTATGGGAAATATAGTTGCTGTAGTTGGGAGACCTAATGTTGGGAAATCCACGTTTTTTAACCGCTTAATTAAAAGACGTGAAGCTATTGTTGATGCCGTAAGTGGTGTTACCAGAGATCGTCATTATGGTAAGACAGATTGGAATGGAAGAGAATTTTCCTTAATTGATACTGGTGGTTATGTTGTTGGTAGTGATGATGTGTTTGAGGCAGAAATCGATAAGCAAGTCGAGTTAGCTATAGACGAAGCTGATGCTATAATATTTATGGTAGATGTCGAAACTGGTATTACAGGTATGGATCAAGATGTGGCTAATTTACTTCGTAAGGTGAAAAAGCCTGTTTTTTTGGTTGTTAATAAGGTGGATAATAATAAACGTGCAGAAGACGCTGTAGAATTTTATTCTCTTGGATTGGGTGATTATTTTACCATTGCAAGTATCAATGGAAGTGGTACAGGCGATTTGTTAGATGCTGTTGTTGAAGCCTTACCAGAAAAAGAAGAGGTAGAAGAAGAACAACTCCCGCGTTTTGCTGTAGTAGGACGACCAAATGCTGGAAAATCATCTTTTATTAATGCACTTATAGGCGAAGAGCGCTACATTGTAACAGATATTGCTGGTACAACAAGAGATTCTATAGATACAAAATACAACCGTTTTGGTTTTGAATTTAATTTGGTAGACACAGCAGGTATTCGTCGTAAATCTAAAGTAAAGGAAGATCTGGAGTTTTACTCTGTAATGCGAAGCGTTAGAGCCATAGAACATAGTGATGTCTGTCTTTTGGTACTTGATGCTACGCGAGGTTTCGATGGACAGGTGCAAAATATATTTTGGCTGGCAGAGCGCAACAGAAAAGGCATTGTCATTTTAGTCAATAAATGGGACTTGGTAGAAAAAGAAACCAAAACAGCAAAGGAATTTGAGAAACACATCAGACAAGAAATAGCACCCTTTACAGATGTGCCAATTATCTTTATTTCGGTATTAAACAAACAACGTATCTTCAAAGCTATTGAAACCGCTGTCGAAGTATATAAAAATAGAACAAAACGTATTAAAACTAGTGTGCTTAATGATGTGTTATTGCCTATAATAGAACATAACCCGCCACCAGCATATAAAGGTAAATATGTAAAGATTAAGTATATTATGCAATTGCCAACACCGCAACCGCAATTTGCATTTTTTTGTAACCTACCACAGTATATCAAAGAACCTTATAAACGCTTTTTAGAAAATCAGTTAAGAGATCATTTTGATTTTCATGGTGTACCAGTTAGTGTTTACATGCGCAAAAAATAGTATTTTTACATAGCTATGTTAAGAAGATTAAGGCTACATATTCTTTATTTGGTCTGTGCTTTTGTAGGCTATATAGGTTTTGCTCAAAACCCACCTAATATATCTGCAATAGGAAATCAGCTCTATTGTGGTGCGTCACCGATGCCAATTGTTACAGATGTATCTATATCAAATTCTTCTAACAATAATATGTTAGACGAAGTTTTTGTGCAGATAGCAACAGGTTATACTATTGGAAATGACGTCTTGTCATTGAGTGGTAGTCACCCTAATATTTCTGCATCTTGGTCTATCGGTGAAGGCTTACTAACACTTACCGGACCTGCAAGTACTGATGCTTTTGAAAATGCTATAAGAGATATTAGATTTCAAACCACAGCTAATAATTTCACACAAGACAAGTTTTTTTCGATAAACCTTGGTGAAGCTAACTTTCTTCCTGCTACAGGTCATTATTATATTTATGTTGCTAATGAAGGTATAACATGGACTGAAGCTCGTCAGGAAGCATCTCAACAAACCTATTTTGGTCTGCAAGGCTATTTAGCAACAATCACTACAGAAGAAGAAGTGCAGTTGACAGGCGAACAAGCTCAAGGGACTGGCTGGATAGGTGGGTCTGATCAAGCTACCGAAGGTATATGGAGATGGGAAACAGGCCCTGAAGCAGGACAAGTATTTTGGGAGGGACAAGTAAACGGAAGTGCTCCTGATGGGATGTTTGCATTTTGGAATACAGGTGAACCTAATAGTTTTGGTGATGAAGATTATGCACATATAACTGCGCCTAATGTGGGCATTCTGGGTTCTTGGAATGATTTACCAGTTCAAGGTGAAGAAGATCCTGATAGTGCTTATCATCCTCAAGGCTATGTAGTAGAATTTGGAGGCATGACCAATGACCCTAATATCAATGTGTCAGCTAGTGTAGTTATTGTAATGCCAAAAACTACTATTACTACAAATAGTTTGTGTGATGAAGGTGCTGCACAAATCAATTTAACAACCAATACAGATGAGGTATTGTGGTATGCATCATCAACTTCGACTGAAGTTATTAATACAGGGCTTTCTTATGAAAGCTTTATAAATGCCACTACCACTTATTATATTTTATCTTTATTTTCAGGTTGTACAGAAGGAAATAGAATTCCTGTGACGGTAGATGTGTTTGAGTTACCAGTGGCCAATGCTATTACAATTATACAATGTGATGATGAAGAGACTGATGGTATTTCAAATTTTAACCTCAATAATTATAGAAATGATATTATCAGAGATGAACAAGGACTAATAAACCCTAATTGGAGCATTACTTTTTTTGAGGATGAAAACCTTACAACTCCAATTGATGGTGATAATTATACAAATACAACTAATTTTCAGATTGTTTATGCTCAAGTTTTAGATGAACTTACAGGTTGTTTAAGTATGTCTGAAATCACCTTACAAGTTAATACTTCTGATGGTGTAGTTGTTAATCTTGAAGTATGTGATGATTTTATTGTAGATGGATTTGCTTTTTTTGATTTAACAGAGGCAGATAGTCAAATATTGGACACCGCTCCTGTCAATGCTACGATTAGCTATTACGTAACCTATAACGAGGCTTTATTAAGAATTAATGAGATTACGGATGACTATTTCAATGAAGTTGCTTATAACCAAACCGTATATGCAAGAGTAGATATAGATAATGCATGTTACTCTATAAATGAGGTTAACTTAACGGTAAAGCCATTGCCAAATGTAACTCAGTATGAAGAAGTATACTATTGCTTAAACAACTTTCCTGAGTTCATTACTTTAGACGGTGGAATTGTTGATGATATTCCCAATAACTATGCATACGATTGGTCAACAGGAGATACAACAATACAAATAGATGTTAATCAAATAGGAACTTATGAGGTCTTTGTAACCAGACCAGCTGGTTGTACCAACAGGAGAACTATTGTTGTTTTACCATCAAATACAGCCATTATTGAAACGATTGAAATTACAGATATATCCGATAATAATACAATTACGGTATTGGTTTCAGGAGAAGGGGAATACGTTTATGCACTCGATGATGAAAACGGAATCTATCAAGAGTCTAATACATTTGAAAATGTTTTGCCTGGTATTTACACTGTGTATGTAAAAGATATAAAGGCAAATTGTGGTATTGCTGCTGAAGCGGTTTCGGTATTAGGATTTCCTAAGTTTTTTACACCTAATAGTGATAACGTGAATGATACCTGGCAAATTCTAGGGTTTTCTGAACAGTTTCCAGTAACTGAGAGTGTCGAGATTTTTAATCGTTATGGTAAAATTATTACAGTACTAAACGAAAACAATCAAAAATGGGATGGTAAATATAATGGTAAATTGTTACCTACCGACGACTATTGGTTTGTAGCCAAACTTGTTGACGGTAGAACAATTAAAGGTCATTTTACGTTAAAACGTTAGTTTTTAATTAGATTCTCTGCAATAAAGCTTGTCTCTAGATGAAATTTCACTCTAAAGCTTTTTGTTTTAGCCTGGCTCCTTTAATTTTAGATACTACTATCCACGTACTGTTTTGCAATATTTTATAGTTCCAGTCAAAACTATTTGCATTAATATTAAAAAAAGTGATTTTCCAGTTTAAGGACTGATCATGCATTACTATTTCTTGTAAAGAGCTATTATAATTGGCTTGCCAAATAGGTGACATAGTGTTTTTTCTATTATCTAACCATACACATTGCCACTGACTTTGCTGAGGATTATACAACCTCATATTAATTCCGTTAAAATCTCTACCGAGAATAGTTGTGTTATTGGTGCTATCAATAGCTTTTTCTGTCCATGTATCTTCAATAGCATAGCCATCTAATGTATATTTAAATACCCATTTGGCCTTACTTTTATGCCAAGTTGAGTCTGGTAATAAATCGTAGGATGTGCAATCCCATTGTCCTACTAATTGACCAAATTGAAGCGTTTCAGGTGGAGCATTTGGGTTGAGTTCACCGAAAGTGATTTCGTTATTCGTTTTTTCTAAATGAGGAGGTTTATTATAAATAAATAATGTATAGTATAAGGCTAGTAGCGTTAGGAGGAATAATATAAAAAAAACGTTTTTAGATTTCATCGCCAAAATTTTAAAGCAAGTAACTTATAAAACCAAAAACAAGAGTAAATATTTACAAGTATTAACTTAAATAAACGAAAGTAAAATATTGTAGAAAAGTAAAATTGAAATAGACAACTAGGAAGACTTGTATTTATCCTCTACCAACCACCAGAGGCACCTCCACCACCAAAACTTCCGCCGCCAAAGCCACCACTAAAACCACCACCACTAGAGCTTCCGCCAAAACCGCCAAACCCACCAGAAGATGATCCTCTGGAATAACTTCCGCGTCCCATATTGCTTAGAATTATTGCCTCAAGAATGCTTTTGGTGTCATCAGAACGATTACCACGATTTCCGCCTTTACCACCTCCTCTTCGACTTTTAGAAATGGCAATAATGATAATGATGAAAATGATGAATAAGAAGATAAAGATACCAAAAGGAAAGTCAGTGTCATTACTTTGCTGCGAGCTTTTGTATTCTCCTGCCATCACTTCGAATATAGCATCGGTTGCACGGTTCAACCCACCATAATAATCATTGCGTTTAAAGTAAGGAATAATATCTCTATTAATAATGCGTTTACTTATAGCATCAGTAAGTAAATGCTCAATACCTTTACCAGTATTAATGCCTATTTTACGGTCGTCCTTAGCTAAAAGAATTAAAATACCATTGTCTTCATTTTCTTGACCAATTCCCCATTTTTCACCCCATTGAGCACCAAGATAATTGATGTACTCACCTTCTGTTGAACTAATAATTGCTATGACTATTTGTGTTGAGGTTGTGTCTGCATAGTGTATTAGTTTTTGTCTTAGGTATTCTTTTTCTGAAGCGTTTAATAATTTAATCTTATCATAAACTATATAGTTCTTCTCTACTTCCTCTGGGTTAGTAGGCTTTGGTGGAATTTTATATTGTGCAAAGCCATTAAAAGAATAGGCTAAACAAATAAGAAGAATTATGTATTTGAGTCTTTGCATCAGCCTTTAGATATTGAGTTATCTAATTCATTTCTATCACCATGATCCCAGGGAAAATATTTAGAAAGCACCTTACCAGCTTCTTTTACTCCATCAATGATTCCTTGCTTAAAATTACCAGACTTAAATTGTATGGAGATTTTATCGCGTGTAGAATTCCAAAAATCTGTATCAACGACATTGTTAATGCCTTGGTCACCAAAAATAACAAAGGCTTTATTATCAACTGCCACATAGATGAGTACACCATTTTGCTGTTTAGTATTATCCATTTTAAGAATATGAAACACATCTAGTGTACGTTCGTATACATCGATATCGCATTGTTGCTCTATATGCACACGAATCTCACCAGAAGTCTCACGTTCAGCAAGTCGTATAGTCTCAACGATTTCCTGTTCTTCTTTTGCGGTAAGGAAATCTTCAATGTATGGCATGATGTAATTTTATTAAAAATCGAATTCTACGTCAGGTGCATTTTTACTTCCTGGGTCAGCTTTATAACGCGGCATCTCTTCAAAACCAAACCATCCGGCAAATAGTTTTCCAGGAAACTTAGTAGTATGTTTGTCATAGATATTCACTTTTTCATTATATCTATCTCTGGCAACATTAATGCGATTTTCGGTTCCTTCTAACTGACTTTGCAATTCTAAGAAGTTTCGATTCGCTTTTAGTTCTGGATAGCGCTCTACCGAGACTAATAATCTAGATAATGCACCAGTCAATCCAGTTTGTGCTTGTTGAAATTGTGCTAGATTTTCAGCGGTTATGTTACTGGCGTCTATAGTTGTCGATGTTGCTTTTGCTCTGGCTTCTATAACTTCTTTCAATGTCGTTCTTTCAAAATCAGCAGCACCTTGAACGGTTTTTACTAAGTTGCCAATAAGGTCGTTTCTACGTTGGTAAGAACTCTCTACATTAGACCAGGCCGTTTTTGCATCAGCTTCATATTCAACAGCTGTATTATTAAAGTTATAAGCAAAAGAACCAACAATTAGGGCTAATACAATTAATACTACAACTACTATTCCTGTACAGCCTAATCCTGCTAAATATCTTTTTTTCATAATGATAGAGTTTAAAGTTGCGTTTTTATTTTAATGAGTTGCGCTTTAATGCTTTCGAGCTTTTCTATAATTTCAAACTTTTCTAAGGATTGTTTTTTTTCTTCTTTTAAATGGGTTTTTGCCCCTTCTAAGGTAAAGCCACGCTCCTTTACCAAATGATAGATAAACTTAAGGTTTTTTATGTCTTCAGGAGTGAACTTTCGGTTGCCTTTGGCATTTTTCTTAGGCTTAATAACATCAAATTCTTTCTCCCAAAAACGAATCAATGAGGTATTAACATTAAAGGCTTTGGCGACTTCACCAATACCATAATAGCGTTTTTCTGGTAATTCTATTTGCATCTTAATCGAGAGATTGGTTTTCTAATGACGCTTTTTTGAGTAATATGTCAAATTCTAGAGGTGATAAATTACCATAGTAGAAATTAATTGGGTTGATACGATCACCATCTTTAAAAATCTCATAATGTAAATGTGGAGCTTCTGAGCGCCCGGTACTACCAACATAACCAATTAAATCACCGCGTTTTACACGTTGATTAACACGCACGTTATATTTGTATAAATGTGCATATAGAGACATATAACCATAATCGTGATCGATACGTATATGCTTACCATAACCCGACGAACTATTATCAGCACGTTTTACAATACCATCTCCTGTGGCATAAACAGGTGTGCCACGTGGTGCCGTAAAATCCATACCAAAATGAAATTTTCGGGCTTTTGTAAATGGATCAGTTCTATAACCATAACCCGATGCCATTCGTGTTAAATTTTCATTGTTTACGGGTTGTATGGCTGGTATGGCTTCTAAGAATTTTTCTTTGTCTTCTGCTAACTTTGCAATTTCATCTAAGGATTTAGATTGCACAACAATGGCTTTTTCGAGTATGTCTAAACGTTTATTACTTTCTGCTATCAATTGTGAATTATCAAAACCTTCAAATTTTTTGTAACGGTTAATACCGCCAAAACCTGCACGTCGTTGTTCTTCAGGTATAGGGTTGGCTTCAAAATACAATCTGTATATGGCATTGTCACGTTCTTCAACATTCTCTAAAGCAGCAATAGCATCATCCATACGTTTGTTTAACAATTCGTATTGTAGTTCCATATTCTGCAATTCTCTGGCTAACTGACGTTCTTTTGGCGATTCAATATAACTGCTTGCAATCGCAAAGCACAAAAAACCAAACAACGCTGCAGCTAAAAGAAAAACGGTAGCATACTTAAATGTCGTCCTTTTTTTTCGCTTTATTTTACGGTAAGAAAGCGTTTCTGAATCGTAATAATATTTTACCTTAGCCATGTTTTAATTTATGCTATTTTTGCAGCTTAGGACTCGATATGAGCCTCGATTTTATTCGCAAAACAACCAAAGATAAAAATTGTTTTGCAATTGTGGTAATTAAAACGAAACAAGCTATAATTTCAGTATATGAAGTCTCAAGATATTCGTACAAAGTTTTTAAACTTCTTTGAAGGGAAGCAACATCTCATTGTACCATCTGCACCTATGGTATTAAAAGATGATCCAACTTTAATGTTTGTAAACTCAGGTATGGCACCATTTAAAGAGTATTTTCTTGGTAATGCAGATCCTAAGAAAAATAGAATTGCAGATTCTCAGAAATGCCTTAGAGTTTCTGGTAAGCATAATGATCTGGAAGAGGTGGGTTATGATACTTATCATCATACCTTATTTGAGATGTTAGGGAACTGGAGTTTTGGTGATTATTTTAAAAAAGAAGCCATTGCTTGGGCCTGGGAATTATTGACAGAGGTATATGGTATTAATAAAGATATTTTGTATGTCACTGTTTTTGAGGGTAGTGACGATGCTGATAATTTAAAAATGGATCAAGAGGCCTATGATTTATGGAAAGAATTCATTCCAGAAGATCGTATCCTCATGGGAGATAAAAAGGATAATTTTTGGGAAATGGGAGATCAGGGTCCTTGTGGACCATGTAGCGAAATACATGTCGATATCCGTTCTGCTGAAGAAAAAGCTAAAATCGATGGGAAGTCTTTAGTAAATATGGATCATCCTCAGGTTGTAGAAATCTGGAATTTGGTCTTTATGCAATACAATCGTAAAGCTAATGGTACTCTAGAGAGTTTGCCTAATAAGCAT
This sequence comes from uncultured Winogradskyella sp., assembly GCF_947498345.1. Taxonomy (GTDB): domain Bacteria; phylum Bacteroidota; class Bacteroidia; order Flavobacteriales; family Flavobacteriaceae; genus Winogradskyella. The sequence goes on from NZ_CANMJY010000001.1 coordinate 509,652, forward strand.
ATTGATACAGGGATGGGTTTTGAACGTTTGTGTATGGTGCTTCAAGGCGTACAATCTAACTATGATACAGATGTTTTTACACCTATTATTAGGGAGATTGAAACCATTACAAATAAGGATTATGGTGAAGATGAAAAGGTAGATGTTGCAATTCGTGTAATTTCTGACCATGTTAGAGCTGTAGCATTTTCTATTGCTGATGGACAGTTACCGAGCAATACAGGTGCTGGGTATGTGATTCGAAGGATTTTACGTCGTGCTGTACGATATGGTTTTACGTTCTTAGATAAAAAAGAGCCCTTCATATATCGTTTGGTTGATATCTTGAGTAAGAAAATGGGACCAGCTTTTCCTGAAGTTAAGTCTCAAAAACAGCTTATTGAAAATGTGATTAAAGAAGAAGAAACGTCTTTTTTAAGAACTTTAGAACAAGGTTTAGTTTTATTAAATAAAATAGTTAAAGAGACTAAAGGAGATATAGTTGATGGAGAAAAAGCCTTTGAATTATACGACACCTATGGATTTCCAATAGATTTAACCGCTTTAATCTTATCAGAAAAGAATTTAAAATTAGATGAAAAGGGTTTCAATGAGCATTTAGAAAAACAAAAGAGCAGATCTAGAGCAGCTAGTGAAATGTCAACAGACGATTGGACCATTTTGCATCAAGATGAAGTTGAAGAATTTATTGGTTATGATACTTTAGAAGCACATGTAAAGATTACACGTTATCGTAAAGTTGTTTCTAAAAAAGATGGTGAAATGTACCAACTTGTTTTTAACGTCACACCATTTTATCCTGAAGGTGGTGGTCAGGTAGGTGATAAAGGTTACTTAGAAGATGATCACGGAGATGTTGTTTATATTTTAGATACTAAAAAAGAGAATAATGTAATTATTCACTTTTCTAAAAATTTACCAAAGCATAAAGATGAGGTTTTAAAAGCAGTTGTTGATGTCAAACAGCGTTACAGAACAGAGTGCAATCATACAGCTACACATTTATTACATCAGGCATTGCGTGAAGTTTTAGGAACTCATGTAGAACAAAAAGGCTCTGCAGTAAACTCTAAATATTTACGGTTTGATTTTTCACATTTCTCTAAGTTAACTGTTGAAGAATTAAGAGATGTAGAAAACTTTGTAAATGCCAGAATTGAGGGTAAATTAAAATTACAAGAAAACAGAAGCATAGCTAAAGAAGAGGCTATTGCAGAAGGAGCTATGTCTTTATTTGGTGAAAAGTATGGAGATACTGTACGTACAATTAGATTTGGACAATCCATTGAGCTATGTGGCGGAACTCATGTGAAAAATACTGGAGATATTTGGCATTTTAAGATCACTTCAGAAGGTGCTGTAGCTGCTGGTATTCGTAGAATTGAGGCTATAACCAATGATGCTGTTAAGGATTTTTATTTTGAAAATAACAGAGCTTATTTTGAAATGAGAGATTTGCTTAATAATTCAAAAGAACCTGTAAAAGCATTGCAAAATTTGCAAGCTGAAAATGCTGATTTAAAGAAGCAAATAGAACAGCTTCTTAAGGATAAAGCCAAGAATGTTAAAGGAGAGCTCAAAAACCAAATTACAGAGCTCAATGGTGTAAACTTTATTGCCACGAAAGTAGAATTAGATGCTTCTGGTATCAAAGACTTGAGTTTTGAATTAGGTGGCGAAGTGGATAACCTTTTTGCTTTATTTGGTGCAGATACTAATGGAAAGGCCATTTTATCGTGTTACATTTCAAAAAATCTGGTTACTGAAAAAGGCTTAAATGCTGGGCAAATTGTAAGAGAACTTGGTAAATATATCCAAGGAGGAGGAGGTGGTCAACCATTTTTTGCTACGGCAGGAGGGAAGCATCCAGCTGGAATTGAAGAAGCCTTAAAAGCTGCTAAAGGTTATATAGAATAAGCTTTGTTATTCTGAACATGTTTTTTCAGGATCTCGATCTCATATAGAAGAAATGAAACTTCAAACTCAAATACCACTCAAGCCACAGAGTCATAATCAAATAGATTATAACTCTAAAGTTTTACTATTAGGTTCATGTTTTTCAGAGAATATTGGCAGTAAGTTTGAATATTTAAAGTTTCAATCTCAAACTAATCCTTTCGGAATTTTATTTCACCCTTTAGCTATTGAAAATCTCATTACCAGAGCAATTAATGAAGATTATTATTCAGAGGATGAGCTGATTTTTCATAATGAACAATGGAGTTGTTTAGATGCACATTCAAAGTTAAATTCTACTTCAAGAGATGATTTACTAAAACGCTTAAATAAGCAAATCGATGTAACAAATCAACAGATCAAAGACTCAACTCATATCATTATTACTTTAGGCACAGCATGGGTTTACAGATATCTTGCATCAGATAGAGTAGTTGCTAATTGTCACAAATTACCTCAAAAACAGTTTTTAAAAGAGTTATTATCTGTAGAGCAAATAACAGAAGCGCTAGAGGCAATTATTGCTTTAGTAAGACGTATAAATTCTGACACGAGTTTTGTATTTACAGTTTCACCTGTGCGTCATCTCAAAAATGGTTTTGTTGAGAATACGCAAAGTAAGTCGCATTTAGTAACAACTATTCATAACATTGTTGAGCCGAGAAAAAGGCAGTATTATTTTCCGTCCTATGAGATTGTAATGGATGAACTACGAGATTATCGTTTTTATAATACAGACATGGTTCACCCAAATAATGTAGCAATTGATTATATCTGGGAAAAATTTAAAATGGTATGGTTGACTGAAGAAGCTCAGAAAATCAGTGAACATGTTGCTTCAATTCAAACTAAAAAATCACATCGACCATTCAATCCCAATTCTGAAGCACATCAGCAATTTTTAGAAAAGCTTCAAATAGAAACGGATGCACTATGCGCTAGGTTTCCACATTTTAAATTTGAATAAAGTTAAGCTTAGCGAATGGGCCTTTTTAAGCGTTCCTTAACCATTTCAAAACTTTTTTTACTTGAACGTTTTAGGAGATTTGTTTTTTTGCTTTTCTTCTTTAGTTCTTATTTTTTTAACCCAATTAAAGCGTTTACGAGTAATTGAAATCATTAACTCATTAGAGCATCCTAAACTTTCTAAGGCGTTTAACGCTGTAATAGATACATTCTGAATTTTATTATGCATTGCTACTAATAAAATTGGTATGGATGATGCTTGCCCGACTTGCTCTAATGCTTTTGCAGTTAGTAATCGTGTTTTATAATTACCATGTTTTAGGGCATATTCTAATTTGGTAACAGCATAAGTGCTACACCAATGCATAATAGTATCTTCTGAAGGTTGAATTAACTTTAGTTTAAAGAACATGTATGTAAATTGATGTAACATGAGTTTTTATGACTTATTAATTATATGTAAGAACTTATAAAGTTTTGTTACATAGGAAATGTTAATGCTTATTACATTTAATCCTTTAAAATGTCAATTAATCGAGAAAAAGCACAGTTTTTGTTAAATAGCTTTATATTCAATATGCTATTAATCAATTTTCAAGAAAGCATCGGTTATTTTTTCTGTAAAGTATACAGAATTTATCTGATGCTTTTTTTTGTTTCTTATAGGAAAATAATTATCTAATGAGAATTATAATGGTACTATTTTTCAATACATCTTCTTGAGGCAGCTTTTATAGAGGTTTTAAATACTGAGTAGGTTAAGAATTTATCCTCACGCTATCAGGGACTAACTTAGTATAATCTCCATGATTTCTAATAACATCCCTAACAATTGAAGACGAAATATATGATGTGCTCGCAGCAGTTAAAAGGAATACAGTTTCAATTGGTGCTAAATCTCTGTTGGTATGGGCTATAGCTTTTTCAAACTCAAAATCAGCAGGATTTCTTAGCCCCCTTAAAATAAATTCAACATTGTTTTTTTTACAAAAATCTACGGTAAGCCCTTTATAAGTAACTACTTTTACTTTTGGCTCGTCTTTAAAAGCATCCTTAATAAATTGCTGACGTTCGTCTAACGAAAACATATATTTTTTATCAGCATTGATGCCAATGGCAACAATAACCTCGTCAAAAAGTTTAACACTACGTTTTATAATATCATAGTGTCCTAAAGTAATGGGATCAAAAGACCCTGGAAATATAGCACGTTTCATTAGTCTGATTTATTTAATAAAGATACAAAACCGTGAATGGATACGCCAGCTAAAATTAGATATAAACTGAATCTTGATATCTGTCGCTCTATTTGGTCAGTGGGCAATTCAGAAAAGAATGAATAAATAATAAGTGTTGAAGCTACAATAATTAAGACCGAACCTAATACTTGTAATTTTTTTAATAGGGTTCTGCTACTGAGCTTAAAATAAGCACCAAGAGCTAGATTAATAAGTCCAAAAAGAAGAATGTATAAGTGCCCTGCTCTAAAAAGTGCCCTACTCATTAATTCCATATCTTTTAAATGGTTAAACTTATGGTGCATATATTGTCCGGTAAGTAAAAAAATGACGATGATTAATATACCACCAAAGAGATGTGTTTTTTTTAAAATTGACATCTACTAATTATTGTTTTTAAGCGCTTCCTCAATGGCATTTTCAAACAAATCCTGCATGGTAATATCAGCTTCAGCTGCTTGTTGCGGTAAAATACTTTCTTTAGTTAAACCCGGAACGGTATTCATTTCTAGCAAGTAAGGTTCGTCATCTTTAAAGATAAATTCGCTTCGCGAAAAACCAGTCATGCTGAGAATTTCATATATTTTTTGAGCTTCTTTTTTGACTTTATTTGCATAATTTTCAGAAATACGAGCGGGTGTGATTTCTTGTGATTTACCTTCATATTTAGCAGCATAATCAAAGAAATCATTTTCAGAAATAATTTCAGTAATAGGTAAAACCTTAGTTTCACCTTTATAAGAAATGACACCAACGGAAACTTCTACACCATCTAAAAATTGTTCAATAATAATTTCATTATCTTCCTTAAATGAATTCTCAATAGCAACTTTTAAATCTTCTTTTACATACACTTTAGATATACCAAAGCTGCTTCCAGCTTTATTGGCTTTAACAAAACAAGGTAAGCCAACTTTTGCTACTATAGCATTTTCATCAATAGCATCACCAAGATTTAGATAATAACTTTCGGCAGTTTTTATACCATAAGGTTTTAAGGTAGATAGTAAATCTCGTTTATTAAATGTTAAAGCCGCCTGATACATGTTACAACTTGTTTGCGGCATATTTAATAATTTCAAATAAGCTTGCATATAACCGTCTTCACCTGGTGAACCGTGTATAGCATTAAAAACACAGTCGAAAGTAATTTTAGTTCCATTTACTAAAACAGAAAAATCATTTTTATCTATAGGAAACTCTTCATTTTCAGCGTTAACAAATACCCATTTATCTTTAAAGATATGGATACGATATGCGTTGTATTTATGTTTGTCTAAGGCATTGTATACTACATTACCACTTTTTAGCGAAATTTCATATTCACTAGAATAACCTCCCATGATGATAGCAATATTTTTTTTCATCTTAAGTGCCCACACATGTGGGTAATTTTTATTTTAATGCTGTAATGTAAAAGTATCATTTATTTTGATAAACCAAATCTCTAATTGATACGTATTTTAAATGTGCCACGTTATAATAACATTATAATAACGTTATAATTTATTAGTTTTGTCTACCAATTATTGATTTATGAGTTTAGTAAAGTTTTTGACCAGTAAAGTATTTTTAAAGCAATTAGGATTAGCTATTGTGGCGACTATTGTTCTTAGTTTTATAATGCTAAAGTGGTTAAATATCACTACCAACCATGGCGAATTTGTAGAGGTGCCAGATCTAAAAGGAAAATCTATTGAAACGGCAAAAATAGAATTGGACGATAATGATTTGGCTATGGAAATACAGGATTCTGCAAATTTTAATCCTAATTATCCAAAGTATTCTGTTATAGAGCAAAGCCCTTTGGCTGGTTCTAAAGTCAAAGAGAACCGAAAGATTTACCTCATTTTAAACCCTTCGGGTTACCGAAAAGTTGAAGTGCCCAATATTTTAAAGCGTACATTTAGACAAGCTAAACCACAATTACAAGCTTTAGAATTTAAGATTGGTAACATTACCTACATTGATAATATTGGTAAAGATGTAGTTTTAGGGATGAAACATAAAGGCGAAACTTTAAAGCCAGGAGCCATGCTGCCATTAACATCTACCATAGATTTAGTTCTAGGTAACGGTAAACGTTAGTTATATGCCAGTAATCACTGATGCTTCTCAGCAAGGAGACGAACTTTATGAGCATTATGCTTTTAAAGTTGAAAAAGGCCAGCAACCATTACGGATTGATAAATACTTAATGAATTTTGTTGAAAACGCTACGCGGAATAAAATTCAGCAAGCTGCTAAAGATGGGTGCATTTTTGTCAATGGATCTACAGTGAAATCTAATTATAAGGTTAAGCCTAATGACCAGATTACTGTAAAATTTGAACATCCACCACACGAGCATTTATTGGTAGCAGAAGATATTCCTGTCGATATCGTATATGAAGATGATGAACTATTGGTTGTCAATAAACCAGCAGGGATGGTAGTACATCCAGGTCATGGTAATTATTCTGGGACTTTAATAAATGGTTTAATATTTCATTTTGAAAATTTACCAAATAATTCTAGTGATAGGCCAGGTTTGGTGCATCGTATTGATAAAGATACCAGTGGTTTGTTAGTAGTTGCTAAAACTGAACAAGCTATGGCACATTTATCTAATCAGTTTGCTGAAAAAACCAGTGAGCGCGAATATGTTGCTTTGGTTTGGGGAAATTTAACTGAAGATGAAGGTACAGTTGAAGGCAATATAGGTCGCCATCCTAAAAACAGATTGCAAAATACTGTTTATGAAGGAGATGAAGCTTATAAAGGAAAACCTGCTGTGACACATTATAAAGTTATTGAACGTTTAGGTTATGTCACTCTGGTAAGTTGTAAGCTAGAAACTGGACGTACACATCAAATCCGTGTACATATGAAACATATCGGACATACGCTTTTTAATGATGAGCGTTATGGTGGCGAAAAAATCTTAAAAGGCACCACATTTACCAAATACAAACAGTTTGTTGAGAATTGCTTTAAAGTTTTGCCACGCCAAGCCTTACATGCAAAAACTCTTGGTTTTGAGCATCCTACAACAGGTAAATGGTTGAGCTTTTCTACAGAAATTCCAGAAGATATGCAGCAATGTATTGAGAAATGGAGAGCTTATGCTAAACACCAAAGCTAATTACTACACAGGCATGAATCTCTCAGCGATAATGAAATAGAATAATATTATGCGAAACCTGTTTAATGTATTTCAGAATAGACATTCATTATATAACTATCAAGATTAGTTGTTGATATTACTTGAAACTCTTCAATTAACATCGTATTTTTACCTAATAGTAAAATATTGTTTAACCTAAATGAGATTCCTGCCTGTGCAGGAAATGCATATGAAACTTGTATTATCACCAGCCAAATCTTTAAATTTTGAAAGTAAAATACCTACTACTAAAACTTCAGAAGGTTGTTTTTTAACTGAAGCTGAACGCTTAAATAAATTACTTAAGAAGAAGTCGGCAAAAAGCTTATCTAAGCTCATGAAGATTTCTGATAATCTTGGTCAACTTAATTATGAGCGTAATCAAGAATGGCAATTACCTTTTACAAAAGACAATGCCAGACAAGCTCTATATGCATTTAGTGGTGATGTGTATAGAGGTATTGACGCGTATACAATAGATGTTAAAAAGCTAGATAAGGTACAAGACACAGTTCGTATAATTTCTGGATTATATGGCATTTTAAAACCATTAGATTTAATACAACCTTATCGTTTGGAGATGGGAACTAGAATGCCAGTAGGCAAGAATAAAAATCTCTATGAGTTCTGGAAGAAAAAAGTGACTCAAGCGTTAAATGATGAGTTAGGTGATGATGAACTCTTTTTGAATTTAGCGAGTAACGAATATTTTAAAGCTATAGATACAAAAGCTCTAAAAGTACCAGCTATTACTGCCAATTTTAAAGACTTAAAAAACGGAGAATATAAAACTATAATGACCTTTGCCAAATTGGCGAGAGGCTATATGACGCGCTATATTATAGATACTGATGCAAATACTATTGATGATGTTAAAGGATTTAACTACGAAGGTTATGGATTTAGTGAGGAGTTGTCTTCTGAAAAAGAGTTGGTTTTTATACGATAGTTTTTATCTTTAAAGGATTAACTATCATTAATGCGGTATTATTTAATTATTGCCATTCAAGGCTATTGTCTTTATCATATTTACAAAAACCGAAAACCTTATTATTGGTATTTTGTTGTGTTTTTTGTTCCTGTACTTGGACCAATAATATATTTTCTCATCAATATATATAATAAGCGTGATGCGGAGAAAATTCAAAGTGAGTTAACATCTATTATATATCCTACAAAGAAGATTCGTGATTTAGAAAAGAAACTCGAATTTTCTGATACATATTCAAATAGAATTGAATTGGCTGATGCCTATGTAGAAAATGGTGATATGCCTAATGCTATAGTAAACTATAAGCATACTTTAAGCGATATTGATCAAAATGATTTGTATGCAAGACAACAATTGATACTGTGCTATTTTCAACTTAAAGATTATGTTGGTGTTGTTGAGCATGCTGAAAAGATTAGGAATAAATCTAAGTTTAGAGGATCTAAACAGCAGTTTTGTTATGGTTTAGCACTAAAAGAATTAGGGAAAGTTGAAGCTGCAGAAATACAACTAAAACAAATAGACAGACCTTATTCTAATTATAATGAACGTTTAGAATTAGCTAAGTTTTATCTTGAAAATAATAGAAATTTCGAAGGTGTTGAGCTATTAAAAGAAATATCTTCTGAGTCTCAGCATATGACCAAACCAAACAGACGCGTCTATAGAAGTACTATTAATGAGGTAGAGCGTTTATTGAAGTCTATGTGAGATATTATGATGTCATGCTGAGCGTAGTCGAAGCACTAATTTATTTTTAGATTAATATGTTTCTCCATAAACATCCATACCAACCTTTTATACAAAAGGATACCAAGAAACTCATTGTTGGCACCTTGCCACCACCACGCTTTTCTACAGGAGAACTACTAGAAAAAGATGTTGACTTTTGCTATGGAAGTTATTACAATTCTTTGTGGTTGTTTATAGATAAGATTCATAGCCTTAATTTGCGTTATGACAATTCTTATGAAGCTATTGAAGAACGAAAGCAGTTTTTAATAAAACATCAAATTGGTGTTTGTGATATTGTAGAAAGTGCTGAACGCAAAAAGATAGATGCTTCAGATTTGGGAATGAAAAATATTAAATTAAGAGATGTTATTGGTTATCTAATGCAATACCCAAAGATAGAGACGATTTTATTTACTGGGGGAAATAGTAAAAACGGACCAGAATACTTTTTTAGGAGACATTTAAAAGATTATAAACTAAAGTTAGAGCTAGTAAATAACCAAGTGCCGAGAATTCACCAATTTTCCTTGTCCGTTAGGTTGAGCACAGTTGAAACCTCGCTTAGAACTATCAAAACCGTTTCCCTAACTTCTGGTTCAGGTGCAGCTAATATTTCAATCAGTCGATTACCACTTTACAAGCAATTAAAAGCCAAGAATCCTAGCTTTAATACCTTCGATTTTAGAGTAATGCAGTATCGTGAATTCTTTTAAAACTTATAACGCACATTTATCCCAAAACCATCCCATTTAAAATCGGTATCATCAATAATCCAAAAGGTCGGTCTGTAGTCTAAACCTAAAACAATAGGCACTTCTTTAAAGACATATTCTAATCCTATTTCACCACTAACACCTATATTAAACTCATCTTCAATATAGGTAGATGCACCAGCACCAACATACCAGTTAATGGCTTCTTCTCCAAGAGGTTTATAAATAAAGTCGTAAAGCGCATCGATACCAACTCCATCACCAAAAGAGAGATTGGCATGGATTCTATTGCCTTCAAAATCAAAGACTCCATCAATGGCAATAGTATTACCTGTCACTTCACCAAATCTTAGTCCTATTTCCTGAGCATTTAATTGTGTGGTTAAAAGAAGAATAAAAGCTATAAGTATTTTTTTCATTAGAAATGTTTATATAAGTTTTCAAAATTATTAAACTTTCAGACTTTAGGCAAAATCTTATTCTTTTTCTTATCTAAATAATGACGAAGAACACCACCTTTTACGGAATTGACATCAAATTCTACAATAAATGCTTTTGGGTCAATGCGATTAACTACCCGATACATTTTTTTAATGTCAATACGGTTTATGATGGTATGGATGATATCAAAATCCTCTTGCTTTCCAGAGCTTCCCATACCACGCGTTCCTTTATAAAGTGTCATGCCTGTTCCGAGTTCTTCCATGATAGCAACTTCAATGGCACTAAATTGTTTTGACACTATCGTAATACCAATAAAATCTTCAAACCCTTCAATAATTAGATCGGTGACTTTTGCAGTGACGATATAGGTTAAAATGGAATATAGAGCAACTTCGGTTGAAATCACCCAAGCCGTGATGGCAAATAATATAATATTAAACACCAGAATAACTTTGCCTATCGTAATGCCAAAGGTGTCATTGAGATAAACTCCCAGAATTTCGGATCCATCAAGTACAGAACCGTTTCTTATGGCTATACCAATGCCAGCTCCTAAAAACAAACCACCAAATATTGAAATGAGCAACTTATCATCAGTTATGATTTCGAAATTTTCGAAATGAATAAATAAGGCCAAACCAAGAATACTAATAATCGATTTAATAACAATGCGTTTTGAAACCGTATAAAAGCCAAGAATTAAAAACGGAACACTAAAAATGACGAGTAATATCGAAATGTTAATATCCACCAATCGATTCACTAAAAGAGCAATTCCTGTTACTCCTCCATCTAAAAACCCATTAGGTAATAAAAAAGCTTTGAGTCCAATACTAGCGAGTACAATGCCAAAAGCAATCTGCCCATATTCGTATAAAAGCTTAAGTGTTTTTGTGTTTTTCAAATGCTGGTTTTGTTTTGATTAAAAGATACAAAACGAAAATTGGTTATCATATGTTTATGTATAAAAAATCCTCTAGAGTTTCTAGAGGATTATTATTACGACATCTTATTAATGGCGTTTATGCTTACGCTTTTTTCTATGCGTTTTATTGTCTTCTGTAAAGGCCTTGTATTCAGCTAAATCGATATTGCCATCTCCGTTGGCATCCATTTCTGCAAAACGCTTTTCTATACGTTCTGTTTTGACCAGTTCTTTTAGGGATTTAAATTCTTCAATAGATAAACCGCCATTGGCATCAGCATCTAAAGCTTTAAAACGGTCGTTCATGACTTCGGTTTTAATCTCTTCGCGTTGGCGTTTAGATGTGAACTCCTCTAGAGATAACTCACCGTCTGCGTTGGTGTCTAATTTTTTAAAGAACTCTTCTAGGTTACCTCTTTTTTTACTCCTGTGTTCTTGGGCATTTACAAATGATAAGCTGCATATAACAACCATACATAAACTTACTTTTACTGTTTTTGAAATCATAATTTTTTGTGTTTTTAATTAATGAACACTACTAAGACTTCAGTTTTTTTAAAGCGTTTAACCTTTAGATTGGTTTTATGAAAAAATTAACTAAGTTGTCTTAAACCTTCATAAACAATAATGCTTACAGCATTGGCTAGGTTAAGGCTTCTTATATGTGTACTATACATTGGTATTTTAAAAAGTTGCGTTTTATGTTGCTCTATTAAATGCTTGGGTAAGCCTACAGATTCTTTACCAAAAACTAAGAACATATTGTTGGTATAATTAATATCCCAATGCGATTTTGTACCATGACTCGATAAGAAGATCATTTTAGCATCTTTATTTTTTGCAAAGAACTCATCTATGCTATTGTAATAAATGACTTCTATGTGTTGCCAATAATCTAGCCCTGCACGTTTAAGACGTTTATCATCAATTTCAAACCCAAAGGGTTTTACCAAGTGCAGACTAGAGTCTGTAGCTAAGGCCAAACGACCAATATTACCAGTGTTGTTTGGGATTTCGGGTTCTATGAGGACGATGTTAAGTGGCATAATACTTCTTGAGAAGGCAGGAATCTTTTTTAATTTAATAGTTTATTTACAAATTCAATATTCTACTTACAAAATCATCAATAGAGTTAGCACCATTATTAGTGAGATGCTTAATAAAAGCACTACCAATGATAGCTCCCTTAGCATATCTTGTGGCTTGAGTAAAGGTGTCATTATTGGAAATTCCAAAGCCAACGATTTGCGGATTCTTAAGATTCATATTTGCAATACGCTCAAAATAATCCGTTTGTGTACTTCCAAAACCAGATTGAGCTCCAGTTGTACTCGCAGAACTTACCATATAGATAAATCCAGTTGAAATGGAATCAATATAACGAATACGTCTATCAGACGTTTGTGGTGTAATTAAAAAGACATTAATTAAGCCATATTTTTCAAATGTAGCTTTGTAATGTTCATCATAAACATCAACTGGTAAATCAGGAATAATTAAGCCGTCAATACCAATCTCTTGACATTTTTTACAAAAAGCTTCTACACCATATTGCAACACAGGATTAAAGTAACCCATAATTATTAATGGGATTCTTACAAAAGGTCTTATATCCTTGAGTTGTTTAAATAATTTTTCTGTGGTCATTCCATTTTTAAGTGCGGCAGTAGAACTGGCTTGGATAGTTGGACCATCGGCCAAAGGATCACTAAATGGTAACCCTATTTCAATCATATCTACTACGCCAGATAGTTCTAGCTTTTGTATAATTGAAACTGTGTCATCAATCTCGGGATAACCTGCAGTAAAATATATTGACAAGAGTTTTTTGTCTTCTTTTAATTTTTGGTTTATTCTGTTCATGTTTACTTTCCACGAAAGTGGAAATCTTTTAATTAAACTTTCTTTTGTTTTGGTAACCCTGAACTTGTTTCAGCATTTTTAATCATTTTTGGTTTGTCATTCCTGCGTAGGCAGGAATCCATTCTCAATTATTCCAATCTTTTGCTAAATCCTTCCATCCAGAATTCTCTTCTTCAATTAAGTTGATTTTCCATTGTCGTTTCCATTTCTTCATATTCTTTTCTCTTTTTATAGCGTCGTTTATATATTGATAACTTTCGAAATAGACAAGTTGAGTCAAATCATATCTTTTAGTAAAACCTTCTATAAGTTTGTTCTTGTGTTCAAAAATTCGTCTTTCTAAATCATTAGTTATACCAATATAAAGTGTTCCGTTCTTTTTATTGGTTAGGATATATAAATAATATTGATGAATTGTTTTATACATGCTTGTGGATTCCTGCCTACGCAGGAATGACAGTAGTTACAATTTAAAATAATCAATATAATTCTGTAAATCTTTATCGCCACGGCCAGACAGACTGATTACCACAATATCATCTGGTTGAAACGTTTTATGCTCAAAAATGGCCAATGCATGACTTGTTTCAATAGCTGGAATAATGCCCTCTAATTGACATAATTCTAATCCTGCTGTCATAGCTTCATCATCTGTTGCAGAATAAAATTCACCTCGCCCAGATTTGTATAAATGCGAGTGTAATGGACCAACACCAGGATAATCCAATCCAGCCGAAATAGAGTAGGGCTCAGTAATTTGTCCGTCTTTTGTTTGCATTAACAAGGTTTTACAACCATGGATGATGCCTTCTTTTCCTAAAGCAGAAGTTGCAGCACTTTTGCCCGAATGAATCCCTTTACCAGCGGCTTCGACTGCAATAATACCTACATTTTCATTATCTAAAAAATGATAGTAAGTACCAGCGGCATTACTTCCGCCTCCAATACAGGCGACTACATAATCTGGGTCTTCTTTACCTTCTTTGTCCTTTAACTGCCATTTTATTTCTTCCGAGATTATAGATTGAAATCGTGTTACCATATCTGGATAAGGATGGGGTCCAATAGCAGAACCTATGATATAATGTGTGTCTACAGGATTATTAATCCAATCGCGAATAGCTTCATTAGTGGCATCTTTAAGAGTACGACTACCAGATAACGCTGGACGAACTTCTGCACCCAACATTTTCATACGCGCCACATTTGGTGCTTGCCTTGCTATGTCAATTTCTCCCATATAAACAATACATTCAATGCCCATTAATGCACAAACTGTAGCTGTGGCAACTCCGTGCTGACCAGCACCAGTTTCGGCAATAATTCTGTTTTTACCTAAACGTTTTGCCATAAGGATTTGCCCAATGGTATTATTGACTTTATGCGCTCCAGTATGGTTGAGGTCTTCTCTTTTTAGATACACTTTGGTGTTGTATTTTTCTGAAAGACGTTTTGCAAAATAGAGTGGGGAAGGTCTTCCTACATAATCCTTTAGTAATTGATGAAACTCTTCTTGAAAAGAAGATTCTGCCATTATTTTCAGGTAGTTCTGACGCAATTCTTCAACATTCGGATAAAGCATTTCTGGTATAAACGCTCCACCAAATTCTCCGTAATAGCCTTTGTCGTTGATATTATAAGTATTTTTCATTCTCTTTCTCTTTTTCTCTTGTATTTTGAAAATACTTTAGTGTAGTTGTCTCCAAATGTAATTTTGGTAATCCACTTGTATTTATGTTTTACTGGTGTTTCATCTATATAGCCTTGAGCATTAAAATATTCAATATGAACTGCTTTTTTTGTGAATTCAGCTATAGAACCAATACAAAATAATTTATCCTCGTAGCGTTCACATTCGGTAATAATATGTAGTTTTTTAGTTTTTAAGTCAATAAAAATTGTTTCCCAAGAGCTCAAATCAATATCTGATAGTTTATCAATCTCAAACCAAGATTTTTTATGTTCAGATTTATTTATAAAATCATAATATTTATCATTGTCATTATATCTTATTCCCTTAACTGTGTAAGTTGGAATAATTTGATAGCCTCTAAACTCAAAATCATCTTCCTCTTTAACAAGAATAAAATCTTCAGAGTATTTTATGATATAACCTCTTAGTATTTCTTCAAAGTCGCCTTTTATTCCACGTTTAATTCTAGCGTAGAGTCTATTATCAAAGTGCTTTTGAATTTTTTTATTAATCTTATCTTTTTTGCTCATAATGAGTCTTTAAATTCTTTTAAATCTTCAATATGTTTTAACCCAGGCTCTATTTCAAATTTGCTGTTGACATCAATGGCATAACAGTATTTTGAAGCAGAACTTTTTGTAAATGCATTTATGTTTTCTAGTTCTTTTAAACCAATGCCACCACTTAAAAAGTAAGGTTTGGTTGAAGGATAATCTTTTAATATATCCCAATTAAAAGTATAACCGTTTCCGCCTGGTAATTTTCCTTTAGTGTCAAATAAGAAGTAATCGCAAACATCTTCATAGTGACTTAACACTGAAAAGTCAAAATCATTTTTTATAGAAAAGACTTTAATAATTTCCTTATTTGTAGATTTTAATAATCTACAAACTTCAGGTGATTCATGGCCATGCAACTGTATAGCATCTAGTTGGTGTTTTTCAATTTTACTTACTATTACTTCTACTTTTTCATCCACAAAAACACCAACCTTTTTAATGCTTTTTGGTAACTCTGGAATGGTGTCATAAAAATCTCTTGGTGAATTTTCATAAAATATAAAACCCAAAAAATCAGGTTGCAGCTGTGCAACTTCAGCAGTATTGTATTTCATTCCGCAGACTTTTAATTTCATGTTTCCAAAGTGTTTATGAATTCTGTTACACTAGATCCCGGATTATCCGTTTTCATAAAGTTTTCACCAATTAAAAATCCTTTGTAACCATAAGGTTGTAATTCCTTTATGGCTTCAACAGCACTAATACCACTCTCAGACACTTTTACAAAATCATCAGGTATTTGTTCACTTAATTGTTTTGAAGTTTCTAAACTCACTTCAAATGTTTTAAGGTTTCTATTGTTAACACCAAGCATATCTAAAGACGGCATAATTGATTTATACAATTCTTCTTCATTATGTACTTCTAGCAATACATCTAATTTTAAACTCTTTGCTAATTCTGAAAACTGTTTAATCTCATCTCTGGTTAAAATGGCTGCAATTAATAAGACTACATCTGCACCATAAGCCTTAGCTTCTATAATTTGATAAGGATCTACAATGAATTCTTTTCTTAATAGCGGAAGATTACAACTTGCTCTCGCCACTATTAAATCGTCTAGTGATCCTCCAAAATACTTACCATCAGTTAGAACAGACATACCACAGACTCCAGCATTTTCATAACCTTTTGCTACATCCTGAACATTTAAACTTTGATTAATAACAGACTTAGATGGCGATCGTCTTTTATGCTCTGCTATGATTCCGGATTTGCTTGCTTTTAATTTCTGAACTAATGAGTTTGTTTCACGTTCAAAAAGTATAGAAGCTTCTAGTTGCTGAGTAGGGATTAGGGATTTACGTAAGTCTACTTCCTTGCGTTTATCTATTACTATTTTGTCTAAAATGTTCATATTCATTGCCTGCATATGCAGAAACCTTATTAGTTGTTTTTTATTTACTTAACTCAATTAATTTACTCAAACTTTCTTTCGCTTTGCCTCCTAATAAAGATTCTTTAGCTAATTCAAATCCTTCTTTATGCGAAATCTGCTTTACAGTTGCTATGGCTAATCCAGCATTAGCGCAAACCACATTATTATGGGCAACAGTACCATTACCATTAATTATTTTGGTGAATAATCTTGCCGCTTGCTGTACTGTATTTCCTCCAAAAATCTCTTTTTGCTCTATTTTATTCAGTCCTAAATCTTGAGGGCTGAATAGCGTTTCAGAAGTATTAGAAATGACCTTTGTTTTTCCTGTTAAAGAGATTTCATCATAACCATCTAAAGCATGTACAACAGCATAATTTTTATTAGATTCTTGATATAGATAACCATAAAGTCTTAATAATTCTAGATTAAATACACCTACCATCTGGTTTTTAGGGAATGCAGGATTTACCATTGGTCCTAGCATATTGAAGAAGGTTTTTACACCTAATTCTTTACGAATAGGTGCCACATTTTTCATGGCTGGATGAAAAAGAGGAGCGTGTAATACACAAATGCCAGCTTCATCGATACTACGTTTTAAAAAATCTATATCATTAGAAAACTTTATACCTAAATGTTCCATGACATTAGAAGACCCACAGGCAGAAGATACACCATAATTACCGTGTTTTGTTACATGGATTCCAGCACCAGCAGTTACAAAAGACGATAATGTTGAAATATTAAAAGTATCCTTGCCATCTCCTCCTGTACCACATAAATCGATTGTGTTGTAGTTTTGTAAATCTACTGGAATACATAATTCTAGAAGCGCGTCTCTAAAACCCCGAAGTTCATCAATGGTTATACTACGCATCATATATACCGTAAGGAAAGAAGCTATTTGACTTTGGTTATACTTTCCATTGGAAATATTCACCAAAACATTTTTTGCTTCTTCACTTGAGATGCTTTCTTGATTAATAAGCCTATTTAGTAGTTCTTTCATGAAATAGATTTAAGATTTTTGCCAAACTTTTAATTCTTTGTAATTGTTCATATCTAAAGTCTAATTTATAGTGCTTAAAGACTAGCTATTAACCCAATTTTCTAATATCTTTTTTCCATCTGGTGTTAAAACAGACTCAGGGTGATACTGAACTCCTTTAACATCGTAGACTTTATGCCTCAATGACATGATTTGACCGTTAGAATCAAAAGATGTTGCCTCTAAGCTGTCTGGTAAATCAGTATTGACAACCCAAGAATGGTATCGACCTACTTCAAAGGTTTTGTTAAGTCCTCTAAACAAGGTCTCATCATCAACTGAAAGCGTAATATGTGTAGCAACACCATGATAAACTGTATCTAAATTTTCTAAAGAGCCACCAAAAACCTCACCAATAGCCTGCTGTCCTAAACATACTCCTAAAATGCTTTTTGTTGGTGCATATTGGGCAATAATTTCTTTAAGCAATCCTGCTTCGTCTGGTATTCCTGGACCAGGTGATAAGAGTATTTTTTCAAATGCATCAACTTCTTCTAAAGTGAGTTTATCATTTCTTTTTACCGTAACATCACAATCTAAATCTTCTAAATAATGAACCAAATTATAGGTGAAACTATCGTAGTTATCTATGACTAATACTTTTTTCATCAATCTTATATTTTTTTAGCTTGTTCTATAGCATTAGTTAAAGCACCAAGCTTGTTATATACTTCTTGTAATTCGTTTTCTGGATTAGATTTAGCGACTAATCCTGCTCCTGCTTGCCAGAAGAGTTTATGGTTTTTGCTTAAAAATGTTCTAATCATTATGGCATGATTATAATTACCTTCAAAATCCATAAAACCTATTGCACCTCCATAGTATGCTCTGTTTGTTTTTTCGTACTTCTCAATGAGTTGCATTGCCATGTGCTTTGGAGCTCCACTTAATGTACCCGCTGGAAATGTATCAGCTACGATTTGCATAGTGTCTGTATTTTTATGTTTAACACCTGTGACTTTGCTAACTAAATGAATGACGTGGGAAAAGAATTGTACTTCTCTGTAATTTTCAACAGTAACATCATGACTATGTCTGCTTAAGTCGTTACGAGCTAAGTCTACTAACATTACGTGTTCACTATTCTCTTTATCATCTTCAATAAGTTGTTCTGCTAATTCAGCATCTTTAAGATCATTTCCTGTACGTTTAAAGGTACCTG
This sequence comes from uncultured Winogradskyella sp., assembly GCF_947498345.1. Classification (GTDB taxonomy): domain Bacteria; phylum Bacteroidota; class Bacteroidia; order Flavobacteriales; family Flavobacteriaceae; genus Winogradskyella. The sequence goes on from NZ_CANMJY010000001.1 coordinate 528,472, forward strand.
CTATTGGATGAATCTCTGCTTTATTTTTATTAACAACTAGTTGTGCTTCGGGTGAGCTGCCAAATATTTTAAAGTTTCCATAATCAAAATAGAAGAGGTAAGGAGATGGATTTATGCTTCTTAATGCCCTGTATACGTTAAATTCATCTCCACTAAATTTTTGTGAAAAACGCTTAGAAAGCACCAATTGAAATACATCACCGCGAGCACAATGTTTCTTAGCTAGCTCTACATGTTCTTTATATTCCTCGTCCGAAAGATTAGACTCTATATTACCTTTGGTGTTAAAATCGTATGATGCATATTGTCTTGTTTGAATGAGTTGAAGAATATCATCAATGTTATTTTCTGTATCAAAACAATGTGCAAAAATATAAGCTTCATTTTTAAAGTGATTAATAGCAATGATGTTTTGATAAACGGCATAATAGATATCTGGAATATTAATAGAGTTTTCTTTTTTCGACAGATCTATATCTTCAAAATACTTTACGGCATCATAAGCTGTGTAGCCAAATATACCATTGTTAATGAATTTAAATTCATGGTTTGAATCTACTTTAAACCGTTGGGTAAATTTGTGAATCTCATCTACAACACCAACTTTATTTACAAAGTTGTTTTTTGAACTTCCATCTGGATAAGTCTGGGAGATTGTATTGCCTTCTACCTTAATAGATGCTATTGGATTACAACAGATATAGGAGAAACTATTATCATTGGCATGGTAATCACTACTCTCTAGTAAAATACTATTAGGAAACCGATCTCTTATCTTAAGATAAATACTTACAGGTGTAATAGTGTCTGCCAGAATCTTTTTGTAATGGGTATAAAGACTAAATGTTTTCATCTATTTTTAATTAAAAAAGGCTTGTCGTGAATGACAAGCCTTTTTCTATATTTAGCATACTAAGGATTATTTCACGAACATGAGTTTGAGAAATTCCACCACCAAGTATGATTTGTTATTTTTTTCATTTTGAAAGTCAAATATAGAAATGATAATTTTCATTTCAAACTAATTTTAAAAAAAGATTCCTGCTTCAACAAAAATAATTGTTTTGACAGGAATCCATATAACAAGATTGCTATTAATCAGTTATGGTTTTTAAAATTTTAGCGTAACATTTAGGTCAAATTCATCATAGATTGCTTTGTCTTTTAAGTTATCAAAGAAGCTTGAAGAACCATATTTGATATCGAATTTGGTGCGATCTATTTTTACAAATGCTGTTGCAGAATTATCTTTTGTGTACATATTGAATGTGATAATATTAGTAATATCCTTTATGGTTAAGTCCGCTGTAACATTGTATTTACCATTTTTTCCTTCTACGGTAGTAATTTTTAAACTTGCTGTTGGGTGATTTTCTACACCAAAAAAGTCAGCAGATTTTAAATGACCATCTAACTTACCTTTATATTCACCCTCTAAATCAGTAGTGTTTATTGTGTTCATATCCATTACAACGTTACCGCCAGTTAGAGTTTTACCGTCAAATATTAAAGTTCCGCTTTTTAAATTGATAGTACCTTCGTGTTGACCTGTAACTTTATAACCTTTCCAGCTAATTTGACTTTCTTCAATATTAATTGCTTTTTCTTTCAATACTGTAAAAGACATAAATGATAGTGCCAAAATCACTACTAATCCGATGTTAAAATTTCTGTTTTTCATAATTTATTGATTTTTAAGTTTAATTAAAAGTGTATTTAATTGTATCAACTCTTTTTGAGTTAAGTTTTTTGTTATATTTTTTTCAGCTGCTTCGATTATTGGATCAATGTGTATTAAGGTGTCTTTTCCTAAACCTGTAATAATAATTTCTACTTTTCTCCTATTTGCTTTACAAATAGTTCGTTTTACAAATTTCTTTTTAATGAGTTTATCTACTAAGCGCGTAGTATTACTCATTTTATTAACCATACGTTCTTGGATATCTTGCAAGTTAATTGCTTTACCATTTTGTCCTCTAAGAATTCTTAGTACGTTAAACTGCTCTATGGAAAGATCGTATGGCTTTAGTTGTAATTGTAATTCATCTTTTACCCAGCTATTTGAATAAAATATATTAATAACTGTAGCTCTTTCCAGAGGTATTTCAGATTTGGTCTTTAATATTTTTTTTAATTCTTTCATATACAACAATTGTATATACAAATGTAATGAAGTTTTTTAATTTACCAATTAATATTTTGTTAAATTTTAAAAGTACAACGAGTTGGATTCATAACTTTATCGGATGAAGTGGTTATTTTTAGTACTCTTAATTTGTGTTTTTTCATGCAAAGATCATTCTTCTAATACTGATACTGAAGCATCTGCTTTAACTAGCGAAGAAGTAAATGGAGTTTTGGCTTTTGAATCGGATATAGATTTAAAAATTTATGATTATGATGGTTTAGAGCCATTAATCAACAAAACAGATGATAAGGTACATGTTGTAAATTTCTGGGCTACATGGTGTGCTCCATGTGTTAAGGAGCTTCCTTATTTTGAAGAAATAAATGTAAAATATAAAAATAATAATGTAGAAGTGTTATTGGTAAGTTTAGACTTTCCAAAAAATTATGAAACTAAGCTTAAACCTTTTATAAGAAGTCACGACTTAAAATCTAAAGTTGTAGCATTTGATGATACAAATCAAAATCGATGGATACCAGCGATCAATAAAAACTGGTCAGGTGCAATACCAGCTACCATAATTTATAAAGGTGATAAAAGAAAGTTTTATGAGAGGTCGTTTACACAAGAAGAATTAGAAGTTGAAATCCAGGGATTTCTTAAATAAATAAACAATTTTTAAAATAGATTACTTATGAAAATTTTAAAATTACTCGCAGTTATGGTGTTAGCACTCACAATTTCTGCTTTTACAATTAACACTGAAGGTAATGGTTATAAAATAGGAGATATTGCTACAGATTTTAGTCTGGAAAATATTGATGGAAACATGGTGTCACTCTCAGATTTTAAAACTGCTAAAGGTTTTATAGTTGTGTTTACATGTAATACTTGTCCTTATGCTGTTGCATATGAGGACAGAGTAGAGGCATTAAACAAAAAATATGCAGATAAAGGCTATCCTGTAATTGCAATTATGCCTAATAATACAAATGTTAAGCCAGGTGACAATATGGAAGCCATGAAAGCAAGAGCCAAAGCAAAAGGGTTTACATTTCCTTATCTAATGGATAAAGGGCAGAAAATATATCCGCAATATGGGGCAACAAAAACACCTCATATCTACATTTTAGAAAAGACTAAAAAAGGAAATGAAGTAAAATACATAGGAGCCATAGACGATAATTATAAAGATGCTTCTCTGGTTAATGAGAAATATGTTGAAAATGCTGTTGATGCTTTATTAGAAGGTAATGAGATTAAGGTAAAAGAAACCAGAGCTATAGGCTGCTCCATAAAGGTATAAGCGCAGAAGATTAAAATTTCTACAGAAAAAATGTTAAATAATTAATCCGAAGTGTAACACTTCGGGTTTTTTTACGTCTATATCATAAGGAAATGTTAATTTTGTTTAAGCAAAATAGCAATTCATGGCAGATTTATCTCAAAAAGATTGGACAAAACAACTTGAGCAAGATAATAATTCGGTTGTTTTAGATGTTAGAACACAAGAAGAAGTTGAGTTAGGTATTATACCTAACGCACTTCATATAGATATATATAAGGGTCAGGGTTTTATTGATGAAATTAATAAACTGGATAAAACGAAGAACTATTATGTGTATTGTAAAGCTGGAGGACGAAGTGCCCAGGCTTGTGCAGTAATGAATCAATTGGGATTTGCAAACGCCTATAATTTAGTTGGTGGTTTTAGTGAGTGGGAAGGAGAAGTTACCGACTAAAATTAAATTTTACAATGATTATGAAAAAAGTACTCTCCATCTGTTGCCTGGTATTAGTGATAAGTTTAACTACAAGTTGTTTAGATAGTAAAGAAGCTGGTGCAGATGTAAAGCTAGTAACTGCAGAAGAAATGCAATCTATTTTAGAAATGGAAGAAGTGCAATTGGTTGATGTTCGCACACCAAAAGAGTATAACCAAGAGCATATTGTAAGTTCGCAAAACATAGACTTTATGTCTCCAACTTTTGAAGAGGATATTAAAAATTTAGATAAAGCTAAGCCTGTAATTTTATACTGTAAAGGTGGTAATAGAAGTGCTAAATGTGCTAAGAAGCTAAAAGATGCCGGTTTTGAAAAAGTATACGATTTAGAAGGAGGTATTTCTAAGTGGAAACATTCTGATAAATTAAAGATCGAAGTCAGATCATAAAAGTTACACTAATTATAAGTATAAAACCGAGCCTATTATTGTTCGGTTTTTTTATGCCTTAATTCCTAAGGATTTTATAAATTAGACGACTTTAAAATCGTAATAAAACCACATCGTTTACATTTGTGGCTTAATGCATAACTCTATGACGTTTAAAAAAGGACTTCTCTACTGCTTTTTAGCATTTTGTTTTTCATTCAATTTATCTGCACAAGAATTAGAACCCGTTACATGGGAGTATTCTATAGAGAAAATTTCAGATAGCGAGTATGACTTAGTATTTACAGCTAATATTGAAGACGGATGGTATATGTATTCGCAAGAAGAGTCTGAAGGTTTAGGACCTTTACCTACATATTTTGAATATAAAAATCAAGAAAGTAATTATAAGCTTATAGGTAAAACTAAAGAACCGGATGTTAAACCTAAATATGACAAGGTTTTTGAATTAGATGTAAAAAAGTTCGAAAAGGAAGCTCAATTTAAACAACGTATATCTTTAATAAATTCGGAATTTAAAGTTATAGAAGCACGAGTAGATTTTCAAGCTTGTGATGATGGTAAGTGTATAATGTTAGACAAGATATTTAACCTTTCACTTGATGGTTCTGCAATTGAAAAGAAAAACATAGTTATAGATGAACGAAGTAAAGAACTATCTAATGCATTAGAATTAAATGTCACAGGATGGGATAAGTACGAAGAGCAGAATGTAGAACAAAAGAGTAATCTTACTATTTTCTTTTTAGGCTTTTTAGGTGGTTTGATAGCCTTACTCACTCCGTGTGTTTTTCCCATGATTCCTCTAACTGTATCGTTTTTTACAAAGAGTGCAAGTGATCCTAAAAAAGGGCTGTTTAATTCTATCTTGTATGGATTCTTTATCTTTTTAATTTATGCTTTGTTAAGTATTCCATTTCATTTGTTAGATTCATTAGATCCTGGAATCTTAAACAATATTTCTACTAATGTGACGCTAAATGTTATATTCTTTATCATTTTTATTGCTTTTGCATTTTCATTTTTTGGATATTACGAATTAACGTTGCCTCAGTCCTGGAGTGCAGCAATGGATAGTAAAGCCAACAAAATAGGCGGCTTTATAGGTGTCTTTTTTATGGCATTGACTTTAGCAATCGTATCATTTTCTTGTACAGGACCAATTTTGGGTACATTGCTCGGAAGTTCATTAACAGCAGATGGTGGTGCCACACAATTAACGATGGGAATGAGTGGTTTTGGTTTGGCTTTAGCATTACCGTTTACATTATTTGCAATGTTCCCTAAATGGTTAAATTCATTACCTAAATCTGGAGGGTGGCTAAATACTGTAAAGGTAGTTCTAGGTTTTATAGAGTTAGCATTAGCACTTAAATTTTTGTCTAATGCAGACTTAGTTGAACATTGGGGACTTTTAAAACGCGAAGTATTTATTGGTCTTTGGATAATTATAGGAATAGGTTTAGCACTTTACCTTTTTGGAAAAATAAAGTTTCCGCATGATGGTCCACTTCAAAAATTAAGTAAGGGAAGAATTACAACAGGAATTTTAGTTATTGCCTTTATCATTTATTTAATACCAGGTCTAACAAATACAAAATATGCTAATCTAAAACTCTTAAGTGGTTTTCCTCCACCTATGTTTTATAGCTTATATGAAAAAACATCTGAATGCCCTTTAGATCTAAATTGTTATAAAGATTTAGAGCAAGGTATTGCAGCCGCAAAATCTGAAAACAAGCCTATATTGCTTGACTTTACAGGTTGGGCATGTGTTAATTGTAGAAAAATGGAAGAACAGGTATGGAGTACTTCTAACGTTTACGATATGTTACAAGATAATTATGTCATTATATCACTTTATGTCGATGATAAAAAAGCGTTGCCAGAAGATGAGCAATTTCAATATTTAAGGACTAATGGTACAGTTAAGGCTATTGAAAGTATAGGTGATAAATGGGGAACATTACAAACTATAAACTTTAAAAATAACTCTCAGCCTTATTATATTTTATTAGATCATAATATGGGCTTATTAAATGTTACTAATGCTTATGAGCCTAATGCAGATGCCTATCTTAGTTGGTTAAAAACAGGCTTAGAAAACTTTAAAAAACACTAAACCTCAAAATACACGTTTTCAAAAGGAATTCGAAAGCGTGGCCCATAGATACCTTTGTCGTCTCTTATGCCACAACCTATAACCATATTAATTTCGGCACCTCTGGGAAGTTTTAAAATTTGCTTTACTCTTAAGGTGTCGCTTCCTTCCATAGGACACGTATCGTAACCAATAGCGGCCATACTGGTCATAAAATTTTGTGCAGCTAATCCAGCACTTTTATGGGCTACAATACGCATATCACTAAGACGTGTTTGTCTGTATATAGGCTTGAATAATCCAACAACCTGAAATACAAAAAATTTAATGTAACCAAGAATACCTAAGAAATCAGTGTAAATAGTTGGGATGAGTTTTTTATAGTAATTAGTAGCCATTTTTTTACGCTTCAAATCGCGTTCACTTAGCCCTTCTTTATTATAAACTTCATTTAAAAATTCAATATTGGCATTTGCACGCTTGCGCCATAAATCTTTCCGTACCACTACGACAACTAATTGCTGAGCTGTTTTTGCTGCACTCTGATTAAAACATGCCTCTGCCAATCGTTTTAATTTATTTTTATCGGTAATATGATAAAATTCCCAAAGTTGAAGGTTGCTACTTGTAGGTGCCAGAGACGCATTGACTAAACATTGTTTTACTTTTTCTATATCAATAGGGTCATCTTTGTAAACTCTTGTAGATCGTCTATAGGCAATTGCTTCTGAAACTGTTTTTTCCATTATTAATTATTAGAAAATATAATCTACAAGATAATTGAATTAAATATATTTAATTCAATTTTAATAGAAAGCTTATCTTGAAACCTTATTATGAAGAGTGAAACTATTGACTATATTAATATTGGGTTGTTAATTGTATCCTTTGTAGCTGCGATTTACTTACCTTTTGAGTTATTTCTTTTTTCTTACGCGTTTCTTGGACCACTACATTATTTAACAGAAATCAATTGGCTCGATGATAAAAAATATTTTATAAGATCTCAATCTAAAATCTATAAGATATTTATTGTTTTGGCATCTATCATAGCTGTTTACCCATTGCTTAAATATATTGATGATGATTTTTTCAGTTTTATGAGCTCACAAAAGCATATAATCCTTGTTTCAGGTTTTTTGTTTTCTATAAGTTTAATTCTGTTTTCAAAGTCGAAACAATTAATTATAGCTTTTATTATTAGTGCTTTACTATCAGTTTTATGTTTATTGTTTTTACCTAAGATTATTATGGTATTGGGTGTCTTTTTACCTACACTGATTCATGTTTATATCTTTACATTACTTTTTATGATTTATGGTCAGTTAAAACACTTTACTAAAGCTGGTATTGTGAGTATAATTCTTTTAGTCTTAGTTCCTATTGCACTATTTTTTATTGATATGGTGCCCAATTCTTATGAGGCCTCAGAATTTGCTCTGCAAACATTTATAGGTAGTGGTTTTTTATCTATTAACACAATTGTCGCAGACTTCTTTGCAGATATAAATACAGATACTATTAACCTAATGTCTCCTATAATACTTAAAGTCCAGGTTTTTATAGCTTTCGCATATACTTACCACTATCTTAATTGGTTTTCAAAAACTTCAATTATAGGTTGGAAATCGAGCTTAAGTAGCAAACGAACAAAGTATATTATTTTAGTATGGTTGGGCTCAGTGTGTATTTATTTATACAATTATATCACAGGACTGACAGTCCTATTTTTTCTTAGTTTGTTACATGTAGTATTAGAGTTTCCTTTAAATGCAGTAACTATAAGAGAAATAATTAATGTTAGTTTAAAGAAAATGAAATTAAACCAATCAAAAAACTAAACTAAATACTGTGCCTTCACCTTCTATGCTTTTCACAATTATTCGACCTTTATGTAGTAACATAATTTGCTTACAAAGGCTTAAGCCAATACCACTTCCCGTAGCTTTGCTGGTGAAAAAAGGTACAAATATGTTCTCGAGAATATCTTGAGGTATTCCAGAACCATTATCATAGACTTTAATGACAATGTCTCTATTAGAATTTTGAGATGCTAATACTTTAATTTGAGCGTCATCTTTATGCTTGCATGCATCAACTGCGTTAAGCAAAAGATTAATCAAAACTTGTTCAATAAGGTGCGTGTCTATATCTAATGTTAGCTTAGGTCCAGAAATTTTAAATTCTATGTTAATATTTTTAGCCTCTATTGAAGGTGCCATCAATAACTGAATATTATTAAATAGTTCAGATACTTTAACCCGTTGAAGATTTAAGTTAGTAACCTTGCTAAGACTTCTGTACGTTTTGGCAAATTTCAACAAGCCATCACTGCGTTTTTTTATTGTTTTGATTCCAGAGTTAAGATCGTCTAATTGCAATGTGTTTTCCTTAGGTTGTTCAATTACCAATTGCAGATTAGATTGGAGTGTGTCTGCTAAAGAAGAAATCGGAGCAATAGAATTCATGATTTCATGAGTCATAACACTTAATAATTTTTTCCAGGATTCAGACTCATTCTTATTTAAAGTATTATCTATATCCTGAATAACAATCAATTTAAAAGCATCATCATCAACCTGAAACACAGTATCTGAAATTAAAATTTTAATACTTTCATTCTGTAGCGCAATTGAAATAGAATTGGGTTCTCTATGGTAAGTTTCAAAAATGGTATTGAATAATTCTGGTTTTCTGTTTTCAACAAACCGTATGTTTTTAAACGTAGGTATATCTAAAATATCACCAAACGAATCATTAGTCCATAGAACATCACCAGTTTCAAGATTATAAGCAATAATACCAATATCTATCATTTCTAAAATCTTCTGTAAATAAACATATTGTGCCTGATTCTGAGAATTAATTTCTTTTATGGTTCTATTAATCTCATTAAATCCTGTATACAAAAACCGGATATCTTTAGGGCCTCTATCTTCTGGAAACCATCTCGAAAAATCACGATATTTTACAGCTTCAAAAAAATCATCCATGGCTACAAATCGTCGCTTTACAAAACTATAGGTATTGATAAGTACATAGAGGATAACTAAGCCGATAATTACTGCATAAGTGTTATTGTCATTATATATAAAATATGTAATAGCGAGAATGAGACCGACAAGGAGTATAATTTTAAAAAATAATCTAACAATATAGCCTTTATAGTTCATATTTATCTAGTCGTCTATAAAGTGCAGCTCTAGTAATCCCTAGTTCTTTGGCAGATTTTGAGACATTACCTTTATGCTTTTCTAACACTGTTAGAATTGCATTTTTTTCAATATCATCTAGGTTTAAGCTCGTTGTTTCAAGACTTTTAGTAGTGGTTGAGCGTTCAATAGAAGAGAAGACTAAATCTTCAGGTTTTAAAACATTACCATCTGTCATAATTACTGCGCGCTCTAGTACATATTGAAGTTCCCTAACATTGCCAGGGAAGTCATGTTTTTTTAATTTTGAAATAAATCCAGAATCAAAAGAGAATGCATTTTTATTATATTTTTCAGCATAAAGGGATACAAAATAATGGGATAATTCAGTAATGTCTGTACCTCTATCTCTTAAAGGTGGAATGGTTATATCTACTGTATTTATTCTATATATTAAATCTTTTCTAAACCGTTTTTCATTTGCTAAAACTTTTGGATCTTCATTAGTTGCGCAAATCAGCCTAATATCTATAGGTATAGATTCATTTGAACCCAAAGGTGTCACCTGTCTGTTTTGTAATACAGTTAGTAGCCTTACTTGTTGGCCTAAGGTGATATTGCCAATTTCGTCTAAAAACAATGTACCACCATTGGCGGCTTCAAAACGTCCTTTTCTATCTTCTCGTGCATCTGTAAAGGCTCCTTTTCTGTAACCGAATAATTCACTTTCAAATAACGAAGATGTTAAAGCGCCAACGTCAACTTTTATAAAAGGCTTATCTTTTCTATTAGAATTATCGTGAAGCGCTCTTGCAATCAAATCTTTGCCTGTGCCATTTTCACCAAGAATTAAAATATTAGCATCTGTGGGTGCCACTTTTTCTAACTTAACAAAGACATCATTCATAGCATCACTACTACCAATAATTTCTACACTGTTGGTATTAAAATTTTCTTTTTGAGAAGTCTTTGTTTTCTTACTAAGAATAGTAGTAATGGTTTCTATGACTTTTTCATTCTTCCATGGTTTCATTAAAAAATCTGAAGCCCCTTCTTTTAGACCTCTTATGGCCAAATCAATATCAGCATAAGCTGTCATTAGAATAATCGAGGTTTCAGAGCTTTGTTTTTGAATTTTATGTAACCAAAAAATCCCTTCATTACCTGTATTGACAAGCCCATTAAAATTCATATCTAAAATGACTATATCAAAATAAGTTCGCTCAATAAGAGAAGGAATATTATTAGGGTTTTTTTCGGTTACAACGTCCTTAACAAGTGGCTTAAGGAGTAAACGTAATGCGTTAAGTACGTCTACGTCATCATCGACAACTAATATGCTAGCATTTTTTAAAACCATTTATACAATATTACAATATATACATTGCTTAAAAAAATTAAATTATTGCTTTTTAAGAGTGTACATTTTCGAACATAAAGTGTATCAAAATCGAACACTTTTAGTTTTGATTAAAATTGTAAAGTATTGATTTATATGCATTTATTTTTTTGGCATCATCTTCACTATATATTTAATGTCATAAAACATACAAAATGGACGTACCAATTAAAAAGAAAAAATTCTCAAGTAAAAAATTAGGGCTTATAACGGGTATTTTAGCTTTTATAGCATTGATAGTTTATGTAATTGTTCAAACCTCTGGAGGCTCTAAATTGAATGTTGAAAAAGAGCGTATATCCATTTATACAGTAAGCAAAGATGTATTTCAGGAGAATATTCCGGTAAATGGTATTGTACTGCCAATAACAACAATTTATTTAGACGCTTTAGAAGGTGGTAGAGTTGAAGAAAAATTTGTCGAAGACGGTGCTATCCTGAAAAAAGGAGAACCCATTTTGCGCTTATCAAACACAGATTTAGAATTAAGCTTGGTCAATCAAGAAACAGCAGTTTACAATTTACTAACACAAATGCAGATTTCTCAGAATGCTGCACGTCAAAATACAATTAACAGACAGAATCAATTTACAGACGTTGAGAATAGTTTAATTGAAGCCAAACGTGTTTATGATTTAAACAAGCGCTTGTACGAAAAAGGTGCTATAGGGAGACAGGATTTTGAATCGTCTAAAAATAATTTCGATTATCAGAAGGAACGCATGAAGCTCGCAGAACAAGTATTATCGGAAGACTCTATTTCATCTAAACTCGAAATCAATCAAGCAAGAGATTCTTATGCCAGAACACAAAGTGCTTTGGAGCTAATGCGTAAAAAAGTAGGTGATTTAGTGGTGCGTGCACCAATTGATGGTCAGTTAACTTCTTTAGATGCTGAGATTGGTCAATCGATCACTAAAGGAACACGCTTGGGACAAGTAGATGTAACAAGCGGTTACAAAGTTAGAGTAGATATTGATGAGCATTATATATCAAGAATATACAACGGACAAATAGGGACTTTCAACCTTAATAACAAAACATACACTTTAGTTATTAAAAAGGTATTTACGCAAGTTGCCAATGGTCGTTTTCAGGTAGATATGAAGTTTGAAGGAGATGTACCTGTAGGGATTAGAAGAGGGCAAAATCTTCAGATACGCGTAGCACTAAGTGCAGAAAAAGAAGCGCTATTAGTGGCCAAAGGAGGGTTTTTTCAAAAAACAGGTGGTAACTGGATGTTTAAAGTAAGCGATGATGGAAATACAGCTTATAAAGTAGATGTAAGGTTAGGCAGTCAAAATACAGAATACTACGAAGTTCTTGAAGGCTTAAATCCAGGAGATAAGGTTGTAACATCGAGTTACGATTCTTTTGGTGATGTTGAAGAACTGATTTTAAAATAGAATACAATCAATTAAAAAATGAATACAATGATACAGATTACGGATTTAGAGAAGTTTTACAGAACAGAAGAAGTTCAGACTATTGCACTTAATAAATTGTCTTTTGGTGTAAAAGAAGGGGAGTTCGTAGCCATAATGGGACCTTCTGGTTGTGGTAAATCTACTTTGCTGAACATCTTAGGGCTTTTAGATGATCCAGATGGTGGAAGCTTTAAGTTTAATGGAGAAGAAGTCGCAGGATACAATGAGCGCAAACGTTCAGAATTACGCAAGCATAATATTGGTTTTGTCTTTCAGAGTTTTAATCTCATAGATGAACTTACCGTTTTTGAAAATGTAGAATTACCATTAATCTATACAGGTGTAAAACCTGCTGAGCGTAAAAAGAAAGTTGAAGCTGTTTTGGAGAAAATGCAAATAATGCATCGAAGAAATCACTTTCCGCAGCAATTGTCTGGAGGACAACAACAACGCGTAGCTGTCGCCAGAGCTGTAGTTAATAATCCAAAATTAATCTTAGCAGATGAGCCCACTGGTAATTTAGATAGTGTTAATGGTAATGAAGTAATGGACCTACTTATTGACCTCAATGAGGCAGGTACTACAATTATTATGGTAACTCATAGCGAGCATGACGCAAAGTATAGTCATCGTATCATTAGAATGTTAGACGGACAAAAAGTCACTGAGAATATATTGGCTTAATAAGAATTATCAATCAAAGAGGTGGTAAGCACTTCAGTATAAGATCAATCAACCAAAAAACCAATCAACTATACTGAAGTGTTACAGCCAAATCAATTAAAAAGCGAACAGTAATTCATAGAAATCATGCTTAAAAATTATTTCAAAATAGCGTTTAGGAATCTTCTAAAAAACAAAGTGTATTCATTTATTAACATATCTGGATTGGCTATTGGAATGGCAGCCACAATTCTTATAGGTCTATGGATATATGATGAACTTAATTATGATAGTTATTTTAAAGATAAAGCTACTATAGCTCAGGTTTTTCAGCATGAATCTGCTAATGATAATATAGGTACTGGACCTGCAATACCAAGGCCATTAGAGTTTGCTATGCGTGAAGAGTTTGGTGATAATTTTAAACATCTTATTATGTCATCTTGGAATTTTACAAGATACATTAGTTATGGTGATAAAAACATTAATGTTTCTGGTAATTACATGCAAGAAGGAGCTGTGGATATGTTAGAGCTTAATATCATCAAAGGTGATAGAGAAAGCCTTAAAGAGACTAATTCTTTAATGCTCTCTGAAGAGACTGCCAAAACTTTATTTGGTTCTGAAGATCCAATAGGTAAAATGGTTAAGATCAATAATGTTAATGCTGCAAAGGTTACAGCGATATACAAGGATTTGCCTGAGAATAACTCTTTTAATGGGTTAAAATATTTAATGCCTTGGAAGTTCTATTTGTCTACAGAAGAATGGGTAAAAAACTCAAAAAACCATTGGGGAAATAACTCGTTTCAAATGTTTGCTCAAATCAATAATAATACAACAATGGAAGCTGTTACAGCTAAAATTCTTGATATTAAGAAAAGAAATTCAGCAGATGAAGCGGAGTTTAATCCTGAAATTTTTCTATTCCCAATGAAGGATTGGTATTTGAGAGGAGACTGGGAAAATGGAGTGCAAACAGGCGGAAGAATTGAAAATGTCTGGTTATTTGGTGTTATAGGTATATTTATTCTCTTATTAGCTTGTATCAATTTTATCAATTTGAGTACAGCACGTTCTGAAAAAAGAGCTATAGAAGTTGGTATTCGTAAATCGATTGGATCTCAAAGAGGTCAGCTAATATTTCAATTTTTAACAGAATCATTTCTTATTGTTTGTCTGGCATTTATAGTTGCGCTTGGCATTGTTTTAGTGTCTCTAAATGGATTTAATAATTTAGCAAGTAAAGCCATTTTATTTCCTTGGGTCAATAGCTTATTCTGGCTGTCGGGATTTGTTTTTGTCCTAATAACTGCAATTTTAGCAGGAAGTTATCCAGCGTTGTATTTATCATCTTTTAATCCGGTAGCTGTATTAAAAGGAACGTTTAAAGCTGGTCGATATTCTTCATTACCTAGAAAAGTATTAGTGGTGGCACAATTTACTATTTCAGTAGCATTAATAATTGGCACTTTGGTCGTTATGGATCAGATTCAGTATAGTAAAGATAGACCAACTGGATATGATAAAAATGGTTTGGTACAAATTCCTGTAATGAGTTCTGAATTTGTTGGAAAACAAGACCTAATGCGCGAACAATTTATTGCATCGGGAGGAGCAACACATATGACAGCTATGAGCAGCCCAACTACTCAAGTTTGGTCTAATAGAAGTGGTTATACTTGGGATGGTAAACCAGAAGGGTTTCAAGAGGATTTAGCTTATACTTCTGTGCATTACGATTTTATAGAAACCTTGGGATTGAAGCTTGTTGAAGGTCGGGGGTTTTCAAGAGAATTTGCCACAGATTCTAATGCAGTAATTCTAAACAAAACAGCCGTTAAATATATGGGATTGCAAGATCCGACAGGTAAATATATTCGAGATTCGAACAACGATAATCCTAGTCCAGAATCAGCGTTAAAAATAATAGGAGTTATCGATGATATGATTGTTCAATCACCATATGCACCTGTAAAACAAGCTATGTATGTGTTTGAAAAATATGGTAATATCTCTTATTATAATTTAAGACTAAATCCACAAAATAGCGTTAGCAAAAATTTAGAATTAATTGAGAATACCTTTAAAACGAATTTTCCAAATGTGCCATTTGATTATCAGTTTGTAGATGAAGAGTATGGTAAAAAATTTAGATCAGAAGAACATGTAGCAAGTTTAGCTAGAGTGTTTACAGGCTTAGCTATTTTTATTAGTTGTTTAGGATTATTTGGTTTAGCATCTTTTGTTGCCGAACAACGTACTAAAGAAATAGGTGTTCGTAAAGTATTAGGTGCGTCAATAAGTCAATTATGGCTGCTACTCTCTAAAGATTTTATCACTTTAGTAACTGTGGCTTTGGTTATAGCTTCGCCTTTAGCATACTATGTTATGAGTGGTTGGCTACAGAAGTTTCCCTACCGCACATCATTGGGATGGGATATTTTTATGATTGCATGTATAGGAGCATTAATAATCGCCTTAATCACTGTGAGCTTTCAAGCTATTAAAGCAGCAACAGCAAATCCGGTAAAATCCTTGCGTACAGAATAATTATCATCAATCAAAATCAAATATTATGATTAAGAATTATTTCAAAATAGCAATCAGAAATTTAAAAAAGAATAAGCTTTACACAGGTATAAATATTTTTGGCTTGTCTATTGGTTTATCTGCATGTGTGCTTATTTCCTTATATATATCTAGTGAAGTAACCTATGATACATTTCACAAAAATTCTGATAGGATTGTTAGGGCAACCATGGAGTATAAATTGTCTAGTGAGATAAATACAGCAGCAGTTACTGGTACTAAAGTTGGCCCAGAGTTAACCAGAAGAATTCCTGGTATTGAAGATTATGTAAGGACATATGTAAGTGCTAGTGCTGTAAAGTATAATGATAAAATGTTTACAGAAGACCGCATTTTATTTGCCGATCCTTCATTTTTTAAAATGTTTTCATTCAATCTGTTACAAGGTGATACTTCTAGTGTATTAGATGCCTCAAATAAGATTGTACTTACAGCGTCAATGGCAAAAAAATATTTCGGAACGGATAATCCAATAGGTAAAGTTATAAATGCTTTTGGTAGAGATTTAGTGGTCTCTGGCGTTTGTATGGATACACCAAAAAACTCACAGATAAAATTCGATTTTGTAACACAATTCCTAAACTTAAACAATAGCGTTAAGCGAGAACAGTGGTGGTCAGCCAATTGGATTACTTATTTATTGTTGAAAAACTCTGCTAATAAAAATGCTATTGAGAAACAGATCAATGAGTATATGTTAACGGATCTTGTTAAGAAAGAGGCTAGCTTAGATGGTGGTGATTATTTAAAATTTAATCTAGAACCACTCTTAGATGTACACTTAAAGTCTGATTTGGCAGGTTTTGAACCCAATGGGAATATGACATATATTTATGTCTTTATCATTATTACGGTACTTATATTACTAATTGCTATTGCTAATTACACCAATTTAGCGACAGCACAATCTACAACAAGGAGTGGTGAAATTGGGGTAAGAAAGGTAATGGGTGCTTCAAAAAAACAAGTCTTTTTTCAATTTATAAGTGAAGCAACTATAGTAACAATTATATCTACACTAATAGCATTAGGAATAAGCATTCTGTTAATACCATATTTTAATACAATCACTGGGCAATCTTTTATGAGGTCAGAACTTGTGCAGCCATTACCATTACTGTTATTATTTATATTCTGTGTTATTGTTAGTACATTGGCAGGTTTGTACCCAGCATTGGTACTTTCTAATGCAAAAGTAATTTCTATTCTAAAAAAGGGATTTAGTTCAACTAATAGAAATGGCTCATTAAAAAAAGCCTTGATTATAGGGCAATTTGCTGTTTCTGTGTTCCTCATTATTTTCACTCTTATTATTGTACAACAGATGAATTACGTGCAGAGCAAAGATTTGGGTTACGATAAAGAACATGTAGTTGTATTACCAATTAGAGGAGAAATGCTTAATAATTTTCAATCTTTAAGAGAGGCATTTCAGCAGGTTGAAGGTGTAAAATCAGTAACAGCATCTTACGAAACTCCAGAATTTGTTGAATGGTCCGATGGTATATATACTGTTGATGAAAAAGGCGAGCATGATGTCTCTGTAAATGCTATGCCTGTAGATTTGGATTTTGTAAAGACTATGGGTATGAAATTGGTAGCGGGACGTGATTTCATTCAAACAGATTTTGCTTTAATGGATACGGTCACTTCAGGTAATAAAGATTATAGAGAACCCTATTTAATTAATGAAACATTGGCAAAACGTATAGGATGGACACCAGATGAAGCCATTGGTAAAACGATTTCAAAGCGTGTAGATGGACCAGTAGTAGGAGTAGTTGAAGATTTTCACTTCAGTAGTTTACATGAACCAATAGGACCGTTATTGATTTTTTTAGGTAGAGATTATTCGAGAAACTATATGCTTAGAATTACAAGTGAGAATATACAAGGTACATTGAATCGCCTCGAAAGCACATGGGCAGAACGTATATCTGCTATCCCATTTGATTATCATTTTTTAGACCAAGATTACGACGCACTTTATGAGTCAGAGAAACGAAGTTCAATACTTTTTTCTGTAGCTGCGGGTCTATCCGTTCTATTAGCGTGTTTAGGTTTATTTGGCCTGGTAGCTTTTAGTATTGTTCAGCGCACTAAAGAAATTGGAATACGAAAAGTGCTAGGGGCTAATCTTGGCAATATTATGATGTTGATAAGTAAGAGTTTTTTAATTCTAGTGATTATAGCTGTTGTCATTGCTTCACCTTTTGCATATTGGGTTTCTATGAATTGGCTTCAAAACTTTACTTATAGAATAGAACCACAGATATACATTTTTATAATAGCTGGCATCGTTACTGTAACGGTTACACTTGTGACTGTAAGCTATCATTCTTTGAGAGCAGCAATTGCAAATCCTGTGAAATCGTTAAGAACAGAATAATTGAACATCAAAAACGGATAAGTCATGATTAAAAATTATTTAAAAATCGCAATAAGGAATCTTTGGAAGAATAGAATCTTCACTTCGCTTAATGTTATTGGACTTACAACAGCATTTGGTGTGGCAATATTATTGGCTATGTATGTTGTATATGAACTTTCCTATGATCGTTTTCATGAGCATAGCGACAATTTGTATATGGTGTATTCTGAAGAGAGCACACCTAATGGTATAGAAGTTAATATTACTAAATCCGAACCTTTCTCATCTGCTCTAAGAAATGAAACAGTAGGGGTTGAAAAAATAACACGCTATAGAGGTTCAGGTGATTTATTGAGTTACCAAGACAAACAACTTTACATGAACACTGCTTATGTTGACCCTGAGTTTTTTGATATATTCAGTTTTCCTATAATTAAAGGAGATAAGAAGAATCCAATAACCTCAGAGTCATCTATTGCTATTACAGAATTTGCTGCAAAGCGAATTTTTGGTGATAAAAGTGCAATAGGGCAAACAGTTACCTTTCTTATAGATGGACAAGAGGAGCCTTTTAAAGTTAATGCTATTATAGAAGATTTCCCTAATACAAGTTCTATAGGTTTCGATATTATATTAAACTTTAAAAGTCAAGGTTATCATACTTATGAAAGGGTTATTAGTCGTTGGGATGTTGAGAATCATGAAGTATACATGCAACTTTCTAAAGAAGTTACTCCGAATCAGTTTGAAAGAAGCACTACGGACTTTACTAAACTACACTATAAAGAAGAGATTGAAAGTGCTAAACGAGATGGTGCTCAACCCAATAGTGAGGGCAATTACAGACAAATAAAGTTATTGCCTATAGCAGATATGAAGTTTGCAAACTTTAATCAAGGACCTGTTAGTGTTAATCGAACGATGCCTTATTTAGTATTAGGTATTGCAGTCTTAATTTTGTTTATCGCTTGCGTTAATTTTATAAATATGAGTATCGCTAAGAGTGATCAAAGATTGCGAGAAATAGGAATGCGCAAAACTTTAGGCGCAAATAAGAAACAATTATTCTTTCAATTTTGGGGTGAAAGTATTTTAGTGTTTATAATTTCTACTGGGTTTGGTATTTTGCTAGCCATGCTTTTGTTACCTCATTTTCAATTATTGTTCAGCACAAGAGCATCATTTGAAACTTTTTTAAACCCTTCTTTAATACTAATACTTACAGGAAGTGTTATTAGTATTACGTTAATAGCTGGTGGTTATCCTGCTGTATTAATGAGTCGCCTTGGTACATTACAAAGTTTAAAAGGAAAACTAGATAATAGAGGAAAAAATCACTTACGTAATAGTTTAATGGTGCTACAGTTTAGTATTGCTATTCTACTCATTAGTGGAACGTTAGTGCTTCAGAATCAAATGGAGTTTATGCGAACCAAGGATTTAGGTTTTAATAAAGATCAAGTGATTGCTTTTCCACTTAACGGAAAACGTAATGATCAACAAGCCATGCAGCTGCTTAGAGATACTCTAGAGGATAAAACCAATATTTTGAGTGTGTCAGCATCAAATAATATTTTAGGAATTGGTAAAGATGGCTCGCGATCTACTAGTATTCTCGGGTTTGAACATAAAGGACGAGGAGTAGAAACCCACATGTTGGTAGTTGATGCCGATTATGTTGAAACTTTAGATGTAAATCTGTTAAGTGGTAGGTCTTTTAAGAAGAATTTGCCTAGTGATAGCTTATCGGTTATTATCAATCAATCAATGGCTAAACAATTAGGTGAAGAAGATATATTAAACTCTAAAATATATCTTGAAGATAAGTTTTTTACTATTGTTGGAGTTGTTGAGGATTTTAATTTTCAAGAGTTAGATAGACATATAGCACCAATGACACTTTTTGCATTACCAAATTGGAATCTAACAAATGTTTATGTAAAAGTTACCCCTGAAGATTTAGAGCAATCTTTTTCTATTGTTAAAGCAGCATGGGCTTCCATAGAACCAAATGCAGAATTTCAGGGGTCATTTTTAAACGAGAATATTGATAGAACATTACGTAATGAGCGAAATATGATAACAATGATAGGTAGCGGATCTATTTTAGCTATTACTCTAAGTTGTATAGGTTTATTTGCTATGTCATTACTAATTGTTGCACAACGTCAAAAAGAAATAGGTGTTCGTAAAATTGTGGGAGCAAGTGTTTCTGCAATTACTATACTTTTAACAAAAGACTTTTTAAAATTAGTAGCCTTAGCTTTTTTTATAGCAACTCCAATAGCTTGGTTGATCATGAATAAATGGTTGCAAAACTATGCTTATCACATAGAACTCAATATTTTGATATTCCTTATTGCTGGCGGAATAGCATTATTAATAGCTATGCTAACTATTGCAGGGAAAACCATCAAGGCAGCAACATCAAACCCCGTAAAAGCATTAAGAACAGAATAATTGCCATCAAGTAAAAACCGAAGCGTTATGATTAAGAATTATTTCAAAATAGCATGGAGAAACATAATGAGGAACAAGGTGTTTTCTTTTATAAATATTATTGGTTTAACTATAGGTTTAAGTGCTTCATTTGTCATAGGGCTTATGATTTATTACGATTATACTTTTGATAATTTTCATAAAGATGGAGATCGTATTTATAGAATAGTAACAGATTTTAAAGCGCCAGAAGGTGAGTTTTATAACTCTGGTGTTACAATAGCATTAGAAGATGCAATAAATAGTAATATTAATTTCGAATTAGTAAGTGGCTTTTATATTGAAAGACCTTCGAAAGTTGAAAATAAAGAGAACGATATTGAAGTGAAATGGCCTAATCATGTCATATATACAAATGAAGATTATTTTAACCTGTTTGATTACAAGTTTATTGCTGGACATAAATCTGATGCGTTATCTAAGCCTAATTCTGTCATTTTAACTAAAGCTAGAGCTGCATTATACTTCCCTAAAATGTTGCCTTCAGAAATTATTGGTAAAACACTTGTTTATAATGATTCAATTAATATATCAGTTAGAGGAATCGTTGAGAATTTCAAACAACAATCAGACTTTGTATTTCAAGAGTTTATATCCCATCCTACAATTTTACAAACCAGATTACGAGAAGATTTTCAAAATAAAAATTGGAATAATACAAATTCAGCATCTCAACTTTATGTGAAAATTTCTGAAAATGGAAATTTGAATGAAATTCAAAAGCAATTAGATGCTTTAGCTTTAGAACATTTAGACGAAGAAGCTATAAAATATAATCAGTCTAGACAATTTGTTTTGCAGCCACTTAGAGATATTCATTTTAATGATAAATATGGTATTTATGATTGGACGCAAGGTCAAGCAAGTAAGTCATTACTTAGAAACTTAGCATTAATAGCTATTTTTTTATTACTTCTTGGTTGTGTTAATTTTATAAACCTTAACACAGCCCAAGCTACGCAACGTGCTAAAGAGATAGGTGTTCGTAAAACTCTGGGAGGCTCCAAAAAACAGTTGATAGTGCAGTTTATGGGAGAGACATTTCTTTTGGTTGTCATTTCTTCCGTACTATCTTTAATCTTATCAAGATGGTTAATTAGTATATTTTCCGATTTTGTTCCTCAAGGATTGAGTTTTGAACTTTTTAAAGCACCATTAGTAATATCTGGGATTTTAGTTCTATTGCTCATTGTAACATTATTATCGGGTTTTTATCCTGCATTTATGCTATCAAAATTCAATCCTGTTTCTGTATTAAAAAATCAAATAGTGGTCAACGGTAATAAAGCTAAACTAAGAAAGGTTCTAACTGTTTTTCAATTTACGATAGCTCAGGTTTTTATTATTGCAACATTATTAGTAGGTAAGCAAATTAATTATTTACTAAACAAGGATATGGGTTTTAAAACTGATGCCATAATTTCTGTTTACAGTCCACGAAGTGAAACGGAACTCTCTAAAAAAGAATTATATACTCAAAAGTTAAAAGCAATACCTCAAATTAAAGGTTTAAGTATTGGTGGTAATCCACCAGCATCATTTTCTACCAATTCAACTAATGCAACATTTATAGATGGTGAAAAAGAAATACAAACTGGCTTGCAGTTTATACATGGGGATACAAACTATTTAAACGTTTTTGAACTTAATTTATTAGCGGGTCGTACACGCAGAAATGATACGGTTAAAGAGTTAGTTGTTAACGAAACATTTGCTAAAAAAATAGGTTTTTTAAATCCTATTGATGCTGTAGGAAATAGTGTGATTCTTAGTGATGAAAATGTACCAATTGTTGGTGTTATGGCAGATTTTCATCAACGATCGCTTAGAACAGGTATTGAGCCTATGGCATTGATAGGGGATTGGTATCGACCACGATTTAGTCAATTTCAAGCTGTTCATATGTCTTTAAAGAGCGAATCCTCTGAAAACTTAAGGATGACACTTAAAAAAATTGAAAATGAATATAAGTCTGTTTATACTGAGGTTGAAGATTTTAGATTGGTGTTTATGGATGAAACTGTTCAGCAATTTTATAATCGAGAAGAAAAGGTGTCCAGACTTTTAAATTGGGCTACTGGTTTATCTATTTTAATTAGTTGTTTAGGACTATTTGGGCTTGTTATTTATACTACTAATAGACGTGTAAAAGAGATAGGAGTAAGAAAGGTGTTGGGCGCTTCATTGCTACAAATAAACACTTTGCTTTGTAAGGAATTTTTGACTCTTGTTGCTATTGCATTTATAATCGCTATACCAATTGCATGGTATGGTATTAGTAATTGGCTCCAAGATTTTGCCTATAAGACAAGTATTGGCTTTTGGGTGTTTCTAATTAGTGGGTGTGCAATGCTATTGTTTGCGCTTATAGTAATTAGTATTAAGACTTTACAAGCAGCAAATGCTAATCCTGTTAATTCCTTAAGGTCAGAATAAGCTAAAATTTTATGTGTTCGATTACGAACAAATAGTGTATCAAAATCGAACACTTTTAGTTTCTGTAATATTTATAAATGTTTGATTTGTAGCGAGTTGATTTTTTGGCATCATCTTCACTATACTAAAGTAGGTAAGATAAATCCCTATCGTCAAAACAAAATAATTATGATTCTTAATTATATCAAAATAGCATTTAGGACTTTATTGAAGAATAAAGGTTACAGTTTCTTAAACATTTTCGGTTTAGCTATTGGAATTACCTGTGCGACTCTAATCTTTCTATGGGTCGAAGACGAACTAAGTTTTAATAGCAATTTCGATAAGCAAGACCAAGTTTATTACGTGCCTACAAATCAAAATTATGAAGGAGAATGGCGTACATTTTATGCAACACCTGGTCCACTAGCTAAGGACATGAAAGATGATATTCCTGGGATTTTAAAAGCTACAAAGTCTAGTCTTCAAGAACGTTTGTTTGCTGTTGGAGATAACTCTATAACAAGAAGAGGTCGCTATGCTGATGAAGACTTTCTAGATATCTTTAGTCTGAAATTTATAGAAGGAAATAGAGAAAATGCTTTTTCTAACCCTGAAGCTATTGTATTAACTCAAAAAACAGCTGAAGAGCTTTTTGGCAAGGAAGAAAAAGCTTTAGGTAAAGTAATAAGAGTAAGTAATAAGGATAGTTATTTAGTGACAGGTGTTGTTGAGAATATGCCTGATAACATAACATTCCCTTTTGATTGGGTGGCACCGTTTGACCGGTATGGCCTAGGTGAAGAATGGACAAGAGTATATGGTAATAATTTTTCAGATACGTTTGTTTTATTATCACCTGAGGCTAATTTTGAAATAGTATATGCTAAGGTTAGAAATATAATTGCTACTAAAGCCGATTTTACAGATGACTATGCGTTTTTACATTCTATTAAAGATTGGCATTTACGTTCAAAATTTAAAGATGGAAAAATAGTCGGAGGCCGAATTACTTATGTACGTTTGTTCACAATTATAGCTTTTATAATTTTATTAATCGCTTGTATAAATTTTATGAACTTGTCTACAGCGCGAAGTGAAAAACGGGCAAATGAAGTCGGTGTGCGCAAAGCAATGGGGTCAAGTCGTTCAAGATTAGTTACCCAGTTTATTACTGAAGCAGTATTGTTAGCTTTTATATCTGTAGTTTTTAGTGTTCTATTGTTGGCCATAATATTACCACAGTTCAACTTAGTTATCGAAAAAGACTTGTCTTTAGGACTAACAAACCCAATGCATCTTTTTGTTTTATTGAGTATAACACTGATTTGTGGGATTTTTGCTGGCTTGTATCCAGCGTTTTATTTGTCTTCATTTAAGCCAGTACACGTATTAAAAGGGCTAAAAACAACACAGGGTTCAGCTTCATTTATTCGTAAGGGATTAGTTGTAGGTCAGTTTACCATTTCTATAGTCTTTATCATTTTTACAATATTGGTATATCAACAAATTCAACATGCAAAAAATCGAGAGTTAGGCTATGATAAAGATCAATTATTATCAATGCGGATTAATGGAGACTTTATACCAAAATTCGATTTGGTTCAACAAGAATTAATTAGAACAGGTTCAGTAAAAAATGCAACACTTTGTAATTCTCATATTTTATCAGGCGGAAATAATGGTTCGGGTTTTACCTGGAAAGGTGGTACAGATACAGAAGACGTTTTAATCTCTTTTAGAAATGTAACGCAGAGCTTTTTTGAAACAACTGGAATGGAAATTATTGAAGGTAGGGGTTTTAGTAGCAATGTTGAAGCTGATAGCTCTTATGCTTTAATCTCTGAATCATTAGCAAAAATGATGGGTAATGAAAACCCAATTGGAAATATTATAAGTCGAGATGAAGATACTTTTGAAATTATTGGAGTTGTTAAAGATTATGTTTATGGGGATATGTTTGAGTCTAGTGACCCTGTATTATTTATGCATTATCCATATTACACAAGATATATGTACATAAAAACTATGGATGGCGTTCCTGTTGACAAAGCATTATCAGATATTGAAGCCGTTTTAAAAAAGCATAATCCAGCTTACCCATTTGAATATACTTTTATTGACGAAGCTTTTGATGCTAAGTTTAAAAACGAACAGTTAGTTGGTGAATTATCTCAAATTTTTGCCATACTGGCTATACTTATTTCTTGTCTAGGATTATTTGGCTTAGCAGCATATACAGCTGAGCAGCGAAGGAAAGAGATAGGTGTCCGTAAAGTTTTAGGAGCGAGTGTTTCGGGTATAGTTAAGCTGCTTTCAAAAGATTTTATAAAGCTTGTGAGCATTTCAATCTTAATAGCAATACCTATAGCATGGTATTTTATAAAAGATTGGCTTCAAGATTATTCTTATCGTATAGAAATTAATTGGTGGATTTTCTTCATAGCTGGGTTAATGGCCATAATTATAGCTGTGCTCACAGTAAGTTTTCAAGCCGTAAAAGCTGCCATTGCAAACCCTGTAGATAGTTTAAAAACGGAATAATTATCATCAATCAAAAAAATATGAATCATGGTAAGAACAAATTTAAAAATTGGCTTTAGAAATATTTTAAAGAATAAAGGTTTTGTTATACTAAATACTTTAGGTTTGGTTGTAGCCTTAACTGCTGTATTACTTATTAGTTTATGGGTGCACAGCGAACTGACCTTCAATAAATCATTAACCAATTATGATACCATTGCAGGAGTAAGGCAACATTACTCACAGGGTAACGAGATTAGGACAAGTTCAGGGCAACCTTGGCAATTGGCTCATGCTCTCAGAGATCAATATGGCAGTCATTTTAAGCATGTGGTCACCAGTTCAAGACCTAATAGTTTTAACATTACTCACAACAATAATATAGTGGCGTCAAAAGGTAGGTTTGTAGAATCGGGTTTTGCCAAAATGTTTGACCTAAAAATGAAAATGGGCAGTAGAGATGTACTTGGTGATATCTCATCGATATTAATATCTGAGAGCATGGCAAAAAACATCTTTGGTACTGAGAACCCCATAGGTCAAGTACTAAATCTATCTCCAAAAATGAAAGTGACAGTTGCTGGTATTTATGAAGATTTTTCTATGAATTCAAATTTTAATGAGTTGGATTTTATTGCATCATGGGAATTGCTAAAAACCAGTCAAAATTATGAAGAACGATTAGGCTGGGGCAATTCTTGGTTTTTGTTGTACGTACAACTACATAATAAAGATGCTTTAGATAATGTTTCAACAATTATAAAGGATGTAACAAAAGATAATTATGAATATGCAAGAGAGACAGGTTTACAAGATTTATTTCTCTTCCCAATGTCTAAGTGGCACTTGTATTCTAAATTTGAAAATGGTGTTAATATTGGTGGTAAGATTGAATCCGTGACTATTTTTAGTCTAATAGGTTTTTTTATTTTGCTTTTGGCATGTATCAATTTTATGAATTTAAGTACGGCTCAAGCATTAAAAAGAAGCAAAGAGGTGGGTGTAAGAAAAACACTGGGCTCATCTAGAATACAACTTATTATTCAGTTTTTTACAGAATCATTCGTAGTTATTCTTATCTCCTTTTTTATGGCATTACTGTTAGCTTACATATTACTTCCAAAATTCAATATGATAACATTAAAGGAGGTTGAGGTTCCTTTTACTGAACTTTCATTTTGGTTTATTTGTTTGTTAATAGTAGTCGTAACTGCAATACTCAGTAGTGTATATCCCGCAATATATCTATCTGCTTTTAAGCCAGTTAAAGTGCTTAAAGGATTGAGTAGTAATAATAAAACAACAATTGGGTTTAGGAAAGCGCTTATAGTAGTACAGTTTTCAATTTCAAGTATTCTTATCATTTGCACCATAACGATTATTAGTCAAATAAATTATGCTAAAGACAGACCTCTTGGATTTAATAAGGACTTAATTGTAAGTGTGCCTATTAATACTATGAAAGTTATAAATAGTTTTGAAACTATTAAAAGTGAGCTTTTAACTTCTCCGTATGTAGATCAGGTTACTGCGTCAGATGTAAAAGTTACAAGTGCTTACACTGCAAATGGAGGTGATTTTGATTGGAAAGATAAAGACCCAAATATGCAGCCCGAGTTTTATACAATTCGTGCTACTGAAGGATTTGGAAAAATGATAGATTGGGAGATTTTAGAAGGAAGAGATTTTTCGAGAGATTTCCCTTCGGATTCTCTGGCATTTCTAGTTAATGAAACAGCGGTTAAGTACATGGGCTTAGAAAATCCTGTCGGGGAATTTGTAAGATGGAATAAGAATGGGACTTATAAAATTATTGGTGTGGTCAAAGACATGGTTACACAATCTCCCTTTGAACCAATTACGCCTTCTTTATTCATACTTCACAATGGAAGATTTTTAAATTGGGTAAATATAAAAATAGCTTCTAATTCTACTACAGCCATAGAAAGTACTCTGGCTAAAGCAGAGGCCATTTTTAAAAAGCATGACCCTAAAAACTTGTTTAGTTACACCTTCTTAGATGATGATTACGAAAGAAAATTTAATACTGAAAAACGAGTAGCAAGGTTAGTAGGTATATTTTCATTTATAGCAATTTTTATTAGTTGTTTGGGGATTTTAGGTCTTTCTACTTACATGGCAATACAAAGAAAAAAGGAAATCGGAGTTCGAAAAGTTTTAGGTGCATCCATAAATTCAATTTGGAAACTATTATCAAAACAGTTTATAATTTTAGTAGCAGTCTCTTTAGCAATAGCTTTGCCTCTAGGGTATTTTATTTCATCAGAATACTTAATGGAGTATAGTTATCGTGTTAACCTAAGTGTTTGGACGCTCGTTTTGGTTGCTATGATTACTCTTGGCGTTACATTATTAACAGTAAGTTTACAAGCAATAAAAGCAGCTATTGCAAACCCAGTAGATAGCTTAAGAATAGAATAAAATTAATTAACATACACTGAATCTATTTTCAGTATTAAAAACATTTAATCATGAAAAACATAAAACATATTACAGTTGTAATGCTGTTTTTTATAAGTCAAACGCTACTAGCGCAAACTATAAAACCAGTTGAAGCCTTTAGTAAAGTAATTATAAGTCCACATATCGAAACCACTTTCGTAAAGGGCGACGAAGAATCGGTAACTATTCTTGACAATACATTAACCGATGATAAAGTAAATATTGAGGTTAATAAGGGAACACTTAGAGTTTACTTGGATGATGCTAAAGTGACAACAAAACATAAAAAGGTCGTTAAAAATGGTGTAAAGATGAAAGTGCCTCTATACAAAGGAAAAGTATTAACCATAAAAATAACTTATAAAAATATTGATAATCTATCACTACGGGGAGAGCAGAGAACTGTTTGCGAAAGCTTAATTGATGTTGAAACGTTTCATCTTAAAATCTATGGTGAATCACAAGTGACTCTAAATGATATTAATATAGTGAATTTTGATGTTGATGTTTATGGTGAAAGCCAGTTATCGATTATAAAAGGTGTTACTAAAAATCAAAATATAACGGCTTATGGTGAAGGAGAAATTAATCTTGTTGATGTAGATAATAAAAGTTCTAAACTCAAGGCTTATGGTGAGGCCGAGTTTAAAATACAAGCTTCAGAACACATAAAGTTTACAGCTTATGGTGAAGCCGAACTCTATTATAAAGGAACAGCCGAAGTAAGTAAAGGTCTAAGCTTTGGAGATTCAAAAATCAATCGCATTAACTAAAAGGATTAAAAAATGGCAAATACACTATTAAGTCTTAACGAAGCCACACGGACTGTTAACTCTGGCAGCAATAAAGTTACTTTGTTAGATAATATAAATCTACAGGTTAAAGAAGGGGAGTTTATTTCACTTATGGGACCATCGGGATCTGGTAAATCTACCTTACTTAACTGTATAGGTATGCTAGATAGTTTTACAGGAGGTGGTTATACTTTCTTAGGTGAACCTGTGCATAGCATGAAAGAGAAAAACAGATCTAAACTCTATAAAGAATATATAGGATTTGTTTTTCAGGCCTATCATCTTATAGACGAGTTAACTGTATGGGAAAATATTGAGACACCATTATTGTACAAAAATGTAAAATCATTAGAACGTAGAGGGCTAGTGGCCGATATGTTAGACCGTTTTAATATTGTTGGTAAAAAAGATTTATTTCCAATTCAACTAAGTGGAGGACAACAGCAATTGGTAGGCATTGCAAGAGCATTAATCGGAAAGCCTAAACTAATTTTAGCTGATGAGCCCACGGGTAATCTTAACTCTAAACAAAGTACAGAAATCATGGAGCTGTTTTCTCAATTGAATAAAGAAGGTGTAACTATTATTCAGGCTACACATTCTGAGAAGAATGCCTCCTATGGATCAAGAATTATCAATTTGCTTGATGGAAAAATAGTCTAAGCAAAACAAAACAATAATGAAGCATAATCAAATCATATTTACCCTCATAATTTTGGTGGGTTTGGCAGGATATACTCAAGATTTAGATAAAAAGAGTTATTCGTTAGATGAGTGCATTTCAATTGCATTAGAAAACAACATTGATTTAAAGTCGGCCAATTTACGAGCTACTTCTGCTAAGGTCAATCATCAACAGTCTAAAGCTAACATGCTGCCTGGTATTAATGGTAATTTTAATCTTGGTGTCAATGATGGGAGAAGTATCGATCCGTTTACTAATGATTTTATAACTCAAGAACTAACATTTTCTAATTTAGGTTTAAGTTTGGATATGACTGTTTTTAATGGTTTTAGATTATTAAATACAGCAAAACAAAACCGCTTAAATAGAAAAGCTTCAGAGCTGGAAAGGGAAGCAGAACAACAAGATTTAGTGTTGAATGTTACTTTAGCATATTTACAAGTTTTAAATAGTAAAGCTGTTTTAGACTTAACAAAACAACGTTATGAAACTACAAAAAAGCAATTGAAAATTCAGGAAGATTTTTATAAAAACGAATCTGGAAACCCAGCAGATTACGCAGATATTTTAGGGCAAATAGCTAGCGACGAAACAAGTATTTTAGCTTCTGAGTCTAGCTTAAATAGTGCAAAATTAAGCCTGGTGAGATTGTTGAATCTTCCAGAGCGTGTTGTAGTTGATGCCAAGTCTATACTATTAGATTTTGAAAAATATAACCTATCAGCAGATGAGGTGTATAAAGAAGCAATACAAAACTTAGCTACTTTTAAAGCCAATGAATTACGTATCGAAGCTGCAAAGAAAGGGGTTAGTATAGCTAAATCTCAATTTACACCAGAAGTATCCATTTTTGCAGGTGTTAATACCAACTATTCTAGTGCAGCTCAACTTTTTAACTCAATAGGAACTAGTATTGTTGAAACAGGAGATTTTGTAATTGTTAATGGCCAGGATTTTCAGGTAATGACTGAGCAAAATAATTTTGAAGACGAATCTATTAGTTACCAAGATCAGTTAGATAACAATTTAAACACAGTACTAGGTGTTGCTGTCAATGTGCCACTTTTTAATGGGTTTAGAGCCAAGAATAATGTAGCTCTACAAAAAATTAGAGTAGAAGAGTCTATTTTAGAATTAGAGCGTACACATTTGGAAATAAAAAATGCAATAGCTCAGGTACATTTTGATATGGAAGCCGTTTATGACCGTTATCAAAGTTTGCTGAAACAAGTTGAAGCTTATGAAGAGTCTTACCGTATTAACGAGATAAGATTTAATAGTGGTGTATCTAATTTCTTAAGTTATGTGACAAGCAAGAATAATTTAGATAATGCTAAAGTCAATTTAACAAATGCTAAATATGAATACTTACTTCGTGTTAAAGTTTTAGATTATTACAGAGGTGTCGCTAATTAAAAATTAAATAGTAGATTTTATCACCTATCCAATACCCGAAACCTAAAAGTATAGGGTAGCCTATAAATAACCATAAGTAATCTATAATAGACAGTTTACTAAAAGTTGAAGTACCGTTATTGGTCAATAAATTAATAAAATCATACCAGGATTTAACTCCTAATTTCGCTACCAAGGCATTAACTAAAATAGCAATAATTAGAATAGCTAATCCGATAGTGTATAGTCGTATCATACTATTAATTTAATTCCACTCTAAGTTACTCCTTTCTTGCCAATATTGTTTAGGGGATATTGCAAATGATTTTAGTTGAGATAGCTCCATATCATTTAACTCAAAACTCATAGCTTTTAAATTTTGTTTTAAATGATTAGTGTTTGATGCGCCACTCAATACTATTGTTGGTCCTAGATTATCCACTACAAAACGTAGGGCAACAGCATCTATTCCAACATTATATTTTGCAGACAGATTATCTAAGTAATCATAATTGTTCAGGTAAGCCCGAAATTGTTTATTTCTAAAAACCCTACCATTAGCCATAGCTTCTTTAATAATCACAGATTTACCTTCAGCTAATAATTGTTTTAAAATAGTGTGGCAAGATTGTTCAAAAATGTTATATGTTACCTGATAGCTGTCAAACAAAGCTTTATCCTTAAAAACTATTTTTTGTGCTTCTTCAATAATCTTAGTCTGTTCGGGACCGCTGGAGGTAATACCTATTTTTAGCTGATACCTCTCTTTTAATTCACTAAGCCTAGATAACACATCAGTATTGGTTAACACACCACTATCTAGCGTAGCAGAATGTATTTGATAGATATTTAAATTAGGCATAAAGGCTTTTGAAATAGCCCATTGCTCATTAAGCTTTGATAAAGAATGCTCTTTTATTTCGTGCTTTCCTTTATATCCAACTTCCCAATTGGCTACATAAGTATAACCAAACTTTGTAGATAGACTAACATCCTTATAATCTCTTGAGTTATTCCATTCTAATAAAAACTGTTCGCCTAAACCATAAGAAGGGGCGACATCAAAATCTCTAATATCCAAGCTATAAGCTTCGTCTAAAATCCTAAATGCATTATTTTTAAAAGCATCAATAGATTTATCGATAGTATTATTAAATCTGATGTTAATATAATCTGGTCTACCTATAGCGGCTAAGCCTAGACCAATTCTAGTACGACTCATTTACTTTATTGTTAAGTTGTAATGATATAATCAGCATTGGTATAATCCGAAAATTTATCCAATAATAATTTCAATTTAGGGTTTATAAAGCGTTCGCAAAAAGGCTTTTTGGGATTTTTTTGATAATAATTCTGAATAGCTTCTCTCGAAGCTTTAAATTTTGAAAACGGTAATACTTTAGTAATGAGTTTTCCTTTAAAATCATTTTGAGATATTGCCAACAACTTTTTTGCTTCGGCTATCTGTTCTTCAGAGTAAGTGTAAATCGCAGAGCGGTATTTTTCTCGCATAGAATGTGCTGAGGTACTTTTGTGCGTGTGCAAATGAATTTCTATTAAAGTTTGAAGCGATATAATTCCAGTATCAAAATGAACAATAACAGCCTCAGAAAAAGAACTGTTGTCATTAGTTTAAGCTACGTAACCTTGTTCAACCAGTTTTACACCTTTCAAAGATTGAAACACGGCTTCAGTACACCAATGGCAACCACCTCCTAATGCTATTTTAGTTTGTTGAGCCATTTGTTTAATTCTTTATCTGAAGGGTTTCTTAATTTTTTAGAACCAATCAGTATTGTTGGGAAATTCAATTTTCTGTTTTCATAAAGTTGTCTTAATTCTTCAGCATAGTTTGCATATTTCTCAACATCAAGAAATGAAAAAGTCAGCCCCTTTTCGTTAAAAAAAACTTGATAATATTGCGTTTTATGGCAACGTTGCGCACCATACAATTTTATTTTAGGATATACCATTGGGTAATGACCTTTCTTTTTTAATAACTCAAAGCAACTTTAAAAGGCTGCTTTGAGTTTATTAATTAAGCACTTTTTAGTTTATCTGAGTGTAACTTTCTAAGCTTAGCCAATTTAGGATCTATTACAAAATTACAGTACCCGTAATTAGGATTGTTTTTATAAAAATCCTGATGTTCCTTTTCAGCTTCATAAAAAGTAACAGCTTCTGAAACCTCAGTGACTATAGGATCATCGTAATACTTAGCTAGTTCTTTAATCACGACTTCAGCAATTTCTTTCTGCGTTTCATCATGATAATAAATTACCGAACGATATTGTGTGCCACGATCTGCGCCTTGACGGTTCAAGGACGTAGGATCGTGAGTCGTCATAAATATGACAAGAATATCTTCGTAAGAAATCACATTAGCGTCAAAAGTAATTTGCACCACTTCAGCATGCCCTGTTAAGCCAGAGCAAATTTCTCTATAGGTTGGTCTCCCTGGAACATTACCTCCCGAGTAACCAGAAACAACACTTTCTACACCTTTTACTTCTTGAAATACTGCTTCTGTACACCAAAAGCAGCCACCACCAATAGTAGCGATTTTTAAATTTTTAGTAGTCATTAGGCCGTCTCCTTATCTAAGGTCATTGATTCTGAATTAATACAATAGCGTAAACCACTTGGTTCTGGTCCATCTGGGAAAATGTGGCCTAAATGGGCATCGCAAGTATTACACATCACTTCTACACGTACCATACCAAAAGACGAGTCTTTTTCGTACTTAATTGCATTTTTCTTAATTGGTTGTGTAAAACTAGGCCAACCAGTACCAGAGCTAAACTTAATTGTAGAATCAAACAAAGGAGTGTCACAACATACACAGTTGTACTTACCTTCATCATAGATGCTACAAAGTGCTCCACTATGGGCACGTTCAGTACCTTTTTGCCTTGTAATTCTGAATTGCTCTGGAGTTAATTGAGCTCTCCATTCTGCTTCTGTTTTTTCAACGCGTCTGTCTGGCGTTGGGTTTCCATTTACGGAAAAGTTGATTACATCTTTCCAAGTTAGCATACTGTTTGTTCCTTTCTTTTCTAGTTAATAATATGCTTTGTTTAAGATATAAAAATAGTCGAAGTATTTAGAATTTCCTTACACATTTTAAAATGTAATTTTTGAGTCTTTATAAACGTTTATCTTTAAGTGCTAAAACTATTCTAAATGAAGACAACAATTTTTAAATACTGTCTATTTGCTTTATTGTTTTCTATTGCTACCAGTTACGCTCAGGATACCATTCCATTTAATCTAGGTAAGGATAATAGAATATATTTAAAGGCTACAGTAAATGATTCTGAACCTTTGATATTTATTTTTGATACTGGTGCTAATGCGATGGTTGTTAACACCACTAAAACGAATTCTAAACTAAATTTAAAATTTAATTCAGAAACGGAAAATACAGGTGCAAATGGAACAATTAACCAGAAAGTAAGTACATCTAACACATTGCAAATTGGAAAGTTTAAAAGAACAAATGAAGATATCATAGGTATTCCTTATTCTGCTGAGCATTATACTTTTGACGGTGTTATTGGCTATCCTTTTTTTGAAGATTATTTAATTGAAATTAATTACAAGCTTCATAAGTTAGTACTTCATAGTTCCCTGAAAACAATAACTAATCTTAAAAGTTATGATAAAACTAAAATGGGAATAATACAAGAGGTTCCTTTTATAGACTTTACTATTATAAAAGCGAATAATATGTCAGTAACTTTTCCGGCTTTGATAGATACAGGATTTAATGGTGAATTAATTGTTTATCATAAAACGGTAACAGAATTTAAGTTATCTAACCATTTCGAAAAAATTGGTGCTGGAAAATCTCAAGGCACAGATGGAACAATAATACATTCAGATCAGGTTATTATACCTAAAGTGAAAATAGGGGATGTAACTATAAAAAATACAATCGCCAGTTTAAACAAGACTTCAACTAATACAGAATTTACAGCTATTTTAGGTGGTGAAATTCTTAAGAACATTAATTGGATTTTAGATTTTAAAAAGAAAAGGATCTACACAATTTCAAAATAATAAATAGAAAGTAACATAGTATTTGTTCTATAATATATTCTCTATTACATTACAAGTTGGCTAATAACGACTATTTTATTATTAAATACTTTGCTATTACACTACTAAATGATCTGGAAGACAAAACCTCAATACCGTTTTTTAGCTTAAATTTATATACATTGTTATTTACATAGACACATGTTTTAATATAAAATTTGTTGAGTATTAATGTTCTGTGAATTCTCAAAAATTGATCAGGGTCTAAATTGTTATATAAAGCATTCATAGTCTTTCTGTACAGATAAGATTTTTCATTTGTTATAAGTTTAATGTAGTTACCATCACTTTTAAAGTAAATAACATCATCAACATTGATACTTTTAGTTCTGCCTTTGGTAGTAAAACTTATTTCGTTTATAAATGTGTTGGTCTCTTGTAGTGTTTGCTGTAATAGACGTTTTATGTTTTTCTCTAGTTTAGAGGTTTTATTTGTTTTTTGAATAGCTATAATCCGTTCTATAGCAATTTCCAACCGCTCATTATCAAATGGTTTTAATAAATAATCTACAGCATTAATTTTAAATGCGTTTAGAGCATAAGTGTCATAAGCAGTTGTAAATATAACATAGGGTTTTTTGGGGAGTTTATCATAAACAGTAAAGCCATCCATATCTGGCATTTGAATATCCAAAAAAATTAAATCGGGTTCTTTTAAATTTATTTTTTCTAAAGCGTCTTTACCATTTTTACATTCACCAACAATTGATAATGATTCATAGGGTTCTAGCAATTTTATCAATCGTTGTCTTGCTAAAAATTCGTCATCTATAATAAGGCATCTTAGTTTCATTGTTATTCAATAATAGGCAAAACCATTTTTGCTCTATACAATTCAGGACTATCAAAATCTGCACTAAATACATAACGATTGTCGTAAAATTGTTTGAGCCTTTTCGTAATATTTAATAAACCAGTACCTGTACCATCTGGTTTTGTGTAATTTTTGTTTGTATTGAATGTATTCGAAATTTGTAATACCAAAGCGTCTTTTTGCATAAGACCGTTATGTTCTACTTGAATACCTATTTTTATTTCTCCATTTTCTACTGTTGGAATAATCCCATATTTAACAGCATTTTCTACTAAAGGTTGAAATATCATATTTGGGATTTTTAAATGCATAGCTTCCTTAGCTATATTATAAGATATGGTTACACGATCTTTATAGCGTACTTGCTCTAGATCTAAATAATCTTTTATAAACCCAAGCTCATCTTTTACAGTAACCATTTGCTCAGCATCGTATTCTAAGATGTATCTAAGTAATGTGCCTAACTTACTTAACATCTTTTGTGCATTCTTACTATCTATATCTATCATAGCAGCAATAGAATGCAATGTATTGAACAAAAAATGTGGCTGTAATTGCATTCGTAATGCATTTAATTGTGATGCAATTAATGCTTTTTGATTAAGTAAATATTTTTTTTGATAATCAAACGCAAGAAAAATTGCAACAATGACCAAAAGCTCTATAAAACTAGAAAAACTACCTATAACGAGAACTACCATGTTATTATGACCAAAAAAAGACTTTAAATAACCACCATTTATATAGTTTACGATATCATCTAATCTTGATACGATTAATTTATGACAAACAGCCAGAATTATGCAACCAGAAAGAAAAAGTAGAAGGTTAGATATATTAAAACGATTTAGGCTTTGAATGATTTTTGTTAAAGAATAAACTAAAGGTGTTAAAATAACCCAAAGTAAATATGTAATTGTTATTTTTAATGTTATTAATAACCAGCTAAAGGTGTAGTTATAATCATTTATTAGATGATTTGTATAAGCTTTAAGGATAAAAAATAAACTAATTATTATACTGGCCAATAGAATTTTATCAATGGCTACTGGCAAATTATAATAATATTGACGAATCCTTTTTAGCATTATAGGTTTTATATATTCTTAATATGAAATTAAATAGTATTTGTTTTTTAGTTATTGCCATTTTGTGTTTGGGTTGCAAAAATGATAAAACAACTTCAGAAACATTAGATTCAAATATAACAGAAACCAATTTAAAGCATATAAGTGAGTTGTCATATATGGAGATTTATCGTGCACTTTTTGTTGATAATAATGGAGGTTTTGATGCTCATGGTGATTTATATGGACAAGATGCTCTTTCATTTTTGTCTTTTTCTAAAGAACCTGGTTCTTGTGGAAATATAATATATGTATCTAATACTTCTAATGATGTTATAACACTAGCCTTAAAGTCTAGTTTCAGTTTTCCTGGCAATCCAAATAATGAAATGCTTAGAGCTTATAAAATAGCGCCTAATCAAAAAATATCTGTTGGTAATTCAAAATTATGTTATAACGGAAAAGAGTATGACATTAAAAAAGAAATTACTTCTGCTGGTTTTGGTAGTGACTATGAATAAACTTTTTTCTCAAAACTATAAGGTTTGTATACTATTATATAACCAAATGTGATGTTTCGTTTAATTTGTGACGAATAGTTAAGTTTTCATTTAAAGGAATAGTTTTTTTGAGCTTTTTTAACCATTTATCACAAAACTAACCACTCAACACAATTTAATTTTACTTAACTAAGGTCACTTTTAATTTTGTCTCTATAATATAAATCAATTAAGAGATGAAAAGATTAAAATCACAAAACGTCCTGTTTATAGCATTTGTACTAATGCTCACAACAGTAACATTTGCTCAAAACATAACATTGCCTAGAGTAAGTCAACAAGCATCTATTACACAGCGGTCTGGTTTGTCGGATGTGACAATTAACTATCATAGTCCAAGTGTACAAGGACGGCAGATTTTTGGAGGAATTGTACCCTATAATCAAGTATGGCGAGCAGGAGCTAATGAAAACACAACAATCCACTTTACGCACGATGCTACCGTTGAGGGACAAAAAATTGCTGCGGGTATTTATGGATTATACATAATGCCAAAGGAGGATAGTGCAATGGTATTGTTCTCAAAGTATAATCAATCTTGGGGATCAAATGTCCCTGAGGAAAAAGATTTAGTTTTAATGGTAACAGTTAAGCCTAAAACTATTCCTTTTCAAGAGTGGCTAAGTTATGATTTCATTGATAGAGGCAGCAAAGGTCTTACAGCTGTTTTACAATGGGAAAAAACACAAATCCCTTTTAAGATAGAATTCGACATCAAACAAGTTGTCGTTGATAACATGAGACAAGAGTTAAAAGGTGTAGCAGGATTTGGATGGAGAGGACATATGCAGGCTGCTAATTTTTGCTTACAAAATGACATCAACTTAGATGAGGCTATGACTTGGATAGATAAATCCATAGCAAGTTCTAAAGGCTTTAGTAACCTTCAGGTAAAAGCAGGCTTATTATTAAAAAAGGGAGATGTCGCAGGTTCAGAGAAGATTATGGAAGAAGCTATACCAACAGGTACACCGTATCAATTAAATCAGTATGGATATCAATTATTAGGATTAGGGAAAACCAAAGAAGCCATTGAAGTTTTTACTTATAACGTTGAAAAAAATAAAGAACATCAATTTATTTGGGGTTTTATAGATAGTTTAGGTGAAGCCTACTTAAAAGATGGTAATAAAAAAATGGCTTTAAAATATTACAAATTGGCAAAAACTAAAGCACCAGAAAACCAACACGCTTATTTAGATGGTGTAATAGCAGGAATTAAATAATCAAAGCCATGAGAAAATATAGCATTATACCTGTTTTGATTATACTTTACTTAAGTTGTAATCGAGTAGTTAGTCAACAAAAATTAGAAACATTTACTTATAACGGAAAAGCTTTGCAATATACAGTTATGCTACCGCTAG
Organism: uncultured Winogradskyella sp.; assembly: GCF_947498345.1. Lineage (GTDB taxonomy): Bacteria > Bacteroidota > Bacteroidia > Flavobacteriales > Flavobacteriaceae > Winogradskyella. Next base: position 567,161 of record NZ_CANMJY010000001.1, read on the forward strand.
ACTTTGATTCTAGTAAAACCTATCCAGTAATGATTGGTCCATCCGAAATAGAATCTGTAAGTGATCAAAGCTTTTATTGGAGAGGAGTTAAAGATAGTCAGGGTTGGATACTGATCAACTACGAAATTTATAATGCTACCAATAGAATAGAGGAAATAAAAGCACTATTAGAGCACTTAAAAACAAAATATCATGTAGAAGGCAATAAATTTCATACCGTTTGTTTTAGCGCTAATAGTGCTGGTATTTTTGATTTAGTAATGGAAATACCAGAATACTTCACTGCAATTACAGGAATGGCAGGAAACCCTAATAATAGTAATACAGAAAAAATGAAAAAGCTAAAAGGTGTTAAAGTTCAGTTTATTGTAGGAGATAAAGATACCTACTGGATGAATACTGCTAAAAAAAGCCATAAAATATTACAAAGTATTGAGGTTGAGAGCTCTATAGAAATCATTAAAAATGGTAAGCACGTTATGGAGCCTCTCATAGGAAAAGGTTTTCTAGATAGAGCAGAACGTTTAAGGGATTAATACTTTTAGGATGAAAATAATAATCACTTTTCTATTACGAATATCAATAGGTTTTTTTGAGTGATAACAATCAAAAGTAGAATTATAATTAACCAATAATTCAGATTTCGATGCTATGCCTACATAGTAGAGACGTGGCTTTGGTAAAGTAAAATAATAAACATTGATATGAATAAATTCAGTATAATAATAGCCTTAATGTTATTCTGTATTGTAGGCAAAAGTAAACAGTCTTATGAGATATTGTATACAAAACAAATAAACAATTCAGATAATATACATCTTATAGATACCAATGGAAAAACCAAACAAATTACTAATAACCCAAGAAAAGATAGTAGTCCAATGTTGTCTCCAGATGGAAATTTTATCGTTTTTACCTCAGAACGTGTTGGGTGGTGGAAAATATGGTTATTAGACATTAAGAAGAAAGAATATTTACAATTAACAAACTCTGGAAGTGCAGAATATGGTCCTTCTTGGTCATTAGATGGTAGTAAAATTGTATTTGTTTCTTCAAGAACAGGAAATAGCGAAATATTTTTAATGAACAGAGATGGTAGTGGTTTTATTAATCTTACTAATGATGGAAGATCGGATACAATGCCCTTCTGGGGAAAGGATAATAGGATTTATTATTCTTCAGAAGTTAATGGAACATATCAAATTATGCGAATGAAACCTGATGGTTCTAATAAAGAAGTACTTACAAAAGGTAGTGGAGATAAATTAATGCCACAATTATCTAATGATGGTAAAAGAATACTTTACTATGGCAATGAAAATGGAAACATGGAGTTGTATATTATTAATCTTGATAACCAAGAACAAGTAAGACTTACCAATCATCCTTTAATAGACATGAGAGGAAGGTGGTCGCCTGATGATAAAAAGATAGTTTTTGAGAGAGGGAATAAAGGTAATAATCATCATATCTATATAATGGATTCTAATGGTAATAATGTAACAAAGCTAACATCTTCTGGTTATAATTATGCTGCTTCCTTTGTTTCAAAGAATGTTAGCTTATTTTAATTATTTGCCAATCAAAAAATAAGGTGAGTTAAAAAACTATATGATTCCCTAATGGAATTCTAAAAACTGTTAGTGCAATTACTTAAACGATTAAAATTTTTATTTCAGTATTGTGTACCCATCTTTGATATAAAAAAATACGAAGAAGCCAATTGAAATTATCATATAGATTATAGTAAATAAGACCTCTTGGATATAATATGTATTTATAAAATAAGAGCCTAAAATAAATATTAGGATATAGACAAGTGTCTTTTTATTTGGTAATAAATTCACTTTCTTAAAAAGAAAGTAAGTAAACATAGCAATGTTAATCACATAAGATATAGATAGAGCATAAAGTGCTCCGTATAATTTATATTTTGGGATAAGAAATATCATAAGTAATATCATAATTATTACTTTGATAAAAGTTACTGAAGACAGTTTAAGAGATTCTTTATAATAGACCAAAAGAAGACCATAAAATCTCACAGGTATAACCAGTAAAAACACAATCGAACCAGTGAAGATGTAATCTTTAATTACCAGATATTCAGTATTTTTAATAATATACTCTAAATTATATCCCAAAGTATTTACTAGAGTAAGAACAAGAATGCCAAAACCAATGTAAAGATTAAAATATTTATTTACCGTTGCTTTTCCTTCCTTTAAATCCCTATATACAAAAGGTCTTATGCCATCGTCTACTGCATTTAGAGATATTATAAGTAAGCCTAATAACTTTATTAATAAAGTATATAAACCAACACTTTTTAATCCAAGATTCAACTCAATTAAATATTTGTCTATTTGATTTTCGAAAGCAAAAAATAACAAAAAGGGTAATAATTTTAAACTATAGTTCAATGATGGGTATAGTAACTTTTTTTTAAGTTTAAATCTAAATAAATAAGTGTTTGAAATTGAAATTAAAACGAAGATTATAATATTAGGTATTAGAGCACCTAAGAGTAGTCCGTATGCTTTCAAATTATATTGAGTTACAAATATAATTTGAAAAAAAGCGGTTAAAATTATAAGACATAATGTATATCTAAGATAAATTTTGAGGTTAATTTCATTTTTTAGAAAAACAAAATAGAGCTTATTTATAACTTCAAAAAAGACAGATAATAAAGCTATTAGGCCATAATCATAAAACGATACTTCATTTGAAGTGAAAATTAATTCATAGATATTATTTCCAAAAAGAATATGTATGCAGGTGATTAAAAAAAATGATAATAAATGAACTATAAATAAATTACTTAGATATTCGCGTAACCGATCTTTTTTATTAAAATCGAAATAGAATGTATACAATGCATTTTTTAATCCTAAGGACCCAATTACTGCAATAATACCTGAATAGATTAATACAAGAGAAACTATTCCATAGTCTTCTGGACTTAAGTAGTTAAGAAATATTGGAAGTAGTAATAATGAAATACCAGATCTTAAAACAGAAAAGACACCAAATAGCAGTGTGGATTTAAAAGGATTTTTTGTTTTAAGAAAATTCATAAGTTAATATAGATGTATACCGTCTTCAAAAATTGGGAGCTCTGCTTTTTTATTTTCACCATAGACTTTATTTATAGCATAAAGAAATTTTGAAAAAAAAGATTCGTGTTTTTGTGTTTGCTGATTAGGAACTAAACCTTGAGTGAAATTAAACTCTTTAAATGCGTTTATAAAATCATTGTTTTTTGCAATCACATGTATTGGCGTAGACTTATCAATATCTGCAGGCGTTATAAATGGTGGCTGATGGTCACCAATTAAAACCATAATAGTGTTTTCTAAATCATTATTTAATAAAAACTTATGTATATAATCTAATTGATAGTGGATGGCAGTAAAATAATTTTTTAGATTATTCTTTTTTAAACCATCTGTTAGTTTAAAATCCTCTGTGTTATAATCCTCCCAATGATTCAATGTTTTTATGGGTGAAATATAATTATAGTGAGAATTTATAGTGCTTACACATAGAAAATATGGGGATGAATTTAATAAAGAGTGATAAGCATAATTAAGAGAGTATTCATCTGGTAAAGAAAATCTGTCTCCAAATATTGGTACTCTATTACCTCTGTAATTAAAATCATCATATAACATTAAATGATCAAAAGGATAAGTGTTTTTTATTTTTTGCCAATCTACCTCGTTTTTATCATAGGATAAGGTGGTGCTCATAGTTGTTTGGTAGCCAATATTGTCTAAAAATTTGGGTAATGACTCTAGATTTGAAGCATAATCTGTGTGGCTAAAAATAACTTCGTGTGCAGCAATATCTTTAACTTTAGCTCCAAATAAAATACTAGAATGGCTCAGCCATGACCCTCCTGATGATATAGGTGATTTACTTAGTGTACTAACTGTTTTATAGTTTTTGGTGTTTATTGATGTGTTAATATCATTTAATTTTTTTTTGATCTCTATTCCATATTTTTCATCAGATAAAGCGAAGCTTCCATAAGATTCTAAAAAAATTAAAATAACATTAGGTGTATTTTTTAGTGTAATGTTTTTTGTGTAATTGTAGGGGGTATCATTATTTAGAGTTTTTAGTGATTGTTTTAGAGTTATACATTTTTTCAAATTAAAAATGAAATGTTTTATTAAAGAAAAACTCACACAGCTATGATATATACTATAGCTCACCTTTTTTATAGAATATAATGATACAAGTATATTGATTATTAAAATGCTACTGAAAACCCATTTGCCTTTAATTTGCTTTGAATTATAGATTAAAATGTCAGATAAGCTATAACTTAAAAAAACAACTAAGGTCATACAAATAAGTATAGTTATAATTGCTACGGGAATCTTTTTTTTATATACCATGATTCCTGTTTTTGCAAAATCTATATCGTTTAAAAGCATTGGCTCCTTCTTAAAAATCTTTATAATAACAGAAATATAGGTTATGTATACAAAGGATAATGTAGTAACTATAATAAATGGTATTTTGAGATAACTTGTATAGTTTTCATTAATTGTTAATAAAAGCAATGTGAGAATTTGTAGTTCAAAAATGAGTCTAAAAAAGTCGTCAGAATATCTTTGGTAAAGTATTTTTTTTAAAAAGAAATAAGGGGTTTCATCAAAAAAAGATTTTTTAGGGTAATCAATCTTTGCAAATTGGCCAATAAGCCAATAAGGAATAAAAACTAAAAAATTGATTCCTAAAAAACTAAGTATAAAAATTAGGGTTGATGTCATTTTTCTATTTCTTTCTGTATTCTATTACACAATATTTCATCATATTTTTTTTAAAAAGTTGTTCTAAATACAAACCACCTCTCATAATTGGGGCAATCGTTAATATGGGTTTTAGAATGGTTAATATTAGAATATTAATGTTCAGTTTAAAATAATTTTTAGTATTTAAATAAGGCGTAAGATCTTTTTTTATGGTAAAATCGGGAAAAAAATCATCCTTTTTAAGGATAACTTTTAGTGCCCAATCCTTAGCATATTTATCTATAAGAGATGGGTAATTATTATTGATTAATAAATCATCAATAATTACCAGTTTTCCATGTGGTTTTAAAGCTTTCTTAAGTGATTTTAGTGTTTTTTGAATGTTTAAAGTATGCTTTACAGATTCAATAGCTAGTATAAAATCAAAGCTGTTAGGTTCTAAATTATCATATGATTTTTGTTGGAAACTAACCAGGTTACTTATGCTAGCATTTTTAGCAAATGCTTTAGCTGTTTTTACTTCTTCATCACTAATACTTATACCTTTTACCTTACAAGAATAAAAATTAGCTAAGTATTGAGAACCATAACCAACACCACAACCTGCATCTAATATGGCTGCATTACTATTTATGGAGTAGGCCTTAGTGATCCATTCATAAATGTCATTAAAACCAAAGGTGTCAGATTTTAATTTCTTATGAATAGGATAAGGTGCTTTCTTATTTTTTCCTTCAAATAGAAATAATTGATTATATAATTTTTGTACTATAGCTTCAGACATCTTTTTTTAATAAAAAAATAAATTTCTCTGTTTTTGTAATAGGGTTGTTGTCATTAACCAATTGTTTATAGTTTATTTTCTTTAACCCGAATGATCTAAGTTTAAGCTTTTTAATGATGCTGTATTGGTCGGGATATACACCATCTATTTTATACCCAGCAGTTTTAAAAATTGTAGTCCATTCTTCTAGATTTTTAGCATCTTGATGTCCTTTTTTGTTTTTTAGATTTAATAAGGCTTTAATGTACTTCCAGCTATTGGCTTCAGAATTACGAACCAAAATACAGTAGTTGCAATCTTGCTTTCCTACTCTTTGCATTTCTTGCAATGCTAAGGGGATGTTTAGCATTCGCTCTAAAGAACCAATACAAGTCACCAGATCAAATGTTTTATCATTAAAAGGTAGCTCTTCAGCATTAGCAACCCTTGCATTAAAATCCGGAAATTTTTCTTTTATTTTTTCTATAGCTACACTAGAGATATCAATGCCGTAACTGTCTAATCCGTATTCAGTGCTAGCTTCTAATAGCCTACCTAATCCGCAGGCAATATCGAGATATTTTTGACCTTCTTTAGCGCCTAATAACTCTAAAAAAATGTAATATGCTTTTGTAGGTCTTAAATACCAGTTACCTCTTTTAGAATAGGTGCCGTTAAACCATTTTGTAACTTCTTGTTGCCTATTTGCTGTCATAAGTAACGTCTTGTTTTACTTTTATATAAGATATAGTCTTTTTTAAATTTTTTTTCTAAATATTCTTCTTCCATAATTATTCTAAAATGAATACTAATAGCATAAGTGATGAAGCATACTATATATATTAGAGAAGGATAAATAAGGTTAAGGCCAATTAAACTAATGTATAGTCCTGTTTGGCAAGGATTTCTGGAGAATTTAAAAATACCTTCTGTTATTAAAACATTATTAATCCTTTTTCTTTTGGCTTGATGTATAAATAGAATATTAATAATCCTACCAACTATAACTAAAACTACACCTAAATATGCCATACTACTGTTTGTATAAAGAGGCTCTAACATATCTAAATGATAAAGTAACGGTAATAGATATAATATATATGTGACTATAAGAGGTAAAACAAAAACAATGATTTTTTTTGTTTTTGACCATTTGAAAATTTGTTCTGTTTTCTCAGAAAAATATTCAGTATCTCCATTATTTAAAGAAAATATTTTTTTTGTAGAAACTACGCTTGGGATATTTACATAAATAATTTCATATCCTAAAGAGATATAGAAAATAGCAAAACTTATATGTATTAATAGGTCTAGCATTAGCCCTTTAATAATGTTTGAAATTCGTAATTAACCTTATCCCAAGTTCTGTTGATAGGGAGTTGGGATATATTAAAATTATAATCCGCAATTTTTCCTTCGTGTAAATCTTTTAGTACGGTTGAGAATTTTTCCATATTATGATTTTCTATACCAATGTAATTAGGATATTGGTTAAATAGATCTATATCACCTGTAAGGAATGCTAAACATGGAGTGCCAACTGAAATAGCTTCAAAAATTGACATCCCAAAGGATTCGTACTTTGATAAACTTAAAAATAAATCTGCTGTAACAAGTTTTTTGTAAATCTCATCTTGACTAATATTAAAATAAAAATGGATACGGTTTTTTAAGCTCTTGTTTTTTAACGACTTGCATATAGATTTAGCATAATTAGGTTCTATGGTGTTATTTCCAATAATATGTATTATAATATTGGATTTGTTGATATTTTTTAAAATAGGTATTAACCACTCATAACGTTTCCTCTCTATGAAATTAGCATTAATAACTATGTTAGTGATCTTGATACTGTGGTTATTTTTAGCCTTCCAGTGATTAGGTATGCCTGGCCTTATAACAAAGATATTGTCGTTACTGAGTTTCCATTTTGCCATCAATTCTTGTTTTATGGGGTTTCCTGTTACAATAAATGAGGAGTTAGTTCTGTAGAAATCAATAATATTAGAAGGTAATTCAGGTATAAGGTGTATAAGAGCTATAATACGATGTGTAAGTTTTAGGGATTTGGTATCGATCTCTTCCATGCAAAGACTGTCAACAATAGTAATATCATAATTTTTATCTGAAGGAGTAAGGTTGTAATCTACTTCAAAATTATTTTGTCGTAAACTTTCAATAATTTGAATATTGTATATGTTTCCACCAGAAATAACGTTGAGAGGTATGCAATTTATAAATTGAATTTTCATCTACAGTATCATTTATGGTATTGAATAATTCCTATTAAAAATGAAACCGCTATAGCCAATGATCCAATAAGTAAGATTAAGAATTGAATAGTGCCGCTAGTGATTAAACCAATTAATAAAATAATAAAATAACTGGCGGCTATTACGGTTGCATATGTCTTTTTGTCTTCTTTGACGTCTGGTTTTGGAAAACAAAATGTGTATATTCTAAAAAGATACCTTAATGCTCCAGGGATTAAAATCCACCACGAGACACCTCCGTATGTATAATAAAAATAGCACATTATTAGTACAAAAAACGCATCAATTTCCATGTCAAAATATTGACCAAAAAATGAGGATTCATTAAAATAACGCGCAGCAATTCCATCAAAAAAATCCAATATTACGGCTATACTTAGGCTATAAAAAAGTAAGTTGGTATCATTAAAGCTTATCAAATAAAAACTTAAAACAATAATTAAAAATCTTACCAATGTTAAAGTATTCGCTATACCAAAAATTGGTCTTGTATTAAGTAATTTTTTACGATTTATAAAAATCAATGCTATTATGGATATTGAAAACACGACCAGTAGTATGCTTAATTGCTTACTAACTAAAGCTATGATTAAAGCAGTGGTCATTGCAAAAGCATTGTAAATACTCCAGGTTTCAATATGTTTATCACTCAATATATCCATCATAGTTTATTTACCAGAGTAGCTTGCCCAAGCATCATGTGTTTCACCTAAGCAGACGCTTATTTGCCCTTCAAAAAACGCATTGACCTTTTCTTTTATGCTATCATGTATATATTTGGCCATAAATTCAGTTGTAGTTAGTTTATCCTTAAACTGTGGCAATTCATCCAAATTTTTATAATTTAAATGACTTAAAACCTCACTAGTCACTTCCTTGGCTTTACCTATATCTATGACCACATTGTGGGCATCTATATCTTTAGAATAAAATGTAACATCCACTACATATGTAGCGCCATGCATATTTTGAGCCGGACCAAAAAAAGGATGTGGTAGAGAATGTGCTATCATTATAGAATTTCTAACTTTTACAGTATACATATTTTAATATTTTATGAGATAAATAAGACCATTTGAAACATCGTTATTTCGTAAGGCATTAAAAAAAGCAGGGGCATCTTCAAAAGGAATTATGGTGGTAATCAATTTATCAAATATATTATGCCTTAAAATATCTACTGCTAACAACTTACGTTTGTAATAATCAAATTCCTTGCGTTTGCGTATTGGAATTCTTGAAACTTGACTAGCAATTAATCGCAGTCTGTTTTTATGAAAATTCTCACCAAACTTCACAGTTGTTTTCGATGTGCCGTACCAACTTAATTCTATAATTTGCCCTTCTTCATTTGTATTATCAATACAAAATTGGAGCGCTTCTTCATTGGCAGCAGTATTAAAAATGATATCAAAACTACCGTTACCTTCATAGATTTCAAAACCTAATTCTGATGCCTTTAGTTTTCTCCACAAATTAACTTCTATGATCTTTACGTTTAAGTTATAATGATATTTCAATGTAACTGCTAATAATGATCCTATATTACCAAAACCGCTAATTGCTATAGTTTTGTCTTGGTCTATATCACTATCCCATATAGCATTTATAACCGTTTCCAGATTACTAATAAGTGGTATGCGTTTTAACGGAAGATCTTGACATGCATTAAAAATTGAAGGTGCATCAACTATACAGTTATTTTGGTGAGGATGCATAAGATGAACTTTTTCACCATTTTCTATAATACCAGATAAGGCATAACCGTATTTTATAGGTAAATTGAAGCTACCTTCCATATAAGGAATAGTCATGTAATTCTGAATAGTTTTGGGAACCCTTTTATTTAATACTAAGGATTCAGTCCCCAGGCTAATCATAGAGTATTTGCTCTCAACATAGTGCTTCAAAGATATATTGTTAGGTACCTTAGTAGATCTAATCTCAGTTTGTGTTGAAGTATGCCATAACGATCTAATCATACCAAACCTGCTGTTATCATAAACGAATTACCTATCTGCGTTACATACATGTTTTTAAGTTTATGAGTTTCATTTACAAGATTTACTGCTGGTAATTTTACAGCTTTAATACCACTTCCAAATAGCATTGGGGAAATATGAAATTGAATGGTCTTAGCGAATTTGGTTTCGATAAATGTACTTAGAGTAGTGCCACCACCTTCAATTAGTATGGATGTTATGTTTTCATCTTTGCATTTTTGAAGAAGATCTAATATTTTATCTTTTTTGGATTTTCCTTTAAACGATATAATTTTATCGAAATGATTGGTGTAATCGTCATAACTATACTCTAGATCTCTAAGTAAATAAGTTTTACAATTAGCAATCTTTTTTAGTGAAGATAAATTTTTACACTTGTTTGACAGAATTAATCTTTTAGGATTATCTCCTTTTACATGTCTAACATTTAGTGAGGGTTTATCGTTTAAAACGGTTTTTCCTCCTACTAAAACGCTATCAAAAAGAGCTCGTAATCTATGCGCATGAATTAAGTTTTCATCATTACCAATCCACTGAGAAGAACCAGAGGTAGTTGCCAAATAACCATCAAGTGATGTTGCAGAATGAATGAATATATAGGGTAGATTTGTGTTGAGGTGGCATAATACACTCAATGGCCAATAATTTTGTAAGACAGCAAGCAATTCACTTGAAATATTTGTATAAACAAAAAACAAAAGTCCTTCAAAAGGAATTTTTATACGTCTGTAGCTTGATAAATTAGTGTTTTCAGAGAGCTCGCTGTTAGACTTTAGCAAAATAGCAGTGTAATTAGTATTAAGGTTTACAATACTATATATTTCAGAGAAAGACTTGCCATTAAAAGCCCAACCCAAAATATTCTTAGTTATTGTTTTGTTCTTTAACTCCAGTAATTTTTGCCAAAGCGTATCATCTACTTTCATAATTTTGTCAAAAAATGCCCGAAATGATCTTTTTTAGTTTTTAGATAACTGTAATTAGTTTCATTTGGATGGGATTCTATAGGTATTCTCTCAACAACATTAATTTTTTTATCATTGAAAAAATCCAATTTATCAGGATTATTAGTAAGTAATCTTATATTTTTTACATTAAAATAATCTAAAATTTTTATGGCATCGTTATATTGCCTTTGGTCTTCTTCAAAACCAAGCATTTTGTTGGCTTCTGCAGTATTATAACCCTCATCTTGCAAACAGTAGGCTTTTAACTTGTTAATAATACCAATACCTCTGCCTTCTTGTCTTAGATATATTAAAATGCCCGAATGTTCTTGAATAAACTTTAACGAATGTTGTAATTGTTCACCACATTCACAACGTTTAGAGCCAAAGAGGTCGCCTGTCATACACTCGGAGTGAATTCTAACAGGTAAATTTTCACTCCAATTATGTTGATCTGTAAACAGCGCAATATGAGGCATTAAATCTTCAGTAGAATCTGTAAAGGTAGCTATGTTAAAATTACCATAAATGGTTTCCATATTTACCTTGCTTTGTAACTTCAAAATTTTGTCTTTCATTTATAATTATTAGCTGCCTTAGTCAATTAGGTTGAAAAAATCTTACAAAGAATACCATTCTTTTATAATATGCATAATTTAAAAAATTATTCTTATACACATTAAACAACTTAAAGATTAATTCTCCTGAATTTTTTTTAATCTATTAAAAAGGGGATATTTTTAAATGAAATAATGTTAACTATAAGTGTTAAACCAAAAATCTTCTTAGCTTTATTGATAGTGTTAGATACAATTAATAATAAACTGAAAAACATTCTGAAAATACTGATTTGCTTAAAAAGAAGATGCCAGTTCTTGAATATTTAAGCAATCTATATAAATCACATATATTAGCCCATAACCAAAGAAGGTTATGGGCTCTACTCTGTGGAGTCGGAGGCTATTGAACTTATTAGTTGTTAATAATTAAAAACAAACCTAATTTCCTTGTTATTTCTTCAAATATAGTGATTTTTTACTGTTTAATATAATTTTGAATTATATTTGAATATAATAAAATTATCAACCAAATTATCAACTATACTATCAACCGGTAATATGAAGTACACATTCTTTCTCAAAGAACCGAATGGCAATAAAGAAAGTTTAATTCTCTTTTCATGTTATTTCAGTTCTGAGAGTAAACAATTCAAATATTCTACAGGAGAAAAGATATTACCTAAGTTTTGGAGTTTTAAAAACAATAGACCAAAACTAAAAGGGAGGAAAGAAGATCGTAGCCAAAATGCCAACTCAATTAATATTCAGCTAGGACGTTATACAGAAGCTTTTATAAGTACTCTGGCACTACAAAGAAAACTTAACGAACCATTAACTTCTGATATTCTTAAAAAAGAATTTGATGATACTTTTAAAAAAAGTAGAAAAGGGCGCAATGTTTTCTATGATGCTTACGATGAGTTCATGAATGAAAAAATAAAAAGAAAGGAATGGAAGCCATCAACAATAAAACGATATAATAATATAAAAAACCACCTCTTGGCTTTTGAAAAGCAATCGTCATATAAGCTCACATTTTCAAACATCAACGAAAAATTTTACACTGATTATACAGATTATTGCTATACAGAATTAGATCATGGGACTAATACATTTGCTAGAAATGTTGGGTTGTTCAAAACTTTTATGTATTGGGCTTATAGAAAAAATCACACATATAATGATAACTTTAGATACTTTAAAAAGCCAGAACGTGTAATCACTCAAGAAGTAGCATTAAACCTTAGTCAAATAAAAAAAATATTTGATTTTAATACTAAATCAAAATCATTGGAAAAGGTTAGGGATGTTTTTGTTTTTCAATGCCTAACTGGTTTAAGGTACGGTGAATTGGCATTAGTAAATAAAAGAACGGTTATTAATGACGTCTTGATAATTAAAGAAGATAAAGATGTTACTAAAGAAGCTAGGGAGATTCCGTTGTTTGAAATTACGAAGTACATTTTGAAAAAGTACAATTATAGTTTACCAATAATTTCTAATCAAAAACAGAATGAATTAATCAAGCAAGTGTTTATGAATGCTGAATTTGATTTTGATGTAGAATATACCAGGAATAAGAATAAACAAAAAGAGATTATTGTAAAACCATTCTTTAATAGGATATCTACGCATACTGCAAGGCGAAGTTTTATAACGATAATGAAAAAGAAAGGCATAGCCGATAAAACAATCATGAAAATGACAGGTCATCGAGACTTAAAAACTTTTACCAGTTATTACAAAGTTGATACTGAAGCCAAAATAGATGCGATGAAATTGGCCTTTGGTAGTATGGAATTGCCTAAACTCAAAAAAGCTTAATATATGAATGAAATCAAGTTTTTCGGTGTTTTGCAAAATTACAGTCTTGATATTTTAAACAAAGAAATAATAGAGATCCTACTTGATAAAAATGTTATAAGCAAAAGTACATTTCAAACAGAAGTTAATAAGTCATCAATTAAAGCTGAAGAATCTAAAAGTTTTGAATACTCTATTTTTTATGATAAGACTTCATATTTTATTTCAAAAGAGTTTTATAAGGAATTATATTATTTGTTACAGTTCTGTGTCGAAAAACATCTTTCGGGTGGGTATACTCTAGAAATTAATTCTTTAGAGCATAGTTTAAAGGGGTGTCTGAATAAAGATTCTAAAATCAAATATTTAGAAAAAAAATATTCTGAAATTTATAATGAAGATCAATTGGGATTTCCAGAGTATATGGCGGATGATACTAATTACTATAATTGGGATACTTACTTTGATGTTCAAATTGGAAATTCTAATCAATTCTTAATTGATTATTTGACATCGAAATTTCAGTTTATTTCTTGTTTAACAGATCCAGATGAGATACAAATACGAGATTTGGATATTTCCAATTGCTTATGGGAAATTATTTTAAATAATGAACATGAAGAGCTAAAAGAATTTTTACATGAATGGTCTAATTGCTTTGATAAAAAATGTATTTTAGAATACATTAAAAGAGAAATTGACAATTTGAAGCTTAATTCACATTCCAAAAATAAATTAAGTGCTTTGGAGATAGCTTATTATGCATACTACATGAAGGAGGCAAGAGAATCATTTACAGTCGAACAATTTCCCTCTGACGCAGCACATAAAGAACTTGGTGAAAGATTCAATACGAATTGGACTAACATTAAAAAAAACTATATAGAAATATCTACTAAAAAGAATCTTCGACTAAAAGCCACTAGAAGAGATAAGATTTTAAATTGTAAAAAGTTTTTAAAACCTAGTGCACTTAATATAGCAAATAAAGAAATTAAAGGTATTTATTAATGCTTTTTTTATTCATAGTACCTACTCCGTAGTTACTATAATGAATTGAATTTTTTAATTCAATTTAGTTTAGCGGTATTGTTAATTAAAACATTATCGCATGAATAGTATTGTTCAACTCCAAAATATTTCTAAATCTGAATTATTTGAACATTTAGAAAATCTCATTGATCGTAAATTAGAACCTTTCAATGCAATAAATAAAAATGAGAAATTGTCTGTACAAGAAGTTTCTGAAGAATTAGGAGTTACAGATCTCACAGTACATAATTACATCAAAAAGGGAATATTACCAGCTTTTAAAATAGGTCGTAGAGTTTTTATTAAACGTGTAGATCTTGATGATGCACTTAAAGAAGTGAAGTCATTAAGGTATCAAAGAAAATAAAAAGAGAAACCCTATAGCATTACCAGTACTATAGGGTTTTAATATTGTTTATTATAACAGCAACAAACAGATGCAAGATAACAAAAAAATAGCCACTACAGGCTTTAATAATTCTAGTGATACCAGAGTAGTTTATTTGGATAGCGATAAAGACTTAATTCATAGCGAAATTATAAAATCTGGTTCTCGAGTTATTACTTTTGAACATACCTTAATTTTAAGTTTTCTACATGAAAATGGATTTAGAAATTATCGAGAACAGCTAATCCGAGTTATAGATAATGTTGGTTCAGAGGTCACAAAAGAATCAATTTTTAAATTTCTTTTAAGTCATGTAGAATCCTTTGACGATAATCAGTTAATTAATGCTTATTATAAGCAAGGTGAATCTTTAATCTTAAAAAACAATGGGCTTATCCACGGTATCAAAGATGTTGAGTTTGAGCCTCTAAAAGATGTTGTAGATATTGGTTATATAGCTTATTTAAATGGTGTAGTGAAAGTCACTAAAAAGGATGTTATTATAATACCATATGTGGATCTTAAAAATTTTGTATGGCAAAATCATATAATAAATAGGTGTTTTTCTCTTATTGAGTGCTATGAAGATAGTCCAAATGTTTATAATAAATGTCTTCGAAACTCAACAAATAATGAAGAACATTATAAGAGTATTATTTCTGCAATTGGAAATTTGATACACAAATATAAAGACCAAAGATTAACAAAGGCAATAATCATTAATGATGAGAACCTTTCTGAAAAAGATGAGCAAGGTGGAAGTGGTAAAGGTTTAATAGTAAAATCCGTTAGTAAAATCCGACCTACTTTAATCATCAATGGTAAGAATGCTGATCCATCCAGGAATCGTTTTTTTCTACAAGGTGTAACGAGTACGACTTGTGTAATATCAATAGATGATCCACCTAGAAATGTGATTTTTGATGATTATTTTTCTCTTTTAACAGATGAAATGACAGTTGAGAAAAAGCATAAAGGAGCATTAATTATACCTTATAAAGAAAGCCCAAAGTTTGCTTTTACTACAAACTATACTATAAAAGGGAGCTCTTCAAGTCATAAAAGGAGAAGGTTCGATATTTTTCTAAACAGTTTCTATAATTCAGATCATACACCTTCAAATGATTTTCATCATGAATTTTTCTATGACTGGGATGATAACGAATGGTCCAAATTTGATTTTTTCATGTCGCTCTGTCTTCAAACGTTTTTAAAAGAGGGATTAATAGTTTATAATAATGAAGAGCTTATACTCAAAAAGCTTAAAAATGAGACTTCAGCAGATTTCTTTGAACTGATGGAAGTTGATTACACTTCCATGACAAAATATTCTTTACCAGACATGAGATCTAAGCTAATAAATATTTATGGTGATAAATACCTTTTTTTAAACAAGGAGACTTCTAGACTTATGGAGTGGGTAGAAAAATATAGTGCTTACAAAGGCTATGTTTTTAGTAAAGGTAGAGCTAGTTATGGGATGTGGTTTTCTTTTTCATTAAAAGAAAAAGTGTAGCATGTGTAGTGTTTTTAAAAATAATGCGTATATGAAGTACATATATAGTTATATAGATTTTTTAAGATTTTGCTACACATGCTACATGAAAACTTTCGAAGTATCATGATATATGGTGACTGAAAGGCAGAAATATAATAGAAATAAAGTATTCTTGGAGATAAAGAATGAACTAGATAAAATGTCAAAGTATGATTCGGAAATGGATAATGTGAGAGTTGATATTAAATTTAGAGAGAAAGAAGATCGTAGAGGATTTCTTTTTTATATATTCTTACGTGATTATACAGATTACAGCTCTCTAAAATATTACCTAAATACAGCATTTGATAGAGTTATAATAGCAGACAAGGAAGACAAATCTCTTACTAATTTAGACATAATGCTTAGAACTAGGTTAGGATCTGATAGAATTGGAAAAATCGTAAACATAGATTTAATTAAAAAAGAAATGAGGTGTGAAAATTAATATTGTTGTTGAAATAGTTGTTATTCTTAAATCTCTTTGTCTATATGGATTTTTTAGCTGATTTTGGCATATTAACAACCAAAAAACAACCAAAAAACAACCAAAAAACAACCAAAAAACAACCAAAAAATAACCAAAAAATAACCAAAAAATTATTGTTGTTGCTTATATAAGTGTATTTTTATTAGTGTTTATCATAGTGGGGATAAAGACATTGTTTTTGTTTTCTCGTTGTAGCCAATTAAACCAAATCACGAACTGAATTAATGATTTCAACCGAAGAACTACTTAAAATTCTTGAAAAAAGTGAATCTTCAACTTTAGATTTTAAAGAAGGCTTTTATGATTTTGCAAATGACAGAGACTTAAAAAACACTGCAAAATTCATAAAAGACGTTATTAGTTTTTCAAATACAATTAGAAACGAAAATGGGTTTATTCTTTTTGGAATAAAAGAAAAAGCGGACAAAAATATAGAGTTGATTGGGCTAAAAAATTCAATAGATGACTCAATTCTTCAAGAGAAAGTAAAAGACAAAGTTTTTCCACGACCATTTTTCAAATATTACGAACTGAATTATGAAAACAAAAAGATTGGAATTCTTGAATTTCCAATAGTAAAATACGAATTACCAATTACACCGACTGTAAAGTTAAAAGGTCTTGAGGTTGGAAAAGTTTATTATCGAAATGGCTCTTCGAATACAGAAGCTAATGCGATTGATGTTATCAGAATTAATGATTGGTTCAAATCATTACCTGGAAATTTAAAACTTACATTGTCTGACAAAATTTCTGAAATATTAAAAAGACTAACTTTAAATCAAGAGAAATTATCAGTAATAACTACTGATTTGCTCAATATTTCAAAAATTCACGGATTAACTGAACTCGAAATATTTTGTTCTGCACAAATAAAAGGAATAAAGCAGAACGAGGCTGAAAACCATAAATATAGAATACAAAAAATGTTTATTTCTCCAAATGGAATAGAAACTAATCCATATTCATTTATCGACATTACAACAGATATGATAAAAAAGGAAATGGAAAAAGATGATAGTTTTTTCGAATATAGGATGTTACTCAATCATTCAATTGTAAAAATCGAAGAGCTTCTTGAACGATTTAAAAATAATAAAACCTATGCTACTGTAAAAATGACTAGTCAGCATTTATTCGGTAAAGGAGATTATGACATCAATGTCTTTATTTTTGAGAATAACATAAAAGATGTTTATAGTAATATTAAACAAAAAACTATTGATGAACTAATGAAAATATAACTGGTTACATCAACGTGTATAAAACATAGCTAGTAAGTGCTAAACTGAAATGTTTGCGTTTACTTTCAAAAATCGCCAAATTTTTAATTTGGCTTTAAAGAGAAGAGTTAAAATAAAGTATAAAAATTCGGATTTGTGTTTATCCGAAAAGTTAGTGTCTTTTTGCGCGCTACGTTTCATACACAAATCCATTAGATTCAATACAGAATGACATCGAAGATAGAATATAAAGGGCAGTGGAAGTTACCAGATGATGAAGATTGGATAAATGGAACTTTAACCTTCGACCCTGAATTTGGTGGAAAATTAGAATTATTCGGTACATTTAATCCAAGTTTTCTTGACCGGTCTAGCAAAGAAATAATTTTGGGTAAAACAAATCATGGAGAAATTACCTTAATTGATAATTGGTATAGAACAAAAAAAGTAACTAACCATACTGGAATTACAATTGGAATTTATGAGCCAATTATAATTATAAAAGGTCATAACTTCAAAGAAGAATCAGAAATAAACTTTCAAAAAGTAATATTTAAACCATTCAATTTGTTTCAATGGTTATCTAAAACTGGGCAGAAGCATGATTTTAGAAATCAAAGTAGCTCTTATTCCTTGCACTATGAAGAAGTTCCTAGAATTGAATTTGAATTAGATGAAAATTGTAAAGGATACATTAGCTTCGATGCACCTATTAGCTTGAATGCAGATTACAATGCAGTGAAATATAGAGAAGAAGCATATGTAAATCTAATTTATTCTGAAAAAGTTAATTATACTAAAATAATTGAAGATGTGACCATCTTTGTCCAGCTCATTACTCTACTTACTTTTGAACAAAGCTATCCTATTGACATTACGTTAAAAGACAAAGATTATACTACTGAACAAGGTAGATTCCAAGAAGAAAAATTCATCAAGTGTTTTTACCGTACTTCTTTCTACAGTAAAAAACATAAATTGAGAAATCAAGGTCAACACATAGTAAGATATTCAGAAGTTGAGGATAATTTTCCAAAAATTATTCAGAACTGGTATAAGCTATATAATGAGATGGAATCAGTAATTATTTTAATGCTTCAACATTTTAAAAGTAAATATTTATTTTCTTCAGATAAATTTATGGACAGTATAAGAGCATTAGAAAGTTATCATCGACGAAATTTCAACAATGAAAGAATTTCCAAAGAAAAATTCGAAGAACTTGTTGTAGATATTAAAAGTCAAGTTAATTTAAGTGATGAAGACAAAAAATGGTTGAGTAGTAGATTAATTGGTAATGAACCAAGTCTAGCAACTCGATTAAAAGAGCTAGTTAATAACAATCAAAATGAGTATATCATCGAAAAAATACAAGACTTGAATAAATATTGCCATAAAGCAACTTCATCAAGGAATTATTATACTCATTATACTAAAAAACTAGAAAAGCGTGCATTAAAAGGGTCAAAACTCTCGGAAATAACACGAACAAACAGAGCTTTACTTTTTTCTTGTATTTTAAAAGAGATTGGAATACAAAACAGGCATTTTGAAAAAGGATTAAAACATAATTTGTGAAATAGTACAGCACTTAACGACGTGTTCCGTTCGTTTTAAATTACTGTCTTTCAGTTAAAAGAAAAGAACCATGCGAATTTTTCCGCAACAAAACCATACCCTAAACCGCTATCAAATATTATAATGACAAAAGATATAAGTTCAAACAAACAGAATACAGGTTTTCTAAGCTCAATAATTGGTAAATTATCTATTATATCAATTGGCTTAACGGGAATAGGAATACTAATAAATAATATGTATTTATTGGGGTTTGGTATTGTTGATTTCAATTTGCTTCAACCGAGAAATATCTTTACAGGAATAACCTTCGTGATATATTTATTTATATACTATATTATTTTTCAATTTAAGTTGGATTTTTTTAACTTAAAGAAGTATTCATATGTTTTAATAACTTCTCATCTTATAATTAAATTTTTCATTATCATAAATGGACTTTTTTACTTACTCAGAATTACTAGTCTACCATTTGACAATAATGAGTACCTTTTATTCTCTAAGTTATCAATTGGAATCCCGGGAGTATTTCTATTCATTTATTTATCTGATGCAATTTTCACTCATGAAGAAAGGAATACATTAATTCATCGAATAAGTTTTCCATTTTTTAAATGGCTTCTCATTCTAATGTCTATTTTTGTTTTTGTTTATTCATATGTTTTTATACCTGAATTTAAACAATTTGCGCAGTCACAAACTACTTTCTTATTCCTTGCTATTGCTATCTTTTTGTCAGCAAAAAATGCTCAAGCTAAAATAGAAATGGCACAAAATGGTAAAAAGAAATTTGAGCCAATAAAGTCATTTTTTACAGAAAACCATTTTGATTACGATCATATAGTTGAGAAATTTTTCAAATTTATAGTAGTAGCCTTTTTTATTGTTTATGGAATGTATTTATACAGTTCACACATTCACTCTAACATACCAACAAATTTTGGCGGTGCCCAAAAGTCTGAAATTTCTTTAGAACTCTCGAATGGTAAAAAGGTAAAAGGAGAGTTAATATTTCAAAATGAGAACAAGTATTATGTTCAAAAAGAAAGGGAGTTATTATTCATTAAGAAAGATGATGTGGCAAAAATTTATCTGATAAAGAAATAACTTATCGAACGAAAATAAGATCAAAAACAATAAAGTATACAACGTTTAGAAGCAAACGTTGCGATCACCTTTTTTAATCCTAAAAACCTTCATTAAACAATCATAAGTAGTTATATAGCATTAACTCCTTTGTTTATAGAGTTTTTTCATAAAAAACAGATAAGAATAAACGTTATTTTAACGCCTTATTTAACGTGTTTATAACGTGAAAAAACGTGTCACAAGAATACGTCACGAAATACGTTTTTTGCGTTACTATGTTCAACATGAAAGAAACGTAAAAGTAACGCGAATCGTTTTTGCGTTTTTTAACGTTGCGATTACCGTTTTTTAATCCTAAAAACCTTCATTTAATTCTATATAGTCTCTACTTAACAATTATAAGGGAACTATATAACATTAAACTCTTTATTTATAAGGGTTTTTAATGAAAAACAGATGAGAATAAACATTTTTTAACGCTCAATTAAACGTGTTGATAACGTGAAAAAACGTTTTACAAAAAAACGTTGCGATTACTGTTTTCTTTTTTCTTTACCATCTCTCGATAATAAAAATTCAATATCAATTCTCGTAATCTCTTTTTCTATTTCATTTAAGGTTTTTTTGTATTCTTCTTTAGTCATGTCTCCATTTTCAAATAGGTTCTTAGACCTCAATAATATAGAGGTTAGTTCTGATATATTATAGCTCATATTTTCTAATTATAATTCAAAGAAGTCTTTTAAATTGATGTTGTCTTTTTCGTATGAAAAGAATATCATTTCTGTTATCAAATCTTTCTTAATTTTTTCTATTTCATTTATATAGTCATCCTTTAAAAAAAGATGCTTTGATTCTTTTAATTGAAGTAATTTTTTTAAATAGTATTTATTGCTTGGGTTCATATAATATTTTTGGTGTGGACCCATAATGATTAATTATTAGATGTTAATACTCACAGGCAACAGTTGATATTTATAATCGAAGTTTGCGTTGAGTTTTTCTAAAGTTAACGTAAATAAACGTTAATTAAGCGTGTAAGCAATATGACGTTTAATTGGTGAATTATGATTGATATTCGATTAGTTTTAGGAGAAGCTTTTTGGAATCAACTTCGTTCCAATTTGTATGATCAATCATCTGTTTTAGCTTAGAACGTTTTTCTTTAATCTGGTTTTCCAAGAACTCGTCTATTTTCTTCAATAGTTGATTACTTTCTTTAGAAGTTAGTGTTGTACTTATTGTTTTCATAATTTAAAATTTACATTAAAATGATTGGAAATTATCAACTCAATTATCAACTCAATTATCAACCAAAAAATAAAACCCTTGTATTTATGGTAAATACAAGGGTTTATAGTGGAGTCGGAGGGACTCGAACCCTCGTCCAAACAAGTAACCAAAGAGCTTTCTACACGCTTAGTCTATACTTGAGTTTTCGATTATAAGCTGGTTAAAGACAACCTACTTATAACTTAGCTTCTAAATCTCGAAAAGGCATCAAAGCGCTACCCGATCTTAGTTAATATTTACGATGCCTCTAAAAAGAACGCCATTAACTAAGGCTTTCTGGAGACATAAAGCTTGCTCACCTTGTGAGCCGAGGCTTAATCTTACTATAATTCAGATTATGCAGCTAAAGCGTAGTTATTCTCGCCGTTTAAAATTTGGTCTAGCCTTTTACGTGTGTCAATGCCATTACACGACGTGCTTACCATTTAATTAATCTCGCTGTCAAAACCAGTCGACCCCTTAATGAGATAGCAAAATCTTGTTTTGCGAAATCAAATTAACCCTGAACTAGTTTCAGGGTCTCATCAATAAATGATATCCCTTTTCTTATAAAAAGGATGGCGAAGTTACAAAAAAAGTTGTGCAACCTCTTAAATCCAGTTATTTTCGTGCAAAAATTTTTCCAGAGTAAAAATTGACAGTTTTGTCAGTTTTTAAATCAATAGTACTATGAAATTTGCCATAATAAAAGAACGTAAAAACCCACCAGATAGACGTGTTGTCTTTTCACCAGAAACCTTAGCAGAAGCCAGAAGCAAGTTTCCTGAAGCAGAATTTGTGGTAGAATCCTCTGATATTAGAGTATTTCCTGATTCAGCTTACGCTAAGTTAGGTTTTGAGGTTACTGATGATGTATCTGATGCTGATGTTATGATTGGTGTTAAGGAGGTTCCTGTTGAGCATTTAATTCCCAATAAAAAATATTTCTATTTCTCTCATACCATTAAAAAACAACCCTACAATAGAAAGTTGTTGTTAGCTATGTTAGAGAAAAATATAGAAATGTACGATCATGAAACTATTGTAAAGCAAAGCGGAGCAAGGTTAATAGGTTTTGGACGTTATGCAGGTTTAGTTGGTGCTTACAATGGGTTTAGAGCCTTAGGTTTGCGTAACGGGTTGTTTAATTTACCCAAAGTTGAAACACTTGCTGATTTAAATGAAGTAAAAGCTGAATTAGATAAAATTACCATTCCTAATATTAAAATTCTTTTAACTGGAACAGGAAAAGTAGCTTATGGGGCCAAAGAAATATTAGACCATTTAGAGATCAAAGAGGTTAGTGATGCGTTATACTTAACAACACCTAAATTTACTGAACCTGTTTACGTTATGGCTGATGTTATGGAGTATGCTAAACGCTCTGATGGTAAAGTAGGTGATAAGCGAGAATTCTATAAAGATCCTACAGGTTATAAAAGTAATTTTATGCCTTATGCTAAACAAACCGATTATTTTATTGCTGGGCATTTCTATGGGAATAATGCACCATACTTATTTACCAGAGAAGATGCAAGGCATTCAGAATTTAGAATCAATTTAGTGGCTGATGTATCTTGTGATATTGATGGGCCAGTGGCAAGCACAATTAGACCTTCTACCATTGCAGATCCCTTTTATGGTTACAATCCACAAACAGAACAAGAAACCGCTTTTGATGCTAAAGATGCAATAACAGTTATGGCAGTTGATAACTTACCATGCGAATTACCTAAAGATGCTAGTGAAGGTTTTGGTGAAACCTTTGTAGAGCATGTGATTCCTGCATTTTTTAATAATGATGAAAGAGGAATTTTAAAGCGTGCCAGAATCACTACTGAAGATGGGCAATTGACAGAACGTTTTAGTTACCTTCAAGATTATGTGGATGGAAATTAATAAGGTTTTTAAAAATCCAATAACCAATCAATAAAAATCCACTAAAGCCTAAAGTAAATAACCAAGCATCAGAATTTTGAAATGGCGATAACAAAATATGAAATACATCCGATATTAGAACTTGAGGATTACTAATAATTTCCCATGAGTTATAGCGCAAAAATCGACCGAGATAGACTCCAAATCCACATAGAAATATTATAAGCAGCGTTAATGTTGTAATTGGTAAACGCTTAAACTTTGACGCAATTAACTTTTGCATATCTAAGATAGAAAGGTAGAAGAGGAGTAAACCAGTTAAAGTAAAAGACAACACAACCAAGACGTCTAACCATAAGAGTGAATCGTTTCCAACTCTAATGTGAATTAAATCCGTAACGATATAAGGAGCATTAGGTAAAAATGCTAACCAAGCAAAAAACCAAAGTACAAGTTTAAGTTTATTGATTGCTATTTTTGAGCTTAGATACATGGTGATGGAGTATGGTATAATGGCTAAAAAGACATTCCACACTAGAAATAAATAGAAGAATGACTTGTTGAGCTTAATTCTTACCATTAGCGTTATAATGCTAAACGCTAAAGCTACTGTGACTAAGGATAAGGTTTTAAATTTTGACTGTATCAGTGTTTTTATGGTTTCCATTGTAATATTCTATTAATAAAACTGTAAGTATTCCTAAAGTGTAAGCAATAATATCTCCGAACTGAAATGTGCTTCCTAAAATAAGTTTAGCTGTAAAGCTATGTTGTAAATTAAAGTAGGTTAAGAAGGGCGTGAGTTGAAGCAATTCAATGCTATAGGCAATTAAGAGGACGACCAAAGCTGAGGCCCTCACACTCAGATTGGTGCATCCTCTAAAAATTGCATACAGTAAAATGACTACGAGATAATCGCCAAAAGTGTAGCGGATAAATCCTGTTTTTATAATAAATGCAATGGCTAATTCTATTAAAAAGATAGAATGGGCTAATGCTAAATAATGTTTATTGAATCGTAGTTTCATAGTTATAAACCAATTAATTTTAATACAATGATAAAATATGCTATAGCTATGGGTATATTCATTAATAATAAGCCGCAATGGTAAAATAGTTCTAGCCTATATTTCCAAAAATAAAATGCTGATAGTAATACAGAAATGAATATTAAAAGATTAATTATCACAGCGATGTAGACATAGAATATGCCTATAGTCACTATTGGAGTGTATGTTCTTGTTATTGCAAATAGAATTACCAAAATAGTACCTATTATAAAACTTACCAGAGCAGTAATTTTACAAGTGTTTTTTATGTTTTGGATAACTTTCATAACGTTTATGATTTAATGAAACCTCGCTTATTTTTTACAGAATAACTTATGAGCGAGGCGCATCACACTAACCTAACCATTGTGCCAATCTATTTTTCGTGACACATACATTACTATCGCTAAGATTATAAATAGGCCAATACTACCAACGAGTAAAGCATAATTTTCTAGTTGAATAACTACATAGATAAAAGCGTATAATGCTGTTAATGAAATGCCTATAAAAGCTGGGAACTTAATGTTTTTGAGTATAGATTTTGAATAAAGTGTTATCAGTAGAACAACCGAAACGCCTGCAATTAAGTATGCTTTTAAAAAGTTACTATGCTCTGATATGGATACTAACAATGTATAGAACATAATCAATGCTAACCCAATCATTAAATACTGAAAAGGATGAATGTGTATTTTACTCAAAGTTTGAATAAGAAAAAACAACAAAAAAGTTAAGCCTATAACTAAAAATCCATATTTGGCCGAGCGTTCACTTTTTTGGTATTCATCGACTAAAACAACGAACTTAGTTCCAAAGGCAAACTGATTTAGATTTGGAATTTTATTGAAGTACATATTGGAAAAAGCACGGTTAATAGAAAGGACTTTCCAATCTACTTTAAAACCATCTTTTGTAATACTTCGGGTCTCGTCATTAGGTGAGTAATTACCAATAAATCCAGGGTCTGCCCAATTAGAATCCATAGACATTACTGTAGTCTTACCAACAGGTATAAGCTTTATTTGCTCACTACCATCATAAGTGATATTCATATCATATTTAAAAGTGTTTTTCAGCATAACTTCATTTAAGAAGCCTGTTTCTAGCTCATCTAAGTGATTTTTATAATTATTGTTTTCACTAAAATTTGTTTCAAAGGGGTAAGAATTTCCATTAAGCTTAATTTCCATTTCAGTTTTTATACCTTTTAAATTGGTGGTTTTAAACAGCATTGATGCTTTATTCCACATAATATCCTCTTGTTTAATATCTTTAGAACTTAAGTCTATGGTATTAAAACGGCCATTCAATCTTATTTTTGAAGTAAAAACTGCAGATTCAAAATTTCCTAAGTGCAACGATTTTGATTTTACATTTGCATTGGTGCTTAGGGTTTCAGGAAATATGTAAGCATAATTAATATGTGTTTTAGTTTCTTTTATATATGCTTTAGTTTTTTCGTTAAAGGTTGAAGTTTCTGAGTAGGTCTTGTATGGAAGTTTTAAAATTGGGCCATACATTGTTACTTCATTTCCCCATTTGTTATTAATTTCTTTTACCACATCTTGCTGTCGGTATGCACGTTCTTCTATAAGGATATTAACATAGGTTAAAGGAATCAATAGAATCATTACGAGGATACCAACGATAATCATTCGTGCTGTTATAGATGTTTTTAACCAATTTCCAAATTTATTAGGTTGATTAGGTGTATTTTGTTTTTCTGTGTTTTCCATGGTGACGTGATTTTATATTATGTTTTATGCTTTCTGATATATGAGTGTTGACTTTGAAAAGATTATAGCTCGTAAATCATTCAAAGATGTATTTAGAAGCTTTCTATAGTCGAAATGATGAAAAGGATTAGCGTGCTTACCAGCTTTATAAGACTTGTAGTAGTACTTATAATAGTCTGGAAGTATAGCAACACCTAGTAAGATAGCTCCATATAGATATGGGCTTCGTTTACCATTACCATAGCAAAGGCATTGCAAAGCGATTTCATCTTCGACTTTGGTACTGTAACCACAAAGTACATGATAACAATCGTGACGCTCTACTTTAGGAATGAGTTCAAAATTATTTTCATCTAAGAATTTGCCCAAATGTCTTCCAAAAGTAGGTTCTGGTAGATTTAGTAAATCAGCTTTTGTGATATTCCAGGATTCATGATTTTTAAATAATGAAGTGTACATACGTTGAGAATGTTCAAACATCCAAATGATTAGTTGTTTTCTTAAAGCTTTTATTTTGTGAAATAGGTTGTTCATAGTAGATGGGTTTGATTTGGTTCAACGGCAAATTTTTTCATTACATGTTGTGTTTAAAGTACTTTGTTTTTCAAAGTAAATAATTAAAAAAATAGATTATGTTTTCTTTATCAATTTTTCTAGTGCTTCAATATGTTTTCTAAATTCTGCTTTACCGAGTTTAGTAGCGCTATATCTCGTATTTGGTTTTCGACCTATAAATTGTTTTTCTACCAGTATATATTCTGCTTTTTCTAAAGCCTTGGTATGACTTGCTAAATTACCGTCTGTAGCTCCTAACAACTCTTTTAAGGTATTAAAATCAGCATACTCATTAACCATTAGAACAGACATAATACCCAGTCGTATCCTGTGGTCAAAAAGTTTGTTTATGTTTGTGATTATGCTCATAATTTCCTGCTAAGGCAGGAACCTCTTTTTAGTTAGAATATGTCATCGAATTTAGCACTAATCAAAATAGTATCGTTTAAAATTCTGATATTAATAATATCTTCCATTTGATAGCCATTAGTATAATATCCAAAACTTTTTGATTTTTTTTGATTAGTTGACGAATTTACGAACGAGATAAGATAACTTCCATCAGATTTAACTTCATCCATTTTTATATCAAGATTTACCTGCTCTCCTTTCTTTATTTCGATAATTTGTTTTTTAGAATCTGGTATCAGATATAAAGAATCTATATCAAAATCACTTTCATTAGAAATGGTAAAATTTCCTTCGTTACGACTACATGAAAGTGTAATGGTAACTATTACTAATAACAGGATGTTAATAATGTTTTTCATTATACTATGATTTAGTATCGTATTTAAAATGCATCCAGGTTCCATATAAAATATGCATAATACCAAAGCCAATAACCCATAGCCAAAATCCATAGCCAGGATAATAGCTAGCTATTAGTCCTAAAATAATTTCTATATACCCTAAATATTTAATATCACCAATACTATATTTTGATGCACTAACCAGAGCTAAACCGTAGAAGATAAGCATTAACCCTCCAGTTTGTCCATATCGTCCCTGGTTTAATATTATAAAACAGTAAATACCACCAACTATTAGTGGAATTAAGAAATTGAACAATAATCGACGTGAGGAGCTATCCCATATTTTTTCATTATTTTTTTTAGCCTTTCTAGTTGTAAGTATAATACCAGTTAAGGCACTTAAAAAGGCTACCATAAGTAGCACTAGCATGCTTGCCCAAAATACCCACCCATTAAATATGTATAGCTTACCACCACTATAGGTGACTACCAACCAATAAGCAACGGCAGCTCCAATTAAAGCATAGATACCAGCTAAGATTCCAGATAAACCACTCAATGATATAAAACGAGACGATTTGTTCATTAAACTTTTGATCTCGCTGATGTCTTTTAAATAATCTTCGTTGCTCATAATAAAAAGTACTTTGAAATACAAAGTAAATAAATTTATTTCATTCTCACAAAACTATTTTAGAAGATATTAACTAAATTTATGATTGAGCATTAAAGTAGATTACATATGATTTCTATCAATACTCAATGTAACAGAATAAAAAATTTAGCGACTAATAATAAAAATTAAAATAACATGATTGGTCTTCTTTTTGCAATAGCTCAAATCTCTGGTGGAATCTTACTTGGACTGGCAACTCTCGATAAATGGGATGGTGAAAGCAATTTTTTTAACAAAATTGCTGGTGTATTAACCCCTTTTCAAACCGTTATAGGTGGAGCACTAGTGGTACTTCCGATTTTAAAATTTAGTCTATTGGGACTAGTAAGTATTTTGGGAGGTATACTCTTGTTAACTCATGCATTTGGTAAAGTTCCTGCTTTGGAAGGTTCACTTAGAAAACTTTCTGATAAGCTAATGCCTTTTAAAGCTATTATTGGTATAGCACTTATTGTGATAGGTATTTTAAGTGTTTTATAGATTATCCTTCAATCTTAAAGTCTAAAATCTTTTCATTTTTATAGTATAGACTTAAGAATTTAGATCTCTTTGATTTACATTTTAAATATGCTATGTAATTATTCATATCATTTTTTGTTAATGATAACCTTTTTAGTGTACTTTCATTGTTAAACTTGTAGTATATAGTACCATTGTAATTTTTACTTTTAAAGCTGATACTAACTTTTTTGCTATTACCAATGATTTGCAAAAGACCACTTTGAGAGTCTGAGAGTTGTAAGCCGCTTTCAAAATACTTTCTATAATAAATAGGACGAGAAAAAAAATCTTCCGTACTTAATGGATTTGCAATAAATTGAAATTCAGCTTGAGCTGGCAAATGTGATGTTAAGAATTTTTTGGGATTTGTAAAGAAATAGAAATCGTTAAAAAACTTAACCCATTTACCTGTAGTATTATTTAAATAACCAGAAGAGAACGTTACATCGATAAGTTTCCATTTATTATTGATTTTTACAGCATTCCATGCATGATTTTTTAAATAATTTGGGTTTTCAATATTGTTTGCTGAAGTTTTAGTAATGCCTTTAATAATTTTCACTTCAATATTAGATTTTAAACAAAGTTCTCTAAAAAGGTAGCTAAAGCCTAAACATAATGCTTTTCGATTTTTAAAAACTTTTTCAGCTGTTTTTTTGATTTTTTGATTTTCAATACTTTTATTTAACCGCGCTGAGTCAAACACTATACCTAGAGTTTTGGGTTTTATAGCATTAAATGTATTTAAATCGTAAGTAATATTATATGCAGACCAGGTGTAAAATGCTCTTACCTTTTCTATATCTGAATTAAAATTAGTATTTACGTAAGATACTAATTCATCAATTTGGTTAAACTTTGGGTAGTTTTTAACCTTTTCATCAATCAATTTGTAATTTTGAGAGTAAGAATTTAAAATAAATAAAGTAAGTATAATTGTAAATAATGTCTTCATATAATAAATATATAATAATTTAATTTATCGTGAACCCGGCAGAAGCATACATTCTAAAGCAATCTGAGCCATATAGATCAATATTACTTCAATTGCAAACTATTATAGAAGCTGTAGCTCCAAATGCAGAGTTGCTTTACAAATGGAGAATACCTTTCTTTTACAATAATGGTATCCCGCTATGTTTTTTGAATCAGTCTAAAGATTATGTGGACTTAGCGTTTTGGCATTTTGACCAAATGGATCAGTATACAGAGCATTTTATAGATGCTAACCGAAAATCAATAAGATCATTGCGTTATAAATCTGTAGAAGACATTAATCATGAAGTTGTGGTCTATGTACTTCAAAAGCAATTAGAAATTAACATCAATCCGTTTAAGTTAATTTTAAAGTCCAAACGGTCTAAAAGGTAGAGACCAATTTTCTAATTGCAACCAGATTAGTTAGCAAACCTTCCAAATTATCTAAATGTAGCATATTGGCACCATCACTTTTGGCATTTGCAGGATTAAAATGTGTTTCAATAAATAAGCCATCTACATTGTTAACTACACCAGCTCTGGCTATAGTCTCAATCATTTCTGGTCGTCCACCTGTAACCCCTATACTTTGGTTTGGTTGTTGAAGCGAATGCGTTACATCTAAAACTGTAGGTGCATATTGGCGCATCGTTGGGATTCCTCTAAAATCTACAATCATATCTTGGTAACCAAACATAGTACCTCTATCCGTAATCCAGGCTTTGTCATTGCCAGCATCTTTTACTTTTTGTACAGCATGTTTCATAGCTTCGGGACTCATAAATTGTCCCTTTTTAAGGTTAACTACTTTTCCTGTTTTTGCAGCTGCAAAAACTAAATCTGTCTGTCTTACTAAAAATGCAGGAATTTGTAAAACATCAACAAACTCAGCAGCCATTGTAGCATCAGATACTTCGTGTATATCTGTAACTGTAGGAACATTAAATGTGTCTGAAACTTTTTTGAGTATTTTCAAGGCTTTTTCATCACCAATTCCTGTAAAACTATCTATTCTACTGCGATTTGCTTTTTTAAAACTGCCCTTAAAAACATAAGGGATTTTGAGTTTATCAGTAATAGAAATCACTTTTTCAGCAATACGTAATGCCATATCTTCACCTTCAATGGCGCAGGGTCCGCAAAGCAAAAAGAAATTTTCAGAATCGGAGTGTTTTAGTTTTGGAATTGAAATCAAAGCTTAAGACTTAAATATTAAGTCGCAAAGATAACATTTTAAAAAACCTTTTTTATGCTATTACGAATAATCCAAAGTGACATTACAAAGTTGCCAACCACTAATAGACCTCCATAAAACAATAAACGTTTAGAAGCTTCAGACCAATTCACAATATTGAGCACATTTGATAAATAAGCTAATATGAGGTAAGAAGACAAACAAACGAATATAATACCCAAAGAGAAATTTAATTTTCGATTAGGTTTAATCAATTGCCATAAAAAAGGAATTGCAAATAATAAGATTGGATATGCAGAAAGCCCTTCACTTTTATTAATATCTGTAAACCAATATACGATTACCGATAAAAAATAAAGGTAGGGAATAAACTTAGTGTATTTGCTAATTGCATTCATCTGCTTTTAATTTTTTAGGGTTCAGACGTAAATAGCCCAATTAGCGGTTGATAAGAAAAGGCTTTTACTATTAATCAATTTCTATAACGACAAGATACGAATTGAAATTGCCTGATTTTCAAATTATAACATATAATTAACGAAATGAGGATAATTAGATGTACCTTTGCGCGCTTAAAATCAGCATCAGTTATGACGAAGATTAAAAACATTGCAATTATTGCACACGTAGATCACGGTAAAACTACCTTGGTAGATAAGATTATGTACCACTGTCAGTTATTCCGCGAAAATGAGAATACAGGGGATTTAATTTTAGATAATAATGACTTAGAACGCGAACGCGGAATTACTATTACATCTAAAAATGTATCAGTAGTTTATAAAGATACTAAGATTAATATCATTGATACTCCTGGTCACGCGGATTTTGGAGGTGAAGTAGAACGTGTATTGAATATGGCTGATGGTGTTTTACTATTGGTTGATGCTTTTGAAGGCCCTATGCCACAAACCCGTTTTGTATTACAAAAAGCGATTGATTTAGGTTTAAAACCCTGTGTGGTAGTAAACAAGGTAGATAAAGAAAATTGTACACCAGATGAAGTACACGAGAAAGTATTTGATCTAATGTTCGAACTCGGAGCAGAAGAATGGCAATTAGATTTCCCAACGGTATATGGGTCAGCTAAGCAAAATTGGATGAGTGAGGATTGGGAAAAGCCTACGGATAATATTGAACCATTATTGGATATGGTGATTGAGCACATTCCGGAACCAAAAATTGAAGAAGGAACTACGCAGATGTTGATTACATCTTTAGACTTTTCAAGCTTTACGGGTCGTATAGCAATAGGGCGATTAACGAGAGGAACTTTAAAAGCAAACCAGCAAATTTCTTTGGTAAAAAGAGATGGTTCTATTGTAAAAAGTAAAATAAAAGAATTACATACGTTTGAAGGTTTAGGTCGTAAAAAAGTAGAAGAAGTGCAAGCAGGTGATATTTGTGCTATAGTAGGGCTTGAAGGTTTTGAAATCGGAGATACGGTTGCAGATATTGAAAACCCTGAAGGGTTAAAGACCATAGCAATTGATGAACCTACGATGAGTATGTTGTTTACAATCAATGATTCTCCTTTCTTTGGTAAAGATGGGAAATATGTAACCTCTCGTCATATTAAAGAGCGTTTAACCAAAGAGCTGGAAAAGAACTTAGCGCTTAGGGTTGAAGACACTGATAGTGCGGATAAGTTTATGGTTTTTGGTAGAGGAGTATTGCATTTATCAGTATTAATAGAAACTATGCGTCGCGAAGGTTATGAATTACAAATTGGTCAACCACAAGTTATCATCAAAGAGATTGATGGTGTTAAATGTGAACCTTTTGAAGAAATGACTATAGATTTACCTGAACATGTTTCTGGTAAAGCTATAGAAATGGTAACTATGCGAAAAGGCGAAATGCTAAGTATGGAAGCCAAAGCTGATCGAATGGTTTGTGAGTTTATTGTACCGTCTAGAGGAATTATAGGTTTACGTAATCAGTTGTTAACTGCAACTGCAGGCGAAGCTATTATGGCTCACCGTTTTAAAGAATATCAGCCATTAAAAGGTGGTATACCAGAACGTCAGAACGGATCTTTAGTATCTATGGAAAATGGACAAGCTATTCCTTATTCTATTGATAAATTACAAGAGAGAGGGAAGTTCTTTATTGACCCAGGGGAAGATATCTATGAAGGTCAGGTTATTGGTGAAAATTCTCGTGGTGACGATATGGTTGTTAATGTAACAAAGACCAAAAAGTTAAGTAATGTGCGTTCTGCAGGAGCTGATGATAAAGCTAAGATTGTACCGGCTATTAAATTTTCTTTAGAGGAAGCTTTAGAGTACATTCAGAAAGATGAATACGTAGAGGTGACACCAAATCATCTTAGGCTTAGAAAAATCTTATTAAAAGAAGTAGATCGTAAACGAAATAAGTCAATTTAAAATAAGAAGTTTTATATTTACCAAAACAATGACTATGCATTTTCTTTATTTCGACCCAGGATTAGGAGCCATGATTATTCAGGCTATTATTGCTGCTGTTGCAGGTGTAGTGCTCTTTTCTAAAAACTTAATGTATAAAATCAAGATGTTTTTTGGTATGGCAAAACCACAAGAAGAAGATGTTTTTGATGATATAGACATAAAAGACTCGGAGATTGAAAACGACAGCTCTGGGAAATCCTAAAATTCTTCACATAGTTAGATTTCAAGTGTTATTAGAAATAAGACATGATTGATAATTTACGTATGTTTATATTAAGGTTTATAAAATCGAAAAAAGAGACTCCATATATTGCTGCTATTGCTGCAGGTTTATATCCTATTCTGTATTATTTTGCCTCTAATTTTGGATATGTAAATTCAATAGAACATATAGGTTTCTTTGTCATAGCTTATATTGGTATTCCACTTATATCAATTCTCATTTTAAGATTAATTTTCTCTAAAATTGATACTCTTAAAGCATATAAAGGCTATATAATATCGGTATTGAATATATTATGGTTTGGAGTACTACTTGCTATAAATACATCGGGTTTAAGCAGACTTAACTCTGTAATCATTTTGGTTACTACAGTATTGTTAGGAGTATTTTTAACAAAGCACATTAAGAAGTTTATTGTGTTTCAGTTTTTTTTAGCTTTTGTAGCCTTGCTTTACATTACACCCAAACTTGGTGCTTTAATGTTTCAATCTACGGATTGGATGCAACAACCAGATAATATCGAAGCAGTTGTATTTAAAAACACACCAAACATATATTTAATTCAGCCCGATGGTTATGCTAATTTTTCTGAATTAAAAAGAGGACATTACAACATTGATAATTCTGAATTTGAGAACTATTTAGAACTTCAAGGTTTTACATTGTATAATGACTATAGAAGTAATTACTTTTCTACAATAAGCTCTAATAGTTCACTTTTTTCAATGAGGCATCATTTATATAACAAGCTAATTTTTAAGACTGTTGAGTGTTACAAATCGAGACGTATTATAGCGGGTAATAACCCTGTAATTAAGATATTCAAGAATAATAATTATAAAACATCATTGCTTTTGGAAAGCGAATATTTAATTGCCAATCGCCCAAAAGTTAATTACGATTATCAAAATATTTCATTTGATGAAATGCCTTATTTAACTCAAGGTTTTGATATTCAACGAAATCTTGTAGATGATCTTAAAACGGAGATGCATTTAAATTCTGATACTAAAAACTTCTATTTCATAGAAAAAATAATACCTAGCCATATTGCACAATCCCGACTAGATAATTTAGGAAAGGAAGGTGAACGTTTGGCATATATTGAAAACTTAAAGACAGCTAATGTCTGGCTAAAAGAAATGATAGAAGCTATTGAGAAAGAAGACCCAAATGGTTTAGTTGTTATTATGGCAGATCATGGAGGCTTTGTGGGTATGAATAGTATTTACGAAGCTAAAATAAAGCAAGACGATAAGGATTTAGTTAAATCTGTATTTACTGCAGCACTTGCTGTTAAATGGCCAAAAAAACAAGTTCCTGAGGATTTAGAATTTAAGACTTCAGTGAATTTTTTCAGGAATTTATTTTCGTATTTATCAGATGATAAACGTTATTTAGATCATTTGCAAGAAGATGCTAGTTATTTGGCAATAAAAAAAGAAGCACCATTTGGTGTTTATAAAGCTATAAATAAAGATAATAACGTTATTTTTGATAAAATAACTGATTAATCCTTATATAGTAAACCAAAAATTAAGTGCAAGCAAAAAACGCTCATTCTGCTTCTTTTAGAGATCCTTCAGGTTATATTTTTGTCGAAAATGGCGATGTGAAAAGAACCATTAATCCTATCTATTTTAAACAATACAAAGCACTAACTGAAAGTGGCTTTTATAAGAATTTGTTTAAAAATGAAGTGTTGATTAGACATGAAGAAATTTCTAAATCTGAAAAAGAAATTATCATCAAGGCCGAAAAGATTCCCTTTATAACTTATCCTTATGAGTGGAGTTTTAACATGTATAAGGAAGCGGCACTGCTGACTTTAAGACTTCAGAAATATAGTTTGGAAAATGGGTTTTCATTAAAGGATGCTTCAGCTTTTAATGTTACTTTCCATAAGGGTAAGGCTGTTTTTATTGATACCTTATCTTTTGATTTTTATACGGAAAACTCTCCCTGGAGAGCCTATAAACAGTTTATTACACACTTTTTTGGCCCAATGCTTTTGGCTCATTATCATGGCGCACAACAGTTAAAGTTATTGGCCAGCTTTATAGACGGTATACCTGTGAAACAGATAAGTTCTATGTTGCCAGCTAAAACAAAATTGAGTCCATTACTATATTCCAATATTCATTTACTTGCGAAATTAGAAGATAGGCATAATGAAGATTATAAGGGAGAAGCTAAAGTGGCATCATTATCTAAAAAAGGTCAGCTTAATATTATTAAAAGCCTGTACGATTATATTAAAAAGCTTGAGCTTAAAGAAAAGTCTGAATGGGGAAATTACTATGACAAAACAAACTATACCAACAAAGCATTTGATGAAAAGTCATTAATCATTAATCAATGGGTAGGTGAGGTTAATCCCAATACTTTAATTGACGTTGGAGGTAATGATGGTACATTTGTAAGGAAGCTTCAGGATGATGTTGAATTGGCTTTGGTTAGCGATATAGATAATAATGCGGTCGATTTTAATTTTAAAACCATGAGGCTTAATAAAGAAACATCTATGCTACCATTTGTTTTAGATGTTCTCTCCCCATCACCTGCTATAGGATTAAATAATCAAGAGCGCGATTCTTTTTTAGATAGAATTAAAGTATTTGCACCAGATATAACATTTGCGCTTGCTGTAATACATCATATTTCGCTGTCAGGTAATGTGCCATTTCAAAGATCTGCTGAGTTTTTTAGTGGTTTCTCAAAATATCTGGTGATTGAGTTTCCTAAGCGAAACGATTCATGGGTGCAACGTTTGTTAAACAGTAAAGCAGATTTTAAGGATTATTTCGACTTTTATAATTTTGACAATTTCATTGAGGCTTACTCAGAAGTATTTGAGATTATAGAACAAAAAGCAATAAAAGATTCTGAACGTGTATTATTACTTTTAAAGCATAAGAATCTGAACACTTAGAATATATGTTCAAAGTTTTAACCAAGAAGTTTCGCAATTTCTTAAATGAAGACAAAACACATCCCGTTATTGCGATTTTGGCGGCAAGTATATATGCATTGTTATATTATTACGATAAGAATTATGCATTAAGCAATTCAAAATCACAGTTTATTTATCTGGTAACAATTTATATTCTTAGCCCTCTTGTTTTATTCTATTTATTGAATTTTTTATTTAAGCAAAGTGAAAAAATCAATACGTTAAGACCTTATTTACTCCCTATATTTAATTTAAGCTGTTTTTTATTAACCGTAGTAATTAGCCTATACGGTTTTGACATATTTAAATTGTTTTTAGCTTTAATCATAGGTGTTACTATTGGTTATGTTTTAAAAGCGCATTTAAAAAAAATAATAGTTATTCAGTGTATTCTAATCCTTATGGTATTACCAAAATTGATACCGGATTTTTATAGGGAAATAACATACACTAAGGAATGGATGGAGCAACCAGATAAAATTGAATTAGCCGCATTTAAAAAAAGACCAAATATTTATGTGATTCAACCTGATGGTTATATCAGCTTCTCAACATTTAGAGATTCTATTCATAATTATAATAACAATAAATTTGAAGTTTACTTAAAATCGAAAAATTTTATAATTTATGATGAGTACAGAAGTAATTATTCTTCCACTTTAGGCTCTAATAGTGCTTTATTTGGTATGAAACACCATTATTATGGTAATACAACATTAGGAATTAACCCAAGGCATAATAAGCGAAATGAAATAGTAGAAAGTAATCCAGTACTAAGAACTCTAAAGCATAATAATTACAAAACATTTTTAATGTTGCAAGTT
The DNA here is from genome assembly GCF_947498345.1 of uncultured Winogradskyella sp. Lineage (GTDB taxonomy): Bacteria > Bacteroidota > Bacteroidia > Flavobacteriales > Flavobacteriaceae > Winogradskyella. The sequence continues at coordinate 604,646 of NZ_CANMJY010000001.1, forward strand.
CCTTATCTGTTATCTAATAGACCTAATATTGATTTTGATTATTGTAATATCTCTATGGATGATGTTTCTTACCTTAATAGAGGCTTTTCTGGTAAAACAGACCTAATGAAAGATACGAAACAGGCAATTAAAAATAATGCATCCACTTCTAACTTCTTCTTTATTGAATCTATGTTACCAAGTCATATTACAACAAATTATAATTCTGAGAGCTCTGTACAAAATGAACGTAATTTATATATGGAGCGAATAGAGAAAGCTAATTTGTGGCTTAAGGAATTGGTAGATTTTATTACTAAAGAAGATCCCAATGGTCTTATCATTATAGCTGCTGATCATGGTGGTTTTGTCGGTTTTAATTTTTACCGGGAAAAACTCCGTAAGACAGATAATCCATTACTTATTAATTCAATTTTTTCGTCACTATTGGCGATAAAATGGCCAAATGATTCTGTTCCTACTTATCATAAAGAACTAAAATCTTCAGTTAACCTTTTTAGAGTTTTATTTACCTATTTAAGCGAAAATGAAGATTACTTATTTCACTTACAAGAAAACAAAAGTTATATTACTATTAGAGAAGGTGCGCCAACAGGAGTTTACGAGTATATAGATAAAAAAGGAACAACTGTTTTTAAAAGAATTAAGTAGAATTCTATGCTGATGGACATAAGAAGAAATATTCATAAATTTTCAAAAAGCGATAGGCTACGCCCAACAACTTATGCACTTGCTGCTGGCTTTTATCCATTGATTCATTATTACAATACTAATTTTCTAATGGTGAACTCTTGGCCTCAGTTAATGTGGTTTCTTATAGTTTTTATTATTCTTCCTATTATAGTTTTTTACATAGCTTCATTTCTGGTAAAACGGTTTTCTATATTAAAAAGCTATAAAGGCCATATTTTTACTGGTTTAAATATTTTTGTTTTTTCAAACCTGTTACTATTTGTAACTTATGGATTAACTAAAAAACACCTCTTAATTATGGGGCTTTTAGCATTATTGCTAATGTTTGTTCTACATAAGTATTATAAAAAGTTGATATTAATTCAATTTTTAATGACACTTGTTACTCTAGTCTTATTTCTGCCTAAGTTGTTTAGTTATTATAACTATTCTAATGATTGGATGCTACTGCCAGATACTATTGACAAAGTAGTATTAAAAGAAACACCTAATATTTATGTGATTCAACCCGATGGTTATACCAATTTTAATGAGCTGGAAAAAGCACCTTATAATTATGATAATTCTGAGTTTAAAAGATATTTAGAATCCAATGAATTTACAATATATGACAATAACAGAAGCAATTATTTTTCTACCCTTACGTCTAACGCTTCAATGTTTGCTATGAAGCATCATTATTATATGAAATCTGTTGGTGCTAATGAAACACAATATGATTATCGTAAAGGCTTAGCGGGAGATAATAACACAGTAAAGATCTTAAAAAACAACGGTTATAAAACCTTTATGCTTTTGGGGTTTCCTTACATTATCATTAACAGGCCTAAAAAAGAAATCGATGTTATCAATTACGATTATAGTTCTATGTCTTACATTGGTAATAAATGGAAAGGCAAATTTCCGTTAGATACTTTAGAATATTTAATGACTAAGAATAAAACTACTCACAACTTTTTTTTCATAGAAAAAATATTACCAACTCATATTGAAAATTTAAAATCTAAAAGCAGAGGTGTAGAAGGTGAGCGTAAAGCTTATTTAGAACGTTTAGAAGAAAGTAATAATTGGTTAAAACAAGTTATAGAGACGATTACAAGTAACGATAAAGAAGGAATCATTGTGTTGGTCTCTGACCATGGTGGTTATGTTGGTTTAGAATCTGCTGAAGATGTATATTCTAAACTAGAGAATTCAGCCCTCAAAAAATCAGTATTTTCATCATTACTAGCTATTAAGTGGTCTAATAATGGTGCTCCAAAATTTGATGATCAATTAAAAAGCAATGTTAATCTATTCAGAGTTTTGTTTGCACATTTAAGCCAAAACGAAACTTATCTTCAATATTTAGAAGATGATAAGAGCTACATAACTATTAAAAAGAAAGCACCTAAAGGTGTGTATGAGTATATTGATAATTCTGGACAGCCAGCATTTAATAAATTGAGTAACTGATATTAAAATGAGCCTACGTAACAAAGTCATTGATTATTTAAAAAATGATAAATTAAATCCAACTTTAGTTGCATTAGCTGCGGGTTTATATCCAATGATTTATGTTTATTCTAAGAACTTTTCTATTGTTAATTCTTTTGAACATTTAGTGTTTTTTGTATTAAGCTTTCTGGTATTACCATCTTTAGTTTTTAATGCTATAAATTGGGGATTAAAAAGGTTAAATAAAGCTCAATATAGCTTACTTGTTATAGCAATGCTTAATGTATTTACCTTTTTATTTCTTATTAAAATTATTACCTATTCTGGTCCGCAACGAAAAAAAACGGTTTTGATAGTATTAATTGCTGTTTTATTTGCTTTGTATCTAAAAAAGCATCTTAAACGCCTTGTATTATTACAATATTTGTTGGCTTTTGTTAGCGTGTTTAGTTTGGTACATACAATTTATACAAACACGAGCATATCTAATGCTTGGCAAAATCAACCAGATGATATTATTAAGGTGAAATTTAAAACCAAACCAAATGTATATGTTATTCAACCAGATGGTTATGCTAATTTTTTTGAAATCTATAAAGGGTATTACAATTATGATAACTCAGAATTTGAAGCCTTCTTGAATAAAAATAACTTTACACATTACCCTAATTTTAGAAGTAACTATTCAACAACCTTATCGTCTAATTCGTCATTTTTTATGATGAAACATCATTATTATAATAAACGCATTTCTAATTTCGAATTATACAATGCACGAAATATGATTGTTTCTAAAAACCCTGTCTTAGAGATATTTAAAAACAACGGTTATAGTACTCATTTTATAACGCAGACAGGCTATATGATGTTTAACAGGCCAAAAATGGGTTATGATTACTGTAATCTTACTTATGGGGATTTTCCTTATATAAGTCCGGGAATTGCTAAACCAATAGATATAAGCACAGATTTAAAATCTACGATTTCTGATGCTACAAAGCAACCAAAATTTGTTTTTATTCAATTACTAAAGCCATGGCATATTAAGAGTAAAAAGAAAAATTCTAGTAATGATAAAGATATTGAGCGACAAGAGTGGCTTAAAAATCTTGAAGAAGCAAATACAATACTTAGATCTACAATAGAGTTAATAAAGAAGCACGATAATAATGCTTTAGTTATAATTGCTTCAGACCATGGTGGCTATGTAGGTTTTAATTATGCCAGTGAAGCAGATGCGATGACTAAAGATAGAGATTTAATATATTCAATTTATAGCAGTCAGTTATCTATACATTGGCCTAATAACAATATCCCCAGTTTTAATGATAAATTTAAAACCTCAGTAAATGTTTTTCGCTTGCTTTTTACCTACTTGTCTAAAAACAATGCTTACTTAGAACATCTTGAAGCGGATGTGAGCTATAAGGTTTTAAGACATGGAGTTTCTGATGGTATCTATGAATATATAAATGAAGATGATCAGGTGATACTTAAAGAGTTTTATATGCTATAACTATTTTTTCAACCCTAAAACACTAAAAAACAGGCTAAATAATATGGTTTGAATACCTAATTGTGATAAAGTAATGGCAGGTATAACCAGACGCAATGTTGTGCCTGTATCTAATGTTCCAAAGTTAGTGTCGCTCCAAACCGATAAACCTTTGAAGCTTAAAAATAATCCAATACACAAGGCCATAAAACCAATAACTAGCCCTCTTTCGAGATTAATAATTTTGAAAAGCTTATTGTAACGGTTAGACTTTGGAAGTAATTCATTCTCAACAGCAAAAATCTTTGTAAGCCCATAAAAAATAATAAACTGAAAACCGACCAATAAAAAAGACGAAGCATAGAGTAGTGTATGAACATCTAGAGTTAAACCATTAATTTTTAATGGTTTAATAACCAATAAGGTTGATAATAAAAATCCAATTAAAGCTAATAAAATACCAGGATACAGAAATAACCAATTAGGTGCATAAAGCATTAGAAACCTTAAATGCCTCCAACCATCACTCCAGGTATTAAGGTGTGGTGGTCTTGTTCTTCCATCTTTTTTTAAAGTTGTTGGGACTTCTGTAATAGAAAGATTGTTCAACTTAGATTTCACAACCATTTCGGAAGCAAATTCCATACCCGAAGTTTTTAGGTTCATTTTATTATAAGCTGCTTTAGAGAACCCTCTTAGGCCACAATGAAAATCACCTATTTTAATCTTAAAAAATAAGCGACCAATAAAGGATAATACAGGATTCCCCAGGTATTTGTGTAAAAAAGGCATAGCACTTTTTTCTATTCCTCCTTTAAATCGATTTCCCATAACTAAATCGAAACCATCACGTAATTTATTGAGATAAGGCATAAGGTCGCTAAAGTCGTAACTATCATCTGCATCTCCCATAATAATATAAGTGCCACTAGCAGCTGCAATACCAGCTTTTAGTGCACTGCCATATCCTTTTTTATCAGCATGGACAATACTAGCGTTTAGTGATTTTGCGATCTCAATAGAACCATCTGTACTACCATTATCAGCAATAACTATTTCGCCATTAACTTTGTGTTTAATATAAAAGGATTGCGCTTTTTTAATACAAATAGCCAAAGTTTCTGCCTCATTGAGGCATGGCATTACAATGGAAAGTTCAAGATTTTTGTCCACGTCGTAAAATGTTGTAGGTGCTAAGAAACAATAAAAATATTAAAGCATAATTATAGAATAAATAACGTTGTATAGAGTGTACTGCAAATGCTATAAACATAGCATTAGATAATATAAGCGATGATAAAAGAAATATGATGGCATATTCTTTTTTAGAGTTTAGAAAAGTTTTAATCAAACTATAGAAAAATATTAGAGCTACAAACCATAGTAGAAGTTGAGATTTAAATCCATAAGTAATGTTAGCATAATAGAGTTTTAGCCATTCATTTAAGTTATTTAATATTAGGACTTTAGTATACTCCTTACATGCTGCTTCCGTTTCAAAAAATATATAAGAGTTAGCTTGGTTTTCGCTCCAATCTTTAGGTGTAGGTTTGTTAGAATAATACGCTTTGCCAACTTCTCTAACAGTCTGATTGCAAATTTTTGGTAAGTTGTCATGAAAAAATTTATAGGTCTCTTTTGTGGTGTATTCAGGTTTTGTCAATAAATCTTTTTTGATAAGACTATCGTAACTTATTTTAAAAACTTTTCTATAATCTTCATTTTTTATGAGCTTATAGTCAGATTTGTTAGAAAGATAAATTGGTGCTGTTGCGGCACTAGTATAGCCTAAAGGTGTAGGTTTAAAGAAACCATCTTTGACTTTGTGGTAAGTGCGTTCGGTAATACTAGCGACAAACATTATGCTGACAAAAGCTAAAATATTTAGACTATGCTTTTTTTGGAGCAGCTCTTTTCGATACATCATAAAATAAGTGCCAGCAAATATTAAGGTTGAAAAAATAAATTGGCTTCTCACAGAAACCAAAGCCAAGTAAACAACGAGGTAATATTTAAAGTTCTGATGTTTATTATTAAATAATATATCCATACCAATGGCAATGAACATAAGATATAAACCAAACCCTAAACCTTCTGAGCAAAGGTTGTTGGCAATGCTCAATGGTGGAAAAAATGGAAATAATAAAATAACAAGTAAAGGTAATTGCAGTAATCTGTTTAGTTGAAATACCCTTGAAACCTTAGTAAAAAAATAATGTACACCAAACAAACTAAAAGCGGTATGAAAACCAACAACAGCAACATCGTAAAAAGACCCAAACATTATGGTAAAGACTTTAAGAAAAAACACATAGCCCATTTGTCTGTATGGCATTGCTCTTAAGTAACTGTAAGTGTCAGGTGAATAAATAGGTTCAGTGAGTATGCAAAAAATGAATACACTTATGTACGTTAAAAACAAAATATATGCTGAAGTACTTAAATTTTTAAAGTCAATTTTAAACATTGAGATGCCTTCATGTGGTTGATGTAAAAATAGGAAAACTATTTAGTAACATGTCAGTGTTGTTATTAAAACTACCGATTTAATTTTTTACTAATTTTCTTTTAATTCAATGGACTTCATACAAAGCATTTATTTATCTTCATACGCTATAAAAACAATAGAATTTTGAAATTATCAAGACTTAATATTACTATAATAATTGTAATACTTATGCAATTATTAATGGCGTTTCAAGGTTTTGATGTTTGTGATGATGGTTTTGTTTTAACTTTCTATCAACAGATATTTTCTAATCCAGAAAGTGTTGAATATAATTTTTTGTATTGGTTCTCTGGCTTTGTTGGTGGTGTATGGTACAAGTTATTCGAAGATGGCGGAATTTTATGGTTTAGATTTTTAGCAATTATTGTTAATACATTAGCCTTCTATTTAACATACAGGCTATTAGAGAAGTATATTTCTCAATACTTTTTGCTCCTTTCACTTGTTATGGTTTTGTTTGTTAACGATTATGGATTTTTAACGTTTTATCACAATCAACTTACGGCTTTATTAGCTGTTGTAATTATTTATATTCTTAATAAAGCTATATTAAATCACAGTAAGCTACAGTATATCTTGGCAGGTTTTATTTTAAGTTTTACGGTGTTTACCAGAGTGCCAAATGCTGTTTTATATATCCTTATTTTAGCTATACCTTATTCTTATTATGTTAAAAATAAGACGATTACAAAGTCAATAAGACCTGTAAGTGTTTTTGTATTTGGTTCTGTATTAGGATATCTATTTATCTATATGATTTTGCTAGCTTTTGGTCAAGCTGAGGTGATGAAAAATGCACTCTTAACCATAGTTGATTTAGGAAATACTGAAGACAGTTCCCATAATTTTGCAGATATATTTAGGGCACCAATTTATAATTACATCTCAATTGTTATTGCCTTTACAAAATGGTTGTTTATTTCTTTGGGTCTAATTGTATTGCAATACCTTCCTATTGAAAAAAAAATATTATCAATTATAACTGTTGTTATTGCAACTGTTTTATTCTTTATTTGGTTTAATACAGGTAATATCTACCCAATATATAGTTTATGCTTGTTTGCAAGCATTGTGCTTATGTTTTTTAAGCAAGTACCTTATCAAGTAAAGCTTATCAGTTGTATGTCTTTCTTGGTTTTAATTACATTATCACTTGGTTCTGCTGGCGGTATAAAAAACAGTGGTTTTATGGCTATTTGGATTGGTTTACCGCTATTCTTCTATTTAATCAATCAAAAGCTAATTTTACATAGAAGCTTCAAGGATTTTAACTACAAAACTTACTTATGGTCTGTAATTATAGCTTTTTTAGTTTTAAAGGCATACAAAATTCCACAGCAAACGTATTTTGATCCAGGTAGTAGATTTGATAAAAGGTTTGTTATAAAAAGTAACAAAGCCAGAGGTATATATACCTCAGAAAGACGGGCAAAAATCATTAATGACCTATTATTTAACTTACAAAAATTTGTAAAGCCTAATGACTATTTAATGGTCTACGATAGAATACCAATGGTACATTTTTTAACAGAAACCAAGCCTTACATGTATAATCCTTGGGTTTGGATATATGATTATAATTCTTTTGAAAAAAAGCTAACCAAGGCAGAACAGGAAATAGAAGAATTACCGATTGTGTTACAACAAAAATTCGAAACAATCTATAAATTCTCTGAACCTATTAACGATTATATGTCAACTAATAAGGAGAATACTAATTTTCATAGCAATGAACGCAATACAGTTATTAACTCTTTTTTAAATAGAAATAATTATAAAATTGTGTGGAGTAACGCTTACTTTAATATTTATGCATCAAAGAATTAAAATACGGTCAAATCATTTCGCTTATATTAGTAGTAATCTTAATTAAAGTCTATGTTAGAAAATGATATATCAATAATAGTCCCCGTCTATAATGAGGAAGGAAACCTTTCAGAACTATACAATAGACTAACAAAAACTTTGGAGTCTATTTCAAATAAGTATCAAATTATTTTTGTAAATGATGGTAGTAATGATGATTCTTTTGTCAAAATATTAGCTTTTGCTGAGAATAATCCTAAAGTATTTTACCTCAATCTGAGTAGAAATTTTGGACATCAAATTGCAGTTTCTGCTGGTTTAGAGTATTGTAATGCAAAATGTACAGTTATTATAGATTCTGATTTACAAGACCCACCAGAATTAATTTCAGAATTATATGCTAAGTATAGAGAAGGTTTTGATGTTGTTTACGCAAAGCGAAAAAAACGAAAGGGCGAATCTTTTCTTAAAAAATTAACGGCAAAACTTTATTACAGGTTATTAAAGCGATGGGTGTCCTTCGAAATTCCTCTAGACGCTGGGGATTTTAGGCTAATATCAAAAAAAGTGGTGAATGCCATTAACAACATGCCAGAGCAAAACAAATTCTTAAGAGCACAAATTGCATGGCTAGGCTTTAAACAAACCAATGTTTTGTTTAACAGAGAAACCAGAAAGCATGGAGAGAGCGGTTATTCGTATAGTAAGATGTTTCGCTTAGCATTTGATGGTATTACTGGTTTTTCTGATAAGCCGTTGTTATATGTTAGCCGCTTAGGTTTTGTGATATCTATCTTTTCGTTCTTAGTAATTATTTATGCTATATTTTCTCATTATGTACTTAAAGAAACTATTACAGGTTGGACATCTTTAATAATCAGTGCCGCATTTATTGGTGGGATTCAATTATTATCTATTGGTGTAATAGGTGAGTATATAAGTAGAATAAACACTAATGTAAAAGGACGACCACTTTATATCATAGACGCTACTAATATTGACTGTGATATAGATAATAAATCCTAAACCAATCTCGTTTAATGAAGTGTTTTAAAATTTGTACTTTCACACCAATTGAATTCTAAAATTTCCACCCTATTTACGTAGCTAAAACATATCAGTCTTCAGACAAAGTTTCTTGGGATAATTTTGTTTTAAAAAGCAATCAGGACACTTTTTTGTTCTTGCGTGATTTTATGGATTATCATAACGATAGATTTCAGGATCATTCTTTAATGATTTATAAAAATGATAAGTTAATAGCTCTGTTACCAGCGAATAAAGTTAATGGTGAAGTATTTTCGCATCAAGGCTTAAGTTATGGTGGGTTTATAAATAACAAGAATTTAAAATCTGAGGACGGTATTCAAATTTTTAAGACTGTTTTAAAGTTTCTTAGTGAAAAGAAAATAGATAGTTTAATTATAAAAGAGTTGCCAGGGATTTATCTTCATAACGTCACAAATAATGCAATGTCCTATTTGTATTTTAAGGTCAACGCTGAGTTATTGAGAACAGATATGCATTCTGTTGTAGACCTAAATTTTAAATCCTACTCTAGTAGTAGAAAAGAAGGTCTTAAAAGAGGCCATAAGCATGGTTTAATTGTTAAGGAATCTAATAGCTTTGATTTATTTTGGAAAGAGCTATTAATCCCTAACCTAAAGTCTAAACATGGAGTACAACCCGTACATAGCTTAAAAGAAATTAACCTTTTGAAATCGAGATTTCCAGAAAATGTAAGACAATTCAATGTGTTTTACAATGATAAAATTGTAGGTGGGACTACAATTTTTGAAACCAGTAATGTAGCACATTGTCAGTATATATCGGGAAATACGAATAAAAACGAATTAGGAAGTTTAGATTTTCTTCATGCACATTTGTTAGATGTTACTTTTAAGGATAAGACTTATTGTAGTTTTGGAACCTCAAATATTGAAGCTGGTCAAAAAGTAAACAAAGGACTTCAATTTTGGAAAGAAGGTTTTGGGGCACGATCAATCACTCAGGGATTTTATAAGATTAAGACTGATAACTATAAACTATTAGATGGCATATTTGTATGATTAAGTTTTTAGACTTATATAAAATTAATAACCGATTTCGAAAGAAGTTAGAAACCGCTTTTTCTAAATCTTTAGATATTTCAAATTATATTTTAGGTTCAAATGTTTTAAAATTTGAAAATGAATTTGCCCAGTACTGTGGCACATCATATTGTTTAGGTACTGCCAATGGATTAGATGCGCTTACGTTAATTTTAAAGGGCTATGTTCAAACAGGAAAACTTAAAAAGGGAGACAAGGTTATTGTCCCAGCCAATACATTTATCGCAACGATTTTATCCGTATTACATGCGGAGCTTGAGCCTGTTTTAGTAGAACCTAATCCAGACACTTATAATCTTTCATTAAAGCATGTTAAGAAAGCACTAACTGTAAATGTGAAAGCGATAATTATGGTACATCTTTATGGGCAATTGGCTGATGTAGAACAACTAATACAATTGTCTAAAGACAATAATTTATTATTGATTGAGGATGCTGCTCAAGCTCATGGGGCTAAAGTAAAATACCAAAATTTAAGAGCTGGTAATATGGGTGATGCGGCAGCATTTAGTTTTTATCCGAGTAAAAATTTGGGGGCTCTTGGTGATGGTGGCGCAGTAACAACTAATGATTCAGAATTATTTGAAGCTATTTCTCTATTAAGAAATTATGGAAGTACAGAAAAGTACAAAAATGAGATTATTGGCTATAACAGTAGATTAGACGACCTACAAGCAGCTTTTTTAAGCATTAAGCTAAAGTATTTAGATACTGATAACGAAAAAAGAAGAGCTGTTGCTAAACAGTATTTAGAAGATATTTGCAACCCAAAACTAAAATTACCATTTTATGATGGCTTGCATAACCATGTGTTTTATGCTTTTGTTATAGAAGTAGAAGATAGATTAGACTTTATAAAATTTTTAGATAAGCATAATATAGAATGGTTAATTCATTATCCGATTGCTCCACACAAACAAAATGCTCTTCATCGTTTTTCTCACTTAAAATTGCCTATAACAGAACAAATTCAAGAAAGAATCATAAGTTTGCCTATCAGTCCAGTAATGACTGATCAACAAATAAAAACAGTTATTGAAGTTATAAATTCCTATTAATTGAGAAAATTTTTTCATTATATAAATAATGAGGTTTTAGTAAAAGCCGCTAATTTAAATACTGCTAATATTAGTATTAAGATTATTGCAGGTGTAATTATTTCAAAGTTTATTGCCATTTTTGTTGGGCCAGAAGGTATGGCCTTGATAGGTAATGTTAGAAATTTTTTGAGCACTATACAATCTATAGCTATTGCTGGTCTATATAATGGTGTTGTAAAGCTCATAGGAAGGTGTAAGAATAATATAGCTGAGCTGACTAGTACATTATCAACGGTATTTTATTTTGGGTTTTTCTCATCAATTCTGCTGGCATTTATATGTTATTATAATGCTGAATACATCAATAGTTTAATATTTCTAAACAATAACTATACTTATATTATAGAAACATTGGCCATAGTTTTGCCTTTCTATGCCTTAAACATGTTTGTGTTTTCGATAATGAATGGTTTTTCTAAGTTCAAAATTCTATTAATTATAAATATAATTAGCCAGATTTTAGGGCTTTTAGTTACCATAATTTTAATATGGCAAGAAAAAATAGATGGAGCCTTAATTGCTGTAGTAATAACACCAGCTTTAAATCTTTTAATTACTATAGTTGGTATTGCGTTTAGAAAAAATTTGATGTCGTATATAAAAATTACCAATATCAAATTTTCTGTACTCAGAAACCTTAGTCCTTTTATGATTATGGCTTTGGTATCATCAATCGCTTTACCGATCGTTTATATAATTATAAGAAACTATCTCATCTCTGAAATAGGAATAAAAGAAGCAGGTTACTGGACGGCTGTTACTCGTGTTTCGGATTATTATTTAATGTTTATTAATTCATTAATGGCATTGTATATTTTGCCGCGTTTTGCCGAAATAGATTCGCACAAGGAATTTAGAAAAGAAGTCTTTAGTTTCTATAAAACAGTATTACCAATATTTGCTGTTATTTTGGGTGTTATTTATTTAAGTAGGGGATTATTAGTAAACCTTTTATTTACAGAAGAGTTTAGACCAATTGAAAATTTATTTGGTTACCAAATTCTTGGTGATTTTATGCGTGTAATGTCCATGGTTATTGCATATAAGTTTTTAGCAAAGAAAATGTTTGCTCATTTTATAATTATTGAGATCTTTTTGTTTGTTATTATGTATATGTCTAGTATCTATTTAATAGATATCTTTGGGTTAAAAGGTGCTGTTATGGGGCACTGTTTAAGCTATTTTATGCACTTCTGCATAATATTACTAATCTTTGGAAGTTCTTTGTTTGGAGTGTTGAATGAAGAAGGAGTAGATGATTATTAAATAACTAAAAAGTGAAGCTGCCAAAATTTCTTAGTGGTAATACCGTCCTTAAAATCACATCTCTTAATGCTGTAGTTATTACCATTAGACTTATAGTATCTGTTTTTATACAACGTCTTTTGGCAATTACAGTTGGTGAAGCTGGTATTGCTAGTATTGGGCAAATTCGTAATGCAATGGTAATGCTCACCAGTACATCAACTTTGGGAATCTTTAGTGGTGTTGTAAAATATGTTGCAGAATACAAAGAAGACAAACCCGAATTAGCTAAACTTTTCTCTACAGCAGCGGTTTTTTTTATTCTTGGCTCTTTAATTTCTGCATTAGTTTTATTTTTTGGTTCTAGCTATTTCTCTAATTACCTTTTTAAATCAGACGATTTTGTTTATGCATTTAAGTTACTGGCAGTTATAGTGCCTTTTATTGCTTTAAATAGAGTAATTAATGGTGTGGTAAGTGGACTTTCGGACTATAAAAAATATGCTAAGATAGAATTGATAAGTTACCTCTTAGCTACAGTAGCGATTCTAGTAGGATTATACACATCAAACCTTGAAGGTGTTATTGTTGCTATTGCTGTTGCTCCGATTATACAGTTAGTTGTTCTATGGTTTGTGTTTGGGAAAACACTAAAAGCATATATAAATTTTAAAAATTTAAAACTAAACCTTAATTATAAGAATAAGCTTTTGGCTTTTACATTGATGTCCTTTGCATCTGCGTTTTTATTGAATTATATAGAAATTAATATTAGAACAACAGTGACCAATCAAATTAATGTTAATGAAGCTGGTTACTGGACAGCTATAACATTTATCTCTAAGAATTATATGGTATTTGCAACGGGATTATTTACATTATATGTCATCCCAAAATTTGCCAATATTCATGATAAGCACGAATTTAAAAATGAAGTTTTAAGTATCTACAAAACGATCTTACCAATTTTTGGATTAGGAATGCTCTTGGTATACTTACTTAGAAACCTGATTATTGATATTATTTACCCAAATTTTGTTGGAATGGAGCCATTGTTTAAGTGGCAATTATTAGGAGATTTTATACGACTTTGTGCTCTGGTGCTAGCACATCAGTTTTTAGCCAAACGGTTAGTGAAAAGCTTTGTAATTACTGAAGTCATTTCATTGGTGTTGTTCTTCGTTTTAACTAAAATATTTATACAGTATTATGGGACAGAAGGAGTTGTTATAGCACATCTGGTACGTTATATAATTTACTTCATTATTGTAGTTTTTGTTGTTAGAGCGTATTACAGTAATAAACCATCAAAAACTGTTTAAACTTTGTTGTGGCTTTTCCAGATATTTAAATAGTGTTTGGCAGACTGTATATAATGATGGTGTTCTTCTACAAATTGTCTGGCATTTTTCGATATTTCAATAATTTTACCAGGGTTTTTAATCAACCATTCTAATTTTTCAACAATACTTACTGCATCTGGTAAAGCATTAATAACAATAGTGTCTTCTTTGACATTATAATGTTTTAACCATTCTTTTTCTGCACCTGTGAAAACAACTTTGCCTTTTGCCATAGCTTCTAAAGCATTATAACCTTGGTCGTAAGCATAGATCTGATCTAATAAAATATGGGATAGGTTATAGGCTTTAATATATTCTGAATAGGGTAAATTTTTTACCGTTATAACTTTTATCTTATCCGAATATTTTTGCTTAATAATGTCTAAGGCTTTTTCAAAAATATCGTTTCCTTTTTTATAATAATTTTGAATATTGATACCATGAAAAATAATGATTTTGTCTGTAATTTTTAGTTCCTCAAAATTTAAGCTGTCGATATTTATTGGGTTTGGAATTAAGCCTAAATACTTTGGATGATTTTCTAAAGGCAAATGGTAGTCTATATCTGAAGCAATAACACCATTTATTTTATCATAAATATGATAGTGTAATGCTCTAAATTTGGGTTTTAGAAATTTTAGACCATAAGCATTGATATGAGTTTTATCCTTATTGTTTTTGTAAGGCGTAAGTATGGAGTATCTTAAATCTTTATCATTAGCATAATTAACACTAATGTAGTCTGTGCCACAAGATAAAAGATAAGCATTATTGTTTCGAGATGCGATGAAATCAAAAATTTGAGTTTCAACTTTAACAGTACAACCAAAAGGTGCCTCATTTATAAACTGTAAAACATCGTAACCACCAAGCTGTGAATGTAATTGCTGTATTTGTTGTTTTATATTAAAAGATTCGAGATCAAAACCTGTTAGTTTATAAAGCAGGTTTTTTATCTTTTTCTTTACCCCTTTTTGATATTTTTTTTCAATTAATAAATCGACATCATATTTCTTAAAGCCATCATAAGTTGCAACGATAGTAACATTATGATTGAGTTTTACCAAACCCTCTTTTAACGAGTTATGAAGTCTGCTATATTCACCAACCAATAAAATATTCATACTATATTTATGTTACTTTTTAAAAGGCGTGTGTAACGTCCCATTTATAATTAAGTTTAACGTTTGTATTACAAAGGGGATGTTTCATTTATATCGTTACATTTGTTTTCAAAAGTATATGATTTTTTTATTTAAAATTCGAAAACCAAATGAAAATTATAGACTAATAAAGTGGTTAAGAAGAAATATACTTGTAAATGATTAAGGCTGATACTAAAAAAATATGTATTGTAGTTTCGTCGCTTGGTGTTGGTGGAGCAGAAAGGTCTTCGGCAATATTATCCGAAATCCTTTTTGACTTAAATTTCGATGTACACATTGTTTCAGTTCAGGATAAAGTCGATTACCCATATAAAGGTAAGTTGTTTAATCTAGGCGAACTAAAAACAGAGCATAACTCAAAAATCAGCAGATTAAAGCGCTTAAAAATTTTTAAACGCTATCTCAAAGCTCAAAACTTTGATTATGTTATAGATAACAGAACACGAATAGGTTTACTAAAAGAATTAATTATTTCTAAATGGGTATACAAGCCTAATAAAACTATCTATTGCGTACGTAGTTATTATACAGATAATTATATAAATCCAAATAGATTTTTAAGTAGATTATTATATAATTCGGCTTATAAAATTGTATCTGTTTCTCATGCTATTTCTAAAAAATTAAGGCACAATTTTAAATTTAAGAATCTTGAGGTCATTCATAATCCTGTGGCAATAGATAATAAGGAATCTAAAATTGAAAATTCATCACACGATCATTATATTCTATTTTTTGGAAGACTAAATGATGAGATTAAAAACATTTCTCTTTTGCTTGAAGCATACTCAAAGTCAAAACTCCCAAAATGTGCTATAAAACTAAAAATATTAGGGAGTGGTGATGATAAACAACTATTAAAGGATAAAAGTAAAACTCTAGGTGTAGAAAATGAGGTAGAGTTTTTAGATTTTAAAGCAAATCCCTACACTTATGTAGAGGCAGCTTTTTTTACGGTTTTAACAAGCAGATATGAAGGATTTCCAAGAGCTATAGTAGAATCTCTTGCATTGGGAGTGCCTGTAGTTTCTGTAGATTGTAAATCTGGACCTAATGAAATTATTATCAATGAACAAAATGGACTTTTAGTTGAGAATCATAATGTAGATACTTTGTCGATTGCTATGAATAGAATGCTAGAGGATGAAGATTTATATTTACATTGCAAGTCTAATGCAAAAGACAGTATTGCCAAATTTTCTAAAACAACCATTGGTTTGCAATGGAAAGCCATATTAAAATAGACAATGTATACAATAAAAGACACAAACCTAATTAAAATACCTAAGGTGCATGACGAAAGAGGTGCTCTCGCTGTTATAGAAAAAGAAGTACTCCCTTTTGCTATAAAACGCGTCTATTATTTGTACGATGTACCAAGTGACAGTTTTAGAGGTGGGCATGCCCATAAGGAGCAAGAATCAGTAATTATTGCGTTAAGTGGAAGCTTTGAAGTTATTATAGACGATGGGTCATCTCGTAAGCGAATAATGCTTAATAAACCTACGCAAGGATTGTATATACCAACTCATATTTGGCGCGAAATTGATAACTTTTCTTCAGGAGCCGTTTGTTTGGTTTTAGCTTCAACTACTTATGATGAAACTGAGTATATAAGGGATTATAATGCTTTTTATCACCTAAAAGGCGAAATGTAAAGCTTCTTTTTTAAAAGAAAGAATTTTAATTTTTTTAAAAGCCTTAAGATATTTGCAGGTAAAATTAATAATAATCTTAATTTGTAGTTAAGATGTTTAGGATTGATTTCTTGCTTTACCTTTTTGTAGTTTTCATAATCATTTCTAAGTTTTGCTTCCATGGCAATCATAAATCTATTAACGTCCAGATGTGCCTTTAATGATGGATTTTGTTTTTCTTTATCCTTATGTTTATTTAACATCATCATTAGGTTAGGTATATCTTTGGTTAATGATAAATGATTATCCTTAGAGTGAATCATCTTATGAGCCGTAGGTTTTGAAGAAAAAGCCACTTTAAAATCGTTGGCAATTCGTATCCATAAATCATTGTCTTCTCCCCATCCGAGGTCTTCGTCAAAAATATACCCTTTGTCAATTATACGCTTAGGAATGGCTACAGCTGAGGTCCAAAGAATATTATCTATAGTACTTGTTCTAAAATAGTCTTTAACAATACCAAAAAAAGGCTCTTCGATATATTGAAACTTTGGTGTGGTGATATAACTTTCAAAAAAATGTTTTTTGTAACTGGTAGCATATATACCACAGCCCTGAAATGTGTCAATAAGCTGTTTCAATTCTAATAAGTGATTTTCTAACCAAATATCATCACCATCAGAAAGTGCAATATAATTACATTTTGCTTTATGTAAACCGTAGTTTCTTGCAGCAGATACGCCTTGATTTTTTGTTGGGTAAATAGAAATTCTATTGTCTTTAATACCATTGATAACTTTTAGACTATCGTCGCTACTACCATCATCGACAATGATAAGTTCAAAATCACTAAAGGATTGATTGAGAATGCTGGTAATCGTTTTTTCTACAAAATGAGATTTATTATATACTGTAACTACAACCGAAAAAAAAGGAGTCATTCTTTATTAAGACTTAGTGAACAAAGGTAGCCCAATTTATAAAATTGTAATAATTTGATCTTGGGATCTCCACTTAATAAGTTGCTCTTTATCGATTTTTCACTAAAATTAAATAGTAGTGCAATAATCTTTGTTAAGCCAAATGCCTTAAGTCTTTTAAAAAGATGTAATAGACTACTCTCTGTTTTGTTTTCAGAAAGATACATTTTAAACAATGTATTAACGGCTATTTTAGATTTATTTAAAAACTCAAGATTATTATCAAAGCCTTTGTGAATCACTGCATTATCAATATGTAAAATATTACTCTGATGTGATTTCAAAATAGAAGCGAATAATAAATCATTACCATATGCTCTGTTTTTAATTTCAAAGCTAGCTTTTAAAAAGATATCCTTTTTGATTAAAAAATTTGCAGAAACTAAGTGTTTAAATGGTTTTAGATTTCTCGATACGGCACTTACCTGTTCATACTTTAGTCCATATTTCCACCTTAGCATATATTCACTGTCTGGTGGTGTTTGATCATAGCTACAACCACCATAAATAGCATCATATTTATGTTTCAAATAATTTGAATAATTATTAATTAGATTATCATTTACCAGTTCTACGTCAGCATCTAAAAAAAGTAGCCAATCATATTTAGCTTTTTTTGCCAATAGTTTTCGTGTGAGAATGCTACCATTATTTTTACTTAAAATGAGATGAGTCGTGTTTTTTATAGAATTGCACGCTGTCTTATTATCATCTAAATATAACTGAGAACCATCTTCACAACATAAGATTTCATAATCAAAATCTAAATCTTTGGTGGCTATATCAAGAGAATTTAAGAGATTAAAAACCGTGTAATTATATATTGGTATTAGTATTGAAAGCATATGTTATACTTTGAAAACTTATTAACCTTTCCGCTGTACCACTTCAAAAACTTTATTTTCATCACATTTCAAAGTTTTACTTGGATATTTTAGAAGTAAAGCATAATCGTGAGTGGCCATTAAAATGGTGTTGCCATTTTTATTGATGTCTTGCAAAACTTCCATAACTTCAATACTGGTCTGTGGATCTAAATTACCTGTAGGCTCATCGGCTAAGATCAATTCTGGATCGTTTAGTAAAGCACGTGCTATAGCAATACGTTGTTGCTCTCCTCCAGAGAGTTCATGAGGGTATTTAAATCCTTTGGTTTTCATAGCAACTTTATCTAAAACGACTTCGATACGCTCTTTTATTTTGTCTTTATCCTTCCAGCCAGTTGCTTTAAGTACAAACTCTAGGTTACCATTAATAGTTCGATCTGGTAATAACTTAAAATCCTGAAAAACAATACCTAACTTTCTACGTAAAAAAGGGATATCCTTTTCCTTCATGGTTCTTAAATTAAAGTCTACAACTTGGCCTTCTCCTTCTGTTAATTCTAGATCGCCATAGAGAGTCTTCATAAAACTACTTTTACCACTTCCTGTTTTACCAATAAGATATACAAAATCGCCTTTTTTCATTTCAAAATCTACATTGGTAAGTACCATACTATCACCTTGGTATATGGTAGCATCTTTAAGTTGTAAGACCGTTTCGGACATATTTTTTAGTGATTTTTTTGGTATGTGTAAATGTATTGTTTAATATTTCAAAACCCAAATATTGGCATAGTAATTGGAAATATACTTTTATGAAATATGTATTCGCTTTCTTATTTGTATTTTTTGCTTTGGTATCTTCTGCCCAAAGTGAGTATCATGTATTTCCCATTGATGGAAAAGACAAACAGGGTTCGCCACATGGCGATGGCAGTGTTGATAAACCTTGGGATTTACAGACTGCATTATCACAACCTTCTAAACGTGTAAATGGTGATGATATTATTTGGTTACATCAAGGAACCTATAACGGTAGGTTTCAAAGTACCTTAGAATCCACTAATCTAAAATTTATTACAGTTAGTGCTTATAAAACTGACAAGGTCGTCCTTAATGGAAATATTAGAAATGAGTTAAAAGCTGTCTTAGAAGTAAAGGGTAACCAAGTAGTCTTTAAGAATTTTGAGGTAACCTTTTTAGGTGAATATTCTCGTAACGCGCAAGATGATAATTTTAAAGTATGTGCTGGGATTAATCATTTATCTGGTGTTTCAAAGTTTCAAAATTTAAAAATATATAATAATCCAGGTTTAGGTTTTGGTTCCTGGAAAAATACAGGAGGTTCCGTCATTGAAGAATGTATGATTTATTATAATGGAGTTTTGGGCAAAAAGCGAGGGTCGGGTGAAGGTATATATATTCAGAATAACAGTGAGGACCATAGAATTATTATAAATAACATCATTTATGGTAATTATTATAAAGGTATTGAAGTGTGGTCAGCTAGTTCTGGAAAAAAACAAGATTTTGTAAAAAATATTTCACTCGTTAACAATATTATTTTTAATAATGGTACACCCTCAGGAAGACATTGGGGAAATGTTATTGTGGCTACCAACGATAAAGAAGGTATAAATATCGCAAGAAATATTAAAGTTAAGGGAAATGTGCTTTACCATAATGTGGATTTAATTAATCATAAAAAACTAGGCAACGCCTCATCACTAGCTTTAGGTTTTATAAAACGTGCTCCCGTAAAAAATGTTGAAGTTGCAAATAATGTAATCATAGGGCAAAATAATGGTTTTAGTATTATGCATGCAGAGTCATTGATTTTTAAAAATAATATAGTGTATACAGGTTACATACATTTAGAGAAATCTACGCAATCATTTTTAAAACCTAAAGCTTTTAAAATGGAGGATAATATCTATTACACAAAAAAACCTAAAGCATTTAGAATTATAAAGAACAAAGATTATAACCTTTTAGGTTGGCAAACTATTTTCAATATTGATAAAACCAGCCAATGGAAGTGGCTTAAAGATTTTAAAATAGATCCCGTATTAAAAATTGTTGAATTAAAGACCGAAAAAGATCAATTTTATGTAGCGCTTTTGGATAAAGAAGCCAATGATGTTACAGTAGATTTTAGCGCATTTAATATTGAAGCTGGTGCAGCATACAAAATCTATGATATCGAAAATAGAAATGTGGTTGCTAAACCTGGTAAGATGCCTAAAAATATGAAAATATCATTTCCTATGGGATTAAAAGCATTCGAAAAGCCATTGCATAATAGCATAGCAGCAAAATCAGCAGACAATTTTGGAGTCTATAGAATTGTATTTGAGAAGCAGGAAAAGAAAAAAAGTTTTTTAGAGCGATTTTTTGGATGGTTGTTTTAATTTAAAATTAAAAACCATGATTGGGTACTAAAAATTAAAATATTAATAAGTCAGTTTATAATTATACAGAATTTCTACCGTTATAGATTTGGTATTGAATTATATTTGAATCATCAATAAATAATAATCAAAAAACGACACTAATGCTACATATAAAGAGACAACTCATCATCGTTTTCCTTGCCTTTTCGTTACTGGGTTTTGCACAAAAATCAGCAATTTATACTAGTGATTTAAAGGATTATCAGAAAGCATTAACCTTATACAATAACAAACAATACAAAGCTGCCCAATCTTTGTTTGACGATATTAAATACAATACAAACGATGCTGTTTTAAAGTCAGATTGCTCGTATTATATTGCTAATTGTGCTGTACGATTAAACCAGAAAAATGCAGACGATTTAATTACAGAATTTGTTGAAGAATACCCTACAAGTACTAAGCGCAATACAGCGTTTTTAGATGTTGCAGATTATTATTTTGAAAATTCTAAATACGCCTATGCACGTAAGTGGTATCAGAAAGTAGATGAGTTAAGTATTGCACGTTCAGAACGCGATAGGTTTAATTTTAATTATGGTTATTGTCTATATGCAACCAAGAGTAAAACGCAAGCTACAAAGTACCTCAACCGTGTTGTCAATTCTAAAGAATATGGTTCTCAGGCCAAATATTATATTGGTTATATGGCTTATGAAGGTGATGACTATGATACAGCAAATGAATATTTTGAGCAAGTCAGTGATAACGAAAAATATAAAGAGAAGCTATCGTATTATCAAGCCGATTTAAATTTTAAATTAGGTAAGTTTGAGAAGGCTATAGAATTAGCAAAAGAACAATTACCTAATTCTCGTGGTGTTGAAGAATCTGAGTTGTCTAAAATAATTGGAGAGAGCTATTTTAATCTTGAGCAATATGCAGAAGCTTTACCATACTTAAAAGTATATAAGGGTAAACAAGGTAAATGGAATAATACAGATTACTACCAATTAGGTTACACTTATTATAAACAAGATGATTTTGAAGCTGCTATTTCAGAATTTAATAAAATAATAGATGGCAATAACTCAGTAGCCCAAAATGCCTACTATCATTTAGGTGAAAGTTATATAAATTTAGATAAGAAACAAGAAGCATTAAACGTCTTTAGAAATGCTTCAGAAATGGATTACGATACCAAAATTCAAGAAGATGCCTGGTTAAACTATGCTAAGATCAGTTATGAAATTGGTAATCCTTATCAATCAGTACCACAAGTATTAGCTGGATATTTAGATAAATATCCCGAAACCAGTTATAAAGAAGAGATTGAAACTTTATTAATCGACTCTTATATTACTTCAAAAAATTATAAAGAAGCTTTAGAGCTTTTAAAAGGAAAAAATAGTTTTGAAAATAAAGTAGCCTATCAAAAAGTAGCATTTTTCAGAGGTATTGAACTCTATAATGAAACCAGATACAATGACGCTTTAGACTTGTTTAATAGCTCGTTAAAAGAACCTAGAGACCCAATCTTTGTAGCAAAAGCCACATTTTGGAAATCTGAGGCAGAATATAATTTAACGAACTATAATGATGCGTTGATAGGTTTTAAGCAATTTGCAGGAATGTCTGAAGCATCAAGTCTGCCAGAAAACGACAATCTCGATTATAATTTAGCATACACTTATTTTAAATTAAAAGACTATAATAATGCCTCTAAATATTTTCAAAAGTTTATAGATAAAAACCAAAGTGACCGACCACGAAGAAATGATGCTTATTTGAGATTAGCAGATGGTTACTTTGTGTCGAGTCAATACCAAAGTGCTATTAGTGCTTATGATAAGGCGATTCAAATTAATGAAATTGAGACTGATTATGCGTCATTTCAGAAGGCGATGAGTCATGGATATCTAGGGAAGAGCTCCACAAAAATCTCAGAGTTAAATACCTTTATAGCGGGTTATCCAAAGTCAGCCTTAAGAGATGATGCTATGTATGAGCTGGCTAACTCTTATGTAAAATCTGGTGATACAGATCAAGCCATGCAAATGTATGATCGTTTAAATTCTGAGTATAGACGTAGTGCATTTACATCAAAAGCTTTGTTGCGTCAAGGGTTAGTATATTATAATGGTAATGATAACGAACGTGCTTTATCAAAGTTTAAAAAAGTAGCGAAGGATTTTCCAGGTTCTGGCGAAGCGGTTCAAGCAGTTTCAACAGCGCGTTTGATCTACATTGATTTAGGTCGCGTTGATGAGTATGCACGATGGGTAAAATCTTTAGATTATGTCGAAGTAACAGATGTTGAGCTAGACAACACTATGTATTTAGCGGCAGAAAAGCCGTATTTAGATAATGATACAGATAAGGCTATTCGACAGTTTAACAAGTATCTCAGTCAATTTCCTAATGGTATACACGCTTTAAAATCACATTTTTACTTAGCACAATTGTACTACAAAAAGGATTTATTTGAAAATGCACAACCACATTATAAATATGTAGTTGAAGCATCTAAAAGTGAATATACGGAACAAGCCACGGTAAAACTGTGTGAGATATATTTAAATGCTTCAGATTGGTCACAAGCAATTCCTGTATTGAAAACACTTGAAACAGAAGCTGATTATCCTCAAAATGTATTGTATGCACAATCTAACTTGATGAATGCATATTACCAGACAGAAGATTATAATGCTGCAGAATCTTATGCTGAAAAAGTCTTGACAAATTCAAATCTTGATAATAAAGTGAAGAGCGATGCAAAAATCATCATTGCACGTTCGGCAATAAAAACCGGAAATGAAGACAAAGCAAAAGATGCCTATGCAGATGTAGAAAAAATTGCAACAGGAAGTGTTGCTGCAGAGGCACTATACTACAATGGTTATTTTAAAAATAAAGAAGGTAAGTACGAAGCATCTAATACAACCATTCAAAAGCTGGCTAAGGATTATAGTAGCTATAAGTATTACAGTGCAAAAGGTTTAGTTGTTATGGCAAAAAACTTCTATGCCCTAGGAGATGCATTTCAGGCCAACTATATTTTAGAAAGTGTAATTTCTAATTTCCCAGATTTTGATGATGTAGTAGAAGAAGCAACAGTAGAGCTCAATAAAATAAAAACCGAAGAAGCAAAAACAAATTCATCAATCGAAACTGACGACAACTAAAGAGAGTATAATGAGACTTTCTGGCTGCTTAATTAGTAGCCAAGTTGAAGTTAAATCAAAACATCAAATATGAAGATCAAGCTTTTAATTTTTATAATCACCATAACAAGTAGTTTGTCATTGACTTATGCACAAGAGCGAACCAAAGATACTATAGATGATCAGGTAGTCAATGTTGTAAAACCATATACGCCAACGATTTCAGATGCCTTTAAAATAAAAGATATGCCAAAGTTGAACGATTCTAACATGGTAAAGAAAAAACAGGTAAAGTATAATATATTTTCTATTCCTGTAGCATCTACATTTACACCTGCAAAAGGAAAAGCAGCAAATGTAGATAAGGCAAAACCTGTAAAATTATTTGACAATTACGCGTCACTTGGCGTAGGAACATACACTACAGTTTTAGGTGAAGTTTTTCTTAATCATGAGCTGAGTAGCACAGAAAATGTTGGAGGCTATTTTAGCCACCATTCTTCGCAAGGAGGTATTGATGATTTACTATTAGATGATAACTTTAGTAAAACCAGTTTAAACGCACATTATTCGCAAAAATTGAGAGATTTTTCGTGGAAAATTGATGGAGGCTTAGATTTAATGACCTATAATTGGTATGGTCTTCCTCAAAATTTCTTCGGTCAGACGGAGGCAGATATGATCGATCCAACGCATACTTTTAACAGTTTTCATCTCGGTGGAAAACTGAAATTCGATGATGCCATTATTAAAGATGGAAGTGTACGCTTTAGACGTTTTGGTGATAATGAGGATTCTGGCGAAAATAGGTTTATAGCAAAAGTTGGTTTTGATATACCTGTACAAGGAGAAGCCATTAGTACAGAATTATATATCGATTATATAGGCGGAAGCTTTGATATGAATTTCAATAATAATGATGAAATAAAATATGGTAATGTCACCTTTGGTTTATCACCATCATACCAATTAAAGCAAGACGATTTAACTGTCGATCTAGGATTACGACTAGTATATCTCAACGATACAGAACTTAGTGATAATAAGTTTTTTATTTACCCAAATATTGAAGCAACGTATCGCTTAGTTGACGAAATTTTGATTGCTTATGCTGGAATTAAAGGGGAACTTCAACAAAATTCGTATTACGATTTTGCTACAGAAAACCCATTTGTATCGCCAACCTTATTGATTGCTCCAACAGATCAACGCTATAATGGTTTTATTGGTCTAAAAGGTAAGTTATCTAATAATGTGAGTTATAATGTTAAAGGAAACTACTATGCAGAAGAAGGCAAAGCATTATTTAAAGCTAATGATGCGCAAACTTTTGCAACAGAAGATTATCAATATGGTAATTCATTTGGTGTGGTTTACGACGATATAACTACATTTTCAGTAGCTGGTGAACTAAATATAGATATTAATAGAAACTTTACACTAGGTTTTAAGGGTGAGTATTTTAATTATAATACTGATACTCAAGATGAAGCTTGGAACTTACCAGATGTCACAGGTTCTATATTTATGGACGTACAGATTTCGGAGAAATGGTATGCAGGTGCAAGTGCATTTTATGTAGGTGAACGTAAAGACCAGCAATTGCTGGTAGGTACTTTGGTAACTCCAGACCCAACACCAATAACACTAGATAGCTATTTTGATGCCAATGCACATTTAGGCTACAAAATCAATGACCAACTATCAGTATTTGCTAAAGTGAACAATATCTTAAATCAGGATTACCAACGTTATCTTAATTTTCCAGTTCAAGGAATACAAGCTTTGGCAGGAGCTACCTATCAGTTTGATTTCTAGTTTCCTTGAAAGTGAAAACCTCACGTAATGCCACCCAGAAATTATTTTGCGATATTATTATTAAATAACAAGCTATAGAAAGCGTTCTATTTCCAGAACGCTTTTTCTTATTTTTACGATATTCAAAAAACCATTCAAAATGAAATCGAAGCGACATCAACTTATGAGAAGCTCTAAAATTATTGTGCGTAATTCAATGCTGATAATTGTGATACTGTTTACTGTGTTTTCTTGCCAAAAAGAAAAACAACAGGCCGATTTAATGGTTACTAATGCTAATATCTATACTGTAGACAATGCTTTTAGTAAAGCAGAAGCCTTAGCTGTAAAAGATGGTAAGATTATAGCCGTTGGTACAACAAAGAACATTGAAGAGACTTACAGTTCTGTAGATACTATAAATGCAGATGGAAAAACACTTTTACCTGGTTTTATAGATGCACATTGTCATTTTTTAGGTTTAGGATATAACCAGCAAGCTGTTGATTTGGTTGGTACTAAAAGCTTTGAAGGTGTCGTTAAGCGGGTATTGGATTTTCAGAATAAACACCACAAAGATTTTATTTTAGGTCGTGGTTGGGATCAAAATGATTGGGAGGATAAATCGTTTCCAAATAAAACATTATTAGACAAACTCTATCCAAATACTCCTATTGCATTAACACGAATTGATGGTCATGCTATTTTGTGTAATCAAGCTGCTTTAGATTTGGGTGAAGTAACTATTAATAGTAAAGTTGATGGTGGTGAATTGATTACAGAAAATGGAAAGCTTACGGGAGTTTTAGTTGATAATGCTGAAGCTTTAGTAATGGATTATTGGCCAAAACCAAGCCGTAAAGATGAAGTTGATGCCTTATTAGAAGCGCAAAAAATATGCTTTGATTTAGGTTTAACAACTGTTGATGATGCAGGATTGAGTAAAACATCTATTGAAATTATCGATAGCCTTCACCAATCTGGAGACCTAAATATGCGTGTCTATGCTATGGTATCGTACACACCTGAGCACTTAGATTATTATTTAAATAAAGGTGTTATAAAAACCGAGAAGCTTAATGTTCGTTCGTTTAAGTTTTATGCCGATGGTGCTTTAGGCTCCAGAGGCGCTATGTTAAAAGAACCCTACAGTGACAAACCAGAGCATTTAGGGTTGTTACTTACCGATTTAGATACTTTTGAAAATGCAGCAACCCGTATTGCTAATTCAGAATATCAAATGAATACCCATGCCATTGGTGATTCTGCAAACCTAGCTGTGCTGCAAACCTATAACAAAGTATTGACAGGAAAACAAGATAGACGATGGCGCGTAGAGCATGCTCAGGTAGTATCTCAGAAAGATTTTGATCTATACAAAAATGTAATGCCATCCATTCAACCAACACATGCAACTAGCGATATGTATTGGGCTGAGGATAGAGTAGGTAGTGAGCGAATTAAAGGAGCATATGCCTATAAAAAACTGCTCGAGGCTTATGGAAAAGTTGCTTTAGGCACTGATTTTCCTGTTGAGCGCGTAAGTCCGTTTTTAACGTTTTATGCTGCTGTTGCAAGACAAGATTTAGAACAATACCCAAAGGGAGGTTTTCAAATGGAGAATGCTTTATCTAGAGAAGAAACCCTAAAAGGTATGACGATTTGGGCTGCCTATTCTAATTTTGAAGAGCACGAAAAGGGAAGTATTGAAACAGGTAAGTTTGCTGATTTTATAATCTTAGATAAAGATATTATGACGGTCGATGTTAGTGAGATTCCTACGATAAAAGTGTTGAAGACTGTTGTTGGTGGTGAGGTGCAGTAAGCAATAACTCAAAATATTCTCACTAAATAATCAAAATGTTTACCATCCATAATTTTATCGCATTGTAGGCCAACAGTTTTGCAAGCCATTTTTAAAGTTTCAAAATCGAGATATAACCACTTCATAGGTATTTCTTCTTCATCTTTATAACTGATGTAATAGTCGAGTTCGCCATAATATTGCAGTTGATTTTCAATTTCAGCTTCAAATTCATCAGCATACATATAAGAAATGTCAGAAGAGTCCATAAGGATTTGTCCATTGGGTTTTAAAAGGGATTTTAGATGCTTTAAATAAGTTGAAACCTGAGATAATTCCTGAAAAATTCCTGTACCATTCATAAGTAATAAAATGGTATCAAATGTTTGGGTTTCGTCTAATAAAGGCTTTAACTCAACATTTAATATACCACGATATTTTGCGACTTCAATAGCACCTTTAGAACTATCAATAGCTTTTACTTTATAGCCTTTGTTTTGTAGCCAAAGTGAATGCGAACCAGCACCACAACCAACATCGAGAATATGACCTTTACAAATTTGCAAAGCTTTTTTTTCTAACTCTGGCATTTTAGAAAAATCCCTGAATAAATATGGAAGTGGTAAAATATCTTTATCGGAGATATTAGTCCAGGTAATAATATCTTCAGAATAATTTCTGTTTTGATAATCTAATAAAGCCTTTCCGAAGATATCTTTCATGTTCTATAATTTCTGAGGCATTAAAACCTCATTATTAAACTTAAGAGGTTAAATTAAACTTAGATGGTTTTGGTTTTTTAGTGTTTAAAAATTCTTTTTTGTCTGTTAATTTTAAGATGCTTCGTTTCGCTCTAAAAGACAAGTTGTTTATTTTTACATTATGCAAGACCAAATCAATAATTTGCATAAGCTGGCCAAAGATAAGCATAAGGAAAACAAAACCTTTTTTACTAAGCTTAAAAAGAAGCCTCCTAAGCAGTTAGATTATATTATGCAAGAGTTGCACGATGAAGAATTTCAACGTACTGACTGTTTAGAGTGTGCAAACTGTTGTAAAACTACAGGACCGCTTTTTACAGATAAAGACATAAGTCGTATTGCAAAATTTTTTAGAATGAAGGAGCAGCAATTTATAGAAATATATCTTCGTTTAGATGAGGAGGAGGATTATGTTTTACAGTCCGTTCCATGTACATTTTTAGGCTCAGATAATTATTGCTCTATCTATGAGGTAAGACCAAAAGCATGTAGAGAGTTTCCACATACAGATAGAAAGAAGTTTCAGCAAATTTCTAATCTTACATTGAAAAATGTAGCAATTTGTCCAGCAGCTTATAATATTGTAGAGGCCATGAAAAAGCGAATTAAGGTTTAATAGTTTAGCTTCGGAATAATTTTTGATACAAATCAGAATAAAAAATATAAAATGAAAAACCTTCTAATAAAATCGGTATTTATTCTTTTTGCTTTTAATTTATCTTTTTCTCAGGCTTGGATGACAGATTTAGGCATTGCTCAAAAACTAGCAATGGTAGAGAACAAAATGGTATTGATGGTTTGGGAAGGTACTACAGAATATATGTATCCGGTTTTTGTTAATGACGATAAAGGAAGAACAATATTTATTGAGAATTTATTTACTGACGAATATATTAGTCCATTAATTTGGAAACACTTTGTGCCTGTTATTGTTAGTGAAGATAAATATGGTGAAATGTTTTATGAAATTAAGGGAAAGCGGAGCCAAAAATACATTGATAAGTTTAATGATAATTCCATAAAGATTATGGATATTAATGGTAATATATTAAACGCATCTGATGTTTATTTAGAAGATCTCGAAAACATTACTAAGATTATTCAAAAATATGGTTTAAATACAGAGTTTATTGCTCCGGAGCTAAAAGAATACCATAACGAAAAGACTTTTTTTTCTGCATACTACTTGGCATCAAAGTATATGGATTATACGATGTATCTTAATAAATACCAAAGAAAAGATCTTATCAATCTATCTTCAATTTATTTAAAAGAAGCACGATTGTTAGTGGCAAAAGAATCTACAGAAGACCAAACCGTATTGCAACAACGTTGTGATTTACTAGAGATACAAAAATTGTTATTTTTAAAGCAGCCAAAACGCGTTCTTAGATTTTTAAGAAAAATGGATGCCCAAGACATAAATAATACAAATACCACATTTGTAGCATTCTTATATTATACAGCACATATGAGTTTAGGAGATAATGATAAAGCTGAAGTATGGAAATCTAAAATTTCTTCTGTAGATTTGAAAAAAGCACAGAAACTTATTAATCTTAATTCTTGACGTGTTGGAAAGCTTTATAAACTATTTTGAAACTATTCCTCCTGAGCACAGAAGTTTCATTCTTGTAGGCGGACTGGCATTGTTTTGGATTATTGAAAGTGGTTTGCCTTTATTTAAGTTTAAGTATAATAAATGGCAACACGCTTTACCTAATCTTTTCTTTACACTAACTACAGTGATTATCAATTTTGCATTAGCCTCTTTATTGTACAAAACTTCTAAATGGGTCGATGCTAGTAATTTTGGTGTCTTAAACTGGTTGCCAGATATGCCATTGTGGTTATATGCTTTGTTAGGAGTATTGCTTCTGGATTTTTTTGGAGCTTATTTAGCACACCTTGTTGAGCATAAGGTAAAACCACTTTGGATGGTGCATTTAGTTCACCATACAGATCATAGTGTTGATACGACTACAGCTAATAGACATCATCCTCTCGAAAGTTTAATACGGTTTTTCTTTACACTTTTTGGTGTTTTTATAGTAGGTGCTCCAATTGCCCTAGTGTTTTTGTATCAATCGTTATCTTTAGTCTTTTCACAGTTTACACATGCTAATCTTAAAATGCCTAGACGTTTAGACAAAGCTTTAAGCTATATCATTGTATCTCCAGACATGCATAAGATTCATCATCATTATAGATTGCCATATACGGATTCTAATTATGGTAATATATTTAGTGTTTGGGATCATCTCTTTGGGACATACATGTATATGGAGCGCGAAAAATTAGTCTATGGAGTAGATGTGTTTCCAGACGAGCAAAAGAACAGTCATATTGGTGAATTGTTGAAGCAACCATTTCAGAAATACGAAAAGCCTACACTTTCAGCAGATGTTGAAAAATAGCTTTCCTTTCTAATAAGCTTATTGATGAGTTGCGATTTAGAAAAACAAATTGATGTTCAGGGTCATAGAGGTTGCAGAGGATTGTTGCCCGAGAATAGCTTACCAGCTTTTGAAAAAGCCATTGATATAGGAGTCAATACGCTTGAGTTAGACATTGCCATTACAAAAGATAATGAAGTGGTCGTCTCTCATGAGCCTTTTATGAGTCGTACAATATGCTATAATACTGAAGGAAATGAAATTCCTGAGTCAATGGATATGAAACATAATCTCTATAAAATGACACATCATGAGATTAAACAATTTGATTGTGGGTCTAAATTTCACCCTTCATATCCTAATCAGAAAAAACTACATACATATAAGCCACTTCTGTCTGAAGTGTTTCAATTAGCTATTGCTAAAAATTCAGACGTACGTTTTAATATAGAAATTAAATCGAAACTAAACTATTATGGGGTTTATACGCCTTACCCTAAAGATTATGTGAAAATAGTTTTAGATGAGGTCATTGAAAATAGCATGTTTAATCGTGTTAATCTTCAATCTTTTGATTTAAAAATTCTCGAAGAAATTAAAAAGCAATCTTCGGAAATGAAGGTCGCTTTATTGGTTGATGAGGATGAAGTTATTGAAACAAAATTAAAAAAACTCTCGTACAAATCCGAAATTATTAGCCCATATTTTAAATTATTGAATGCTGAGAATATTGCCAAATTTCATTCCGATGGTTTTGTTGTAATACCATGGACTATTAACAAAATAGAGGACATAAAACAAATGATAAAATTAAAGGTTGATGGAATTATAACTGATTATCCTAATATTTTAGTTGACTTACTTTGATGTTTGACTTGTCCTTAACGTATTTATAAAATAAGGTCGTTCTTCTGATATTTTTGTAGTTGATAGGATTTTTGCATCATAAAGTAGGAAACCGCTTATGTTTGTCACGGATTGATTAATTAGTGTTGAGATAAACAAACTCTTGTTTAACTTTATACTATAATGTATTGAAAAATTTAATCCGCATCTGTCTCGTTATTATTCTCATTTTCTTATTGAGCTTTACTCTTAATGCGCAAGAGCAACAGCCTTATGCCAAGCTTGAGAAAAATAAAAACATCCAGGCTAAAAGTCTTATTCATAAGCTTAATGCAACTAAAGACACATTAATTCTTCAGAGTGATAAAAAAATAAACTATCTCTATTCCATTAATAAAAATTACGGTAGAGATTTCGATGTGTATGTAGATACAACTTATTATAGATTACCCTTAAATAAATTACCAAAAGGAAAGCATGTATTAGTAGCCGTGCAATCTCCAAAACGTATTGTTTTTGTAGTTCGTATTTTAAAAGATATTCCTATAGAAATACCAACAGAGCCAAAAGTTACCATTAGGCCTACAGAAATAGCAGTTATTGAAAATTAACTATTCATAAATTAAATATTGCTTCCGCATTTTTCGGTAAGCTTCTAATTCTGCTTGCCAACTTGCTTTAATTGCAGTTTCGCTTATTCCAGATTCTATTTGTTGTTGCAGTTTTGCAGTGCCAGCATGTGTTGTAAAGTTGGCTGTGTTAAATACCTTAGACTTATCTGTGGCATTATTGTAAGCATCAATAATGTGCTTTAGCGTAAATTGTCTTTTGGCTTTTACAGTAGATAGATCTACACCATAGCAAACGTTATCTTTATGTTTAGGGTATTTAGACCCAAAATTTGGATTTGGAGTATAACTAAAACTATAATATGTCTTATCTAAAAAAGGAGCACCATAGCGTTGAAATTGAAACTCTGTTCCGCGACCTGCGTTGATATTAGTACCTTCAAACAAACCTAAGCTTGGATATAACAATATAGACTGATCGTTTGGCAAATTTGGTGAAGGCCTTATAGGTAAACTGTAAGTGGTTTGATGCGTGTAATTTTTAACAGGAATAATAGTAATATCACATTTAATACTATTTGCTAACCACCCTTCTCCATTAACCATTTTTGCATATTCACCAATGGTCATACCATGGACTAAAGGAATAGGGTGCATTCCCAAAAAGCTACGGTGTTCTTTTTCTAATACAGGTCCGTCAATATAATTACCATTCGGATTCGGACGATCCAAAATAAGTAACGGAACATTATGTTCTGCACATGCTTCCATAACATAATGTAGCGTTGAGATGTACGTATAAAAACGAACGCCAACATCTTGAATGTCAAAAACAATGATATCTAAATCCTCTAACTGTTGTTTAGTGGGTTTTTTATGCCTTCCATGAAGTGAAAAAATAGGCAACTGTGTTTTAGTATCTACTCCATCTTTAACCATTTCACCAGCGTCGGCTTTACCTCTAAACCCATGCTCTGGAGAAAATACTTTTTTAATATCCTCTTTTAAGGCTAGTAATGAATCTACAATATGAGTATAAGATGTATTCTGCTCTCCTTTTTTAAATATTACCGAAGTCTGATTAGCAACTATACCAATCCGTTTTCCTTCTAGTATAGGTAAATATTGTTCTGTTTGGTTGGCGCCGACAATAATACTTTTGTCATCCAAGGCTGATTTAAGAATCTCATCATTGGTAGATACTTCTTTTTTAGTTTTAGAAGCACAAGAAATAGCTACCAAGACAAATAATAAAACTGTATTTTTGAAAACCTTAAAACGCATATCAGAGGTTTGAATTTTGAGTTGTTTATAGCTAAACGCATTATTGGCAATAAAGCGTATAAAAGTAGTGTTTCGGCACCAATAATTAAAATTGGTATTGCCGCTATTGCTATTGGAATTGTTGTTATGCTTATTGCAATTGCTACAGGTTTGGGCTTACAGCAAAAGATAAGAGATAAGGTGGTAGCATTTAATGGTCATATAGAGATTACTAACTATGATACCAATAGCTCAGATGAATCTCAGGTGCCTATATCAATACAGCAAGATTTTTACCCTCAATTTAATGCTGTTGAAGGCGTAAAACACATTCAGGGTGTTGCCTCAAAATTTGCAGTGATAAGAACAGAAACCGATTTTGAAGGTATTGTAGTAAAAGGTGTCGGATCCGATTATAACTGGGACTATTTTAAAGAGTTTTTAGTAGAGGGGAGAGTACCAGATTTCTCTGGTCAACGTAACGAGGATATCTTAATGTCTAGTTATATAGCTAATCGTTTGGGTTTTAATGTTGGCGATAAGTTTCAAATGTTGTTTACTAACGATATAAAAGAACTACGCACACGTATTATGGCTTTTAATATTGTGGGAATTTACAATTCAGGGTTTCAAGAACTGGATGAGAAATTTTGTATTGCTGATTTAAGACATATTCAACGTCTCAATAAATGGGAAAGTGATCAAATAGGTAGTTTTGAAGTTTTTGTAAATGATTTTTCAGAATTAGATAATATCACAGTACAAGTCTATAAAGAAGCAGGCTCGTTTCTTAACGCAAGACCAGTGACTCAAAAATACTATACGGTTTTTGAATGGATTAAAATTTTTGATTCTAATACAAATGTTATTATTGCTATTATGATTATAGTGGCAGGTATTAATATGATCACCACTTTATTAGTGCTAATCTTAGAGCGTACTAATATGATAGGTATTTTAAAAGCTTTAGGGAGTTCTAATTGGACAATTAGAAAAGTGTTTCTTTACAATGCGTCTTATTTAATTGGTTTGGGATTACTTTGGGGAAATATTATAGGCTTGGGCTTATTATTTGCTCAGAAGTATTTTAAATTATTTCCACTAAATCCAGACACCTACTATGTGAGTGAAGCACCAGTTTATCTTAATTGGGATTATATAGTGCTGTTAAATATTGGAACCTTTGTAGCTTGCTTGTTAATGCTCATGATTCCTTCAGTTATTATTTCTAGAATATCACCAGTAAAGGCCATTAGATTTGATTAAATATGGTTCTAAAGATTATTGTTTACCATACCAATAGTTAAAAACATAACTAACTTTTAACTTTCAACTTATCACATTTAACTTATTTTTGCACAGCAAAATAATATTATGGATTACGTAGAAAATATACTAGGCACAATAGGCAACACACCATTGGTAAAAATGAACAAATTGGTAGAAGATTTACCATGTTTAGTACTTGCCAAATACGAAACTTTTAACCCCGGAAATTCTGTTAAAGATCGCATGGCATTACAAATGATTGAAGATGCTGAAGCTGATGGGCGTTTAAAGCCAGGAGGTACAATCATTGAAGGTACATCAGGAAATACAGGAATGGGCTTAGCCTTGGCGGCAATTGTAAAAGGTTATAAATGCATTTTTGTAATGGCAGATAAACAGTCTAAAGAAAAAGTAGATATAATGCGTGCCGTAGGCGCAAAGGTTATTGTATGTCCTACAGCAGTTGAGCCAGATGACCCTCGTAGTTATTATTCTGTATCTAAACGTCTGGGTGAGGAAACTCCAAATTCCTGGTATGTTAATCAATACGATAATCCTAGTAATGCTAAAGCACATTACCAAAGTACTGGACCCGAAATATGGAAGCAAACCAATGGTAAAGTTACTCACTTTGTTGTTGGTGTTGGTACTGGTGGCACTATCTCTGGAGTAGGTAAGTACCTCAAAGAACAAAACCCTAATATTAAAGTTTGGGGAGTAGATACTTACGGTTCTGTATTTAAGAAGTATCATGAAACTGGTATTTTCGATGAAAACGAAATTTACCCATACGTTACCGAAGGTATAGGTGAAGATATACTACCCAAAAATGTAGATTTTGATATTATTGATGGTTTCACTAAAGTAACCGATAAAGATGCATGTGTTTATACACAGCGTTTGGCAAAAGAAGAGGGCATGTTCTTAGGGAATTCTGCAGGTTCAGCTATTAAAGGTGTTCTGCAATTAAAAGACCATTTTAAGCCAGATGATGTTGTTGTTGTTTTGTTTCATGATCATGGTAGCCGCTACGTAGGTAAAATGTTTAATGACGATTGGATGCGTGAGATGGGCTATATAGAATGAATTAAGATATAAGTTGTTTTACTATAGGCAAAATATAATCCTTATGAGCATAGAAGTTTGTGAGGATTTTCCTATTTTAGAACTATGCAAGAAGACTTTCTTCATTACGCTTGGAAACATAAAGTTTTCTCAATTTCATCTCTCAATACCACAAGAGATGAAATGCTTATTGTAAAACATCTAGGTCAACACAATCATAACACAGGACCAGATTTCTTTAATGCACAAATTAGTATTGATGGGCAGCTTTGGGCTGGTAATGTTGAGATTCATATAAAATCTTCTGATTGGTATGTGCACAATCACGAAATAGACAAAGCTTATGATAATGTTATTCTTCATGTGGTTTGGGAACACGATACCGAAATTTATAGACAAGATAACTCTGAGATTCCTACTTTGGAGTTAAAACATTATATCAAAGAAGACCTATTAAAGACTTATCAAAAATTAATACAGTCCAAGTCCTGGATTAATTGCGAGAGTGATTTTTCAATGGTTGATGATTTTTTATTAAATAATTGGTTAGAGCGTCTATTTATAGAACGTCTAGAACGAAAATCTAAGGACATTACAAAACTACTTCAAGAATCTAATAATGATTGGGAAGGTGTATTGTTTAAAATGTTACTCAAAAATTTTGGACTAAAGGTTAACGGCGAATCGTTTTTAAGTATAGCAAACTCTATCGACTATTCAATGGTGAGAAAACTTCAGAATGATGTTTTAGAAATGGAAGCTTTACTTTATGGTCAGGCATCTATGCTAGAGGACGAAACTCAAGACACTTACTTTTTAGATTTAAAACAACGCTATCAATTTGTAAAGCATAAATTCAAGTTAAATAATCAAGGTGTTATACCAGTACAGTTCTTTAGGTTACGCCCACAAAGTTTCCCTACCATACGATTATCTCAATTTGCTAATCTATATACTATAGAGCACCAGTTGTTTTCTAAGGTCATGACTATAAATACACGAGACGAATTTTATAAGCTATTTAAAAAAGGAGTAACTGATTTTTGGAAGACGCATTACACATTTGCAAAAACGTCGAAAGCCTCAAAGAAACAATTGACCAAATCATTTATCGATTTGTTAATTATTAATACGATTATTCCTTTAAAGTTTAGTTATGCAAAAGCACAAGGTAAAACCATCGATGAGGAATTGTTTAAATTGATTAAACAAATAAAGATTGAAAATAATAGTATTGTCAATAAATTTTTAGAATTAAAACCAATAGAAAAAAATGCATTAAACTCCCAGGCTTTATTGCAATTAAAACAACAATATTGTAATAAAAATCAATGTTTACAATGTGCCATTGGTAATAGTCTAATCGTTAAAAAATAAGTAACTTGCAGCATGAAATGGTTCTACAACTTGTTACATTATTTTCAAAAACGCGGCTACTATGTTTGTCAACGTATTGCAGACCGTTTAGGTATAAGGGCAAAGATTGTAAGAACATCATTTATGTATCTTACTTTTGTAACTGTAGGTTTTGGTTTTGCTTTATATCTGTTTTTAGCATTTTGGATTCGTATTAAAGATATAATATACACTAAACGCACATCGGTATTCGACTTGTAATATGAACAATCCACTAATAAAACTTTTTAGATCCAAAATATATACAGCAATTATTTTGCTGGCGATATTATTATGCATTGGTGTTTTTGGGTATAGGGTTATTTCTGGCTTAAGCTGGATTGATTCAGTTTATATGACGGTAATTACTATAACCACAGTAGGTTTTGGAGAAGTGCAACCATTGGGTGTGCCCGCTAAAATATTTACTATATTTTTAATTCTGGCTAGTGTAGTCATTGTAGGTTATGCCATTTCTATAATTACAGAGTATATTTTAAGTAGAAACAATTTTGAAGACATAAAACAACGTAAAATGCAAAAGGAAATAGAAGCCATGTCTGGCCACATTATTATCTGTGGTTTTGGACGTAACGGAAAGCAGGCAGCTAAAAAATTACAAGATTACGGAAAGCCCTTTGTAATAATTGAACGTGATAAAGAAATAATTGAACGGCTTCAGGAAGAAGAGATTCCTTATGTTTTTGGAAATGCCAATGAAGATGAAACACTTTATGAAGCTGGTATAGAAAATGCCAGTACTTTAATTTCTGCTTTGCCAAGCGATGCAGATAATTTGTTTGTAGTATTATCAGCAAGGCAGATTAATAAAAAAATGACTATTATAAGTAGAGCGTCACAAGAAACATCTTATAACAAGTTAAAATTAGCAGGAGCTAATAATGTAATTTTACCAGATAAAATAGGCGGTGATCATATGGCTTCCTTGGTCGTAATACCAGACCTGGTAGAATTTATCGATAATTTAGGCATAGTTGGTGAGCGTAATATAAATGTAGAAGAGGTTAAAGTAGAACAGTTGTATGACACCAAAAATGTAAAAACAATAAGAGACTTAGATTTAAGAAAAAAAACAGGCTGTACAGTTATAGGATTTAAGGATGATAACGGCGACTACATTGTTAATCCAGAAGCAGACACCAAACTCGTTGCGGACTCTAAAATCATTGTTTTAGGTCGTCCAGAGCAGATACAACGACTTAACTCTATGTATAATATAGAGCAAGAGACCTAGCCATTTTAACGTCTATAGCTTTAAAAACTCATTTTTTTTTAGCATATTGTCAGCTGTAAAATCAATAACTAACTAATAACTACACTCATGAAGAAATATCTTCTATCATTTTTTGCACTTTTGTTACCATTATTAAACTTTGCTCAGGAAGCTCAAGAAGTAGGTATTGATCAGAAAATTGATCAAGCTTTTGGTAATGCTACAGGTTGGTTTGTTAATGCTATATTTTATCAAATTGATTTTGGAGGAGGTGTAAAAGTGTTTTGGGTGTTGTTTCCATTAATTATAGGGGCAACATATTTTACTTTTTACTTTAAGTTAATAAATATTAGAGGCTTCTTAACATCAATAAATATTGTTAGGGGAAAGTATGATGAATTAGATCATCATGAATCTTTAGTCGGTGCTGGTGACTCTACACCAGGTGGTGATGCAATTGAAACTATAGCTATAGAAGGTCATGATGGTGAAGTTTCACATTTTCAAGCTCTTACGGCAGCATTATCTGCTACAGTTGGTTTAGGAAATATTGCTGGTGTAGCTATTGCTGTTTCTATTGGCGGTGCAGGTGCAACATTTTGGATGATTGTAGCGGGTTTATTAGGAATGGCATCTAAGTTTGTAGAATGTACGCTTGGTGTTAAATATAGAGACATTGCCGAAGATGGTACGGTGTATGGTGGCCCAATGTATTATTTAACAAAAGGGCTTAAATCCAAAGGTTTTACAGGCTTAGGTAAAATTTTAGCAGCATTATTTGCAATATTTGTTATTGGTGGTTCTTTTGGTGGTGGTAATATGTTCCAAGTCAATCAAGCTTTTCAATTAGTCGAAAATATCACAGGTGGCGAGAATTCTTTTCTTCATGGATATGGATGGGCATTTGGATTAGTAATGGCTGTTTTAGTTGGTATTGTAATTATTGGAGGAATAAAGAAAATAGCTAAAGTTACCGATAAGATTGTACCTTTTATGGTAGTCATTTATGTAGCTGCATCTTTGTTTGTAATTTTTGCTAACTATAATATGATTGGTGATGCATTTGTTCAAATTTTTAATGGGGCATTTAGCCCAGAGGGTGTAGCTGGTGGAGCAATTGGTGTTTTAGTACAAGGTTTTAGAAGAGCAGCATTTTCTAATGAAGCTGGTGTTGGGTCAGCGTCTATTGCGCATTCAGCCGTAAAGACAAAATATGCAGCAAGTGAGGGAATGGTTGCGTTATTGGAGCCTTTCATTGATACTGTAGTTGTTTGTACAATGACTGCTTTAGTATTAATAATTACAGGAAATGTTACTTCAGCTAATGCAGGCTTAAATGATGCTCAGGCTATATTATTAACGTCTGGAGCTTTTGAATCGGCAATTTCATGGTTCCCTTATGTTCTAACTGTTGCTGTAGTGTTATTTGCTTTTAGTACTATGATATCATGGTCTTACTATGGTTTTCAAGGATGGGCATATTTATTTGGAAGATCAAAAAAGATGGAATACACATATAAAGTTATCTTTTGTGTTTTCGTAATTATTGGGGCTGCTGCTAGTTTAGGTTCGGTAATTGGTTTCTCAGACGCAATGATTTTTGCTATGATGGTACCTAATATGGTAGGCCTTGTTATCCTTGCACCTAAAGTGAGGGACGAATTAAAAAAATATATGAATGCTATTAAGGCTAGAAAAGCCTAAATTTATAACAATATTATGAAATCCCATTTCCAGTTTTCTAATCAACAACGGAGTGGGATTTTTTTATTGTTTGTCATTATTATAACGGTACAATGTGTTTATGCATTTGTTGATTTTTCAGAAGGCGAGACTCCTGTTGAAAGCAAAGAGCTAAAGTCCTTTAGAAAGGAATTAGATTCCTTACGTTTGGTTGAAATTGAAAATAGTAAGCCAAAAATCTACCCTTTTAACCCAAACTACATCACAGATTATAAAGGCTATACATTAGGGATGTCTAATGAGGAAATCGACCGACTACATAAGTATAGAGAAGGTAATCAATGGGTAAACTCTGCTAAGCAGTTTCAACAAGTGACGAAGGTTTCAGATTCTTTGTTGGCTGAAATTTCACCTTACTTCAAATTTCCAGATTGGGTGACAAATCCAAAACCCAAAACAAAATCTTATAGTGAGCTATATTCAAATTCTAATACACCAAAAACATATGAGCAAAAAATAGATCTAAATAAAGCTTCAGCGATTCAACTACAAAAAGTATATGGAGTGGGAGAAAAACTTTCAGACCGAATCATTAAATACAGAAGCAAACATAAAGGAGGTTTTATTGCAGATGTAGAACTTTCGGAAGTTTATGGCTTATCAGCAGAAGTTATTGAGCGTATTAAAAATGACTTTACGGTAAAGACTCCAAGGCCAATTAAAAAACATAATCTTAATACTGCTAATAGAGACGAATTGGTACTAATTAAATATATAGATTACGAAGTTGCCAACAGTATTATCGAAGAACGTACATTAAGAGAAGGTTTTAAGTCGTTAGACGAATTAACAAAAGTTGAAGACTTTCCAATCAATAAGATCGAGATAATTAAGCTATATTTGCATCTGTAAAAAACTGAATTTTATGTCTGATTTATATTTCACTGAAGAGCATCATTTATTTAGAGAAAGCCTTAGAGATTTTCTACAAAAAGAGGTTGTTCCTTATATAGATAAATGGGAAGAAACTGGTCTTATAGAGCGTTTCATCTGGAAAAAATTCGGTGATATGGGTTACTTCGGTTTAGCAACACCAGAAGCCTATGGAGGACTAGACCTCGATTTGTTTTATACAGTTATCTTATTAGAAGAAATGCAACGCATTAACTCTGGTGGTTTTGCTGCAGCGATTTGGGCTCATGCCTATTTGGCAATGACACATCTTAATAAAGAAGCTAACCATGAGCAAAAAGAAAAATATTTAACACCTAGTGCATTAGGAGATGCTATTGGTTGCTTGTGCATAACAGAGCCTTTTGGCGGAAGCGACGTTGCTGGCATGAGAACCACAGCCGTAAAAAAAGGGGATACGTATGTAATCAATGGGTCAAAAACATTTATTACAAACGGTGTTTATAGTGATTATTTGATAGTTGCAGCAAAAACAAACCCTGAACTTGGAAACAAAGGTATTAGCATTTTTGTTATGGACAGAGATACACCAGGTATTTCAGCTACAAAATTAGATAAGCTAGGTTGGAGAGCTTCAGATACTGGTGAAATCGCTTTTGATAATGTAGAGATTCCTGCTTCTAACTTAATGGGAGAAGAAAATCAAGGGTTTTCATATATCATGCAGCATTTTTCATTAGAACGATTAGTAATGGGTGTCAATGCACATGCAAGAGCAGAATACGCTTTAGAATACGCAAAACAATACATGTCCGAAAGAACTGCATTCGGAAAGACAATTGATAAATTTCAAGCTTTAAGGCACACTTTTGCCGATTGCACTACACAAATGGAAATCTGCAAACAGTTTAATTATTACGTTACTAAACGCTTAGATGCTGGTGACTATGTTGTAAAAGAGGCAACCATGTCTAAACTACAATCGACAAAGATGGCGGACGACGTCATATATCAATGCCTTCAGTTTTTAGGTGGCTATGGTTACATGGAAGAATATCCATTAGCCAGAATGGCAAGAGATAGCCGTTTAGGACCAATTGGTGGAGGAACTTCAGAAATACTTAAAGAAATAATAGCAAAGATGGTTATTGATGATAAGGACTACAAGCCAGCCACTTAAGTTATAAACTATAAAAATGACTCCTGCCAATGTGCAGGATTTTTTTTTGGACTTACTTTATCAATAACTCTTATTAATACTTATATTTAATGAGTCAAGAAGAAGTTATGGACATAAAAGCATTTTTAGATTATCTATTGCTCGAAAAAAACTATTCCAAGCATACAATTTTAGCTTACCATATGGATCTGGAGATGTTTCAAGAATTTTTAAAAGAGTATCACGATTCTGAACCTATTAGTAAAGTAGGTTACTCAGAAATAAGACAATGGATTGTAGAATTGGTTAATAGCGGAGTTACTAACAGAACAATTAATAGAAAAGTTTCCTCGTTAAGTACCTATTATAAATTTTTACAAAAAACACAATCCATAGAAGATAACCCTTTAAAGAAACACAAAGCATTAAAGGTGGGTAAAAAAGTACAGTTACCATTTTCTGAAGACGAATTAAAACAAGTTTTAGAGAATTCAATAGAAGTTAATGATTTTGAAAGTTCTAGAGACCATCTTATTGTTGAGCTTTTTTATGCAACAGGTATAAGACGTATTGAGTTAGTAAATATAAAAATGTCGGATATAGATTTTAGCAATAAACAACTAAAGGTTTTAGGTAAACGCAATAAAGAACGCTATATACCTCTAATTGATTCATTAGTTGTATCTATTAAACAATATTTAGACTATAGAAATCATTTACCTGTAATAGAAGATAATGAAGTTTTATTTTTAACTAAAAAAGGATTTAAAATTTACGAAATGCTTGTTTACAGAATAATAAATAAGTATTTTAGTAAAGCATCTTCAAAGGCAAAATGTAGCCCACATGTATTAAGGCACTCATTTGCTACACACTTATTAAATGAAGGAGCAGATTTAAATGCAGTAAAAGAACTTCTTGGACATACCAGTTTAGCAGCTACACAAATATATACACATAATAGTATAGCAGAATTAAAAAAAGTATACGCTAAATCACATCCAAGAAACCAACGTTGAATATGCTGCTTAAAAAAATATTGAAAACAATTTCAATATTAAGTTAAACTTAAAACGAAATGTATGAAAGTAAACACCCAATCCGTAAATTTCACAGCAGACAGAAAGTTGATTGATTTTATTCAAAAGCGAATGGATAAGTTAGATATGTTTTACGATAAAATCATTCAGTCAGATGTTTATTTGAAGGTTGAAAATACAAGTGATAAAGAAAACAAAGTTTTTGAAGCAAAGGTAAGTGTGCCAGGTGATAGTTTTATAGTAAAAAAACAATGCAAGACTTTTGAAGAAGGTACTGATATAGCTGTAGCATCGTTAGAAAGACAGTTAAAAAAGCGAAAAGAAAAATTAAGAGCCAGAACTTAATTAAAATTTTTTCAAAAATGTTTTGAATAAAAAAATAAAACACTACATTTGCAGTCCGTTAGAAATAGCGGACTTTTTTGTGGTCTAATTTTAGTCCAAAAAAAGTAAGAAAAAGCCGATGTAGCTCAGCTGGCTAGAGCAGCTGATTTGTAATCAGCAGGTCGTGGGTTCGAGTCCCTCCATCGGCTCTAAAAATTTAAGTTTTTTGTTTGAAATTTTGAATAAAAATTGGGGAGATACTCAAGCGGCCAACGAGGACAGACTGTAACTCTGTTGTTTTTTAACTTCGCAGGTTCGAATCCTGCTCTCCCCACAGCAATTCCTGCTTTCACAGGAATCTAAAATAATGGGTCAATGAGCAAAGCGAGTTAACCCAAAAATTTGAAATATTGATAACCATTAATTAAGAACACTTAATTATAAAAGCGGGAGTAGCTCAGTTGGTAGAGCGTCAGCCTTCCAAGCTGAATGTCGCCAGTTCGAACCTGGTCTCCCGCTCTATTTTAATTCCTGCGAAGGCAGGAAT
Source organism: uncultured Winogradskyella sp. (assembly GCF_947498345.1). GTDB lineage: Bacteria > Bacteroidota > Bacteroidia > Flavobacteriales > Flavobacteriaceae > Winogradskyella. The sequence continues at coordinate 648,613 of NZ_CANMJY010000001.1, forward strand.
CTCATTATTACAATGAGAAACAAAACACTTTACGCCGGTGTAGCTCAGGGGTAGAGCGTTTCCTTGGTAAGGAAGAGGTCACGAGTTCAAATCTCGTCATTGGCTCTTTTTTCTAAGAAGATTTAGAATAAAAATTGAACACTAATATAAATTAAGATTAAATAAATTAAACATGGCAAAGGCAACTTTCGATCGTTCAAAGCCACACCTTAATATAGGTACTATTGGACACGTAGATCACGGTAAAACAACTTTAACTGCTGCTATTACTAAAGTATTAGCTGATGCAGGTTTATCTGAAGCAAAAGATTTCGATCAAATCGATAATGCACCAGAAGAAAAAGAAAGAGGTATTACAATTAATACTTCACATGTAGAATATGCAACAGCAAATCGTCATTATGCTCACGTTGACTGTCCTGGTCACGCGGATTACGTAAAAAACATGGTTACTGGTGCTGCTCAAATGGATGGTGCTATCTTAGTTGTTGCTGCAACAGATGGTCCTATGCCACAAACACGTGAACATATCTTACTTGGTCGTCAGGTAGGTATTCCACGTATCGTTGTATTCATGAACAAAGTGGATATGGTAGACGATGAGGAGTTATTAGAATTAGTTGAGATGGAAATCAGAGATTTATTATCATTCTATGAATATGATGGTGATAATGGTCCTGTAATAGCTGGTTCTGCTTTAGGTGCACTTAACGGTGAGCAAAAGTGGGTTGATACAGTAATGGAATTAATGAAGAGTGTTGACGAGTGGATTGAAGAGCCAGTACGTGATATGGATAAGCCTTTCTTAATGCCTATCGAAGATGTATTCTCAATTACTGGTCGTGGTACAGTAGCGACAGGTCGTATTGAAACTGGTGTAGCTAACACAGGCGATCCAGTTGAGATCATTGGTATGGGTGCTGAGAAATTAACATCTACTATTACTGGTATTGAGATGTTCCGCCAAATATTAGATAGAGGTGAAGCTGGTGATAACGCTGGTATCTTATTAAGAGGTATTGAGAAAACTCAAATCTCTAGAGGTATGGTAATTACTAAGCCAGGTTCTGTAACACCACATGCTAAATTCAAAGCTGAGGTTTATATCCTTAAGAAAGAAGAAGGTGGTCGTCATACACCATTCCATAATAACTATCGTCCACAGTTCTACGTGCGTACAACTGATGTGACAGGAAACATTGCGCTTCCTGATGGAGTTGAAATGGTAATGCCTGGTGATAACTTAACAATTACTGTTGAGTTAATCCAACCAATTGCAATGAACGTAGGTTTACGTTTCGCTATCCGTGAAGGTGGTAGAACAGTTGGTGCAGGTCAGGTAACTGAAATTTTAGACTAAACAAAATAGTTAAATAATTAATTAAGGTGTCCCGAAAAATCGGGATGCCTTGATTGTTGTTTACGGGTTTAGCTCAGTTGGTAGAGCACTGGTCTCCAAAACCAGGTGTCGGGAGTTCGAGTCTCTCAACCCGTGCATAAATAAAACAGGTTGATTTTAACCTAAAAAAATAAATCAAATGGCAGGATTAATAACATATATAAAAGAATCGTTTGAAGAGTTAAAGAACCATGTGTCTTGGACACCTTGGCCAGAAGCTCAAAGACTAACAGTTCTTGTAGCTGTGTTTTCAATAATTTTTTCGCTTGCTATTTGGGGAGTGGATACGGTTTTTAGTAAAGCGGTAAAGGCTTATTTTGATATCATTAGTAACTAACAATTTACAAAAGAAGAAGATGTCTGATAAAAAATGGTATGTTGTTAGAGCCGTAAGTGGCCAGGAAAATAAGATCAAAACTTATATTGAGAATGAAATCTCAAGATTAGGTTTAGACGATTTTGTGGATCAGGTTTTAGTACCTACTGAAAAAGTAATTCAAATACGTAATGGTAAGAAAATAAACAAAGAGAAAGTTTATTTTCCAGGTTACATTATGATTCAAGCTAATTTAAGTGGTGAGATTCCTCACATCATTAAATCCATTACCAACGTAATAGGTTTCTTAGGTGAGACAAAAGGAGGTGACCCTGTGCCATTAAGACAGTCTGAAGTAAACAGAATGTTAGGTAAGGTAGACGAATTAGCAATAGAAGCTGATGCAAATGTGGCAATTCCATTTACAAAAGGAGAAACGGTAAAAGTTATCGATGGACCTTTCAATGGATTTGATGGTACAATCGAAAAGATAAATGAAGAAAAGCGTAAACTTGAAGTAATGGTTAAAATTTTCGGAAGAAAAACACCATTAGAGCTAAGTTATATGCAAGTAGAAAAGTTATAATAATTGTTACAATAAAGATAGCGTTATTATCTGGGCTTCCAACGTAGATAAGCGCACTAAATTTTAAAAAATGGCAAAAGAACTAGACAAAGTAGTTAAGTTACAAGTTCGGGGAGGTGCTGCGAATCCATCGCCACCGGTTGGACCCGCTTTAGGTGCCGCTGGAGTTAATATCATGGAGTTCTGTAAGCAATTTAATGCTAGAACTCAAGATAAACCAGGTAAGGTTTTACCTGTGGTAATCTCTGTTTACAAAGACAAATCATTTGAATTTGTAATCAAGACTCCACCAGCAGCAGTACAATTATTAGAAGCGGCCAAAGTAAAGAAAGGATCAGGAGAACCTAACCGACGTAAAGTAGCAAAAGTAACTTGGGATCAAGTTAAAACAATCGCAGAAGACAAGATGCAAGATTTAAATGCATTCGAAATCGGATCAGCTATGAAAATGGTAGCTGGTACTGCAAGATCGATGGGTATCACTGTTAAAGGAGGTGAAGCTCCAAACTAAATTTTTAGAAATGGCAAGATTAACAAAGAAGCAAAAAGAAGCAAGAGCTAAAGTTGATACAAACAAACTTTACTCTATAGAAGAAGCTTCAGCTTTACTTAAAGAAATCACATACACAAAGTTTGACGCTTCAGTAGATTTAGCAGTAAGATTAGGTGTAGATCCACGTAAAGCCAATCAAATGGTACGTGGTGTTGTTTCTTTACCACATGGTACAGGTAAAGATATGAAGGTTCTTGCATTAGTAACTCCAGATAAAGAAGCAGAAGCAAAAGAAGCAGGAGCTGATTATGTTGGATTAGACGAGTACTTACAAAAAATTAAAGACGGTTGGACAGATGTTGACGTTATCGTTACAATGCCAAGCGTTATGGGTAAGTTAGGGCCATTAGGTAGAGTATTAGGACCAAGAGGTCTTATGCCAAACCCTAAGACTGGTACAGTAACTATGGATATAGCTAAGGCAGTATCTGAAGTAAAAGCTGGTAAGATTGATTTTAAAGTTGATAAAACAGGAATTGTTCATGCGCCAATAGGTAAAGCATCATTTAGTGCTGATAAACTTGTGGGTAATGCGAACGAATTATTAACAACTTTAATGAAACTAAAGCCAACTTCGGCTAAAGGTACTTATGTAAAGAGTATTTACATGTCAAGTACAATGAGTCCAAGTATTGCAATTGATACAAAAATAGGATAGTAGTTAAACTTAGAATATTATGACAAGAGAAGAAAAATCCGTAGTAATTGAAGAGTTGACTGCTCAGTTAGCAGATAATACTAATATCTATTTAACAGATATATCTGGATTAGATGCAGCAACGACTTCAAACTTAAGAAGAGCATGCTTTAAGTCTAACATTAAGTTAGCTGTAGTTAAGAATACACTTTTAGAGAAAGCAATGGAAGCATCGGATAAAGATTTCGGTGAATTGCCAACGATTTTAAAAGGAAACACATCAGTAATGTATTCTGAAACTGGTAATGCTCCAGCCAAAGTGATTAAAGAGTTTCGTAAAAAATCTGAAAAACCTTTATTAAAAGGAGCTTTTATTGAAGAAGCAATTTATGTTGGCGATGAGTTATTAGATACACTAGTAGAAATTAAGTCTAAAGAAGAACTTCTTGGAGAGATTATTACAATATTACAATCTCCTGCTAAGAATGTTATTTCGGCACTTAAGTCTGGTGGTGGAACAATCGCAGGTATTGTTAAAACATTATCCGAAAGAGAAGGGTAATCAAATAGTACACAATTAGAAAATTATAATAAAACACACACATTAAAACAATAGAAAATGGCAGATTTAAAAGATTTCGCAGAACAATTAGTTAACCTTTCAGTAAAAGACGTTAACGAATTAGCAACTATATTAAAAGAGGAGTACGGTATTGAGCCTGCTGCTGCAGCTGTAGCTGTTGCTGCTGGTGGCGCTGCTGCTGGTGGAGACGCTGCAGAAGAGCAAACAGAATTTGACGTAATCCTTAAAGCAGCTGGTGGTTCTAAATTAGCAGTTGTAAAACTAGTTAAGGAATTAACAGGTTTAGGTTTAAAAGATGCTAAAGGTTTAGTAGATGAAGCACCAAGTACAATTAAAGAAGGTGTTTCTAAAGATGAAGCTGAAGGCTTAAAATCTTCTTTAGAAGAAGCTGGAGCTGAAGTTGAGCTTAAGTAAGCTCAGCTTAACCTACAACATATGGTTTAGGTCTGTTTCGCAAAAAAAAGCGGAATAGGACCTAAACCCTTTTGTGTATATAAACGTTATATACATATTTTAGTTTTTATTTAATTAATATCTCGTTCATCAATGTTAGCAAAAAAGGCTGAAAGAATTAATTTCTCTTCTATTGTAAATAGAACAGATTACCCAGACTTTTTGGATATCCAAATAAAATCCTTTCAGGATTTTTTCCAATTAGAAACAAAGTCAGAAGAAAGAGGAGCAGAAGGGTTATATAACACCTTCATGGAGAACTTCCCAATTACAGATACACGTAATCAATTCGTATTAGAATTTTTAGATTACTTTATTGATCCTCCAAGATACTCTATAGAAGAATGTATTGAAAGAGGGTTAACATATAGCGTGCCTTTAAAAGCAAGATTGAAATTGTATTGTACCGATCCTGAGCATGAAGATTTCGAAACAATCGTTCAAGATGTATACTTAGGCACAATACCTTATATGACACCTAGCGGTACGTTTTGTATCAATGGAGCAGAGCGAGTAGTTGTCTCTCAATTGCATAGATCACCTGGCGTATTCTTTAGCCAGTCATTCCATGCTAATGGAACAAAACTATATTCTGCAAGAGTAATTCCTTTTAAAGGATCTTGGATAGAATTTGCTACGGACATCAATAGCGTTATGTACGCTTATATTGATAGAAAGAAAAAATTACCGGTTACAACACTTTTCCGTGCTATCGGATTTGAACGTGATAAAGATATTTTAGAAATTTTTGATCTTGCTGAAGAGGTGAAAGTTTCTAAATCTGGATTAAAAAAAGTAATTGGGCGTAAACTAGCTGCACGTGTACTTAATACATGGCACGAAGATTTCGTTGATGAAGATACAGGTGAGGTTGTATCTATTGAGCGTAATGAAATTGTGTTAGACCGTGACACAATTATAGATAAAGAAAATATTGAAGAAATTCTTGAAGCTGAAGTAAAAACAATTCTTTTACACAAAGAAAGTGCGCAGCAAGGAGATTACGCAATTATCCATAACACATTACAGAAAGATCCAACAAACTCCGAAAAAGAAGCTGTTGAACATATCTATCGTCAATTACGTAATGCTGAACCGCCAGATGAGGAAACAGCACGTGGAATAATAGATAAGTTATTCTTTTCTGACCAACGTTACTCTTTAGGTGAAGTAGGTCGTTACAGAATGAATAAGAAATTACAGTTAGATATCGGAATGGACAAGCAAGTATTGACCAAAGAAGATATTATAACAATTATTAAATACTTAATAGAGCTAATCAATTCTAAAGCAGAGATTGATGATATCGATCACTTATCTAACCGTCGTGTACGTACAGTAGGTGAGCAGTTATCAACTCAGTTTGGTGTTGGTTTAGCACGTATGGCGCGTACGATTCGTGAACGTATGAATGTACGTGATAACGAAGTATTTACTCCAATTGATTTGATTAATGCGAAGACCTTATCTTCTGTAATTAATTCATTCTTTGGAACAAATCAGTTATCTCAATTTATGGATCAAACCAATCCACTTGCTGAGATAACACATAAACGTCGTTTGTCGGCTTTAGGACCTGGTGGTTTATCTAGAGAAAGAGCTGGCTTCGAGGTACGTGATGTACATTATACACATTACGGACGCTTATGTCCTATAGAAACACCTGAAGGACCAAATATTGGTTTAATTTCATCTTTATCTGTATTTGCAAAAGTGAATTCTATGGGATTCATTGAAACTCCGTATCGAAAAGTTGAAGAAGGTGTTGTAGATATTAAAAATGCTCCTACATATTTAAGTGCTGAAGAAGAAGAAGAGCAAATGATAGCGCAAGCTACTGTTGAAGTTGATGATAAAGGAAAAATTCAGCACGAAAAAGTAATTGCACGTCAAGAAGGTGATTTCCCAGTAATTGAGCCTACAAATGTAAATTATACAGATGTAGCACCAAACCAAATAGCATCGATTTCTGCATCGTTGATTCCATTCTTGGAGCATGATGATGCCAACCGTGCATTGATGGGATCTAACATGATGCGTCAGGCAGTTCCTTTATTACGTCCAGAAGCACCAATCGTTGGTACTGGTTTAGAACGTCAGGTAGCATCAGACTCCAGAGTATTAATTAATGCAGAAGGTGGTGGTATTGTTGAATATGTAGATGCTGACAAAATTGTTATTAAGTACGAGCGTACTGAAGATGAAGCTATGGTAAGTTTCGATAGCGATACTAAAGAATATCCTTTAGTTAAGTTTAGAAAAACAAACCAAGGAACATCTATCAACTTAAAACCTATCGTTGAGAAAGGTGATAAAGTCACTAAAGGCCAAGTACTTTGTGAAGGTTATGCAACACAAAATGGGGAATTAGCACTTGGTAGAAATATGAAAGTAGCCTTTATGCCTTGGAAGGGGTATAACTTTGAGGATGCGATTGTAATTTCAGAAAAAGTGGTGCGCGATGATATCTTTACATCCATTCATATTGATGAGTATTCATTAGAAGTTAGAGATACAAAATTAGGCAACGAGGAGTTAACTAATGATATTCCTAATGTTTCTGAAGAAGCAACTAAAGATTTAGATGAACATGGTATGATTCGCATTGGTGCAGAAATTAAACCAGGTGATATCTTAATTGGTAAGATTACCCCTAAAGGTGAATCTGATCCAACCCCAGAAGAAAAATTACTTCGTGCTATCTTTGGTGACAAAGCAGGTGACGTAAAGGATGCATCTTTAAAAGCGTCTCCATCATTAAATGGTGTTGTGATTGATAAGAAATTATTCGCAAGAGCTGTTAAGGATAAGCGTAAGAGAGCACAAGATAAAGAAGATATAGAGCGATTAGAAGATGCTTACGATAAGCGTTTTGACGATTTACAATCTGTATTAGTTGAAAAACTATTTGCTATCGTAAACGGAAAAACTGCTCAAGGTATCTATAATGATCTTGGTGAAGAAATTATACCAAAAGGAAAGAAGTATACTTTAAAAATGTTAAATGCTGTAGATGACTATACGCATTTAACATCTGGTAAGTGGACAACCGATGATAAGACTAATGAGCTTGTTGCAGATTTAATACATAACTATAAGATTAAAGAAAATGATCTTCAAGGATCATTAAGACGCGAGAAGTTTACTATTTCGGTTGGTGATGAGTTACCAGCTGGTATTATCAAACTAGCTAAAGTTTATATAGCTAAAAAACGTAAACTTAAAGTTGGTGATAAGATGGCGGGTCGCCATGGTAACAAAGGTATTGTGGCACGTATTGTTCGTCAAGAAGATATGCCATTCTTAGAAGATGGAACTCCAGTAGATATTGTATTAAACCCACTTGGTGTACCATCTCGTATGAACATTGGTCAGATTTATGAAACCGTATTAGGCTGGGCAGGAAAAGATTTAGGTAGAACGTATGCAACACCAATTTTTGATGGTGCTACATTAGACCAAATCAATTCTTATACAGATGAAGCAGGTATTCCAAGATTTGGTCATACCTATTTATATGATGGTGGAACTGGAGATCGTTTTGATCAACCAGCAACGGTCGGTGTCATTTATATGATTAAGCTTGGTCACATGATTGACGATAAAATGCACGCACGTTCTATTGGACCTTACTCATTGATAACGCAACAACCACTAGGTGGTAAAGCACAATTTGGTGGTCAGCGTTTTGGTGAAATGGAGGTATGGGCACTCGAAGCTTATGGAGCATCAAGTACCTTACGTGAGATCTTAACTGTAAAATCAGATGATGTTATTGGTAGAGCAAAAACTTACGAAGCTATCGTTAAGGGAGAGCCAATGCCAGAACCAGGACTACCAGAATCATTCAACGTACTTATGCACGAATTGAAAGGTTTAGGATTAGATATTAGATTAGAAGAATAAAATAGTCTGTAGTCTTTAGTCGATAATTTTCTATCGACTAAAGACCAAAGACTCAAGACTATAAAAACATGGCAAGAAGACAAGATAAGAATACAATTCAGAAATTTAACAAAATTTCTATCGGTTTAGCATCTCCTGAATCTGTTTTAGCAGCATCTCGAGGCGAAGTATTAAAGCCAGAAACTATTAATTATCGAACTCACAAACCAGAACGTGATGGTTTGTTCTGTGAGCGTATTTTTGGTCCTGTAAAGGATTTTGAGTGTGCTTGTGGTAAATATAAAAGAATACGTTACAAGGGTATTGTTTGTGACCGTTGTGGTGTAGAAGTAACAGAAAAGAAAGTACGTAGAGATCGTGTAGGACATATCAACTTAGTTGTACCTGTGGCTCACATTTGGTACTTCCGTTCGTTACCGAACAAAATAGGTTACCTTCTTGGATTACCATCTAAGAAATTAGATATGATTATCTATTACGAACGTTATGTGGTTATTCAACCAGGTACTGCTGTAAATGCTGAAGGTGAACCAATTCAAAAAATGGATTTCTTAACAGAGGAAGAATATTTAACTATTCTTGAAACACTTCCACAAGAAAACCAATATTTAGAAGATTCAGACCCAAATAAATTTATTGCTAAAATGGGTGCCGAGTGTTTAATTGAATTATTGTCAAGAATTGATTTAGATCAATTATCTTATGATTTAAGACATAAAGCAAACAATGAAACGTCTAAACAACGTAAAACAGAAGCTTTAAAGCGTTTACAAGTTGTTGAAGCGTTTAGAGAATCTAACGAAAACAGAGAGAACAGACCAGAATGGATGATTATGAAGGCTGTTCCTGTAATTCCACCAGAATTAAGGCCTTTAGTACCTTTAGATGGTGGTCGTTTTGCAACATCAGATTTAAATGATTTGTACCGTCGTGTTATTATCCGTAACAATCGTCTTAAAAGATTGGTTGAGATAAAAGCACCAGAAGTAATTTTACGTAATGAGAAGCGTATGTTACAAGAATCGGTAGATTCATTATTTGATAACACACGTAAGTCATCTGCAGTAAAAACAGATTCTAACAGACCATTAAAATCATTATCAGATTCACTTAAAGGTAAGCAAGGGCGTTTTCGTCAAAACTTATTAGGTAAGCGTGTTGATTATTCTGCACGTTCTGTGATTGTTGTTGGACCAGAATTAAAATTATTCGAATGTGGATTGCCAAAGAATATGGCAGCTGAACTTTACAAGCCATTCATTATTAGAAAGTTAATAGAGAGAGGGATTGTAAAAACTGTAAAATCTGCAAAGAAAATTATAGATAGAAAAGAACCTGTAGTTTGGGATATTTTAGAAAATGTTTTAAAAGGACATCCAGTACTTTTAAATCGTGCTCCTACATTACACAGACTAGGTATTCAGGCATTTCAACCTAAGCTTATCGAAGGTAAAGCAATTCAGTTACACCCATTAGTATGTACGGCTTTTAATGCCGATTTCGATGGGGATCAAATGGCTGTACATTTACCATTAGGGCCAGAAGCAATTTTGGAAGCTCAACTTTTAATGTTAGCATCACATAATATTCTGAACCCAGCAAATGGTTCTCCTGTTACTGTACCATCTCAGGATATGGTTCTTGGTTTATATTATATGACCAAGCACAGAAAATCGACTAAAGAGGCACCTGTTAAAGGTGAAGGTTTAACATTCTATTCACCAGATGAAGTACTAATTGCTTACAATGAGAAACAAGTAGATCTTAATGCTGGTATAAAAGTTAGAACTAAAGATTTCAATGATGAAGGTGAGTTAACGACTCAAATTATTGAAACAACTGTAGGTCGTGTACTCTTTAATGAAAAAGTGCCAGAAATTGCAGGTTATGTCAATGAAGTATTAACCAAAAAATCTTTAAGAGATATTATTGGTAATATACTAAAAGTAACTTCTGTACCAGAAACAGCTGAGTTCTTAGATGAGATTAAAACTTTAGGATATAAGTTTGCATTCCAAGGCGGTTTATCATTTAGTTTAGGTGATATCATTATTCCAGAGGAGAAGCATACTATGATTCAAGCTGCTAATAAGGAGGTTGACGTTGCTATTGGTAACTATAATATGGGACTTATTACAAATAACGAACGTTATAATAAGGTTATTGATATTTGGACATCTACTAATGCCGAGTTGACAGAATTATCAATGAAACGTATTAGAGAAGACCAACAAGGATTTAACTCCGTATTTATGATGTTAGATTCTGGTGCTCGTGGGTCTAAAGAACAGATTCGTCAGCTAACAGGTATGCGTGGATTAATGGCAAAACCTAAAAAGTCTACAGCTGCTGGAGGTGAGATTATTGAAAATCCAATTCTTTCTAACTTTAAGGAAGGGCTTTCAATTTTAGAATACTTTATTTCTACACACGGTGCACGTAAAGGACTTGCAGATACAGCACTTAAAACAGCAGATGCTGGTTATTTGACACGTCGTTTGGTAGATGTATCTCAAGATGTAATCGTATATCAAGAAGATTGTGGTACACTAAGAGGAATCGAGGTTTCTGCTCTTAAGAAAAACGAAGAAATTGTAGAAAAACTTGAAGCTAGAATTGTTGGTAGAACATCACTTAACGATGTTTATGATCCACACACAGAAGAATTAATCGTGGAAGCTGGTGGTCATATAGATGATATTATAGCTAAGAAGATTGGTGATTCTGCACTAGAGAGTATCGAAGTACGTTCTCCATTAACTTGTGAAGCCAAAAAAGGTATCTGTGTAAAATGTTATGGACGTAACCTTGCTACTGGTAAAATGGTACAACGCGGTGAAGCTGTAGGTGTAGTTGCTGCCCAATCTATTGGTGAGCCAGGTACGCAGTTAACATTACGTACATTCCACGTTGGTGGTATTGCAAGTAACATTTCTGAGGAAAATAAACTAACTGTTAAGTTTGATGGTGTTGCTGAAATAGAAGATCTTAAAACAGTAAAGACTAAAGATGGTGAAGGAAAAGAAGTTGATGTTGTAATTTCTAGAACTTCAGAACTAAAATTAGTTGATGCTACGACAGGAATAGTTTTAAGTACAAATAATATTCCTTATGGTTCTCATATTTTTATGAAACCAGGAGCAAAAGTGAAAAAAGGTGATGTGATTTGTCAATGGGATCCATATAATGGTGTAATTATTTCAGAATTTGCAGGTAAGGTAAAGTATGAAAACATTGAACAAGGTGTCACTTATCAAGTAGAGATTGATGAACAAACAGGTTTCCAAGAGAAAGTAATTTCTGAATCTAGAAACAAGAAATTGATTCCTACTTTATTGATTGAAGACAATAAAGGAGAAACGATTCGTTCTTATAACTTGCCAGTTGGCGCACACATAATGATTGATGATGGTGATAAAATTGATATAGGTAAGATCTTAGTTAAGATTCCTCGTAAATCTGCAAAAGCAGGTGATATTACAGGTGGTCTTCCTCGTGTAACGGAATTATTTGAAGCACGTAACCCATCTAATCCAGCTGTTGTTAGTGAGATTGATGGTGTGGTATCGTTTGGTAAGATTAAGCGTGGTAATCGTGAGATTATTATAGAATCTAAATTAGGTGAGATTAAAAAATACTTAGTAAAATTATCTAATCAAATCCTTGTGCAGGAGAATGATTATGTAAAAGCTGGTATGCCATTATCAGATGGCTCTATTACACCTAATGATATCTTAAATATTAAAGGCCCTTCTGCAGTACAGCAATATTTAGTTAATGAGGTACAAGAAGTATATCGTTTGCAAGGTGTAAAAATCAATGATAAGCACTTCGAAGTTGTTGTAAGACAGATGATGCGTAAAGTTAAAATTATGGATTCTGGAGATACTATTTTCTTAGAAAACCAATTAGTTCATAAATCAGATTTCATAGAAGAAAATGATAAGATTTTCGGAATGAAGGTGGTTGAAGACGCTGGGGATTCTGAGAATTTAAAATCTGGTCAAATCATAACAGTAAGACAGCTTAGAGATGAAAATTCAATTCTTAGAAGAGAGGACAAAAATCTTGTATCAGCTAGAGATGCTAGTCCTGCGACAGCTACTCCAATCTTACAAGGTATTACTAGAGCGTCATTACAGACTAAGTCATTTATTTCTGCAGCATCGTTCCAGGAAACCACAAAGGTTCTTAATGAAGCAGCTGTAAATGGTAAGGTAGATACGCTTGAAGGACTAAAAGAAAATGTAATCGTAGGTCATAGAATACCAGCAGGTACTGGTGTAAGAGAGTACGATAGTATTATTGTTGGTTCTAAAGAAGAGTTTGATGAGATGATGAAAGCTAAAGAAGAGATGAATTTCAATTAGAATTAATCATTCCTGCGAAGGCAGGAATCTATAAAATAAAAGCCTTCACGCATTAATTTGTTTGAAGGCTTTTTAAATTTAAAAAATAAATAATCACACTTTCATTTTTATGAAAGCTTAAATAAGTTTAAGATGGCAGACGAAAATAAGAATCCTAAAAAAGGGCAAATAAACATAGAGTTAGACGAAAAAGTGGCCGAAGGCACTTATTCAAACTTAGCAATTATCAACCATTCAGTCTCTGAGTTTGTAGTGGACTTTGTAAGCATTATGCCTGGTACTCCAAAAAGTAAGGTTAAGTCCCGAATTATATTAACACCACAACATGCAAAACGTTTATTAAAAGCATTAGGGGATAATGTCACTCGTTTTGAGAAAGCTCACGGAGAAATCAAGGATTACGAGCAACCACCAATTCCATTAAATTTTGGCCCTACTGGCCAGGCTTAAAAAACAAAACCCTTTGAATTTATTATAATTCAAGGGTTTTTTATGCGGTCCAATACCAGATGTAGTAAATTAGGCTACATCCTTTTGATTTAAATGATACTTAAGCGCACCTGAAGGACATTTATTGATTTGATTTATTATAGAATCTGTATGTGCTCCATCTAAATCAATCCATGGAATAACTGAATTTCTAAATACTTCTGAGAGTTGTCTAGCACAAATACCTGCATTTGCGCAACAACGAGGTTCGTAGGTAACAGTAATATCTTCATTACTGAAAATGTTTGCATTTACATCCATAATAAGTAGATTAGTTTGGGGTTAATCTTATTCTGAAATTAGATATTGAATATCAACATTAAATATTTTATCGATAAAAATCAAATTTTATCGATAAAACGTATGTTTTTTTAAAGCGATTCGATGAAATACACATAAAATTATTCAAATTCTGAAGTCATATGGAACATAATACTAGGGTATTTTTGTTGTGTCATTTGTAATGAAAACATAGAGTCAGCTAAAAATACCAACTGATTTTGTTTGTCTTTTGCCAAATAACGTTGTTTAACTCTAAGAAACTCTTTGTATTCGTCACTTTTTTCGTTATCAGTTTGCACCCAACAAGCTTTATGTACATTTAGATTTTCGTAAGTACATTTTGCGCCATACTCATGCTCTAATCGATATTGAATAACTTCGTATTGTAATGCACCAACCGTACCAATAACTTTTCTTCCATTATAATCAAGTGTAAATAATTGTGCAACACCTTCATCCATGAGCTGGTCAATACCTTTGTACAATTGCTTTGCTTTCATTGGGTCAGCATTATTGATATATCTAAAGTGTTCGGGTGAAAAGCTTGGCACACCTTTATAATTTATGATTTCTCCTTCTGTGAGAGTATCTCCAATTTTAAAATTTCCGGTATCCTGTAGACCCACGATATCTCCTGGGTAAGATATGTCTACAATCTCTTTCTTTTCAGCAAAGAATGCATTAGGGCTCGAAAACTTTAATTTTTTATTATGCCTTACATGTAGGTAAGGGGTATTTCGTTTAAATTCACCTGACACAATTTTAACAAAAGCTAATCTATTTCTATGATTTGGATCCATGTTGGCATGAATCTTAAAAACAAAACCAGTAAACTTTTCTTCTTCGGGTTTTACCAGACGCTCTTCACTTTCTTTAGGTCTAGGTTTAGGTGCAATTTCAATAAAACAATCTAATAATTCTCTTACTCCAAAATTATTTAAAGCGGATCCAAAGAAAACAGGCTGTAAGCCACCATTTAAGTAGCTATCTTTATTAAACTCAGGGTAAATGCCCTCCACAAGTTCTATTTCATCTCTTAAGGTTTGTGCAGCGTTATTACCGACTAATTGATCCAGCTCTTCAGAATTTAAATCCGAAATTTCAATAGTATCATTGACATGCTGTTTACTATCTCCGCTAAACAGGTTTACATTTTTTTCCCAAATATTATAAATGCCTTTAAAATCATATCCCATACCAATAGGAAAGCTTAACGGAGTAACTTTTAGTCCTAGTTTTTGTTCAACTTCATCTAAAAGATCAAAGGCATCTTTACCTTCTCGGTCTAGTTTATTGATAAAGACAATCATGGGGATGTTACGCATTCTACATACTTCAACCAATTTTTCGGTTTGTTCCTCAACACCTTTTGCTACATCAATAACCACGATAACGCTATCTACAGCCGTTAAAGTCCTAAAAGTATCTTCAGCAAAATCTTTATGACCAGGCGTGTCCAATATATTAATCTTAATGCCATTGTACTCAAAAGCTAAAACTGAGGTTGCTACAGAGATACCACGCTGACGTTCTATTTCCATAAAGTCGCTTGTTGCGCCTTTCTTTATTTTATTACTTTTTACAGCACCAGCTTCTTGTATGGCGCCACCAAACAAAAGTAATTTTTCGGTTAATGTTGTTTTACCAGCATCTGGATGCGATATAATACCAAACGTACGTCTTCTATTAATTTCTGTTTTAAAACTCATTGTTGTTTTTTGAGAATTGCAAAATTAAAATAAACGCTAACATTATCTTCCATTAATTATAAATAATGTTGATTTATAATCCCTTATTTAAATCTTATATAGAAGAATTTGTCAATTCATCGATTTTTTAATTCAATTAAGATTTCTGTGAGTAATTTACCGGCAATTATAAGTTAGTAAAAATATTAGTACAAGATTTTACTATGCATAATTGTCCCAAATCAATAGTTTACTTTCAACAGATGAAGTTGATTAATAGCAAATCTCTTCTTTTTATATAGATAAGTATCTATAATCAATATTTGGTCACTTTTATCATTTAAGAAGCCTTAACAATGGACTCTAGGGTTTTTTAGTACTAAGATTCTTACTTTAAAATTTGTTTTTTACATTTTAACGAATATATTTGCATTTTATCGATGATTTATGTTATTGATAATACTCTAATAAATTGAATTATACATCAACTATATAATATTATGGAAATCTCTACCCGATTCTCGTTTAACTTTAAGATTGTAAAATTTGCTTTGCTGCTTATGGTAACATTACTTTTTTGTAATGTACAAGCGCAAACCAATATTGGTGGTATTATTAATGATTATGAGTCAGTAACTAGTATTACTAATCCTGGTTGTGGCACATGTGATACTAATCCGGCGTGTATAAATTCTATTGATGTTGCAGATGCTTCAGCTTTTTCAGTTGGGGATAAAGTTTTAATCGTTCAATTAAAAGGATCTATTGTAGATCAAACTAACACATCAACAGGTGGTGATATTCTTAGTTTAGGAAATGCGGGAAATTATGAATTTTTTGATATTGGTGGTATTTCTGGAAATACAATTTTTCCATCAGCACCATTAAAGAACACTTATGATGCTTCTGGTTTAATACAATTGGTTAGAGTACCTAATTATGCAGGTGATGTCAACGTTACTTCCGAGCTGCAAGCATTACCATGGGATCCTATTACTGGTGAAGGAGGTATTATAGCATTATTTGTAGAGGGTACTTTGACGTTAAATGCCAATGTTAATGCATCAGGCGCTGGTTATATTGGTGTTGAGATGACTTCTAATGGCTCACCAGATAACTGTTCTATTAGTCCTAATGTTCAATACAACTTAGGGGTTGCAAACACTGACAGTTGGTTTAAAGGAGGTGGTGTAGCTATACCTGGCATTGCTAATCAAAAGGGTAGGTCACCTTTAGCGAATGGTGGAGGAGCTGGTGTTTCTGGAGATTCTGGAGGTGGTGGAGGTGCTAATTTTGGAGCTGGAGGTATCGGCGGTGATAGATGGTGTGATGTAAATGGTGTAACTGCTGGTGGTGTTGGAGGAAATGCACTTGCTCCATTTATTAGTAATCAAAACAGAGTTTTCTTTGGGGGTGCAGGTGGTGCAGGTTTTGTAACATCTGGTAATTCAGCTACTGCTTCCAATGGAGGAGGTATCGTGGTTATAAGAGCTACTACTTTAGTCGGAAATAATAACACAATAAATGTATCTGGTATAGATGCAACTGCTACCGCTACAGGAATTGACGGCGGTGGAGGAGGAGGAGCTGGTGGTTCAGTTGCCTTTGATATAAAAGCATATTCTGGTAATTTAAATGTTGATGTCACCGGTGGTGATGGTCAAAGCTTAAATACAGGTGTTATTCATGGTCCAGGTGGAGGTGGAGGTGGAGGAGTACTCTTACACAATTTATCTTCATTACCAGCAGGGATTAGCGTATCTCTTTCAGGAGGAAGTGCAGGTGTACATAATAATGCTCCAAATATTGGAAATTCTCATAATGCTCAGCCTGGTAGTAATGGTGGTATAATAACATATTACAACTTAGTAGAAACAATTAATACAGATAATGATTTAGGTACAAATGATGGTATTCCCGATTTGTGTGATCTAGATTCAGATAATGACGGTATTTTGGATTCAGTCGAAGATGGTGGAACAGGTATAGATCCTTCTTTAGATGCAGACGGTGATGGTATACCAAATTATTTAGATCAAAGTGACCCAGGTGCACCTGTATTTGTAGATACAAATGGAGATGGTGTAAATGATGTTTATGATACAGATGGTGATGGAACTCCTGATTTTCAGGATTTAGATAGTGATAATGATGGTTGTTATGATTCCATAGAATCTGGAGGGGCCGATAATAATAATGATGGTGCATTAGACGGTGATGGTTTCAATACTTTTGGTCAAGTAACAACTGGCGGTAGTATTACAGATGGTTATGATGGATATTCAAGTGATGAAATATTGGCTACTCAGGTTAACTACACTTCACCAGCTAATCAAACTGAAGATTCTGGTGATACGGCAACTTTTAGTGTAACAGGTGTAACTATTAATACTACTTCGGTTTACACAGGTACTTTGCCAAATACTACACCTGATTTTACAGATCCTTCGGCAACTACTGTTGCTACAGGTTTCAGTTATCAATGGTATTTGGGAGATCCCGTTTCAGGAGGTATTGCATTATCAAATGACGCTACATATTCAGGCGTAAATACTGCAAGTTTAGATATAGTAACAGATTTTAGTCTAAACGGTAATCAGTATTGCGTGGAAATTATAAATACTAATAATTTGTGTGAAATTGTTGAGTGCGCAACTCTAAACGTCAACCCTCCACCTTGTAATATTACAGCAATTAGTTCATCTAATATAGATGCCTGTGACGATAATAGTACGCCAAGTGATTTTACAGACGATACATTTACAGCAGATATTACAGTAACCTTTATTGGAGCACCAGCTACAGGAACTCTAGATTTAACTGGTGACGGAACTGCTTCAGTTTCTGTAGTTGGGTTAACATCACCTCATACTTTTGTTGATGTAGTATTGCCAGCTGATGGAGGATCAATAGACCTAACAGCAACATTCTCAACTGATGGATCATGTACATTAAATAACTCAAATGTATTTACTGCGCTGTATGAATGTAGTGATGATGTTTGTCCTGACGTAATACCTATAGGTACTCCAACGGCTCCATTAATGTCTGCAGATGTCACTTTCGACATTGTCGGAACAGGTGGTGTTGCAGGGGCTTTATTGAATTCTATTAGTATTTCAGGTGAACCTAATCCTTTTACAGAATTATACGTGCCATCCACGGTAGAATACCAATTCGCAATTCCAGCCCAAACAAATCAGTATATATACAATATGGGAGTATTGGGTTCTAATATTAACGATAATCCAGCCATATTTGATGCTGAGTTATTAGAATCATACTCGAATAAAGAATTAACAAATTATTTTTCGGCCGATAATAGTGTAGCACCAGGAATTGTACCAGGTGATTTTGTGTTAATACGATATGATGCTCCAATAACAGCTGCTGCTAACAGATATATGATGGCGACTGAAAGAGATGGTAATATTTCATACAGAATTCAAGCTTTAGATGCAGCGGGTAATCCAATTGGAACGGAAAGAACGACATCAGTAGCAACTTACATAGATACTGGTGTACAGGTAGATCCAGTAAATTTCCCAGGTGAAAATATAGAAGCGAGCATTTATCCTTTAACGGCGTTTGTTCCATCTGGTGATGACATCTATGGATTCAGAATAAGGTTTAGAAATTCATCATCTGGTGAAGCTGGTGATGGAAAAGTATTTATATTATATGATTCAGCCTTTTTAACACCACCACCAACTATTGAGGTTACTACAAGTTTTGTGCAACCGACTTGCCCTACAAACCTCGGTTCAATAACAATAGATGCGACAGATAATGGAGGAGGGACAATAGAATATAGTATAAATGGTGCAGCAGGACCATGGCAAGCCTCAAATGTGTTTAATAACTTACCGCCTGCAACATATACACCAGCTGTAAGATATCAGTCAACACCTACGTGTTTGGCAGTTTCTATTACCCCAATTACGTTAGAAGATTCAGACTTTAATATTACTGCAATTACAGCATCTGATATTACAGCATGTAACAATAATGGTACACCGAACGATATAACAGATGATACGTTTACAGCTGATATAACAGTAACTTTTGATGGAGCACCGGCAACTGGTACTTTAGATTTAACTGGAGATGGTTCATCATCAATATCTGTGGTAGGTTTAACTTCACCTCATGTATTTAACGACATCGTTTTTTCAGCTAGCGGTAATGACATCTCTTTAACTGCTGCATTTTCTGATGCACCTACATGTTCACTTACGGATTCAGCTGTTTTTACAGCACCTACAGAATGTAGTGATGATGCTTGTGGAGATGCCATTCCAGCAGGAAACCCTACAACACCATTAATGGCTTCAGATGTTATATTCAATATTACAGGAACAGGTGGAGCAGCAGGAGCGGTACTAAATTCCATTACTGTATCTGGTGAAGCTAATCCATTTACAGATTTTTATATTCCTTCTACCGTTAGTTATTCATTTGCTAATGTAGCTGCCGCAAATCAATATTTATATGATATGGGTACATTAGGTTCAAATATTACAGATGGCCCAACTGTATTTGATCCAGAACTTTTAACAGTATATTCTGATAGAGATTTAACTAATTACCTTTCAACTGACGGGGTCGTCGCTCCAGGTATAGAGCCAGGAGATTTTGTGGATATAAGATATGATGCTCCAATAACAGCAGCTGCTAATAGATATATGGTTGCTACTGAAAGAGATGGTAATATTTCATACAGAATTCAAGCTTTAGATGCTACTGGCAACCCAATAGGTACAATAAGAACCACATCTGTAGCTACTTATATTGATACAGGCGTACAAGCAGATCCAGTAAATTTCCCAGGTGAAAATATAGAAGCGAGCATTTACCCTTTAACGGCTTTTGTTCCATCTGGTGATGATATCTATGGATTTAGAATAAGATTTAGAAATTCATCATCTGGTGATGGTGGTGATGGTAAGGTATTTGTAATGTACGACCCATCTTTTTTAACACCACCACCAACTATTGAGACTACTACAAGTTTTGTGCAACCGACTTGCCCTACAAACCTTGGTTCAATAACAATAGATGCGACAGATAATGGAGGGGGGACAATAGAATATAGTATAAATGGTGCAGCAGGACCATGGCAAACCTCAAATGTGTTTAATAACTTACCGCCTGCAACATACACACCAGCTGTAAGATATCAGTCAACACCAACTTGTTTAGCAGTGTCTAATAATCCTATTACTCTAATTAGTATAAATTGTCCAAGCATCGCTATTGAGAAGACCAGTAGTTTAGACTTAGGTGCAGATGGTATAGCTACCGTAGGAGATATTATTAC
>NZ_CANMJY010000002.1 GCF_947498345.1 uncultured Winogradskyella sp.
ACGGTGATACCAGCTTTGGTTTTAAAGATGGTGCCAACCTTACCACCGAATACACTTACGATGCCAATGGTAACATGACAGCGGATGAGAACAAGGGCATTACCTCAATAAGCTATAATCACTTAAATTTGCCTACCAATGTTAACTTTGTTTCGGGAGATATTATTTATATTTACGATGCCACTGGTGTTAAACAAAAAAAGATTGTGAGTACAGGGACTACAACCGAATATGCGGGTAATTATATCTATGAGGATGGGACATTAAAGATGCTATCTCACCCAGAAGGGTATATAGAACCAGGTAACAAGCAGTTTAATTATATTTACCAGTTTAAGGACCATTTAGGGAACGTTAGACTCACCTATGCAGATAGTGATGGGAATGGTAGTATTAACTCAAGTACAGAAATCATTGAAGAAAATAACTACTATCCTTTTGGCTTAAAACATAAGGGGTATAATGACGTGGTAAGTGCTAATGTGAATAGTGTGGCATCTCGATTTAAATTCGGTGGGAAAGAATATAATGAAGAACTTGGATTAGAGTGGTATGATGTATCTGCTAGAAATTATGATCCAGCTTTAGGACGTTGGATGAACCTTGACCCTTTGGCTGAAAAAATGCGAAGACATAGTCCATATAATTTTGGATTTGACAACCCCGTTTATTTTCAAGATTACGATGGAATGGCTCCAAGTGGACCTGGTAATCCTATTAGAAAGTTAGTAAAGAAAGCTGCAAAAAAATTAGGTAGACTAGGTAAACAAAAAAGATTACGACAGGTGCTTAAAGACCCAAAGGCTAGTAAAGCAGATAAAGGCTGGATAAAATCTGAAATGAATCAGATGAAAAAGAGCAATGAACTGGGTACAAAAAGAAAGAGCATCAGAAATCCCCCAGGAAAAGATCTGGCACATGAAAGAGGTCGAGAAGCTTCTAAAGGTTATGGTTATGAACATTCAAATCTACAAAATAGAGCCGATCATAGACGTCAACACAAATACGATAATTATGGTAGAAAAAACAAAGAAAGACCCGTAAAAGAAGTAGCAACAACAACATTAGCAGCAGGTACTATAACAGACGAAGAAGTTTCGACTACAGATACAGATAGCGAAAACTCAAATGCTATGCTAGAATTTTCGATGAATTATATTGAAACAATGGATAATTTAGGAAAAAATTTATTTGGAAATAATAGTTTTGGTAATGTTGTAGATGATTTCTTTAATCCATTTCCTGGGTTCTCGGAATTTTTTAATATATTAAAGGATGATAGTAATACAGGTAATGGGGGTGCGTCTAATTCAAATAATCATACTCTAAATGTAAATGAGGCATTACCAGTTAATACTGTATTTCCTGTAGAAGAAAATTTTTAGATTATTATAAGTATAGATAAATAAATGAAATTAAATTCAAAAGAGATAGAGAATGTTTCAAAATTGAAACCTTTTAAACGGTATAAATACTTCATGAAAAAGGTTGCAGACTTTGAAGAATTATGGACTGTAGTTGACAATAATGGTGATATTGGATTATCAGATATAGATGACAAGACTTTAATACCAATGTGGCCTAAAGAAGCTTATATCAAAAGTTGTCTTGAAGGCAACTGGAAAAACCATATACCATTTAAAATAACTCTTGATGATTTTGAGGAAACAATCATTGCATTTATTTCAGAAAATAATTATTTGATAAATGTGTTTCCAGTAGATGAAAAAACAGGTTTTATTGTTAATTTAAATGAATTTATTAGAGATTTAAATGAAGAGTTAGAGTGGTATGAATAGGTTAGGTAATAGTATAGAGGGTAATGGTACAGATTAGTTGATGCTGTAGTTTTTAAATACAAACAATTGTAAAACAATAACTTAAAATATAATTTTGGTTGTAAAAGGATGGGCGTAATGTTCATTCTTTTCTTTTTAAACGCATTTAGAGGCTTCTAAATGCGTTTCTTCAATCTTAATGGTTCAAATTAGTTGATGGAAAAAACTAAATTGAAAATTTTCTTTGCCTATTCGCGAAAGGATAATGATTTAAGGTCTAGACTAGAGACACACCTTTATTTACTAAAAAGACAAGAATATATTGAATCTTGGTATGACGGAGAAAT
The DNA here is from genome assembly GCF_947498345.1 of uncultured Winogradskyella sp. GTDB lineage: Bacteria > Bacteroidota > Bacteroidia > Flavobacteriales > Flavobacteriaceae > Winogradskyella. Next base: position 2,126 of record NZ_CANMJY010000002.1, read on the forward strand.
ATTACCTGGGCAAAACTGGAATGAGAAAATTAAGCATGCTCTCGGAACAGCAAATATTATCTTACTTCTGATAAGTGTAGATTTCATTGCTTCAGATTACTGTTATGATATTGAAATGAAAGCTGCTTTTGAAAGGCACAAGCAAGACGAAGCTATCGTAATTCCAATTATTTTGACTGATTGCGATTGGTTAGAAACACCTATTGCAGAATTACAAGCTCTACCAAAAAATGGAATACCAATTAATGATGAATATTGGAAAGACAAAGAAAAGGCTTTAAGGTTAGTCGCCAAAGAGATTAGGAAAATTGTTGAAATTAGTTTAGAAAGTGAGGATAAAAAAAAGAAACTTACAAGCAACTTTTTGAGCAAAAACTGAAAGAGAATGAGAATCTCAGAAAACAAATTGAAATCTTGGAAAATGAAATTCAATCTTCTAATACTCTTGAAAACAACAAACATATTTCAATGGAAAGAATTGCTGAAATAATTGTCAATTATACAGTAGATGAGGTAGATGAACTTGCCAAACATCTAAAAGATGAATATGGAATTGAACCATTGGGTAAAGTAAAATAATATATAACTACTACCAACAACGTGTATAGTTCATTGCTAAGTCGGTTAAGCGAAAGAAAATTTCCTACCTTTAAGAAAAATCAAACTAGCGGAAAAAAACGCGCGTTAATTCCCGCAACAAACCATACACGTACACGTTAGGCATAATCTGAATCAACAAAACGAATGGATGAAATTTTAAAAGACTCAAGAGTTGTAGCTGGAATAATTTCTGCGATTACAGCAATACTCACAATATTCATTCTAAAACCAATAGTCGATAGAAAATTTTTAAAATTCAGATTAAATCAAGAGCACAAATACGAACAGAGAAAAAAAATTAAGGAGGTTTTAGCTAAAAACAAAACCCATCTTTTAAATAGTGCCGAAGATTTGAATCACAGACTGTGGAATTTTATCAACAATCAAGATAAAAATTGGCATAAAGTTGATGGAGAATACTTTGAGAATGGACACAATTACTTCAATTCCTTTGTTTATAGAATTTTAGCATTTTATGGTTGGTTGAGGATAATCGAAAAGCAGATGATATACTTAGACACAACAATAGCAACAAAGGATGATTTAAACTTTATTAAATACATCAAAGTTTTTCCTCAAATAATGTGTGATTTAGCTCTATTCAAAGGCGAGAACTATGATTCGAATAATGCATCTGACCATTTCTTCAGGAATAGCTTTCAAAATATTGCTCTAATCCTTGTTAAAGGAGATGAAGTAACAGATTACGCAAATTTGTTCGATGAATTGAATTACTGCCAAGAGGAATACACCCAAATGTGTGAGTTTATTGATGGAATTTCAAGCACAGAAGAAAGACTACGGTTTGACAGATTAAAACTGCTTCATTTGACTTTAATAGCTTTCATAAACAAATACGGCTATGATTTTCAATATACAGAAAAGAAAAAGATAGAGTATATCGCAAAAACGCCTCGGAAATCAAAACTAATTAAGAATTATACATATCTCATTCAGAGAATTAAATTAGACTCTGAAAAGGAAATGAAGAAACTTTTAAAAACAATAAAAGACTATGCCTAACAATGAACTAAGCTAAAATTCTCTTGCATTTTAGCTTAGTTCATTGTTGTGTAACGTGTTTTTTATTACGATAAACTATTCATTTACATTACGAACACATCTACAGCTGAATTTATTTCTAGGTACTTCAGGCGAATATCCATCAAAATCTATTTTTTTTGGATTCTCATCTAATCTACCATTTAAAACCATTACTGTAATATTATCGGTATTATCTTTATCATTATTGTTTGTCCAATAATATCCCATTTTACCCTTTTCAATGACTTTTTTTGTCTCTGGGTCATAGTTTCCAGTTAGTTTCAATTTAACTTTACAATTCCCGTTTACAATCTCTTCGTAGGCTATATTTATTGTCTTACCACAGAAATTAGCTAATTGTCTAAATTCAGATTCATTAGGTAGTCTCCAGCCACCTTTCAATTCAGAACAAGCCTCGCGAGCTTCCTCATAAGAATAATATCTACCATCAATTATGCTATCATTGGATTTATTTAAAGGGGCATCACCTATTTTTTTCGAATTGTTGGCAGAACTCCATTCAAGGTTACCGATAACATAGTCATTGTTTCCCTGTTCATTCCAAAGAAGAGTATAAAAGAAATATCCTATAAGACCAATTAAAACTGTGTAAGATAAAAATTTTAAAAAAGCATTTTTTTGTGATAATGCTAAATTCACTAAATAAATAATTATCAATAATCCTAGTAATAAGGCAAATTTGCCAGTTATGCCAATCTCTGGTAATTCTCCCATTTTGTCTGTGAAAATTGTATAAGTTCCAAGAACACCTGAGACCAAAGAAATCGCAATGTTTAAACCACCAAGCTTTTTCTGTTTTGTTGATTCCTGTTCTTTATTCATAAGGTTGATATTTATATTCTTTGTTTATCTTTTAGTACAGTATTAAACAATATGTTACACGACGCTCACTGTGTGTGGCGTGGTGAGGCGTGCCTCGCGGGTAGTCATAATTGCGCCTCATAAGCTATACACGTTCTTGGCAATAGTATTTATATTAATAAAATAATATGAATGCTGAATAAAGTCATTGAGATTACAAATGAGAATAATTGTACTACTGATGGTATTTTTATATTCGATGTAGAAATATTTGGTTTAATATTTTTATAAGATGCCAAACTTCCTGTTAAAGCCATCATAACCATTAAACCAGACAAAATTGAAAAGAGTAAAAAAATAATTGAAGTTATTAGTATCCATTTAATTTCAACATCTTTGAGAATTTTATCACTAAATGTTAATATTACTGTTATGACTCCTGTAGATAAACTAATTATTAACTTTGTAGTTTCTGAGGCAAAGTCAAATGATTTTGTTTTTTCTTCTTTCATTATTAGCATATTGGCCACAAAGGGCAAAGTTTTTTTAATCCACGTCTTATTGCTTCAATTTTTATTTCTTTTTCTTCACTTTCAATCATTATAATTTCACAAAAGGCTTTAATTTTATTATTTATATCTGCTACACTCATTTTAGAACTTAATCTACGTCCATACTTTATTGCACGAAGGGAATATTCTAAATCCGCTTTTTTACCAATATATTCTAGAAGTAAATCTGCATCATCGTGAATTTGAATACCTTTATTCGAAAAATATTTATCAATCTTTTCTTTAGTCCTAATTCTAGTTCTACTACCTGTTTTATTTCGTTTTATCTCCATAAGATGATCATATTATTCCCATTTATATTTATACTAATAAAAATACATTTTTTTATATAAAGCATACGGTAAACAACATTAATATTTTGCTGACAAAAGAAAAAACATCCTCATTATGAGGATGTTGTATTAAATTGTTTGAAGTGCTAAAAAGTTTTGGGAACGGAAAAGCTAAAGTTTCATTTCTCAAGCCAAATCTCTTTAGCTTTTTAAGACTTAGTTGTCTTCTCATCTTTTTTGTCATTGGACTTTAAATTTTGTTGAGCTCTACTAGAGCTTGGTTTAGACTTTTCAGCAATAGGTTTATCTTCTTTTTCTTCCTTACTCCATTTTTCAGTAACATAGGAAATAATAAACAGCTCGTTATCGATAAGTTCCAAGAGTTCTCTATTTTCCATTTCCATTAGGTTATGTTCCTTGGGAATGGTTCCACCGAATTTCTTCTTCAAGATCTCGATGAGCTCTTTTCTTGAAAAGTAGAACACTAGGTTCTTACTTATAAGGCTTTCTGTTTCTTTTTCCAATGCCAGATTTCTGAGTACCGTAGCAAAATGTTTCATCAATTGTTTTTTGTTGTCTTCCATGATTTCTAATGTTTTATGGATTAATATTTGATTTATTGTCTTCTGTAGCGGTGAAGTATATGTAGCTCTTCAGGACTGAACAGTCCATCAGCTATAAGCTGTTGCATTACTGCCTTAGCCTCTTCCTCTTTTTTGAAATAGAAATTGGGATGAGAAGTCACAAGCTCTACATCGTTTTGAGACACATTACTTTTGTAGATGCCATACATTTTCTTAAGCTTTCCAGACTTAATTAAAAGCGATCTGTAGTTAGAACGATCGTATTCATCCCAATTGTCAATGGGCTTACTAGCTAAATAATGGGTGTGAAATCCTAGTTGGGATAATACTTCCCATATCTCTTCACTGCTGATCTGTTCTTGTTTGACTTCACAGTAGTACTTTATGGTCTGGCACAAGTGCTCATAGTCCTTGGACTTAGCTTCTTTAGCTACTGCTTCAATTTCTTCTTGAGTCCATCCTTCTTTTTTTGCTTGATGTACAAACAGTCCAAGGATGACAAAAGAGTTTACTTCGTAATTGGACAGATCAAGATTGACTGTCTTATTAATCGTTCTTTTCATATGTAATTGTTTAAATATTTACTTGTTATGCTTTGGTCTAGTTAAGCGGATAGTTAGCAGTAAGTACTTCTGTCTTTCGACCTCTTGGTTTATTGCCTTGTGCTTTTCTAGCTGATAAAGGCTTATCAAAACTTTTGGTATGCCACCCAAATTCTTTGATATATTTCTCTAAAACGGTATTAGGATATGAGGACAAAATGAATTTCGCTTTTAGCTTAGAAAGTACTTTTAAAAGATTTTCAAAATGTTCTTGGGTGTACCCGCCATAATGACCTTGATTAGAATTTGGATATGGCGGGTCGATATAGAAAAACACATCTTCGTTATCTCTATTGACAATGACCTTAAGTGCATCAAGATTTTCGATCTGAGCTTTTTCAAGTCTGTCAACAATTTCAGTGTTAAAGCGTAGCTTTTTGTTTTGAAAAACTTTTACCCGTTTTCCATATTTATCGTAGCCCCAAGAACCAATCTGGCAGCTAAAGCCCATATTAGTTCCCACATAGAATGCCCAGGCCTGTTGCAGTTTATTAAACAAGTGAGGCATTCTATAAATGGCAAGGGCAACGCTATAGGTTGCTCTTGAAAACAAAGTTGCTTCAATCTTAGTTTTTAGATTATCAAAATCCGTTCTTGCCACTTCAAAGAAGTTGACCACCATGTTATTGGTATCGTTGATCACTGAAGCTTCGGCAGGGGACTTTGCAAAGAAAATGGCACCACCACCAAAAAAGGGTTCTATGTAGACCTTATGTTTTGGGATCAATGGTACTATTTGCTTAATCAAGTTTAACTTGCCACCATAGTAGGTTATTGGGGTCTTGGACATATAGTTGATATGATTAGGGACTGGTAAAGAGGGAAGTGAGCTTTATTAGAGGGCATGATGGTCAGAAAAACTATAGTAGCCTTCCTGGGAAACGATAAGATGATCTACCAAGCTTGAATCTATAAGCATGGCTAACTTTTGAAGCTTTTTAGTGATTCTATAGTCACTGACGGATGGATTCAGATTGCCAGAGGGATGGTTGTGTATGGCTATAAAGCTTGAAGCATTGGTGAGCAGTATGAACTGAAAAATTTCTTTCAGATTAATATGCACACCATTAGTACCACCCGAGGCTATATCTGCTATGCCTACCACTCTATTGGCACATGAGAGTAGCATCAACCAAAAGAACTCCTTATGGCAGATACGATTAGAATTTATGTAATCTTTCATCGTCCGGTAAACATCTTTTGAACCTTTGATGTGAATCATGTTCTCAAATAAAGGACGTTTCAAATGCAGTTCCAGTTCTGATGCGCTAAGCACCAAAACCGATGGTAAATTCGATTTCATTGTTATCTGTTTTAAAAAATTAGTATTTGTTTTATGGTTTTCTTGCCTAGACAGCCTTAGGCTGCTTAGAGGATGGTGTCTGCACTGAAGGGTTTTGAGGGCTTTCCGTTTATCATAAGTCTCAGGTAGATGGAATGGTTGGGAAGGGATGTGAAATCCGAAGCCTTAAACTCAGGATAGAACTCTTTTTCCATAAGACGTGCATCTTGAATTCCGAGTCTAAAGCAAATGATGGTTCCTACATTACCCAGGATACTGGCACGTACTTCTGGGTCTAACTGGTAGAGGAACTGATTACTCAGATTTAGCCCAATAGCAAACTTCCGAATTTGTGCCAACAGCTCTGAAATCAGCTCTGTTCCACTGAGGGTTTGAAATTCATCTATATAATAGAAATAGGGCCTACGGTCTTTTACTGGTGTGTCAATTCTTGAAAAGGCTGCCGAGGACAGGGAAGTGAGCATAAGCCCACCAATGATGTTAGCCACATCACTTCCAATGGCACCCTTTGCTAAGTTGATAATAAGAACCGTTTTACTATCGATTATCGACCTTAGAGATAGCTGGTTTTTGTTATCTACCAATATACGCTTAACAACATCATGGGATAAGAGTGCACCAAGCTTGTTGAGGATTGGAAGCAGATCATTTGGTTTATATTTTGGAAATTCCTTTTCAAAAAAGGTCTTGACGGCATCATTTCTAATAAAGGGAATAACTGATGCTCTAAAGGACGTATCATGGATCAACCTTAAAATGTCCGATAGGTTTGAGCCAGGTTTGTCCAATAGACCAAGCAGGCACATTCTAAGAATATGTTCCATTTTCATACCCCAAGCCGATTTCCAATTACGCTGGAATATCTCAAGGAGATTAGAAGCCACTAACGATCTTTTTGCAGGACTAACTTTTCGTAAAGGATTATAGCCATAAGGAATATTGGGATCGGTAACATCAAAGTAGATCAGCTTTGTTTTTGGAAATCGTTGTTTAATGTAGTTTGCCATTGTCTTAGCCGAATCTCCGTGTGGGTCCAGGAACATAAAGCCTCTGTTAGCCATAAGGTCTTCTGACATCAAAGTCTGTAATAGGGAAGTCTTACCACTTGATGTCTTTCCGAAAGCGTACAGGTGCATCAATCGATCTTTCTGTAATTTGCCCTGGCAAAATAGCTCACCTTATAAGGGTCAAAAGGCATTTAAAGGGAAGGGACATTAGAGATGAATAATTGGTATGTGATTTTTTGCCCAGATAGGATATTGACAATTTTAAAAAATTATCAAATACCGATTATCGGCTGGGGAAAAGAACTGGCTGTATGGGAATAGAGTGATAAGTTGAAGTGACTGACTGGCTATGTAATATCTGCTTTGCTTACCTCTATTATATCATGGCAAGCCATCAAGTGCCAGTAAGTAACTTATTTAAGGTTCATCTTATGAACCTTGATTTTATTTTATTATGAGATACACTACTAGTGGTAACTTAAATATAAAGACACCCAACATTGCCCGAAAGGGTCGCTTGCTTCTTTGAAGTGAGTTAAAGCAACGATGTGAGTAAATCAATTTTCTTGAATCTTTAGATTTGAGTTAATGAAAGACCCACTGGATTGCTTTCGGTGGGTCTTTTATGTTATATGACAATTAAAAAAGCAATACAGATTTATTTAGACTGGAAACAAACCCATACCAGCGTTGCATGTTCACGCTATATGGTAAGATTAAAACATTTTATAAAATTCATCAGCCCTAAATCCTGTCTGATGGACATCACGGGCGATGATATTATAGATTTTCATAAGAGCATGGAACCTATTTACAGCCCGACAACTATCGCTTACTCAGCAAGAATCCTAAAGAATTTCTTTTGGTTCTGGCACGGAAGGGGGCAGACCGAAATTAATCCCAAGGAAATTATACCTATACGATTTATTAATGCTGATAAAGCGATCGTAACCCAATCTGATTTTGAAGATATGAATTTTGCCTTGGGCAACGACACTCTTGCTAATCTTCAAAAAAAGCTGGTACTCAACCTACTTTGGGACACTGGCATGCGGGTCAGTGAACTATTGGATGTCAGGCTCTCAAATATAAGCAGTCAAAACTTCAATGGTCTTAGAACGGCAAAAGTTAGAAGTCGAAAGACAATGCGCTATGACCTGGTTGTTTGGTCAGCCCAGACCAATGAGCTTTTGAACCAGTACTTGGGAATTCGATTGTGCTTTCCCATGGCATCGGAATATTTATTATTAAATAGAAAGACAGGGAAGCCATTCACCAGTAAAAGTGTTCAAAGATGGATAAAGGATATAGCGGATATGGCAATGATAGATAAAGATATCACACCCCACAGTTTCAGACATGGTAAGGCCAATGCTATATTGGAACATGGTGGTACGGTAAGGGATGTAGGGGCACTACTCAGGCATGTGAGCCCAAGCTCAAGCTTTAATTATCTCCAGCTATCTGAACACCGATTCTTACAAACAGCAGGAAAGTTTCTGCGGACAGCGTAAATTAAAAAGCAACCTCTAAAAGGTTGCTTTTTAATTTAAGTAGTAATATACTGGTTGTAGTTCCTTTAGCTATGAATATGGTTTGTACCTAAAATGACTTTATAAAGCTAATCCTTTATATTTAAGTTACCACCGTCCCATCAAGTAATAATACCTTAAAAGGGTATTTACATTGTTGCTACCAACGTCGCACAATATTGCTTGTCGGACATCATTTCATTTTAGGTATAGATCATATTGGTCTATTTGACCTAAGGCTAAAGGAAACATAAACAAAATTTAAAATGACGACATTTTATAATGTATGTACGCGAAAGGAAATTACTAGTCCATCTGATAAAAAGATGATTTACCATAAGGTAGGTGTTGTAAAGGTGACTAATAATGGCGGTTGGTTTCTTCAGCTCTTCCAACAACCAGAGACCGATTTCTTGATCTTTCCCAATCAGAACGAGCAGTTACCGGTAATCAATTACGAAAGCCATGACGCTTAGGTACACTACTCCTGTTGCGAATGTTTTCTTTGATAGTCTTATGCAACAGTTGTCATCCTCGGCCATTCGCGTCTATCTAAAGATCGCTCGCAACACTAATGGTTGGCGAAATGAACTTGGGCAGGTGAAAAAACGGGATTGGATAGCGCACTCCCAGTTTGGCAAGGTCGGTGTTAGCCCAAGAAGTGTCACGACTGCCGTTGAAGAACTGCTCAGTCTTGAACTGATTCATGTCACGGATGAACAGGGCAATAGTTTGCACGACCCCCAGAAACGCAAACGTGCCAAGCGCATTTATTACGGTCTTATCGACCAGACCCAAGCACAAACTGCTTTCAACAGCGCACAAAACCACAAAAACAAAACGCAATTTCAGCCGACGACAAAAGAAAGTTCTACAAAAGAAAAGTACAACGTAAATGAACGTTTAACAGACAAACAAAGAATGCAACAAATATTACAAAATGAAGAAGAAAAACAGATTAAAAGAGATGATTGGTTGTAGTCAATCATCTTTTTTAATAACTGAACATTCATACTTAATAAGTTCTTTCATAATATATACGCTTTATAGATGATACAATTTCAAAACCAAAAGTGTTCTTAATATAATTATCTGCCAAATCTTCGAATTTCTTCAAACTAGTTGGTAATAACGTTATTATTGAGTTGCCATAAAAAGACCTTTTCTCAGAAATGGCTTCCTTTGAAATTGGAACAATTATTCTATCATTCACATAATAATTTATTAATCCAAAACGAATTGAATACCAAAGAAAAATATCTTGAGAGCAACCTAGTTTTTGATGGTTAATCTGATATCTATCAAACTCATTTTTAATATTTTTAGGAAAGAACTTTTCTAAATCATCTAAATACTCTATAAGTTTATCCTCATATGCTATATAATCGATATCAATTTTTTCTAAGCAATTTAAAAGTCTTAATTCTGATGATTCATCATTTTTCTCCTCTTTATTATCTATCAAAACACATAAAGAATAATCATCTCTATTAATTTTCAATCTTTTGAACTCATTCATAATTATACCGTATTCAAATTCGATTTTTTTATTTAGCTCATAATCACTCATCTTTCTAATTTCTTTATAATCAAAATGAGCAAATTCTACACTATACTTATTAACATGTAACTTCTTTCTATACGGGTTAAACGAATTCAAAGAATTAATGACATTATTAGTATAGATGTTAGCTATTTCTACAGCAGTTCCCCAACATAAAGTTACACCACTACCACCATGTCCAAAATTATTGTATAAGCTTATTTTCTCACCTGAACCAAATTGATGATTGTAGTGATTAAGAAAATATCCTTTTCCATCTTCGAAGTAAGGTCTAGATCCAATAAGAATCTTGTTGGGCATATTAATATTGATTTTATGATTTTTTAGAAAAAGCTGAAGGCCAAAATCGTCTAATTCTGGATTAGAAATCAATTCTTTTAATCTATTAAGAAGTCTATCTATTAAATCTCTCTCATTTTCACCTTTTTTTATTTCACCAGTACCTATTGTTAACTCATTCTTTCTGCAAAGGATAGTTAATTCACCCATAACAATAGTATTTTCATAGGTGTGTAAATTTTTCAATTTATATAAAAGCAAAACACCTTTTTTAGGTCTTATTATCCTGTTGCTAAAAATGTTAATTTTCTTCTTGTTGAAAATACTAAACCCATTCAAACCAGTACAATTGAATACCACTTTTTCTTTTAAGCTTTTTAAGTTTGATGGACCTATTTTTTTAGTTTTAAGTTCACCACCTAGACTTATAAATAGTTGCTCAAGAAATTTCAAAAAAATAGGGGGATCTATAGCATAAGTTAGGTATCCATGTAAGTATCTGAACTCTATATTAGAAGATGTTGAATTATCTAAATATTTTTCTTCAATAGTTGTATTTTTAATATTTTTAGAAGCCCAAAAGTCTTTTAATAATTTAATATAGTAAAAATCACTTTTTAAGTTTCCGTTTGATTTTATAGAATCTAAAGAATATTCAAAATGTTTTTTTTTGTAAACTCCTAAGTCCTGATTCTTTCGTTTTTCAGAAATATCAAAAAAAAACTCTAGTGATTTTTTAGAAATTTGCCATATTTGTTCAATTACTTCTTTGGATTCGTTTTCTAAATTATTGAAAAGCTTATAAGGTTGCCATAGAGCACAAGCAACTATACTAACCGTATTTTCTGGGTTGGATTGAATTTTATCTTTAGTATAGATAATCACTTCTCTGCCTTGTTGTAACAGAGCTATTGCTGTACAATAGCCTATTACCCCATTACCTATCACTGCTATTTTCATAATTATTGAGGTATTTTATTTCGTAAAGTCCTTGCTATGGTTAATATATTCTCGAAGTAGTTACAGTATTTGTTTACCTCTGATAACTCTGTAGTAAATAAAGCTTCCTTACCACCATTTTGATTTATGGATTCATTTGCTTTTCGAAGTATATAGTCATCGTAAATCACAAAGTCAATTAAGTATTTAGCGTCTATATTGTCCTTATCAACATATATGACATATATTTCTATTCCCAGTTCTAGATGTTTTTTAAATATATCTTTGAAGCTATTAATTGAAGAGCTCTCAATAAGAAAAATCCTAATGGCTTTTTCTTTCTTTCGATCTATATTTTGTTCATGGGCTTTTAAATATAGAGTTCCTTCATGACTAGTCCACCATTTTTCATCTTGATAGCTAATGGCCTTTAAATTATTATTACAGCATTCAAGAACTTTTTTAGTAACCAAAAGCTCATTACTCGCATTACATCTATACTTACCTCTTTGGATAATTTTCAATTGATAGTTGTATTGATCTAGGATATTTTCTAAGAAGAAATCATAAAAGCGATCTTTTCTCTCATTAATTTCATATGTAAGTGATACTGTTTCGCCTATTTTCGGGGTTTGCGATAATAGTCGAATAAATTTCTCGACTAAGTCTTTTTGTTTTTCTACTTTATCTTGATAAGAATGGAGTCTATAGATTACTTTTAATAACAACGATAATAATAGTCCAAGTGTAGCATCTCTAACTGCTTGTTTACTGGAACTTCCGAAATGAAGACTAGTCAAAAGTATACCAGTAAAAAACAAAAGTAAGCCTATAGCAATTGGCCAGTTTTTTTCTATGAAGTTATTATTCTTTCTCACAACCTTTGTTTATGCAAAACGCATCATCTTTTTTTAGAAGTAAATTTATTATTGATTGAGTAGTCATATTACTCACTGTATCTATAGCTTCTTGCGTGTTGAAACCTGTTTGGGAGTTAGAATAAAAAAATCTATTTGCTGGGAAATTAGGTATCTTACCATCTGGTGCTTTGTCAAAAGCTGCAAATATTTTTTCATCCTTTAGTAGTTTATACATTTCTTTTAAGTCAACTGCTTCAGGAAAAGCGGCATTGATTAATATGGCATCTTTATGCATTAATTGTAAATCATTTTTGTTTATGAATTTTTCTCCAACCTCGTTTGAAAAATGGAGTGAGATAATATCTGCTCTATTCATTAAATCCAATTTTGAAACAAATTCAATACCTAATCCACTTTCGAGAAAGAATTTCCTATTTCTTGAATAATACAATATGTCCTTAACTCCAAGAGATTTTAAATATTTACATACTAGTATTCCTATTCTTCCTAATCCAATAATTCCAATTGTTTTATTTTTTATGGATTTTGTAGTTTTAAAAGACTTACTTCCGGTACGTCCTAAGCTCAATACTTCTCGATTCATCATAAGCATCAAGCTAAGAGTATACTCAGCTACAGCATCCGCATTTCCTCCTGGACAATTTGAGATGAGTATTCCTTTATCTGTTGCAGCTTCATAACCTGTTATAAATTCTTTATATCCAGATCCTGTAAACGATATTGCTTTAAGCTTGTCTGCAGATTTAATAACTCTCTCAGTAACTTTTTCTATTCCTCCTAAGATATAACCAGTTTTTCCCTTAATAGCTGAGCACAAATCTTTTTCGGATAGATTTGGGTTGTCAATTCGTTCAATATCAAACCCTGCTTTATTTATGATTCTCTCATGCTTTTTATGAATGAAGAGACTATCAGTTATTAAAATTTTTTGTCGATTCATATTAATTAATTTTACATTCTTATTGTTTTGATTCAAGCTTATATCTGATTTGATGATTTTCAATGTATAGACAGAGCTTATAAATGATATTTTTCAATTTTCTTTTTTAGTGTGTTATATGCTATTTCTAAAACCATAGAAGATTTACTTAAATTTCTATTATACATTGCTAGGACCATTTTTATATGTTTCTTCTCCATGTCTCTTAAGCTAAGAGAAGCTATTGAACCTTGAGGATACTTGATTTTATTTGGAATATCCTCCATAACTATTTCCTTTTCACAATACACATAAAATCGCTCAATTATATTCTCAACCTCTCTTATATTTCCTGGAAAGGAATAATTATATAGACAACTCTTTACTTCTTTAGTGAATCTAAGTTTTGGCTTATCAAAAAGACGACTCTTCTTTTCTAAAAAAAAAGTGAACAACGATTCTTTTTCTTTTGTGGGAAGTTCGCGGAATGCTATTGCTCTAATATCAGCTACCGCTAGCCTGTAATATAAATCTGCCCTAAAAGATCCCTTCTCAACTAAGCTCCAGAGATTTTCATTAGTTGCTGATATGACTCTTACATCAACTTTATATTTTTCATAGCTTCCTACTGGTGATACTTCTCGTTCTTGAAGAACACTAAGAAGGTTTTGCTGTAATCTGGGTGTAATATTACCTATTTCATCTAAGAATATAGTTCCTTGATGAGCCTCTCTGAAAGCACCTTTAAAGTCAGTTGTCGCATCTGTAAAAGCCCCTTTAACATGTCCGAAGAGATGACTTTCTATAAGGTTTTCTGGGATTGCACCGCAGTCAACTTTGATAAATGGATATTTACTTCTTCTTGATTGTTTATGAATATATTTTGCTAAAACACCTTTTCCTGTTCCTGTTTCACCAGAAATAAAAGTAGTTACATCATTGGCTGATGCTATTTTCTTAGCAAGATCAAATACTTTCTGAATGGTTGCTGTAAATTCAAATAATCCTTTTTCAAAAGGATTCCTTTTATTGCTTTCTTGTATTGCAAGACCATTTATCAGGTTGGCATATTTTACCTCTATATATTCTTTTTTAGGTTCGCCTTTTCTATATCTAGGAGGCCGCACATGAAATAATTTAATGTTTTTATATTCCATTGCTAGTAAATACCACGCAGTCTGCATTGCTGGTGTTCCTGGGGATACAAAAATCTCTACATCTTCTTCAATATATTCTCTTAGCAAAGGAAACAACTTATCTTTAATCTCCTCTATACTAACTACATCTTTAATATCCATGTATTGCGGGAGAGTATTCTTCTGGTAGGTTCTTCTCAGGTGATTAAAAAGAAATTGAAACTTTGTGTCTGGATTTTGTTCAGACGATCCAGATAAAAGAAGATGTAAATCGTAGTCGAAAATATGTGAGTAAAATTCACAATGGGTACCATGACTATTTACAATGACTTTTCCATCATCATTTTTTTTGAAATCATGACTATACGCGATCCAAGAAATTAAAATTTTTCTCATCTAGTTTTCTTATCAATTTTTGATACTAGTTTTCAGATTTTGATATCCTTTGTTTTTTTAAATAATTGATAATCAATTATATAAGTGTGGACTAAGCATTGAATTTAATATAGCAGTTGTTCATTGAAAATCTGAAAAATGTACTTGTTACTGTTAAAAACAATAGCTCAAAACTATACTATAGCCACAAAATAAAAGTGCGGAAAACCTCAGTGAGTCTTAGTTTAAAAATGGTTTCAAAACTTCATTAAGGCAGTATTTCAATGGCATTAATCTTTAAAATTTAATACTATGAAAACTGTTAGAAAATTTTTACCGTTAGTTCTATTTATTAGTATCTTCTCATGTAATCCAGATGATACGATCTATGAAACCCAACCGAATAGCCCCACCTTAGAGTGTTGTACAGAAAACGGACAATTACCCTCTGAACCAGGTGGACAAGAGGAAGAGAAAGAAGAGGGTAATCAAGGAAATTAAAATAGCCTTTCAAATTTTTAAAGCCATGCTGAATTAGCATGGCTTTTTCATTTAAATAATGTGTAAAAAATGATTTGTTAGTTTTGTAGTAATATAACTATTTTATGAATAAATATAGGTTACATTGTCTAGGCTTTTTATTTTGTTTAATCTTTAATTGTTCAAATAATGTTGAAAAGAAGACAAATATTATTTCTAATAAAATCGTCGATAGTATTAATAGTTTACTAGACTCTTCTAAAACTAAGAATATTGCTAATCCCAAATCATATGCTCAAAAAGCATTTCTTCTTTCTAAAATTCATAAGAATGATTCACTGTGGTACAAATCTTTAGATAGACTATCTATTATTAATTACAGATTAGGTTTATTAGATACATTCAGAATGAATAGTGAAATGTATTATTTAAAGGCCTTATATAATAAAGATACATTAAATTTAGCTAAAAGTCATTATAACCTCGGAAGTTACTATTACAAGGTCTTTACATATGATAGTGCTTATTATCATTTTAATAAATCTCAACACTTTTTTAAAGAGATCGGTGATAGTTTACAAGTCACTGCGAATTTATTAAATATGGCAATATTACATACTGCTGTCGGTGATTATCATTCTAGCGAGAATATATCAATTGAAGCTCTTTCATTTTTAGAATCTTATAAAAAATCATCTTATAGACTTTCTCTATATAATAACTTAGGCATAATTTCAAATGATTTAGAGGATTATGACGCAGCTAGATTTTGGTATAATAAAGCATTATCATTTACAAAGTCTTCAAAGCAAAAGATAACCCTCCAAAATAACTTGGGAATAACATTTCGAAATGAAAAACAATACGAGTTGGCACTAGACTTGTTTAAACAGGCATTGTCTAATCCAAAAATTGAAAATTACGCCAATATAAAAGCTATGGTAATAGACAATATTGGATATGTGAAATTATTAACAAACGAACAAAATCCATTAAAAGAATTGAATGAAGCATATAGTATTAGAAAGCAAGAGGGTTCGATAAGTGGACAAATGGTAAGTCAATTACACTTAGGTGAGTTCTATTGGAACCACAATAAAGATTTTATAAAAGCAAACACATTCTATGAACTAGCACTTTTTAACGCAAATAAATTAGGTAATATCAAATATAAATTAAAAGCTTTATTGAAATTATCAAAAATTAACCCCAATGCTAACTATTTAAATTCATATGTTCAATTACAAGACAGTATCATAAACTATGAGCGAAGCTTAAAGAGGGAATTTGCAAAGATAAGATACAGAACTGACCAAAAAGAAAGTGAAAATTTCATCTTAGAAAAATTAAATACTAGTCAATCATTAATAATAGAGAAACAAAGAAATCAAAACCTTGTCTTTGTCATCCTGCTAGTTATTCTGATTGGTTCGATCTTAATTCTTATAGTTTACAATTATCAAAGACGAAAATTACAATCACAAAAGTTGATAATTGAAAAACTACGAGTTAGACATGAAGAAAAAAATAAACTATCCGTCTATTTGCATGATGATGTTGCTAGTGATCTTTTATTAGGATTACAAAAAGGAAATATATTACAAAAGGAATTTAACGATCCATATTTAAAAGAAACTATGAATTATTTTGACAACGCATACAATAAAATGCGAAAAATTTCTCAAAACCTAAATAGTGAACAATTCAAACATATATCCTTTGATAAAAAAATAATTTTTTTAATAAGTGAGTATAACTTTGACTCAAGTTTGAAAATAAAGAGTATAGGTGTATCTTCCATTGATTGGAACTCAATTCAACATGATGTTAAAGTAGTAATTTTCGGCATTATTCGTGAAGCCTTTAATAATATCATAAAACATTCTCAAGCATCAGAAGCTACTATTTCTATTAAAAAAGTGAAAGATATACTTCAAATTGACATTAAAGATAATGGTAAAGGGTTTTCAAATATTGAAAGCTTAAGTTCTGGAATTGGAATTTCTAACATTAGAGCAAAAGTAAAAGAGATGAATGGCCTCTTTAATATTAGTAATCTTCCAATTCAAGGGTCTTTACTGGAAATAAAATTAAAAATTTAAAATGAAAGCAATAAAACTTTTGCTTGTTGAAGATCATGATTCAGTTAGTTTAGGAATACAATACAGCCTTAAACAAGAACCATCATATTCATTTGATATTAAAGCTACATCGGATGCGAATAGTGCTTTTAATGAATTAAAAAATAATGATTTTGACATAGTTATATTAGATCTAATTTTAAAAGGCAAAATTGATCGAGGTCAATTTACTTCTGGAGATGAACTTTTAAGCTATTTAAGCAAATTAGAATACAGACCCAAAGTTATTGTAATGTCAAAGATTGATAGCTTTGATATGCTTGATTATGTAGTATCTGTCTTAGATGCTGACGCTTATATTTTAAAGAGTAAAACTAGTTTACAAGAAATTATTCCAGCTATAGATGCAGTGTTGTCTGGGGATAATTTCTTCAGTGATTCCATAAAGAAAATCTTACGCTACAATGAAAACCTTTTGGATATGGACATTGTTGACAGAATAATATTAAAGGCAATTAGCAATGGATTGAAACAAAATGAAATTGCTGAAGAGCTTAAAATAAAAAGATATGCGATGACTGTTTCCGCTATAGAAAAACGTATTAAGAAACTTAAAATTCGTTTCGATGCTCACACCTCACCACATCTGATAGCACTAGCTATTAAAAATGGTATAATTTCCTAATCAATATCTGAATACTAATTTCAAAAACTGATACCATTATGTTTTTTAAACACTTGAAAATCAGAAACTTGAAATAGGGTCCCTTTTTGAACTCTTGTATGTAAAAATTTTTTACATATGAAATTCAATAAACAAAAGCGACTAGGAGTAGTCAGAATAGTTGATACTGAAATTACTCAGTATATCAAAGACAAAGACCTCCAATACAGGGAGGTACATTTAAAAACAGCTACAAAGCTATCGACCATGGACTTTAAGTCCATGTCAAGCACCACACGAATAGGTGACTTCATCGGTGCATTAGTAGCCGATTTTCAGCATCTCGTTGATTACGTCAATACCAAACTCAGTGGTGATATCCAAAAACTCAAAGGTCAGTCCCATATCTCAGATATGGAAGATGAGCTACGGGATATTGATCGTAAAATCGAAGGTATCGATGGTAAGATAACACCGCTTAAGGGGAAGTTTGATGATACGGCCAAGAAGCACAAGCCAGAGGTAACGAAATGGTTCTATCTGTATATCCCGATCCTCATCGTCATAGCGTCAATGGAACTTATAGGAAACTTTGATGCACTCAACACACTGGGCGGATCAAGGATATCTTCATTTGGATTGGCGATTTTGAGTGTCATCTCGATTTATTGGTACAGTCACTTTACGCCAGACAAAGTCAAGAAATACGCTGGTGATAATGTAAAAAAGCAGGTTTTGCTGTTCTTTATTTTCCTTATTCCTATCATCTTGGTCTTTGGATTTTTCTCTACCATGCGCATTCAGTATATGGTAACCATGAATCCAAAACTGGCACAGGTCTATACGACTAGCCCTCTTGTTTTCACCATAATTAACGCATTTGCCTATACTATTTCATTTTGGATAATTTGGGCTATGAAACCGAGTCGTGAGGTCATTTTGAAGCACAAAAAGTACCGCAATGACGTCAAGGAACTTGCCGAACTGGAAGCTGAGCGTGAGTCGCTCTGCCAAGAGCGTGCCTCACTTAACCCTGAGCTTAGACAGAAACTTACAGACCGATATCAGATCCTCTTGCTTGGAAAGCAGACCGAAGACGAGATCGTTACCAAAATGCGAAGCTGTTTTGAGGAGTTCAAAATGGAACTGTTCCTCAAGACCAATGGCGCCTGTGCATCACTATTTACAGGTCGTATTGACGATGACCTTCCCAAGCTGAAGCTCAACTACCAGAACATTAAACCAATGAATAACAATTAAAAATAATAGATATGAAAAAAACAATTCTATACATAATGGTCATAGCCCTTATATGGGGCTGTGACCAAACTCCACCGAGCTCAATAACAGTATCGGTATTAGCGGACAAGACCGATGACTTTATACCTGAACCTGAAATGGTGCATGTGCGCCGTTTCATGGAAAATCCCATTTATGAAAGTGGTAAACGTGAGTTCTGGTATGGCAGTATTACCAACACCAGTGTCAATGCACAGTTTAAGGCTGAACTTTTAGGTTCGGATATGTTCGAAAACAATCTCAAGCGTAAGAACGATGTGGACGGCTTCTTTGAGTCCATAGCTTCACACCTTGAACATGAGAATGGTATTCAGAGAGAATATCGTAACTCAAGTATCATAAAACCATTGGTAGCACACTTGCATAGTCTCAAAGAGTCCAACAGTACCGATAAGGTAATGCTGTTGTACAGCGATATCCTTGAAGCGAGCGACCTTTTGAATGTTTACAATACCAAAGGTTATCTGGAACTGCTAGAGTACCCTGATAAGGTAATCGAGAGGTTCAGGAATCATGTATCAATAAATGATCTGAGCGGTATTGAGCTCTACATCATCTACTATCCAGTAGATTTAAAGGACAATCATTTGTTTGAGCAAATGCTTTTGGTGTACCGAAAGCTCTTTGAGGGCTCGGGACTTTCAATAAACGTGGGCATTGATAATCCCTTAAATCCGAGACTATGAAAAAGACCAAAGGCAGTATCCTGTACTCAGCTATCGGTTACCTCGTAAAAGGGCTTTGGAAGCTCTTTTTACTTGGGCTCTATGGGTTATCAAAGCTTATGGAAGTCATCGCAGGCTTCCTATCCAAAGTACTTGAAAAAATGTTGAACTAAAACCAAAATTGCTATGATAAAACTATTTATTGATACGATAAGTGATGTTCTCTCAAATATACTGGGGGACATCTCGTCATCATTTGATAAAGACCACAGCGTTAATGCAGAATTTGGAAATCCGAACAAGCTCATTTCCAAAAGAAACAAGGGTTGGGTTATTGATGGTGTTAGAGCCTTGGACATGGAAACCTCTCGCCGAAATTTATGTGTAGTGGCAGGGTCTGGAAAAGGTAAAAGTCAGAACCACGTATTTACCAGTATCATGAACTGTATTAGCTCATCAATGGTCATCAACGATAACAGTTCTGAGCTTAGTGCCACACTTCCATATCTTGAATCACAGGGTGTAAGTACAAAAGTGATGAACCTTGTCCGAAAAGAGAACGTCTATATCAATCCCCTTGATGGTTGCAATGGTAATGTAGCCGCCATGCGAAAGATTGCCAAGACCCTTATGGGCAATGCAGCTAAGGAAAACGATTTCTTTTCCATTAGTGGCGAGGACTGTATCACGATATTTATTCAACATGTATTAGAGTCTGAACCTCGTATTAATGCCAATTTAGGTAATGTCTACAGGCTTATTCTTGAATTTCAAGGCAATCCCAAGGTAATTGAGAGTTATATGGCGGATAAGGCATCAGATGCGGTCTGGACAAAGTTCAAGGCCTTGGCAGGGAACTCTGAAAAGACGCTCAAGTCTATTACTTCAACCGCAATTTCAGCACTCAGTTGGTTAGGCGATAACCCTGTTCTTGCTGACCTTACTTCGGTCAGTAACATATCATTTGAGGACTTTAGAAAATCGCCAACCTGTTTGTTTATTCAGTCGCCAGCGAGCGATTCTAAGTTCTATGCGCCAATGGTAAGTTTAGTTTTTCAGAGTTTCTACCGCTATGCCTTTTCAAGACTTCCAGAGGAAAATGACTTGGACATTATGATGATCCTAGATGAATTTTCGTCCCTGATCGATGGGCTTTCAGACTATAGTCAGATCATTAGTAACAGTCGAAAATTTCGTATACCTCAAGCTATTTTTCTTCAGGACGAATCCCTGCTCAGCCCTTACAAAGAGCTCAAGGATAATATCCTCGCCAATTGCTATGTGAAATGCTACTACGGGGGTCAGGACAAAAAGGCCTTTGAGCTCGAAAAGCTATTGGGAAGCTATTCCTATGTTGACGGCAGTTCGGGACAGACCAAATCCAGACCGCTCATGTACGCCTCTGAGATCCGTGAGATGGACGATGAGATACTGGTTATCACCAATGGTCAAAAACCTATAAAGGTACGCACCAAGCCTGCATACAAACAGTCCAAGCTTCGTAAGCGTTTGGCAATGGAACTGGATACCGAAGTTCAGGAAGAACCTATGGATTACAATATCCAATATATCGACCTATCACCTTACAAGGACGAGATTAAAGATAAGAATGTAGAACCAAATAATTCAGTGACAGATGGACAAGGTACTCTTCAGTAGTAAATATATGGCTTGGGAAACACCACAATGGCTGTTCGATAAGCTCGATAAGGAATTTGGATTTACACTTGATCCGTGCTGTCTACCTAAGACCGCCAAGTGCAAGAAGTACTTTACTCCCAAAGAGGATGGGCTGATACAGGATTGGAGCGGTGAGACTGTATTCGTCAATCCTCCTTATGGTCGCTCTATTGTCCTATGGGCAAGAAAAGCGCATATGGAAGCCAAAAAGGGAACGACCATTGTCATGTTGCTTCCTGTTAGAAGCGATACACGGTGGTTCCACGATTGGATATACGGCCATGCTGAGATACGGCTTCTCAAAGGTAGACTTGCCTTTATCAGGGACGGGTGTAGGAAAGGTTCTGCCCCTTTCCCCTCAATGGTTGTGGTCTTCAACGGTAAATCCAATAAGCCATGAAACATACTTCGCTACATACATATCTCGATGAGAAGTTGTGCAATGTTGATAACCCAAGTAATGAACTGATCATAAAACTCAAGAAAGACTATTGGAAACTTTATTATAGACACTACAGGCGACATCGCAGAAAGTTCAAGAAAGAGTTTACCCTTGGCTTTGACAGAGAGTATTTACAGCTTATTCAGGAAAAAAGGGGAGCGATGGGCGTATCCGAGTTCCTGTACCTTATAGTGGATAGGGAGCTTCGATCCGATGAGCCTTTGTTCAATGATGTCCAGCTACAGTCTGAGCTCAGTCAACAACTGATGGAACTTATAGCTCTTGTAGAAGAGCTTTTGGACAATGATAGACCTAAGGTCATAACCGATATCCTTGAGCGTCTTGAGGTTCTTGAGGAATCATTTTCGCAATTCATAAATTAATAACTATGATCATTAAATCCAAATCCATAAAATCGAGAAAGGCTTTTGAAAATACCATTCGCTATATCCTTACCAAGGATGACCAGAATAATGTTGGCTTTACCCTAAACCGTTATATCAAAAAGGACAGGCAGTTTGAAACCATGATGCAGACCGAAACCAATACCCAGAAACGGCTTGAACTCCTTAACAAACGTATCAACAACATCATCCAGTCCTTTGAGTCCAATGAGTCTAAAAGGCTACTTAAGCGCAAAAACGCCAACCGTGCCTACCATGAGATCATCTCCTTCCATAAGGAGGATACCAAGCACCTACCGAAGAAGGTGCTCATGAAAATAGCCCGTAAGTATGCCAAAGAGCGTGCACCGCATGCTATGGTCATAAGCACAATGCACAGTGACAAAGAGCATTTACATATCCACAATGTCATCTCAGCTTTGGAATATGCCACGGGAAAGCCCATCAGATTAACACGCAAAGAATTTAAGGAAGTAAAAACACGAATGGAAGCCTGGCAGGACAGAGAGCTTGGATTGAAACACAGCAAGGTCGACCATTCGAAAAAAAAAGTACAACTGCTACAGCTCGACATTGAGCGTGAGCTGAACCTAAGGGGGAAGCGTAGTGAGCGCCAAGAGCTACAGCTTAAACTCATTGATGTTTTTGCCAAGGCTAGATCCGAGAAAGTACACTATCGCAAGTTCGAAAAGGCGGGGCTCATGCTCTACTCAAGGGGTGGAAAAATAGTTGGTGTACATGGACTTAGAAGACGCTACAGGCTGAAAACCTTGGGGTTTGAGCCTGAGCGTATCGTGATGGAAAAGACAAAAACTCAAGACCGACTGCAAAACCTAAGGCAGCAACAGACTGAACTGGATATAGGTCTGGGCTTGGAACGTTAATTACTGGTTAGATATGATATTATTATGAATATATAAAGTTATGATGAAAGAACAGAAATTTTGGGACATAATTGAACAATCGATAAATGAGAAAAAAAGTGTCGACAAGAACGAACAGGGGGATGCCCTATTAAGGATTCTATGTAAATATCCAGTAAATGATATCGCTAAATTTCAGAAGCGATTGGTCAAATTACGGGATGAAATTGATTCACCCATGCTTAGGGACATTGCCTTTATGATGAAGTTTGGGGACAATGACCATGCGTTTACGGGTTTTAAAAATTGGGTGATATCCTTGGGAAAAGAAAAGTATGAAAAGGCTAAAAAGTCACCTGCTTATCTGTTGACATTGGATGACCCGAATCTATTCGTGGTAGGCCAGGCATATCTTCCTGATCTGAACTATGTGTCACAGTCGGCCTTTTTTGAAAAGACGAATCTTGATTTCGATGATTGGTATCTAGCTCTAAAAAATGAAGGGAATAATATAAAAAAGCGAATGAAAACCTTAAAGCTTCGTATAGCCGATAGAGGGGATTTGGAACTTTAGTTTCTAGACTAAAAAATAAATAATACAAGACAGGACTATTTACGATCCTGTCTTCTTTTTATAAAGGGTTATGCAAAAGGGAATCCCTTTACCAAGATCGCTTTTAACAGCTGAACTGTTCTAAAGCAATCTTGCATCGCTGTCCTAAAAGTCAGAGCGACTTGGGTTAGCGAGCCAAAAAATGTCCTAAAAGACTTCGCAAAGTCGACTTAGGACATTTTTCTAAAAGGTAAATTCATATTTGATCTTTCTATATTTTAGACCTAATCCTGCAATACTGAATAATCATTAATGGCTTATTTTGAATTATTTTTTTGTATATTTAAGTCTCTTAATTTCCTTATTAAGACATATTTAATTCCTCCTATTAGATTCTAATTTATAGTACCAACTCCTTGCGTATTCCTTCAAATACACATAAGGAAGGCTTAATTTTTGACTTTAAATTAATACTATAAATGTTACACCATGAAACACTTAAAATTTATTTTTTTAATGGGTCTTTCAATTTCATTTATGAGTTGTGATTCCAAGGTTAATTTGGATCTCACTGATAAAAGACCCGTTAAGAGCATTAAAATCGGTGATGCTACAGAAGCAGCATTGATTGAGCAAGAACTAGATCTAGAAATAAAACACATTAGTGGAAACACTTTATATTTCTATTCCGATGATCAAAATACCTTATCTAAATTAAAAGATATCGGATATCAAATTTCTGATGAAAATCCAAAACAAATTTCCTTTAGAATAGTAAAACTACTTTCTAAAGACAGAACATCTCTATCCACGGAGAACAATATTTCAATTTCTAAAGAATTGAGTAGATATAATATTAAGACCATGATTAGAGAAAAAGACCATTGGATTATCTATGGAGCTCTTAGTGATCTCTCTACAATAAAAAACATGGGCTATATGATGGAGGATTTCAATTCAGAAATCTTTCCAAGGATGGTTAAAATAACTGTTTTATCCAGGAACGATGTTCAAATTGTCAACAAGCTAGGTGTTGATATTCATAGTGTTGAAATGGAAGGAAATTATCCTGTCATTTACGGACAGGCATATGATTATCAAATCGATTCAATGCGAGTTTCTGAATATAGAGTTGAAAAAATAAATGAAAGTTTATAAATCATTAAATTATGAAAAATACCATTATTATCTTGATTCTATTGATTTCACAATCAGTTTCATCGCAACTAAGGTACGACTTCTTTAGATCTCCAGAACAAATTGATGAAGCTCTAAATTTTTTACATTCTACGCACCCATCACTAACAAAGATTACTACTATCGGCTTTAGTGAAGAAGGTAAACCTATTAAGGCATTGAAAATTTCAAGTAACCCAGATGTAGACGATGCATCCAAAGCGGATATTGTTTTTATGTCATTAATACATTCTAGAGAATGGATAAGTGTTGAGACGCTATTGTACATAGCTGACACAATGCTCTTAGAATATCAAATCATGCCCGAATTAAGAGCAGATATCAATAATTCCCAAATTTGGTTTATTCCTGTAGCAAATCCTGATGGTCATGAGTTTTCTCGTTTGTCTATAGCAAATAGACTTTGGAAAAAAAACAGGAAAGAAAACAGTGATGGTTCTTATGGTGTTGATTTGAATAGAAATTGGGGACATGAATGGGGTTTAGATTCAGGCTCAACATCTACACCTAGTGATTATGAATATAGGGGAACAATGGCTTTTAGTGAAAAAGAAACTAAAGCCATAAGAGATTTTATTAGTGATCTATCCAATTTGAAAGCTCTGGTTAGTTATCATAGTTACAGTGAGCTATATCTAAAGCCTTGGGCTTATACCTTTGATGATGCTCCTGGAGAAAAAACACTTGAGAGCATTGCACGGCGCAACATTGATTTAATAGAATCTGTACATGGACACAGATATGCTGAGAGTATATGGTATACGGCTTCGGGTGAAACCACTGATTTCATATGGGAAGAGTATCGTACAGCGGCTTTTACACCTGAATTGAGGCCTGCTTCACGTCTACTCGGTGGCTTTGCGCCGCCCACTTCGGAAATATTACCTTGTGCACAGGAAAATTATCCTGTAGCTAAGGCATTAGTTCATGACGCTGCCAGAACTGGTCTTTATATCAAGGATCATGCAACTGATTTAGGGGCTGAACCATCTGCAATTGAAACAAGCTCCGGTGGTTGGTCAACGCCGTTTTGGGTCAGCCCTGATATATGGACGGTTCCAAGTGTGTTAAATCAAAATGCTCTGGTAGATCTGAATGTTCGAATCAATAATAATACAGGCACAACTCAAAATGGCGTTACGCTAGAGGTTTACTATACTGATCCAAGGATTTCATTGGAATTTCCAAATCCAAATGCCATGCTAATTGATAGAAGAGAAAATATAACAGTTCCACCTTCAGGTAGTGTGCAAACATTTCAATGGAGAACTCCTACTGGAACAAACTCTATGGGGGAATTACACTGGTGCATAGGAGCTGTAGTAAAACATAGAAATGATATGCCTCTATCAACTCAAATTCAAAAAAGTAGTAATGTAAGCTGTAGAAATTTTAATACAACTGAAATTGTTGAAGCATCTATGATGATGACTATTGCTGCTCAAAATTTTTTAGAAGTTCCTGCTGAGCTAATATATACAATTGATGATAGTAGCCTTAAAGATGGATGGACAATTGAATTACCAAATAAAATATTGAAACGAACCTCTAAAGTAAGCCCATCTTCGCTTCGTAAATCAAAATTACTTAAAACAAAAGGTATTATCATAGAACCAGGAGAAACGGTGTACTTACCTGTTAGCGTTAAGATAGGCAGTGAAGTCTCAAAAAATGAAAAATTAAAGCTTAATATTCACGGTAAGTTATTTCCATTGGTAGCAGGAAAAAGAGAAGCTGTAGGCAACGGATTTACTTTTGATTTGATTAATAAGAATTAATTTAAGGATTCCTAAGTCCTTCTTTGACAAAAACGCACCTTATCAGATATAAGGTGCGTTTTTGCTTCATGTGTTAACAAGGTACAAGGTAATCTGAGTCGTTAACAAATAAATCATAGGTTATCTATATTTTAACTATCGAGGTAGCTACAAAGTGAATGTAACGTGAGGTGATTCCATATAACTTTCCACCTCTAATTTTGGTAACCAGAGTTCCACCTTGAATTTTAAGTTTGTCACCTTTTTTTAATGAAAAAATAAGGTCTGAATAAGAATTGGGCGCAAATACAACCAAGCCTTCCAAAGCACCTGTAAACTCGTTTTTTCATTTTCCTAAGATATTTATTTAGCAACAAACATCCTTAAATCTTGTGTCCGAGTAAATGTAACAACTCCAAAATGCTTTTGAAATTATTATGAGACATTTGCGCATAATAGATCAATACCATGATGCATAACCATCACTGAGACTAATACTGCTAATAATGGTTTATAAATTGGTGTAAGCGTAGAAAAAATTACTGTTACAACATCTACTGTTCTCATTGTTTTCTTCATCTCAAGAATATACTTTATTCTTTCAGATGAGCATACTTTTTTTCTTATTTCTGGCAACTCGTTTGAAAACCAGTCTTTTCCTTGCTCCAATAATTTGCTTAAGCTAGGGGGTTTAGCTCCAAGATCAGAAGCTGTCAGAGAGCCAATGGAAATAAGTAATTCCTTTTCGCTCATTTCTACTGCTTTTTTTAACTCATTAAAGATGTGTTCATCAATCATTTGCTCATTGTATTTGTATGGTTTCCAAAATTCTCTAAAGTAGGGTAAAACATTAAAATTAATTTTATCAAGTAACGGTGTCATTAGCCTAACCTTTCTATTTTTATTAACGCTAATTGGCAAAGGGTCTTTATCGAAATGTAAGTTTGTAGTTCTTTCCAAGTCTAAAATACCCTTATACAAACACTCACTGAAGAACTTTTCCTCATTGTTTTCAAGTTTTCTTCTGTGAATGCTATGCATAGAACTATATATCCAATTATATCGAATTTCGTTATGAGGATATTTTGATTCATTGTAGTCTATAAAATCCTTATTTGAGCCATCATTAAATATTATGTTCTGAACCACGCCAACCGCAAATATATAGAGTCTACAATACAAAAAATAATCTATTTCAAGCATTTTAGGGTGGATTAACTCGCTCGTTCTGTGAATCCAATTTGATATTGACCACAACGTTGAAGTTTCATCTGCATCAAGTTCCATAGCTTGATAATTATTAATCTCCAACTTCTTTACATCTTTTTCATCTAAAGTTTCAGAATATTCAATATTCCACCTTGCCATATTAGTTGTTCCATTTGAATTTTTCTTTTGTCTCAGATAACCCAAATGTCCATTTAAAATGTGAGCTACCTCATGATTAATTAAATATTCCATAGCGATATTTTGGCAAAAGAGCGCGATATTAGCTCTGACTGTGCCTGGTTCTAAAAGATAAGAATAGTCAGGGGAGGTTGTAAGAGGCTCGGATAGAATTTTTGAAATATTTACTTTCTCAATAGCATCTTCAATGATATTTCCAATTCCATCAATATTTTCGAAAATATCTGTAGTCGCCAATATTGAATTGAAAACATCGAAGCTTTTTAGAAATGCTCCCGCTGTTAGCCCAATATGATATAGACCCTTAAACTTATAGCTAGGGATTGCGAATGCGTTAAATTCGGTAGAATTAATATATTCAAAACATATCTTAAATTCCTTTTCTTTATATAGTTTTTGAAAATTATTACCATTTAAAAATGACTTTACGTTATTCCTAAATAAACTTGCAACTTCGCGATCTACAGGATGAAATGAATTTAAAAAATAGACACCATTATACACACCTTCTCTAAATAAATTATCAAAATCTATTTGCTCTTGTGATTCAAAAGAATATCCCATTTAACATAATTTAAATTAGTAAATTTTAAAACCCCTCAACATCAATTATTTCATTTAACAAATTCACGCCACTTCTCTAATATTCCTAAAATTCTTATAGTATCGAGATAAATTAACCTGACTCTTTGTTATAGATAAGGTTTCCTCAATCCATAAATTGAATATTTCTAATTTTTCTTCTTTTGATTTTGTATCAAAAAAGTCTTGCTTTGAGAATTCAGACTTTTTGCACAAATAAATAGAATTAAGAAAGTTTTAAAAATGCCCATATCAAAAAATGAATAATATAACCAGTTAGTTCCTGTAGAAATAATTGGAAAACGTGTACGTTATATAACTAAGGGATACTCAAAAATACAAAAAATTAAAAAACCCTTCAATATATTGAAGGGTTCTATCAATTTATAACCGAATGACTCTAGGCAGTTTCAAATTAGAGAAAATAGCTGTGCCCTTTTACATCTTCTCTATTGAGGTGGCTAAAAAATGAATATATCGAGAGTTAAGTCCATATAATTTTCCACCTCTGATCTTGGTTACCAAAGTGCCACCTTGAAGCTTAATTTTGTCTCCTTTCTTCATTGAAAAAATAAGATCGGAATAAGAATTAGGTGCAAAAACAACCAGGCCCTCTAATGCACCTGTAAGCTCATTTTGATTTAGGTCAACATCTTCACTGGACACTTCAAAGGCGAAGTGACCTTCAGGCATTTTCTTGGTCGAATACTGAGCCTTAGCTGATGATTGTGAAAGTAGTTGGCATTCCACAACGACATCTGCACCGATATATTCTTCGGCAAAACTTTCATTGGAAATTTTGGAAAAAGGCACCACGGTTCCCGACGGCACTGATGATCCAGTTGATTGCACAACCCTGGTTGCACTACATGATGACAAAAATGCAAAGCTGCAAACGGATAAAACAAAAAGTAATTTCTTCATAATATATCTGATTTTAAGATTAATACGGGCAAACATAATAATTTTCCTTTTTAAATACACCTTATTAGATACAATTTATTAAAGGTTGTGAAAAAGATGTACCTAGTAGTAATTTGTTTCATGGCAAAACATGAAAAATACATACAGGAAAATCTCGATAAGCTTGGTAAACGTCTAGTTGAGCTTAGACTTGAAAAAGGTTATAAAAACTACGAGCAATTTGCATTCAAACATGACATTTCAAGATCTCAATATGGGCGTTATGAAAATGGACAGGATCTACGCTTCAGTAGCCTCTGCAAGGTGCTAAAGGCTTTGGATGTTTCTTTTGAGGAATTTTTTAAAAATTTTGATTAATGAAAAGAGTCACCAAGACATCTACATTAAAAGGAATAGAAGAAATTTATTCCTCTGCAATAACAAAAATATTAGAAACAATAGGTTATAAATATGATGTACCCGACTCTATTAATGTAAATATAGACAATAAGATTGCTCAGATTGGTTTGTATAGTTTCAAAGAAGATGATCAGTACATGATTCATCATCTACAAGAAAAGATTAATACTCTACAAGGTTACACAAATATAGTGTATGAAATGGCTCTAGTCTATTGTATCGCTCAATTTGAAGCTTTTTTAAATGACTTGACCCGATTACTACTAACATATTATTGGAAAACCCTCATAACTAAGCACAAGACAATGAGTTATGAAGATGTGCTGAAATTCGAAACGATGGAAGAGCTCAAATTCTCTTTAATTGATAAAGAAGTTATGGCATTCTCGCATCTGTCAATCATGGAAAAAGTTAAATATTATGAAGATAGATTCCACGTAAAGTTTAGTTACATTAGACAAAAAGGTGTTAGAAAAAACTGGAACTGTATAGAGAAAGAAACCTTGGTAAAGTCATTTGCAACAAGAAATATCATTCTTCATAATGGGGGTGTTATTAACGAAAAGTATATTTTCTTAACTGGTGAACCAAAAAGTAAAATTGGTTCGAGTGTTACTATAGATAACAGAAATTCTATGGATTTAATGAGTATTATTTTTAGAGTCTGTGATTCTTTTTATCAGGTGAGTAAAAATAAAGTAAAGAATATCAAAAAATAAGTACGGCTATTGTTTGCGAGCTTTTTCTAATTCAGCCAATCGAGTTTTCATTTTCACTTGCTGTAATTTCTCCACACGATCTTTTTCAATCATAGAATCCAACATAATACTGACCACATTTTTGTTGTATTCAGAAAGCTCGTTAATCATTTCCAACTTCTGAGCAATAGAGCGATCCTTAATTTCCGAAGTTTGGAACAATTCTACAACTGATACTTCTAGTGCTTTAGCTATTTTCACTATAGAGGCTAGTCCAGGAACAGTACCACCTCGCTCCAAACGTGAATAAGTAGGCACCAACATATCTGCTTTTCCTGCAACATCCTTTTGGCTCATGCCTTTCTCTTTGCGTATACGTTTAATGTTAGTTAATAAGAGTTCCTGTGTTGCTTCCATGTTCATTTCTTTAATGCCGATTACTGACCAAATGTAGTTCAAATATATAAAAAAAGCACTAAACACAAGTTTTATTTATTTATATAAACATATTTGTTTATATTTGAATCATAATTTTGTGTTATATGATGTTCAATAAATGCTGATTTAAATAATGAATACTTTCAATACTTCAAATCCCAACCATTTTGTCTTTACCACAGAGGTATTGGAAGTCCATATTTTGGGTGGATTGAACATACACGGGCTGGACAGGATGCGGGTCACCTTGAAGGTCAACTGTATTGAGGATGAGTTCCATGCCCTGCGCCATAATATTGACCTTTACAATTCCAATGGTGTTGAAAAATTGGTTCGTAAGCTTGCAGAGTTTTTGAAAGTGGGTACTTCTGTTATTAGAAGAGCGTTACAGGAATTGATCAATAAGCTGGAAAGTTATCGTATAGAACTCTTAGCTATTGAGAATGAAGATGAAATTTTTGAGTATCAGCTTTCCAAACAGGAACGACGTTCAGCAATGAATCTTTTAAAGTCTAAAGATTTATTAAAAAAGACCAACAAGCTTATCGGTGCAAGTGGGGTTATAGGTGAAAAGGTAAATCGGCTATTGATGTACCTTATATTTACCAGTAGAAAAACCAGTAATCCTTTGCACTGTATTTCCTTTGGTAGCTCGGGTGTAGGTAAAACACATTTACAGTCTAAGGTTGCCGAACTGATTCCCGAAGAGGATAAGGTCGAGATTACCGTACTATCTGCAAATGCCTTCTATTATTTCAAACGCCATGAGCTCAAGAACAAACTGGTGCTCATCGAAGATCTGGACGGTGCAGAAGAGGTACTGTACCCACTTCGGGAACTACAGACTAAAAAACGCATTACCAAATCCGTGGTACAGAAAGGTATCGGTGGCGAGGGCAAGACAAAAAACCTTACCGTAGAAGGACCCGTGTCGGTTGCAGGCTGCACCACACAGGAAAGCCTCTATGAGGATAATTCCAATCGTTCCTTTTTGCTCTATATTGATGAATCAGAAGCACAGGACGAGCGTATCATGCAATACCAAAGATTGGCTTCGGCAGGAAAGATCAATGTCCAAGATGAAATTGATGCCAGACAGATGTTGTGCAACGTGCAGCGTTTGCTAAAGCCCGTTAGGGTCATCAACCCATTTGCGGAATATCTATCCCTGCCAAAATCGGTCTTTAAACCTCGGCGCAGTAATGCACACTACCTTCAATTTATAGAAGCTATAACCTTTTACCATCAGCACCAACGCGAATCCAAGTTCGATGCGCATACCGGGGAAGAGTATATCGAAACAACCCTAAAAGATATAAAGCAGGCCAACAATCTTATCAAATCGGTGCTGCTCCGTAAATCCGATAGCCTAAACGGTGCAACACGAAACTACCTCGAAGCCCTTAAAGGGCATTTGGCAAAAAAGAAGGATACATTATTTTCTAATCGGGAAATTAGAAAGCAGCTGCGGATAGCCGAGAGTACGCTTCGCAGATACCATCAGCTTTTGTTACGGGAAGGCTATA
Source organism: uncultured Winogradskyella sp. (assembly GCF_947498345.1). GTDB lineage: Bacteria > Bacteroidota > Bacteroidia > Flavobacteriales > Flavobacteriaceae > Winogradskyella. Next base: position 34,616 of record NZ_CANMJY010000002.1, read on the forward strand.
TCATAAAGCGAAATGACATTCAGTCAGAATCCTTTACCTATGAAATTGTGGATGCCAATGAGTTTAGGGAACTGGAAAACAGTATAGATAAAGCACTTGGTGTGTGCCTAGAAACATTAGAAAAGCAGAAAAGTTAGTTTTTCCTGCCCGCAGCGGCTCGCTGCTTCGCCACAGGTTCGCCACTGGTAAAATGGAGAGGTTAAGTGTTTGATAATGAGGATGTGGCGAGGTGCTCGCCACAAAACCTTGAAATCTAAAAGGTCAGTAAAACAGACAGATAACTTGTAAAGCTAAATAGCAGTTAGATATGAAGAAGTTAAACCTACGTAGCGAATCATTTAATACGATCCTGGCGTCCTTTAGGGATTGGCTGGATGTATTGGGCTATGCCCCTACCACCGTATATAACTTGCCACACCACCTAAAAGAATTCTTCCATTACCTAGAGCGAAATGGACATTCTACTATTGAGCATATCACTACTAAAATGGTTAAGGACTATTATGGCCACTTATCCAATCGCTCCAATGACAGACGTGGCGGTGGACTCTCAAAAGCATTTCTCAATAAGCACCAACAGGCATTAAAGAAGTTCCTCGATTACCTTAAAGAGCATGAAGCTAATATTAATTTTGGTGTTCACCTTAAAGGTGAAAAGATGGATTATAAGGAAGGTAAAGTCATCCTTACTCAAGATGAGATTAAACAGCTCTTTGCAGCCTGTAATGTGTCCCACATGAGCGAGCACTTTCAGATGAGGGATAGGGCTATATTGGTGCTGTTGTACAGTTGTGGGCTTAGACGTAATGAGGCCATGCATATTGATACTTCGGATATTTTATTTGAAAAGCAGCGCATCTATGTACGCAAAGGAAAGAACTACAAAGAGCGGTTTGTTCCCATCAATGCATATAATCTTAGCCTCTTGGAAGATTATCTCTATGATGCAAGACCTGAATTCTTAAGGAATTTTCAAACAGATGCACTTTTAGTTTCAAATATCGGTAGGCGTATCAATGACAAGACAGTAGCAGACAGATTAAAAGTTATTATCGAAGCTACTGAAGACGATACGATCATTGACAAAAGAATTACACTGCATACGTTACGTCATAGCATTGCAACGCACTTATTACAAAACAAAGTACCTATGAAATCCATCAGTACCTTTTTAGGGCATTCATCATTGGAGAGTACACAAATTTATACGCACATAGCAAGTCAGATTGAACATGAGGCAGTATGAAGATTATTTATATCAGCTAGGATACTCAAGAGGAACCGTACTTTCCTATTTGCGCTCTGCTACTCTATTCTCATATTGGTGCAGTTCTAAAGGTTATCTGTCGGAAACTATAGATTACAAATCCTGTCTAGCTTATGGAAAGTATATACAACAGCCCAAGAAAGGGAAACGATTATCTAAAAGCACAGTCAAGCACCAAATAGGTGGTTTAAAGATATTCTTCAACTATCTTATTGATAAGAATATCAGATATACCAATCCAATGCATAATATCAATATTAGAGGAGCCAAGCGTAGCCTCAATCATAACCTGCTTGAATTTGCTGAGCTTGAGGATCTGTATTATAGCTACCCAACACGGAATATCCAGCCGCCTAATAGTTCAGAAGTGGCATTGCGCAATAAAGTAATTACAGGATTTATGGTCTATCAAGGTTTGGGAACAACTGCGCTTAAAAGCTTAAAGGTTGAGCATATTGATATTGATAAGGGCAAGCTCTATGTACCATCAACTCGTAAGACCAACACTAGAACTCTAGAGCTCAGATCATGGCAGATGATGCCTCTAGTTCGTTATTTGGAAACGGATAGAGAAATACTTTTGGATAATTTACAGATAAATACAGAAGCCTTATTTCCGCTTAACTCGGATAGGTTTGACATCATTACCAGAGAACTGTTTAAACGCCTTAAACGTATTAATTATAAGGTTAAGGATCCTAAACAGATTAGGGCTTCGGTTATTGTCAATTGGCTAAGCGCATATAATGTTCGAGAGACACAGTACATGGCAGGGCATCGCTATATTTCTTCTACTGAACGCTATCTACAGGATGACCTTGAAAACTTGCAGGAAGTCATCGAGACTTTGCATCCGATAAACTAAATATTTGTAATTCTTTTCTTATTGTAAATGTTAAAATGTATATTTAAGCTCTACCCTTAATTAATTTCATCATATACGGTTTTCCGTAGTCATTTAGTAAAGTTGTAAGTTACTTTGCGTGCATAGTTTTTTCTTTAAAACATGTACTAACATTGTTTCTTATTAAAATTATTAATAAATAATTTCAAAATAAATGTGGTCAGATAATGAAACCTCACAAGACCTTTTAGGTTTTAAAGTTCACGCAGACTTATTAATTGATGTTGTTAAAGACGATTCTGTACTTCCAATAACTATAGGTGTTTTTGGCGATTGGGGAAGTGGTAAGTCCAGCATTCTTAAAATAATTCAGGATGAATTCGAAAATGAAGATGGTGAACCTAAACAAGAAGAATCATTATGCATTTATTTTAACGGTTGGACATTTGAAGGTTATGATGATGCCAAAGCAGCCTTATTAGATTCTATATTAAAAGAATTAGAAGATAATAAGAAATTAAGTGCTGAAGTAAGAGAAACAGTAAAGGATAAGGCAAAAAAGCTATGGAAGTCTATTGACTGGATGAGGGGAGCTGGAATGGTGTTGAAAAATGTAGCGTTACCAGCAGTGGCAGCATATTTTACAGGGGGATTGAGTCTGGCACCTTTTATAACCAAGAAGTTATCGGAATGGGATGTAGATAGTCCAGAAAAACTGATAGAAAAATTGGGATCCAAAGAGGGTGAAGAATTTTTTAAATTATTAAAAAAAGAACAAGTAAATGAGGATTCAAGTACAAATTTAGTTTCCGAATTTAGAAAAGATTTTGGGGATTTATTAGAAGCAACCAAATTTAAAAGACTCGTTGTAATAATCGATGATTTAGACAGGTGCAGTCCTGAGAGAATAATCGAAAACTTGGAGGCAATAAAGTTATTTGTAAACGTGCCTAAAACAGCCTTTATAATTGGTGCTGATCCAAGAATTTTTAGTCATGCTATCGAGTTTAAGTATGGAAACTCAAATCCAATTCAAGAGGACAACCCAAGAATAATAAAAGACTATTTAGAAAAATTAATACAGTTACCTTATGCTTTACCAAAACTCTCTGAGCCTGAAGTTGAAACCTATATTTCAATGTTAATATGCAAAAGAGAGGTGAGCGAGGTAATATTTAAACACGTTCATACAAAATTCCAGGAATTTAGATTGAATGACAGGTATTCAAGCTATGGATTATTAAACATGCGTGACGAGTTAAGTGTTGAAGATTTTGAAAAAGTTAAATCTAATATCATTTCAATTCCTTCATTAGTTCCACTGATTACACAAAGTTTATATGGTAATCCTAGACAAATAAAGAGGTTTTTGAATACATATATCCTTAGAAAGAGGTTATCTGATGTTGCTAAATTGCCAAATTTTAGTAGTTCTATTTTAGCAAAGCTGATGATTCTAGAATATTCTGAAATTAAGTTATTTAAGCAATTATATGGCTGGCAGTTAAATCAAGACGGAAAACCAAGTGAAATAAGGGAATTAGAAAAAATCTGTAGTGAAGGAAATGCTCATGAAAATTCTCAAGAGATAGAAAACACTAGTTTTAATGATTGGGGTAAAGAAAAAATAGTTAATTGGTTACGCATAGAACCTAAATTATCAGATGTGGACTTACGAGATTATTTCTGGATTTCAAGAGATAAAATATCATCGATTTCAGCTTCTAGTTTAATCCCTCCAATAGTAAAGGCTTTCTTTAATGAGTTGTATCAAGAAATGCCATCGGGTACGAGAAAACAGATATTTCAGGATCAATTCTACGCTCTGACCCCAATAGAGAAAGACTCTTTCCTAAACTTGCTGTCCAATAATTTAAAAAAGAATCCACAAGAGAAAATAGGTTTTGACATATTTAATCAAATGTTACGAGATAATATTGAGAATACGGAGACATATTACATCGATACGCTAAAGACGATTAATAAAAAAGAAATTGCTCCAGCAATAGGTATTAGTTTACAGGAGTTTAATAATCATGCTGTTATTGGTGATTTCTTAAATGACTTTTTTAGTGATAATAGGACCAAAGTCAGTAAGGCATATAATTTAAAAAAGAAATAAATGGGTACATCAAAATCATTTTCTGACACAAAGAAAAACATACCTAATTGGGGAAGTTTAAGTGATACAATTACAAGAAGCTGTGATTCTTCAACAATATCGACAGAAAAAAAGAATAAGATTCTAAAAAGGTATGTTGATGTTATAGGTGGTTCATCTAAAGCTGGTAGAGGAAATTCAAAAGTTGCTGGAAGAAGTGGAATAAGAACTGCTAAAAAACTAGGTGCCTTTTTTGGCGCTTTTATCAACTCAGGAAATAATTTTAGAGAAACTCTTGATAATCTAGGGCTGTCCGATTTAAAAGACAAGTCTGTATCAGACATAATTAATCATTTGATTGAATATTGTTCTGGTACTGCATCAACAATTGATGAAGTGGCTGCAAAAGAAGCTACTAGAAAAATACTCGAAGAGCTTGTTTCAAGTGCTGAAACCATAGATGAAATGGAAGAATTATTAGATAGTAAGTTTGAAAGGGAAACATCAGAAGATTTAATAATCAGGTATTTCGGTTATTATATTTATGAGCACCTAGACAAGTGGTTTTACGAAAAGTTGATAAAAGATAAAAACCAATCTGATTGCAATAATCTCTTCAGACAAATAAAGGATTTTATATTTGAAAGCCTGAGAGGTGTTCAACGTGTAAACTCTTTACAAGATATAGATTGGAGCTCAGATGGCGCTGATAGATTAATAAAAAACATACAACAAGATATTTTAACGGTATTTGAATAATTATGAGAGTAGGAATAGAACTAAACGAAGCTACTAATGGAAAGTTTTCAATGAATAAATCTAGTATTCGAAGATTTAAACAATGATGAGCAAAAAGTAGCTCATGTTCTGAATGATTTTGTTAATTTATATGATCTTTCTAGAGACACAAAGTCTGTTAAATTTGATTTATTCTTAATATCTGCACTGGTATATGGAATAGATAATTTATTAAACAGGGAGAAATACTCAATTGATGGTTGGGCAAGAGAGATAGAAGTGGAATTTCCTGTATATCAATTATCATTGTGGCATGGTCAAGAGGAGGTATTACAGGACGCATTAAAATTTCTAACAGGCGATTATTGGAGTATCAATTTTGTTACGAATACAATTGAAAATTGTTTTATTGAAAAAAGAGGAAGATGGAACAAGAATAGAAGACATTTTAATACTGAGAATATCAAAACAACAAGTTTATTCTCTGGAGGATTGGACTCTTTAATAGGAGTAATAGATCAGTTGGAAACTTTGAATGATGGTGATGAAATTATGTTAGTTTCGCATTTTGATTTTTATTCTCCTGGACCAAATAGAGACCAACAATTTTTATACAAGAAATTATCTGTCGCATACCCAAATAAAGTCAAAAATAATTGGATTCAGGTTAGATTAGCTTTGGATAGAAAAAATAATGAAGGGCAAGCTTTTGAAGTAGAAAGTAATTATAGAAGTCGTTCATTCTTTTTTATTGGTTTGGGATGTTTTATTTCTCCTTCAGCTCACCTTATAATCCCTGAGAATGGAACAATCTCAATTAATTATCCTTTAACGCCATCTAGAGTAAGTTCTTTGAGTACTAGAACAACTCATCCATATGTCCTGAGTAAATTACAAGAGCTTTTAGACAATCTTAGTATTAATATTGAGCTTAGGAACCCATATAACTTTAAGACAAAAGGTGAAATGGTTGTAGATTGCCAGAACAATAGTTTTCTTAATAGTGTTTTAGAACACTCAACTTCATGTGGTAAACCTGGACGCAAACAGTATTGGAGTAGAAAAGATACAAATCACTGTGGGATTTGTATGCCTTGTGTCTACAGGAGAGCGTCCTTGAATAAGGCTAATGTTGACAATCAAGTATATGGAAATGATATTACCAGACCTTTATCTAGAGAAAGTTATGTAGATTTGCCAGCATTAATAAATTTCTTAAAGAAGGATATTACACAGGAACAAATGAAGACAGATATATTAATTAATGGCAGCATTCCTTTTAATAATCTAGAAGAATATGCCCAAATGATTCTACGCTCTAAAAATGAGGTTTTACAATTATTTAGGGATAAAGGAAATGCAACAATAAAATCGGAATTAGGAATATAATGATTATTGATACTCATTGCCATTTTGATTTGTATCCAAATCCTGTAAAGATTTGTGAAGAATCTGAGAAATTAGGTATTACTACAATTGGTATGACTAATTTGCCAAGTCATTTTCAAATGGGATATAACCATGTAAAAGGCTATAAAAAAGTAAGATTAGCTTTAGGTATGCATCCATTGATGGTTAGTGAGCATGAAAAAGAAATGCCTTTGTTTCTTAAATTCTTAGATATGACATCTTATATAGGAGAAATTGGATTAGATTTTTCACGAGAAGGCGTAGGGTCAAAAGAATTACAATTATATAGTTTTGAGCAAATTTTAAAAGCTGTAAAGGGCAAGCCGAAGATTTTAAGTATTCATTCAAGAAGTGCCGAAAGAGAAGTTCTAGAGTTACTCAGAAAATATGACATTAGAAACGCTATTTTTCATTGGTATTCTGGTGGTGTCAGATTAATAGAAGAAATAGCCCATTCTGGATATTATTTTTCTATAAATACCGCAATGATAAAATCTAAAAAAGGGAAGGAAATTATAAAACACATTCCTAGAGAATATCTATTAACTGAAAGCGACGGTCCCTATATAGAATCAAATGGCAAAACAGTAAAGCCCAAAAATATAAGCTTAATAATAGAATATCTGTCAAAATTGTATTCTATTGAACAACAGTTAGTAGAACATTTGATAAAGATTAATTTTAATAGAATGATTAATAATATAAGAATTCTCTAGCCTCATATTTTAACAATCCCAATGTTTATTTAAAATCGACTCTGAGTTTATGAATAAATCAATATTCTTTTCAGTTGAAGAAATCTTGAATGAAGTTTTTTTTAACAATGTAGACGAAAGTATTCTTCTTTTAAAAAAATATGAATTATATGATATCGTTCAGCAAAACTTAAGTTATTTAAAAAACAAAAAGGAACGAGATACAAAAAAAGTTTTCGACACCATAACAATTTCTTTTTTACAAACTGTAAATACAATACTTCATGCTATAGAAGATATAGATATTAGAAATGATTTGAAGTATATCTTATCAAATATAGGGCATTACATAATTGATAATTTTGCAGATTACCAAATCTTAACTATTACAGAATTAAAATCACTAAGAGAGTCGCTAATCAGTTTGTCAGAAATAAAGGGTTATAATTTTAAAGATATTGATAGCCATTTGCAGTTAAATAGATTGATTAGAAAAATGGAAAATAAATCTACGGTGGCCTCAAATGATATGCCTAAGGTCTATTATGATTGGCTAGGGAACATAAATAAATTAGATGAAATTGCAGATAATTTATATTCTGAGAGAGCGATAAAATCTGTAAAAACATTCAAAAAATTATTCAAGCCTGAACCTGTTAATTTAGAAATTAATCCTGCTAAAAGTGATTTAGTTTTTGTTTTGTTTGATATACTACATGAAAAGAAACTTATCCAACCTAAAAATAGAAGAGGAAAATTTCTTGCTTTAAAGCAACATAGTGTTGACCTTCAAGGAAAAGTTTTATTTAAAAAAGCCCCAAAATACATCAAACAAGAAATTAAAAAACGAGAGGAAACATATTATCAATTAAGAGCTAAGGCAGAAAAATGGATTGAGTAGAATTGGTCTTATAATCGACTTTATGTTGACTTATGCATAGGTCAAAACAAGTAAGTGCTTTAAAGTACTATGTTTGTGTCAGTAAAACTATAAAAACGAGACAATGAATATAAATCAATATGTATTAAAAAATCAACTAAGACCAGCAGACGCAGTTATTCTACATAAAAAATTTATGGGAATGGTAGATCACTTTGTTATATATGTGGGAAACGATCTTTCAGGACCTAAATTTACAGCTAATTTCACCAAGGGTATAAAAGTACTTCCAAATGAGGAGATTAATAAGCAATTAGAAAAATATGTTCCAAAGAAGATAGAAAGGTGCCCAGGAAATAATTTTGACAGACAGAGAGCCGTTGACAGAGCACTATCAAGATTGGGTGAAAAAGCATATGGATTTTTCTCTAATAATTGCGAACATTATAAAAACTTTGTTCACTATGGTAAAGAATATAGTAATCAGGTAGATGCAGCAGGAACGACTCTAACTGCCACAGGAGGATTAATGGCTGTAGGCGGTGTGCTAGCCTCGAAAAAGAAGACTCGAAATTGGGGAGCTGTTTTATTGATTTTAGGTTTAGGATTAAAATATTTAGCTGAAAGAAATAATAACTCTTAAAATGTAAGAAACGAATAGAAGGTAAACTCATTCGGCTTTTTCTGTCGTACTAATCATGTAATTTACTGCTAACATATATATTTATGTTGTTACGCAACTTATTTATCTTCGTTCAATTTATATAATTATTCTTGTAGTGCTTTTAAACGTTTTTCTACTATTTCTAAAGCATTTTGATATTGATTAAACTTATCATAAATGAAATATTCAATATTATTTTGTTTTGCTTTTCTAGATTTTGGCATTTTGCTTAAACTATATTTACAAATATATTTTATTCGTTCTAACATATCTTTATCTGCATTTTCGGGTATCTTCTCTATCCTGATAGCATACATATCTTCAGCTAATTGAGCTGGAATTCCTCTGATAAAACCATATTTGTTTTTTAAAATATGACCTTTTTCTTTTTTTAGACACTTTTCTAACAAAATATCATACTGCAAGTTTTTTAGTTCGTTAATTTCTTCATTACTCAATGACATACAGATTTTTAATATTAATTTATATTCGGCTTATTAACTTATGGCATTCATCCAAGTCCCTAATAGTCGTTCTATTCTATTAATTTTCTCATGTTTGAAATTTAATCACTTGCTAAAGTACTTAAATATAGGAGTTATTATACATTGCCATCGTTTTTTCCATTTAATCATTCTTAAGTAGTTTTTTCTTACTGCTATTACTAGTGCTGCATGTTCTTTTACATAATCAAAATATCCTACGTAAATATTTTCATTAATACTTGGTATTAAGTCATTTTTGCTGGGGTTCTCAATACCAAGCCGAAATGGTTGAAGGGAATAATTCAAAATATCTTCATGCCCAGAAACTTTTCTATTAAAAAGGTCTTTTAAAAAACCTAAAATCCCTAGTGTTGGTAAAGACCAATCATTTTCATCAATGTTTACATAAATGGAATATTTCTTCTCATTAAATATTTCTCCATATTGATTAAAGAATATTCCTTTGAAATTTTTTTTGTGATACTCTTCAACTGTGATTTCATTTAAAGTTATTCCACTAATTTTCCCTAAAGAGTCTAATGAAAAGGTGTTTCTTGTAGGGTCCTTTCTCAATAGTGAACGTTTTGTTTTATTTGTTATGGCATTATTTTCTTTGCGTTTAGCTATTGCTCCAATCATGTTTCTAAAATCTTCATCAGTTGGACTATATTGCTGATTACATTTCAGACAAGCTGAAACAGTAATTCTTTGAATTTTGTATTTTTCATTGTACCCTTCGAACAAATTTTTAGCTGGAATATGCTCTTTGGTGAGCTCTTTCTCTTTGATGATTTTTCCACAATTGTAACACTTTTGTTTAGATCCCATTTTTTCATTAGATTTTTAATGGTCGTTAATAACAATTAGATAATCTATCTAGGGAGTTCATCTATATTATATATTCACTCAAATATATGCTAAATCAACAATTTTGTATACCAAAAAGAAAGATAAACTTAAAGTAAGTCAATTTCAATAACTAGTAAGAAATCTTAGAAATTCTAAGAGAAAACCTTAGGTAAAAATCCATTAAAGCTATATCTTTATTTACAGAAAGATGTTCTTTGGAATAGGTAGTTGAAAAGTTGTGCTACTGCTTGAAAAACCTTAAAAGGTGGAAAAAATCACGGGTAGCTGTTATCCTTTTACAGAACTTCATATTAATTTAGACTAGACAATTCTTTTTGAATAGAATATCAATCTTTTGTATATCTTTGACTTGGATGTGTTTAGTTAACTAAGTTTATGAAGAAACTCGATAAAATATTTATTTCTATTATTGTTATTTTAGCACTAGCATGTAAAAATCCTAACCCAAATCTTGATACCTTAGGTCAAGATGAACTTGAGGCTTTAGAGGTAGATAAAACACCTGATGAGAGCTCTCTTTCTTATAATAACGAATTTTATGTACCTATTTATTCCGATATCTATATTGACTCCCAAAACCCAAAACACTTATTGTCAGCTACTTTGAGTATTAGAAATACTAACTCGAAAGACTCCTTATTTGTTAGTAAGATTAACTATTATGACACTCATGGTCTGCTTGTTAAAAAATTTATAGACAAGCCAATTAGTTTGCCGCCCATGGCTACGGTAAACTATGTTATAGAAAAAGAAGATGATACGGGAGGTAGTGGGGCTAATTTTATAGTACATGTTAGCTCTAGGTCACCTATGATAAGACCTTTGATTCAGGCTATTATGATCGGGCAGTATAGTAATAAGTCATTTTCATTTTCAACTGACGGCTACCCTCTTGAATAAGATTACAAATTAGGTTACTTTCTTTAAGCTCATGTCGCAACAAAGGTTTTTATAATATAAAACTACTGATTCCATGGTTTCTAATACAAATCTATTAAGTATCTTGAACTAGTAATCGCTACACAAGCATACTTACAGGTAACTAATTGATATATGAAAAAAGATAGTTCTACAGGAAAATTATTAGTTAAGCTAATTTTAATTGTAACATTTATATGGGGTATATCTGCCGTTTTGATTATATATTTTATACCAAATTGGTCAGACCGAGGGACTTTCGGAGACCTCTTTGGTGCGGTAAATGCCTTGTTTTCAGCACTCGCTTTTGCCGTTTTGATTTATACCATTGTCTTACAACGTGAGGAAATAAAAAACAACCGTGAGGAAATACTCCTTAATAGAAAAGAACTTGAAAAAGGTGCGAGACTTCAACGTAAGGCACAAGAGGTGCTAATTCAACAAGTTGAGCAGACACATTTGAGTGCAAAAATGAACGCTATGAGAACTCTTGTAGATTATTACAACAATCAGATATCAAACCCCAAGAGTACCGAAGAAATTATTGAAAAAGCAAAACAAAAACGAAGACAAATTATAACCCAAATAGACACATTAATTGATGGACTAAACGATTCAGATGTAGAATAAATACAAGTTTATCAAAGTAAATAAATAAAAGAAGATTTTAAAGCTAATTACAGAATGTCAAATTCAAGGTTGATAATAGAACAGCGCAGTAGGGATATAGGGGATTTTCTTGTAGGTCGGTTAATACCTTTTAGAAAAAAAAGAATGATTGGTCCATTTTGCTTTATTGATCATATAGGCCCAACCATAGTTGGACCAACTAAGTTTATGGATATAGGGCAACATCCACACATCGGCCTTACGACTTTAACCTATTTATTAAAAGGAGAGATTACACATAGGGATAGCACTGGGGCTGTTGAGATAATCAAATCCGGGGATGTTGGGCTTATGACCTCTGGAAAAGGTGTGGTTCATACTGAACGAACACCCGAACATTTAAGGGATGGAGGCATGTATAAAATTCATGGTTTTCAGATATGGATAGCTCTACCAAAGGAACTTGAAGAGATGGTCCCCAATTTTTCATACACCGAGAAATCAAAATTACCCTTTTGGGTGTCAGATGGGGTTGAATATACATTGATTGCTGGTAAGGGTTATGGCAAAGTGTCTCCAGCTCCAGTTTATTCGCACCTATTTATGTTGCAAATGATATCAAAAGAGAAATCCAAAGTATCCACTTTAGAAAATTTAGAAGGTGAAATCGGTATATATATAGTAGAGGGGTATATAGAAGCTTGTGACGAGAAGATAGAGTCAGGTAAAATGCTGGTTTCAAAAAACGACAAATGCAGTTTTACAATAGGTCAGAACTCATTACTATTAGTTTTTGGGGGCAAAGCATTTGAAGAAAGACGTTTTATAGATTGGAATTTTGTGTCATCAAGCAAGAAAAAGATAAAGAAAGCAAAACAACAGTGGATTAATAAAGAATTTAAAATGGTACCAGGTGAAAGTGGTTATATAGAATTATAATATTCCTGTATTCAGTGAGTAATATAAAAATGTTGCCAAATATATTTTTTTGGGGAATATTAATTGATATATTCCAAGATAATTATCTATGCCAGATAATTGATTTCGGTAAGCTAGTTTCTTTCGATTCTTTGATTTGGAAAGAATGTACTTTTGATAAAGATTTATAACCAATTAATTTAATATATTAGGAATCTAAAAAACATAGAATATCACATGGTTGATATCGACTCGCTTGTTAAACGATTTAAAGATAAAGATGTTAATGCATTTGAAAAACTATATCAAATGTATGGTGCGAGTATTCATGGGGTGGTTTACAATATTGTAAAGGATACCGATATAGCAGATGAGTTAACACAGGATGTTTTTGTAAAGGCATGGAATAAGTCGAACACATATTCCTCTTCAAAAGGACGGTTTTTTACATGGGTATTGAATATAGCCAGAAATGCTGCTATTGATAAAACAAGGTCTAAAGCATTTAAGCAATCAAAGCAAAACCTCGATGCCGATAATTTCGTAGATATCATAACAAGCAGTGATAATTTAGATCGTAGTACAGATGCTATCGGAATTAAAAAGTTTGTCACTAACCTCGGCCAAAAATGTAAAGATGTGATTGAATTACTTTATTTTAAAGGATTCACACAAAAAGAAGCTTCTGAAGAATTAAATATACCTATTGGCACAATTAAAACAAGAAATAGAAACTGTATTCAGCAATTAAGGGATATGGTTATGTAATATGGATATTAAAGCATACATAGAATCAGGTATTTTAGAGCTATACGTAGCTGGCCAACTTTCTGAAAAAGAAAATCAGGAGGTTTATGAACTGATGCAAGAATATCCTGAAATCTTACAAGAAGTCTTAGAGATTGAAGCAGCTGTGGTAAAACTGACTTCTTCAGTATCCCCACATGCTGTAAATTTTGATTCTTTTGAAGATAAGCTCAATGATAAAGAAACCAGAGTAGTAGATTTAAAACCTAAGAAACCTAACTGGATATCTTATACAGGTTGGGCTGCATCTATCTTACTTGTTGGTGGTTTAATATGGACGCTTAACACTAAAGTTCAACTTGAAGAAGAACTACAAACCGTATCTACTGAAAAGCAATATCTAGAAATACAAATTGAAGACGCTCGTGAGAATTTAGCAGCTACTAAAACCTTACTTGACGCTATACGTGATAAAGACATTATTACTGTACCATTAGGTGGTCAGGGGGATTATGATAAGGCTTTTGCAAAAGTATATTGGAACAAAGCTGACAATACTATTTATTTAGATGGTGAAGGCTTACCTGATGCACCAGAAGGTAAAGTTTGGCAAGTCTGGTCTTTAACCTTGAATCCACTCACACCAACAAGCTTAGGTACTATTGACGACTTTAATACAGACGACAATAAAATCTTTGCTATTACCAATGCCAATGAGAGTCAAGCCTTTGGGATTACCTTAGAACCTGAAGGAGGTAGTGAAAGCCCAACCATGGAACAGTTATATACACTTGGTGTGGTGGCTTCTACTCCTTGATATCTTTTATGATTAATTTTAATCATAAAGAATGCCTTAAACCTTATATGTTTGGGATAAGTAATGGACTATTACCATAAGTATTGATATCTGAAAAAGAAGATTACCATGGGCTATCTAATCTTTTAAAGACAAGAAATTATGAAATCACTTGTAGAGTAAAATAAGAACTGAATTAACTCTACTTACCTATTGAAATCCCAAAAAAATAAGTAATCAATAACCAACAAAGCCGTAGTTTTGAAAAATAACAAACACCTTCGCTTTCGCGAAGGTGTTTCAACTAACAAAAAACTCAAAAAATATCATGATTTCTCATGACCAGTAAACTGTAATCAGCAGTCTACCTTTCTTGCTAGCAACCAATCAACCATCCTAATTTACTTCCCTTTAAATTAAGAGGCTGACCCCCTAAAAATTATAAGTTATAGTTCCTTTAATAAAAAATGGTGTACCAGGTGTGAAATGTATTTCTTCTACAGACTGTACTTCGTTTTGTAAACGTGACTCTGTAGCAAACTGAGTTTCATTCCAATCATCATCAAACAGATTTTCTACTGCTAAACCAATTGTTACCTTATTAAGTTTATAGTTAATATTAAAGTCCGTAACGAAGTAACCTTCAGCTACAATAGAGTTATCTTCATTGGCTGGTCTGTCATCTAAATATCTAAAACGTAAACCACCTGAAAACCCATCTAAATCATCAACTGATAAACCGCCTGTAAGTGTAAAATCTGGTGCCAAAGGGATAAAATTTTCACCTTCAGGATCATCGACACTTCGTGCTTTAGTATATGTCCCATCGGCATCTAAAAACAACCAATCACTTATTTGATAGCGCAAACCTAAATCCACACCGTAACGTCTTGTTTTACCACTTGGTTCTACAACACCTGCATCGCCTACATAGACAAACTCTTGTTCTAAGAATAAATACCATAAGGCAGAATTCACTACCAGCTTAGGAAACGGTTTCCAAACCGTACCTATATCGGCTCCGTAAGAACGTGGTAAAATGTCTTCACTTTCATTGAACACTACGACTCTAGCATCGTTAGAATGAAATCCTGAACCAGACTTAAGATACAGTTGTAAATTGTCTGCTGCATTATAATAGAAATTTAATTTAGGACTTAAAATAGTCTTAGTTTCAGACTGTGTTTTGTAATTAGTCTGTAACTGATCGTTGTACATAAACTTAAAATAATCTAAGCGTAAGGCTGGTACCATTTTAAAGTCCCCAAATTCAAACTCTGCATTTACAAAGGCATCAATATTAGTTTGATTGATATCACCCAATTGAATGAACTCAAGCGTCTCAGTTCGATTAAGCGTTCGCGACAATTCTACATCATCAACAATATCGTGTCGTACACCTAAACCTGTAGTTAGATTTAATTCCGTATTGCCTAAAAATGTAGAGTAATTCAAAGCGGTATTCGCACCAAAAATCTGGCGATCTTCTTTCTGTTTAATCTGATCCCCATTAACAGGATCTTCTAAAAAGAAAGTAAAATTAGAATAGAGCTCAAACACATAATGCGAGTAAAAGGCATTTGCACTAAACTTAGTGTTATCATTGATATATTTATCGAACATAACATTAAGGTTGGTGCGTTCTGTTTCACCTCCTTCTGTATCATCTATTGCACCAAATCTAGTAATGTTTCCATTATCGACTTCGCGTTGCGGAATCTGACCAGAAGCATCCCAACGACTTGTAAAATGTGACGTAGTTAAAGTTATCTTATCATTTTCTGGAGTGTACATCACATACTTCCCAAAGAGGTTTAAACGGTTAAAATTCTGAGGGGATTCAAAAGGACCATCCGTAGCAATGTATTCCATCGCTAGATAAGCATTCTGATTTTTTGTTCTCTCTAATAAATCAAATAAACCTACGGTACGTAAAGTATTAAACTGACCCACTGAAAATGAAATACTACTTTTGTCTAAATAATCTCTGGTTTTAAAATTGACATAACCAGCTGTATTAAAATCACCTTTTGAGGCATAATAGGCTCCTTTACCAAAATCGATTTTACTTACAGTTTCAGGAATTACAAAGTGTAAATCGCTATAACCTTGACCATGGGCATGAGATACCATATTTACTGGCATACCATCAACTCCGATGGTTATATCAGTACCATGGTCTATATCGAACCCCCGTAGAAATATCTGTTCTGCCTTTCCACCTCCAGCGTGCTGACCTATGATTAAACCAGGTACTTTTCTTAAAACTTCTTGTGAAGAATTTACAGGAGTAATATTTAAATCTAGTCTAGAAATTGTACTCACTGTATTTAATTCTTTGTCTAAAACCATTTCATCGAGTTGAAATATTTTCTCTTCAAGAATAATCTTTAAGTTATCTGTTGAGGTTATAGAAATAACTTTTGTTTCATAACCTAATAATCCTATTCTAAGTGAGTCACCAACTTTTGTTTCGGCAATTACAAACACACCATTTTCTGACGTATGCGCATGACTATCTGAATTTATATTATATACATATGCTGCCTCTATAGGCTGACTGAGTTCATTTAATACCAAGCCCTTAACATTCTGAGCTTGTACTACAATTGAAAAACAACCAAACAATAGCAGTGCTAAGATTTGCTTTTTCATAATTATAGTTGTTTAATTTTTGGTGCCATAGTAGGTCCAAGTTCATAAAGACAGGTAGCTAGCTCACTCTTTAATACTTTTACCTTATCAGTTTTGCCTACTGCTTTGTAGATTTCGGCAATATGATATAACACCTCTGGTTCTGACGTTTGTCCGTATACATGATCTTCTATAATAGTATTTGCCCTTTCTATATCACCATTTTTAAAGTAACTCCAGGCTAATAAATCATATGATTGAGGAGTGGGTCTATTTTCAACTTCTTGTTGAGCAACAGCCATAGCTTTAGTTAAAGAAGTTTCATTTTCGGTATATAGCAAGATATTGTATTTGTTATACATAGCGCCATAATTTTTATTTTTAATAGCGTTCTTGTAATCTGACAATGCTTTTTCTTTTAATTCAGAGTCATTTTTATATTCTGCTATTTCCGCTTTAAGTAAATCGTAATCTGGAGATTTATAATAGCTTGAAATATGATCTAGTAGTTGTAATGCTTTTTTTGGATTATTCTCGTGAGAGTAAAGTATCCACGCAATACCTTTTTTAGCATAAGCATTATTTGGGTCGAGCTCTAAGGCTTTTAAATAATAACTGTAAGACATTTCTATTTCACCTGCATGGCCGTAAAAATCAGCAAGATTGGTGTATGACCATTGCTTGATCTCTTTCAAGTTAGAAGCCTCGGCAATTGCTTTAGCTTTTTCCAATTGTTCTATAGCAGCTTCGAGGTTACCGTTGTGGTCTTTCCATTTTGCCAAGCGAATTAGATAATCAAAATCTGAGTTATCTTTAATTTGCATCAAATAACTCTCAGCAGCTAAATTATTACCTAATTCTAGATATACATCAAAAAGCATTTTTTTAGTACCATTCAATTTTTCACCATTATCTTCTGCTTCTTTTAGCAATACCAAAGCTTCTTTAAAACGATGCTGTGAAATGTAATTCGTAGCTAAACTTTTCAAATAAGACGGAATAGTTCTTTTAGATTGGTCAATTGCTTCAATGAGATCTTGTTCAGCTTTGATGAGATAAGATATGTCACCTGTGGCATCGAATACTTGAGTGTAAGCACTTGCACGTTTAGCCAAATATGGAAATTGATCGGGGGTATTTTTTAGTTTATCTGTCCAGAATTGAGCATTAGCATGTAATTCAGATACATTTAATTTAGAAGATAAGTATATTTTGTAATCTACTTCGTTGGTAACTTGATTTGTATTGCAACTATAAAGTATAGTAAGCGCTATTATTGAAAAAAAATATTTAATTGTCATGATGTTGTGAGTTTTTTTGTTAGAGTAATTCTGAAGTAAAACCTAAATCTTACTTCAGAATTTGAGTTCAGTATCTTACCAAGGGGAAGCTAGATAAGGAAATGAAGTTAAGAATGCTTTATCATTAGCATCTACATTATCATTAGATAGGCCTGGGTTTTCAGTACCATCTTCACCACCAAATATGAGTAGTAATTCTACAGAAATAACGTCATCTGCTAATGTTCTACCAGTTAATACATTTGTACCATCAAAAAATGTAGTAGTTCCATCAAGCGATACAGTCAATACATCTGTTGCTAATAAACCTGTAAATGTTGGAGCGTCTAATCCTAATGCATTTGTATCTCCAGGATTAGCATAAGCGGGACTCAATGCTGTTAAGTTTGTTTCGAACATAGATTGAAATGATGCACTTTGTTGTGAAGGAACAGTTGTATTAAAAGCATCTTTCATACCACTAGATACAAACACAGTATTAACAGCAGGTCTACCCATTTGGTCTTGCTGAGCATATGTTCCTGAAAAGTCAGTATCCATTGGTTCTCCTCCATTATTATCGTCATCATTGCTACAATTAAAGGTCATTACCGACACTAAAACTGCATATGCGTATAATTTTATATTATTAAATTTCATGTTTTCAAGTTTTTAAATTTTAGATTATTGTTTTCTTTTAGATTCTACCCACGTATTAATTGTACCTGTGCCACCAATCATAGATTTTGGTACTTCAACAACTACAGATAATACATTAGAACCAGCAAAAGTATCTGATCCTGGGTTGTTGAAACTTGTTGCATTACCACCAATGATTTCAGAATACTGTGCAAAATCCATAAAAAAAGGATCGTCTCTTGGACCAGCAAAAGCCATCATTCCTGTAGAAGATGCTACCATAGCAGACTGTCCATAAGGTGTGATATCCGCAACTAATTGATTGGCTGCATTAGTAGCGACAGTACTGTTTAAACCTGTTTGAGAAGGCGCCGTAGGTCCAAAAACATACATTTTACCATCTCTTGCAAGAGCTTGAATAACCAAGTCTTCAACATTGTCACCAGTATTATCGATATTAAATTCGATCATTACATTTTCATCAAACGAAGCGCTTCCTGTAGCGCCAGGAGCTAAAAGCCCTTGAACATTTGCTACAAATGCAATATTTGATGTGTTCTCACCTTGGAAGGCATAAAAATCTGTGATATCACTTGTACCACCAGAAACTGCAGGAGCATCAATATGATCAGCTGCAATGGCAACGAAAGTTGCAATACCCAATATTGCCGTTGCGATTAAAATTTTTGTTTTTTTCATAATTCTGAGATTTTGTTAATTTTTTATGTCTCTATTCTACCTACGAAAAAATGTACAAGGAGGTTTTATATGGTTCTGTCGTATCTATATGAACTAATATAAAGTAGTATCTTTGAGATATAATGTTGTGGTCATAGGTTATTGTTTTCCCAAACCAATCATCATTTAAGCCATATATTTTAAATTCAGATTTGGTTTAAGCTATCGAGAGGTAGAAGAATTAAGTTAATTCGATGAGTCAAAGTAGGTCATAACAACATTGTTGAGCAAGATTATTGGTTTTTGAAGAAATGAATGATAATAAGAAATCTGGGATTCAAAGGGTTTGAATTCACATAAAGAACTTTATCTAGTATAGAAATAGCATATATGATTAGAGAAAATTAATTGATTTCAAATAGAAGATTTATATTTGAATTAATCTATGCTTTGGCTGACAAAAACCTCATTTAATGATTATTTTAATATTCAAGTTTGTTTGATAAGACAAACACAAACAATGGGGGTATATTTTAAAAATTTGTTAATAATTTTTAGCTTTAGCATACTTAACTTTATTTTAGAATATTCACAAAAAAGTAATTATGAAAGAATATCTACTTTTAATTCACGGCAATGGGTATCCTGAAGAATTATCGTCTGAGATCTTACAAAACCACATAGATAAATATATTGCCTGGGTAAAGAAACTTTCTAGTACTAACCAGTATATCAAAGGGGCGCGATTAGAAAACTTAGGAAGTGTGATTATTGATAAAGGAGAACGTGTTATTTCTGATGGCCCTTATCTAGAATCCAAAGAAATTGTTGGAGGTTATGTACTAATTAAAGCAAAAAACCTAGATGAAGCTATTGCTCTTTCTCAGAATTGCCCACTTAGCAAAGATTTCGTTATTTCTGTAAGATCAATGTACAGTTGGCCTGTTGAAATTAATTATAATTTAAGTTCTGAGTAAAGAGGTAAAAATTATTGTCGATAATCTTTTCCGAAAAGAGTACGGTAATATCGTTTCTTTTTTGACTTCTAAATTTGGGTTTAATTTCTTAGAATCTGCTCAAGATATTACTCAAGACACCCTATTGCTTGCATTTGAAAAATGGAAGGAAGATGGTGTACCTAATAACCCAAAAGGCTGGTTACTTACTGTTGCTAAAAATAAAGCTATAAATTTTGTAAAGAGAGAAAGCAAAAGTCAAGCTCTTAAGACAAGCCAATTAAAAGATCAAGATGTTTTTACTTATGACATAACATTACACCAGCAAATTGAAGATGGAATGTTAGAGATGATTTTTAGATGCTGTTCAAATAGTATTAAAATAGAGAGTCAGATTATTCTAGTCTTAAATATATTAGGAGGTTTTTCTAGAAAAGAACTAGCTTCGGCTTTAGTCTTAGAAGAAGAAACCATTAAAAAGAGACTCTATAGAGCAAAAAAGAAAATCCGTGAAAATGATAAATTATTCCAAACACCGAATATAGAAAAATCGGCTGACAGACTGAATAGTGTGTTGAATAGCCTCTATTTATTATTTAACCAAGGCTATAATTCCACTAGTAATGAAAATCTCATCCGAAAAGATATTTGTACAGAAGCACTTAGGTTGACACAACTTTTATCAAATTTTTATGATAAAGAATATAGAGTTAGAGCGCTTTTGGCATTAATGTGCTTTCATATTGCCAGATTTGAAAGTCGAATCGATGATAAAGGTGCCATAGTTTTGTTTAAAGATCAAGATAGAACTTTATGGAGTAGAGAGCTTATAAATAAAGGGATAGTTGAATTATCTGCTGCTTCAGAAGGCCAAATTTTAAGTTCGTATCATTTAGAAGCTGGTATAGCCTTACAACATTGTATTGCGAATAGCTATGAATCTACAGATTGGGAGACTATAAAACATTTATACTTGCAACTATACAACTTTAAATCATCACCAGTAATTAAATTGAATTTGGCAGTGGTTGAAGGTATTACTGAAGGTCCTAAAAAAGCAATTGAAATTTTAGAAGAACTTAAAAACAAAAGCAAGAGACTATCTAAATACTATCTTTTATATGCTTCATTAGGGGAGTTTTATAAGCAACTTAATAGAAACGAAGATGCCAAAATAAATTTTAAACAAGCTATAGAGCTAACACATAACCAAAAAGAAAAGGAATTACTTTTAAAAAAAATAAATGAATAATTTAATAGTGCTTGTCCCCATAGTATATAATTAATGGTTATTTCTATATGTAGTAGAGTGTTTAATTACAAATTACTCATCAGTCTAATTCAAACTTAACTTTATGGGGAAATATTTAATCTTTATAATTTATTTTACGCTTTTCGTTTATACTAGTTTTCAAGAGGTGTATGGACAATCTACACTTGTTCTATATGAGAATTTTGAAAATGGTAGTTTGTCAAACTGGAATATAAGCTCAGCAAATAATGTTAAAGTTATTGATTCTTATGACAAATCTCATAACAAAGTCTTAGAGCTCAAGGCAAACGGAAAAGTTTTCGCCCTTTTAAAAAAGTCAAAAAAAATTAATAGACTTAAAGTCGAAGGGGAAATGTTTTTCCCAAAAAAAATCCACAATTACCTTGGTTTTATTTATAACTATCAAAAGCGAGGAAAAAGGGATGATTTTGGTGTATTATACGTAAAAGGAAATGGTAGCTATATCAGAGCAAACCCATGGAGAGATGGTAATGTTTCAAGATTACTTTATGAAGAGTACAAAATTTCTTTAAAGGGTAAGGATTCAATAAAAATAGGTGAATGGCATAGATTTAAATTTGAAGTAGTAAATGAAGTTATTCATTTATATATCAATAATTTAAAAATTCCTAAAATCATATTTCCATTATTTGAGCTTTCATCAGGTATGGTTGGCTTTCAGCCAAGAGTTTCAGGCGGGTCTGTTTGGCTAGATAATATTAAGCTAAGTAAGATAGATAATTTTTCTTATAAAGGTGAGTCTACCCCCAAAATAGATTACAGTCCAGAGGATTTAGTTACAAATTGGGAAGTTGCCGGACCTTTTTCTAAGCCAAATCAATTAATTGAAAATGGGATAAAAGAGAGTAAAATTAAATGGAGAAAATTCAATACTGATTTAAGAGGTGGAGTCATTACCGGAAGAGTTACAGAATATGATAATGAAAATACTGTGGCGTATTTTAAGACCAATATAGTTTCAGATTCAGAAAAAGAGATAATTCTAAATTTTTCAACTATAGATGAGCTCACTTTGTTTTTAAATAAAAGATTTATAGGCAGAATTTATAGGGATGCTTATAGGTCACCTGGTAATGATTGGAATGCATGGTTTGATTTTTATAATAACCCTAAGCATAAAGGTAGAGTATATAGGGCACAATTAAAGAAAGGTGTCAATGAATTAATTATAAAGGTAAGGAACGGGCAATTTGCATCAGGCGGATTCTTCTTGAAATTAGACAAATAATCTGTTTCTTAATGAAATGTTTATTTCATTATATACGTATTTAAGTGACATGATATTTTAGTAAGAATCAATATTTGCAGTTTCTAAAACTTTTAGAGGTTGACAAATAAAAGCAAAATTTAAAAGGAATTCGATTAAATTAATAATGAGAGTAAAGTTATTTTTTAAATAAAATTTATCTGTTTTTCATATAATATAAATTACAAAATGAAACAATATTTTCTTTTTCTAGCTATTTTAATAATTTGCCAAGGATGTAATACACACGGAAGTCAAAAACAGACAGCACAAATATTTCAACCGGATATTATTTCTGTTAAAGACCAACATGATGATTATATCAGTCTTAACCCAGATGAAACCTTCTTAACTCTTACCCGATTTACTGACGACTACAGAAATGGCACCATTTATATATCACAAAAACTAAATGGTGAATGGCAAGAAGCAACTGTAGCACCTTTTTCTGGAAATTATAATGATAGCAGATCATACATAAGTCCAGATGGTAAACGCATTTATTATGCAAGTAATCGTCCAACGAAAATCAGACCAAATAAAAAGGATTTAGATATTTGGTATGTAGAACTTCAAAATAATGAGTGGAGCAATCCTATACATACTGGCAATATAATTAATTCGGAAGTTAACGAGACTCACCCTTCGATTTCAGAAAATGGAAACCTATATTTTGCCAGGTGGGGAAGAGGTACAAATAATATTTACATCAGTAAATTAGAAAATGGAGTTTATCAAAAACCAATAATTCAACCTGCTATTAGTACGAACTATTCCGAATCTCACCCGTTTATAGATCCTAAAGAGCAATACATTTTATATGGGAGTGCACGTGATTCTGATGGTTTAGATGGAGAAGTATATATTTCTGTCCAAAAAGATGGACAATGGTGTAAACCTGAGAAATTGGATATTATTAACTCTAATTTATATGATTATTCAGCAAAAATAAACTACAATAGAAATAAAATATATTTTTCACGCACAGACTTTAATAAAAATGGTGAGCCAGCTGATATATACAGGCTGGATGTAAATTGGGATCAAGTTTTACAATCATACCTTGAAAACGCTACTTTTAATGACAATTGACCTATTATAAATAATGTTTATGTAAATGGCAAAGGTCCTTATTTTCCATGAACAGAATTAATCCAATCTTCCTAAAATAGCATCTGTAATAGTTTTCAACCATTGATTTGATACCAAACCTCTTTTGGCAGTTGTGATGCTATAATGGTAGAGTGTTTACCATACCTGTATTTGCTTATTTCCATAAAATAAACATTTATATTCCCCTGTAGCCTAATGAGCAAGCTTGGTAACATATAACAAACGTGATATAACTTTGCTGATATCAGAGTTAAAAGTTTAATAAAGCAAAAAAAATTAACAAAGAGTGAGTTAGGCCTTTTTAGATCAAAAATTTTGTCCCCAAAATAATACTTGAGTTGTTTGATATAAAAACAAAAAGCAATGAAATATTTTATAGTTTTACTATCATTTGTCATCACTAACGCTTGTGCTCAAACAAAAAACCTAAAAACCATCAAATTTCCTGAAGATTTGGAAAGGGATATCGCCTTAAGTGCTTTACCAGAGCATTTAAGAGAGAATGCGGGTATTTATATTTTCAATGAAGATAAGGGTTATGAATTAATTAAAGAAAGTGAGAATGGTTTTACAACTATGGTTCAGAGAATTCCTGGAATGGATAATGCTTTTGTACCAGTTGCTTATGATTCAATTGGTCAACTACATCAAGTAAAACGAATATTGCAAATAGGCAAATGGATTATTAAAGGTTTAGACCCTAATGAAATCAAGAAAAGAGTTTCAAAAGGTTATAAAGACGGGACCTTTAGTGCACCGACACAATTAGGCATTTCTTACATGCTTTCACCTGTTAATATGGTACCAAGATCCCCTTTAGGTAAGCCAGCTATATATTATCCTCATTACATGATTTATGCGCCCAATTATGTGCATGATGATTTAGGATTACCTAATTTTGATTGGCATGGCTATCAACCATTTATAAACAATAGTGGACCGCACGCTCATCTCATATTTAGGGTTGGTGATGATGAAGTAGAAGAAATTAGAGAAGAGCATAAAGACCTAATAGTAAGAGTAGAAAAAATTTTAGGAAAACCTCTCTCATCTTTCGAAGTACCAAAAGAATAACAATAGAAATAGTGTCCCGAATTGGGGTATGGTTTACATTAAAATTTAAGTAATTGAGAAAAACAGTAATTAATAGAAGTATTGATTGCTGTTTTTCTTTGTTCATTGATATATCTGCCTAATGCTATAAGTAATAGCGAGACTTACTCTTATTATTGACGAACAGGATTAATTGAAAATTTTAATAAGTGGGTAAAAACTAATTTTTGTCCATTAAAAAAACCAACTCAATGACTTATTTTTTACTGTTAATTGAGTTAACTTTATATTTCTTATGTTGCTAGTGATAAATGTAAGTTGATGGAAGAAAGGTGGAGTTAGGTGCAGAATTTATACTTTAACTATAAAAGTTGAATTGGGTTAATGTAATTACTTACCGTATGTTAGATATCTGTTTTAGTAACTTACATTGCGTCAGCAAGCTATATCTAGTTTAGCTAAGCAAAAGTGGCTCAGTTTAATCCAGAGCAATGGTATACCTATTATTTTAATTGAGATTAACTGTTTTATACCTTATCCAATATGATAAAAGTTATTTACTATTGCTCACTATGGAAAAACATATAATTAAAACCTTTATTCATTTCCTAAACATTCCAAACCGCTAAGATAATTTGCTTTTCGTCGATATTATGTGTATTTTGGCGATATTTATTATATTATTAACATGTGAAATACTACAAGTAATCAAATTTAGCTAACCTACTTGGACTATGTCAAAAAAAAATGTGTTTTCTATAGCCTCTACCAAAGATGAAACATCTCTTTTGAATTTTATTCAAGAAGCAGCAACCATTGGTACTTGGCAAGTTGATCTAGATACGATGCTTACTTATTGGAGTGATGTTACTAAACATATTCATCAGGTTCCAAATGATTTTCAACCAACTGTAGAAACAGGTATATCTTTTTACAAAGAAGGCTTTAGCAGGAATAAAATAAAGACTGTCTTTGATAGATGTGTCAAGCATGCTGAAAATTTTGATTTGGAATTACAGATTGTTACTGCTAAAGGTCAAGAAAAATGGGTTAGGGCTATTGGTATGCCTATTCTTAAAAATGGTGTTGTACATAAAGTATACGGGGCTTTTCAAGATATTGACGAAAAAACAAGGACAGCTAAAAAAGTATCTTCCAGTGAAGAGCAATTTAGAAAAACTTTTGAATTTGCGCTTGTTGGTATGGGTTTACTGGATTTAACAGGAACTTGGATTAATATAAACACCAGTTTGCGTAAAACACTTGGATACTCATTCGAAGAGATGAAAACCTTAACACTTCAAGATATTTCTTATCCTGAAGATAAGGATTCCCTTATAAATGCCATGAGAAATATAGTTGAAAACAGAATTAGTAATTATCAAACTGAGACACGTTATTTGAATAAATTTGGTCAAACCATTTGGGCGTTATTGTCTTTATCTCTGGTCAGGAATAACATAAATGAACCGCTTCACTTTGTTGCTCAAATACAAGATATAACTTCCCAAAAAGATGCCACTGAAAAATTAAAACAACTTTTAAAAACCTCTGAAGATCAAAATAAGAGGCTTTTAAATTTCACCCACATAGTATCACATAATATGAGATCACATTACAGCAATTTAAAAATGTTGTCTAATATTATAGAAATAGATACACCTGAGACTACTCAAAATCAAGAGTTCTCCTTAATGAAAGATGCTATTGAAAATTTAGGTGAAACCATTGAAAATTTAAATAAAGTTATTGTTGTAAACAAAACTAAGGAAGAAGACTTTGAGGCTGTAAACTTACGCTCTATGGTTGAAAAAGTAATAACTAACATTAATGCTTTAATAACTACAAATCAAGCCATTACAAGAATAAATATTGATAAAAATCTCAATGTTCTAGTTGTTGCCGCCTATTTGGAAAGCATCATACTTAATTTACTAACCAATGCTATAAAGTATAAATCTCCTGATCGTCCGTTAGAAATCTCTATTAGTGCAAAGTTGAAGAAAAATAAAGCTATCATTGAATTTAAAGATAATGGGCTGGGTGTTGATTTATGCTTACATGGAAAAAAGCTTTTTGGAATGTATAAGACATTTCATGACCATGAAGAAGCCAGAGGATTGGGACTATTTCTTACGAAAAATCAAATAAAAGCCATGGGTGGGAAAATAACTATCAAAAGTAAAGTAGACGTTGGGACTTCATTTTTAATACATTTGAAACATGAAACAAATTGATATCACCTGTATCATTGATGATGATCCTATTTTCGTTTACGGCACACGTAAAATAATGGAGATGGCTGATTTTTCAAATGCTTTTATGGTTTACAAAAACGGTAAAGAAGCCCTAGAAAACTTAAAACCTATTTTAAAGCAAGAGAAAAATATTCCTGATGTTATTTTATTAGATATCAACATGCCTATCATGGATGGATGGCAGTTCCTTGATGAATTTATAAAGGTTAAAACAAAAAAACCTATTACCATATTTGTTGTGAGCTCATCCATTGATCCGCAGGATATCGAAAAAGCAAAAAAATATAGTATTGTTAAAGATTATATTTTAAAGCCTATTTCTCCAGATATGCTAACAGTAATTTCAAAAAAAATAGTAGAGAGTAAAAATTTGGGTAATAGTACGTAATAGTTGATACTGTAATTCTTAAACACAAACAATAGTAAAGGTTCTGCAGCATTTGTAAAAAAGATCATCTTTCTAGTCAAGAACAGGTTATTAGAAGATCACAAAGTTTTGATAATCAACACTAAATTGTTTTTAAAATTAATACAATTTAGAGGTAAAACAACAGATGCGACAAAACCTTTCTGTAAAAAACGAGAAATAATATAGTGCTAAACCTGTCTAAATTATGGTTTTAAACCAACCTAAATAGCAAATTTCGTTATCAGAATCATTACATGCTTTTATCTAATTTTAGAACTTAATTTAGCAATTATCCTGAATTAAAATTTTTAGATACTTTATTCGAAACTTTCATACTCCTAATGTAAACTTGGTAAATAAACAGGTTATTTTACTACATACCTAGTCATATTAACAGAATTTAACCTTCGACAAGTGTAAATTAGATTGTTGGGGAATCCATTAATAATTGACTTATAGAAAGGGTTACTTAGTTATTAAGAAATAAAAGTTTCGAATAAAGTCTCTAAAGTATTTCACAATCTGAAATCACATTCTAAGATCGCACAAAAAATACAACTAAATAAATCTTTAAAATTATGAAAAGAGTATCAACAATCATTTTATCACTCATCGCTAATCTTTTGATAGCCCAAAGTGATTTTTCACCACAATATTCAAATGATGGCAATCAAATCTTGTTTTATTCATACAGAATTGAAAAAGAACCAGAAATATTTATTATCAATAAAGATGGTAAACAAGTTAAACAATTAACAAAAACCGATGGAAATTGGGCAATCGAACCCAGATGGTCTGAGAACGATGATTTCATTACCTATTCTACAGGTGAAAATATGGGAAAATTAAGATTGGCTATACATAACTTAAACAAGGATGAAGTAAAATTCATTGAAAAAATGGAAGGTACTCAGTTTGTTATTTCCTGGAATAAAAATGGGATTGAATGGGCTAATAAAGGTAAAGATGGATTCAAGTTTTATAGAAAAACAGAACACGATAATAAACTAATCGAGTATAAACAATTTAAAGATTATTTTTTGAAATCAAGTAGAGATGGGGAGTTTACAGTTTTGGCAGTTAATGATGAGAATAAAAAGGGTCTGTGGGTTGTTAAAAATAACGGTGAACCTAAGAAATTAACTGATAAAGTAGGAAGTAATATCTCTTTTTCATTTGACAATACATTTATAGCATTTGAATATAAGGAAAATGAAACTTCCAACATCTACACAGTTAAGTTAGATGGAACCCATCTTCAACAAGTAACATCTGATAAAGCTGACGATTTAATGCCAACAATAAGCCCAAGTGGCAAGGAAATAACTTTTTCTTCTAGCATTTCTGGTCAATTCTGCTTGCACACTATAAATCTTGACAATAAGAAAATTAAGCAAATTACAGGATTGAATAATTAGAGAATTATATGATTTTAACTATTGGCAAATATGTTTTCTATAACGTATCAAAATTCTTTAATTCTATCTACCCAAATTTTGAATCTATAGAATTAAGAAAAGAGATGTTTTTTATAATAACCATATTTCGTTTTTTCTTCGTTTTTTGCCTAGCAACTTTGTTGTCTCAAGAAAATATAAGAATAAAATGGCTGTTAAAACTAATTACCTGTCTCAAACCTTGAATTATTCCGTTGAAACAAATAATAACATATGAACTTTTTCCGGTAATTCATAACTGTCTATTTTATGAGATTTCAATGAGTATGAAGGTATTAAGATAATTAGGTTATCTATCCTTTTGTACATAATTGTTAATTCTAATAGAATCATAACTTACTACGAAAGTGGAGGAATTGGTCTAGAGAATATTAAAAATAATTTAAAAGCTTTAATTAGAAAACTAATCAAGCTATATGTTTTAGGTTAATTTTTTAATAGTTCAAATTGAATACTAATCACTATCTATTCTGAACTATTTTGACCTTAAAATATAAGTCACCATTTAAACACTTAACAAAACATGAGACAAATAACTTTCATTATGCTTTGTATGTTTTTTTGTATAAACAGTAAAACAACTCATGCTCAAAATTTAGATGCTAATCAAATAATTGAAAAATCATCACAAGTATCAAAAGAATCACAATCTATTAAATACTATGTAAAGTCTTATATTTTTGATAATAAAGATACTATAACATTCAACTCAACAATTATCCTTAGTAAAGACTTAGCTATTAAGCATCCCATATTCAGTGGGTATCGGTTCAATATGAATGTTCAAATAAGTGGAAAATATGAAAGTGAAATTGAAGTTGCATATGATGGTCAAAATCTAGAATTAATCAAAGATTCAGAATTAACTATTCTTAGAAATCCAAATGGACCAACCACAATGAGAAAACTAAATCTGGATTTGTATATGTTAATTCTCAAAGGTTTTATCAATCCTGATGGTTTTAATTTTCTACTTAAACGAAATCTTGAGAGAATAGATGATAAAATAATCAATGGGGTTGATTCTTATACTATTAAAGCTACTAACTCATTTCCAATATCCCCGGGCAGTAATAAACTAAGAGAAAGTATTACATATTGGTATTTTAATAAAAAAACATATTTACCTACCGCTTATATACAAGGTAACCGAAAGTTTGAAATAACTATTCTGGAAAAAAACTATAAACAAAAACCATCAGACTTTACTTTATCAAAAACAAATTATTCTCATCAACAAATTTTAACTAATGAAGATGTAGAAAAGGAAAATTTAATAGCTAAAGAAAATGTTGCTCCAAATTTTACATTTAAAGAAAACGGTATTGTAAAACAATTATCGGATTTAAAAGGTAATGTTGTTATTCTTGATTTTTGGGGTACTTGGTGTCCGCCTTGTATTAAATCCATGCCTAATATTCAACAAATTCATGAAAAGTATGGAGAAGACATAAAAGTTATTGGAATTGCTGTAAAAGATACCAAGAAAAAAGCGAAAGACTTCATGGTAAAAAACGGGTATACTTATAAATTGATTTCTGATCAAGATTACCATATAGCTAATATATATGATGTTGCTATGTACCCTACTTTATATATAATTGATCAAAATGGTATTGTAAAATATGGAGAAAAAGGCTATAACGCAAACGGCTTTGAAGTATGGTCAAAAATCATAGACAAGATACTTAGGTAAATATAGTAATGATACATTAGTTAATAAGTATTAATGATGGTTAAGAATTAAAAGGAATAAAAATCCATAAAAAGTCATTAAAGCTAAATTCTAAAAATGGAAAAGCTAAAGCCCATATTAAAACAGTTAAAAAATTGAAATACGAAAACTAGAATAAAAGAGGTAATGTAGTAGAAAAAGTCAGGGATTAAAACATGATTTTAAATAATTGAAAAACAGTAGTTAATAAATATATTGAACACTGTTTTTCTTTGTTCACTGATGTACAAACAAAACATAAAATCTCTCAGAGCTGATAAAATAAGAATTTTATATACTGTGATGTTTCAAATGGGCTTTCGAAAAATCGATGATAGTTACAACTCTCGAAATTTTGAGGATAATGCAATTAGATTTTTCTTCTCAAATTTAGTTGGTAAATTAAAACCTAATTTATTATATCTTTTTGATACAAAATCCATTCTAAAAATCATTTCTTTCCAAAGCCTATTGGCTCTCATTCTATAACCTGAATCCAATTCCTGATTATTCATAATTAAGGATAATGTAAGAATTCTGTTGTACCAGTTATTGGCTATAGCGTCAAGTTTCTTCTTTGAATTTATATCTTGTATATTCATAATTTTAAATAAAAAAAGCGTATAATCCTATACGCTCATCCATAACTTAACCTAGATCTTAGTAATTCTACTATTTCACTTAAATTATTATATAAAGATATAAAAAGTGGATTGGAAATAGCTATATTTTCTGGTTATATCAGCTTTTAATTCTTGGCTATTAAAAAGATAAGCCGTTACTTGAACGGCTTATCAATCAGTAAACAATCAATCAAACGAGGTGGTAATTCAATCTTCTTTAATTTTGATTGAACACCTCTAGTTCTTTTGTTAGGGATGTCATAGTGTTACTATTAACATTGAGGGTTCTTATAGGGAATGGGATATTAATATTTTCTTTATCAAATGCTTTCTTAAGCGCTATAATCACATCACTTTTAGCACTAAGCTTTGCCAATCCATTTTCACCATAGACCCAAAATCTTGCCAAGAAATTAATACTACTATCTCCATAATGGGTATAATAGAACTCCGCAGTTTCGTCTATCTTTTCTTGATTATATAGTTTGTTAATAACATCTAGAGTTACATGCTTTACCTTATCTAAATCAGAATTATAGCCCACACCACATTCAATCGATACACGCATTTTTTTGGTCAACGAGAAGTTCTTGAATGGATTTTCTATAATTGTCTTATTGGGTATTACCACTAGATTATTATCTGCTTCTTTTAAGGTTAGATAATTAAGTGCAATATCAATAACCTCACCTTCGTATCCATTAGTTTTTATCCAGTTTCCATAACGGATATTCTTTCTAAAGGATAGTACTATACCTGCAATGGTATTAGATAGTGTTCCTTGAAGTGCCAGACCAATAACGATACCCGATATTCCAGCACCGGTTAATAATCCTGTTACAGTTTGACTTAGGTTTAGAGCACTTAAAGCAAGGAATAATCCAGCGATAACTATAACCACTGATGATGTTCTGGCAATGAGCTTGGTCACTGCTGTTTGGTTTATCTTTTTATATATAAGTTTTAAGACAATATTGTAGACAAGCTTGGACATAAAATAACTGGCTACCATTACCAACAGGG
Organism: uncultured Winogradskyella sp.; assembly: GCF_947498345.1. Lineage (GTDB taxonomy): Bacteria > Bacteroidota > Bacteroidia > Flavobacteriales > Flavobacteriaceae > Winogradskyella. The sequence continues at coordinate 66,935 of NZ_CANMJY010000002.1, forward strand.
CAATACCAATATTGGGAAGGTTGGACACTAAAGCATCCGACCAAGATTCTAGCTTATTTGTAACCAAATTTGTAGTTGTTTCTAATTCTTCATTCATAGCAATTAATATTTGATTGTTTTACTTAATTATTGTTTTTCTATTACTTACACCATGAGGTGAACATCCAGTTTCTTTTCTCAATACGTCTCATGAAGTCTGTCATCATCTGTTCAGTGACATTATCACCAATATTTAGAGAGATATTTAGAACATTCAATAGATTATCGTGCAAGATTTCATAATCTTTTAAGACTTCACTAACCATGGCTGTTGCCGTCAAAGGCTTTTCGATATCTTTGATTGTGGCAATATTAGATATGTCTTTTAGCGATAACATAGGTTTGATATTAAAGATTCGCATTCTCTCAGCGATGATATCTATGCTTTCTGCTACTGTCTTATATTCTTTCTCGAACTCTTCATGGAGCTCAAAAAAGTCTGGTCCCTCTATATTCCAGTGAAAATTCCTCAATTTGTGATAGAACATCTGATAGTTAGCTAACATGTGCTTGAGTCCAGTTACAATTTCCGAACCTTCTTCTAGGGTAAATCCTAATTTTTTTGTTTTTATATTTTTCTTTAATTCTTTAGTATTCATTTGTCTTTGTTTTAATTGATTATTATTCATACAACATGCTGATCTAATCTGACAAGACTAGATAATGTTATAATTGTTTTTATTGTGATTGACACTCGAGAAGAGTGTAGGACATAATTATAGGCTTAGATGCCTAGAAGACTTTTTTCGATATAGATTGTTTCGATGTCATATATTCAATATACAGATATAATTGAGATATCCAAAAGGTTAACAGGATTTAACTTTTATTAAGAAAGCATTAACGATTCAAAATTTCTCCTTGGTTTATTACTCAGTTATTAAATAAAAAGTACGTTCTGTTCGATAACTTAAAAGTTATACATAAAGAAAACAATCATCACAATCTTTTACCTTTCCATAATAGGTTTCTCTATATTTATGTAGGGTCTTTACAGGTAATCCGAACATGTATTTTTTTACATAAGTAACTTTTGCTGTCAGTCTTCCCATATTTTTACTATAATAATTTTCAGTTTTTGTTTTTCGTTTGATTTTTATAACTCTCATTTGGTTATTGACTTTACTGTGTTAAGTGAAAAGTTTAATTAAATAGAATGAACCACGGCATTGATATTGTGCCTATCTACTAGTCGTTCAGTAAACGCCTTATGTCCCTTGGGCGCCAATAAGTGTAGTTTGCCTTTTTTGATTGAAGCCATGAAACTTAGGACTTTCCACTTAATAACTAGTTTTCTAGGGTTTTCGTTTTTAAGTGCAACATCCGTATAATGTTTGGATCCCACATGTGTGGTAAATGAAAAATCAGCTTGAATAGTTTCTTTTGTTGATTTGCTTCTATATACCTTAGGGTCTTTATATCCATCAAGTATCGATTTTAATGATGTTGTGGATTTTTTTTCAACCCACTTAACTGCTTTTGTTAGATAATCTTTTTTATTCATCTTTTATTTTTTAATGTTTTTACGCCAAATACACCTCAAACCAAAATGGCAGAGAGAAGAAAGCATATTTAAATTTGGATTTGAGCTCTGATTGAGCACATTTAGAAGTCATAGACCAAAGGCCTAGAAAACTGTTTTGGAAATGGTTTGATATAAAATCATATAGTCAATATATTGATGTAATTGACAAATCCAAAAGATTAACAAGGTTTAACATATTTTATTAATTGTGTTGATTAATAATTTCCATAAATAGACAATAAGGCAAAAGCCTTAATAAGAGTTGGTTTTTTTCAAAAACTTTAGGTCAAAATACATCAAAACTGTATTTTTATTCAGTTAAAGATGTTCTTTGGAATAGGTGGTTGAGAAGTTAGGCTACTGCTTGAAAAAAGTGTAAAAGCCTCAAAAATCATGGGTAGTTACTATCCTTTTGGCTTAAAACATAAAGGGTATAATGACGTGGTCTCCGCTAATGTGAACTCCGTGGCGAGCAAGTTTAAGTATAATGGGAAGGAACTTAATGACGAGTTAGGACTAGATTGGTATGATTATGGGGCTAGGAATTATGATTCTAGTTTAGGTCGATGGATGAATTTGGATCCGTTAGCTGAGAATTACTATTATGATTCACCTTACATTTACACCACAAATAATCCCGTATTATTTATCGACCCTGATGGTAGGTATTGGAAACGTTCTGTTGGTGATGATGGAAAAGTTACTTATACTGCTCAAGAAGGTGATAGTGCATGGTCACTACATCAACAGTATGGTGAGTCAGATGGTATTTCTGCAGAACAAGCCAATTCATTAGTTGAAAGTCAAATAGCAAAAAATTATATTAGAGAATCCGATGGCATGCTGATGTCTAATGTTGAAATTGGTAATACAGTAGAAATTGGCGGTAATGACGATAGTGGGCCAGTTCCAGTAGACCCTAGTTTAGCAGGGAATCCTGATAGATTACCAGTTGGAGGTGGAATGACCATTTGGGGGGAAGGCGGTAATAATTCGCTGGGGGGTATGGATAGTTCTCAAAGTGGTTCAGGTGGTTCCATGGATGCTTTAGGTTCTCCTAAATCTAATAAAATTGTAAAGGCATTACAGCGAGTCGGTTTAATGACTAAACCTGATGAACAAATAAGAAGAGAAATGAGAGGGGGAGAAATGCCATCTATAAGTAGTGATGAACTTAATATGTCTCTTGATACATTATTTAGACCTACATGGAATACCAACTTAGGAACATTTTATGAAGATGCTACAGGTGGCAGACAATTAGACAGCACCATCAATGCAAGAGAGTCCTATTTCAATAGCAATAATATATCTGTTAATTCTTTTAGAGTCGATACTATGAATTCAAATACAATTAATACAGTACATAGGCGAGTCAAAAAGTTTAAAAGTAATAATTAGAATGAAAATTAATATTATTAAGTTTTTAATTTATAATGCAATTGTTATATGTTTTTTTTCATGTAATGAAAAATATACTGATGGATATTATTCTAACGGAAAATTAAAAATTAGAACATATTATAATGATAAAGAAGAGGACTCAGTAATTTCTTTTGATGTTAATGAGAAAGTGAAATGGATAAAAAAAATCTATAACAAGGATTCACTGTATTTATGGGATTATACAAATGGTTCTAAGGATAAAGAGGGCATTATGTACAAAAATAGTGCTTATGGTAAATGGAAATTTTATAAAGATGATGTTTTAAGTGTGGTTAGAGAGTATTTTTGGATAGATGGTCAAAGCTATTTTAATCAAGAGTGGCATTTTGATAAAGCTGGAGACACTGTTAAAGACAAGGGCAACTACTTTAAGTTAATAAGTAACAATCCTCTGAAAACAAATACAAACGAAGAAATTAGATTTTTCTTTGAAAGACCAACATCAAAATATTATGAAAATGAAATGATAGTTTTTTATGATATTGAGTTCCTGAATAAATCAGGTGAAGTCCAAACCGATAGTGGTGAAATTTTAGGTGTTAATAATGAAGTTATATATGAAGTTTCATTTGAAGATGAAGGAATATTTAAAATGAAAGGTTATGTTCTTGAAAAATATCGATTTATTAATGATAGTACATCTGAAAAAATTTCTAGAACACGAAAATTATATTTTGATGAATTGATTCATGTTTTAAATTAAATAATCTTTAATATAGATTTAATCAAGAAAACCCTTATTAAACAAATAAGGGTTTTTTATTTAGTAAAATATTTTAAGGCAAAATAAAAACAGATAAGTTCCAAGTAATGTGAAAAATGAAAGACGGCCCTATTGATTTAGATTGATTAAATAAGATTGCAGAAATTAATCCACCAAATACTACTAATAGAATTTGATATAAATCTGGCAGATGACCAAGAGAAAATAAAAGCGTAGCAAGCAAAATTGCTATCATTGAGCCATATTCATTTTTTAGGTTCTTTTGGATAAATTTTCTAAAAAACAGCTCTTCAGAAATGGGTATAATTATAATAATACCTATTAGACTTGATATATTCCTTTTAGAAAAGAGTTCAATAAGAGTAATATCTTGTAAATTACTATTTTTTGAGTATGTAAAGTCAAATATGTTCAGTAATTCATTTTGAAAATAGACATATATAAAGCCAAAAAAAAATGCGAGAAAATAATATTTTAAAGATGTTTTATTAATATAAATAGTACTTTTTTTATCTAAAAACAACAATAAGACTATTACTCCTAATAAATTAAATAAACTATTAAATAGGAAATGATATTTTTTATTGATAAAACTAAATTGGTTAATACTTGAAGGTGAGAGTAAGTAATTCAGTAATATAGTGTAGAGTTTATATAATATAGTAAAGAGTATTGCCTTTAGAACTGACATAATAATCATTCAAATTAATAATGGTAAAGTACAGAATTTTATACTACTAAGTAAAATAATTTATAGTATGTTTGGTAGTGTAGTGTTCCAAACGGGAGCTTTTGCAAATTAGCAAATATTATCTACTGATAATCAGTAACTTATAAATAAAGTAGGTTCTTTTTTTAAGAGCCTGTTCTTGTTCTTTGATATAACGAACGTTTCTTAAACCTTATAGAATAAGGGTTTTGTATATAGTGGTATTTCAAACGGCTCCTTATATTTATATATAAGAAAATGATTACAGATAAATAAATTAAGTTTTTATGATAATAGCTGGATTTAATAATTCTGTGACGCCTAGTATTGTAGGATAGCTATCACTATGCTGATATGCTATTTCACCTGCAAAGGCTTCGAGATATGTTTTAGTTGTTTTATTCGCAACAATATCATAAGGCGGATTTAATGATGTAGTTGGTATGAATTTTCCTTTAATCGGAATTGCGGAATTCTCAATCTGCAGATAATCCTTAGGCTTGAGTTGATTGGCAATCGCACCCAAAATAAGCGGAGAACCAACTGTCCACTCACTAAACAGGCCTAAATCCGTAAAATTCATACCGTCAATCCCAGGTTTACCACCTGATGGGTAGTCGTATATATTAAAAAGTGGAGAACTACTAGAACCATATATATTTGAAGCAGTGTAGAAATAAGGTGCTCCGTCCAAATCACATGCCACTCGATCCATATTTGTTCCCAGGGATTTATCCCAATTAGGTGGAGGAGTTAAACTAGAAAATACTTTGTCGGAATGATTTGCAAAAGCAGTATTTCCTGCACTAGGGGCTGCAAAACTGATGCTGCTTATATTTGAGTTACTAGAAGTATCCCATAAGCTTATAGTATCCTGTAAGTAAAGGGCTAAAGTACCGCAAAGCATACCTCCAAGACTATGCCCAGTAACACATAGATTAATTGCTCCAACTGATTTTGTATAGTTAGTGAGGCAATCAATAATGCCTATTTTAACCCCAGTAGTGTCTTCTCCTTTCATGTTTAATAAAATTTGTAAGCCCATACTAGCCCCTTCGGATATCATTGCACCCATTGGATAAAACATTTTCGCGGTTATAGGCCAAGGCATTTGTTGTAACACATCAAAATCTTCCATAAGCCAGTTTAACTGGGATACAAAATTTGTTCCTCTAATGGCAAGTGTAAATTGGGTTTTATCGTTATTATTTTGCACCATATACATCATATTGTCTTGATACATAGCCCCTGGTACGGTGTAAGTTATAGGTCCCCAAACAATTCCCCAAGAATCTGTACCACCTTTACCCGATATTGGTGGTATCTGTGGCATAGCCTTGTTGATATTAGTCTTAATTGTAGGCTCTGGATTAGGTGTAGTAATTTGCTCACCGATATAAGCCATATAAGCGAAGCTTAGCATGATCTCACGCTGTGATTGATTTAAGATACTCATTGTTCATTATTGTTTAGATTAAAAAACAATTAGAACTCAAGGGAATGATTACCTTAAAGATAGGTAATTGAAAATAAATTGATCTATTTAAGGCGGATTTGTTTTCAATTACCGTATCTATATGAGCCCTTAAATTCTAAGTTGTTGGGTGTTTCTCGTTTTCTTCGAGCCGATTGAATTCAGATAAAGGTATTGGCATTTTTAGTAAATTTTAATGTAAGAAAAAAGCCTCTTTTAAAGTGGTAATGACAATATAGCCAAGAGCCGTAATAAAAATGAGTAATATAAAAGAATTTAGTTGTAGAGTTTGTAGGTTTATTTAAGATAATCCTATTTTGGGTAATGATAATATAATCCTTATAAACGAAATTTGTGAGTGTGATGGTACTGGGTTTGGTAATGATGATTATACGATAGAATCAATACTTAAACGAAGAAATCATAGGTCTTTAAGTGGCTTAAGCTATTGTGAATAAAAGGATTAAAGAGGTGTTTGGTCAGTTGAAGCTCAAATTAAGAATATTTTGCCAACTATACCATGACTAAATTAATAATGTTCTAAATGTACTTTTGTAAATTAGTAGCTATTACTTTTTGATAATCAGAAATTTAAAAAACAAAACAGACACATATTTAAGCGTCTGTTTTAGTGATTTTATATTAAATAATCATTAAATTCAAATTTTCACTTTTTATTATTAAAAAAAATCTTACATTTATACTGTTCAAAATCCTTAATTGAACACATAGTTAATTAATTCTTGTTTGACGACAACTAAATTGAAATTTCCCCCAAAGGGTTAACTATATTAATCAATTTAACAATTAACTATGAACTTAAAACTATTATTTAGGTGCTACCTCTTATGCACCTTAGCATTATTAGGTGCAAACAATCTTGTTTCTCAAAACCTACTGGACACATCCTCATGGACTATAGGGAGTGGTTCAATTTCTGGATACTCTCAATATGGGCTTACAGAAGAAAACACAAGGGTATATAAACATAATCATGTTGGGGATGAAGTAATGGTATGGCAGGCTTCACCTAATAGTGGCGGTCAAACCAGCGGAGGTTTTACATCTCCTGCAGTAAATATAGACCATAATAAAATGTACCGTTTGTCCATCTGGATAAAGAAAGAAAACTCTAATGATGGTGTTACACAATTTAAACCAAACACATACTCTGGGGGTGCTCATCACACAACGTATTTAAATGGAGATGTTGTATCATGGCATCCATTTTGGTATGGCGACCTTCCAGAACTTAATAAGTGGTATTTGTTAGTCGGTTATGTGCATGCAAGTTCAGATAATTCAACCATTGATCTAGGTAAAATATATGATGGAGTAACAGGAGAAGCTGTAGTATCAATGCGAGACCATAAGTTTAAAAATTCAGCAACCATACTTCAAAACAGACCCACATTATGGAATAGCTTAACGACTTCCGATAGACAATATATGTACGCTCCAAGAATTGAGATCGTTGACGGAAGTGAATATTCTTTAGATCAATTATTAAGCATTAATCCAAATTCAAAACTTTTGTTTGCTTTTGATAATGCAGGAAACCAAAAACAACGCTTTTACTGTTCAGTACCCGGATGCTCTGTACCTAATCCTCCGGCAGGGAGAGCTGCCCCTCAAAAAGAAGAAGTTGCAGTAGCTGAAGAGGACATCACAAAAGGAGATGAAGACTTAGATCTAAATGCACAATTAACACTTTACCCTAATCCAACAAATGGCTTGGTGTCTGTAACCTTAAATTCTAATTCGGATGTAAAAATATCCAATACTATTAATGTGTATAATAATGTAGGAATACTAGTAAAAAAAGTACCAGGCAATACTAAAAATAAACAAGACATTGACTTTACTAATCTAGCTAGTGGTATGTATTTGGTACATATCCATTTAAGCAACGGTACAAGCATTACAAAACAAATCATCAAAAATTAAAGTCAGCCACCAATGAAAAAATTTTTATACATACTATCAATAAGTCTTTTTATTCTTGTTAATAAAGCAAATGCACAGCAAGATCAAACAGTAATTGAAGAAGATACATTCACATATAAAAGATTAGATGTTACCAATAAAGAAGATGGAACACTATCAATTAAAGGAGGCAAAGCAAGTCAAAAACCAAAGACTGAAGCCGCAATAGAAAGTAGAAACTCCAACTCAGGTATAGGGGAAACACCAGGTAATTTATCGGTATCATTAACTGGTGGCGCTAATTACGAAATACCTTTTGAAGTTCCTCCGGGAATAAACGGCATAGTTCCAGAGATTTCATTAGGATACAATAGTCAAGCAGGTAACGGTTTAGCGGGTTATGGCTGGAATTTAAGAGGGGTTTCGTCTATTACCAGAATACCTTCTTCTAAATTTCATGATGATGAAATGGATGCTGTAGATTTTGATAATCTAGATAGATTTGCCTTAGATGGCGAGCGTTTAGTTTTAAAAAGTGGAACTTATGGTGCTGATGGCGCCCAATATGAAACAGAAAGATATTCTAATCTAAAAATTACATCTCATGGAACTTCGTCATATGGGTCTTCTTATGGGCCTTCATATTTTACAGTAAAATACCCTGATGGTTCAACGGCTTATTATGGTAACAATTCAAATTCAACATCTCGCCTAAGTTATTCTATTTCTTATTGGCAAAATCCTCATGGGATTAGAATAAGTTACGAGTATATTGGCGGTGATAGCAAAGCTATATACAAAATAAAATACGGTAGCTTAGGAACTGCTACCCCAATAAATGAAATCCAGTTTAACTATGGCACCAGAAATAGACTAGAGCAATCTTATGTTAATGACATTTCTATTGTTAGATCTCGTATTCTTAAAAGTGTAGAGTCTTATAGTAATGGTGTTAGATATAGAAGATATGGCTTATCTCACGACAGTTCGGATAGAACAACATTAGAATACGAAAGATTATCGCGCGTAACTGAAGCTAGCGGTGATAATAGTGAATTTCACTCTTCAATTATTTTTTCTTATCCAGACTCCGATTCTTCAATAAGTTACAATGGTTTAACAACAGATTTAGGATTAAATAATATTGAACAAAGAAATGCTGAAGTTGTTCCATTAGATATGACAGGTAATGGTAAAATGGATTTTATAGCTTACCCTAAAAGTCCAAAGAATAAATTTTGGATGTTTTCCGATATTCAAAGTGGTGGTTATAATTATCCTTATGAAGTTAATACAGGCACTTTTGAAGCAATTTTTCCAACCAGACAATTAAACTATCAAAATAAAGTACTATCTGGACAAGGGCTAACTGTTGTTCAAAAATCTGGTAATCAGGTAAGATTTAAGGTGTACTCTAAAGCACCACCTTCAGCAGGAGGCATACCATTAGGTTATGATTATACAAAAATATGGAATGGACCAACCTACAGTTATGCATCTTCTCCAACCAGTTCTACGCAGCGGAGTATACCAATGGAATATTTATCTGGTGATTTTGATGGGGATGGTTTAACCGATGTATTAGCTATAGGAAAACCATATACAAGTAGAAGTTGTTATTATCATGGAGATTGCGACGACCCAGATCCTTGTCCTGATGATCAACTTATTTCTGTTGATGACCCTTGCCTTAACGTATTCCAAAGAAGTTCAGGACAATTAGAAGAAACGAAAGATATTGACAAAAACCACAATAAAAATCGTAAAATTACAGTCGATGAGAGCTTAGAAATAAGCAAACCTTTTGATGTAGAAACTTATAACAAAAATCTCACACCTGTAAATAACAATTGTCCTTATTCATGCTATTCTTACACATCTAATTATAAGAGCGCATATTTAATAAATCTAAGAAGAGATATTTCGTCTGGGTTCTCTAGTCATGCAGGGCACCTTCAATTGCATTTAAGCGGAAATTATGTTCTACGAACTGGAGACTTTAATGGCGATGGCAAAACAGATTTGCTACATATTATTAATGGAAAGCTATATGTTTACACATTAGATAGCAACAACAATTTAAGTCTACTTTGGCAATTAACGGATTCAGATATTACAACAACAGCTCCACCTATGATGGGGGATTTTAATGGTGATGGTAAAACGGATTTAATGGATCCTGAAGCTAATAATAGCAGTTTGTTTAACATGTATATTTCTACCGGAACAAGATTTGTTAAAGGATCTTATTCTCAGCCATTTACATATAGACAAACCAATTGGAATGGTAATAACGGTGTATTGTCTGGGTATAATTTAGTGCCTCTTGATGTAAATGGTGATGGTAAAACCGATATTATTGAATATAATACGGTTACCTATAATGACTCTCCTTTTCCTTGGATTCCTACACCAGATGGTACGCAAACCATAAAGATCTATAATAACCTTCGTATTAATAATTCGAGTTTAGTGACACGTATTCGTTTTGATTATGGTGGTACTGCTTCTAAAACAGGAAACCTAAAGCATTTTCCAATCCCCGTTTTTTTAACCTCAAGTCAGCCTAACAAAAACTTGGATTTTGCTTCTATAAGTAATAAATGGGTTACAAATTTTTCATTTACACATGACCATAGGGAAGACGTACTACTAAAATCGATAACAAACAACGGTGTAAAATATGAGATTGATTATAATAACCTAGATCCTTCACAATATAATAGTGAATTTTATACTCAGGTATACCAAGAAGAGCACGATCAGGTCTACCCTTATATAGATTTAAAGATTGCACCTAGTACAAAAGTTGTTTCGGCCTTTAGACGCTTTGGTTATTTAGATTCGGGTACTGTACTTTCAAAAAGAGTCTTTGCTTACAAAGGAGGTGTTTATAATGCAGAAGGTCTAGGTTTTTTAGGGTTTAGCGCCATTGCACAAAGTAATTGGCACACAGGGAACTCTGATAGAATTTTTACAGTTTCAAAGTATGATTCCAATCTAAGAGGTGCTATGGTTGAAAATTATTCCATGCGAAATTACTTCTCCTTTTACACACCAACATCAAATTATATTAGTAAAACAACAAATCAATATTCCTCATCCTTATCGAGCAATAAGGTATTTAAACTTTGGATGGACTCTAGTTTTAATCAAAATGATTTGCAAGGTACTTACACAAATACTACATACCAATATGATATATATAATAACCCAACAACGATTTCTGCTACCTATATGGGTGGGAGTAAAACTCAAAATATAACCTATTCGAATAATACGAGTTTTCTTTATCATGTAGGTAGACCTATTAATACTACTATTACCACAACTATAGGTAGTGAAACGTTTTCAACCGAACAGCAATTCATTTATGCAGGGTATCTGTTGGCCGAAAGAAAGATTAAGGGGAACGGGACACCGTTTAATGTGGTTACTTATCAGTATGATGGGGCAGGTAATATCATTAGAGAAACTACCACTCCTAATGGTGAATCACCACGTGAAATAGAATTTGAATATGACCCTTCTCGTCGTTTTATTGTTAAATCAACCAATGTAGAAGATTTAGAAACAACGTATCAATATGATGTCAATACTGGGAATTTAACTAAAGAAATAAGTCCTTTTAATCAAGAAACTACTTATGAATATGATCCCTGGAACATAATGGTTAAAACAACAGATTACTTAGGCAAGGTAAACACTACAGATTATACTGAAGTTAATAATGCTTACACTGTAACTAACTCTGCTGATGACGGTAGCGAAATGGTTATAGAATATGACCAATTACAAAGGGTTTCTGTGATCAAAGAAAAAAATGTTCTTGGTGCTTGGATAAATAAGAAGTATGAATACGATGCTCTAAATCGTTTAATTAAAGAAAGTGAACCCTATTCTGGAAATTCTCCATCACAGTGGAACGAAGTTACCTATGATGGTTATAGTAGGCCAATATCTCAAACATTGTACACAGGACGGGTTATAAATATTAGTTATAACAACTTAACGACAACAGTAGATGACAGTGTTAAAACAGTAACATCGGTAAGGAATCAATTTGGAAACATAGCATCAGTTACTGATCCTGGCGGAACAATTAATTACACGTATTATGGTAACGGAAATTTAAAAACATCTAATTATAATGGAGTAGTCATTTCTACAGAACAAGATGGTTGGGGTCGTAAAACAAAGTTAATAGACCCTTCTGCCGGAAGCTATGAATATGAGTATAACGGGTTTGGTGAATTACTTAACGAGACAACTCCAAAAGGTTCAACAGATTATGTGTATTCTACCACAGGCAGGTTAATAAGCAAAAGTATTTCTGGGGATAATACGCCAAATACCACTATTAATTATTCTTACAACCCAACACATAAGTATATAGACGCTATTTCACTTTCTAGTGCAGATGGTAACAATAGCACATATACCTATGCTTATGATAGTTATATTAGATTGACCAGTTTTACAGAATCTAACTCTTACGCTGAATTTACTAAGCAATTAACCTATGATGACTTTGGCAGAGTAGATACTGAAGAGTATTATGGCAAATTATTATCAAATGGTAAAACAAGTACTAAAAAGGTAAAGAATGTATACCAAAATGGGGTGTTAAAAACTATAAAAGATTTTAACACCAATAATAATATTTGGAATGCCACAGGTGTTAATAGTCGTGGTCAGCTTACTTCTGCTTCAATTGGAAATAATGTAATAAATAGCAGATCATACGATTCGTATGGCTATCTAACCAATACCCTTATCGCTAAAAACACAGGAACGTCTTCTCAGATTTTAATGCAATTAGATACAGATTTCGATGCAGAAAGAGGTACATTAAACAGTAGATCTAATAGTATGTTCTCTTGGTCTGAAACCTTTGAGTATGACAATTTAGACAGACTCATAAGTTTTGATGATAATAATGGGGATAACCATATGACCTATGATGATTATGGAAGAATTACTTTTAACAATACCGTTGGTGATTACAATTATTCAGGTACATCTTATCAGGTAGCTAATATAGATCTCAACAATCAGGGAGATATATATTATCAGCAGAACCGACTGGAGCAGGTTAAATACAATGCTTTTAAAAAACCTTTTGAACTTAGTGAAATTGGTAAAGAAAAAATAGGCTTTCAGTATAATGCTTTTATGGGACGCTCTCATATGTTTTATGGTGATGAAGAAACTAATATACTAGATCGTAATAATCGCAAGCACTACTCCCATGATAGTAGCATGGAGATAAGTTATGACGAAGATGAAGATAAAACCTTATTTGTAACTTATATAGGTGGAGATGCTTATAGTGCTCCTGCTATTTGGAGGTCTGAGTCAACATCTTCAATAAATGAGAGCGATTATTACTATTTACATCGAGATTATTTAGGCAGTATATTGTTAATTACTGACGGTAATGGTAACGCAAAAGAAAAACGTCATTTTGATGCCTGGGGTAAAACCGTAAAAATTGAAGATGGTAGCGGTAATACATTAGATAAATTAACCTTTTTAGATCGAGGTTATACTGGGCATGAACATCTGCAAGGAGTTAACCTTATTCATATGAATGGGCGTTTATATGACCCTAACCTTAAGCGTTTCTTATCTCCTGATAATTTTATACAAAACCCGTTTAATACTCAAAACTATAATCGCTATGGTTATGTACTTAATAACCCATTAAAGTATGTTGACCCTAGTGGCGAAACATATAATGATACAGAAACAGGTGGTTTATCTGGAGGAGAACAAGTAGGTCTAGGTGCCCTTATAGCAAGTGCGGGGGCATGGATTGCTAATAATTGGAGTGGTATAGATAAGTGGACAACTAAAAATATCTTTAGACCTATACAAAAATTCTTTAAAGGTATAGGTAAGCTTCAACCCGGAAGGTGGATTAAAGGGTGGTTTAAGAAACGTAGCAAGCCTCCTGTAGAATATAGCAACTATCAAGGTTTATCTAGCGACCCACTTGCAGGAACTTCTATGGTTACGTCAGTAGAATCCTTTAATGCTGGTGGAGCCAATAATGGAGACTTAGGTGTTGTAAAAGAACTGACAGAAATTGAAAGGATGGTGAAAAAAGCAGGGTATAGTCACACTTATAGAGGACCAATAAGTTTTAATAAAAACACAATTAATGATTTGATTAATAAAATCCCTGAATTAAAGCATATGTATGAGTTTCATGGTGAACTAACAAAGGATGATATTTATGTAAGTGACACTGAAGGTAATTTATATCGCCATCCTCATCATTATATAAATATTAATCCAGATTCTGCATTTCAGGGCTGGGTAGATTTGGTTGATACATTATTCCATGAATCATTACATGCATTTCAGTATAGATCAGGTTATGTTGATGAGCTAAAAAGTTTATTTAATATTAAAAAGCCTTTTGTTAAATTTACAATTGTTGACGATATACTTGAGGTTCAGGCATACAATTATGCCTGGGGTCTTGGTGGCCCAAAAGACCCTAAAGGAGTTAAGAGATATAATAGGCATGTCGGCAACATAAGAGATTACATAAGTAATAGTAATAATGCTTCTCAAATAAGGTATCTAAGAGAAATATTAAATTCACTAAATCAATAAAATTTTATGAAATATTCTGTGTTAATAGCTATAATTTTTATTTTATCATGTAGTGATAAAAAAGAATTAGAACTAACGTTTTTGAATGACTCATTGGTGTCTTATGTTCCTAAAGATACTATTCATAATAGAATAACTATTGGGCGTCAACATTATAAAAAAATATCTAATAATATTATTACATTCAAGATTCATAATAAAAGTAAGGATACTTATTTGTTAATTTTTGATAACAAATATGGTAATTGTTACCCAGATAGTTTTAGGGCAATAGGGTTTCAAAATTTAATTTTTTCAGATAAGGATGGAAATTCACCGATTTACTCTAATACCACTGCCACTGCTGAAGAGTTACATTATAATTTTTTAGATTATCAAGATAGTGTACAGAAGACTTATTACGATAATATAGGCTATGATAATAAGTTGGATTCTTGGAAGAAAAAAAGTGCCAAAATTTCAAAATCAATTATAACAATACACCCTGACGAATCTGTTTATTTTGAAACATATACATCTTTACCTCAAAAAAAAGATGACTTAATAGGGGATTATAGTGGTGTAAGTTTTGATACGGCCAAAAAGTTTGAGGCAAAACTAAGGTTCACCTTTCTTGGTTATGATGATGTTAAAGATTTTCTAACAGAAATAAAAAAGAAAGAAATTAAAGAAAATGGTTATAAGGTATATAATGGGACATTGGAATCTACTAATTCTGTTCCTGTAAATTTTATTAAAAAATGAAGGTGACACTGTAAATCAAAGCTTTTGTAAAATAAAAAATCAATACTTATTTAATCAATAATTTAAAAAGCTGAACAGGCTCTTATTTTAAGAGTCTGTTCTTGTTCTAGAAAATAATAAATAGAAAATTAAAGCGAGCTGAGCTATAAATATAATTAGTTTGAAGGTAGTAAATTAAATTAGCGTTTTGAAATATTACTTATCAATACCCAACCTTAGCGCGTACACGCTTCAATACATCATTTGCCACTAACTTAGCTTTAGCAGCACCTTTGGCTAATGCGGCATCAACTTCATTAAGGTTCTCCATATAATAATTATAACGACCTCTGGGCTCCGCAAAACGGTCTAAGATTAACTCGTATAAAGCTTGCTTTGCATGGCCATAACCGTAATTACCGCCTTCGTAATTGGCTTTCATCTCTGCCACTTGTGCATCATTGCCGAGTATGTTATAAAGCGCAAAACAATTACAGGTTGTCCAATCTTTGGGTTCTTCAAGAGGTGTGCTATCCGTTTGAATAGACATAATTTGCTTTCGCAATTTCTTTTCTGGTAAAAAGATATTAATAATATTTCCTTTACTCTTGCTCATCTTTGCACCATCGGTACCAGGAATTAACATAGTGTCTTCTTGTATATCTGCTTTTGGCAATACAAAGGTTTCGCCACCCATTTTAGCATGAAAACGCGATGCAACATCGCGTGTCATTTCTATATGTTGCTCCTGGTCTTTACCCACAGGAATAATTTCAGAATCATACAATAAAATATCGGCTGCCATAAGCATGGGATAAGTAAACAAACCACCATTAACGTCGTCTAATCGGTCAGCCTTATCCTTAAAGCTATGCGCTAATTCTAATCGTTTAAAAGGAAAGAAACAGTTTAAATACCAAGCTAGTTCAGTAACCTGAGGGATATCGCTCTGTCTGTAAAACACAGTTTTTTCAATATCTAAGCTAAATGCCAACCAGGTTGCAGCAGTTGAGTAGGTGTTATTACGTAAAGTGTCTGCGTCCTTAATTTGTGTTAACGAGTGGAGGTCTGCAATAAATAAATACGAATCATTAGCTTTATTTTTTGCTTTATCTATCGCTGGTAAAATCGCACCTAAAATATTACCTAAGTGTGGTGTTCCTGTACTTTGTATGCCTGTTAATATTCTTGCCATGCCAACTTCTCACAAAAGTGAGAATCTCATTAAATTAAACTTAATTCTAAAATCGAAAACAAAGATAAATTTTTGAAAGAACTATTAGAAGCTATTTGAATTAAATACTTAGTTTTGATGCCATGGCAATATTTAAATATCCTTTTTGGCTTTTATATCGCATTTGGTTCTATATTATGGTCGCCTTGCCAATCATCATTTTATTTCCCTTACTCTTAATCTCAATTTCAAGAGAACAGTGGTATCCTTTTTTCTTTAAGTTAGCGCGTTTTTGGGCGAAGTTTATTTTAGTAGGGATGGGTTTTAAATACAAAATTACAAGAGAAGAAATTTCTGAACCTAAAAAGAGCTATATGTTTGTGGCTAATCATACTTCAATGACCGATATTATGCTAATGTTAGCTTCGGTAAAAAATCCTTTTGTATTTGTTGGTAAAAAGGAATTGGCCAAAATTCCGTTATTTGGATTTTTCTATAAACGCACGTGCATTTTAGTGGACAGAAGTAGTGCAAAGAGCAGACAAGCTGTTTTTTTGAGAGCGCAAAGACGATTAAAACAAGGGCTTAGCATTTGTATTTTTCCAGAAGGAGGTGTGCCAGAAGAGCATGTTTTACTCGATGCATTTAAGGATGGGGCGTTTCGTTTAGCCATCAATCATCAAATTCCGGTTGTGCCTATTACATTTTACGATAATAAAAAACGATTCTCATATACTTTTTTTAGCGGAAGCCCAGGGAAAATGAGAGCTAAAATCCACAAGTTTTTTAAAACTGAAGGCTTAACCACTAAGGATACCAAAGTGCTTAATGAAAAGACAAGAGCGGTAATTTGGGATGCATTAAGTCGTTCTACAACATCAAAAAAGCTACCCTAACCACGAGTAGCTTTTTTACTATTATTGCATACACCATTGCTTTAATGTTGTCCTGTTCTAAGACAGAAAGATTTGCAATAACTTAACAATCAAATTTAACCTAAAACTTAAAACTTAATCCTGTATATACTCCAATAAAGAAAGGTCTAAAATCACCAGACGTATTATTGAATGTGTTTATTTGATACTTGAACTGCGGTTCAAGATTGATATTCCATTGTTTAGATAACTTATAATCTAACCCCAATCCAAAATTGGCACTAAAACTTGTTGAATTGATATTACTAGCTTCACCTATCAAGGTTGAAGTTCCGTCAATATCCACATATATTTCATTCTGGTTTAAGAAAAATGTACTAAAACCACCAATAACATTAAGACCAAATTTTTTATCAACTAAGCGATATTCTAATTCTAAAGGCACTTCAATAAAACCAAAACGTTGGTCTAAATTACCTGCAATTTTAGTATTAAATACCTCTGGGGAAGAACTCCTGTTAAAAACGTTTACGCTCATTATAGTTATATTCCCTAATCCATTTCTGGGATTAATGTTTCCTATTTGAACTTCATCACCTCTCGAAGCAAACTCACCACCTGTAAAAGTATATACATCTGAGGTAGTTTGGCTTAAATTAACCCGATTGATACCAGCACGGACCTTTAGTTTATCAGAAACAGCATAGGTTCCAGAAATACCATAACTCATATTTATATCGCTACTTTTAGAGTTTTGGTTAAACTGCCTGTCTATGGAAGATCCCTGACCTAAAGAACTAAAATAAACAGGCGCAACATTAGGGGCAATGCTCCACCTGCTCTGCTCATCTTCTTTTTCTTTTTCATTAATGTTTTCTTGAGTTGCAACGGCATCTTTTATAGATTGCTTTTTAGGATCTTCTAATGCTGCGGTAACATCTTTTTCGTTATCATCATTAACAGTGTTAATATCTGTATTGTCTATATTTGAGTTATCTGTTTCTTTAGTAGTATTATCAGTAACTGCAGTTTTGTTACTTTCAATAGTCTCTTTTATTACTGATTTTATTTCGTCTTTGTTACTGAGCTCAGTTTTGGTATTGCGTTTTTGGGCTTTTGTGTTTTCAGCTACTTTAGTATTATTGTTCTCCCTGATAATTAAAGACTTGCGGTTTTGAGGTTGTGTTGTTTTTTCTTTTTCTTCAGAGTTATTAGCGACAGAGTTATTAGAATTTGGGTTATTAGGAATAGTTAGCTTTAGAGAAGCATTATTTTGTTGATTATTATTGCTGCCATTGTTTTTTGAATTTTGAATAGACTCCTCGCTTTTATCAGATTCTACGAGTTCAATTTCTTCAAATTCACTACTATCGTTAAGTTGGTTTTGCTTGTCATTAGAAGGAGTATCAATTTTGCTATTGTTTGTAGCATCTTCAGTGTCAACAATTACAGGTTTTTCTGTAGAATTATTAGTGTCAGAATTAAATACGGAAACACCAACAGTTAGCAATAAAGCAATTACAGCAGCCACTCCCCCAATTTGCCACCAAAGTGCAATAACTCTACGCTTTTTCTTTTTCTTAGGCAGGCTTTCACTTATACGATTCCAAACCGCATCATTTGGCACAGCTTCAAAATCTTTAAACTTTTCCTGAAAAAGCCTATCTATGTTCTTTTTCTCGTTCATTATTATAATGATTGCGAATTTTTATTCGCTCTGTAATCTTCTATTTTATTTTTTAAAATCAATCGCGCTCTAGCGAGATTAGATTTTGAGGTTCCGGTTGAAATATTAATCAATTCACTTATTTCTACATGCGAATAACCATCTAACACATACAAATTGAATACCAATCGATATCTGTCTGGCAATTCTTGAACAATGCTTAGCAAAAAATCAATACTTATATCTTTATCATTTATATCTACCGAGACATCTTCTATGTTCCCTTCGTTTACGATATCGTAAACACCAACATCTTCTCTGTAGCGTTGCAATGCTGTATTAATTGCTATCCGTTTTAACCAACCTTCAAAAGAACCTTTACTATTATACTGACCTATTTTGCTAAAAATAGTTATAAATGCATCGTGCAGATTATCCTCTGCCTCAGCATAGTTTCTAGAATACTTAAGACAAAGCGAAAATAATTTACTTGCATATTGCTTGTATAATTGGCTTTGGGCTTCAGCATCTTGTTTAACACAATTTTTTATGAGTCTTTCTAAACTCACATTGTTGTTGGAATTAATTAATAATCACTTAATGTTTTGGGTCAACGATCTGTCTGCCAAATGTCACTGGCACTTCAACAATATGATATTGGTCTACACCATCATCGTTTCCGCCTTGATAAAACTTAAACACATATGTATTGGTGCTTGTTACTGTAAAATCAAAACCTACACTAACCAATGCAGGTTCGCCAGGGCAAGTAGATTCACCAGTGTTATAAACGGTATTAACTACAGCTATGGTTCTTTCTTGGTCATTAACGTCGTATGCAAAGCTATTAAACTCATAGCAATCGTTAGGTTGTGTATAGTTTACATTTATGGTATAGGTTTCTCCGTGTATAAATTCTTGAGGAACTTCTACACTCTCAATAGGCATAAATTGAAAAGAGAAATCTGGCCCAGATCCTTCATCAACTGAACATGATGTAAGCATTATGAATAATACAGTAAGGCCTAAAACACACTTTTTCATTATAATTCACATAATTAATTCTATACTACAGATGCAGAAAGTATAAAATGGTTGCGTCAAAAAATAAAAAATCCTGATTTTTTTCAGGATTTTTTATTTTGCTTTGTTAATTATCATTAATTAATGCCCTCACTTTTTCTTCCAATTCATCCATTAAATCAGGATTGTCTTTGATTAGAGTTTTTACGGCATCACGCCCCTGACCAAGTTTTGTATCGCCATAGCTAAACCAAGAGCCACTCTTCTTTATAATATCGTGTTCTACAGCTAAATCTAAGACCTCACCAACTTTACTGACCCCTTCACCATACATAATATCAAATTCAGCTAATTTAAATGGAGGTGCAACCTTGTTCTTAACTACCTTAACTCGGGTTTTATTACCCATTACATTACCATCTGTACTTTTAATTTGTGTAGAACGACGGATATCTAAACGTACGGAAGCATAAAATTTTAAGGCATTACCGCCAGTTGTTGTTTCTGGATTGCCAAACATTACACCAATTTTTTCACGCAATTGATTAATAAAAATTACGGTACAATGAGTTTTACTAATAGAAGCCGTTAGCTTTCTTAAAGCCTGTGACATTAATCGTGCATGCAAGCCCATTTTAGAATCGCCCATTTCACCTTCAATTTCACTTTTTGGAGTCAAAGCCGCTACAGAATCAATAACAACAATATCAATTGCCCCAGAGCGTATTAGATTATCGGTAATTTCTAAAGCTTGTTCGCCATTATCTGGCTGAGAGATAATTAAATTATCAATATCAACACCTAAATTTTCAGCATAAAAACGATCAAAGGCATGTTCTGCATCAATAAAGGCAGCAATCCCACCAGCTTTTTGTGCTTCTGCAATTGCATGAAGTGTTAAAGTTGTTTTACCTGACGATTCTGGTCCATATATTTCTATAACACGGCCTCTAGGGTAACCGCCAACACCTAAAGCGATATCTAAACCTAAAGAACCAGACGAAATGGCATCTACATCTTCAATAGCCTGATCGCTCATTTTCATTACAGTTCCTTTACCATAAGCTTTATCTAACTTATCTAACGTTAATTTTAACGCTTTTAATTTTGCATCTTTTTCACTACTCATTTCTTCTGTTTTCTTAATTAAATGGACACCAAAAATACCACTTATTTTATTTTTTTCAATTTTATGACGCAACCATTTTACACTTTTTACATCTATTAAATGAAAAAGGAAAAAATTGCTATGAAAAAGGCTTGATTGGATTAAATCTTTTTTTAAGATTACCTTTCAAGTTAGCGTACAAAGATTAAAAGTATTTGCTGTTGTTTATAAACAACAGCAAATACATCTTAGTTAAATAACCTTTTTTAATAAGTTTTAAGTTAGTTGGTTGGTGAGAAAAGCACTTTGAAATTTTTCAAAGTGCTTTTCTTATGGTTATCCACCAAAATAAATACCTTTGCAACTAAAATATACTCCAAGTTGGTTTAAACAAAAGAGTACTAAATAATCTTTAACCTTAAAAAATTAGTATAGCATGCAACTGTACAATAACTTAAGTGCTAAGGAAAGAGTTGAGCTTATCGAAAAAGCGGGTAAAGACCGTTTGACTATCTCTTTCTATAAGTACGCCAAAATTGGTAATACCGAAATTTTCAGAAACCATATGTATTTGGCTTGGGATAAGCTAGATGTCTTAGGGAGAATATATATAGCCCACGAAGGTATAAATGCGCAATTATCTATACCGGCAGAGAATTTTAAAACGTTTAAAAATCATCTTGACACCATTACGTTTTTAGAAAATGTAAGATTAAATATTGCCATTGAACATGATAATTTTGCGTTTTTAAAACTAAAAGTAAAAGTGCGCCACAAAATTGTTGCAGATGGTCTTAATGACGACACTTTTGATGTTACTAACAAAGGAATACATGTTAACGCTGAAAAATTTAACCAACTCATTGAGGACCCGGATACAGTTTTGGTCGATATGCGTAATCATTACGAAAGTGAAATAGGTCATTTTAAAAATGCTATTACACCAGATGTGGATACCTTTAGAGAATCTTTAGACTTAATCGAAGAAGATTTAAGAGCGCATAAAGAAGATAAAAAGCTGGTAATGTATTGTACAGGAGGTATACGTTGCGAAAAAGCAAGTGCTTACTATAAACATAAAGGGTTTAAGAATGTGTATCAGTTAGAAGGTGGTATAATAAATTACACCAGACAGGTTGATGCAGAAGGTTTAGAAAATAAGTTTATTGGAAAAAACTTTGTTTTTGATCAAAGACGATCAGAACGCATAAGTGATGATGTTATAGCTAATTGCCATCAATGTGGGCAACCCGCCGATTTACATACTAATTGTGTTAATGAGGCGTGTCATTTGTTGTTCATTCAGTGCGAAGAGTGTAAAGAAAAAATGGAGAACTGTTGTTCTACACAGTGCCAAGAAATCATTAAATTGCCTTACGAAGAACAAAAATCCTTAAGAAAAGGACAGGGTAATAGCAATGATATATTTAAAAAAGGAAGAGCAGACCATTTACCTTATAAAAAAGACTTGAGAAATATTTTTGAGAGCATAAAGAAATAGAACAGTATGAATGTTTATAAGCTTTTAAAGCTCAATAGGAAAATAAAAAGCCACAGGGTTAAATTCTTAGCACTATATGTACTTCATAAGCTTAATAAACGCTATTTAGCAGTCAATCTGGATCCCGTAATGGCATGTAATCTACGTTGTAAAATGTGCTATTTTACAGATTCAGATTACGTAAAAACACTAAAAGGACAATTTAAAGATCAAGAACTCGACCTTGTTGCTAAAGCCATTTTTAATAGGGCTTTAAAGTTACAAATAGGATGTGGTACCGAGCCAACACTATATAAAGATTTGCCAAAGATAGTGAGGCTTGGTAAGCAGTATAATGTGCCTTACATATCTTTAACTACAAATGCTAACTTGCTTACCGAAGAAAAAATAGAAGAATTACTTATTGCTGGTCTTAATGAGTTTACGATATCGCTTCACGGTGTGACAAAGGAGAGTTACGAAAGCTTTATGAAAAAAGCAAGCTACGAAAAGTTTCAAAACGCATTTGCAGCATTTAAAACCCTAAAGGTTAAATACGATTTTAAAGTTAGAATCAACTACACCTTCAATAAAGATAATTTTTATGAGCTTGAGGACTTTTTTAAGTATTTTGATGCTTCAGGTTTTGATATACTTCAATTGAGGCCAATTCAAAAAATCGGAAACACGGAATACAACGATTTTGACATTTCTTCTTTAGAAAAGGACTACACAACTATGATATCTAAAATTAGAGCCAATTGCTCCGAAAATAATATTATACTAATGGCTCCAAATAAATTAGAAAAACTTAAAGATGAAAACACGTCGAGTTTTATATTCGATTATACGTTTTGTTATATATCTCCGAATAAATTCTGGAAAGAAGGTTTTAATTGGAGAACAGAAACGTTTAATGCGTATTCTAAAAAAATCGGTTGGAGTAAATTATTGTTTTCTAATGTGTTTAAATCAAAATCGCATTTAAGAACCCTTTCAAATAAACTCAATTACGAGATAGAGCTTAACTAGCGTATTTTTATTCTGTATTCTTTTCTCTGTTTAATTTATCGTTTTTAGTGATGAGTTTAAACAAAAGCACTTTATTCAACTAAAGAAATAATAGTATCTTTACTCATTATTAAATTATGAATCCTTTATCTAGACTTTGTAATCTAGATTAAATATATATAACTTTTTATGGCTTGTAACAGTTGCACAACTGGTAAAGACGGTCAACCAAAAGGATGTAAAAACAATGGGACTTGTGGTACAGATAGCTGCAATAAACTTACTGTTTTTGACTGGCTGGCTAACATGTCACTTCCCAATGGACAAGACCCTTTCATAGGTGTTGAGGTACGTTTTAAAAACGGCAGGAAACTGTACTATAGAAATACTGAGAATTTAACATTGAGCATAGGCGATATTGTGGCTACCCAAGCAAAATCAGGCCACGATATAGGCATGGTAACCTTAACTGGCGAATTGGTACGCGTACAAATGAAACGCAAAAAGGTTGATATCAATGATGAAGAAAGTGTCTTAAAGATATATCGCAAAGCTTCACAACGCGATATAGATATCTGGTCCAAGTCGCGAGACAAAGAAGAACCTATGAAGGTTAAAGCACGTCAGTTTGCTATTGATCTTAATCTTAAGATGAAGATTTCAGATATAGAATATCAAGGAGATGGAAGTAAAGCTACATTTTATTATACTGCAGAAGAGCGTGTAGATTTTAGAGAACTCATAAAAGTTTTTGCACGAGAGTTTAAAACCCGAATCGAAATGCGTCAAGTAGGGTTTAGACAAGAAGCAGCAAGGCTTGGCGGTATAGGCTCTTGCGGAAGAGAACTATGTTGTTCTACATGGTTAACAGACTTTAGATCTGTAAGTACATCTGCAGCTAGATACCAACAATTATCTTTAAATCCGTTAAAATTGGCTGGCCAATGCGGAAAACTTAAATGCTGCTTAAACTACGAATTGGATGCCTATTTAGATGCTTTAAAAGCGTTTCCAAAAAATGACACTAAACTTTATACCGAAAAAGGCACTGCAGTATGCCAAAAGACAGATATTTTTAAAGGCTTAATGTGGTATGCTTATGAAGGCGAATGGATGAATTGGCATATTATTACTACAGATCAAGCCAATGAAATTATTGCAAAAAATAAGAAAAAAGAAAAAGTTGTAAGCCTTGAAGAGTATGCTGCTGAGCACATAGAAGACACTAAAACAGAGTTTGAAAACGTTGTAGGACAAGACAGTTTAACACGTTTCGATAATCCAAAATCCAAAAAGAAACGTAAAAATAATAAGAACAGAAATAAAAAACGCAATCGAAACCGTAATCAAAAACAGAATGCAAAGAAAAACTAATGGCATATTATATATAGTTGCCTTATGTTCTTTGATTTTGGGTTGCGATTCAAAAGCGGTTTTTGATGTCTACAAATCCCTACCTAATCAATGGCATAAGGATTCTGTAGCAAGTTTCAACTTTAAGGCGCCAGATACTACCAACAACTATAACTTATACGTTAACTTA
Organism: uncultured Winogradskyella sp.; assembly: GCF_947498345.1. Taxonomy (GTDB): domain Bacteria; phylum Bacteroidota; class Bacteroidia; order Flavobacteriales; family Flavobacteriaceae; genus Winogradskyella. The sequence goes on from NZ_CANMJY010000002.1 coordinate 92,008, forward strand.
AGAAACACAAACGATTATAAATTTAGCAACCTATACCTCATCGTAGAACTAAATTATCCCAACGGAAAAATAATTAAGGATACATTAGAGTATAAAATGGCGGCACCAAACGGAGAGCTTCTCGGGGAAGGATTTACAGATGTAAAGGAAAATAAGCTATGGTATAGAGGCTATAAGACACCATTTAAGTTTAGCGAAAATGGGGATTATAGAGTTAACATTCAACATGCCATGCGTAATAATGGTGAAGTTAATGGTGTAAAGGATTTAGAAGGTATAACAGACATAGGCTTTAGAGTAGAACAAACGCAATAATTAATATTATGGCAAAAAAGAAGACAACCAAATCTAAAACTGAAGCAGTAGATTTTTCAAAATACATAAGATGGTTTTGGATGCTTTTTGCTGGAGGTATTCTTGCAATTGTGTTACTGTTTCTTTTTGCTTCTTGGGGGCTTTTAGGTGAGATGCCAGACCATACAAAACTAGAAAATCCTGAAACTAATTTAGCGACAGAAATTATTTCATCTGATGGTAAAACCTTAGGGAAATTTTATTTTAACGATAACAGAACACCCGTAGGCTATGAAGATTTACCAAAAAACTTAGTAGAAGCTTTAATTGCTACAGAGGATGTTAGATTTTATAATCATTCGGGTATTGATGGTAGAGGTACTTTGAGAGCTATTTTTAAAGCAGGGCAAGGAGGTGGAGCAAGTACTATATCTCAACAGTTAGCAAAACAGCTTTTTACAGATCAAGTCTCACAAAATAAGATAGAAAGAGCTTTACAAAAAGTCAGAGAATGGATTATAGCTATTAGGTTAGAACGTCAATACACTAAAGAAGAAATTATAGCGCAATATTTCAATATTTATGATTTTGGAAATAATGGCGATGGTATCCGTTCTGCATCAAGAATTTACTTTGGTAAAGAACCAAAGGATTTAGACATGAAAGAATCGGCGATGTTAGTAGGCATGTTTAAAAACTCTTCACTTTATAACCCAAGAAGAAATCCTGTCGGTGTAAAGAACAGACGTAATGTGGTTTTGGCTCAAATGTACAAATACGAATACATTACGGAAGAAGTAAAAGATTCATTACAAGCTACAGAGCTCGACTTAAACTACACACCAGAGTCGCATCGCGAAGGTATAGCTACTTATTTTAGAGAGTATTTGAGAGGCTTTATGAAAGATTGGGCTAATGATAAGAACAATCGAAAACCAGATGGTAGTAAGTATGATTTATATAGTGATGGTCTAAAAGTTTTTACAACTATTGATTCTCGCATGCAAAAATATGCTGAAGACGCCATTGCATTACATATGCCAAGATTACAAGCTGAGTTTGACCATCAAAACACACCAGACAGAAATCCAACAGCACCATTTTTAGAACTAGATAAATCTGAAATCAACAAACTATTGAAAGATGGTATGCGTAGAGGAGAACGTTGGAGAATACTAAAAAATCAAGGGAAATCGGATAAAGAAATTGAGGCTTCATTTCATAAACCAGTAGAAATGACTGTCTTTAAATGGATAGACGGTAAAGCAGATGAAGTGGATACGATTATGAAGCCTATTGACTCTATGCGTTATTACAAATCGTTTCTAAAACCAGGAATGATGTCTATGGACCCATTAACGGGTCATGTTAAGGCATGGGTTGGTGGTATGAACTATAAACATTTTCAGTATGATATGGTAAAGCAAGGAAAGCGTCAGGTAGGCTCTACGTTTAAGCCTTTTGTTTATGCTACTGCCATTGATCAACTACAAGTATCCCCTTGCGATTCATTTCCAAGGACTCCAATAACGATTGAGGCTAATAAATTTGGAAATCCAGAGTCATGGACTACTAAAAATTCAGATGGTAATTATTCTGGAAAACAAACCTTAAAAGATGCTTTAGCAAGTTCTACCAATACAATTACAGCGCGTCTAATGAATGAAATAGGGCCACAACCTGTTGTGGAAATGGCAAAGAAATTAGGTGTTGAGCAAGATATTTTACCTGTACCAGCCATTGCACTTGGTACTGCAGATATTAGCGTTTACGAGATGGTAGCAGCCTACTCAACGTTTGTAAATAAAGGTGTTTACAATAAACCAGTAATGGTTACACGTATTGAAGACAAAAATGGCACAGTATTGTACCAGGTCGCTCCAGAAAGTAAAGATGTACTGAGTGAAGAAGTAGCATATGTTACAGTTAATCTTATGGAAGGTGTTACAAATGCAGGTTCTGGTAGAAGGTTAAGACACAAAGGTTTTGAAAAATGGAGACCAGAGTATAAAGAAATCATTACAGGTTACCCATACGAGCTTAAAAATCCTATTGCAGGTAAAACAGGGACTACGCAAAACCAAAGTGATGGTTGGTTTATGGGTATGGTGCCAAATTTAGTTACTGGTGTTTGGGTTGGTGCAGAAGATAGAGCGGCACATTTTAGAACTATTACCTATGGACAAGGAGCTGCAATGGCACTACCTATTTGGGGCTTATATATGAAAGCTTGTTATGCAGATGATACCTTAGATGTATCCACAGGTAATTTTGAAGAACCTTCAGAATTAGATATTAATGTAGATTGTAAGGTACATGACGAGGGAGATCTTGGTACAGATTCGGATGCAGATGACAGCCAAGATGTTGATGTAGATTTCTAAATTCACCCTTAGATTCTTTCAAAATTTTAGGCAAATTTTTGTATGAAGTTTGCTGAGTCTTTCGTATTTTTCAGAAGCTAAATTTCTCAATTGATGATTAATAAAAAAGTAGCAAATGTTACAGAAGCATTGCAAGGGGTAAGTGATAACATGACCTTTATGTTTGGGGGTTTTGGACTTTCAGGTATTCCTGAAAATGCTATCGCAGAACTTGTAAAACTCAATATAAAAGGATTGACTTGTATTTCTAATAATGCAGGCGTAGATGATTTTGGCTTAGGCTTATTGCTACAACAGAAGCAAATTAAAAAAATGATTTCGTCTTATGTTGGCGAAAATGATGAATTTGAACGTCAAATGCTATCTGGCGAACTTGATGTAGAGCTTATACCACAAGGAACATTAGCAGAACGTGCCAGAGCAGCACAAGCAGGTTTTCCGGCATTTTATACACCAGCGGGCTATGGAACAGAAGTAGCTGAAGGTAAAGAAACCAGGGAGTTTGATGGTAAAATGTATGTCTTAGAACATGCTTTTAAGGCCGATTACGGATTTATTAAAGCCTGGAAAGGTGATGCAGCTGGCAACCTAATATTTAAGGGCACAGCACGAAATTTTAATCCCAATATGTGTGGTGCGGCAACAATAACTGTTGCTGAGGTAGAAGAATTAGTGCCAGTGGGTGAGTTAGACCCAAACCAAATTCATATCCCTGGGATTTTTGTACAGCGCATATTTAAAGGTGCACATTTTGAAAAACGTATTGAGCAACGAACAGTTAGACAGAAGAGTTAAAAGTTTTGAGTACTTAAAGTGTATAAAGCTTAAGTACCCTAAACCCAGATACTGATTTTTTATGTGCCTAACTCCAAGTACTTAAGGCACTCAATAACTTATAACTAAAAAAATGTTAGATAAAAACGGAATAGCAAAGCGTATAGCAAGAGAAGTAAAAGACGGTTACTATGTTAATTTAGGTATTGGCATCCCAACATTGGTGGCAAATTTTGTTAGAGATGATATTGAAGTAGAATTTCAGAGTGAAAATGGAGTTTTAGGTATGGGACCATTTCCATTTGAAGGTGAAGAAGATGCAGACATTATTAATGCAGGAAAACAAACTATAACAACATTACCTGGAGCGAGCTTCTTTGATTCTGCGACAAGCTTTTCAATGATTAGAGGGCAACATGTTGATTTAACAATACTTGGAGCTATGGAAGTATCCGAAAATGGTGATATAGCTAACTGGAAAATTCCAGGTAAAATGGTAAAAGGTATGGGAGGAGCTATGGATTTGGTGGCTAGCGCTGAGAATATTATTGTAGCTATGATGCATACTAACAGAGCTGGTGCTTCTAAACTATTAAAGACCTGTTCGTTACCTTTAACTGGAGTTAACTGTGTGAAAAAAATAGTAACTAATATGGCGGTTATAGAAGTAACTGATAAGGGTTTTAAATTATTAGAACGTGCGCCAGGAGTTTCAGTAGACGATATTAAAAAAGCAACTGAAGGAGACTTAATTATAGAAGGGGATATACCAGAAATGGATATATAAGAAATATTAGAGATTAACTAATGCTGTAACTTTTTAGTTATAGCATTTTTTGTAAGTAAAATCTTGAGCAAAGCGTTTATTTGTTAAAAAAACATGTATTTTATCGATTTTTATAGTCTTTAAGCTGATTAATTCAAAATAAGTTACATATTAGCTGTCCCAAATTTAAATTTAGTAGACCAACATTTACCTTAAACTTAATTTACGATTTGCCCCAAATCTACCGTAAATTTTATCACTTATGAAAACGACCAAATCAAATCTACCAGAACCTACTTTGAACGAAAATGTTATGTTTTCAAACTTAAAAAACACCATGAGAGTAATTTCAGGTGTTTTAAAGTTAACCAAAAAGATATTCATGCTATAACCCTTTGGGAATGGCATGAATTAATTTTTTGGTGTAATCTTTCTTAGGCGATTTATAAATTGTATCAGCATCACCTAATTCTTCAATTTTTCCTTGATTCATTACTAGTAATTGATCAGCCATATATTTTACAACAGCCAAATCGTGCGAAATAAAAATATAAGTAAAGCCAAATAGTGCTTTGAGGTCATTTAAAAGGTTAAGTACTTGAGCTTGAACAGAAATATCTAAAGCTGATACAGATTCGTCACAGACAATTAATTGAGGCTCTAAAGCAATAGTCCTGGCAATACCAATGCGTTGGCGTTGACCACCAGAAAACTCATGAGGATATCTGTTAAAAGCAGAGGCTTCCAACCCTACTTTATCTAAGAGTGCTATTACTTTCTCTTTTCTTTCATTGTAAGAATTACCAATGCTATGCACTTTCATAGGTTCTATGATAGCGTTACCAACAGTTAGCCTGGGATTTAGAGAAGCAAAAGGATCTTGAAATATAATTTGAATGTCTTTTCGCAATCGACGTAACTCATTTTTTCTTAAGCCTGTAATATCTTTTCCCTTATATTTTATAATTCCTGAAGTAGCCTTATCAAGCTGAAGAATGGCATTGCCTAAAGTAGATTTTCCACAACCAGATTCGCCAACTAAACCTAAGGTTTCTCTAGGGTAAACCTTAAAACTTACACCATCTACAGCCTTAAAAGGAATGTCCTTAGAAAAAAAACCTTTATTAGATATGTAAGTTTTCTCAACATCAATGACTTCTAATAACGGAGGCTGAGCATATATGTTTTCATGGTTTTTCTTTCGGTCTTTAGCAGTGATAATTTTTGTATTAACCTCACCCGACATAAAATCTGAAATAGTGGGCAATTTTTTTAGTCTATATTCGGTTGATGGCCTAGCACCAATTAGTGCTTTTGTATAGTTGTGTCTTGGGGCATTAAATATGAGTTGTGTTTTACCTTGCTCTACAATTTCCCCTTTATACATCACTAAGACTTTATCTGCCAACTCAGCAACCAGAGACAAATCATGAGATATAAATAGAATACTCATTTTTGTTTCTTTTTGAATGGTTTTTAATAACTCTAAAATTTCCTTTTGTACGGTAACGTCTAAAGCCGTTGTTGGCTCGTCTGCAATGAGTAGTTTAGGTTTGCAAGCTATTGCCATGGCAATCACAACACGCTGCTTTTGCCCTCCAGAGATTTCGTGCGGATAGGATTTAAAGATTCTCTTTGGATTGGGAAGCTTTACCCTTTCGAAAAGATCTAAAATTTCAGATTTTATTTCTGAAGCAGATAACGTAGAATGTTGTTTTAAAATTTCTTCAACCTGTTTTCCACAGCGCATAGAAGGGTTTAAAGAACTCATTGGTTCTTGAAAAATCATTGCTATGTCATTACCTCTAATTTTTTGAAAGCTTTTATGAGAAGAAGTAGCTAATTCTTCATCATCAAATACAATAGAGCCTGAAGTAATTTTTGAAATGCGTTTGGGTAACAAACCCATTAAAGCAAGAGATGTAATAGATTTCCCAGAACCAGACTCACCTATTACAGCCAATATTTCATTAGGTCTTACTTTAAATGATATAGACTTAATGATTTTATTTTCTGTTTTTCCATCAAAAAAGGAAATAGACAGTTTGTCAACTTTAAGCAAGTCTTTGTTATGCATAGGTAAAAATAACTAAAATTGGAGAGTAAAAAGAAACATAAATCATTGATTTTAGTTAACATTTAGTCAAATACTAAGAAAACTTAAATTACTGATAATCAATTTTTTGTGATTTTATGAAAAACTAAAAATGTGCATTTCATCGAATTTTTACGCATTTTATCTGTGTTTTGAAATATTTTACAATATATTAGCGGACTAACAAAAATTCATTTAAAGCCCCAAGCAAATGAAAAAAATTACTTTAACCTTAACCGCTACCCTATTATTTCTGTTTAGCATTAATGCTCAGAATACAGAAAAATTAAAAGCTGAAAATTACATTGAAACCAAAGGAGAATTAACCTTTACCTTTCAAGTTAGTAATAGTAACAGCTTAAAAAACTTTGGAAAAAACTTATCAATAGTACATTATGACCCAAGCACCAATACAGTAAAAGCCTGGGCAAATGAAGCTCAATTTAGAAAATTTGAAGCTTTAAATATTCCTTATCAAGTTCCAGAAAATGAAAATGAAGTTGATGAAGCAGTTATATACGATGTTATGCCTTTGGCTGGTCGTGGTATGATGTCAACGCTGACTTTTCCGTTAGGAAGCTATCCGACTTATGCAGAATATGCACAGCAAATGCAAGATTTTGAAGACGATTATCCTGGTTTAGTGCAAATGTCTAGTATTGGTTATACAGTACAGGGAGCGGCTGATCCTATCAATGATGGCAAAGAGATTTTGTTTGTAAAAATTTCTGACAACGTATCTGTTGATGAAGCAGAACCTAAATTAATGTTTACCTCATCAATGCATGGTAATGAGATTGCTGGTTATCCAATGATGCTAACACTGATAGATTATATATTAACGGTGTATAGTGATCCAGGTCATGCAGATCATGCAAGAGTAAAAAACTTAGTGGAAAATGCCGAGATATGGATTAACCCTAATGCGAACCCAGATGGGACTTACCATAATAGTGCTTCTAATACCTCTGTTGTTAATTCAAGAAGAGGTAATGCTAATAACATTGATTTAAATAGAAATTATCCAGATAACGTTGCAGGAGACCATCCAGATGGGGAAGTCTATCAGACAGAAACCATTGCATTTATGAATTTTGCTGATCAGCATAATTTTGTGATTGCTGCAAACTTTCATGGTGGTATTGAACTTGTAAATTATCCTTTTGATAATGCCTATGCATCGTCACAATATACACATGCTGATGGCGACTGGTATGAGCATGTTTCTGTTGAGTATGCTACACACTGTCAGGCAGATGCAATTGCAGGTAATACATCTTCTCCGACATATAACAACAAATCAAGTTACATGATTGTTGATCAGGATAGTCATATTTATCCAAGTCCAGGAGTTACTCACGGGGCAGAATGGTATCGTGTATATGGTGGAAGACAAGATTATATGAATTTTTATCACCAATGTAGAGAGGTTACAATAGAATTATCAGACCAAAAGATACTACCAGAGAGTTCTCTTATAGATTATTGGTATTATAATAGAGATGCATTATTAGATTACCTAACTCAAGGGACTTACGGTTTTAGAGGTATAGTAAAAGATGCAGTAACAACAAATCCTATAGAGGGAGCGACGATTACCGTAGTTGGGCATGATGCTTATGGCTCTGAAGTTTCTTCAGATACTCATGGGGATTTTTATAGACCTATCAAAGGAGGGGTTTATAACTTATTGGTAGAAGCTCCATGCTATCAATCAGTAACTTTAAGTGGTCAATCCATAACAGATGGTAACATGGTTGATTTATCAGATGTATTATTAACACCATTAACGCCACCTGTACCTAATAGTTTAAATGCCTCTGCAATAACAACCAATTCGGCGACTTTAAGTTGGACATCTACAGGTGCCACTTTCGATTTAAGATATAGAGAATCAGGTACTACAACATGGACAGATGTTTTAGGACTTACATCAAATACATATGATATTACAGGGCTTACAACAGATACGGATTATGAATATGAAGTGAGGTCACTTTGTAATTCTAATACATCTTCTTATTCGAGCACATATAACTTTTCTACAACATCTATATCTTATTGCGCAAATTTAGGAGGTGATGTTTCAGATGAATATATTGGTAGAGTACAGCTTAATGATATTGATAACTCATCAGGAGCTCAAAGTTACTCTGATTTCACAAACATTTCTACTATCTTAAGATCAGGGGTTCAATATACAATTACAATTACACCAGAATGGACTGGCTCAGCATTTTCTGAGGGATATAGAGTATGGATTGATTATGATAGAGATGGAAACTTCTCAACAGCAGAACGTATTGTGTCAACTCAACCAGCTACAGGTACATCACCAGTAAGCGTTAACTTTACAGTACCAGGTACAGTAACTACAGGAGATACAAGAATGCGAGTTGTAATGCAGTATAATACCTTACCAGCATCAGCTTGTGACAGTAATGGTTATGATTATGGTGAAGTTGAGGATTATACGATTAGTTTATTTAATGGTTTAGTCTATAGCGGTGGTACATGGACCCCAAATGCTCCTAGTGCATCCACAACTTCTGAAGATGTTTATATCGTAGACGGAACATATAATGTGAGTTCGGATATAAGTATCAATAGTTTATTGATTGATAATGGCGCTAGAGTAAATGTTAATAAGAGTATGTCCGTAACTGTAGCAAATGATGTTACTAATAATGGGATATTAAATATGAGGTCAGATTCTAATGAGTACTCTAGTTTAATAGTAGATGGACAAGTGACAGGACCAGTTAGGTACAGACGTACCGTAAATTCTAACGCTAATGGAAATGATCTAATTGCACCACCAGTTAATGGTCAAATATTCACAGACTTTTTATCTGATAATAGTAATGTTTTTGCAAATTCAGATCAGACGCTTTTCTTATTTGGACCTTTTGAAAAACCAACAAATGATTACGCACTTTATGCTAATACCGAAAGCTCAACATTATCTTCGGGTAAAGGCTATAGAGCTGCATCGACAAATGGAGGGGTGTTTATCTTTACAGGTGATGCTATAACATCTAATGTCAATGTTCCTATTGAAAAGACAGGAACTAATAGTGCAAAATGGAATTTAATAGGTAATCCCTATCCGTCTTACATGAATTTATCAGATTTTTTAACTATGAATTTATCACAGTTAGATCCATTGAGTGTTGCAATATATGGTTATGATGCTGATGCTACAGATGGAAATTATTGGACCATTTGGAATTTAGCATACTCTGATGCTAATCCTAATACTTTGATTAGTCCAGGACAAGGATTCTTTGTATCATCAAAAGATGGTGGGTCTACCATAGCATTTACACCTTCTATGAGAGCATCTGGATCCTCTGATGATTTTATCGCAGGTAGAAATGCCTCATCTAATAGTATTGAGCATTCAATAATTAGATTAACTTCAAATACTCAAACATTTAATACAGAATTGTATTTTACTAATAATGCATCTTTAGGTTTAGATATTGGTTATGATGCGGAGCATTTTGAGGGAGCACCTACTGATTTTTCAATCTATTCAGAATTACCACAAGGTAATCAAGATTTAGATATAGCTATACAATCGATTAGTTTTAATGACATAAGCAACAACCCAATAATTCCGTTAGGCGTTAATATTGCCCATGGAGAACAAGGTGTTATTAGTTTAGAAGACACCAATACTAGTGAAGATATTTACTTAGAAGACGTAGTTACCAATACATTTACACTTTTAAATTCGTCTGATTATACGTTTACCGCAGATACTGATTTGTCGGGCACAGGCAGATTTTACCTGAGATTTGGTCAAAGTGTATTGTCAATTGAAGATTCTGAACTAGATAAGCTACAAGTTTATAATAATGACGAATTACAACAAATTGTAGTAAGAGGCTTATTGAGAGATGATACAAAACTTACATTATATGATATCCAAGGCAGAAAAATTCTAAGTAAAGAATTAATAACAAACAGCACGGTTAATACTGTAAATACTTACGGGTTTACTAGTGGGGTTTATATGATTCAGCTTGCTAATGAAAAAAATACAATCACTAAAAAGTTGATTATAAGATAAATAGAATATATATATGATTAATGTAAAGCCCAGAAAATTTCTGGGCTTTTTTATTTTTTAAACCGTAAGTAAAAGTATTCTTACTTTCAATTACGGTTTTTCCGCACATTTTTAGTTTTGAGGATTAATATTTAATCGTATAAAAGTTTTGTGCAAAAAAAATAACTAATTTCAAATAGGAAAGCTATTAATTAATCTAAAACCTCAACATTTATGAAAGTTAAATTATTGTTGGTCATCGCAATGATGACATCGGCCATGATATGGTCACAAAACAAAACATTTTGGCAAAAACAAACTTCTAATGCCAACTCAGTTGTAAAAGAAAATCACCAATCTTTAAAGACGTTTCAAACCTTTAGTTTGAACACACAAGCACTTAAACAGGCGCTTAACGGAGTTGCACAACGCAATCAATTTTCTGTAGTGTCAAACACTATTTTATCGTTTCCTAATTCTCAAGGTAAGTTAGAGCGTTTTTCAATTAAAGAAGCCTCTGTAATGCATCCTGATTTACAGGAACGGTTCCCTGAAATTAGATCTTATGTGGGTCAAGGTATTGATGATGCGTCGTCAGTTTTAAGATTTAGTCTATCTCCAGAAGGTTTTAGTGGAATGATTCTTTCTTCAAACGGTAAGAGTACATTCATTGAACCCGTTACACAGGGAACCAATACTTATATAGTTTTTAATAGAGAAAATCGTATTAACGTTAATGATGACTTTGAGTGCTCAGTATTTGCAAATGTTAGACAAACCGTCGATTCTCATTCTAATACAGCACTAAGAAACGCTGACGACTCTATTCTAAGAACGTATCGCTTAGCAGTATCAGCTACAGGTGAGTATACTCAGTTCCATGGAGGCACAAAAGCACAAGCCTTAGCAGCCATTAATACTACGATGACTAGAGTCAATGGTATTTTTGAAGTTGATTTTAATGTAACGATGATACTAATAGCTAATACAGATGATGTTATATATACCAGTACATCTTCTGATCCATACGGAAACACCACAGGTGGTTATAATACACAATTGCAGAATACCCTAACTTCTGTAATTGGTGAAGCTAATTACGATATAGGACACTTGTTTGCCAATCTTCAAAATAATGGTAATGCAGGTTGTATAGGTTGTGTTTGTGTAAATGGTCAGAAGGGTAGTGGCTGGACTTCTGCTACTAATCCTGTAGGAGACTTTTTTGATGTAGATTATGTAGCTCACGAAATGGGGCATCAATTTGGCGCCAATCATACATGGACACATGGTGGTAATGAAGGCACTAATGTGCAGGTAGAGCCAGGAAGTGGAACTACTATAATGAGTTATGCTGGGATTACAGGTTCTACTGATGTAGAACAGAACGTTACTCCTAATTTCCACGGTGTTTCGATAGAGCAGGTAACGGACTATATTAAGACTACTAGTTGTCAAACCAATACAAATACGGGTAATGCTGTTCCAGTGGTAGACGCAGGTTCAAATTATACAATACCAAGAGGTACGGCTTTTGTGCTGGAAGGTTCGGCTACAGATGCGGATGCCAGCGATGTATTGACTTATGTATGGGAACAAATAGATGAAAATAATGCATCATCAACCTTTCCAAGTACTACAGCAACTTCTGGGGTAGCTTTTAGATCTTATGAGCCAACAACAAACCCTAACCGTTTTCTTCCTAGAATCGAAACTATTAAGGCTGGTGCTACATCATGGCAATGGGAAGCGGTTCCAAATGTAGCAAGAACATTAAACTTTAGACTAACAGTAAGAGATAATGTTGCTGGTGGTGGTACAAATAATAGTGATGATATGTCTATTACTGTCAATGGTGCAGCTGGTCCTTTTGTAGTGAACTCGCCTAATACTAATGTAACATGGAATGCAGGTACAACTCAGAATGTAAGCTGGGATGTGGCTGGTACAACAGGTAATGGTGTTAATGCCGCAAATGTTGATATTTTACTATCTACAGATGGTGGTGATACGTATCCGATTACCATTGCATCTGCTGTTACCAATGATGGTTCTCATGATATAGTTGTGCCAAATAATCAAGGTAACCAGAATAGAATTATGGTAAGAGGGTCTAACAATATCTTCTTTGATATTTCTAATGCTAACTTTACAATTGGAGCTCCAGTTGTATGTAACGCAACTGTTCCCACAGGACTTGCAGCATCAAACCTTGCAGCAACATCTGCAACATTGAGCTGGGATGCTGTCCCAGGAGCAACTTACGATTTAAGATATAGACAAACAGGGACTTCAACCTGGACAACAACTGCTGTTACTGGTATTTCTTCTAATTTAACGGGCTTAACGGCATTAACAGAGTATGAAGCTCAAGTAAGGAGTAAGTGCTCAGGCGGATCTAACTCAGCATATAGCAGTTTAGTAAATTTCACTACTACAGAAGTGCAAATAAATTATTGTACATCTAGTGGAAATGTAACCTATCAAACCGGAGTATCTCGAGTAATTTTTGGCTCTATTGATAATAGTGATGGTCCTGCTAAAGATGTAGGCTATGAAGATTTCACTAATTTAAGTACAACAGTTACTCAATCATCATCAGAAGACCTTACCGTTTATGTAAATACAGATGGGAATTACCGAGTAGATGCTATAGTTTGGATAGATTGGAATCGAAATGGATCTTTTAATGATAGTAGGGAAACGTATGACTTAGGTGATATAAGTAATGTAGCTAATGGTGCATTACCTACTTTATCTGTTTCTGTTCCTGCGAATGCACAAGTAGGTAGTACTAGAATGAGAGTATCTGCTAAGTATAACTCAAATCCAACATCATGTGAAACAAATTTTGATGGTGAAGTAGAAGATTACACTGTAATTGTACAAGCCAATGGGCCAGATACAGAAGCACCTGTTATTACATTAAATGGTGCCTCACCAATAGATCTAGAACTGGGGGATACGTATACCGAACTTGGTGCAACAGCAATAGATAATGTAGATGGCGATATAACCGGAAATATTGTTGTGGGTGGTGATACAGTTGATACAAATATTGTAGGTTCTTATGTAGTAACATACAACGTTAGTGATGTTGCTGGTAATGCTGCCGTTGAAGTTACAAGAACCGTAAATGTTAATGCAGATTCTACCCCTCCAGTTATTACCTTAATTGGTGCAGCAACTATAAACTTGAATGTAGGTGGCACGTACAATGAACTCGGGGCTACTGCAACAGATAATTTAGATGGGGATATTAGTTCAAATATTGTAATTACCGGAACGGTAAACACAGCAATTTCAGGAACATATTTTGTTAACTACAATGTAAGCGATAGTTCAGGTAATGCAGCTGCTCAAGTTACAAGGACAGTTAACGTAAATGCTGATACAACACCTCCAGTAATTACATTGATTGGAGCATCAACAATCGATCTTTTAATAGGTGACACCTATACAGAACAAGGAGCTACAGCAACGGATAATATTGATGGTGATATTACTGCTAATATTGTCATTGCAGGAACAGTTAATACAAACACTGCTGGTGTTTACCAAGTGACTTATAATGTTAGTGACAGTGCTGGTAATACTGCTCCTCAAGTTGTACGCACAATTAATGTGATTGAGCCTACTGCATGTGAAACAGTTATTTCTAGTTTTCCATATGCGCAAGGGTTTGAATTTACTACAGGTGCTTGGATTCAGTCAAGTGATGACGATTTAGATTGGGAGGTTGATGATGGCGGAACACCGTCTAACAATACTGGACCATCTGGTGCTATTCAGGGGGATAACTATATCTTTGTTGAAGCGTCAGTAAATGGTCAAGGATATCCAGATAAGCGTGCCATTATTACTTCACCTTGTTTTGATTTAAGTGGTTTGACCAATCCAGAATTTAGCTTCCAATACCATATGTTTGGTGCAACAGACATGGGTTCTATTGATCTTGAAATCTCGGATGACGATGGAATTACCTGGACGAGCATTTGGAACCAGACGGGAAATCAAGGTGACCAATGGTTATCGGTTAATGTTGATTTATCGGCTTATACTGGGAGTATTGTTCAAGTAAGATTTAATCGTTTTGTTGGAAGCACATGGCAAGCAGATATTGCAATAGATGATGTACAATTAGCTGAGCAAGTTGCGCCAACCTGTAATGACGGAATCCAGAATGGTGATGAAACCGGTGTAGATTGTGGAGGCTCTTCTTGTGCGCCATGTAGTACATCTAATGTTACTCTTAATGAAGGTTATTTTGAAACCGGATGGGACAGTTGGATTGATGGTGGAAATGATTGTGCAAGAGTAAATTCAGCCAATTCCTATGAAGGTAACTTTTCTATTAGAATAAGAGATAATTCTGGGGTAGCTTCATCTATGTCTTTAAATAATATAGATGTCACACCTTACTCATCAATAGAGGTAGATTTTTACTTCTACGTATTTAGTATGGAAAACGGTGAAGATTTTTGGTTACGTTTCTTTGATGGCTCTGCTTGGAATACGGTTCAAACCTGGACAAGAGGTACTGATATAGAAAACAATACATTCTATAATGCTACTGTGACAATTACACCAGCACAGTATAATTTCGCTGTAAATTCGGGCTTTAGATTTCAGAATGATGCATCAGGAAATCAAGATCAAATTTTTATTGATCAAGTGACTATAACCGGAATTTCAGGTACTTCCAAAGGCAAAGGAGATAATTTAGAAGCTGTTGGTTACGTTGAGTCTCCTGAAGTTTCTGAATTAGATATTAAACTCTATCCTAATCCTGTTAAAGGCAGTGTATTGAATGTTGAAATTCCTAACTTAAAACTATTTAACTATAGAATAGTTAATATTCAAGGAAGAACAGTTTTAAAGGGTACTTCTGATGGAAAAATCAATGTTTCTAAGCTCGATGGGGGTATGTACTTTATAGAAGTGAACGATGGGGATGAAATAATTACAAAGAAGTTTATTAAGAACTAAGTTAGTAATAGTGACTTAATTATTATTAAACCCGGAAGCTATTGACTTCCGGGTTTTTTATATATGCTTTATTTCATTATCGTGGAGTAACTCTTCTCCTCGTAATCGCAGCAATACCTGTGCAACCGCTATGGTATCTTTTTCGCAATATGTGATGATGCGATCTATATCATGATCTTCATAATATACACGATAAACTTCACTACCATCGATATCATCCTTTGGAGAGGGAATACCTAAAACATTAGTTAGTAGTTTAAGTGACGTATACGTTTTATAATCGCCAAATTTCCATAATTCTAAGGTATCGAGATGAGGTACTTCCCATGGTTTTTTACCAAAAAGATTGAGCTTATATGGTAATTCTATATTATGGATAATCATACGTCTTGCGATGTATGGAAAATCAAATTCCTTACCATTATGTGCGCAAAGTAAATGCTTGTTAGAGCTAAAATGTGATATCACCAGATTTTTGAAGTCCTTTAAAATCGTAATCTCTTCTCCATAAAATGATGTCACTCTAAAATTCCTGAGATCTCCTTCCATTTTAAAATAACCAACAGATATACAGATAATTTTACCAAATTCGGCCCAAATGCCTGCTCTATCATAAAATTCTTCAGCGGTAAACTCTTCTTTACGTTGGTATCTGGATTTAGCACTCCAAAGCTCTTGTTTGGTAGTATCTAAATCAGAGAAGGTTTCAGTTTCAGGAACTGTTTCTATATCTAAGAATAATATGTTTTCTAGGTTGAGTTTGCTAATCATTTTCACCTTTATAATTAAATAAAACTAATGCAAAAATCACATACTGAAAGTAATTTAATATAGACGTAATCACATATAAAACGTAATTTTTGTTTAAATAACTGATGTAGTTTTCAAGATTTTCAAGGCTGTTTTCTTCAAAATTAATAAAGCCTCTGTATAAGATTTGTAAAGCCTGAATTACTATGCATAGAATAATAATTACTATGGGGATAGATTTAAGCTGCTTAATTACGAGCTCTTTTTTTGATATAAACCGCAACCCTAAAACGACTAATAATGTAAAAGAAATAATTTGGATTAGTTCATTTAGCACAAAAATTAGTAATGGTTTCTGATTAATAAACATTAGAAAGTCTTTTAAAACTAATCCAGTAAAGTAAGCAGTTTCTATAAATAGAAACAAAGAAAATCCACCTATGAGTATATATAAAGTACTTTTATTTGTAATTGACTTGACCATTTTAATATTTACTCACTCAACATTTCATATGCCTCATCAATATACAAACTGATATCGAAAGTGTAAATATCATCACTAGCTAAATTTGGTGATTTTTGATGACCAAGCCTTACTATAATGACATTATCTTCTGGTTGTACAATTACATATTGTCCCAAATGCCCGCGCATCATAAAAAAGTTTTTATCTAATTGTGTATGTAGCCACCAACCATATCCATATTCCGGACTTTCGTCGAAACGTGGTTTTACGGACATTGCAACATAGCTAGAATCTATGATTTGTTTCCCATTCCATTTCCCATGATCTTTAAATAACTTTCCATAACGTGCAAAATCCTTAGCATTACTCGCTATACAACAATATGCTTTTACCAGATCATGATCCTCACTATCAACTTGCCACAATGTTGAGTTTTCTGAGCCTAACGGCTTCCATAGACTTTGTTCAAAATAGTCATACAGCTTTTTACCAGTAGCTTTTTCAATAACCATGGCTAACATTTGGGTATCTCCACTTGCATATTTAAACACTTGGCCTGGTTCAGTTTCCATTTTTAAGCCATTCATTACTTTGGCTAAATCATCATCAAAATAAGCGCGTGTAGTTATAGATAAAGGCGAATAATAAGCTTCATCCCAATTTGTGCCAGATGCCATTGAGGATAAATCACCTACGGTCATATTTGCGGCTTTATCTTCGCAAAATGCAGGTAAAAAATCGCATACAGGTTGGTTTAAATTCTTTATAAAACCATCTTGAATTGCCATAAACATTAACCCAGAGACATAGCTTTTGGCCATTGAAAACGAATTAGATTTAGAATCTTCACCAAAACCATCGTAATATTCTTCAAACCAAATACTATCATTTTTTATAATCATGTAAGCAATTGTTCCCCAATCCTTATTGGCATTAGCTAAAGTTTCAGTTGGTTTTACAGAATTATGAGCTTTATGATTTGGCCAAGGTTGTGGGTTATTACTCGCTTCGATAGGTTTTACATCAAACTCTTTATAATCTTCTAAAAAGGCAGTAGTATGACCTTTCATGTATATAGTTCTTACAGCTTTGATTAAATAGTCTGTATCTGTGATGTATAGGATGGCGATTACTAAACCAAAAAAGATGATTAAAAATTTAAATAATTTTTTAAGGAATTTCATTAAGGTAATTTATTAGTTCTTTGTTCTACGTTTTTTAAGCTTTTCTTTATAAAAACGCTTGTTTGCGATATAAAGTGTTTTATTAAAAGTAGCAATTATATTCTGTTTTTCATCAATGAGACTCATTGTCTTTATAATATCAGTTTCATGATGTTCGGCAACGTTCTGTTTTATAGCTTCAATGTCTTCTTTTGTAAATATAAATTCGCCATAGGTGGTTGATCTTGCAGGTTTTTTATAACGTGCTTCAACAGCTTTATCCCAAACCACATAATCCTCACCAAGAATCTGAATCAATTGAATCATATATATAGGGTCTGTAGCGGCTAACATACTGCCTCCAAAAATAGAGCCTGCATAGTTTCTGTTTTTCCAATTGAGTTTCAATCGTATTTTCACATAATGTAAATCGTCACTAACTTCAATGATTCTGGCTGTGGTTCTTCGGTACATCGGTGACCAGTTAAAACCATACTTGTATAGCGCTGAAACGCTAAAGAAACGCTTTAATAATTCTGTACCCAATTTGTACATTAAAATAGGGTTTGTTGTTTGTATTCACTCTCGTGATTGAGCAACCATTGTTTTCTATGTAGGCCACCAGCATAACCTGTTAAACTACCGTCGCTACCTATAACACGATGGCAAGGCACAATAATCCAAAGAGGATTTTTACCATTGGCACTAGCTGCAGCCCTAATCGCTTTTACATCACCTAATTGCTTTGATAAGTCTAAGTAAGAGATGGTTTTACCATAAGGAATGGTTTCGAGTTGTTTCCATACTTTCTTCTGAAATACAGTGCCTTCGGGATTTAATTTTAAGTCGAAAGATTTACGCTCGTTTTTAAAATAGGCCTTAAGCTGTGTTACACAATCTAAAAGAGGTTCTGGAATAACTTCAGATAATTGATGTTGTTTGTCTAATATTGAAACAGAAGCAATACCATCATTGTTTCCAACAATTTTTGCTTGACCAAGAGGTGTTTCAATATAACAGGTTAACATTAGTTTTCGGGATTATCGTTTTCTATTAGCCCCAAACGTTTGGCTCTGCTTTCCCAACTTTTTCTGGCCAACATTTGCAGGTCAGATACATTATCGCTTTCATCCATAATTTCTAGTCCAAGAAGCGTTTCAATAACATCTTCCATAGTAACTAAGCCACTGACAGAACCATATTCGTCAACAACTAAAGCCATATGATTACGGCTTTCTACCAACTGTTCAAACAGTTTTGGAATAGGTATACTGCGATTAACAATAATAATATTTCGTTTAATATCTAAAAGTAATTTAGAGCCATTACCAAGAGCCATTTCTTTAAAGACTTCATCTTTTAGAACCAGACCTGTTATATTATCTGTATCATCAGTATAAACAGGAATGCGAGAAAAACGAATATTTTGGTTTGCCGCAAAAAAAGTTTCGATATTCATCGTCTCATTTTCAGTTTTCATCACTGTGCGAGGAGTCATAATATCTTTGGCTTGTACTTCTTTAAAGGTTAACAGGTTTTTGATGACTTTGCTTTCATTTTCTTCAAATACGCCTTCTTCATGAGCAATTTCGGTCATCGCTACAAAACCTTCGCGACTCAATACACTCCCATGACCTTTACCTCCAATTAATTTTGTTGTGAGTTGAAGTAACCACAAAATGCCTGTCCACTTTAATGGAAATATCAATACCTTTAGGGCTTTTGCTGTAAAGTTGGCCAACTGTTTCCAAAAGGTAGCACCTATGGTTTTAGGGATAATTTCTGAAGCTACTAATATTAAGATCGTCATAATCGTAGAAACTACACCAACCATTAAATCTTCGGTAAATTCCATACCAAGAATACTGCGTTTAGTGGTTCCATAAAGTTCTGCATAAGCGACTTTGGCCTGTACACCAACCAAGATAGCACCAACGGTATGTGCAATGGTGTTTAACGTAAGAATAGCAATTAAAGGACGGTCAACATCCTTTTTTAATTCTTCTAAATCATCAGCGTAAGCTTTACCTTCTTTCTTTTTTACATTGATAAATGTAGGCGTAATACTGAGTAAAACGGCCTCGAGAATAGAACATAAAAATGAAAAGAAAATAGAAATTATGGCGTAAAAAATGAGTAAGCCCATTAATGTATTGAAGTTTAGTTATCACAAAGTTACAAAATGAATAGTTAAAACAATGTTGAAATAAAATTCATAAATTATAACATGAAAAAATCACTTCTATTCATTATAATGTTTGTGTCATTACATCTGTGGTCACAAACAAAAGGTAAAGTAACATATTTGGTCTCCTTAGATAAAACAGAGCTAGAAGCTCCCTATGAAAACCCTGATAATTCTGAAGCAAAAAATAAAGCTTTAAATATACTTAACGAAGCACAACCTGTCGAAGCCTATTTAATTTTTAATGACAGTGTTGCTAGTTATTATGTTCAGGATAAAGATGCACCCATGTTCGAAAATAATGATGGTGCTATTTCAATTACTCCAACAGGAATTAATTTTACCTGGATACGAGCTGGTGGAGAACGTTATTTTTATACAGACTGGAGTCGAGATTACAACATCAGTACATTTGATTTAATTGGTAAAAAGAAACGTTTAATTGCTCAAGATATTGATTGGATGATTACAGAAGAGGAAAAGAAAATTAATGGTTATTTATGTATAAAAGCTGTAGATAGTTCTAACGAAAAAAGAATAGCATGGTTTACAAAGGATATACCCGTAAAACATGGACCTAGAAATATAAATGGTCTACCAGGCCTAATTTTAGAATTTTACGATAATAAATTCAGTTATATTGCTCAAAGCGTTGAACTAAACCACAAGGGGGTTGCAGAAATAAAAGAGCCTATGGAAGGAGATTTAATTACTCAAGAAGAATTAAAAAAGCTATCAGGTAATCCTTTTGGTAAAGATTAAAACATAAAAAAGCCTTAGCTATTTAAGTTAAGGCTTTTTTTAGTTCTGATTGATTTGCTTAGTTCTTTTTAGCAGCACGTTTAGCTTCTCTGGTTGCGTGCTCAACTTCACGTTTTGCTTTTTCTAATTCACGTTCTGCACGCTCTAGTTCGCGTTTAGCTCTAGCTTCGGCCTTTTCAGTTTCTTTTTTAGCATCAGCACCTGAGATAAAGTACTTTAAATCTTGACCGAGTTTATTGATTTTTTCGGTAAAGCCTTTTGATGCTGCTTCGGTATCCACATATATTCTTAGATGCCCTTTGGTTAATTTACATTCAAAAACTGCATCTCCATTTTGGCTATCTGACCATAAGTATGTATTTCCTTTTATACTAAGATTTCCTTTTCCTAATTGGTCTAACAACATTGTTTTTACACCTTCGTTTTTAGATTTGTGGTAGCTAGCCCTAAACTTATAACTATCATCAGAGATTGAAATAGAAACTGAGCTATTGTGCTGGTCGTTGTCGGTATCGACTTCAATAGAATACGATGATGTTGAACTAGAGCTAGAGGTTGAAATTGAAGGTGGTTCTGGTGGTTCAGGTGTTGTTTGTGCATTAAGTCCTAATGTTAAAAATAGTGTTGTAATAAGCATTAAACAAGTAATTCTTTTTGCATCTACTATTCTGATGCTTCTTTCTACTTTTTTTGATTTTTTGAAATTCATGATTATTCGTTTTTAATTGATTATGAAACAAATGTAGATGACAAAAACGACGTAAAAAAGAAAATGCCAGACGTTAACCTAGCATTAACCAAGCATTAACTTGAATTTCATTTTAACCCAGTCGAAAGACTTTCTGGTTAGACATAGTAAAAGGTTTAAACTGCACTCATGACCTATCATTAACTTATCTTAAATTCTAAGCCAACATTTCTAATACTCTCTATGGATATTGAAGAATCTAGTTTAAAATATTTGCGTAGCCTGCTTATAAAAACATCCATACTTCTGCCCGAAAAGAAATCGTCATTTTCCCAAACGGCCTTTAAGATGTCTTCGCGTTTTAATAGCTGGTTTTTATGATGGTATAAAAACAGTATAAGTTCTCCTTCTTTTTGGGTGAGTTGCTTTTTGTAATCATCACAGGTCAGTTCTAATCTTTTGGTATCAAGACTGTAGTTACTGATTTTTATAATTTCAGTTTTTTGTAATTGTGTTGATACTTTTTCTGTACGTTTTAAAATATTGTTAAGCCTAAGTACGAGCTCATCAGCTTCAAAAGGTTTAATGATGTAGTCATCTGCACCAAGTTTTAGACCTTTAATTTTATCTTCTTTGAGTTTGCGTGCTGTTAAAAATATAAAAGGCGTTTCAGGGTTAATATCTACAATGTTTTCTGCTAAAGTGAAGCCATCCATTTTTGGCATCATCACATCGAAAACGCAAATGTTGTAAATGTCTTTTTTAAATAATTCTAAAGCTTCTTTACCATCTTTAGCCCAAGTTATGATATAGCCTGATATTTCTAAATATTGCTTTAGGATGTTTCCAAAATCTAAATCATCTTCTGCCAGTAAAATGTGCTTCATAATAATTGATTTTTAATGAAATGGAATGTTTAAAATAAGTGTTGTACCCTTTCCTTCTTTACTTTTTACAGTTATGTTTCCATTATGGGCCTTAATGATTTGATTGGTATAATATAAACCAAGTCCAAGCCCTTTTACATTGTGGATTTCTTTATGTCCTGCTCTAAAAAATTTATCAAACACGTACTTTTTGTCTTTGTCAGAAATACCACGACCATCATCTTTAATAGAAATTTTTAATTCTGAATTACTTTCAATTGTACAATCAATAACACTATCATCTTCGGAGTATTTTACAGCGTTTTCCAGAATGTTTAAAAGCGCTGTGGTTACATAAAATTTATCGAGATGGATAGTTTTATTTAATATTGAAAAATTTCTGCTTAGCGTGACATTTTTAGATTTTACTGATAGCATAAAGTCGTCTAAAACCGTGTTGATATAATCTTTGATATTTACAGACTCTTTATTGAGATGAATTTCTTGATAGCCTAAGCTATTACTTAAGACCTGATCAATAAGTTTTTGCAACCGTTTATTTTGACGCTCTATAGTATTTACAGTATTATCGATAAGTTGAGGTTGTTGTTTTACGTTATTATTCTTCAGCATTTTGGTAGCTAAAGTTAAGGTGGCTAAAGGGGTTTTAAGCTCGTGTGTAATATTATTGACAAAGTCGGTTTTAATATCTGCAATTTTCTTTTGTTTAATTAAACTTTTAATAGCGTAGTAGAGTAATCCGATAACTGTAGTAAATATGAGTAAGGATAATAGTAAAAGCCCAAGCATTTGCTTAAATACAATTTTTTTCCAGCCAGCGATATCCATCTCATCTTCTGTTTGAAACGTTAAGTAGAATGTAACTTCTGCATTTTTACCATTAATAACTCTACTCGATGAATGGTCGGTTTGCCAGCTAGTTGTGCTAATCCCTATGCTATTATCTTCGGCTATAAAGTTACCTAATGCAATTTTTTTGGGTGTTGTATTGATATTAAAAAGCGTATCGTTTTTTGTTGAATCCTGAAGTATTATTGTGGTAACTTTTTTGCGGTACTTAATACCATAAGGGATATTACTTTTAAGTAACTCTTTTTGATATTCAGCGATATAAGTGTCGTTTATTGAGTCTATTACATTTTCTAAATTTATAATAACCTCCTCTTTTTCTATTAAATTAAACTTGTAATCTATAAGCTTATTTATAAAGTGTTCTTGCCAAAAATCGGATAATGAATCTAGTGCAGGAGAAAAATCATCTATCTTAGCTATTGAAGTTTTAGTCTCAGCTATGAAGGCTTTTTTCTTTAGCTCATAGGTGTTATTGATTAAATAGCCTTGAATTATAGAAAGTGCTATTAAGCCTAAAGCAGAAGCAATTATTAAGTGGTTGATTTTTCTTTTCATACAATACCGTAAGTTAAAAATAAAACAGAGTTTATAGTTTTAAGATTGATTGATTTTTTTGATTGATGATACTATAAACTCTGTTTAAAATGTTGAAATCATTATCTAAAACGTCTTTTGGTATTCCAGTTATACGACTTAGTTCTTTGATCTCTTTCTGTGATTTGATTGTTGTTTAACGTTCTCATGATTAAATGATTTTAATGATTGATGATGGTACAAATCTAGAGTGAAGAGTTAAGAGAAAAAAGAAAATGAGTTAGGTTAACCTAGCATTAACCTTAATAAATGAAGAAATTTCAATATCTATATGGCTTCAGAAAATTTAAACCTACTTATGTTAATAACCAATTATTTTGTAACTTTAAGGATAATATACCTGTTATTGGGTATTTACATCCCTTCCCTTTAGACCTAATTTAGTAGCATAATTTAATATTTAGATTATGGGAGCTAATACTATTGCGTACAAATTACAGAAGATTACTTGCGAAGATGATTCTTGTCAAAAAGAGTTTAGTGTTATCATTTCACCCATCTATACTGCAGTTACCAGACCAGTGTCCGAAATAAAAATCAAGGCTTTCGCTAGAGGTGAAGAAGTTGAATCAGAAGATATTATTAACGACTATATAGTGGTTAACTGTCCTTGTGGCAAGAATACCCAAAGAGTTTATTTAAAAAAGAGTTAAAATGAGTGAGCCGAAAAAATTTGATTTTGACCAGTTTTGGCTAGAAAAAGGACAAGAACTAGTTAATCAGACATTTACTAATCTCAATAGGCATTTAAACAACTACAATACATATTTAAACATATTATTGGGGGTTTACACAGCTTATGGGTTGACTTTGACAGCATTATTTAAGTCAGAAAACACGTATATTTATGTTGGTTTTTTCTTACCGCTTATTCTAGTATACTGGGCGATATTTAAAATCTCTGTTGGGCAGGAAATTCCTCTCGATTCTTTAGATATGAGAAGCCCCATAAAGATTAATAACACGCACAATAGACTAATTACCAGCTTAAAGAAAGATATCTTAAATGCAAAAAGAATGATAGGTATAGCAACTTTTGCAGTTTTAATGGGTGGCTCCATTACTACATTTTATTTAAACAAAGAGGTTAAAGAATTTGAAAAAAATAAGTTAGACAATGATGCTAAAAAGGAAAGAAAGAAGGATTCACTAAAAATAGCTGACGATATTTTCAAAGAGTTTAAGAAAGACCAGAAATTTTATATTACAACCAACAAGAAAGATCAAAAAGCTACAATAGAAGCAAAATTACTTGAAGGAAAAACTATTGAAGTTAAATACCTTGATTTAAATGGTAAAGCTAAGACTAGTAAGCCTATAAGAATCCCAAAATTTATGGATTACAAGAGAGACCTGGATAGTGTAAAAAGTATTATAAATATTAAAGTATTAAATAATAATTAAAACTAAGAAAGCATGAAAAATATTGTAAATGAAACTGAGTTCGATGTCACATCGGGTGAAGCATACTACTTAACGATTACTTTTGGAAATGGGCAAGATGGTGATTCCAGCTTTAGAGACGTTGAAGGGCAATATCACACTGGAAGTATAATAAACGTAAAGATAGGCACAGGGGCAAAGTTAGTAGGAACTTTTATTCTAATAGGTTCATTGGTTACTGATACCAATCCGGATACCAATAAAACAAGTGTTTCTTATTATATCAATGGTAAAGAAGTGGAAACATATAATGAGGATGTAGAGGAAGACAATTCTGCTATTTATTATACAACATTTATTAAATTTATTTAAGTTATGAGACTAAGACTATTAATATTAAATATTCTGCTATTCTTTAATTATTCAAATGGGCAAGATCTTGATTTAACAGAGTTAAAAGCACCATCATCACCTGCGTTTACAATTTTAGGGGTTCAGCCTACAGAAATTGCGAGGCCAACAACTTTTGATGCATTCAAAGCAAATTTGTTTGATAATTTTTCTGATGAAAATGGGTTTTCAATTCCTCAAAACCTTGCATTGGAATTTTCACCTTACTGGCTATTTAACCATAAAAATTTAACTTTTGATAAATTACTAGATCCCAGCCTCAATTCAGTTTGGACCAATATAGCTAGGAACTCCTCAATCTCAATTGCAACTATGGATATTGAAAATCAAATTGAAGACGATATGGTTAGTTCTGGTACTCGTTTAGGTATTGGGTACAGAACACTTATTCTCTCAGGATCACCATCAAATAAAAACAAAGAAAAGCTCCAACAGGCTTTATTAGCGTTAAAGGAAGTTCGTTTGACGATGGTAAGTGCCATCAATGTAATTCAAACTTTAGCATTTGACCCTGGATATAAAGATTTTGATAAATTTCTAGAAGATATCCCTTCCGAAATTGAAAAGTTGTTTAATTCTAAGGGACTAAATTCTACAGTTAAGGAACGTATTAGACAAACTGTTGATAAAGATATTGTAGCTCCTTTAAAAAAGTATAACATAAACTCCCCTTTAGATACTCAATCCAAATTACAAACTTATATTAATGGCACTTTAGTGGCTCAGGTATTAACTAAAAAGAAGAGTGACATCCAATCTAAAGCAAAAGCGGTAGAAGATTTAGTAGATATTAACAATAACAACTACAAAGGTTTTTTCTTAGAATTTGCTACGGCTTTAACGCTAGATTTTAATAATAACAAATTTGATAATTCTAGTTTGCCAAAATGGGGTTTTTGGCTGACACCTTCATACAGGACAGAAAGCGAAAAGTTTGAATTTTTAGGGGTTTTGAGATTTATAAAAAATGAAATTATAGACAATGTAGAATCAGATAATTTTGATGTCGGAGCAAAATTGGTCTTTGAAAAAGACAAACTTTCTTTTTCGGGTGAATTTATTAAACGATTTCAGTACTTGGAATTGATGGATAACTCAGGCAATTTAGAATCAAAAGATGATCTTAAAGCTGTTTTAAATATTGAGTATAAGCTAGCTGATAATATTCTAATAACTTATACTTTTGGTGAAGATTTTAATGTTAATACAGAATCTGATGGTAATGTAATTTCAACAGTTGGTTTGAGCTATAATATTGGAGGAAGCACAAAAAATATTAAACTTTTTGAATAATTTTTTAAAGAAATAAAACAGCTTGAGTTCTTACTCAAGCTGTTTTGCTATTAATTAGGCCTTTGCTCTAGTACATATCTACTTCACGGCATACCGTTCCATTTTCATGGTTGGAGCAGCAATCATATTAACATATGTTACTACTGAAGTATCACTCATAAACTTATTCATAGAAGCTTCAGCATCTGCCATGGTTTTCCATTTTACTACAACGACAACTTCATTGGTTCCCTTAGAATAACCACTTTCCCTGCTTATATAACCAGGCTGTTTGCTCGTGTAGATATCTTTAATCTTGGCATCTTCTTTCCAAAAATCACCAGCATTTACAGAAGCTTTGTATTTAAAGGTCGTAACTTCTATCACATAAGACTCCGTAGTTTCTGAATTTTGATTACATCCTGTTGCTACTATCGCCAGTAGTATTAAAACTAACTTTTTCATAGTCTTAGAAATTAAATTTACCATTGGTGTTTTTGTGCTCAGTTTCAGGTAATATGGTTTCAATAATATCCCAATGTTCAGCTATTTTACCATTTTCAATTCTAAACAGGTCATAGAATGACGTATGCGCTCCAGCAAATTTACCTTCACTTACAGCTAATACAAAATTACCTTCGCCAAGGGCTTTGTGGACTTTGTCATAAACCATAGTTACACCATTTTTAGCCATCTCTTCTAAAGCTTTACCTAAACCCGATAAACCATCACCAATCATAGAGTTATGCTGAATGTAATTATCTCCATCAAAATAGTTACTCATTTTATCAAAACCACCATTAACTAAAACAGTGTTTAAGAAATCCTCGACTATTACTTTGTTTGCTTCCGTTTTATCTAAATCGTTTATTGCTGTTTCTCCATCGGTTTGCGAATGTCCACTTGGGTTTGCTGGTGTTAACTCAGCTAAATTGTCCCAATGCTCAACGATTTTTCCATTTTCGAATCTAAAAATATCAAAGCCTATTTTTGGACCAAAAAAATCATAAATAGTGTGTGAGAAAGTATAGTCACCGTCTTCAAATGAACGAACTACCTTAGCTTTAAAACCATCTTCTGGTGCGTGTTTCATAACTTCTCCAAATCCTGCTAAACCATCACCAACGGCAAGATTATGTTGAATATATTTATCAGGATTAATATAAGAAATTGGTGTTTGGTCACCAGTTTCTAAGCTTACCAATAAAGCCGCAGCTTTTTCTTTGTTTGATAATTCTGTTGTTGTTTCCATAGGTTCTGTTTGTGTGTCTTCTGTTTCTTTTTTCTTTGAATTACACGCTGTTATTAACACAGCTAAAGCAATAATTGTTGTGATTCGTTTCATGTGTTAGTGTTTGTTTGGTGCAAATTTGAAACAAATAAAGCCTGCATAAAAGATGAAAATCAGAATAAAAATGGTTAAAATCGAACCTATTGTTTTATTTAATACTGTTTTTAAATGATTTTGGGGTTAAACCCGTATTTTTCTTAAAATACTTGGTGAAATTAGTCGGATCTTCAAAACCGAGTTTATAAGCGAGTTGTGTGCTCTTTATAGAAGAATTGATAAGGTTACGTTTAGCCTGAAGAATAACATAGTCGTCAATGACAGTTTTGGCAGTTTTGTTAACTAATTCGTTTGAAATTGTATTAAGATGCTTATAGGTAATTCCTAGTTCAGAAGCATAAAAATTTGCACTTCTGGTGTTATGAAAACTATCTTCTAGAAGCTTAGTAAACTTTTGAAACAATTGAATTTGAGAAGAATTTTTAATATGAAATGTTTGATGCTGCTTGTAATATTCTGCTTTAGAAACTAGAATAACGAAAAGGGATTCTAAGATTGTTTTTTGATTAAAAGCCGCTCGATTTGCAAATTCAGTTAGCAATAAACTGAAATAGCTATTAAAATCAGATTGCCTTGGAACCTGAAGAATGGGCGAAAATAATTGCGGATTAAATAATCGAAACACGAAATCTTTTGGCAGATGAGAAAAGCTATCTATAAAATAATCTTCAGTAAACAGCATACAATAGCCTTTAAAATCAGTAGAAAAATCAAAAGCATTTACCTGGTCTTTGGTTAAATAAATTAAAGTGTTCTCTTGTATGGGATACCAATTAAAATCAATGAAGTGTCTGCCTTTTCCTTCGGTAAAAAATATGAGATTATAGAATTTTAACTGATGAGGTTGCTCAGGATTATGATCAAAACCTTTTTGTTGCCTGATATAATCAAGAGGAACTATATCAAAACCAAAGCTTGTCTTTTCGGTAGCTTGAAATGCAATATGAGGGATGCTTTTTCTCATCATACCTCCAAAAGATAGCTATTATGATATTAACTTTACCACATCCTTAGCAAAATATGAGGCTATAATATCAGCACCAGCACGTTTAATAGATGTGATTTGCTCTAACATTACCGCATCATGGTCTAACCAACCTTTTTCAGCAGCAGCCTTAAGCATAGCATACTCACCAGAAACTTGATAAACTGCAATTGGGATTTCAAAACTATTTCTAATATCGCGGACAATATCTAAATAGCTCAATCCGGGTTTTACCATAACGATGTCAGCCCCTTCATTAATATCCATTTCCGTTTCTCTAATCGCTTCATCTCTATTAGCAAAATCCATTTGATAGGTCTTTTTGTCTTTTGGCACATTAACCATATCTACAGGTGCAGAATCTAGAGCGTCTCTAAAAGGGCCATAAAATGCAGAAGCATATTTTGCAGAATAACTCATAATACCAACATCTAAAAAGTTAGATTGGTCTAAGCCTTCTCTAATACCAAGAATGCGACCATCCATCATATCACTTGGAGCTACAAAGTCTGCACCTGCTTCGGCATGAGAAATACTCATTTCTGCTAATACTTCAACCGTAGCATCATTGATAATTTTTCCTCCTTCAACAATACCATCGTGCCCATAAGAAGAGAAAGGGTCTAAAGCGACATCAGTCATCACCAACATATCTGGGCAAACGTCTTTAACTGTTTTTATAGCACGTTGCATTAATCCATCTGGATTTAAAGCCTCAATGCCTTTGTTGTCTTTTAAGGCATCATCGACTTTCACAAAAAGTAAAACCGATTTTAAACCTAAGCTCCAAAGTGTTTTAACTTCTTCTTTAAGTAAGTCTAAACTATAACGATAGTAGTTTGGCATAGAAGCAATTTCTTCCTTAATACCATTCCCTTCTACTACAAAAAGTGGTACTAAAAAATCGTTAGGAGAGATGATGGTTTCACGGACTAAGCTTCTAATAGCTTCGTTGGTTCTAAGACGTCTATTTCTTCTAATCGGGAACATAACTATATCCAGTTTTTTGGTTTTTGTAATACTTTAAGCAATCGTTCTTCTTCACTTCCTTCTTCTGGGTGGTGGTCATATACCCATTGTACATGTGGAGGTAGGCTAATAAGGATACTTTCAATTCTTCCATTGGTCTTCAATCCAAATAAAGTCCCTTTATCATGCACCAAGTTAAACTCTACATAACGACCACGACGAATTTCTTGCCAGTTGCGTTGTTCTTGAGTGTATGATAAATCTTTTCGTTTTTCAACAATCGGCACATAGGCTTCTATAAAACTATTTCCAACTTCAGTGACAAAGTCATACCAATTTTGCATGCTCATCTCTTCGGTCTTTTTACAATAATCAAAGAATAAACCACCCAAACCACGCGCTTCATTTCTATGAGAATTATAAAAGTACGCATCGCATCTGGCTTTGTATTTTGGGTAGAATTCTGAGTTATGTTTATCACAGGCTGTTTTACAGATTTGGTGAAAATGCTTGGCGTCTTCATCAAACAGATAGTACGGTGTTAAATCTTGTCCACCACCAAACCACTGGTCAACAATATTGCCATCTTGATCATACATTTCAAAATAACGCCAATTGGCATGTACTGTAGGTACCATTGGATTTTTAGGGTGCAACACTAAGCTTAGTCCACAGGCAAAGAAATCAGCGTCTTCTACACCGAAGTACTTTTGCATGCTTTCTGGTAACTTACCATGGACACCAGATATATTAACACCGCCTTTTTCGAATACATTTCCGTTTTCAATAACACGAGTTCTGCCACCACCTCCTTCAGGGCGTTTCCAAATATCTTCTTTAAACTTTGCTTTACCATCTATACCTTCTAATTTAAAAGTGATGGTGTCTTGAAGTTGGTGTATATAATTGAAAAATTTATCTTTCAAATCTTATGCTTTATAAAATTCATATACCTCCATATCTAATGATTGTTCACCTGGAGGTGTAAATCCTTTTTCATTTGTTTTTTGCCATTCAAAATTATTACCTGTAGCTACTTTTACACTTCCAAGATTGTCTTTATGTACAATAATTTGAAGTGTTTTGAGACCTAAACTTTCAAAGGCGTAATTGGACAATTCTCTTATGGCTTTGGTCATTAAACCTTGCCCTTTAAAGTTATAGTCAATACAATAGGCAAATTCTCCTTGTTTTGTATCCCAATTGAGTTCTTTGATATAGATAAGACCAACTAATACTCTAGTCTCAGATTGCTTTAATGTAAATAAGAATTCTTCTTTATTTTCAAAATGTTTCACTTTCTTTTTTACAAATAATTGAGAAAGTGTAGGATTTAAATTCTGCTCTAAAGTTTTTGGAAAATAGCGTTTAAACCGATCTGCATTTGCCACACATAAATCGCAAATTTTCCATGCATCACCATTATGAACGGGATTAATTTCGAAACCATCAAATACAATCATTAGTTCAAATCTATTTTGTCAAAAGGTTCAAAACCTATTTCTTCATCGTCATCAAATAATAAATCTACTGCAATAACCGAAGCTGAGGTTACACTTAGTGGTAATACTAATATCACTCCAACAACAGGAATAAGTAACAATAACAAAAACCCAATGCCATTTCCAATTGCTAAGCCTCTGTTTTTTCTAATAAAAGCAACACTGTCTCTATACTTAAAATGACGTTCGAGAGTGTAATCCATATTAGCAAAACCAGCATAGTAAGCTTGTACTAAGAAGAGTAATACGGTTGAGAATATATTAACAACTGGTATAAGCTTAAGAAGTAGAATAGGTATGGTAAGTGTTAATTCTTTAAACAAATTTCGCATGCCAATTCTGATACCACGAATAAGTTGCTTAGAAAAATTTGTATTGACATAGTTTTTTGCAGGTTTACCTGTAAAATAAGCTTCAATTTTCTCTGAAACAGGACTCATAAACGGTGAAGACAACGCCATGATGATATGCTTATATAATATAAGCCCTATCGCGAAAATCACAATGCCTCCAACAAAAGTAGAAATTGCTGTAAATCTAGCTTTACCAAATTCCCAAACCCAAATACTTGCAATCCATTGACCAAGATTATCTGATAGACCGTAAGCCGAAACAAAAATCATTATAAAGACGACTACACTTATAATAACAGGAATAACAAAGTACTTCCATAATTTCAATTTTGAAATTAAACCATAGGCACCTGTGTAAACCTGAAGTCCTCTAAATATATTTTTAATCATAATATTTTCTGCGAATGCTGAAATCTTTTTAATTTAACTTTATTATCAAGAGCTTACAATATCCTTTTTAAGAATATATAAACCTGTCACTAAACAAGACGCTCATGTATATATCTTGTTACACCAACTAAAGATAATGGTTTATTCTCTATAAGAAAATTAAGATGGACTCTTATATTCTTTAACAGCATCTATAAATGCCTTAGCATTATCTAAACCAATATTAGGTAAAATACCATGACCTAAATTTACAATGTATTTATCTTTTCCGAACGCATTAATCATCTGATGTACCATTTTCTTAATTTCTGATGGTGGTGAGAATAAACGTGTCGGATCAAAATTACCTTGCAAGGTTATGTTGCCGCCAGTTAAATAGCGCGCATTACGAGCGGAGCAAGTCCAATCTATACCAAGTGCAGAAGCACCAGATTTAGCCATTTCACCTAAAGCAAACCAACAACCTTTACCAAAAGCAATGACTGGAGCATCGTCTTTTAAAGCATCGATAATTTGTTGAATATATTGCCAGGAAAATTCCTGATAATCTACAGGAGATAACATGCCTCCCCAAGAATCAAAAACTTGTACAGCATTACAACCTGCTTTTACTTTTTCTTTTAAATAAGCAATTGTGGTATCAGTAATTTTCTGTAATAGCTGATGTGCAGCAATGGGATTAGTAAAGCAAAACTCTTTGGCTTTATCAAAGTTCTTAGAGCCTTGACCTTGTACACAATAACATAAAATGGTCCATGGTGAGCCCGCAAAACCGATAAGCGGAATTTCGTTATTAAGTTTTTCTTTAGTAGCCTTTATCGCTTCGTATACATAGTTTAGAGCATCCTTTACATCAGGGACAATAACATTATCAACATCTTTTTGAGAGCGTACAGGATTTGGTAAGTAAGGCCCAAAATTTGGTTTCATTTGTACCTCAATGTTCATGGCTTGCGGAATTACCAATATATCAGAGAATAATATAGCGGCATCCATACCATAACGACGTATTGGTTGTACTGTAATTTCACTTGCTAACTCAGGTGTTTGACAACGTGTAAAAAAATCGTACTTGGCCTTTATTTCCATAAACTCAGGAAGATATCGACCAGCCTGACGCATCATCCATACGGGAGGACGATCTACAGTTTCGCCTTTTAATGCTCTTAAGAATAAATCGTTGCGAATACCTTTGGAAGCAGGTATCTCTTTGTTTTTGTTCTCCATATTTTTAATTCTTTCTTTTAAAACTTATTTAAGTTTCAATTCAAAAGATTCCTGCCTACGCAGGAATATAATGTTCGTTTACTAATTCAATAACACTTTCAACGGTTGGGACTTTAGCAATACGAACGTCTTCAAAATAGTTTTTAGCTGCCTTAGCAGTAGTTTCTCCAATACAAAAAGCTATGCCGTTAGCTTTGTTTTGTTTTAAAAAACTTTCAACTGTTGATGGGCTGTAAAACATAACACCATCTAAATTACTATCTACTTTATCCGCATCAAACTTAGTTTGGTAAGCTTCAATTTCGTTTAGTGTGATATTATTTAAAGCTAATGTATTTGGTAAATCATCTAATCGTAAATCGCTACAGAAATAGGTGACTTCTGTTCCATCCATATATTCAACTAAGTAGTCCGCAAGTTTTTTGGCATTAGCTTCTGTGTGAGTAACTTTACCTATGCGCTTTTCTACCATACGTTTGGTGCGTCTACCAACACAATAAATATTTTTGAATTGCAATTCTGGAGCTGAGAAATTAGTTAATAAGGCCTCAACTGTATTTTTACTAGTAATGATAACGTTCTGGATCTCGTTTCTGATTACAGTTTTAGGAATACGATTCAAACTAATTTTTATAGCATCATTACTTTCAGCTACGACATCATTATGAAAAAATAATAACTGATCGTCGGTTAATTTTTTAGTGGAATAAATATTGGTTGTTTTATCACTACGTTGTAACTGATCAATCAAGGTTTTACCACCTTTGCCAATAATATAATCTGCGCAGAACTCCGCCAGACCTTCATGTTTACCTAAAGGTACAACCTTAGAAACTTCAATCTTTTTGGTGCCATCTTTACTTAAAAGAATCCCTTTAAAGTTAACCTCTTCATTTTTAATATAAGCTAATGCACCAATTGGAGCGGTACAACCTCCTTCGAGTCTGTTTAAAAATTCGCGTTCTATTGAAGTGCTTATTTCTGTCTCTTCATGGTTAATCTCTGCGCAAATAGCTCTAACTTTCTCATCACTTTCTAAAGCTGTAATCATAATAGCGCCTTGTGCGGGAGCAGGAATCATCCAATGTAGATTTATTGAATTTTCTGGGGTGAGGTTTAAACGACCTATTCCTGCGCCAGCAAAAATAGCAGCATTCCAATCCTCGTTGTCTTCTAATTTTTGAAGCCTAGAGTTAACATTGCCACGTAGTCCAACAACTGTATGCGTTGGATAGCGATTTAGCCATTGCGCACGTCTTCGTAAACTGCCAGTAGCTATGACCGCATTTCTTGCAGACAAAAACTCTTCATTCTTTTTAAAAACAAGCGTATCGTTTACGTTACCACGCTTTAAAACAGCAGCTTGGACAATGCCTTTAGGCAAAATGGTTGGCACATCTTTAAGTGAATGTACTGCAATGTCAATATCTTCATTAAGCATTGCAATATCTAGAGTCTTGGTAAAAATTCCTGTAATCCCTAATTCATATAAAGGCTTATCGAGAACTAAATCTCCAGTTGATTTTACAGGAACCAGAATAGTTTTATGACCTAAATGTTCAAGTTGGGCTTGAACCGTTTTTGCTTGCCACATAGCGAGCTGGCTATCGCGTGTGCCAATGCGAATAATTTTAGACATTATCGGTAGTTTCTAACTGAAATATTTTTTTGATGAGTTCTATGCTCTCATCTGCAGAATTGCCATCTTCTCTTAAGTGATGGGCAAATTGGTTAGTGATTTTCTGAATAATATTATTGGTAATCAACTCAGCTTGATCTTCATTGAAATCAACTAGTTTTTTACGTTGGGTACTTAATTCAGAGTTTTTATAATCGGTAAGCTTGTGCTTAATGGCCTGAATTGTAGGGACAAATTTAAGTGTGTCTAACCAGGCATTAAATTCTGACATAATATCTTCAATAATTTCCTCTGCTGCAGGAATATATGCTTTTCGATTTTCTAGAGTGTCATCCGTAATCTTAGCCAAATCATCTAAATGCACTAATGTAGTATTAGACAATTCACTAATATTTTCATTTACATTTTTGGGAATCGATAAATCTAAAACCAGTAAGGGTTTTTCTGTTGAGATTAAAGATTTATAAACCGTTGGATTTTGTGCTCCAGTTGCAACAATGACGATATCAGAACCGTTAATCTCTTGTTCTAAGTTTTCATAATCTTTTACAATGAGATTAAACTTACCAGCAACTTCCTCTGCCTTGGTTTTTGTTCTATTGATTAAGGTGATGTGCGAATTCTGAGTATGCTTTACTAAATTTTCACAAGTATTACGCCCTATTTTACCAGTACCAAAAAGTAGAATATTTTTTTCTGAAATATTCTGAACATTATTCATAATGTATTGAACAGAAGCAAAAGATACAGATGTTGCACCAGAAGATAATTCGGTTTCAGTTTTAATACGCTTACTAGCTTGTATAACAGCATTAATTAACCTTTCTGAGAAAGAGTTTAGTAGACCTTCTTTTTTTGATGCTCGAGCTCCAAATTTAAGTTGGCTGATAATTTCGAAGTCTCCAAGAATTTGACTGTCTAAACCAGAGCCCACGCGAAACATATGGTTTATGGCCTCTTTGTTTTTATAGACATAAGCGACATTTTGAAACTCCTCTACAGTACCTTTGGTGTTTTCGCAAAGTAAATGAATTAACTGATAAGGATGTTCGGCAAAGCCATAAAGCTCGGTTCTGTTACAGGTAGAAATTACTAAAACACTTTCAATACCATTTGCTTTAGCTTGCGCTAATACGTTTTGTTTTGCAGTATCACTTAAACTAAAATGACCACGTACTTCAGCGTCAGCTTTTTTATAGCTAAGGCCAATGGCATAAAAATATGTACTCTTGTGTTGTTGCATTTGCTTATATAACAACTCGATATTGTTTTTTCCTGAAAATTAATTTCAAATAGTGGAACAAAAATAATTTTGTTACCTATATAAAAGTAACGCTAGAAGAACTTAAAGTGTCGTTTCTGGGTTTTTTACTTTGTTTTTTAATGAAATATGATTTTTATCATACTTTTACAGTAAAATCAAGGGTTTTTTGACCTTTTGTTTAGAACGAATCTAAATAAGAAGAAAATGAATTTAAGAAAAACGACTTCAAAAAGTGTCGCTAGAGGTACTTTCGATGAAACTTTTATTGAGGATGGTTTTTTTGTGTTAACATCTAAGAACGACAATACTACTATTCAAATTCTTGAACGCGAGATTGATAGCAGTTACATTCAGTTTCATTTCTGTACTAAAGGTGCTGCTGATTTTGTCTTTAATCAAGGAAACTATACATTGAATATTTTAGAGGATATGTCTTTATTACTTTATAATCCGCAACGCGATCTACCTATCCATTTAGAGCTTAAACCACAATCTTGGTTGGTGTCCTTTGTTATTTCTATTAAAAAGTTTCATGGCTTGTTTTCTCAGGATGCCAATTATGTAACATTCCTGTCTGAAGACAATAAGGATAAAAAGTATTATACAGATGGTAAAATCAATCCGTCTATGGCTGTGGTCTTAAATCAATTAATAAGTTTTAATCTTAATAACTCAATTAAGCCTTTATATTTTAAAGGCAAAGTATATGAATTATTGAGCTTGTACTTTAATCGTAGCGAAGATGCAGACATAGAGCAATGTCCGTTTTTAGTAGATGAAGTCAATGTAGCAAAGCTTAAAAAAGCTAAAGATATTATTATTGTTAATATGGCTGAGCCGCCAAGTCTAAAAGAATTATCACAAAGTGTAGATTTAAGCCTTAAAAAACTAAAAGAAGGTTTTAAACAGATCTATGGAGATACGGTGTATGGTTTTTTATTTGATTATAAAATGGAAGTGGCACGCAAACTACTTGAGTCTGGTGATTATAATGTCAATGAAGTTGGGTTAAAAGTGGGTTATAGTACTTCTAGTCATTTTATAGCAGCTTTTAAAAAGAAATTTGGGACTACGCCTAAGAAGTATACACAAGCATCATCATAAAAAATTAATAATCATAATAGCCATTATAACTACCACGAGCACTCGGAGTGACGCGCTTTCGGTCTTTGTAAATGGATAAATTGATAATCTCTTCGTATTGCTCTTCTAAGGTTTTGGTTTCATCTACAGTTGTCCCATAGTTTTCAGATATATTGTAAAAATCTACAACCAATTGTTTAGGGTCTTTTGGTTTTATAAAAGCAATATAATGTAGTATTTCGGATTTGCCAGAGTATTCATCATTCTTGTCAATTTTAAAGAAATACATCACAGCATCTTTACCTTTATCTGTTTTAAAATCACGTTTCATTAGAAATTTAATTGAGTCTTTTTCTTTTTCGTAATTGGCTTGAGATAGTAACTTGGATTTCGCATACTGTTGTTGACTAACGTTAAGTGATTTTATGGTTTTCAGTAGTTTAGCATGTTCTAAGGCTTCAAGAAGATAGTATTGATTGTCTTCGTCTTCAACTAATTTTTCTTTAAGTGCACTTGGAATAGCTTCCTTATTTTTGGTAAGCAACACATAGTATCTTACCAATGCCGATTTATCCTCTACATTTAGCATTTTTTCAAAAAAATCTTTAGCACTTCGTTCTTTTCTATAAGGAAAAATAAGATTTACATAAGTCACTAAGTCATCGGAATACGATCTGTAACCATAATTATCATTACTTAGACTTCGTTTCACTTCTATTTTACCATCGTTTATCAGTTGGTTTTTGTACTTACTGTAGGTTTTAATTTTTATATACCCACTGTCTTTTACCTTAGCCAATAAATCGTAAAGCGGTTGTTTATACTCACTAATGGTACTGTATTGAAGGATTTTAGGATATAAAGTAGCTTTTAATTCTAAAGAATCTTTGATGTAATAATTATAAAAAATACTACCGACAGCTCCTAATGGTAAATCGCGCTCCATTAAATCCATAGCAAGGTCGTAATTCTCTTTTTTGTTAGAATCAAACAAACCTTCTAAGATCGAACTTTGTATTTGTGGGTCAGAATAACTATCAAAATACAATTGCTTAATAAACACCAGGTTACTTTCCAGATCAATTTCAATAAGTTTTTCAACAAGGTGCGATTTAATGTTTAAACGTTCTTTCTTAAACTCAAAATCCTTTAAAACAGCTACAATATCCTTACTGTTGTGTTTTTTAAACTTTATAAGATTATAAGACTCTAAAACGATACTGTCGTTTTGTTTTAAGGCATCAAAGAATTGCTCGGTCTTATCGTTGAGAACACTTTTGCCCATTAGGGTATCAATAGGTGTAAAAGTGTTGTAGAATTCAGTTACAAATTTTGATGGTCCACTAATAGAATCGATTAAGGTCTTCAATTCAAAAAGCACACCTTTTCTCAAAACATTTTTTACCATCACCTGTTTAGTACTATTTGAATCTGTATAGGTGAAGCTATAATAATAAATATCATCCTTCTTTGACTTAGTGCGATTAGAGATGTTAAACTTATTTTCTGGCGTGTAATAACGCGAGCTGTAATTTACTTTTCGCTCAATGTCTTTCCATAAACTATCTACATTATGATACATCTGTAAATCATGAAACTTCATTCTAGAAACCACTATCTGCTCATTGGCCTTTGTAGAGTAAGTCGTAGATTTTGTTTTCTCTTCGTAATCCTTAGCATCCTTATTGTTGTAGCTACCATAACCATAAGGGTTTGGTATTGGAGCTTTGGCATTGGTCAGTACTGAAAAATGTAATGAAGTGTCTGTAACTTTTTCAAAACCTGTATAATCGGTTGTGTTAAATTTAAAGGACTTAAAGAAATTAGATTTCTTAGTCTCGTTAGTGCCAACATAACCTAAAAGGTAATAGCTTCCGTCTTTTATTATAGTTTTTAGGTGAAGATTTTTACCCAAAGCCGAATCTAAAACTGCATAAGATTCATAATTTTTGTATACACCAGCCTTAAATCTTCCTTCCTTCTCTTTAAGCTTATAGGCTTTATAAAGCGCATGGTGAAAGTATTTAGCTTCAAAACGGTCTTCTTCGATATATGTTAAATCATGAAGTGCTGCTTCCTGTACAAAATAGTAGGCATTATTTTGATAACCTTCTAGTAGTTTTTTACCACTGTTATGCAAGTTGCTGGTGGTGTAATATTTAGGAAAATTAACCTGAAACTTTTTGTTCGGCGATACAAATAAAATGCTACTATCCGAAGGGGTTTTAAGGGTTATTGAGTTAAATATTTTTTCTTCGTGTTGTAATACAAAATCACTACGACCAGCAAATTTTATGATAATAATTTCTAAAGGTGTCTGATAAATATGGTACTTCTGAAATTCTCCCTTTTTGGTTTTATTAATTATACTTAATCCTGGATATGGACGCGTCAATTCTTTCTTACTTACAATATCTCCTGGGATATCCTCATATAGTAAATCATCGATTTCTTTTAAAGTAATATTTTCTTTTTCGTTTGGTAAATAGGTAAAACGACTAATTCTGTTAACCGTTAAATAAGCACCATTAGTCATATCTGGGTCTAGGTAATATTTTTGACCACCATAAGAGAATTCTCTGAGTTTATCATAAGTGTTTAAGCCTAAAAAACCATCAGGAGTATTATGCATTTTTAGTGTTGGTGCTACAAAAAGGCTATCGAACTTTGTTTTTTCGTTTTTACTGTAATCGGTTTGTTCGGAGGTCAAGGCCTTCACAGTATAGCCTCTGTCTCTTAGCATGTTAATCATACCTTGGTTACCTGGTAAATGTGCCGCCCCTACACCAGCAAATACTGATTTATTGGGCATTAATTCTATCAAAGCATTTACCATGTTTTCATTGCGAATAAACAGCATGTTCTCTCTGTAAAACTTAGTATTTACTCCAGCGCCAATAGAATCTAACAAAT
The DNA here is from genome assembly GCF_947498345.1 of uncultured Winogradskyella sp. Taxonomy (GTDB): domain Bacteria; phylum Bacteroidota; class Bacteroidia; order Flavobacteriales; family Flavobacteriaceae; genus Winogradskyella. The sequence continues at coordinate 132,453 of NZ_CANMJY010000002.1, forward strand.
CAAGGTTTCTGTCACGATACAAGTTTTCTTGAATTAGATATGGATTTTCTTTAGCATACAGTTTCTGAATCCAAGGGTCTAAATCCTTTTTGGTAGCATTATAAGCAGCTTTTGTGGTTAAATAACGAGACTCTGCTAAATCTTCTAATCCGTATATGTCCTTACCGTTTTTCTTTCCTGCTTGATAAATGAACATGTCTAAGTAGGTTTCTTCTTCAAAATTATCGGCAGCATTGTTTTTTCTGTATAAGTATGCATTAACAGCTCCATTATCCATTCTAACAGAAGCCCTTACAGCCATTTCTTCAGGGTGCGTTAGTTTAAAAAGGTTAGTGTAGAATTCGTTCCTGTAATTATTATATCTCCCCATTTCATTTAGCATCATATTGTAATTAAAACCTGGCCATGTCATAGGGTCAGATTCTAAGGCAATGCAATCACTTTCGTTTAAAGCTTTGTAGAATACATCATCTAAACGAAAGGCCACTTTTTTACTCACATGCATGGTTCCGTAGAGATATGATGGTTTTTCTAGACCATTACCAGTAATTTTCCAAAGTAAACTTTGGTATTTTTGCTGGGCAAAGCATGTCATTGAAATTGTGAGTATAAATAAGGTAAGACGTTTTTTCATTTTGAACTGTATAATCAGAACACGTAAAGATATTTAATTCCTTGAAACAGCCATATTCAATCCTCAAAACTCGTTTAAAGACTGATATTATAGATGTTTTATCTTAAAATAATAACTTCTAAAAGTTAAAAATATTTGATGATAACAGTATTAATAATTCCTATTGTTGTTGATTAATTATATTGTAAATAGAGTTGTATTTTTGTTTATGAAAAATTGAAGCATGAAAAAAGGAGTACTATTAGTTAATTTGGGTTCGCCAGACAGCCCAAACCCTAGAGATGTCAAAAGATACTTAGGTGAATTTTTAATGGACGAGCGTGTTATTGATGTACCTCTTTGGGCACGAACCCTTTTAGTTAAAGGTATTATTTTAAACACAAGACCAAAGGCGTCTGCAAAGGCCTATCAAAAGATTTGGTGGGAAGAAGGTTCTCCTCTAATCGTTTTGTCTGAACGGCTTCAAGAAAAAGTGCAAAATCAAGTAGACTACCCTGTAGCTTTAGCTATGCGTTATGGTAGTATGACCATTAAAAAAGGGCTACAGGAATTGGTAGATAAAGGCTGTACCGAAATCAAAACCATTCCACTATATCCACAATTTGCTATGGCTACAACTGAGACTATTGATGTAAAAGTTGATGAGTTGGTTTCAGAATATTTTCCCCATGTAAAAATCACTCGTACACCAGCATTTTATCATCGTGAAGATTATATAAACGTGCTTTCAAAAAGTATAGCAGAAAAACTTGATGGCTTAGATTATGAACATATTCTTTTTAGTTACCATGGAGTTCCCGAAAGACATATCCGTAAGAGTGATATTACTAACGGCAATTGTAAGATGAATGGCAAATGTTGTTTTAAGAAGGGAAGTCCACAACATGAATTTTGTTACCGCCATCAGTGCGAAATCACTACGGTTAATGTAGCGAAAAAAATAGGCTTGAAAAACGGTACTTATTCTACCACTTTTCAATCCAGACTTGGATTTGATCCATGGTTAAAACCTTATACAGACCGAACAATTGAACGCATGGGGAAAGAAGGTGTTAAAAAAATGGCTATTGTTACTCCTGCTTTTGTTAGTGACTGTCTAGAAACGCTTGAGGAAATAGCTATGGAAGGAGAAGAAATCTTCCATGAAGTTGGTGGTGAAGAATTCACAGTTATTCCTTGCCTCAATGATCGTGACGATTTTTCACAAGTACTTGCCAATATGGTAGAAGAATGGGCAGTAACTGAAACTACAGCCGTTTAATGGCTAAGGTGTCAACACAAGATTTAGGGCAAGAACCTATTGGTAAATTATTGATACGTCAGGCAGTTCCTGCATCTATCGGTATTCTGGTAATGTCCCTAAACATTTTGGTTGATACCATTTTTGTTGGTAATTGGATAGGCTCAACTGCTATTGCAGCTATTAATGTCGTATTACCCATCTCGTTTTTTATTGCTGCATTAGGTATGGCCATTGGTGTAGGTGGCTCTTCGATTATTTCGAGAGCATTAGGTGGAAAAAACCAACTAAAAGCCTGTAAGACATTTGGGAATCAGATTACATTAACCTCGGTTATCACAGTCGTTTTTGTCGTTTTTGGTTTATGGTTTATCAATGACCTTATTCCGGCGTTTGGTGGTAAGGGAGACATTTTTGAACCCGCTAAGGTTTATTATAAAATTGTATTGTACGGAGTACCGGTTTTAGCACTTTGTATGATGGGAAATACCGTGATACGTGCTGAAGGTAAACCTAAGTTTGCCATGTATGCCATGATGTTTCCATCCGTTGGGAACTTACTATTAGATATACTTTTTATAAAAGTATTTGACTTCGGAATGGCAGGTGCAGCATGGGCAACAACAGGATCTTACATCTTATGTTTCTTATTTATTCTATGGTTTTTCTTGTCTAAAAATTCAGAATTAAAAATTAATATCAAACATTTCGGATTAGATTTTCCCATTGTAAAAGAAATTGGTGCATTAGGTTTTGTAACCTTAGCAAGGCAAGCTATTGTAAGTGTAACGTATTTATTAATGAACAACATTTTGTTCGACTTAGGAGGCGAAACTTCGGTTACAGCTTACGCTATTGTAGGAAGAATGATCATGTTTGCATTATTTCCTGTTTATGGTATTACACAAGGGTTTTTGCCAATTGCAGGCTTTAATTATGGAGCAGAACAATACAAACGTGTAAGAGAAACTATTATAACAGCTATTAAGTATGGTGTTTTATTAGCAGCTATAATATTTGTGTTTTTAATGGTTTTTCCTGATGCTATAACAAGGCTATTTACACAAGATGCTGAGGTACTTAAAAAAACACCTCCAGCAATGCGTTGGGTATTTGCAGTCACACCAATAATTGGGATTCAGTTAATTGGCGCGGCTTATTTTCAAGCAATTGGTAAAGCAATTCCTGCACTACTACTCACTCTAGCAAGACAAGGTTTTTTCTTTATTCCTTTAATTTTAATCTTACCAAAATTCTATGGCGAATTAGGTGTCTGGATAGCGTTTCCGATTTCGGATGTATTAGCAACTATTGTAACAACATATTTTTTACATCGAGAGGTAAAGTTAAATTTACTCCCTAAGGAGACAGAATAATTTTTAATCCGTAATTTTAAGATTCTATAACTAATGACTAATTCTTTATGAAATCCCGAACTATTATAGTCGTATTGCTATCAATTTTTGCATTAAATAGTGAAGCGCAAAACTTTCAAGAATCGGATTATGATGCTTTAGAATATAGGTTGCTTGGGCCCTTTAGAGGAGGGCGAAGTGCAGCGGTTACTGGAGTGCCAAGTCAACCAAACTTATACTATTTTGGATCTACAGGAGGAGGTATATGGAAGACAAACAATGGAGGTCGGCAATGGGAGAACATTTCGGATGGTTATTTTGGCGGGAGTATAGGTTCTATTGCGGTCTCTAAGAGTGACCCAAATGTAATTTATGTTGGCGGCGGAGAAAAAACAGTAAGAGGAAATGTGTCTTCTGGTTATGGCATCTGGAAAAGTGTTGATGCAGGAAAAACATGGATAGAACTAGGATTAAAAAAATCCAGACACGTCCCGCGAATAGCGATTCACCCAACCAATCATAATATTGTTTATGCAGGTGTTATGGGTAATATTTATAAACCAACAAAAGAACGTGGAGTTTATAAAAGTATAGATGGTGGAAAAACTTGGAAAAAGACATTATTTTCAAACGAACATGCGGGTGTTGTAGACCTGATTATGGATCCAACAAATCCTAGAATTTTATATGCTTCCACTTGGCGCGTGCGACGTACACCATACAGTTTAAGTTCTGGCGGCGAAGGCTCTGCGCTTTGGAAGAGTACAGACAGTGGTGAAACCTGGACGGAAATTTCAACTAAAAAAGGATTTCCCGAAGGAACATTAGGAATTATTGGTGTTACGGTTTCACCAGTAAACAATCAACGTATTTGGGCTATTATTGAAAATAAAGATAAAGGAGGTCTATATGGAAGCGAAGATGGAGGTGAAACCTGGGCTCTGGTAAATAGCGAACGAAAGCTGCGGCAACGTGCCTGGTATTACACGCGTGTTTATGCCGATACTGAAGATGTTAATAAAGTCTATGTATTAAATGTACGTTATCATAAAAGTACTGATGGAGGAAAGACGTTTAGTACACACAATGCACCACATGGCGATCACCACGATTTATGGATAGCACCAGAAAATCCAAAACGCATGATTATCGGAGATGATGGAGGTGCTCAGATAACATATGATGGAGGTGATACATGGAGTACTTACCATAACCAACCAACATCCCAGTTTTATCGTGTTACTACAGACAACGCATTTCCATATCGTATTTATGTGGCACAGCAAGATAACTCCACAATTAGAATACCACATCGTACAGATGGTTGGTCTATTGATGAAGACGATTGGGAATCTACAGCTGGAGGCGAATCGGCTCATATTGCCATTGATCCTGAAGATAATGATATAGTTTATGGAGGAAGTTATGATGGTTTCCTAACTAGAGTCAACCATAAAACAGGGACCGTTAGAGCTATAAATGTTTGGCCAGACAACCCAATGGGTCATGGTGCTGAAGGTATGAAGTACCGTTTTCAGTGGAACTTTCCGATTATATTTTCAAAGCATAATCCTAACCGACTTTATACATTTTCTCAACATGTTCATGTTACGGAAAATGAAGGACAGTCTTGGGATATAATCAGTCCAGATTTAACTCGTAATGATTCTGAAAAATTAAAATCTTCAGGCGGTCCAATAACGCAAGATAATACCTCTGTTGAGTATTATTGTACCATTTTTTCCGCTCAGGAATCACAATTAAAAGAAGGTTTACTATGGGTTGGCAGTGATGACGGCTTAATTCATTTAACTAAAGATGGAGGGAAAACCTGGGATAATGTTACCCCTAAAGGCATGCCAGAATGGATGATGATAAACAGTATTGAGCCTAGTGTCTTCGATCCTGGAACGTGTTACGTTGCTGGCACTAAATATAAAACAGGAGACTTTACTCCTTACTTATATAAAACAACGGATTATGGTCAAACATGGAAAAAAATTACCAAAGGGGTTAATGAAGAGCATTTTACAAGAGCTTTAAGAGAAGATCCAACGCGAAAAGGGTTATTGTATGCAGGTACAGAAACAGGAATGTATATTTCTTTCAATGACGGAAAAGATTGGAAACCTTTTCAGTTGAATTTACCAATTGTTCCAATTACCGACATAACTATTAAAGACAATAATTTAATTGTTGCCACACAAGGGAGAAGCCTTTGGATGATAGACGATTTAACTGTTATTCACCAATTATATGATGCAGACTTAAGTAACAATGTATTATTTAAACCAAAAGACACCTATAGAATGCGTGGAAGAAGTAGACAAGACAGTAAAACTGCAGGTACTAACCATCCTAACGGTGTTATTACATACTTTAATTTAAAAGATTACAAAAAAGATGATAAAATATCACTTACCTATTTTGATACTAAAGGGGATACAATTAAAACTTTTTCAACGGAGGATAAAAAAAATAAGTTAGAGGTAAAGAAAGGCGCCAATCAGTTTATATGGGATATGACATATAATGGTGCAGAACGATTAGAAGACATGATTCTGTGGTGGGCAAGTTTACAAGGACCAAGAGCAATTCCGGGACAATATAAAGTGAGTTTAAATGTTAATGACGAAACACAATTGCAATCATTTACTATTCTTGCAGATCCTAGAGCTGAGAGCTCTTTAGATGATATGCAAAAACAATTCAACTTTATTAAAGATGTAAATAAAACCATGGATAAAGCTCATAAATCCATTAAGAAGATTAGGAATATCAATAAACAATTAGCTGCTTTTCAAAAACAATATGAAGACGATGAAAATGTTAAGCAATTAGTAGAAAAGGCTAAAGCTTTAGAAGAGCAATTGTCTAACATCGAAAAAGAATTGTATCAAACCAAAAACAGAAGTGCCCAAGATCCATTAAACTTTCCAATTAAGCTAACTAATAAACTAGGTCATTTAAATTCATTAGTAAGTATGGGTGATTTTGCACCAACAGAACAAGATATTGTTGTTAAAAATGAATTGACTGCTAAGATTGAAAAACAGCTATCTTCATTTAATACAATTTTAAATGATGAGGTTAAAGCCTTTAATTCAGCTTTCAACTTAAAACAATTAAATTATTTATTTGTTGAAGATTAATGGAATACTATAATTACATAAAATCATTACACCTTATTTTTGTAATCACTTGGTTTGCGGGCTTGTTTTACATTCCTAGATTGTTTGTGTATCAAATAGAAGCTTTTCACAAACCATCCCCAGAAAAAGAAATTTTAGGTAGGCAGTTAAAACTTATGGCAAAACGCTTGTGGTTTATCATTACCTGGCCCTCAGCAATATTAGCTACAATTTTTGCAATTTGGCTCATAGTACTTCAGCCTGTTTGGCTAGAGCAAGGCTGGATGCACGTAAAATTAGTCTTTATTATTTTACTTTTTATATATCACTATAAAACACATGTGTACTATAAACAACTTCAAAAAGACGAAGTAAAAGTTACATCCAATTTTATGCGTATTTGGAATGAGGGAGCCACATTTATCTTATTTGCTGTGGTGTTTTTAGTGATTCTAAAAAACTCAATAAATTGGATTTTTGGTGTTATTGGTATTATAGTCTTAGGGATTTTAATTATGCTTGGTTTTAAACTTTATAAAAGCATACGTTCTAAGAATTCAAATGCCTAATTGGCTTGATTATTGTTATATTTAAAATCTCAAATTAACGCTAAAGATCATGCTAAAGGCTTGGTAATTGTATGAAAATTAAACGACTGTCTTTAAGAGCAAGAATATTTGTAGCTATGATACTTTTAGTGTTATTGGCTTCAATTTTAATTGCTGCAGTAACCATCTATCAATATAACGAAGAGGCCAGAGATTATCATAGAGAGCGACTAGAGCGTAAAGAAAAAGCTATTCGCAAGAGTATTGATCTGGTTATTAGAGAAAAGACCACTTACCCAATAACTACAGAAAATATTCCGCTTATTTTTAAAGAAGAGATTTTTGATATTGATGCTATTCATAATCTTCAAATTAATCTTTATGATTTAGATGGGCAACTATTAATAAGTTCTAAGCGTACAATTCAGCGCGATACAATAGAGGGTTGTTTAGATGCTGAGGTTCTAAATCAGTTATCAAATACAGCTGAGCACCGTTATGTGGTCAAAAAAGAAGAAAATGGTCAAACGTTTCAGTCATCTTACTCTTATATAACAGATAAAAAATTTAAAAACCTAGCCATCCTCAATCTCCCTTATCTAGAGAACGATGACTTTCTTAATAAAGAACTTAATGAATTTTTATTGCGTTTGGGCTATGCTTATTTAGCAATGATCTTGGCTGCTATTGTATTTGCATATTTTATTTCAAAATTCATTACCAAATCACTAAAAACCATTAGTGATAAAATGAATGAAACACGGCTTGAAAAACGCAACAAAAAAATACAGATAGAATCTTCTAGTGAAGAAATTGAAACGCTTGTTAATTCATACAACAGTATGATAGACGAACTTGAGGCAAGTGCTGTAAAATTAGCTACAAGTGAACGCGAACAAGCTTGGAGAGAAATGGCAAAACAAGTCGCCCATGAGATTAAGAATCCATTGACACCCATGCGTTTGAGTGTGCAGAGTTTTCAGCGAAAATTTAATCCAGAGGATGAGAACATTCATCAAAAAGTTGAAGAATATAGTAACACTTTAATTCAGCAGATTGATACGATGAGTTCTATTGCTTCTGCATTTTCAAACTTTGCTAAGATGCCAGCACAAAAAAGCGAAGTTTTAGATGTCGTACATATTGTAAAGCTGGCCTTAGATATTTTTAATGAACACTACATTACGTTTGAAGCCAAAGCAGAAAAGATAATAGCTAAGTTTGACAGAACACAATTGATCAGAGTTGTTACTAACCTAGTTAAAAATGGGATTCAGGCTATGCCAGAAAACTTTGAAAACCCTAAAATCACAGTTAAGGTTTTTAGTGAAAATGAAGATGTGAAGATTACAATAGAAGACAATGGCTCTGGTATTTCAGAAGAAAATAAAGACAAGGTTTTTGAACCAAAGTTTACGACTAAAACCAGTGGAATGGGACTAGGATTAGCAATGGTAAAAAACATTGTGGAAACTTATAACGGAAGTATTACCTTTGTATCTCAACAAGGACAAGGAACTACTTTTACAGTGACTTTTCCTAAGGAATAAATCGAATTAAAAAACCACTAGCTTCTCTGCTTTAAGGGAAGAAAACTAAGTTTTATGAGCTACGAAAATATACTATCCCAATACCAAAACGGAATTACAACCATTACCATAAACAGACCAAGCAAATTAAATGCTTTAAACAAAGCGACTATTAAAGAATTGCATGATGCTTTTGATGAAGCCAATAGTAATGCGGATACTAAAGTTATTATTGTAACCGGAAGCGGAGAAAAAGCATTTGTAGCGGGTGCTGATATTAGAGAGTTTGCAAATTTTGATGTAAATGAAGGAGCAGAGCTAGCAGCTCAAGGTCAAGAATTATTATTCGATTTTGTAGAAAATTTGAGCACCCCTGTTATTGCTGCAGTAAATGGATTTGCTTTAGGCGGAGGGCTGGAATTAGCCATGTCTTGCCATTTTAGAATAGCAAGTAGTAATGCAAGAATGGGTTTACCAGAAACATCCTTAGGTGTAATTCCTGGTTATGGAGGTACCCAACGCCTACCGCAGTTGGTTGGTAAGGGTAAAGCCATGGAAATGGTTATGACTGCAGGTATGATTGATGCTAATGAAGCTTTAAAATATGGTTTAGTTAATCACGTTGTTGAGCAAGAAGAATTATTACCACTTTGCGAAAAGATAGCAAGCAAAATTATGAAGAACTCTTCGGTTGCTATAGGTAAAGCAATAAAAGCTATTAATGCAAACTATAAGGATGGTAAGGATGGCTATAAGGTTGAAATTAAGCAATTTGGGAAGTGTTTTGACACTGAAGATTTTGCTGAAGGTACTACGGCATTTTTAGAAAAACGCAAAGCTAATTTTCCTGGAAAATAAACTCTACAAAGGTTCTAATTTATTAGACCTGCTATCTACAAGCATGTGTAATAAATAAAAAGGACTTAGCATTATAAAGACTAAGAATAAGATTGGGCTAAGAAGCATTAATAAGATATGTTTCTTTTTCATGATTCTGTTTTTTACAAATCTCAATAATATTTAAGTTGTTTAAAACAAGTATTTTAACTTATTACTATTATATATTAACCTTTTCTGAGTGATTTTATTTAAAGCGCTTTCCTATTAATAAATTCTTACATTATTTGTGAACAACCCAATCTGTTATTAATACATTTCGACGTAAATAATAGGTAATTTTATAACTCTACTTTTTCTGAAAACAATAATCCTCATTATTGATAAATTAAAACATATGTAATATTTTTAAATTGAATTTATTTGTATATTTAAAAATAATTAACACATATGATTAATAAAAAAATAATCAAAGGACGTGGTGCCCAACGCAATATACATAACCGTTTTTTTGAATTATCGCACGAGATGCGAGACGACTTTTTGGAGTTCTGTGAGAAAGAAGGAGAAATTGTCGATAAGAACAAGACGCAATACCTCAATGTTTTTCCTAAGACTATAGTTAACAAAGTGAAGAGCCCAGATGTTGGGATGGCATATTCCATGAACATGTATCAAGGTTGCGAACATGGTTGTATTTATTGTTATGCACGCAATAGTCATGAGTTTTGGGGTTATAGTGCAGGATTAGATTTTGAAAGACGGATTTTGGTTAAGAAAACAGCTCCTAAACTTTTAGAGGCATTACTTAAAAAGAAAAGCTGGAAAGCGCATCCTATTGTCATGTCTGGCAATACTGATTGTTATCAACCAGCAGAGCAAAAATTTCAACTTACCAGACAATGCTTAGAGGTATTTTTAAGGTACAAACACCCAACGGCAATCATTACTAAAAATGCTTTAATATTGAGAGATTTAGACCTAGTCAAAGCTTTAGCTAAGGATAATTTGATTTCAGTTAATGTATCTATAACATCACTGTCTGAAGACACAAGACGCATATTAGAACCAAGAACAGCTACAATAAAAAGGCGACTAAAAGTTGTAGAAAAATTAAGCTCTAACGACATTCCTGTAAATGTAATGTTGGCACCAATAATTCCGTCAATTAATAGTCATGAGATTTTACCAATGGCTAAAGCAGTATCAGAAGCAGGAGCTTTAAGTATTGCCCATACTATTGTTAGACTTAATGGAGCTATTGGTGAGATTTTTACCGATTGGATTAGAAAAACCATGCCAGATAGAGCAGATAAAGTTTTGCATCAAATAGAGAGTTGCCATGGGGGCACTTTAAATGAAAGTCGATTTGGGGTAAGAATGAGAGGAGAAGGGCAAATAGCAAAGCAGATCAATGATTTGGTTAAGCTGGCCAGATCTAAATATTTTAAGGATAAAGCAATGCCAAAACTAAATACCACTTTGCATGAACAATATAAGGATGGACAAATGAAATTATTTTAAAAAAAAGTGGGCTTTTATAGCCCACTCTTCATCTAAAAAAATAACTAATTACATAAACAATGATTTATAGACTGAAATTTTTGATATACACTCTATCGTTGGTTTTTATTACTGCACTGTAGTTACCGCGATGAGTTTTATCTAATCTGTAAACTCTGTTTATGATATTTTCACTACCTTCTATGGTTTCGGCATGTATTAATTCATCTTCAAAGTAAAGCTTCACATACATTTTGTTAGAGTCCAAAGCTATTTTAGAAACAATAAGTTGACTGTCTTCTGTTCTAATTACAGGCTTAAAAATCTTTTCTTGAGACTCTGTTATCAGCACAGTTTTATGGTCTTCTACTTTAAAATTGAAACTTTCAATTTCAAAAGCTTTACCTATTTCAACATTATAAATACCATCGCTTAATTGACTAAAATCAAATAATTTTGTGATATCACCTGAGTGTTTAATACGACTACTGAAGATGACTTTACCAAAAGGATTAGTTACTGATATATGGTCTCCCTCGTTTACCAATTTAATTGTAGGTAATACGTTTAGTGTCTCACTTGCGTAGCTAGTGTATGTTCCCAACATCACCGCTACTACCAAAATACGTTTAATAATTGTTTTCATTCTTTTCATTTTTTGGGGTTAAACTAAAATTAACGGTACAAAGGTATTTTAGAAGCTAGAAGTAGAAAACAAGAATATTGGTGAATTTGTGTTCAAAATTAACCCTAATTTAATCTTTAATGTATTGTTGGGTTAAAATAACACATATTAATGGTAATTGGGCATAGTTTTTGTTTTACAATTAGAACTAAATTTGTATGAACTGTATAGTTATGAATAAAACAAAGCGAAAACCTACTTTAGAAAGAATAAGTCCTGAATTTGGGAGTTCTATGCGTGTTATAAAACACGAAGCGTATATTGGGGAGAACAAGCCTTTCTGGCATTTTCACCCAGAAATAGAATTGGTCTACGTTAACAAAGGAAAAGGAAAGCGTCATATAGGTAACCATTTATCATACTTTAACAACAGTCAATTATTACTTATTGGGTCTAATTTACCTCACAACGGATTTACCGATCGTCTTACTGTTAACGGTACAGAAACTATCGTTCAATTTAGACAAGAGTTTTTAGGGGAGTATTTTTTTAATGTTCCAGAAATGGAAAGCATCAATAATTTATTTGAACGTGCTAAAAGTGGTATTTTATTTGGTGTAAAGACAAAAAAGAAAATTGGACAAAAGATTGAAAAACTTTCAGAGAAAGAAGGATTTAAAAAAATATTAGTACTCCTCGAAATTTTGCATGGTTTGGCAAAGTCCGAAGATTATACCATTTTAAATGCTGATGGTTTTACTTTTGAAACTGAACCACAGGATAGTGCTAAGATTGATTTAATATTTAAGCACATTAACCAAAATTTTCAAGAGCATATTAGTTTAGATGAAATTGCAGATAAGGTGAGTATGACAGTTCCGGCCTTTTGTCGCTATTTTAAAAAAGTAACAGGAAAAACGTTTACCAAATTAGTTAACGAGTACCGTGTAGTCCATGCCACTAAGCTGTTATCTGAGAGTCAAATGAGTATTACAGATATATGTTACGAGTGTGGGTTTAATAATTTTTCGCATTTTAATAAGTTATTTAAAGAATTTACAGGTAAGAGTGCTTCTAAATACAGAAGCGAATTAAAACTAATGGTGCAATAAATCTTAGGAATTATGGATAAGAAAATTGATTTTGCAATAGATTATTATACAGCAAAAGGTAAAGAAATTCTAAAATTGGTCAATTCTAAAGATGATTTAACAGCCGATGAACTTATAAATTATGGTGAAGAAATGGCGATTATTGAATATAAATTAACGGCTTTAGAAGTAGCTAAGGAGAGCTAACTTATTTTTCACCATCCCATTCGCCATAGAACTGCTTAAGATATAGTTCCATAAAAGCATGGCGTTTTTCAGCGATCCGTCTTCCTGTTTTAGTATGCATTTGGTCTTTTAACAATAGTAATTTTTCATAAAAATGATTTATAGTAGGTGCTTTTGTTGCTTTATATTCAGCTTTGGTCATATTAAGGTTTGGGGAAATATCTGGGTTATATAGAGCTCTATTTTTATACCCACCATAATTAAAACAACGTGCAATACCAATAGCTCCGATAGCATCTAATCGATCGGCATCTTGTACGACTTCCATTTCTTTTGATGTAAACGAGGTATTTAAATCAAAAGAATTTTTAAAAGACATGTTTTCAATGATTTGCATCACATGCTCTATAACTTTACTATCCACATTTTGCTTTAATAGAAATTCACTTGCTTTTTGAGGTCCAATACTTTCGTCGCCATTATAAAATTTGGGGTCGGCAATATCATGTAGTAAAGCAGCTAAAGCAACAACGGTGTTATCTACATTTTCATTTTTAGCAATAAGTAAAGTATTTTTATACACGCGTTCTATATGAAACCAATCATGCCCACCTTCAGCATCTTTTAATTCTTGCTTTACATAAGCGATTGTAGAGTCTATGAGTTTTTCGTTATTGCTCATTCTGCTATACTACTTTTTACTTGGGTTTCAATAAGGTTAATCAATTCTAGTTTATCTTCAAACGTATCAGCTTTTAAGGGTTTGTGGACTATGTATGATATATTAGCACCCAGTCCCATGGGAAATTTTCCATAACGTAAGGTTTTCCATGAATTGTTTATGGTGATTGGTACCACCAAAGCATTAGGTGCGTGTTTTATCATGGTGAGTAAACCTTTGGTCTTAAAAGGTCTTGGCTTACCGTCCCTGCTTCGTGTACCTTCAGGAAAAATAACGGCAGCCCATTTGTTTTTTTCTATGCGTTTAGCAAAATCTTCAATAGCTTTAATAGAGCCTAAGGGGTCTTTTCTATCAATAAGTACCGAACCTCCATGGCGTAAATTGTAAGAGACACTAGGTATACCTTTACCCAATTCTTTTTTACTAATAAACTTTACATGGTGTTTTCTCAGATACCAAATCAAAGGAGGAATATCGTACATACTTTGGTGATTGGTAACAATTATTAACGGAATGCCTTTTTCTATGGTATGAGGATTGGTAAAAGAAAATGTGGTGCCTAAAACATTAAGGCTTCGCATAATAAAAAACTGTAACCAATCTACACTAATTTTATGAGCTTGATAACCAAATATGTTTTTACATACCCATTGTAAAGGGTGAAAAACTACCAAGGTTAGACCAAAGCAAATAAAATATAAAATGGTTATAGGGTAAGCTAGTAGTTTTTGCATAATGCAAATTTAGAAAACCTATTCAAAGTCTGAATTAAAAAGTGTAATTTCATATATTCCAACTTGTGGCTCTGATCGAAATTCCCAATTAGAAATAGTATTAACATATTCACTTATACCAATGTTATCTTTAATCACAACAAGACTATCTAAACTCCAGTCTTCTGTAAAATAATCTTGATTAAGAGGGTTTACAGGACAATCTTTAGAACAATTACCTCCTCGTTGTAAAATGTCAAATTGTAATGAACTGTTAGGTGGAATTAACTTATCAAAGAAAGTTTCTAACTCATTATCTTCGTTGAGTCGGTATGCTTTTACTTGTAAATCTGATTCCGTAGCATTTGTTATGCTTAAATCATAGCTATAATAGTAATCACATGAACAAAAAGACAGTAGAATTAATAATATTAAAAGTAATCTCTTCATTAGGTTTTACTATTAGATACAATACTAACGGAACAGTTGCGTCTAAAAACAAAAAACTGCGATTTTAATCGCAGTTTTTATAGTTCTAATTTCTAATGTTTTTTAGCAATGCTCATTATAAGCATCCATAAGATTTTCTGCAATTAATTCTGCAGGACGACCTTCAATATGATGACGTTCTAACATATGAACTAATTCTCCATCTTTAAATAGTGCCATACTTGGTGAGCTTGGTGGAAAAGGAATCATATATTCTCTGGCTTTATCAGTAGCTTCTCTATCTACACCTGCAAATACAGTCACTAAATTGTTGGGGCGCTTTGCATTTTGTAAGCTCATACGAGCTCCAGGTCTTGCATTTGCTGCTGCACAACCACAAACCGAATTTACAACGACTAAAGTCGTTCCTTCTTTTGCTATAGCTACATCGACAGCTTCTGTTGTATGTAATTCTTCAAAACCAACATTTGTTAAATCTTCACGCATTGGTTTTACTAATTCTGCTGGGTACATATATCTTTTTTTAAATTAACACTTTAGAAATGCAAAGATACAAATGTGTAACAATTAGTATATGTAATACACTAACTAATAGTATATTTATGCATTCATAAAATCTATAGTTAATATATGAGTTTTGCAAAATGGATAGGAGGTGCCATTGGCTGGTCTTTTGGAGGGCCAATTGGCGCTATAATTGGTTTGGCTTTAGGAAGTTTTGTAGATAATTTATCTGGTAATGGCGCACCGTTACTTGGTGAGCACCAAGCTGGAAAATCACGTCAACGAGATCCCTATCGCCAACGTCCAAAACAAACCCGAAGAGATCAAAGGCCAAAAACGCAGTCAGGCGATTTTGAGGTAAGTTTATTGATTTTAGCTTCAATAATTATTAAGGCCGATGGTAAGCAAGATCAGCGCGAATTAGATTTTGTACGTCAACAGTTTAGAAACATGTATGGTGCTGACCGTGCC
This sequence comes from uncultured Winogradskyella sp., assembly GCF_947498345.1. Lineage (GTDB taxonomy): Bacteria > Bacteroidota > Bacteroidia > Flavobacteriales > Flavobacteriaceae > Winogradskyella. The sequence continues at coordinate 147,952 of NZ_CANMJY010000002.1, forward strand.
AATCGTGCTTTTGAATTATTTAAGCGTATTAGTAAGCAAAATGTGTCAATGCGCAAGGTTTGCATGCAAATTCGCCAAATGATGGATCATGCTTCACGATTACAATTACTTCACTTTTTATTTGGTATTGCTAAAGCCGATGGACACGTTGCTGAGGTAGAAATAAAACAAATTTATACTATGTCGGGTTATCTGGGTATTAGTAATAAAGATTTTGAAAGTATTAAAGCGATGTTTTATGATGAAACCAATAACGCTTATAAAATATTAGAAGTTGATAAAAATGCCTCTGACGATGCCGTTAAAAAAGCCTATCGTAAAATGGCAAAGAAATACCATCCAGATCGAGTTGGGCATTTAGGTAAGGAGCACCAAGAAGGTGCAGAAGAAAAATTTAGACAGGTGCAAAGCGCTTATGAGCATATTCAAAATGAGCGTGGGTTTAAGTGATTTGTTATGAGTCTTAACAATTGTTGATGATATTAAGACTCAAAACAAATGAAATCACCCTTAGATTATAGCACTTTTAAAAGCACACATGCTTTCTTATTTTAAACTTGCCGCTACTTTTTTAACATAGGCAGAAGCCGCTTCAGAAGCACTTTCAGGATTATCTAATTTACTAGTAACTATAGCGACAAGCTGATTGTTATCAGTTGCTTTTAGATCATATACAGTAGTTTCTAAAATATAAATTTTAGAGGTACTTGTGTTTATGGTTTCTGGAACATAATTACCAAGAGTAGTCATGGACATGGGGTGACGATAATAGGTGTAGAAACCACCATAATATCTAGGGTAATAGCCATAATAGTTTCCGCCTTCATAGTAACCTCCTTCTTTTTCTACTCTGGTTTCTTCCAGGTAATCTTTCATTACTGTAAGTACAACGCCATCAAAGCCCTCTGCCTCTAATAATTTTTTAATTTGTTCTTTGTTACTTTCTGAGGGTTTTTCATTGGGTTTCATGTCACCAAATTTGGCATAACTCGCTGTGGCCTTATACCCTTTAGACGCCATTTGTTTAACGATTTCGTTCTCAAAAGCTAAACGCGCCTGCTTATTTGTAGAGCGTGCAACAACTAAAAAATTTCTATTCTTTACGTCAGAAACAGTATCACTTTTCCAAGAATCTAAAACTTTCACACTGGAACAATTCTGAAAGACTAATAAAGTTATAAAGCAAAATAAAATTGTAGCTGATTTTTTCATGATGGTTGGTTTTTGAAATATAAATATAATCTAATTTACTCGCTTAAGTAAAACAAACCACCTTTTATATATTCAATTAACACACCATTAGTACAATACTATTGCTAGTCATTATATTTAGAATTAAAAATGTATGCTCATTTATAATTTATAAGTACCATTTTTTACTTCGTCTAAAACTTTTTGCACGTATTTTTTATAGGCATCGGGTGTGTTTTTATGAGATTTTTCGAGCATTTTTAGTGCCGCTTTTTTCTTCCCTAAAAAATAATTACAAATACCATGATTAAGCATTATGTACCAGGTGCCTGGATGATCTTTAAGGCCTATATTACTTAGTTCTAAAGCTTTTTCATAATTTTTGTTTCGTATTAAAAACATACTAAGTGTATTAACATCGTAAGCAGATCCTATGGTAGTAAGAGCTTCTTCAATTGTATTTTTTAAGTCTTGAGTTCTGTTTAGCTTTTGTTCTATTTTGGCTTTAGTGGTTAGGTTTACAAGATTTTTATTAGCTGCATACCTATTGTATCCTCCATTGATAGAGCGCTCTGCCCACTCTAAAGCTTCTTCGAGATTTGTATCATGGGTTAAGCACCAATTAGCAGCATCATTCCACGCTTGCCAATGATATGTGTTAATGCCTCTTAGTTCGCTTCTTAGATTTTCAACTACGGTTTTGTTAAGATCGACGCTTACAGTAAATGGTATTCTTTTTTCACCCCATTCTAATCCGATAACCACAGAGTTCTCGGTTCGGTTTAGAAATTCATAATCTAACTGTTCGGATTTTTCACAGCTTATACCGATTACATCAACACTAAGTGTAATGTCTTTGTCTATATCTAGATAGTAACTTCCCCATTGATTATGATTATGAGCAAAAAGCAACTTAAATTCATTGCCATTTGGAATAATATGAAACCCATAAGTACCTGCCTTTAAAGGTTGTCCTTCAATTGAAACATCTGTACTAAAAGTTATTGTTGTATTCATATTAGCTCCAGCGCGCCAAGGGATTGGATCACCATTTTGAGGAATGACTCCAGGATTATTCCAAACGTCTCTGTCTCTAAGTGCAGGGCTGTGATAACTAATTTCAATTTGCGTTACCCCTAATTTTTGCATTTCGGTAACCTCGGGACTATTACTAGGCATATTTAAAGTATGAAATGCATTTGAACGCTGTGCATTGAGATTAAGCATAAATGTAATTGAAGCTAAAATTGTAAAAAGTCTTGTCGTCATCGTATTGTTTTTAATTATTTTAAGTCATTATTTTTTGAGTCTGTTCTTTAAAAGATTGAATCTCTATTTCTGTACTCTATAGTGAATATTATCTTTTATTTTAAGTTTACAGCACGATTAGCCATAAGTTTAACCTAATTATTCTGTCAAATGTTTAATGATAGCGAAACTATAAGGTTAGTCCTATAATTCTCTCTTGATTATAGAAAACAGGATATAAGTTTGTGATTTTTTTAACAAGACAAACTCAGTTATCAATTTAAAATTTCGAGTATTTTGTAGCCTATGGGAATCTATTATTTACTTTCTATTTTTTCAGGTATATCAATAGCTATGTGCCTTTTTATAATTATCTATCTTATAGTTGGTATAAAAGAAAAAACGTTTAAAAAAACATTCCTAATACTTTTAATAATTGCCATAGCATTAAGGATTTCGAAATCAATTTTCTTTTACATTGTGGTAAGTAAACCATCCTATATGCCAGCTTTTGGTATTGCTATTGGGTTTCTTGGTTTTTCTTGTTTTGGACCATTAACATATTGGTATTTTAAGTATAGTTATTCTAAAGAACTTACCAATTTCCGAAGTGTTGAATATTTGCATTTAGTATTCCCAATTGTAGGGTTTATGTTTATTGTTTATTTAGAAAACTTCTTCAATGAGTTCTATTTAGGATGTAGCATTAGCCTTATAATCTATCTATCGTATATTTTTTTTAAATTTTTATATCGTAAAAAAGTGCAAACGATTTTAAAATTAGATAAGGCCATATTTGTTACAATGACTTTGTTGTTTATTGTTTTTCTAATTCAATATTTTACACCAACTATTCAGTGGTATGTTATTGGCACTGCTATTTCGTCATTAATTATTAGTGGTTTGTTTACTTATATGCTAAAGTATCCACCAACACTTATGAAAGCGATCAGTAAAACAATACTAAAACCCGAACATATAGATGCAATCGTAAAGGCATTAGAATTAGAAAAGTTATACCATAAACATGGTATTTCCTTAGCAGAGTTTTCTAAAATTATAGATATACCCAAGTATATTATTTCGACTACGATTAAAGAAAAATATAAAAAGACATTTCCTGAGGTGATCAATTATATGAGGATAGAGGAGATTAAGCAAAAACTTAGAGACCCTAATACTGCAAATAATAAAATAGAAGCGTTAGCTTTTGATGTAGGGTTTAATTCCACGTCTTCATTTTATACGGCTTTTAAAAAGGAAACCACAATGACACCCAGAGAATTTCAAAAAAGAGCCTTATTGATTGATCCTGAAGTACTATAGATATTCAAGATTGTAAATCACTGTTAGAATATTTTGATGAAGAGGTGTTAAATAGCTATTAATCAACCTCTAAACAAAAAGAAATCATCTTTCATATCTTCAATTTGTGTGTCTTCGTTAGTGATAATATAGTCAATAGCTTTTGAGGTGAATTCATCACCTTTTTGGGTAAGAGATACAATGTTATTTTCAATCAGAATCATATTATTTTTTTTAGCTAAATCCAATACGGTTTTTGAACGTACTTTTTGCCAATTGATATGTTCGTTGAGGTGTTTTACATGACGCTCAGATTCTTCATCATGATTTTTTAGGTGTAATAAAAAGGTAAGTAAAGATACCTCTGTACGTTGTTGTTTTTCTCTATATAGTACAGCTATGATACCTTTTGTTGGGGCAAATAAATACACTATTAAGAATACTATTCCAAGAACGGTTGTAATAGAACCAGCAATTGAAGCATCTAACCAATGTGCCACCCAATAGCCAAAAATGGCGCTAAAAATTCCAAAACATATGGCTATACCCAACATTTTTTTGAGGTCTTTAGTTAAAAGATAAGCAGCGGCGGCGGGTGCAATCATTAAGGCAACAACCAAAATAGCACCAACAGCATCAAAAGCACCTACCGTAGTTACCGAGGACACGGACATTAAACCATAATGCATAATAGCTGGTGAAAACCCTAAAGAAGCGGCTAAACCTTTATCAAAGGTGCTTATTTTTAATTCTTTAAAGAAGGTAAATAAAAGAGTAATTGTGATAAGCAGAATGACACCCACAATCCAGAGGGATTTAGGACCAACATCTATTCCGCCAATAATTAATCTGTCAAATGGAGCAAAAGCTAATTCGCCTAGCAAAACCGCATCAACATCGAGGTGTACATCATTAGCATTTTTTGCAATCATAATAACACCGATACTAAATAAAGCTGGAAATACTAAACCAATAGCTGTATCTTCTTTAACCAAGCCAGTTTTTTGTATATATTCTACGAGAACAACAGTAATAATTCCTGTTAAGGCTGCCAATAAGATAAGTAATGGGGAATTTAAGTCGTGAGTGATAAGGAAACCAACAACAATTCCAGGCAAAATAGAATGACTAATAGCATCGCTAATCATAGCCATTTTTCTAAGGACTAAAAATGTCCCTGGAATAGCACAGGCCACGGCAACTAAACTCGCTATTAATTGTATTTCAAACTGTGCGCTACTCATCTTCAGTACGTTGTTTTGTGTATAGATTTGCTGCAGTTTCAAAACCAGTTTTGGTTAAGCTCCACATATTTCCTTTCAGCTCTACATAATTTTTATCTACTAATTTTTGAAGTGTACTTTTAGTATAACCTTGAAAATTATTTAAAAGTCTAATTGCGTGAGGATGCGAAATATCCTCATGTGTTTCTGCGATATTATGCATAAAAGCCAAAGTCTTATGTAGTTGTAAATCACGGCGATTTTTTATAAACCGAATTTGCTTAAACAATAATCCTCGACTTGGTGAAAAAATAAAAGAAAACACAACAAATACTCCTGCTACGAGTACAATGACCGGACCCGTAGATAAATTATTCTGACTTGCACTGATAGCAGTGCCAAACACTCCCGAAAATGCACCAAAAATTGCTGCTAAAAACACCATTTTTGCTAAACTATTGGTCCATTGCCGAGCAGCAGCAGCAGGAGCTAAAAGCATAGCACTCATTAAAACAACACCTACAGTTTGTAACCCTAATACGATGGCCAATACAATAAAGCTCGTAATGAGTATATCTATAGTTTTGGTATTAAATCCAAGGGTTTTAGTATAGTCAGCATCAAACAAAAGAATTTTAAATTCTTTCCAAAAGAAGAGTAAAACGATTAAACAAATGCTTGCAACACTAACCATTAGCCATACATCGCTTTCAACTAAAGTTGCCGCTTGCCCAAATAAATATTTGTCTAAGCCAGCCTGATTAGCATTGGGTTGTTTTTGAATAAATGTTAACAATAACATTCCAAAACCAAAGAACAATGATAGAATGAGACCTAAGGCCGTATCAGATTTTAAATGAGTCTTAGTTATAATACCTCTAATCCAAAATGTACCAATTAAACCACTAATTAAGGCACCAATTAAAAGTGTATTACCTTCTTTAGATCCTGTAATTAAAAAGGCAATAGCGATCCCAGGCAGCGCAGCATGAGAAATGGCATCTCCTAGTAAGCTTTGTTTTCTAAGTACAGCAAAACTACCCAGCATACCACAAACAGCTCCAAGTACTGCTGTGCCAAGTGTAATTGTTCTCAACGTGTAGTCGGTAAAAACAAGTTGTATGTATTCTATTATATCCATATGTTAGATAGATTATAAAAAAGGGGAATAGATAAAACAGCCATAACTAATCCGGCCCATTTAAACTTGTTAATATTATTTTCGTTTAGACTCGAGACACTTTTTACACCTATACTGGAAAAAAACAAGTAGATAATTCCTTTTAAAGCAACCAAGGCGCCATAAAATGTAATTAATACTCTTGGCCATGACCACAAAAAATGAAATGAGACAATTAAAGATCCAAAACCAAAATGTAACAGTGCGTTAATTGCATTTCCGGCAATTCCTTTTTTAGTTAATAATTGAAAAAAACACAGCCACATTCTTGGTTGCAGTACATGTGATAAGCCAACAATTAATAAATTGAGAGCTACAAAAAGCGTTATGGAATTTATAGTATTCATTATTCTTGAATACTTACTTTATAGTTAATACCGTAAGTCTTTGTTAAATTATCGTCGTTAAAAATATCCTTTACAGGTCCAGTAGCAATCTTTTTTACATTTAGGAACGTTACCCAATCAAAATATTCGGGGACCGTTTGTAAATCGTGATGAACCACAATAACCGTTTTACCTGCTTTTCGTAATTCTTTTAAAATATTTATAATGGCAATCTCTGTTGTTGCATCTACACCTTGAAAAGGCTCATCCATAAAATAAATAGAAGCATTTTGCACCAAAGCTCTTGCTAAAAACACACGTTGTTGCTGACCACCAGATAGTTGACTTATTTGTCTGTTTTTAAAAGGGAGCATCCCTACTTTTTCTAAGGCTTCTAAGGCCGCCTTCTTTTCTTTTTGACTAGGGCGCTTTACCCAACCCAAACTACCATAAGTACCCATTTTAACCACATCTAAAGCTGTGGTTGGAAAGTCCCAATCTACGCTACCTTTTTGAGGTACATAAGCTACAAGTTGTCGCTGCTTCTCATAAGGCTTATCGTATATAGCGACACTACCAGCAATAGGTTTTAGAATGCCAAGAATAGCTTTAATAAGTGTGGATTTACCTGCTCCATTCGGGCCAACTATTGCCATTAAAACACCTTCAGGGATTTCTAAATCGATATCCCAAAGTACAGGTTTGTAGTTATAAGCTACGGTTAAATCGTCAACTTTTACAGCTATTTTTTTCATTACTTAAGCGCCTTAATAATTGTATTTATATTATACTCATACATGCCAATATATGTCCCTTCAATAGTCCCTGCATTTCCAAGTGCATCAGAGTATAAAGTACCACCAATTTCCACGGCGTGACCTTTCGATTTTACAGCTGCTTGTAGGGCTTCAATCGTACGTTTAGGAACTGAACTTTCTACAAAAATAGCTTTGATTTGTTTCTCAATGATAAAAGCAGCCAGCTTCTGTACGTCCTGCACACCAGCCTCAGTTGCTGTAGATAAACCTTGCAGGCCAACAACTTCAAAATTATGAGATTCTCCAAAATAGTTAAACGCATCGTGAGCAGTGACTAAGATGCGTTGGTCTACTGGAAGTGTTTCAATTACTGATTTTACTTTTGCTTGAAGTGTATCTAACTTTGTGATATATTCCTTTTTATTTTGTTCAAATATTGAAGTGTTTTCAGGATTTTTTTCAGATAAAACAGAAGTTACTTTTTTGGCAAATTGTTTGAAATATTCAATATTAAACCAAACATGTGGATCGTAATTTGACGCAAAATAATCAGAGCCAATTAATCTTGTTTTATCAAGTTCATTGGCTAATGCTATAGGTGTTTTAGCTTGGCTACCCATTTTTTCAAAAACCTCTACAAGTTTACCTTCTAAATGCAAACCATTGTAGAAAATAATATCTGCATTAACTAACTTAGATACGTCACCTTCACTAGCTTTATATAAATGCGGATCGACACCGCTTCCCATTAGGCCTTGTACATTAATATTGTCACCACCAATGTTTTTAACCAAATCGGTTATCATAGTTGTTGTGGTTACAACATTTAACTTGCCATCGGTTTTTGTTTCGTTTTTGCAACCATATAGAACGATTGCTAATAATATGAGTAAATATTGTGTTTTCATTTTTTTTTAAAGCCTATTTATTTTATTGCTCTATAACTAAAACCAAGACCTAATAATAAATCCTGACCTTCGGTAATACTTGTACCTACATATGCATCTAATTGTAAATCGTTTGAGACCAAATAGGTCATTCCGGCATCCCAATAATGATTTGCTGAACTATCCTCTGGGAAATCGCCATATAATTCTGCATACACTCCAAATTTTTTAGATATGCTATAACCGTAAGCAATAGTATAAATTGCAGATGCTTCAGGTGAATCATTTCCCCATTCTGCACCAATATTATAGCCTAAATTCGATTTTTCACTTAATGTATGCGATAGTGATAATCTAAAATCTACTCCAGTCGTTTCTGGCCTGTAATCTTCTGAGGCACTAAATACAGGAAACACATGACCGATAAGAGCAATTTCGGGCATACAACCATCTTCTTCAGCAACGTCTATTTTCATTCCTAATAATAAAGGTGAAAGACCACTGGTTACGTTGTCTAGCTTATTACCATTTACCTTAGTAACACCTTCTACAAAATCCCAGCCTAAACGCAATTCTAGATTATCTAAGATTCCATATCTGATTAACATCGTATTTAACGTATAGTTTTCTGACTTTACATTGTTTTCTTCAAAAGATTCGTATAAACCACCAGTTTCAAATTGCAAAACTCCTTTACCAACTGTTGATGATGCTTCAGTAGCATCAGGTCTGTCTGTAACCAAAGGTTCAGAAGCATCTGATTCCTGAGAGAAAGAAAATATTGACGAGGCACATATTGCCAAACAAAGCGTTAAATGTTTATTGGTTAATTTCATTGACATAAATTAAGGTTGAAAAATCTTCGTTTAATAAAATGGTGTTTTTATTGACCGAAAGCTCAGTCATTTTATTCTTTTTAAATTGCTTGGTAACTGTAACTTCATTACCATACTTTAATTTGTGCTGAGCACAGAATTCAAAAAATTCTTTATCATCGCTTGTTAGGCGAGATATAATGTATGTTTTTGTTTCAATAGCTTGAGAAAGCGCTACAGAAGTGTCTACAGTGGTGATTTTGCCATCAGCATTTGGAATCGGATCACCATGAGGATCAAATTTTGGATGCCCTAAATACGCACTTATTTTTTCTGCTAATAAATCTGATGTTTGATGTTCTAATAATTCTGCTTCTTTATGAATGTCATGAAGCGACATGTCAAACATTTTAAAAAGAAAAGCTTCCCAAAGTCTATGCTTTCTAACAATGTTCATAGCCATTTTTTTGCCTTTTTCGGTAAGTTGTAGTTCCTGATACTTCTCGTAATGCAATAAATCTTTTGCAGCTAATTTTTTTGCCATATCAGTGGCTGCAGCACTCGAAATACCTAATTTTTTAGCAATATTACCTGGTTTGGTATTTCGTGCATTGTGAGAATTATTGTTGTAAATGGCCTTTACAAAGTTTTCGATGGCAATTGACATTTTTGATAACTTTAATTAATTTTTAAGTTGACTTAAAAAAGTTTTCAAATATAGTTAAAAAAATAAAATAAAGATATTTGCAACGCAGGTATTTTTTATAAGTCTATATAGAAAACACGACTATGAAAAGATTACTACTGTTTATTATTCTAATGAATTCGTTTTATAATTTTGCTCAAGAAACTACAGACTATCAACTACAAGAGTATACACTACCTTTAGGTGAATCGGTATCTTTTGAAAATATAAGGTTAGAATTTAAGACACTTTCAGTGGATTCTAGGTGCCCTAAGGAAGTGACGTGTGTCAGGGCAGGTGAGGTCATAGCAACAATAAATGTATATGTTGATACTATTTTTAAGAAAGAATTTCGGCTAATATTTTACCCTTATAGTGTTTTAGAACAATTAACAGAATTTCTTGAGACGGAGAATGTCCTTATAAAAAACCTAAAACTGTTTCCTTATCCTAAAGCAGATGAAAAACAGGTTAATAGCAATTATTACTTACAGTTAGATAAATTAATTGTAGACTAAGCGCAACCACAACTGCCATCTGTTCCACAAGCTTTAGTAGAAGCCTTTTTTGGTTTCCAAATAAATTTTCTAACTAAAAAAAACAGAGCAAAAACCAGCGTAGTAAAAACTAATATGTTTTGTATGATAGTGTTCATTACTTCAATACTTGAAATGCGATTAAAGCTACAAGATAAGCAAAACCACTCATAATAACCAATTGATACATTGGCCATTTCCATGAATTAGTCTCGCGTTTTACAATGGCTAATGTACTCATACACTGCATCGCAAAGGCATAAAACAGCAGTAATGATATACCAGAAGCAAAGGTAAAGACTTTACTACCATCACTATAAACTTCTTCTGACATTCTATTCTTTATCGTTGACATAGCCTCATCTTCATCCTCAATATCATTAGCACTTCCTATACTGTAAATTGTAGCCAGAGTCCCTACAAAAACTTCTCTGGCTGCAAAAGATGTTACAAGCCCTATTCCTATTTTCCAATCGTAACCTAATGGTTTAATTGCGGGCTCTATAGTTTTACCAATAATACCTATATAAGAATGTTCTAATTTATGCTCAGCAATCCTATCATTCTGTGCATCTTCAGAAAGGTTAGGATAAGTTTCTTGAACAATGGATGTTGCATTGTTAAATTGCTCTCCGGGTCCATAAGAAGCTAAAAACCACAGCACTATTGAAATAGCTAAAATTATTTTACCGGCTTCAAAGACAAAGGTTTTGGTTTTTTCTAAAACCGTAATAACGACGTTTTTAAAAAGTGGTAATTTGTAATTAGGCATTTCTACGACAAAGAACGTTTTGCTCTTTATTTTCAGTACTTTATTGAGTAGATAGGCCGAGCCTACAGCAGCTCCAAAACCAATTAAATAGAGTAGCATTAAAGTCAAGGCCTGATAACTCAAACCGAAAAAGTGTCCTTCGGGAATTACCAATGCAATAATAATGAGATATACCGGAAGCCTGGCAGAACAGGTTGTAAATGGTGTTACTAAAATGGTCACTAAACGCTCTTTCCAACTTTCAATATTACGCGTTGCCATTACAGCAGGTATAGCACATGCAGTACCAGAAATTAAAGGCACTACACTTTTACCGCTCAGTCCAAAACGCCGCATCACACGATCCATTAAAAAGACCACACGACTCATATAACCACTTTCTTCTAGAATGGCAATAAATAAGAATAAGAAAGCAATCTGAGGAATAAAAATAACAATACCACCAAGTCCAGGGATAACACCTTCAGCTATTAAGTTGGTAAAAGCCCCTTGAGGTAAAACACTTTTTGTCCATTCACCAAGTGAGGCAAAAGCACCATCAATAAATTCCATAGGAACTTGAGCCCAATCATAAATGGCTTGAAAAATGGTTAATAGAATTATTCCAAAAATGAGATAACCCCATACTTTATGGGTTAATATCCTATCTAATTTTATGCGTAAATCTTTAGCATTAGCAAGATCTATAGTTTGTCCTTTTTTAAGAACATTATTTATAAACTGATAGCGTTTAATGGTTTCTTTTTGTTGAAGCCGTTTTAAATCGGCATTAGATTTGGTTTTAAAATCCGAAACAGCATCAATTGTTTTTCTATCTGTTTTTCCAAAATTGACATCTTGGGTAATGACCAACCAAAGTTTGTACAATAATTGATTTGGAAAAGCTTTTCTAAGATTGTTGAAATAATTTTCATCTATTGATGAAGCATTCATACATGGCTTAACCGAAAGCTCCTTAAAATTGGTGATAAGCTCTTTTAATTCTTCTATACCTTTATTTTTTCTGGTACTAATTAAAGCAATTTTAGTATTGAGCTGTTCTTCTAGATATTGAATATCTAATGAAATCCCTTTGTATGCCATTCGGTCTGACATATTAATTACTAAAATGCTCGGAATTTCTAAATCTTTTATTTGTGTAAAAAGTAGAAGATTCCTTTTTAAATTCTCAACATCACTTACAACAACAGCTACATCAGGAAAATCCTTATCGTTTTTATTCAAAAGCAATTCAATGACGACATTTTCATCAAGCGAAGATGCGTTTAAACTATAAGTACCAGGCAGATCAATGATATGTGCTTTTACACCTCGGGGTAGTTTGCAAATACCTTCCTTCTTTTCAACTGTAATCCCTGGGTAGTTTCCTACTTTTTGATTAAGACCAGTTAGTGCATTAAAAACAGAAGTCTTTCCTGTATTGGGGTTTCCTATTAAAGCGACATTAATCTGCTTACTCATCTACCGTCTCAATTAAAATGTGAATAGCCGTTTCTTTTCTAATGGCTAAATGCGAGCCGTTGATATTAAGATACATAGGATCTGCAAAAGGAGCAACTTGAACCAGCTCTACAGAGTTACCAGGCAAACAACCCATTTCTAAAAGCTTTAAAGGAATGTAGATAGAAGACACATCAGTAATAATGCCTTGTTGCCCACGTTTTAGATCTGCTAACGTCAATCTTATTTTTATTTAGAATGAATTTAAAGAAGCAAAAATAAGCTAAAAAATTAAGGCAATAAAACCCTTTTAAAAGAATTTAAGATTCGTTTTTTAAAGTTTCTATATCTTCAAGAAGTTGATCGATATCCTCGGGTTGTGTGCCATCGTAAAACCCTCTTATTTGTTGGTTTTTATCGATAAGCATAAAATTTTCAGTGTGTATCATATCATACTCATCACCATTACCATCGGTTTTTACAGCCAGGTAACTTTTTCTTGCCAGCTCATAAATCTGCTTTTTATCGCCAGTAACTAAGTTCCATTTTCGGTCGATTACTCCTTTTTCTTTAGCATACTTTTTTAATTGGGCTACACTATCGATTTTTGGAGTTACAGAATGTGATAATAGCATTACATCATCGTCACCAATAATTTCTTTCTGAATTTTGTACATATGATCCGTCATAATAGGGCAAATGGTTTGGCAGGTGGTAAAAAAGAAATCCGCTACATATATCTTATCCTTATAGGTGTCTTGCGTTATGGTTTCACCATTTTGATTGATGAGACTAAAGTCAGCTATTTTATGATATTTTGCTTGATGCTGAATTGTGCTATCCACTAATTCGTCACTAACCATAACAGGTTGATAAATAGGCAATGGTTGCTTTACATTAAGTATATTATAAATTATTGCAATGATGAGAATACACAATACAGAAAAGAAAATTCCGAAGTTTTTATACCTTTTAAAGTATGAAAGAAATGACATAAATTTTGAATTGAAATTCTGAATGGCAAAGGTACAACTCAGGTTAATTTTCTTGAACTTTTTTAACACAAATATGATGCTGAAACTCCGTGATTTATAAATCGTTGTTAAAAATAAATCGATTAGAAATACAATTGTTTTCTAAATGCCTCGAAAACCTTACTTTTGTCAATCGAAATTTGAAAATGACTACATGGAATTTGTAATAAAGATATCCCAATTTTTACTGAGTTTGTCACTTCTAATCGTACTGCACGAGTTAGGTCACTTTATACCAGCAAAACTTTTTAAAACCAAGGTTGAGAAGTTTTACCTCTTTTTTGATGTAAAGTACTCACTATTTAAAAAGAAAATTGGAGACACGGTTTATGGTATTGGTTGGTTACCACTTGGGGGTTATGTAAAAATAGCCGGAATGATTGACGAAAGTATGGATAAAGAACAAATGGCAAAACCACCACAGCCCTGGGAGTTTCGTTCTAAGCCTGCCTGGCAACGACTAATCATTATGTTAGGCGGTGTAACCGTTAATTTTATTTTAGCGTATTTCATTTATGTATTTATCTCTTTTGTTTATGGAGACAAAGACTACACATTAGATAGTCTAAAGGATGGTTATTTAATTGAAAACCAATTGATGCGCGACTTGGGCTTTAAAACAGGGGATAAGGTTATTGCTGTAAATGGAGAACCCGTAAAAGCGCATTCAGATGTTATTAAAAGTTTAATATCTGCAAAAGAGTTTACTGTAGAGCGCGATAATACCACTCAAAAAATAGATCTGCCAGAAGATTTCTTAGGACAATTATCGTCTAGAAAAAACCGCTCTAGTCTGTTTAATATTAGAGTACCATTTATGGTGGCTGAAATTAACGACACCATGCAAAATAAAAGTGTTGATTTAAAACAAGGTGATGTTTTAGTTGCTATAAATAATAAGAATATTAGATATTTTGACCAGCTCGAACCACGTTTAGAGCAGTATAAAAATCAGACGATTACAGCGATTTTCTTAAGAGATAATGATAGTATAAAACGAGAACTCAAAGTAAGCTCAAATGGTAAAATTGGTGTATTTCCAGGTATTTCTGAAGATAAGTTTGATGAAATGGGATATATAGATATTACAAGAAAAGAGTACACATTTGCAGAGAGTTTTGGTGGTGGTGTAGATAAGTTTGTAGACCAGGTTGTAGGTTATTTCGATCAACTTAAAGCTATATTTACACCAAGTACTGGTGCATACAAAGGTCTTGGAGGCTTTAAAGCTATATTTGATATTTTCCCAGAAGTATGGAGTTGGGAAGCTTTTTGGAGGCTAACAGCATTCTTATCTATTATGTTGGCGATTCTTAATTTATTACCTATACCTGCTCTAGATGGAGGGCACGTTATGTTTTTATTGTACGAAATGATATCTGGTCGTAAGCCTAGCGAAAAGTTTTTAGAACGTGCTCAAATTGTAGGATTCTTTATCCTTATCGCTTTAGTGTTATTTGCTAATGGTAACGATGTCTTTAGGTGGATTACAAACCGAGGTTAATTTTAGATTTTAGATCAAAAAAATAAAATTTCATATTGTAGAGATTAAAAAATAATTTATATTTGCGCTCGCTAATGCGAAAAACATCTTCCTCTTTAGCTCAGTTGGTTAGAGCATCTGACTGTTAATCAGAGGGTCCTTGGTTCGAGCCCAAGAAGAGGAGCAGATAAAACCCACTCAATTTTGAGTGGGTTTTTTATTTTCAATAACCTCATTAAGGTGTCCACCTTAATAAGTATAGGTTTTAAGATGTGAAAACCATAGCGTAGAATATGTCTTTTATTATATTTCTGTTTCTTTTTGATTTATGAGATATTCTCATTTCTAAAGACTTTATTTAGGTGCTTTGCATTATATTTATATACTTAGATTTTGTTTATTACTTTATATGAATAAATGATTATTGATTTTACATATTATAAAACACAGGCTAAGAAACTTTATTTTTTAATTATTATTCTTTTTACTTCAGTCATCATAAGTTGTAATAAACAAGAATATATTACAGAGCACACTCCTTCCCAAAAGTCTGAAATAGGAGTATTAAAGCCCCACCAGACTATAAAGCTTAAAAATCCTGTAGCTATAGAGATTGATTCTAGTGTTTTAACTACACAAAAACTTTCAAGGAAGCCTTCTGACTTAAAATCGGTAGAAAAGATTCAAGATCCAATGTTTCCTAAAAAACTAAAAACCACAAAAGGAAGCGAAATAGACTTTAATAAGCTCGTAACTTTTAGAATAGATGAAGACTCCAATCCACAACCTTTTAAGTTTTCAATTCCAAAATCAGGACATGCTGTTTTTAATGAAGATACCATTTGGGCACCAAAAACCACATCTATTAGAGAACCTAAACTATTAGATGCTGGTACAATGCGATCCAAACCTCAAGCACGTGTAAATATAAAATATTTAAGCAAAGAAACAGGGCTTCCCCAATCTGTATCACACGGTATATATAATGATAGTAATGGGTATATATGGATAGGAACATCAACTGTAGGGCTTATAAAATATGATGGTGACTATTTTTGGAACTACAACCTAGATAGGGATAAAAACGCTGCTATTGATGAGATTATCGGTGATATTAAAGATGGCTTATGGATAAGAACTAATTCTGCAGAATACAATATCATTTTTTTTGATGGATATTCTTTTACATATATCGGAAAACGCCAGGGTATTGAAAATGTTTCTAGTATACATCTATCAAATGATGGCGTGCTTTGGATAGGAACCAAACAAAATGGTGTATTTAAATTAGAGCAAGATAATTTAACAGGGTTTGAGGTTACAAATTACACTACCCTTAACGGACTTACATCAAATGATATTCTGGGAATTGAATCATTAGATAACGGAGACATTTGGATTGCTACACAAAAAGGTATAAACATCTATCAGAACAATACGTTTATTCAATGGATAAACCTACCAGGATTGGTTCATGAACTTCGAGGTATTTCTAAGGATTGGAACGGCAATATCATGTATTACGACTATTCAAGAATAGTTAGGATAAAAAACAAGAGATATGAAGTAATTGAAAGATTAGAAGAAAAATCCACAAAAGATATTTATAAAATTTTCCCGCTCAAAGACAATACCATTGTTATAGCTACATTTGGTACAGGAATTGAACTACTAAGTGACAATACATACATAAGTCTTTCTAAGGAGAATGGGATGAATGCCAATTTCATTTCAGATCTTGTTGAAGACCATTCTGGAAATATTTGGACCTCTAGTTTTGATGGAGGAATAGATGTTATTAATACGAACTCTTTTCAAATTTGGCCTAATGAATATAGTATTACTGATGGCAGAATCGATGATATTGTGGAAGATAACGCAGGAAACATCTGGATTTTACATTTTAAAGGTATTCTTAAGTATAATGGACAGGAAATAGAAAAATTTGAAAGTGAAAACTATAGTACAGGATATTATAACGGCTATGAAGCCTTGTTGGATTCATTTGGTCAGATATGGATAGGAGAATATGACGAGTTGTATGTAATAGATCATGAAAAGTTCTATACACTTTTAGATTCAACAACGGGTAAAGTCCCACAAGAAATCAAAGGAGTAGCTACTATGTATAATGATAGAAATGGGGCGATTTGGTTGGGTTCTGGAAAAGGCATTGCAAAGCTTGAAAAGGATAAACTTACCTCTTATAGTGAAATAGAAAGCTTTAAGAATAGATTTGTAAATGGTATTACGGAGGATATTAATGATAATATGTGGATAACAACCACCCGAGACCTTATTTTATTTGATGGGCATAGTTTTTTTCATTATCCAATAGAAAGGTATTTTGACAATAGTATTATTTGCAATCCCACAACGGACCAAGAGGGTAATATAGTTATTGCATCTAACAATGGTCTATATAAATTAGTCATGGAATCGGGAGTCAAGTTTCCAAGTAAGTTGTTGCATTACAGAGGTATAAAGCCGTTTGAGCAATCCCAAATAGGATCCATTCTTATGGAAGACGATGGTCGAATATGGTTAGGTACTAATAGTAATGGTGTTATATAATTAGAAAGTGATAGTATAGCAAAAAATCAATCTTATTTTTATAAATATTTTGATTATTCTACTGGGTTTTTTAAACCAGAAATAATGTTTAATTCAGCATTAAAGGATTCAAAAGGAAAGCTTTGGTGGGGAACTACAGATGGAGTGGTCTCTATAGCGAGTAAGGATATGGTAATTCCAAATTCTATTCCAAAACTAACTTTGAATAGTATTGAGGTAGAACAAGAGTTTATTGATTACGGACAATTATCAAATAACGTGTATATAGAGGGTTCTGAACTTAGAAGAACCATAGCTAAAGCTACAAAATCTAAATCAAAGTTTAGTAATGTCCCTCAAAATTTAGAATTACCTTATAATATTAATGATTTATCTTTTCAATTAAGCGCTACCGAATGGAATTCACCTTCAAAGATAATGTATCAGTATGTTATTGATGGATTGGACAATACATGGGGCCCTTTGCTTAAATCGCCTAATATTGCCGTTCAAAATATTCCTTATGGAAATTATACATTTAAAGCAAGAGCTATAGGTGAGACGGGGAATTTAAGTAATACCATTGTTTATAACTTTACAATAAAACCACCTTGGTGGCATACATGGTGGGCTAGGGTTTTAATGACCATACTAGTTCTCTCTGTAATTGTAGTTGTTTTTCAATTAAGAATAAAAGCCGTCAGAAAAAAACTAAAAAAGGAAGAAGCCATACGATTACAAATGGGACAATTAGAGGCAAAGGCATTACGTGCGCAAATGAATCCTCATTTTATCTTTAACTCATTAAATGGTATACAAAGTGCTATAATCCTAAAAGGTGAGCGTGAAGCTAACAAATACTTAACAGCTTTTGCTAAGCTTTTACGGTTTACTTTAGATTTTAGTCATTCTGAAAAAATATCCTTAAAAAAAGAAATACAATACATAAACACTTATGTTGATTTAGAAAAATTACGACAACCCCATGACATTAATTTCACACTTCGTTTAGAACCTGAGGATATGGAAACATCGAATATCTTCCTTCCAAGCATGATGATACAACCGTTAATTGAAAATGCCATATTACATGGATTAATACCTAAAAAGTCCAAAAATAGATGCTTACAAGTTACTTTTAAACTTAGAGAAGATTGCCTTTATGCTGTTATAACAGATAATGGAATAGGAAGAAAAGCTGCGACGAATATAAAAGCAAGGCAAAAAAATGAGCATATCTCACATGCTAATCGTATTATGAAAGAACGCATAGATACCATTAAACAATTTTCAACAATAGATATTAATATGGTTATAGACGATCTCTATGATGGTGAAAAACCTATGGGAACTCGTGTAACTCTTACTTTTTCTGGAAATTACGGTAATTAATTGAATTGCAAACAATCAAATATTTTTTAGCTTTTTATTATGATGGACAATGCTTATCCACAAAAACAAACTCGTAAATAGGCTTCGAGGTAAATACTATATTCTTAGACATTAATTTTTTGGTAATATTTTTTAACGTACTCAAATTTATAAATCACTAACGGAATTAACATGTTTACTCATTGTAAGGTGTTTCTGAATAATAACTTGCTTAATTTTAAGTTATGCTATATATAGCACGCAGATAGTATCTATATAATATTATGACTAACCATCAAGATATAAAAATGCCTAAAACCGTTAATGTTCTCATTGTTGAAAATGAAGCTTTACTCGTACATGTTTTAAAGAACGCATTTTTATGTCTTACTAATAGGATTAGTAATTTTAATTTAAAAGTTGCTAATAATTATAACAATGCTTTAAAAGTCATAGAAACTAATGCTCCTATTGATTTGGTATTAGTAAATATTAATATACCGCCTACAGAAACTAGTAAACCGTTATTTATTGAAGATATTAGTATTAAATTACGGTTAAGATTTCCTAAGATGAAAATGATGCTATTTTCTTCCTATCAAAATAACATACAGATATACTCACTTCTAAAGACAATGAATCCAGAATGTTTACTGGTTAAAAGTGATATAGATTACAGTGAACTTATAAGAGCCATAAAAACAGTTATTATTGAACCTCCATATTACAGCAAAACAGTATTGCGATATATTAGAAAACAGTTGGCTCATAATATTTTTATAGACAAGACTGATAAAACCATATTATATTATTTATCGATAGGTGCAAAAATGAAAGATCTACCACGGCTTGTTCATCTGTCTAAAAGCGCTATAGAAAGCAGAAAACGAAAACTTAAAAGCACCTTTGGCTTAGATAAGGGTAATGATAGTGATTTATTAATCAGGGCCAGAGAAAAAGGGTTTATATAATTGCTTGTCCTAATATGTGTATCATTTTCTGATAAATTAAGCTCATTAAAAATATCCAACAACTCGTCAATAGCTATTCAATTTTAAAATGGAATAGCATTAACTTATAATATTACGGAACTTCTGAAGGAGACCATGTTTTTTCATAAACAGCATTTAGATTATCTACTTCATAAAACGCTTCAGTAAACCCGCCATCTTTATGTAGGGTAACAAGCGCATATCCATTTTTTACTCTGGGATCTGATTCCGGAAACTGATAATCTCGAGTGTGTGCATAATACGCAATATTACTGTTGTCTTCTAATGCCCAGCCATTACCAAAAGGAATTGAGGCATGACCACAACATCGTCCTTTTGTAGGAATATACGGAATAGCGTCTCCCATATATAGTTTATTGTAGACAATACCATTATGTACATGTCCCCAATACCATAATGATGGCATTCTTCCTAAGGCAGCACTTACCTGATCAAAAAGAATATTTGTATTAGCACCTGTTAAGTCACAAGCATTGTGATGCGTTACAACCATAACAGGACCATTATGACCACTAAATTGCTCTAACCAGTTTATTTGCTGTTTATACCCATCAGTACCAATAGCACCATCCATATAGAATTTATCCCATCCATTTTTTTTATCTGAGTAATAAGACGAATCTAATCCAAGCAGCAACCAATTTCCGTAAGTTCGAGAAAAGTAACTCATACCGTTTTGATGTTCAAAAACTCCATCTTTTTTAAGAGCAAGGTCAAAATATCCATGTGCATCGCCACTCATCTCATGATTAGAATTAAGTGTAAAGTTACGACCTGTTCCCTGGTCTGGCCATAAATCTAAAAAGTTTACGTCTTCCTCAAGTGGCAAAGGTCTTAGATACGTACCAGCATAATAGACATCACCCAGATGTAAAAGATAATCGAGCTCATGCTTGGTCATATCATCCATTACTCGCTTTGCACCAGATGGTGTGCCATTATAATTTGTGTAATACCCAGTTCCCCAATCTCCCAATATTCCTATGACTGGGTCGCCAGTTCTACCTTGTTTGCGAGACAGTTCTGAAGTCTCAATGGAGTTGTTAGGAAAATCAGCAATACTAGATGGTACAACCAGATTAATACCATAATTTAATGCTGCAAAAAACCAGCCAGTATCAAGTTGCTCATACTTCTTTGTCCCTATCATTGTACCATCGTCCCATGGAACGGCACCAGCTTCTATTTTAGCGATTAAATTGGTATATTCTGTGAGGGTAATTTTTGTTGGAGGTGCTTCTGCTTGTAATGCATTAAGAATGGATCGCAATATCCGATGCTTATCTAACCATTTTGTAATCGCTTCTGGCGGATGATGAATCCAATATAGGATAAACCCATATTCAATACTTCCTTTTTGAGGAATTGCTGGTGGTGGTCCATCAGGGTTTTTTACGTAGTCAATAAGCGCTAAGGCCTGTGCTTCACATTCAATAAGGTATTCAAAAAACTTTTTAAATACACTCAGGCTGTTGTCTTTCTTAACATTTGTGTGGTAGGTTTCTAAAGCTTGGATTTGTTGCTCGTTAGTAACTTGACTCATGAGGTTTTAATTTAAATTAATAGTTTGGCTTTGAGTTACGATGAACCCGCTTGCTAATAATTTAAACTTAGGAGGAAAATAAATGAAGGAGTCTAAAGATAGGCATAATTTAAAAACATACCTAAACATTTAATAATCAGAACAATAAATAATTCGCATTTCTCAGATTACTCTGTACGCACTACTTTTTTGTTTAATACTGGTTGCATTAAAAACATATGAAAGATCTTACAAATAAAGTTTAGGAGTCCGTTTGGAATACTACCGTTTTTAATTCCCGATTTTTATTTTTCCATCAACCCAATCTGGTAGATAAAAATTAATTCCTGTTTTATTTTCAATATCAATTAATTTGTTTCTCAATTCTACTGGTCTTAATCCAATTCTCCTTCTAGAAGTATTAATTTGCGAAATATTTGATGAATTAGGTGCATTAAGATATCCGTAGATTGATTCACTAAAATCTGAAGTAGTGGCTCTTTTCCAATCTTCAATTAAGGCAATTTCATAAGGTGAAATATATCCTTTAGTAAGAGATTGAAATAATTTTGGTTTGATAAAATTATATAATGTGTCTTTCTTTACATAATCAGGTTCTATAGAATTATGGTGGCTCAAAATGGTTGAAGACCAAAAATTATTTCCGATTAGAAATTCTCCAGGATAGCCCTTTTCTTCAAGAATCTCTAAGAGCTTTTTAAGTTGCTTTTCACTATGCTTAGGAAAATTTTTTAAGATAAATTCTTCTTGTTCTTGCTCATTTTCAATGGTCGAAACTTTAAAAGCAAGTTCTTGATCTTTTTCAAACATAGATTGTACTTTGCTTTTAATATTAGAATCTATTCTATTTAAAAATATTTTATATAAGTTATCGTATTGATTTTCTATGTTTTTCCATTCGGAATCATTTAAATTCTTTTTAAGGAATTCCTGATTTTTTAAGTCTTTTAATTCCCATCCGTTGGTAATACTTTCTTTAATTAGGTTTACTCCTTTTTCTTTATTTCCAGTAAAAAGATAAAGTTGGGAAGCGACTTTATAGTCACGAAGAAAATTGAATTTGAAGTTTGCAAATACCTTTTCGTATCGTTCTAAAGCTTGATTGTATTTTTCTTGACTTACTAACTCTTCTGCTAAAAGGATTTCTGCGTGATAATTTTTGTAATCAACTTCATTTTTCGAATTATAAGTACAACTAATCAAAGTGTAAATAAATCCAAAAAGAATTATAAGATTTCTTATTTCCATTTTTTAAATTGTTGCCAACGTTTTGTGTATGATTAGTTGCGAGAAATTATGCAGGTACTTTCCGCTGTTGCTAAAGATAATTAATGCGGCTGAATTTCCATTGAGGAATTTCAGCCGCATTAATTATATAGGTTGTTACAAACAGTTTTTTACTTTTCGTACTTCAAGATTTCTTGTTCATTTTCTGGCACCGCAGTTCCATCCATTTCAATGACAACGATTTCCAATCTATTTTCAGTAAGTAGTAAGATTTCATTCACAAATGTGCCTTCTTCGCCAACTGTCAAAGTGATTTCGTTCCCATTTCTAGACCAATTGAATGGCACAGTATTAAATTCACAGGGTGTTTGAGATATTTCTTCTGGTGCTTTTTCAGTCCCCGAATTATTGGAATTGTAAACTATGTTCTGTTGGGTTTGGCAGTCAACTACGGTTATATCATTTCCTTGATTTTCAATTGACATTAAATTCCAAACACCAATAATTTCATCTTGATTTGAATTATCATCGTCAGATGAGCAAGAAAAAATTATGATTCCGATTAAGATTCCAAGGATTAAGTTCAGTTTTTTCATTTAGTAAAATTTGGTTTAAATTGTTTGTAACGTGTTCGTGTATGATTTCGTTGTGTTTGCTCTAAGATAGCAAATAAAGACTGACCCATTGTTCAGAAGCGAAAGAAATTCCGAATAGGAATTTCCGAACAATGAACTATACACGTTGTTGACTGTTCGTTTTTTAATACTTAGATACTCTGTCCAAAGGTTAAAAGATTATTATCTGGGTCAAGTAATGCAAATTCTCTCTGTCCCCAAGGTTTATTTTCCAAAGGTCCATTAGGATGAATTTCTATTTTATTTTCAAGCATGAACTTATACAAACCATCGATTTTATCAGTTCTTATATAAACCATTCCATAATTCTCTTTAGGATCGAGCTGTTTAAATTCAAAGAAGTGAATTTCTATATTGTCTTTCTCAACCATTAAATATCCATCATAATCACCCAATTCTTTAAAACCTAGTTTGTTTACATAATAATTTCTTGTAACAGATTTATCACGCATTGGTAATTTCGGATTAATATAAGTCAGCATACTTTTAAATTTATATTTTTCTTATTGTTTTAACTACGAACTTTTAAATGACAGCCAACGTGTTTGTGTATGATTTCGTTGCGTGTTTCAGCAACTAAATTAGTAAACAAAAACGAACCAGAGGAAATTCCGAAGGAATTTCCAAGTAGGCGAGTACTAGCAATGAATTATACACGTTGTTGTGCTTTCGTGCTTTATTCTAATTCAAGTCCTTTTAGTAGTCTCCCGATATTCTTTTTACTGTCTTCGTTTGGCTCAATTTCTTTTAAATGATTAACCTTCTTGGTAATTTCGTCTGACCAATTTTTTGATGTCCATTTATCCAAAACTCTAATTGTCATGTTTCTATTTCTGGTGACTGGACTATCTAACCCAACAAGAATAAGTTCTTCTCCTTTTTTTGGATAATCTTCTAAAAACGTTATTACACTATCAAAACAAGAATGCTTTTGAAAGTCTTCGCCTAATCCCATCCAATCTTTTGGGCCAGCTCCTAACTCTTCTAAAGGCAGATTTTTTTTAGCGAAGTCAATTATGTCATTCACGTTATCTTTTTTACCATAAGTTGTAACATCATACCAAGCTGAACTATCCAAAGGATTCTTTAGTAGTTTAGCCCAAACAACATCCCATAATTCAATACCAAGTTTTTGGGCGGCTTGTTTTCCATTCCAGTATAAAATGTTGTCATCACTTTTTAAGGCTATTTCTGCCTGTTCTTCCCAATCTTTATTTTTTAAAGTTTCGTTAATATCTATAAGACAATTAGAAATTATGTCTTGAGTCCAACCATTTTTTTTATGTTCTCCTATATCGTCTTGAATTTCGATAAGAAAATCTTTAATAGAATTTATGGTGATAAAATCTGTAATATCTTTTACATGGGTTTTACCATGTCGAATAAAATTCTCAACAGTTTCTGGTGCAAATTCGTAATCAGATATATCTTCTGTTGGTCCTCCAGAAATAAGAGCTTCAATAATCTCTCCTGTGGATTTGAATAGTTTTTTATCAATTTTTTCATTTTGAAGCTTCTTATGAAGTTCTCCATTTACAGCACAAGTACAAGCCAGATATTCGTTCATTATACTGTTTTTGTAGCCATCAAGGATTAACCAATCTTTTAGTTCTTCAGTCAATTCCATGTTAGCTATTCTATCAACAAGTTGGATTTTTCCCCAACCATCAACTTTACCTGCCAATTCCCATAAGTCTTGAACAGGATTGTTTGATAAATTAGAAAGAGCAACTGTAGAGAAAACAGTAAATTCATCATGTAAACCAAGAATCTTAATTTCATTTACAACTGATTTCTTTTGGCAAAGACCAAGAATTGCAATTCCTATTTTGACACTATTTCTATGACTTGTTTTCGTTGCTAAATTTTTAGCAAATCCAAATAGATATGGCTCAATGGGTAAAGATTGATTTACTATTTCTTGAAGAAATTCATCTATTATTCCAATTACTCCGTCACTTTCAGTTATTCTCTTATAAAATTCCGATTTGCTTCCTGCATCTCCTTTTTTTGCTATTGTTTTTATCAGTTTTGATAACTCTTTAATTTTAACTTTCGATTCTGAAGATTCATCCGCTCCAAACATTGAATCCATTAATCCTGGTGCAAATCTAATTCCATTTTCATCAGATTTTTTTTCATCAGGTAAATCGTTTGCTGAATCTTTTAAAGTTCCATTACTGTCTATATTATTCCTCAAAAACTGTAAGATAGAATTATCAGTTCGCCATTCGGTAACTTCGAATTCATTTTTGTTTTCAAGTAAGTTTTTAATCCAATCTATCATTTATGTATTAGGTTTCTTTGCATGAAGCACAACAATGGAATAAACGTATTACGTTTATTCCCATTATATTTATATCAATAAAAATACATTTTTTATTATGAACTCTACGAGTTCTCAATAAAGATCAAGACACTAGTCAGCTAATATATTGATCTGATATGTTTGTTAAGTTTTATATTGTAATTAAGAATTATTTTTTTGCTTAAAACCAAGAGGAAGTATCGTAAATATATGAAATATCCTACAAGTATATCTTAGGAGCCCGTTTGAAACACCACAGTATATAAAACCCTTATTCTATAAGGTTTAAGAAACGTTCACCATTTCAATGAACAAGAACAGGCTCTTTTTTAAGAGCCTGTTAACTTTATAAGTTATTAACTATCAGTAGTTAATGATTACTATTTTGCAAAAGCTCCCGTTTGGAACACTACCTGTGCAGAGACACCAATTGAAAATGTGAGCATAAGAATACTAAGCAGCGTGTTGAAATGTGTTTTCATAGAAAAAGGTCTTAAAAATTTGTTATTTTATCGATGAACTGAAAAAAAATGTAGGAATTTTATATATTTTTACTAGCACTCTTTTTGTGCCTGTTTTAAATATTTAATTCTGTTGCGTAGATATGAGGCCGTAAAGTTAGATTGACTTTTTGAGATTACACCAAGCATTTTGCTTTAAAAAACCAAGCATTTTGCTTTAAAAAACCAAGCATTTTGCTTTGTGTAATGATGAACACAGCACTTAATTTAGTAGTCTGAATATTTTAAGTCATAATCCCTTAAGAACTTAAATTGAAGATTTACTATGGTGAAAAAATATAACGTCCTGATCGTAGAGGATGAGCCGTTGATTGTAGGTGTTTTATTAAATGTCCTGGAAAGGATTAGTGACTTAAATCCTTTGATAGAATTTAAGGTAAAGTCCGTTGCAAATGCCGATGAAGCTAAATATGAAATTGACAAGGCAGTCAACAGCACGCCTATTGATTTTGTACTTCTCGATATCAATATTCCGCATTCTAATGATAAAGTCATACTCTCTGGTGAAGATTTAGGGGTTATGATCAAGGGTTTTTTTCCTTGTGTAAAGATCATGGTATTAACTAACCATTCCGATAATTTTCGTTTAAACAATATTCTAAAATCTTTAAACCCTGAAGGTTTTATAATTAAAACAGATATTGATTTTGATTCACTGGTTTCTGCAATAGACTGTGTATTGGATGATTCGCCTTTTTATAGTAAAAAAGTGCTTCAACTGATGCGAAAACAGTTTGTCAATGACTTTTCTCTCGATACTATTGATAGACAATTGTTGTATCATATTTCAAAAGGTGCAAAAACAAAGGACCTTATTAAAATGGTGAGTTTGTCAAAAAGTGCAATCGAATCCAGGAAACGTAATTTAAAATCTCTTTTTGGCATAGAAACCGGTGATGATCGAAAACTCATATTAAAAGCAGAAAAACATGGATTTATATAAACAAAAATTAAAAACGAATGCTTTTAGCCTGCAGGAAGTATTAATAGTTCTATTGATTATAGGTGTGTTTATGCTAATTGCCTTACCTAATCTTATGCCTTTGGTTGTAAAAGCTAAAAGTATAGAGGCGCAAATGCAATTAAAATACATTTATAATAACCAAACGTCTCACCGTTACCTATACTCTAAATACACTACTGATCTTTATGAGCTAGATTTTGAGGCGCCAAAAACAGTAAAAGAGAATGGAACAAGCAACTACACATATGAGGTTTTAAGTGCCAGTAATACCAATTTTACGGCACGAGCTACAGCAATAACCGACTTTGATGGGGATGGGATATTCAATGTTTGGGAAATCAATGAGAATGGGACACCTAAACAAATTATAAAAGACTGATGCTAGTTTTAAAAATTATAACGATCGTTTCGCTTATACTGATTTTTTATCAGGATTTTAAAGCGCGTGAAGTCTATTGGTTTTTATTTCCGGTATTTGGAATTTGCAGTGCTATTCTATTTTACAACAGCACTTTACCAGCGCTCTTTTATGTTTCTGTAGGTATGAATTTTATATGCATTTTCATCTTATTGTTAGTTGTATTTCTGTATGCAAAACTGAAGCTTAAATCTGCATTTAATGAGGTTTTTGGCCTTGGAGATGTGCTCTTATTCCTTGGGTTAATATTCTCATTTTCTACGATTTCCTTTTTAGTGATTTTTGTGTTTTCCCTGGTCTTTTCGCTCATGTTACATCTTATCATTAAACGGTATTCGAAACTGCAATCGGTTCCTTTAGCAGGTTATATCAGCTTGTTTTTTGGAATGGTTTATCTATCGCACTGGTCAGGTATAATATCATCTTTATATGTTTTATAGTTATGATTAAAGAAGATTTTAAAATACCAGTTCATCTTACACAGCTTATTAGCAGTGAACAAGCATATCAGTATGGTATTATTCCGGTAGAGAGCACCCTTGAGAGCTATACGTTTAAATCTTACGATACCTCAGACCTATTAAAGCAAGAATTAAAAATTGTTTTAGGGAAGTCTATAACCTTAATACCAGAATCTGAGACTAACATTAAACAATATCTTGCTTCTAACTTTAGAAAACGTGAGCAAGCACATTCTGAAGCATTTCATTATTCTTCAGATTTTTTAGAAAAACTCTTGGCTACAGCCAAGGCTATTGGTAGTAGTGATATTCATTTTGAAATTTATGAAGAGCGCTGTCGTGTTCGTTTGCGATTAGATGGGAAGCTTAAAGAATATTTTATTATAGAGCAAGATCAATACCCAATTATTGTTAACAAGCTTAAGATTAGAGCCGGATTGGATATTTCTGAAAAGCGCCTACCTCAAGATGGTAGAATAACCATAAAAACTTTAACGGATGAATTTGATATTAGGGTATCGTCCTTACCGACATTGCATGGTGAAAAAATTGTTCTCAGAATTCTAAGCAAAGACACCGACCATATAGAGCTTAATGATTTAGGTTTTACGGATAAAGAGCTTAATGCTTATTTAGAGACTATAAAAAAACCTAATGGTATTGTTCTTATTTCCGGGCCAACTGGATCTGGAAAAACAACAACCTTATACGCTACATTAAAACTTTTAAATGATGAAAAGACCAATATACTTACTATTGAAGATCCGATAGAATATACTTTGGAAGGCATTAATCAGGTACAGCTCAAAGAAAATATTGGATTAGACTTCTCAAGCACTTTACGTACTTTTTTGAGGCAGGATCCAGATGTGATCATGGTCGGAGAGATCAGAGATGCCAAAACAGCAAATATGGCTATTAGGGCTGCCTTAACAGGTCATTTGGTGCTATCGACCATACATACCAATTCGGCCTGGGCTACGATATCTCGTTTAATAGACATGGATATTCCTGCTTTTTTAATTGCCAGTACTTTAAATGTCAGTGTGGCTCAACGATTGGTAAGGAAATTATGTCCTAATTGTAAGGTAGAAAAACCAATACTCAGTAAGGACTTTCCTGAGCAATTTGAAATTCCCGAGACACTTGCAGTACATTATGTAGCATTGGGCTGTAATGAATGTTATTTTACAGGTTACCAGGGAAGAAAGGCTATTTACGAAATTATACCAATCACAAAGTCTTTGATTAAGCATATTAAAAATAACCGTTTAGAAATTGATGAATATTTAGAAACAAAAGGCATAGCGACATTAAAAACTAATGCCGTAAAACTTATACAAGAAGGTATTACTTCTATTGAAGAGGTCTATTCACTCTTAATCGAATAATAGAATTTAATCTATTATTCTTAAACTCTAATGAAGAACAGATGAAACTATTTATAAAAATAATATTTGCATTGTGTATCGTAACAGCTAGCTATTCTCAAAATAGCCAAAGATTACTCGATATCGATCAGCAGCTAAAACAAGTTTCAATAGATAACACAGGTTTAACGGAACAGTTAGATGCGAGTATTTCTCTTAATGATGTCACTTTACCTAATTTTTTATTAGCTGTTTCCAGTATTCATAAAATTAATATTAATGTTTCTCAAGAGTTAAATTCTATAACGATTAAGAATAACTTTTCTAATGTTACGGTTTCGGATATGCTATTATTTCTATGTAAGGAATATAGTTTAACTATTGATTTTACAAAAAACATACTTTCTGTAAAACCTTTTATTGAAGAAGCTGTAGAGGAAATTTACCCTATGCAAATCGACTATGACCCAACAGACGAAAGCTTATCTATAGATGCAAGACATAATCGCCTCTATGAAGTTTTTAAGGTTATTATGGATAAAAGCGCAAAAAATTTACTGTATGCTCCCGATATGGAAAATATGGAATTGACAGCCTATATAAAATCTACAGATTTTGATACAGCTATGGACAAGATGGCCTTAACCAATAACTTAACACTTACTAAAACTCAAGATAATTTTTATGTTTTTGATAAGGCTTTAACCAATAATAAAAATGAAAACACTAATAGACTTGGTAGTCGTTTAAGTCCAAACTTAAATTTTAAAGTCATAGATACAACACTTCAACTTTTAGAGGTTGATTTTAAAAATGCTTCTGTAAGACGTATAGTAGAACAGATAGGGGATATCTTAGATATTAATATGTTTATGGCATCTCCGTTAGATGGTGCAGGTAGTGCAACTCTAAATGCAAAATCGATAAGCTTTGACGATTTATTGATTAAACTATTTGAACCTCAGGCTTCAAATTTAACCAGTGCAGTACCTAATAATACTCAAAATAAAACGAATTCGTCAGCACAATCCAATAGGTTTACTTTTAAAAAAGAAGATGATATTTATTTTTTTGGCACAGAAAAACAGCTCAGTGTTAGAAAGGTTGAGATTATTAAATTAAAACACCGTTCGGTAAATATGATGGCAGATCCACAAGTAGGAATGCCTAGTAATGATATAAGAGGAAACTATCAGGTGGCTGAACAGGGGTTTAGAAATCAACTTAACAATGGCTTTAATAATAATAACCTTAACAATTCAAGACCTCAAAACAGAAACTATTCAACAAACTCCCGAAGCTCATCAATCAATGAAAATGGAGGTAATATTTTAGATTTAATCCCTCAAGAGGTTCAGGAAGGTTTAGATTGTAAGATAGATACAGAGTTAAACAGTATATATGTTACAGGAACTGGGGCTAAAATCGAATATTTTAAAAAGTTTGTGAAAAGTATAGATAAAGCAATTCCTGTAATCCTTATAGAAGTTATGATAGTGGAAGCACAGGTTACTAATACTGTAGAAGCTGGTGTAAGTTGGGGAATTGGTAATGAGCCTACCACAACTCAAGGGTCTATATTTCCTACAACAGATTTAAATGTTGGTGCCGAAACCATCAATAGAATTATAAGTGGATTCAGTAGTACTTCAGTATTTAATTTTGGACGTGTGGTCCCTAATTTTTTCGCTACTGTTAAAGCCATGGAAACCAATGGTGACCTAAAGATAAAATCTACACCAAAACTTGCGACCCTTAATGGACATAGAGCCTCGTTTTCTAATGGGCAAACATCTTATTATGCTGTAGTACAACGAAACATTATTGGTACAGATAACCCTCAGACATCAGAGATTAGAAATTACTTTCCTATAGATGCTAAATTGGGCTTAGACATAAAGCCTTATGTTACTGGCGATAATCAGGTATTGTTAGATATCAATGTTATACAATCTAATTTTGGTCAACGTATTGCAGAAGATGCACCACCAGATATTAGCTCTCGTAATTTCTCCTCAGTTGTCAGAATGAAAGATCAGGATATTGCCGTGCTTGGTGGTTTAGAAGAGAATTATTCAAACAACTCGGGTTCTGGTGTGCCTTTTTTAGCAAGAATTCCATTGATTAAATGGTTGTTTAGCAAGCGTGTAAGAGAGGGTAGAAAATCTAAGCTTACAGTGTTTATTAAACCAACAGTAATATACTAATGGTAGAAAAGTTAATTACATATTTAAAATTTGGTAATCGCTTTTATGGTGTTGAGCAAACACAAATAAATGGCAAGACTTGTTTTTATGGTGTAACGTTAAAAAAGACAAAGCAACAACTAGATATTAATACAAGTTTTGAAGCTGAAAATTTAGAGACTTTAAAGGAGCATGTGCCCAAAGGTGCTCCTTTAAGCTTAGTTATCAACACCAATTCTGTATTAACTAAATGGGTCGAGGGCAATAGTAATGAAAGCCTTAAGTTAGTTCATATGGCCTTTCCTAATATTAAAGTTGAAGACTTTTATTACGAAACTATAAGTCAAGGAAAGAATCACTTTGTGTCTATATGTAGAAAAACGTATGTCGAAGATTTATTAAACTCTTATTTATCTCAAGGTTTTGTTATTATTGATTTTACTTTAGGGAACTTAATTTCTACAACACTAGTCCCTTTTATTGATATTGAAAGTATAAAGACATCTAATGCGAGCATTATAATAAAAGATAAAAACATTACTAAAATTAGTTTTGATGAAACACACTTTGAGTCTGGTTATGATATAAATGGTCTCAATGTTAAAAATACAGCTTTATTGAGTTTTGCTTCTGCGCTAAATCTGATTGTAAAAAGCCAGATAATTCAATCTAGTTTTGATGACAAAAAAAATGAGTTAGGTACTATATATAATCAAAAACGATTTGCCAGTCAATTTCTTAAAATGGGTTTAAGTGTTTTGTTTGCCATACTGCTTATTAATTTCTTGTTTTTTAACCATTATTATAACGAGGTCAATACTTTAAAAGAAACAGCTCAAGTTATAGAAACTTCAAAAACTAAAATGATTAACCTTAATGAAAACGTAAAAAAAACAGAGAAAATGGTTAATGATGTTTTAAAGAGTAGTAGTTCTAAAAGCTCTTTTTATGTCAATGCCATCATTACGGATCTGCCAGAGCATATTTTGTTAAAAGAACTCAATTTTCAGCCGTTGGTAAAAAAAATAAAAGATAATAAGGCTATTGAGAATAATAAGAACACTATTGTTATGTCTGGGCAGACATATAAGCGTATATTTTTTTCTGAATGGATTTCTCAATTAGAAGCTAAATCTTGGATAAACTCAGTTAGTATTTTAAGTTTTGAAGACCATAGTAAAACAGCTTCAAATTTTATAATTAAGCTCAATATACATGACACAGAAAACTAAAAACATATTGCTCGTTGTTGGTTTCTTTTTATTGATAATTATAGCTTATAATTATGCTATTGCTAATACACTTCAACTAAAAAATGAATATAAGACATTACAGCAAGAAGCCTTGGCGTTTGATAATATGCCTTTACAATTGTCTGCTCTAAAACAGCGAAAACACTATTACGATTCGCTGTTAACTAAATATCAATTAAGCGAAAGCTCTATGCAGAATAACATGTTAAGCGCTATAAATACTTTTGCTGACGCCAACCAATTAAAAGTTGTTGACTTTATTGAGCCTCATAAAATTATACAAAATGATTTAATAGTAAACACATATCAGTTTACATTAGAAGGTAATTATAATGCCATTCTATCACTTGTATACCAATTAGAGCAACATACCAAATTTGGTGAAATCATTAATCTCAATTTTAAAAAGCAAAAGAATTATAAAACAGGGCGATTTTATTTACAAGCTCATGTTTTGCTGAGGAATTTCGGGTAGAGTATTTAAGTCAATAAAAAAAAAGCTAAAAAATTTAATGAAAAAAGAATCAATATATCAATATAAAAACTAAGCAAAATGCTTATAAAAACTAAGCATTTTGCTTAGTGATTTTGATAGTTTATAAGCTATCTTAACCATTTAATCTAAGTACGTTAATTATGATAAGAAAGTTTTATCTTCTTTTGGGTGTTTTATGTTTTCTCAGTTGCGAAGAGCTTATTGAAGTTGAAGATATATCCGATGAAAACATAAGTATTTTGGCGCCTGCCAATAATACAACTTTAGATGGTTCTGCTGTAAGTTTTTCTTGGGAACCATTAGAACATGCAGAATCCTATCACTTACAAATAGCTCGGCCAGAATTTAATAATGCTCAAGTTATAGTAGAAGACACTATGATTACTGCTACAAATTTTATTAAAGATTTAGAAGCCGCTAGTTATCAATGGCGTGTTAGAGCAATTAACTTTAATTACCAAACACAGTATACTACATTAAACCTTACTATTGAAGAATAAAAAAAAAACATATATACTTTTAATATTAGTACTCGCGGTTTGGGGAACTATTGGCTATAAAATTATTTCGGCCTTAAATCCGGATTTACCAGATATTCAACAACAAGATTTTGCCGTTAATACCAATTACAAATTAGACACCAAAATCGACACCTTTTCTATACAAACCGTAAATAGAGACCCGTTCTTAGGTACCTACTTAAAAAAGAAAAGTAAGAAGAAGACTAAAATAAAAAGAAAAGAGACACAATGGAAACCTGTACATTATTATGGTATCGTAAAAAAAGATAAAAACCAAATGTTCATTGTTACCATAAATAATAAACAATATTTATTAAAAAAGGGACAAACAAAAGACAGTATTACTTTGGTATACGGAACTACTAAAAGTATTACAATGCGCTATAAAAACAATTCCAGAACTTTTTATCTAAAGCAAAAATGATGAGAAAAAAACTCAAATCTGGCGCATTACAATTAGTTACTTTTATTATTGTGGTTATAGCGGTATTACTATCGTCTTTTATATTATTCATCCACATACATAAACAATTCCGTTTAAAAACAAATCATACTATTGAAACTGTAGCTTTAGTAGATAAAGGTATAAGAGAAGTACTTTATAGTAAAGGAAACCTGAAAGATACAGTGACAATTAATTTGCACGATAAAACTTATAAATCCTTAAAAGTACATCACAGTTTTTGGGGCAGTTTTGAAAAAGTATACGCCAAAGCTAAAATTAAGACTACGTCTTTGAGTAAAACAGCATTAATAGGTTCTGCAATATCCACTAAAAATAAACCAGCATTATATGTAAAGGATAATAATAAGCCCTTGGTTTTAGTGGGTGATACAAGAATTAATGGGAATGCGGTCTTACCTAAAAGCGGAATTAAAACAGGACATATCTCAGGTAAATCGTTTTACGGTGAACGTTATGTTTATGGCCGTACCGAAGTTAGTAATGATTTGCCTATGTTAGATCGTAATCTTTTGCAGTATTTGGAAGAATTAAAAGCAGGGAATTTTGAAGCTCTTGACATTAATCTTGAGCCTTCAAAATCGTACACAAACTCTTTTAAAAATGAGTTGCAATTAGCCTATACAGAATCAGAAATTGTTTTGTCTAATAGTACAATTGTAGGTCATATTATTATTCGGTCTAAGTCTAAAATTACGGTTGATGCTACTGCCAAGCTTTCTGATGTAATATTAATTGCGCCAGTTATAGAAGTGCAGCCAAATGTAACAGGAAGGTTTCAGGCAATTGCCACAAAGGGCATCAATATAGGTACCAATGTAGAGCTATCCTATCCGTCAGCATTAGTATTATTGCAAAACTACACTAAGGAAGGGAACGGAAATTCTAAAGCCATCACCATAGCAGACCATTCAAAGATTGCTGGACAAGTTGTTGTTTTAGGAAACACAAGAGCCAATAATTATGATGCACAACTAAAAATTAGTGCCAATGCTATCGTAGAAGGTATGGTGTATTGTGAGCAAAATGTAGAATTAAGAGGAACCGTTTACGGTTCGGTTTACACAGATAATTTTATCATTAAAGAAGGAGGATCTATTTTTCAAAATCACTTGTATAATGCTCTCATCGATAGTAGTAAACTAACCTCGAAATATGCAGGAATAAGCTTTATAAACTCAAAAAAAAGTGTTGCAAAATGGCTGTACTAAGAAAAATAAAAGCCTCTACTCTTATGGAAACTTTAATAGCTACAGTACTCATTATGGTCATTTTTATAGTAGCTACTATGATTTTAAACAACTTGTTTTCAAGTGGTATAAATAACAATACAAGAGCAATTACGGCAAAGTTAAATGAAATGGAATACATCTATAAAAACGATAAAATTACACTGCCATATTATGATGATTATAATGAATGGGAAATTGTTATCCAAAGCATCAAAGACTCAGAAAAGATAAACATTAGAGCATATAATACAGCAACAAAAAAAACATTAGAAAAAGAGATTTATAAAAAATGAAATCTAAAGTCAAGGCTTTTACACTTAATGAAATGGTGATTGTAATGATTATTACAGTAATTACTGTAGGTTTGGCGTTCACCGTATTATCCTTGGTGCAACGACATATGTGGTCTATACAACAGAATTTTAGCTTAAATACAGAGTTTAATCGATTAGAAGAGGCCTTATGGATAGATGTTAATAATTATAGTTCAATGAGCTACACCGAAACGGATAATCTAGTAAAATTCCGAACTATAAAAGATTCTATGACCTATCGTTTTCATGATAATTATGTGCTGAGAAACAAGGATACATTTCACATTAAAATTGAGCATAAAGAATTGTTCTTTAACGGTGAAAAGATAAAAGAAGGGAAAATTGATGCACTACGTTTAGAATTATCAAGAAAATATAAAGATCAACAGATATTTATTTTTAAAACCAATGATGCCAAACAATTTATGAACTAATGGCTTTTCAATTAGAAAATATATCAAAGCAACCATTAAAACCCGAGGCAAAATCTACCATAAATTCTTTGTTAGAGAAGGAAGTTGTGGTTTTAAAAAAAGCTTTTTCTAATAAAGTTAAAGAGGATTTTTACACCGAGCTTAGTGTGTTACTAAAAGCTGGAATAAATCTAAAAGCAGCACTTGAGCTAATAACGAATACGCAAAAAAATAAAAAGACAAAATCTATACTGCAAACTATTTTGGGTGATGTGGTTTCTGGTAAAAGCCTTTCGGATGCCATTAAAAATCAAAACGAGTTTTCTGATTACGAATATCATTCACTAAAAATAGGAGAAGAGACAGGAACACTACATAGAATAGCAGAACAGTTAGGTTCATTTTATAATAGAAAAAACGAACAACGAAAACATTTAATTAATGCTCTTACCTACCCATGTATTATACTCACTACTGCAATATTGGTGGTTATATTTATGTTGCAATTTGTAGTACCAATGTTCGAAGATATATTTAAACAACAACAGATAGAAATGCCTGCAATTACTGTTTTTGTAGTTAATATTTCCGGATTTATTAAATCTCATGGAATTTGGTTGGTTTTAGGAATAGTATCATTAATCTTTTTAAGGCTGTTTTTTAATAAAAAACCTTGGTATAAACGTATTAAAGACAAAGGCTTAAATAGAATTCCATTTGTCGGGTCCTTTATCCAAACAGTATATCTGTCTCAATTTACTCAGGCTATAGCATTACTAACAGCATCTAAAGTTCCGATAGTCAATAGTATTACTTTGGTAAAACAAATGATAGATTATTATCCGTTAACAATAGCACTTAATAAAGTAGAGAAACAACTATTAAAAGGAGAATCGCTGAGTGAAAGTCTTGGTGCACACAAACTTTTTGACCAAAAAATGATTGCTTTAGTTAAGGTTGCCGAAGAAACGAATCAAACAGAATTTATGTTTGAACGCTTAAACAGTCAGTACAATGCAAAAGTACAACAGCGTTCTAAATTATTATCAACTGTTATGGAGCCAATAATTATTCTTTTTGTGGGTTTGTTCGTTGGATTTATTTTAATTGCTATGTATCTTCCTATGTTTAAGTTGAGTAGTATACTTGGTTAATGATTGTTATTAAAAACTTCATTAAAGTAGTCTCTAACCATAGATTTCTTGTCTAGACTAACCGTCTCTTTTTGTATCTATAATGTCGTTATAGTATTTTGCTTGTGAGGCGATTAGTCAATATGATATTAAAAACATTCACTGGTTAGAATCACTTTTTGAATTTAATACTCTTAAATTTTACATTAATATCTTTTTCTAGTTTTAAATCAAATATATATTCTTTTTGAGTTAAGGTGTCTTTAAGAATTAATTCCATCTCTGTACCATAAGAAGTAACCTGATGATATTGTAAGTGTT
Organism: uncultured Winogradskyella sp.; assembly: GCF_947498345.1. Lineage (GTDB taxonomy): Bacteria > Bacteroidota > Bacteroidia > Flavobacteriales > Flavobacteriaceae > Winogradskyella. Next base: position 185,551 of record NZ_CANMJY010000002.1, read on the forward strand.
CAGATTTTTGCCATGTTTTGAATAGTTTTGATACTTTACCCGAAAACTTGTCTGTACAATCATTTGTTTTGAAGGTTTCTAAATCTATTTTGTTTGACAATAAATCTATAAAAGCCCCAACTCTGTCATACTTTAACTTATTAGGTAAGCCCCATTTATTTCTTTCACCTTTATTAGTCGTATTTACTTCTTCTTCCCCTTTTGTTTCGTCAGCAAATTCACCTGGTGCAATTGAGGCAATATCAAACCCAAATCCCAATTTCATAACTTTTCTTAGCATATTTTCATCTTCGCCTTCAGTATTATTATTTGATGCATAAATGAGATATTGGTCTTTATCTTTAATTACAAAATTAAACGCTACAAACCCTAGCATACCTCCACCAGCAGAACCATGATAATTCATTGGGATTCCTGGAGTGTATTTGTATTTTTTTGCAAGTTTTCTAAAGGTTGGGTTGGTTTGTTCTAGAGAAAGCATATGTCTTGTTCCTAAGTAGATATCCATAAGAGAACCAGCCAATCCGCCATTCCCTTTTATTGCGCCTGGGTTTCTTGGCCAATATACCGGACTATTTTCTTCGCCATAAGTAAATTTGCTATACCCTACAGCGACATTATCTTTTTTCCATAAGGGACTAGCGTAGAAGTCGGCAGTTTTGGTTTTTGCAGGTTTTAAAATGTATTGATGAATAAGATCCTCAAAAGATCTCCCAGTAACCTCTTCAGCTAAAATTGCTAATAATGTATAACCAGCGTTAGAATAACCATCACCAGTACCAGGTTTAAACCTAAGTTTTGCACTAAAAATAGCATCCAAATTCTCTTTTCTGGTCATTGGAAATAAATCGTTAGGATATCCTAGATCTTGATATTTTTTACCAACATTTTCATCAACTAAGTCTTGATACTCAACTAAACCAGATGTATGATTAATAACCTGTCCAATAGTGATATTTTTCTTGTCTTCAGGAACATTTTCAAAATACTTTGAAATTTTGTCATTTGTATTGAGTTTACCTTCAGATTCTAATAAGAACATGAGTGCCATTGTATAATCTTTAACAATAGAACCATATAAGTATATTGTATTTGAGTTATTTCTAATTCCTCTTTCTTTATTAGAGAATCCAATGCTTTTTTGAAATAGAACACTGTCATTTTCCATTAATAGAAAACTCCCATACATACCTTCTGTCTCAAGATTTTGGATTAAAACATCGAGTTGGTTGAGGTCTTTTCCATTGCTTTCAGACATCGCAATATCATTATTAGGAGATTGTCTACAGTCAAATAATATGGTAACTAAAAATAAAATGATGATTGATGAACGTTTCATGATTTGATATAATTTTGTTAATATTTTTTAAAATTAAATCTGGTTGGTTACTTTTAGTTAAAATACATGTCCTTTTAATGTCTTTTTTATGAAATCGCAATTAACAATATCAAAATCAGTTGCTTTATTAGAAGATGAAAATATTCTTATAATTTATAAAGAAGGTAATGTTATTACTTCTAAGTTAGAGCCACAACTCACGGCTATTCTATTAAAGTTAATACACTCTAAAAATGTTATAGTTACAAAAGAAGCGTTTATAACTTCTATTTGGGCTGACAATATTTTTGTTGGACAAACAGCGCTGAGGAAAAATATATACAAACTCAGAAATTTGATAAAAAAGAATCATCTTGAAAAAGAACTAAATATTGTTACTATACCTAAAAAAGGTTATAAATTATTAGTTATTGAAAGCAATGATATCGTAACTGAGAAAAGAAAGTTACTGCCTAAAATTGTGTATTTATCAATTGCAGCAACGCTCCTTTTACTTTTAATGTTGCAGTTTTCAAGTGAAGAAGAAGATAGTATTTTAGATATCCCTAATTCTGAAGTCACAATGACTTCAAAATAAGATTAAAGCTTTAATCCTACCAAAAACTAACTAAGAATTTCTTTTCTTCAAATTTATTTTAGAGGAATCAAAAGGTGTTAATCGTATCTTTTTTTAAGTGCCTTTAACATTTCTGCGGTCATGGCATCCAAATCAAAGCGATGTTTCCAATTCCAATCCTTTCGGGCAATACTATCGTCAATAGATGAGGGCCAACTGTCTGCAATGGCTTGTCTAAAATCGGGCTTGTAGGTAATTGTAAACTCCGGGAGTTGCGACTTAATACTTTTAAAAATTTCTTTTGGTGTAAAACTTATGGCTGACAAATTATAAGCAGATCTTATAGTTAAAGCTTTAGAGTCTACTGTCATTAGATCTATAGTGGCTTTAATGGCGTCGTCCATAAACATCATTGGTAGACTTGTGTTTTCAGATAAGAAACATTCGTATTTACCATTTTTAAGGGCTTCATGGTAAATCTCAACAGCGTAGTCTGTAGTACCTCCGCCAGGCATAGCTTTATGACTTATAATACCAGGATAGCGAATACTACGTACATCAACTCCGTATTTTTTATTATAATATTCGCACCAACGTTCACCCACTTGTTTGGTTATACCATATACTGTTGTAGGCTCGCAAATAGTATGCTGAGGTGTGTTTTCTCTCGGTGTAGTTGGGCCAAAAACGGCAATACTACTTGGCCAATATACTTTTTTTATAGTACCTCCTTTTGCTAAATTAAGCACGTGAAAAAGAGAATTCATATTTAGGTCCCAGGCCTCCATTGGATATTTTTCACCTGTAGCACTCAGTAAAGCAGCCATAAGGTAAATCGTATCTATATTATGGTTTTTACAACAATCTTTAATAGCGTTAAAATTCTTGGCATCAATTATCTCAAAAGGACCAGAATTTACCAGATCTAATTTTCTGGTATTGATATCACTTGCAATAACATTATTGACACCATGAATTTTTCGTAACGCTGTGGTAAGTTCTGTTCCTATTTGTCCGCAAGCACCAATGATTAGTATTTTAGAAGCCATTTATTCAAGATTAGAGTATTTTCAAAAATACTAAGAAATTGGAAGTGGAAATATTATTTTTCTCAAAAAAAAGATAGATTATTTAAGAACTTGATAATCTTAATTTTAGCTTATACTAGAAGTCTAGAATTATAGTTTAAGTATATTTACAAACAAAATTTTATAATATATGAAGACTGGACTAACACTTCTAAACATATGCTTTTTTATCTTAGTAAGTTGCGGTACTGATAATGCTAAACCAGACGATGCTAAATCAGAAAGTACAGACCAAAAAACAATAATAACTGCTAAGGCTATAAAAAGCTTTAATTATACAGATTACGTGTTAAGTCCTAGTGCAGAAAAAGCTCTGGCAAATTGGGAAAAGTACCAAGAGTTGGCCATTCAAATTAATTATCTAAAAAAAGCAGATTTATCTTTTTTTAATGGGGATAAAGATTTACTTATAAAGTTTATTGAAGAGTTTAAGCTCGCATTGCCCGAAAACTTTAAAACCAATCCAATTATATCGAGATTGGCTATTATTGAGACTTCACTATATAGGCTTAATGAAAACCTAATCCTAGACAATATTGACGATGATTTAAAATTAAAAAGCGTTAAAGAAGTTTTGGTTGCTTTTTCAAACCTTAATTATCAAATAAATAAGAAATTAGAGCGCGATAAATACAATAAAATAGAGGCAGAATATTAGTCGATAATAATCTTAAAGTTTTGTTAAGTTGTAACAATTCAATGATTTAGCGGTCTTATTTATAATTACTTTTAATTCGAATTAATCAAATCAAATTATGAAAACCAATTTGAGTCGCGTACTAGCGCTATCAGGTTTGGCTTTATTTACTGTTTTAGGATGTAAAGATGAAGCCAAAGAAGACACTGCTATGGCAGGAGAAAAGATTCCGGGAATTATTCTGGAGAACATGGACACTACAATAAGTCCAAAAGAAGATTTTTACAATTACGTTAATGGTAAATGGATGGAAACCAATACAATCCCAGACGATGAATCGCGTTGGGGAGGATTTGGGGTGCTACGTAAATCCACAAGACAAGATGTGTTAGAAATCTTAAACACATCAAAAGAATTAGGAACTTATAAAGAAGGCTCGGATCAACAAAAAGCATTGCTGATTTTCGAATCAGAACTAGATACTGTTGCACGTAACGAAGCGGGGATTAAGCCATTACAACCTTTGTTAGATAAGATAGATGGTATTAACAATCTTAATGATATGCAAACCGTATTTGCTTCTACACTAGGTATTGGTGCACCATTTACTGGTATTGGATCTAATCCAGACCTTAATAATAGTAGTATGAATACAGCTTGGGTTTTTCCTTCTGGGTTGGGATTACAACGTGATTATTATTTAGATGAAGACGAGAAAACCAAAGAGATTAGAGGGCAATATATAGACCACATAACAAGAATGCTTCAATACATTAATTATTCTGAAGCTGATGCACGTATTGCTGCTGATAAAATTTTAGCAATGGAAACACAATTGGCAGAGCCAAGATTAGACAAAGTAGCAAGTAGAGATATAAGAAACTTTAATAACCCAACATCGCTTGCTGATCTACAGACAATGGTGCCATCTATCAATTGGCAAAAATTCATGGATGATATGGGCATTGAAAAGCAAGTAGATACCTTATTGGTAATGCAACCTAAGTATATGAAAGCTATGGATGCATTTTTAAAGTCTACTTCGATTGAAGATATAAAGACACTTATGGATTGGAGCACATTAAATGGTGCTGCAGGGTTTTTAACTACAGAAATAGAAAAAGCGAATTGGGATTTTTATGGAAAAACACTTAACGGATCTAAAAAAATGCGTCCAGCTGATGAACGTGCTTTAGGTACAGTAGATGGTAGTGTAGGTGAGGCTGTTGGTCAGTTATATGTACAGGCTAAGTTTCCGCCAGAAGCTAAAGAGAAAGCAGAAAAAATGATAGAAAATGTTATTACTGCTTTTCAAAATCGTATTACCAAGTTAGATTGGATGAGTGAAGAAACCAAGAAGAAAGCTATTGAAAAGCTAGACAAGTTTACGGTAAAAATTGCTTACCCAGATGAATGGGAAGACTACTCCGATTTACAAGTAAAAGAAGGAAATTCTTATGCTGAGAATATGCTAGCCGTAGGGCATTGGTCTCAAAAGAAAAATTTAGAAGAGATAAACGAGCCTGTTGACAAAAACGAATGGGGAATGCCACCACAGATGGTTAATGCATATCACAATCCATTAAACAACGAAATTGTTTTCCCAGCTGCTATTTTACAACCACCTTTTTATAATTACACTGCTGACGAAGCTGTTAATTATGGTGGTATTGGAGCAGTAATTGGTCATGAAATATCACATGCATTTGATGATTCTGGTGCGCGTTTTGACGGTGATGGTAATGTAAATAACTGGTGGACACCAGAGGATTTAGCTGAATTTGAAAAACGCGGAAAAGCTTTGGCAGATCAGTACTCTGCTATTGAGGTCTTAGACAGCGTTTATGTCAATGGACCTTTTACTTTAGGAGAAAATATTGGTGATTTGGGCGGAGTCCTTGGTGCTTATGACGGATTACAATTGCACTTCAAAGAAAATGGAAGGCCAGATAAAATTGATGGATTTACACCAGAACAGCGCTTCTTTATGTCTTGGGCTACTGTATGGAGAACTCTAATTAGAGACGAAGCCTTAAGAACACAAATTAATACAGACCCGCATTCTCCAGGAAATATTAGAGCAACTCAACCTTTAAAGAATATAGATGCATTTTATGAAGCATTTGATATTAAAGAAGGTGACGCCATGTATTTGGAACCAGAAAAACGTGTTAGGATTTGGTAACAAACCAAATACTAATTGATTTAAATAAAAAATGCTGCTCACTGAGCAGCACTTTTTATTTAGGAAAGATTTTTTAATTCTTTTTAGTAGCAGCAGCTTGTTGTGCTTTTTGATTTTCTAAAGCCTGGCGAGATACTTTTGCCATATTAAAATTAGTATCAATAGCTAAAGCATCATTCATTAATTTAATGGAAGCGTCAACGTTAGTTTTATTTTCTGAATACAACATTATACCTTTCAGATATAATAAAGCGGCTTTCATAGAAGTCTCATAAGGTTGTTGTGTTTCGTAAAAAGCACGCTTCATATCATCTTTTACGTTGGCTAAACCATATTCAATATTACTTTTAGCACCTGCAATATCATTGGTTTGTAGTTTCATATCAGCCATTTCATAAGCTAAAAACACATTAGGGTTTCGCTTAAATAATTCTTCATAGTGCTCTAAAGCAAGTTTAGGCTGATTTAAATTTTTAAGTGCTAAAGCCTTAACTTCAACATTAATGTCAGAATCTGTAGCATTTTTCTCAACACCAATAGTGTTTAATGCTTGCAAGTACTTACCTTCAGAAAGGTATAAGTAAGCTAATGTATCTTGTCTGGCAATTGATGGTTCTAAAATATTAAGATGTGTAATCGCGTTAATGATACCTTGCACATCTCCTTGTTTTTTCATTTGCTGATAATAAACTTCATAGTGGTCTTTTAACTCTGTATTGGTCTGGGCGAAAATACTTGCCGAGAACAACATAATAACTGCAATTGTAATCTGTTTCATTTGTCTTCTAAATTTAAAGGGCTAAAACTATAAAAATTTAAGGATTTACTACTTAAAAAACTATTAATTATATTGTTATCCGTTAATTTCTAGGGTGCCTGTTTAAAACTATAGTTCAAAAGATGTACCAATTTAGAACTGTCTATGCGTTTTCCTTTGCTTTTTTCTGAAAAATAAAAACTAGGTAAGGGCAAATTATAACGCTTACAATAATCAGAATAATAACTTTTTTTGTCTAAATGTTTTGGACACACAGCATTAAGGCTAATATTCCAAATATCTTGTTTTATTAAAGTTAAAATAATGGAGATACAATCATCTTTATGAATTAAGTTGATTGGCGCATTTGGGTTTGAAACATTATTTCTTCCTGATATAAATTTAGCCGGATGCCGATCCTTATCAAACAATCCTCCAAATCTAAGAATGGTTGTGTTAAAATTGACATTATCTTGAAGCATTTGCTCAATAGCAATTAACTGTTTTGCAGAATTTGAAGTAGCGTTAGGTATGGTGTTTTCTTCAATAATCGGAAAATGTACTTCGTCCTTAAACACAGATGTAGAGCTTATATAAAGCACATTTTTAATACGTTGCCCTTCTACTGCCGAGACCAAATACTCTAGTTCTGTAACATGATTTTTTGATGGGTTTTTTCGCAGCCCAGGTGGAATATTAATGATTACTGTTTCGCTTTTTGCTAGAAATGCTGTATAATCTCCTGAGATGCCGTCTTCATTTAGCATAACAATATGGCTTTCTATGGAGGCATTTTTAAGGATTTCTAATTTATTCTTAGAAGTTGTTGAACCTTTAATAGTGTAGCCTTGTTGAATCAACTTTTTTGCTAAAGGGAATCCAAGCCATCCACAACCGATAACACTTATTTGTTTCTTCAATTTCTATTATAATTCTTAACGATAAAAATACAGAATATTAGACCAAAGGCTCAGTATTTTGTTAACCAATTAATTTTCAGTAACTTTAAAATGAACTCTAAAAATATATCGTTATGGGAATAAAAAGTTTTCAAGGTGCGCGAAAGCAACAGCAAAACACTAACGAGCAGGTTGCATTAAAAGTGAAAGATTACATGACCACCAATCTTATAACGTTTAAACCAGACCAGTCTGTACAAGAAGTGGTTGAATCTCTGATAAAGTACAAAATATCTGGTGGTCCAGTGGTAAATAACCAACAAGAATTGGTTGGTATTATCTCTGAAGGGGATTGTCTAAAACAGCTAAGCGAGAGTCGTTACTATAATATGCCTCTAGAACATGACAATGTAGAAAAACGTATGGCTACTAATGTAGAAACCATAGATGGTAATATGGATGTATTTGATGCAGCAAATAAATTTTTACAATCTAAGAGACGACGTTTCCCCATTGTAGAAAATGGTAAGTTGGTTGGGCAGATTAGCCAAAAAGATATTTTAAAAGCTGCACTAAAGCTTAAAGGTGTAAACTGGAATAGCAAAACAAAAGGATAGCGAATTAATCATCACGCTTTACCAAAGCGTAATATTCGCCTTCTAAAGGTAAATAGCCCTGATCGTACACAAAATAATATACAGTACCGGCTTTGGTTTTGTAAATACTTGTAAAATAATTAAAGTCAAAGCCTTTTTCTATCATTTTTGCTCTTGAGCATTTGGTCTTTTTATTAGGATTTAAGATTTCGAGAATTCTATAGTTTTTTCGTAATCGATTATTGGTATTTCTTATAAGATTTTTAGAATCTTTATTTAGGCGATTGTTGTGAGTATTTCTGCAGCCATCACTACAGAATTTTTTATCTATTCTACCAATAATTTTATCTCCACACTCAGGGCATTGTCTTTTCATAAAACTTAATTTAGAATTGAAATATAGTTTATCCAGGGACCAACTTGAGTTTTGTATTGCTTAGCCATCACTCGACTTATCTGCGCAATATGACCTAAATCGTGTGTAACCCAAGTTGCTAATAATTGAGATAAAGTCACCTCCCCTAATTCTGGATGAATTCCTTTATATTGTAATTGGGCATTTGATACGTTTAGGTCTTTTAAAGTATTAAGGTTGTGTTGCCTTAAAACTTCAAACTCATCAAGTAAGTTAGAGAGTGATTTTCCTTTTGAGTCTTCAAACTGTGCAAACCGGTCAAAGGGTTTAAAAACCTTCTCATCAGAATTACTTAGAATAATATGTAGCCGAGGTATCCAATCCGTTTTTTCACCATGGATTAAATGTCCGACGATGTCGTAAGCACTCCAAGTATTTACTCCTTCATTGCAAAAAACCCAATCATCTGAAAGATTCTCCAGAAATGACCTTAAGGTTTTAGGTGTTTGTTCTAAAATTTCAATGCTTTTACCAATATTATATTCCATACATAGACAAGGTACAAAATATTCGTTTACAAATGTTTTAGAATGATTAGTGTATTGGTATTGTTTACTTTTTCAAAGACTTCGACTTTATAAGTCTTTGTTTTTAGATACTCAATAAGTGGTTTTAGTGCTTGGTTTTTAGCATCTTTTACAGACGCATTGAAGATAACATCTCCTTTTGAGGACTTTAATTTAATGATATTGTCCCAAAAAGCTTCAGAAATAAATTGACTGGGAACAGAAAGATCTATGTAAAGATCTACAATAATTAAGTCGAACGTTTGAGTACTATTTTGTACAAACTCTAAGGCATCAATACAGTGAATTTTTAGGTTTTCGTTTTCCGAAATACCAAATTCGGTATCTGCAATGTCAATAATTACAGGATCAATTTCTACAGCAGTAATAGGTTTATTGTAGTTAAAATCTTGCCGTAGTGTTTCAATAACACTTCCACCTCCCATGCCTAGAATTAATGTAGTATTGACTTTAGATAGGTTTATTTTCTCTAATCCATATTTTAGAATACGCTGTAGTGAACCATAACTGTAATTAGCATTTTGGGAGTTAAGGTGCTTCTTGCCGTTATGCCATGTGATTTCTAAAGTACCACTATGCTTAGACTCTATGGTTTTTGTAATTGGTAAGATATAGCTAAGAAGTTGTTTCATTTAAATAAATGTAAGCCGAGTTTTATTATTTCCGTCAATTGCTTTAAAACTACAATTAATCACAATAACTATTTAAGTTATATACAAAAAAGAAGTAAGAGCAATTAAGTTTAATATTTTTCTTACATTTACGCATCAAAAAGTATTTTAGGGATTTACTTTTTGTATTTATTCTTGTTTGATTAGACCCCTTAATAATAACGAAAGACAATGAGCACCCTTATGGGTGCTTTCTTTTATTTTAAAACCATGTTGTGAGTCTTAAAGCCGCTTGGTTAAACTTTGCTTATTGGTGTAAACAGGTATCGGTTCCCTAAAAAAGTACCTTAAAAACGATTAAGTTTTAGTGACAAATTAAAGCAAAGCTTAAACTGAAATCCTAAAGACAACAAATAAAAATAATTTAAACTGACTGCTCTATACTTCCAACATCTGATTCAATTGTTGATAAAGAGGTTTCCATATAAGATAAGGTCGTTTCTATTTTAGATAGGTCTATATTGCCCTCTAATCTATCTTCTATACGATTTAGTGAATTAGCTATATGATCTAGTAAATCCAGCATTTGGTTTGCTTGATGTTCGTTCATCTTTTAATAAATTAATGTTACTTATAAATATAATTAAAAAACAAAGACATTTATTTTATAGATATTCTATTTGGATAATAGGTCTTTGTTTTATTGATAATCCTGCCGATGAGATACAGAGATAGTATTTTACTTGGATTAAAAAGCACCTCTTGAGGGAAGTGCTTTTAGAAGGCTATTAATTTTAGGGTTAACCATACGGTTATAAGGGATTATTATATTAAGACCCCCTAACCAGTCTTAATAGGTGCTAAGATAATAAATTTGAACTTTGTTCGGCAAGAGCCTAAGTAGCTTTACCGATAAGGTGGTAATACATTACTTAAATTGATTGGCTTACATACTTCAAAAAATGGACTTTCAATAATCTGGAATTATACTTTTCTGGTTAGTGTAAAGTTGTATATAGATGCTGATAATTCATTTAATTTTTCTTTTAAAATTGTTTTTACAGAATCTCCAACAGCTGCTCTCAAATTATTTAGTTTTATTGTTTTGATAAATATAAATGATATTTACTTGATGCCAAAAGATTAACTATCTTTGTTTTATGGCAAAAAATCACGACAAAAAGCCAGTCGAAAACGACAGCTTAAAAATAAAAGGCACATTGGACGACGTTCTAAAAGTGTCTGTACCTAGTCCAAAAGAGGACAAGAAGAAAGATTAATATGCTTTGGTTATTTTTTATAGGTTTAGGTATATTTTTATTATCTCAACTTGTACAATCTCTTGAGAATAAAAAACACGCTAATATTGAAGCGATTGACAAACTTACATTAGGTTTAAATATTATAGCTTGTATATTTATTGTTATACCAATTATTTACGGAATCTTTTTTAGTTAATAGGTTTCACGTTCATTGACTGCAATAGTTTAATTATACCTTGAATGGTAGGCAAGATGCTCAATCTCGAATTGCTGAATAGGTAGCAAGGGAAAGACGGTTAAATGAATTGCGTACTTCACATTAAAAAAACGTGTTCCAACGTTTTGTAGAATTTCCTTAAAAGTTTGTGGTAAATTGTATATAGATGCCTAGGCATATATGACATTATTTATTTACAAACGACTACAATTATTTACAAACGAATGTAAATAGGTAACTACCGACTAAAATTTGCCAACCTCACAATCTTTGCCATGTCGTAACATAAGAACTCGATAGTATTAACTGTTTAATCATTAAAATTTAGAACACATGAACACATTAAGAAACAAAGTACAGTTGATTGGTAACTTAGGAAATGATCCGGAAATCATCAATTTAGAAAGTGGTAAAATCCTTGCAAAATTTTCAATCGCTACAAACGAAAGCTATAAGAACGCTCAAGGTGAAAAAGTAACCGATACGCAATGGCACAATATAGTGGCTTGGGGTAAAACGGCTGAAATTGTAGAAAAATTTGTAGGCAAAGGAAAGGAAGTGGCTATAGAAGGAAAATTAACAACACGCTCCTGGGAAGATAAAGATGGGATGAAACGCTATACAACAGAAGTAGTTTGTAACGAACTTTTAATGTTAGGGAAATAATCCTTTTCGATGAATTAGTAATTAAAAAGAGCTAACCATTGGTTAGCTCTTTTTATAGTTTATTATATAATTAATCCTCTACTCAACAACTAAAGTATATTGAGGTGTTTCATTAAAAGGGCAAAAATATTTATAAGTCCCCTTTTTAAGTGTTACAGATTTAGAAGATTCTGTTTTTCCATGTTTTACCATTTGAGAAACATAAGCTTCTTTAATATGGTTGTTAGCATCCGAACCATCTTTACCATCTTCGATCAATACCAATCCTACTTCTGGTGCTGCATTGTTATTAGATACTTCAAAGATATAAGTCCCTTCAGACAGTGTTAAAGATTTTTGCGTAAACTCTCCTTTAGTTTGTTCTAAAGAAACTGTTTTTACGTTATCTTTTTTCATCATTTTGTCTTGAGCATTTGTTTGTAATGAAAATGCTAAAGCTATTACTAATATTGAAATGATTTTTTTCATGATTTTTAAAATTTATGGTTTATTAATTATTAAATAGTTTCTAGTTCTAAAGGTTGCGCTACTGGAAAGTCAACAGGAACTTGTGTTGTACTATGTACATAGTTAGATATAGTTTTGTCTCCTACTAAAGAAATGGTATCAATTAAATTACCTTTAGTATAACCAGCATTAAAGAAATTTTCTAAAACAGTTTGGTCTGTTCTACCTCTGTTTTCAGTAATGTTTTTAGCTAATTTTGCTAAGGCATCTAATTTAGTATTAACAGAAGAATAACCCGCTCTTAGCTCTAAGATCTGCTCATCTGTAAAGCCATTCATTTTCCCTATTGCTGTATGTGCAGAAAGACAATAAATACATTCGTTTACTTGGCTTACGGCTAAATTCACTACTTCTTTTTCTTTAGCAGATAATGATGTTTTAGCATTAGCAAAGTTTAAGTAGTTTTCTAATGCTGTATCACTATGTGCATACGTTGCGTATAAGTTTGGTACAAAACCTAAACCTTTATTTAGGCTATCAAAAATTGCTTGGTTGTTAGTACTTACTTCTTCTCTTGTTGGTACATTAAATGTGTTCATAATTTTTAGTTTTTATTCTGAATTTAAATTCAGAGTATTGTTTTTAATAATTGTTTTTTGCTGGTACAAAGTTGCGACTGATTAGGCTCTTATAAAATGATTATAATTCCCTTATGCTTGTCAATTTTTCCTATTGACTTATGTGAGGTTTTTCAGCATCACAATAATAGTCGTGAATTTGCTTTTGTTCGCAATGCGTTTTTGGTACAATGGTATTAATAATACGTTTTGGGCTACTTCTAAATATTTCAATGAGATTGAATATTGATTTGTTTTTAAATGTCATCTTTCAATTGTTTTATTATTACAATGCAAAGATGGAGTAGAAGCCAGTGTTATAAAATGAAGAATTTGCCCTAAGGCTTGTCAATTTTTCCTAATGTGAAGATTTTATACTTTTTTTAAACTCAGAAGGTGACTGTGAAGTATACTTTTTAAATAATCGACTAAGGTGAGAGGCATCGTCAAAGCCGACTTCGTATGCAATCTCTTTTGCGGTTTTGTCTGTATAGGTTAAAAGACGTTTTGTTTCTAATACAATACGCTGGTGAATGATTTGTAACGGACTTCTGTTAAGTTTTGCAAAATTATTGGATAGGGTCTTAGGGGATTTAAACAATTGGTCTGCATAAAAAGAGACACTATGTTCAGTCTTAAAATGCTGTTCTACTAAGAAATTGTAAGATCTTAATAAATCTACTTTAGAACTTTTAGGTGTTTCAATAACACCTTCTTTGGCTTTTAAAAGCCGTGTGCTTTTAATAATAAATCTAGCCATTAACATACGTAGCATTTCTGCCTGAATATTATCTTCGGTCTCTAGTTCATCTATAAAAACTTCGTGAAGTGTTTTAAATTTTTGTTGTTCGTTAGTATCGAGATGTATTATTGGAATGTTTGTATTTCCGAAGAATAACATACCAACACAGCTGACTTCCTGGTCATGGTCTTTAATACAATAAAATTCTCTGTTGAATTGATAAACGATTGCATTTTCCCCTTCTATATATTGTAAATATTGAATAGGTGTTAAGGCCAATATACTATTAGGCTCTAGAGCTAATGGAATACTATCAATTATAAGTTCTATAGGTTGGGAATGACTCCAAATAAACGTATATAGCTCTACTTGTTGAGGTTTAAAAAAGGACTTTAAATTAGAAGTATTACCTATTTTAAAAAATGCATCAGTAGAAAATTCCTTGAAAGTACGTATCATGTTCAACTAAGTCTGTTTACTAAGAAAAACATTACAAATAACGCAAAATATTAAGCTACTTTTTTAATAAGATCAAAACATGGGCATTTTTTACAGCGTTTATGCTCTGCTTTTTTATACTTTTTACAACATTTAGACTTTACCTTACCCAAAGTGTCAAAGCCAGAAGTCTCAAGAACTTTTATACGTTGTTTTTTAAGCTTTTTGTCTTTCTTTTTTTTGCCCATCTTCAGTTCCCTAGTAAATGAGGATCTTTAAATTTGGTCACAAAAATAGTTATTCTTATTTATTCTAAATAAATTTTAACATTGTTTAGTTGAAATGTCATCGTAAAAAAACTGGTAGACCTATTTAAGTTTACCAGTTTTCTGTTATACATTATTGAGAACGTTCTATTCAGTAGGTGTGTCAGCAGCAGAACTCACCGTAAGTTGTTGTATATCTCTATCAAATAAATACAATCCACCTTTATCGTCACCAATCATATTAACTTTATCTAAGATGGTTCTTGCAACAGCTTCTTCTTCGATTTGTTCAGCAACGTACCATTGTAAGAAGTTGTGAGATGCATAATCTTTTTCCTGAAGCGAAATGTGTACCAGTTCATTAATACTTTCAGATACAAAAATTTCGTGCTCTAAAAGCTTTTCAAACATTTCTTTAAATGAATTAAAGGTTACGTTTGGTGCATTGAGCTCAGAGATATGGGCATGTCCACCACGCTCGTTTACAAACTTTACCAACTTTAACATATGTTCGCGTTCTTCATCAGATTGATCATACATAAAGTTAGAAATACCTTCTAATCCTTTTACTTCAGCCCAAACAGCCATTGCTAAATATACTTGAGAAGATTCAGCCTCTATGCGTATTTGTTTGTTTAATGCAGCTTCTATTGTTTTTGATAACATAATACTCTAATTTTTATCAAAGATAATAAGTAATTATGTCATTCTTAAGATGTATTAACATGGTATTAAAATTTAACCAATAATTCATATTTAATCTAAGTTAGCTTTAGTATTTTTAAGTTTAAATTTTATGAGATGTCTATTAAGCCTAAATTAAAACGATTCAACACAGAAGTTCTCCAGAAATACCAAATCTATAATGGGATTTTTATGAACTTACCTTTCGATACAATATCAAAGACTGTAGCACTATTACCATTGTTTTTTGAAACCTGCCAAAAAGGGTTTAAAGCTGGCGATAACCCTACAGAAATAGTAGATACATTTTTTAAAAAGTATCAGGCCAGGCGTTCACCCCAAAGTCAAATTAATTTATTATTTCGATTTATTCAGTATATAGAACGTCAGGTGGTTTTATTTGATGCAGTTGAGGATGCTTCATTTTCTACAGTAAATAATATGGATGGTATAGGCTCTTTAAGAAGTTTAAAAGAAAATGCACAAGCCGAAAATAAAAAAGAGCTACTTCAAGAATATCTCGAATATTTTAAAGTTAGGATAGTACTCACAGCACATCCTACACAGTTTTATCCTGGTGCCGTACTTGGGATAATTACAGATTTATCTGAAGCGGTTAAAGACAACAATCTACAAGAGATTAATGGTTTATTGGCTCAATTGGGTAAAACTCCATTTTTTAAGGACAAAAAACCTACGCCTTACGACGAAGCAAAAAACCTGATATGGTATTTAAAAAATGTATTCTATCATTCGTTTGGTAGTATTTACGATTACGCACAGCAAAATATTTTTGACGATAGAGAAATAGAAAATCCAATACTAAATATAGGGTTTTGGCCTGGTGGTGATCGCGATGGTAATCCTTTTGTAACTCCTGAAATTACAAGAAATGTGGCCAAAAAATTAAAAGAATCCATTATTAAAAAATATATTAAAGACATAAAATATCTGCGACGTCGTTTGAGTTTTAGAGGCATTAGAGAGCGTGTCATAGCTTTAAATTATGGTTTAGTAGATAGCTTATTAAATAAAGAAAATGGTATTTCAGTAAATGAATTTGCTAATGAATTGCGAGCCATTAGAACTCAATTAATAGAACAACACCAATCACTTTATGTAGATAGAGTTACGAGCTTAATCAATAAAACGACCTTGTTTGGTTATCATTTTGCAAGCTTAGATATACGACAAGATAGTAGAGTGCATGATGCGATGTTTAGAGCCTTAGTAACAGAATTGATAGCTAATGGCAGTGATCTATTTCCGAAAGACTTTTTTGATTTAAGTCTGGAAAAACAACTTCAGCATTTATCTCAAGTTAAAGGTCCAATGGGCAATATTGAATTTAAAGATGAACTGGCTATAAATATTGTTAATACAATAAAAGCCATGAAATCCATACAAGATGAAAATGGTGAAGTTGCTTGTAACCGTTATATCATAAGCAATAACCAAACGACATTAAATGTATTACAGTTGTTTGCTATGCTAAAGGTTGTAGCGTTTAATGATATCCTCACAGCTGATGTTGTGCCGTTATTTGAAACGGTCCCAGACCTGGAGAATGCACCTCAGGTTATGGAAGATTTATATACCAACCCTAATTATAGAGCACATATCAAGGCACGAGGAGATAGACAAACCATTATGCTTGGGTTTAGTGATGGTACCAAAGATGGTGGCTATCTTATGGCCAATTGGGCAATTTTTAAAGCCAAAGAGGCTTTAACAAGCTTATCAAGAAATTATGGTATCGATGTTATATTCTTTGATGGTCGTGGTGGACCTCCGGCAAGAGGTGGTGGAAAAACACATCAGTTTTATTCTTCATTAGGTCCAACTATTGAAGACAAAGAAATTCAATTAACCATACAAGGGCAAACCATAAGCTCTAATTTTGGGACGCTAGATTCATCACAATACAATATGGAACAACTTATAAGTTCGGGAATTTCTAATCGTTTAAATGACAAGAACAAAGAAATGTCTTCAGAAAATAAAGTGGTTATGAATCACCTGGCGGATTTGAGTTATCAAACATATGTAGATTTTAAAAAGCACCCAAAGTTTCTAAGTTATCTACAAAATATGAGTACACTAAAGTATTATGCTAAGACAAATATTGGTAGTCGCCCATCAAAAAGAGGAAAATCTACAGAGTTGGTATTTTCAGATTTACGTGCTATACCATTTGTAGGTAGTTGGACACAATTAAAGCAAAACGTACCTGGCTTTTTTGGTGTGGGTACTGCGCTTAAAGTTTATGAAGACAATGGTGATTTTGAAAAAGTTCAAAAATTGTATAACGAGTCCAGGTTTTTTAATGCGTTGATTAGTAATAGTATGATGTCTTTAACCAAATCATTCTTCGATTTAACCAAGTATATGTCTGAAGATAAAGAATATGGGGATTTTTGGAATCTTATCTATGAAGAATATAAAACCTCTAAACGCTTAATTTTAAAACTCGCAGGTTTTGAAAATTTAATGGAAAATGAACCCGTAGGAAAGGCTTCTATTGAGGTTAGGGAATCTATAGTATTGCCATTACTTACCATACAACAATATGCATTGAAGAAAATACAAGAGTTAGAAAAAGCTGAAGATAAAGACGAAGCTCAACTCGAAATATTTTCAAAAATGGTAACGCGCGCTATGTTTGGTAATATTAATGCAAGTAGAAATTCTGCTTAAAAATTTGGTTTTTTAGGCAAATTATTTTTTGACTAATTCAAAATTAAAATCAACTTCAACTTCATTCGATAATTTATTGGCGACAATCTTTGGGATTTCAATTTCAAAATCTGATACCAGTACCTTAAAACTTCCTGATAGAATAATTTTATCGTCTACTAGCTTTATAGTTAAAGGAATATCTTTTATTGCTTTAGTTACACCATGAAAGGCTAATGAGCCGTTAACAAATGTTGTACTCTTAGAAACACTTAAACTCTCAAAATTAAAGTGCTCTATTTTGCCTCTAAAAGTAGCCTTGGGATGTTTATCGGACTCGGCATAATTTTCATTAAAATGCTCTTCCATTAAGGCATTTTTAAAACGAAAAGCTTTAACCAATGCTAGTGCAGCAAATTCACCGTTGTCTGTATTTAAGATAGCGGTTACAGATTTATTTTTGGCTGCAACTTCTTCAAATGAAGGTACAGAAGCTTCAAAAGCCAATGTCCCGGTTTTGGTCAAGTATTTATTTTGTCCGATCGCACTTAAACTGATACACAGCAGTACTATAAATGTGATTTTTTTCATTTTGTAAAGAGTTATTATTGATTATCTGATTTTAGTGTTATTAAGGGTTTTAATTTTCTAATAGACCTTCTTGTTCCCACTGAATCACAAGGTCTATAAGATTTTGTGGCAATCTTGGACCTCCAAATGGCATTAATGAAGACAGGTCATTAGTAGATATTCTACCAATTAGATTTCTGTTTTCAATAGCTTCAACTACAGAGTTATATGTTGTTAATGTCATTGGGGCTCCATTTACAGGTGGACTGTTATGACAACCTATACAGTTGTTGTCTATAATTGGTTTAATATTGGCTTCATAGGTTACAAAGTCCTCAATAATAATAGCTTCAATTAAATCGTCCTCACTATTGTACGAACAGCTAGTGAAAAACGAGATAATAAAAAATGATACGAGATATTTAGATTTCATAATTATAGATTTTAAAATACACGACTTAAATTAAATCCAAAGTAGATGTTTCCGTCACTCCAATCTCCTGTAGCTTGTCCTAGAAAACCATTAGTATTCATGGCTTGAGCATTTGAGAAATGCATCTGAAATACATGACCTCCGGTTTCTAAATCAAATCCAATAGACAAGGGGTTTTTAAACGGTGAATCTTTAGCACGATTTAAATGCCAGCCATAATCTAAGTTTATAGACCAACGCTTGCCAAGTTTTTGTCGTCCACCAAATCCCAGAGCATACTGAGAGTTGTGTTGCTCATCGTAAGCCACAAAATTGTCATGAAAAAATGTTGGGGCCATTTCTAATGACAATTTTGAACTTACTTTTTTAGATATAAGCAACTGTGCTGTATACCCAAGACGATCACTAAATTCTAACTTTGGTAAATTTTCTTCTTCTAATGCAGTATTAAGTAATATTGAATTATAGGCAACTATTGTAAATGGAAAACCATTTTCTTTTTGCCTCACTAATCTGTATTTTGCTGAAGCTTCATAAATTTTTTGAAAAGAACTACGAGATACACCAATGTTTATAGCATCAGTTATACCGTAGACAAAGTTAATTCTGGTTACAGCATCATCAAGACCAAAGAAGCTGTCAAATCCATTTTCTATGCTCCCAAACCTATGCGAAACAATAAGGGTTAATTCCTTTTTTGCTACAAGTTTTGTGGATTCAAAATTTACAATTTTCAGACCTTTAAAGGTAGCTGTGGCATATTGCTCTCCAATAGAATCTGTATCTATTTCACTCAATAAATCGTCTTCTTGAGCCCTAGAAATCAGGCATACAAAGAACATGACGAGTATAAATGGATATCTCATTTTTTTAAATTTAAATTATATGTTAAGGCTTCTCTTTTCTAAGTAGAGTTTATTTTTATTGTTTTACAAATCGTTTGGTTTCTTCTCCATTTTCTGAAGAAATTTTGATCAGGTATACACCACTATTCCAGTTTGATACATCAATTTGGGCAACCTCGTTAAAAATTATAAACTGTGATAAGGTTCGTTTACCAAGTATATTGAATACTTCTAATGTTCCGTTTGAAATGCTCCCTTGAGTTTGAATATTAAGAACAGAACTTGAGGGATTAGGATACAGATTTAAATGGTTTAATTCTTTGAATTCGTTAACACTCAAAGTACTCCAAAAAGAGACGCCATTTTGCGAACCATTTCCTGTGTATTCAAAAGGTGGCGCTACATTAATAAAGGTGTTTGCTGTCCAAATACCTTTGGCCACGGCTACTGATTCTCTTTGATGGTTAGCGTTTCCCCATTGTATATAATCTTCCATAGCAGCAGCAGATCCAAAACTATTAGTATTATAAAGCCCAAATTCTCCTTCTGCAACTGCAAAATTTATTGAGCTGGCAATATTTACTTCCTCACCAGGATTTAAACTAGTTACAGAAGTCATAGTACTTACTTGTGCATAAGCTGGAAAATTACATAACCAATATCCTGAAATCGGAACATTGGAGCTCCCAAAGTTTTTTAGTGTAACAGAATTAGATGCTGGATCTAATTTTGCAATTCTTACCTGAGCCATCAAGCTACTATAACTAAATACAGCTACTGTAAATAGTAATATTGCTTTTAAAAAGTAATTCTTTTTCATAAGTTTTCTTTTTTAACAGATTAATTATTATTAATGATGATGCATTGATCTAGTTTTACTTGTTCTAGCAAGTCATCATAGCCAATAACACGTCCTTTTATTTTGGTTTTGTCATTTTTATTTAATGTGGTTTCTATGTTGTTAGAAAATTGACAGAATACTTTATCGTCAATAGTGATATCGTTAATATTGATATCCGAGATTAACCCAGAAACTTCAATAGTTTTATTTAAAAACTTTTGCTCAGCTGAGGTTGCATTTTTAGAAAATAAAAGTGAAATTTCAGAAGATGTGATTGAAAATTCAGCGACTTCACTTTCCACATCTCTATGATCTTGATAGACATAGTTATAGCCAACAATAGCAGTAATTATTAAAATAATTAGTAAAGCAATCCAATTCCGTTTCATACTTTTTTTAAATTAATTACAACCATTATTATATTGTAACCTATCATCGTTACCAACAATTAGATTAATTTCGGTATCATCACTACAATTTTTAATCTCTTGCAGTATCCAGTTATTATTACATAATGGTAGCGCTGGGACATCTATTATAATTTCTAAATTATTACCAGACCCGCTAGCTGTCCAGGTTCCGAACACAGTAGTGGTATTCCAAAAAACAGACATAGTTCCATCATTGAAGAAATTGAAATTATAACCTTCGTAAGCACTATCGAAATCTGTTGCATTACGTTTTAATCGGTTTACATTCCAATCAGAACAATTGATTAACAGGTCCTCTATATCAGTAATTGTGCAATCATCGCAATCATCATCACTATAGTCGTAGTCATCATCTTCATCACAACTGTTTATAGCATTTTCAATAGCGGTTTCGAGTTGAACAAAATTGCTAATAGAAACTTCAGAATTATCTGTAAGATATACTGTAATAGGAAAGTCTATAGAAACAATGTTGTTTTCGTCAATATTTTGAATGAAATCAAAAAACTGATGATCATTTTCAAGAGTTACGGTTTCTAATAACTCATTATTAGGGTTAAAAATTGGGGCTTCAATTGGGTATTGAAAATCAATACATTCAATATCATTATCTGCTTCATTTTCTCCATTACAATTGTTGGTAATATCATTAAATTCTGATATGCTTGATATAATAACTTCAGAAAAATCAGCTAAAATAATGGTAATAGGAAAATTGATATTTAGGATATCAGTATCGGAATCTGAGGCATCAAAAACACATTCGATAACTGCATAATCGTCTTCAGAATTTACAGTGATTTGTACTCCGTTTACATTAACCAAGTATGGAAAAGCAATATCAAAACAGTTAGCCCTGTCAACTATATTGTCTTGAGAACCATCATTAGAAGTTGTTCTTTCAATTAGATCAGCAATATTAGAATTTGCTTCTAAAATTTCATCTTCTGGCGTTTCAATAAACTCTGTCTCTTCTTTTCTACACGATGAGAAAACCAAGGTGATGATGAGTAAAAAAAATAATGACGTTTTTAATTTCATGATGGCTATATTTTATTGCCATTTAATATATAACAACTCACTTTTAAAAACTACTGAACTTTTTAAAAAAATATTTCAATACCTTTATCAAAACTATAGACCCTTGCCAAAAAATTTTAGTGAAAATATCTGCGAAGAAGGAGCATTTGAGCGTATTTATAATAAATACTCTGATGATGTACATAATTTTTTGTACTATAAATATGGAGCACAATTTAACCCTAGAGATAAAGCTCAAGAAGCATTTATTAAGTTATGGGATAATTGTAAGCAGGTTACTTTTGCTAAAGCTAAATCGTTCTTATTTACGGTTGCAAACAATATGATGCTCAATGAAATTAAACATCAAAAAGTAGTTTTAAACCACCAGAGAACAAAATCTAAACATTATACCAATGAAACGCCAGAATTTATTTTAGAACAAGAACAATATTTAGAAAAATATAATAAGGTGCTTTCTAATCTAAAGGAAGAACAACGCGTTGCTTTTTTATTGAGCAAAGTAGAAGGTAAAAAACACAGTGAAATAGCAGATATGTTAGATGTGACACAAAAAGTAGTTGAGTATCGAATTTATAGCGCCTTTAATATCTTAAAAAAAGAGCTGGAAAATTTTAAAATAAAATAATAAGGAGAAATAAAACATAAGTTGTTATATAATTAAGGAGATAGTTTATGACTGAAGACAATTTATTAAAAAAATGGTTAAATGAAGAGCTTACAGATGCAGAAAAACAAGCGTTTAGTAAACGAGATGACTATGCCTTAAATCGAGAAATTATAGAGAATGCGAAGCATTTTAAAGCTTCTAAATTTTCTAAGATTGATGATTTCAATGACTTTAAAAACAAATACCATAATCCCATAAAAATTAAATCTAATAAATGGATAAAACCCTTGTTAAGGATAGCTGCTATATTACTTATTTCGTTTGGGATTTATACTACATTTTTTAATAATGATATAATAGTAAAGCGTACACTAGCAAGTGAAAAAACTACTATAAGTTTACCAGATTTATCTCAGGTAACCTTAAATGCTGAGTCAGAAATTAATTATGATTCGGATTTATGGAACTCTAAAAGAAGCATAAATTTAAAAGGCGAAGCTTATTTTAAAGTTGCTAAAGGAAAAACATTTGATGTCATTACCCAAAGTGGTGTGGTAACGGTAGTAGGTACAGAATTTAATGTAAAAGCACGCGATAATTATTTTGAAGTTATATGCTATGAAGGTATTGTAAAAGTAGTTTCAGATACCATCACAAAGCAATTATTAGCAGGCGACATGTACCGTATACTAAATAATACGTTCAGTGAAGATAGAGTTAATGCTTCCAAACCATCATGGACTAATAATAGAAGTCGTTTTAAGGCTGTTCCGTTGAAAAAAGTAATAGACGAGTTAGAACGACAGTTTAATATTAAAGTCTCGTTTAAAGATACAGATACAACACGATTATTTACGGGGGGTTTTACCCATAATAATCTAAAGAATGCCCTTTCTGCAATAACTCAACCTATGAATTTATCTTTCAAAATTAGTTCATCCAACCAAGTACTAATTCATGGCAATACAGATTAAGCAGTATATAATAGTACTTCTTTTTAGCTTTATTTTTTCATTCAAAGCGCATTCGCAAGAGTCTGAAAATAAATTACCCTTGTCCGAAATTTTAAGTGTATTAGAAAAGCGTTTTAATATTCAATTTAACTATGCTGAGGATGCTGTTTCTAATGTGCTAATTACATTACCTTCAGAAGCACTGTCAAAGGAGGAAACTCTAAATTATTTGGAAGCAACAACCAATTTTTTATTTAGACTTACTGATGACAATACGGTTTTAGTCATTATTAATAACACTTCATTTGATTTACAGCAATTATCGGAAGTTATGGTTTCTGGCTATATAGTAAATGGCATCAATAAATTAAGTAATGGCTCTTTTGAGATAGATGTTTCAGATTTTGACATACTGCCTGGTTTAGTTGATACAGATGTGCTACAAGCAGTACAGGCATTTCCTGGAATTCAAAGTATTAACGAAACAGTGTCTAATATCAACATAAGAGGAGGTTCTCACGATCAAAATTTAATTCTATGGGATGATATTAAAATGTACCAATCGGGTCATTTTTTTGGACTAATATCCATGTTTAATCCACAAATTACGCAAAGAGTTTCTTTAACTAAAAATGGCTCTTCAACTGAGTTTACAGATGGAGTTTCAGGAACTATCTCAATGGAAACGGAAAGAGGAATTAATAAAAAATTTAAAGGGAATGTAGGAGTGAATTTTATTGATGCTAATGGCTTTGTAGATATACCCATCAGTGAAAAATCATCGCTACAAGTTGCGGCAAGGAAATCGATAAGCGATTTTACAGAGACGCCAACCTATAACAATTTTTTTGAACGTATTTCGCAAGATACTGAAGTAGAAAGTAATGCTATGAGTATTATCAACTCTGATAAAGCATTTGATTTTTACGACACTTCATTACGTTGGATATACAGAATAAATGATAATGAAGAACTAAGAGTCAACTTTATAAATGTAGCTAACGAATTGGTTTTTAATGAAAGTACATCGGTTAATACTGTTGAAGACTCAAGAGAGAGTGGTTTAACACAAAATAGTATTGCTGGAGCCATAGCATACTCCCGGGTTTGGAATGATAGATGGCAAACGACGTTTGAAGCTTATGAAACCGATTACAAATTAAAATCTATAAACGCTAATATATTAGATTCACAACGATTTTTGCAAGAAAATAAAGTGTCTGAAACAAGTCTAAAACTAAAGGTTAATAACAAAATTAATGACAGGCTGCAATTACTTAGCGGTTATCATTTTGTTGAAACTGAGATCACCAATTTAGATGATGTAGATATTCCGCGATTTAAATTATTAATCTCGGAAGTGGTGAGAACACATGGTGTTTTTTCGCAAATATCCTATAAGTCTAAAGATAGAAAAACAAACCTGTCAACAGGATTTAGATATAATTACATAGATAAATTCAGTAAGCATTTGTTAGAGCCTAGATTAAGTTTTTCACATAAGTTTTTAGATTATTTTTCACTAGAAGTTTTAGGTGAATTTAAGCATCAAAACACGTCTCAAGTCATTAACTTTCAAAACGATTTTTTAGGTATTGAAAAGCGAAGATGGCAATTGTCTAATGATAATGATATTCCTGTAATTAGGAGTCGACAAGCTTCGGTTGGATTATCCTTTAGTAAAAATGGATGGTTAATCAGTGCAGAAGGATATTATAAAAAAGTAAAAGGTATAGCCACCCAAAGCCAAGGGTTTCAGAATCAATATGAATTTATAAGAACGCGTGGTTTTAACGAAGCTATAGGTTTAGATTTTATAGTAAGGAAGCGGTTAAGCAATTTCAATTCATGGTTAAGTTACTCTTATCTAAATAGTGAGTATGAGTTTAATGAATTACCAGAGAATAGGTTTCCAAGCAATTTCGACATAAAACATGCCATAACCTTGGGGACAAATTATACTTCTAATCGGTTAAAAATATCAGCAGGTTTAAATTGGAATTCAGGACGACCTATATCTCAACCCGTTACTGGAAATGAAATCATTAGTAACGAGATTAACTATGATAGCACCAATTCATCAAATCTTCAAGATTATCTAAGAGTTGATGTTTCAGCTTTGTACGACTTTAAGCTAGGCTCAAAAACCAAATCTAATCTAGGATTATCTATATGGAATCTTTTAGACAGAAAGAATATTATCAATAGTTTTTATCGTATCAATAATAATGATGTTGTTGAAATAAAACAGCGTTCATTAGGCATAACTCCTAATTTAGTGTTTAGGGTTAGCTTTTGAGTTTAAAAGAAAATTTCTTGTGCTAAACGAAATGTATTGGCATGAGCATTTACAATAGTCTTTATGTCTGGAGAATAACCACCACCCATACTACACATTACGGGAATGTTATTTGTTTTACACTGCTCTAGTACAAAGCGGTCACGTTCTTTACAGCCTTCTGTTGTCATACTTAGTTTCCCTAATTTGTCTGATGCTATCACATCGACTCCGCTTAAATAATAAATAAAATCGGGTTGATGCGTATTAATTAGTTTTGGGAGTGTTTCTTTAAGAATGTTTAGATAGGTAATATCATCTGTGCTATTCTCCAGAGCAATGTCTAAATCACTTTGTTCTTTTTTAAAGGGGTAATTACTTTTTCCATGCATGGAAAATGTAAAAACGGAACTGTCATTTTGAAAAATTTCAGCTGTTCCATTCCCTTGATGTACATCTAAATCTACAATAAGGACCTTATTAACCAAACTTTTATGTTGCAGATAACGTGCTCCAATAGCTTGGTCATTAAGTAAGCAAAATGCTTCACCACGATTAGTATAGGCGTGATGCGTGCCACCAGCGATATTCATGGCAATACCATTTTTTAATGCAAATTCACTGGCTTTAATGGTGCCATCTGCAATAATAACTTCGCGTTCTACCAAAACTTCACTGAGCGGAAAACCTATTTTTCGAGCAGCACGTTGATCTAAGGTGATATTTACCAAGTCATAATAATATTCTGGGTCATGAACGGTTAAAATGTGCTTGTCATTAGGCTTTATCGGCTCAAAAAAATTATCATCAATGCATGTGCCTTCGTGCAGTAATTGTTCAGGTAAGAGCTCATACTTTACCATAGGAAAACGATGTCCTTTTGGTAGTGGGTGTTTGTAAATTTGGTGAAACGCTACCTTTAGCATTTAATTAAAGTCTTCAAGACTTATGGTTTTACTGGTAGACAAAAAGCGCCCATCACCAGCAATACCTTCTATATAAAGGGTGACATCATTGGCTAAATCACTTAGTTTAAAAGTTAAATACCCATTCTCATCAATTTTGCAATTTGGTAGCCAGTCAACTACACCAAAATTAGTGTAGAAATCACTACTATAATCATTATATTTTGGGGTGTAGAATTTTTTGGATTTAGAAAAGTGCAATGGGAATTTATACGTTTGGTAACGCTTTGGACCATTTGCAGCTCTTCCTCCTCTTTTGGTGTAAATTTTAACCACTGGAGAAATACCATCTAGGAGGCCATTCCCCATTCCCCAACGATTAATTGCAATGTAATCTATGGAAAACATATCAAAATTTAAGATTTGATCTTCTTCCATCAAACGGACATCATCAACATAATAAATCACATTTGCAGGAGTACCGAGAAAAGAAGATGTAGTTTGTTGGTTAACTCTTATTCCTCTAGACAATAAGTAATTAGAAATTGTAGTATATAAGAAAGGAGTGTTTTCTTCAAAAACATCAGTGTAACTATAAAAAGGACTATTCACCAAGCTTTCAATTTTGTTTTGTCGTTGCGTATTGGCTTTAACGACGACTTCATCTAGCATACTATTTTTACTCAGTTTAGGTTTCTCTAGTGTTAATGCATTATTACCATATGCAAACTCTGTTATTACTGGCGCTTTAGGATTTAAAACGTCATAAGTCTCATTAAAGTTTGGTACTCTAGACGGAGCATACTGCACATAAACACTAGGTGTGCTTATACCACTACTTTTATTTACGGCAGAAATATTTAAATCTTCAGTCTCAGTAGGAAAGAACCCTTGTTTTATAAAACTTTTATTGTCATCACTAAGGTTCACAATATAACCACCTTCTTCACCTATAGGATGTATTAAAAATTCAGAATCTTTTGGGTTATTATTATTTACCTGCACGACTATGCCATCCTCAAAAACATGATTAGTGTAAACATCACTGTTAACAATAATGTTCCAATCATAACTACTCCAGCCTTGAGTAATTAGTAAATTATCTAATTCAAAGGCTTTTTTCTGGTTTACATTATTAAAATAATAAGAGGCATTTTCAATAAATCCATTGACATAAGGCTGTAAATACGTCTGAGAAATAATACTATGGTGACCGCTATAAGATTTTGTGCCTTTTGGAAGTGCAGAAATACTAATGTTTACATCTTCTAAATTATTTACTAGCGCATCAATCTTCATACTAATTTGAACAGAATCTTTGACTTTGCCAATACTAGGCGTATCCAATTTTGCTAAGTCTAAGCCATTATAATTAAATACAAGACGTTCTAAAATGGGTTGATTTTGATCATCAAATAAAGTGAAAATATTTACTCCTTCAAATAAGTTTTTTGGATCAAATTGTATTAATAAATCATTATCATTAAAACTTACATCCATTACTTTTAGGGATTTACCGTTATGAATGGCTAGTTTGTAGGTTTTATCTTTAATTAAATTCAATGTTCTGTCATTGGTAGAGAGCATTAAAAACACCTCTTTATTTCTAAAGTTATTTACGGTTATGGAAATTCCTTGAGGTTTTACATCTCCTAAGTTATAGGTAAAGTTCTCATTTAAGTAATTAATCTTTGCCTTATGAGCTTTACTTATATCTGTCATAAGACCAAACCTGCCTATTCCCATAGCATTAGTTTTAAAACTCGTAATTACGTTATCATTTTTATCGTATATAATACCGTCTAAATCAGGCACTCCAAACCCTAATTTATTTTTAACAATAACACCAACATTGGTCTTAACCTTATCTATAAAATGACCACCTTCGGGTAGAAACTGAACATCTAGTTCATTTGTAATTCTTTGCATTTGATTATGCGTCTCTATCTCAGGGTCTATGACTCTAAAATTCTGAATATCAGCATTTTTTTCATTAAAATTCCGCATCCAGTTAGTGTAGGTTTTAAATGTATAATATCCAGATGAGAAGGAGCTATCAATATCGAATACATTATTTGCAAATCCATTAGTAACCTTAATCAACTTGCTTTTAATAACATTATCATTGCTATCCGTAATGACGCAATATAAATTTTTGGACGATTTTGATAAAACATGCGCATCTTTTTCGAGAATATAGCTACTATATCCAAGCATTTCGCCTTTAATGTAAATAGATTTGTTAAGATGAGTGAAAACGACTTCTCTATATGGAGTAGAATAGTCTTCGAAAGCGTTAGCTACATTATCAAATTTTGTATCGGTTTGAGCATTTACAAACGAGTTAATGAGAATGAAGACAAATAGGGTAATTAAGTTTTTCATAATCGGTAAGGTTCTTATCCATAAAGATAGGATAAAAACCTCATCAACTATATGCAATTAACTAATCTTTAACCCATTAGAGACATTATCAATATCTGGATTAACAAACACCAAATTACCGCTTTCGTCTTCGGTCATTAAAATCATACCTTGGCTTTCCACTCCTCGTAATGCTCTAGGTGACAGATTCACTAAAACGGTAACACGTTTACCAATCACTTCTTCTGGTGTAAAACTTTCTGCTATACCAGAAACAATAGTTCGTGTATCAATACCTGTATCTACTTTTAATACCAAAAGTTTCTTGGTTTTTGGCATTTTTTCCGCTTCGAGAATTGTACCAACTCTAAGATCTAACTTTATGAAGTCATCAAAAGAGATTTCGTCTTTTTGAGGTTCTACAGTTTTTTTTGCAGCCTCATTGGCTTTTTTACTCGCTTCAAGTCTATCTAGCTGTTTTTGTATTTCTGAGTCTTCGATTTTAGAGAATAACAACTCAGATTTCCCTTTTTGGATAGAATGACCAGAAGCCAATAGGGTATCTTTCTCGGAAATATCGCCCCATGAGTTTTCATTAGAATTTAAAATACCCTTTAACTTTTTTGAAGTAAACGGTAAAAAAGGTTCGGATAAAACTGCTAAGGCAGATGCTATTTGTAATGCAATAAACATCACAGTTTTAGTGCGATCCTCATCAGTTTTTATAGTTTTCCAAGGTTCTTCATCTGCTAAATATTTATTTCCGAGACGTGCTAAATTCATCAATTCCTGGCTTCCTTCTCTAAAGCGATAGCGTTCAATAGAACTTGCAATCACAGCGGGATAAGCTTTAAGTGCAGCTAAAGTGTCTTCGTCAACTTTATTGTATGCAGAAGGTTGCGGGATTACACCATCATAATACTTGTTAGTTAACACTATAACACGATTTATAAAGTTTCCGAAAATGGCAACTAATTCATTATTATTTCTCGCTTGAAAGTCTTTCCATGTAAAATCGTTATCCTTAGTTTCTGGCGCATTGGCTGTTAAAGCATAGCGCAATACATCTTGCTGATTTGGAAAATCTTCTAAATAATCGGGTAACCAAACTGCCCAGTTTTTTGAGGTTGATAGTTTATTACCTTCAAGATTTAAAAACTCATTTGCGGGTACATTTTCAGGTAGTATAT
Source organism: uncultured Winogradskyella sp. (assembly GCF_947498345.1). GTDB lineage: Bacteria > Bacteroidota > Bacteroidia > Flavobacteriales > Flavobacteriaceae > Winogradskyella. The sequence goes on from NZ_CANMJY010000002.1 coordinate 215,637, forward strand.
AAGAGCCTTCAGCCTTTAACATACAAGGGAAAATAATACAATGAAATACAATATTATCTTTACCAATGAAGTGAACCAATGTTGTATTGTCATCTTTCCAATAATCTTCCCAGTTTTTGCCTTCGCGTTCAGCCCATTCCTTGGTTGCTGAGATATAACCAATTGGTGCATCAAACCAAACGTATAAGACTTTACCTTCCCCTCCTTCTATAGGTACAGGTATACCCCAATCTAAATCACGTGTTACCGCTCTAGGTCTTAAACCATCATCAACCCATGATTTTACTTGTCCATATACATTAGGTTTCCAATCTTTTTTGTGCCCTTTTAGTATCCAATCCGTCAAAAAAGTTTCGTATTTGTTTAAAGGTAAAAACCAATGTTTAGTTTCTTTTAATGAAGGTTTATTACCTGTTATGGCAGATTTTGGGTTAATTAAATCCGTAGCATTATGGCTAGTACCACAGTTTTCGCATTGGTCACCATAACTTTCTTCATAACCACAATTTGGGCAAGTACCTACAACAAAACGATCGGCTAAAAACTGATTGGCTTTGGCATCATATAACTGTTCAGTTACTTCTTCTACAAATTCGTTTTTATCATATAGTATCTTAAAAAACTCAGAAGCTGTATTGTGATGAATTTTTGCTGAGGTTCTTGAGTAATTATCAAAGGAAATACCAAAATCTTCAAATGAATCTTTAATGATCTTATGGTATTTGTCTACAATATCCTGAGGAGTTACTCCTTCTTTTTTTGCCTTAATAGTAATTGGCACTCCATGTTCATCACTGCCACATATAAAAGCAACATCATTACCAGTTAACCTTAAATATCTTGAATATATATCAGCAGGAACATACACGCCAGCCAGGTGACCAATATGTATTGGTCCATTGGTATAGGGTAATGCTGCTGTAATGGTATATCTTTTTGACATAATTTCAATATTTTGAAAGCTACAAAAGTACGCAATATAAAGGCGAGTAAGAAAAAAAATGTACATTTACAAAAAGCAGTTTTTATGATTTTGAGACCAGCTATTATAGTATCTTTTTTTGCCATTATTTTGGTTTTTAATGAAGCAATATGTGCTCAAAGTAAAACAGATAATTCTACTAAGATGACATCAGAATTAATAAGACCACCTTATCTAAAAGCAGGGGATACAGTTGCGATTGTTGCGCCTTCTGGAATTTTAAAAAACCGAGAACGTGAAGTACAACAAGCCATAGACTTGTTAAAGAGTTGGGGTTTACATGCTGTTGTAGGCAAGCATGTATTTAGTAAAGCCAATCATTTTGCTGGTACAGATGATGAACGCTGTGAGGATTTACAAAAAGCCATGGATGATCCAACAATTAGTGCCATATGGTGTGCCAGAGGAGGTTATGGAACCGTTCGTATCTTAGATAAGTTAGATTATACTAAATTTAAACAAAACCCAAAGTGGGTTGTTGGCTATAGCGATATCACAGCGTTTCACAATCAATTGCATAATAAAGGATTTATGTCTATACATGCATTAATGTGTGTGAGTCTTACAAAAGATTTGAGTGAGATCGCATATACTATTGAGACATTTAAGATGGCATTGTTTGGTAACCCAACAAACTATGATTTAGAGCCTATAACCTATAATAGAGAAGGTAAGGCTTCTGGAGAATTAGTTGGGGGTAATCTTACCATGTTACATACAATGTTAGGCTCTAAAGAGACTATAGATACTTCAGGGAAAATTTTATTTATAGAGGAAATAGGTGAGTACAAATACCATATTGACCGGATGCTACAAAGTATGAAGCGTGCAGGCTATTTTGATAATTTAAATGGACTCATCGTTGGTGATATGTCTAGATTGCGAAAAAACACAACACTTTGGGGAACTTCGGTTGAGCAATTAATACGTGATGCTTTAGCGGATTATGATTTTCCAATTGCATTCGGTATGCCAGCTGGGCATGAAAAGAAAAATTTAGCCATGACTTTAGGTATGACTGTTGATTTACAGGTAGAGGGAGATAAGACTATGATTAGTTTTAAAAAAGAGTAATAATGGGGTTTTACGATCTTAATAAAGAAGAACGTAATCTACTGGTTAAAAAAATTAACCAAGAGGTAGCTAAAGATCTAATAGAGGCTAAAGAAGAACGTATTATATACTACTTTTCGGATGACGATACCTACATTCGTAAAACAGCTTATTTAGCTATAGGTAAAATCTTTTATGCAACGCCACAGTTACAAAACACAATTTTCTCAACATTAAAATTGCTCCTTAAATCTGATGATGAATTAATACGCCAAACCGTAATTAATGCTGCTGGAGAAATTGGGAAATTCCATTTTGATAAAATTCGAGATTTTATGGATATTGGGTTGTTTGATGATCATCATCGTGTTCGTAATGCCGTTATTGGTTCAATAAAGAAAATGGGCGAACGCAACCCTGTTCCTGTTTTAGCTTGGGCAAAACCTTATCTTAAACATCCTGATAAAGAAATTAGAAGAGAGATTTGCCATGGTATAGAACTTAGAGGACGAACGCATCCACAAGATATTTTACCATTGTTAAAAGAATTAGAGTTTGATAAAACCAAGCGCGTGTCAGATACTTTAATCCATGTCTTAGGGCAAATCACATATAAGAAAGGTTGTCTAAAAACAGTAGTTGCACATTTGAACACTTGGAAAAATAAGACTCTAGTACAAAAGGCTTTGGATGAAATTGTAGATGTTCATGAGCGTTACAAAAAGTTTGCAGTTTTAACTCAGCAAGAAGCTATTGCTTATATTGATGCTAATTACAATTCCAACAATTGAATATTATGGTCATCGATCTATCTTTTTAAATTCAAACTAATTCTTAATGCTTTGGTCACTTCTTTGGGTTGCTCTATCCATGGCATATGTCCAGCATTTTTTATACTGGTCATTTTTATTCTTGGCACTTCTTTAGTCCATTTTTTATATAATCCATTTCCAAAATCCAGCCAGTCATGGTCGCCAATGATAATACTTATGGGATATGTGTGTTTGTTGAATTCCAAAAAGTAATTCCATCCTTTTTCTGGATAAGTTTTAGCAGTTAAATCGTAAACTTTACCTTTATATAAAGCTTTTCCGTTATCTAATTGAGTCCATTTTGTTATATCGTATAGCATTAATTTACCGAAGTTGATTCTCGATTTTATTGTTCTTTCTCTGGAGTTTAATAAAGAATCAGCTCTGTTTAGGTTATATTTTTCGAGCTCTTGAATTATTTCAATTCTGTTTTGAAATTTTTTATTCGCTAAGAACTGTTGATGTTGAATTTCTTTGTCCTCCTCTGGAAATGGTTCTTTCAGTTGAGCAGGGCTCATTAAAACAAGTTTTTTAACATGTTCAGGATATTTCGAGGCATAAGCAGAAGCCAAAACAGCTCCCATTGAATGCCCTATAATTGTCATCTTATCCAGATTCAGTTCAACTCTTAGTAACTCTAAATCTTTAATGTGTTCTTCAAATGAAATTAAGGAATCTGGAAACGGAGACCTCAATGAACCTCTTTGTTCATAAAAAATAAACCTAAATTCATCTTTAAGTCCGCTTATTGCTTCTACTAATCCACTATGTTCTGCACCCCAGCCTCCATGAAGCATAATTACTGGTTCAGTTCCAGTCCCAACTTCTCTTACATAAATCTGTGGGTCATTTTCCCAGTCACCAGTAGATAGAAACCATTGGTCAATTATTTTTTCCTCTGATTTTTTTTGAGCATGACCCAGTTCAAAGGTTGCTGTAGCGATAATTATAAAAATCGCTATTCTAAATTGTTTAATTCCAAGGTTTAATTTCATTTTTTGCAGTTTATTTTAAAGATATCATTCTCAGAAGTTTGTTACAGTGAAAATTACTACCAAAAGCAAGTATCAGCTAAGAGAGTATTTTCGAACTATATAGTTTCAATTTGCCGTGATGTTCGTTGATTTCTAGATATTCACTTTTAGCCGCTAAGCTTATAATGCGCTTATACAATATTTACTCAGTTATTAATTAAAATACATATAATAAACCAGTACTATAGCTGTCATATTGTAAATTCCGTGAGCCACCATAGAAGCTGTCAATCGTTTGCTTGTTATAAATAATAAAGTGTACATAATAGTCGGAATTAAAATATCAAACCAATCTAGTATAGTACTAGGTATATGACCAAATGCAAAAATTACAATAGATAAAATTGCAGAAAACCATAATCCTATTTTCGGATTTTTAAAGACATCTTTAAGAACATTAATGAAATACCCTCTGTTAAAGAGTTCCTCTATAATTCCTCCTCCTATTACGCCTAACCCAATGAATGAGAGCGTTCCTATTAAACTACCATCATACATTTCCAACATCCCTTTGATGTCGGTTCGGTTAATCCCACCAGTGTTGGGAATTATTAAGGCAAATTGAAGAATTGTCCACAAAAAGCCAAAAATAGCACCTATTAAAACATCCTTTTTGATATTTGCAAATTGAAGTCCGATATACCTAAAATCTCTTTTTAAAACCTTAAGTGATACATATAATAAAGCAGCAATCGAGAAAAACTGAAACAAAGCAATAAATAGTAAATTTATTCCAATCTTTCCGGCATTAATTTTGGTAACGCCAAAGAATATGTCAGGAATTATGAAAAGAGCGTACCCAATTACGATGGTTAAAATAAAAACAATAATTGTCTTTGTTTTGTTAATTCTTTTTTGATTTGTTTCTGTCATTGACTATTATTACTTAATCTCTTCCAGAATTTTATTGGATAATTCCTTTCCATTTTCATCAATAGAAACAAACCAGACATTAGTTGTACAAGTTCTATTGAAGACATCAGTATTAGAAGAACAATTCTGTATCGTACCTTTGATAATATAACCGTTCTCTACTTTTTCAGCTGAATACCCATACTCGTTATAGAAATCACCATAGGTGTTTTGCCAAATCTTATTACCTTTCTTATCTGTTTTAATAACAAACATATCATAGTTACCTTTGCCATAAGAACTTGTAGAACCGATGATAAGATATCCATCATCTGTTGCTAATATAGAACTTGCTTTATCGTAGCTTTTGCCACCAAATTGTTGCGACCATATTTCATTACCATTAGGATAATTTTTTGTTAGTAAGATCTGAGATGAATTTCCATCTCTAGACCCAATAGTAGTCACATTAATAGAGCCATTATCTGTTTCTATTTTGGGTTGAAATTTTAAGTTCGTTTTTTTGATGAATTTATTGTTTAACACTCGGTTAGTTGTTAAAAGAATACCTGTAACTCTGTTAAATTGATCGCGCTCGATTTTTAAGATATAGTCAAAAACTAAAAGCTCATTTCTGTTTAATACTTCTAGGTGCTGAGCTTCATCCCAGCCATGTAACGAAATAGATAACTTCTCGCTTTTATAATTTATAGAAAATTCAACATCTAATTCTCTACTATAATATTGACCAACATAACTCTCTAAATCCGCAAGTGTTACATCCTGCTTAGGAATTTTACTATAAATTCTTAGTTTACCAGATGGATAGAATAAGATTAATTTGTTTTTATAAAATCCTATTTTAATTTTAGAGTCATATGATATACTGTATAGGTTTTGTTCTTCTTTTTTAAGTTCTATTGGGTTATTATTACCATTTCTCCATGTTATTTTTTTGTCTTTTTCTTCAATACGAATCAAATAATTTCCAGGTGAAAGGTATTGCCCCAAAATTTCAGATGTAGCAATATCATTAGAGACTTCTTTCAAACGCTGGTCGTAAGCAATAACTGCTTCTTTTTTTGGTAGAAAAAGCTTTGCAATTTCATCAGCAATACCTCCACTCCAAATCCTACTATTGTTACTCATCACAAAAACGGATAATTTCTCTTCTGGAAAACGAATAGTTTGAGAATGGTAAGAGCCTGTTCCTCCAGAATGATGTACGGACCTAAAGTTTAATCTATCTCCTAATTCTAACCCAAATCCATAAGTTGTAATCTCGCTATTAGGTATTGGCTGCTGGCTTTCAATGAGCAGTCTATTATTATTGAATTTTGCATTTTGTACAGCCTGCTCAAATGTTAATTGATCTTTAAGTGAAGTAAACAAAAACCCATCTCCATAAAGATTTGTTATCATAGGATATTGTTGCCAAACACCATCTCCCCAATCAGAATATGGTAAAGCTTGATTTGGAATAACGGCCATATAGTTTTTGAGAAAAGTGGTGTTATCCATACCAAGATTTTTAAAGAATTTTTCCGAGTAATCATGAAAGTCTTCACCAGATGCAACCTCTATAATTTTGGTTAGTAAAGTATAGCCAGAATTACTATACATGTATCTTGACCCTGGTTTAAAAGCCAAATCTTCTTGTTTTTCTAGTAACTCTATCGCATCATTATTATCTAGGCCTTCTCTTCTCCACCATGGTTCTTGTTGTATGCTCATTAAATCGTAAAAGTCGCGTACACCGCTTGTATGGTTTAGTAGATGTCTAATCTTAATTTTTTCTCTTACATTAGGATATAATTTTGGTAAATATTTTCTAATATCGTCTTCTAAGCTTAGCTTTTCTTTTAGTGTAAGGTCTAGCACCATTAATGCTGTAAACTGTTTTGCCGTTGAAGCAATGTTTGAACGAGAATTGGCATCTGCTTTTACTTTATGCTGTAGACTTGCTAAGCCTTTATAATTTTCATAAATAATCTTTCCATCTTTTACAACACCAACAAATAAACTAGGATCGTTGTCTGATAGTTTTGAATTAACAATAGAATCAATCTTTCTTAATTGTTCCTGAGTATATGTTGAAATTGAGACAAGAAAAGCGAGTAGTGCGATTGTTTTTTTCATGACTAAAAATTTAATTTGATACAAATGTCATGGTAAAAAGAATGCTAAACGCTTCAAATCTTGATTTGAGACCTATTTGTTTGTCAATTTTTCTATGTAATCTTTAGGTGATAGTGAAGTACTTTTTTTAAAAGCTCTGTTAAATGTAGCTTTACTGTTAAAACCACAATCCAGAGCTATCCCTAGAAGGGTAGATTTAGTTTGTTCGCCTTTATTCAATTTATCTTTTACTGCTTCAATTCTGTAATGGTTTACAAAGTCATTGAAATTCATGTTAAAACCAGAATTTACAACTGAGGATATGGTCTTTGTCGTAGTATTTAATTCTTTAGCTACATCAGAAAGTGTTAAACGTGGATTTTCAAATAAATGATTTTCTATCATTAATTTAGAAAGTTTCTCTTTCCAGATAATATTATCTTTTTCATTATCATTTATCCTAGATTCATCTTTAGAAACGGAAACTTCATCTTCAAAAACATTAACTACTTTGAATTTTTCAGCAGATAAAGTAGTCTGCTTTATAATGTTACTATAACCTGTAACAGCGATATAATAAAAGACAAAAGAAAAAGCAATATAATGCCAAAACTGGCTTCCAAATTCACCCCATTCTGGGTTAAGTATAAAGAATAGCACTCTTAATATTAGAATACTTAAAAAAGCAATCATAAAATTGCGAATCCATTTAAACAATAAGGTATCAGCATAACTTACCTTATCAAAAAGTAGTTTTTTGTAATCAAAATAATAACGAAGGCTTAAGACTAAATAAAATGCCATAGAGATTAAACCAGTAATCTGATACCAATTGGCTAAATCTTTATCTCTACCATCTGCATAGAAAAAGAATTCATCTAAAATCAGTTTATCTGTAATAAAAACAATTAAACTATATATAACATATAATAGTGCTGGTATAAAATGAATATAGTCTTTTCTTGAAAGTTTAAAGCTTGCATTCAACAAGCTTTTAGTGTAAAAATAAACCACTGGGCCAATTAATAGAACTTGCATAAAAGGCACAAAGAAGAGGATTTCTCTTGTTAATTTCTCTGAATACCAATTCGCATAACCCAACATATAGGGCGTTATATACATGGCATATAAGAATAATAATAAACTTAGCCATTTGCTCGCTTTATTATTATGAATAATTCCTTTTCTATAAAGTAAAAATGAAAAGACTATTCCATGAAAGAAGAATATTAAAAGTAAAGAACTTTTTTGCCCGAAACTAAAAGGGAAGTCAAATATTAAATTGATAGATATAAGCATTTGGTTTATGATTTAAAAGTAATACTATTTTTCTATTTTAGTAACATGGCACAACACAATGAACTGGGAAAAAAAGGAGAGCAACTAGCAGTAGATTTTTTGGTTAAAAATAATTATGAGATTGTTGAGCAGAATTACCGATTTGAAAAAGCGGAAGTTGATATCATTGCCAAAAAAAATGATGTTCTAGCTATTGTTGAAGTAAAAACACGTTCTACAGCAGATTTTGGAAACCCTCAAGATTTTGTAAAACCAAAACAAATAAAAAACCTAGTCAAAGCAGTTGATGCTTATGTCATAGAAAACGACCTAAATATTGAAGCGAGATTTGATATTATAGCAATTGTAAAAGCGAAAAACGGTTACGATATTGAGCATTTAAAAAATGCTTTTTACCACTTTTAGAGGTAAATATTTGTAATTACAATTAAAAGACTATAAAATAATATATTAACGATTTTATCTTTGGTTTTTAAAGATAGAAATCGCTTAATCTCAATTTTAACTACGCTATATGATAAGATAATGCTTGTAAAGGCAACTCCTAACCCAATGAACCAATATAGCGACTGAGGATAAGGTAAGGTAGCATTTGTGATTAAAAAGAGCGCCAATAAAACACCAGTAATTAAGATACGCTTTTCTTTTTTTGTATCTAAATTGTTTCTAAGCACAATAGTTCTGGTTTTTGATGCAATTAGGGTAATGATAGCTGTCAAAAAAACTATAGTAAAGGTCATTCTTTATTCTTTGTTATAGGATTATAAAAATAGATATTCTATTTAAAAAGAAAAAAACTTGAAAGCAATAACTTTAAAATTGTTTATAAAAATTCATTTCGTCTATATAATGCCACACATTATCGGATAACATAGGCCTTATATTTCTTCCAGCTTTAATTTCTTGTCTTATAAACGTAGAAGATAGCTCCATTATTGGCGCAGAAATGTTAAAAATTTTCGGATGATTACTAAACTGCGTTTCAATTTTTCCTTCCGATAATCTTGGGTAGACATAGATGCTATGATTTTCTAAAATGAGTTCGTAATTTTTCCATTTATGAAAGCTTTTTAAGTTATCCTCTCCCATAATTAATGCAAACTCATGTTCAGGATATTTTTCAATAAGATATGTTAGCGTATTAATAGTATAATTGGGTTGTTTTAATCCAAACTCTATATCACTAGGTCTAAGTTTAGTGTAATCCTTTGTGGCGCGATACACCATTTCTAATCGTTGGTGATTGTCTAATAATGTGCTTTTCTTTTTAAAAGGACTTTGAGGTGTAACTACAAACCATACTTGATCTAAATCGCTATGTTCTGCCAAATGATTGGCGATAGTTAAATGCCCAACATGAATTGGGTTAAAAGTTCCGAAATATAGACCAATTTTCATGATTATTCATTTATGAAGCTCAAAACCAGGTTGTAAGCGTTTTCTAGGGCTTCTTCTAAATTAGAATTAATAACAATTTCATCAAAAAGTGGAGCTGTTGCTAATTCTGCTGGTGCTTTTGCCACTCGCATACTTATTTTTTCTTCGCTTTCTTCTCCTCTATCTTTTAGACGTCTTACCAGTTCATTCAAATCTGGGGGTTTTACAAAAACTGCCAAGGTTTGTTCTGGGAATTTTCGTTTAATACGTAAACCTCCAGATACATCAATATCAAAGATTACATGTTTGCCTTTAGACCAGATACGCTCTATTTCAGTTTTCAAAGTGCCATAAAAGTTATCTCTGTAAACCTCTTCCCATTCTAAGAATTCATCATTCTTTATCTTGCTTTTAAATTCCTTGAGAGAGAGATAATAATAATCTTTACCATGCGCTTCATTACCACGTTTTTCGCGAGATGTAGCAGAAATTGAAAATTCTAGATTTAGCTCTTTTTGTTTTAATAAATGACGAACAATAGTAGTTTTTCCTGAACCCGATGGCGCTGAGAATACGATAAGTTTGCCTTGATTTTTGTTTTTAATTTCTGACACTTTTTAAACTTTTTACTTAATACTACAACCGTTAGCTTTATTAAAGTACATTTAATAATTGTTCCTTAATTTTTTCGAGCTCGTCTTTCATTTGTACTACAAGTTTTTGCATAGGTGCATAATTAGATTTAGAGCCTATAGTATTAATTTCGCGACCAATTTCTTGTGAAATAAAACCAAGTTTTTTTCCGTTAGAATCATCAGAGTTTAAGGTCTTTATAAAATAATCTAAATGGTTGTCTAATCTTACTTTTTCTTCAGTGATATCAAATTTCTCGATATAGTAGACTAATTCTTGTTCAAAACGGTTTTCGTCAACCTTTTCTTTAATGTCTGCTATACCTTTTTCTAATCGTGCTCTTACACCATCGATACGATCGGGATCCATAATTATAACTTCTTGTAGTAGCGTTCTTAAGGTTAAAATTCTATTCGTGAAATCTTGTTTTAAAATAGCACCTTCATCTTTTCTGTAAGCTATTATATTAGAAATAGCTTCTTTAATACCATTAGCAATCTGTATCCACTCTTCTTCGTCTATGTCATCACGTTCTGTAGTTATAGCGTCTGGTAATCGAATAGCCATTTTTAGAAGCTCTGTAGCATCTCCATTAACCACCTCTTTGAGTTGTTTTATGTATTCATTGACAACTGTTTTATTGATTTTAGAACTTGTGTCTTCTCCCGTAATTTCTACATAAAGTGAGAAATCCACCTTCCCTCGTACTAAGTGCTTTGCAATTTGCTTTCTTATATCGAGTTCTTTAGCACGATACATAGATGGCATACGCGCATTAACATCTAAGTTTTTACTATTAAGGGATTTTAACTCTATAGATATTTTTTTAGTTGGGAGCTGTAGTACAGTTTTCCCATAACCTGTCATGGATTGTATCATTAAGATAATGAAATTAAAGTTGCGCAAAGGTACAAAATTGAACGGTTTTAAAGTTTAACTTTGCAAGTTCATTTATTAATTTACTATGTACAAAAAACAATTTGAAATTCGCTGGAGCGATGTAGATGCTAATGGTCATTTAGCAAATTCTGCATATACTAATTTTATGAGCCATGCCAGAATGTCTTTTTTTGGAAATAAAGGGTTCTCAATGCCAGAAATACGAAAGTACAACATAGGTCCTGTAGTATTTTATGAGCACATGTATTATTTTAAAGAGTCGTTTATAGGTGCTCCAATTACCGTAACTATTGAAGTTTCAGGTTTAAGTGAAGATGGTATGCTTTTTATGTTTGAGCATAATTTTCACAACGAAAAAGGGGATCATTTGGCATATTGTGAAATGCAGGGAGCTTGGATAGATATGACATCTAGAAAATTGATTGGCTTACCAAAAGCGCTTTTGAACTTAGCTGAAAAATTCCCAAAATCCGAAAATTTTAAAGCGTTGACTAAAGCAGATACGCGAAAGCATGGAATACGACCAAAGCCTATAGAAATTTAAATTTTACTTAAATGGCTGATGCTGCTTAAACGATTTTATCTGCACATTCTTAATAAAAGGCTTTAAGATTTGATTTGGAAGATAACGTTTATGTCTACAATAACAAGTCAACGTTTCTGGTTTTGCGCCTAGGGTGCTTTTAATTTCTGAAGCGGTTCTTCCTAAATTTATTTGATCGGATTTAGTTTCTATGCCAAGTCTTACATAATCGTTAAGGATTCTTGGGTATATTGAATAATCTTTGTTTTTAGAATAATCAATACCAATAAAGTGTGCGTCTAAGTGTGCTCTGTTTTGCATAGCAGAAAGAAAACCAACAAGCTTGTTATCTAAAAAATAACCTTTTACAATAAATTTATCTTTGAATGTGTTTTTAAGATGAATGTAAGTGTTGAGATTTAAAATTTGAGCATTGAAATCTGCATTATCAATAGTGTTTTGGTACAACTCTTGAAGCTCATCCTTATAGGTTTTAATATCGTTTTGAGAAAACAACTTCTCCTCCAAAGCTTCACTTTTGGTATCAGCCCTGTTGGCTTTTACTCTATACTTAGACTTTAATGCTTTTTTATAGTCATCAAACGAGTGCCATTCGGGTTTTAGATAGATAAACATGTTTGGTTCTACATGCATTGAGGCATAACCAAACGCTTTTAAATGATCTGTGATGTAAAGCGACTCATCTTCAAAATCTTTAATAAAAATCGTACTGAGTCGTTTGCATGTATAGAGTTTTTTAACGGCTTTTGCTATGGCATTAAAAGTTTCAACTTTGGGTTCACCTTCTTTTAAAAACGTACCATATTCGCCACTTAAAAATACATTACCACAAAACAACACCCGAATCTGATTTTTACAGAACACATTATTAACAACACGTTTAATTTTGCCAGACATTTTAATATTTTTCGTAATTGTTTCTACACCAATAGTAACAAGCTGTGTATTAGCGAAAGCAACAGTTTGGGCATTTTTTAGAATAAAAATATAATTGAATTCAATATCGGTGTTTCCAATTTCGAAAGCCCTTAAAAACTCTGGAGAATAATAGATGTTAGGTGTACAATTAAGGCTTTCCCAATAAGCCTTGGGAATGCTGTCTACAGTTCTAAATATTTCTGTGGTTAATGACAAACTAGTTCGTCTTTTTAGGTTTTATAGATACAAGGTAAACACCAGAAAATATTAATGCCATAGCAATGACTTTAATAATATCTATAGCGTCAACTCCCATTATAATGGCGAATAAACCAGCAATTACAGGCTGCAAATAAATAAATACTCCGACAGTTGAAGCCTTTAATTTACTTAATGCTAATGGGTTTAAGATATAAGTTGCAAAAGTAGCACCAACAATTACAAAACCTACAGAAAAAGACACGTAAGGAGTAAAAGTTTCCCATTTTACCTCTAAAACCTCGTTATAGCCAAATGGTAGCACCATAAAAAAACCAAATAAAAACAGCCATTTTATAAATGTAAACGGATGGTATTTGGCTGTAAGTTGTTTTATAAGAATAATATAAATACTATAAGAAATCGCATTAATAAATATAAAGGTATTGCCTAAAACAACATTATCCGCAGTTCGGGTAGATTTACCATATATAGTTAGAGCCAAAGCACCACAAAGTGCTAAAACGATGCCAGTAACTTTCAATGCTGTAACTTTTTCTTTTAAAATTATAGCAGATAGAACAAGTATAATAACAGGGGTAATCGTTACAATTGCAGAGGCATGTATTGGTGTTGTTAATTCTAAGCCTTTTAAGAATAGAAGCATATTAATGACTACGCCAAAAACAGCAGCGGTAAAAAACTTTATATAATCTTTGCGTTCAATTTTTTCTTTAGGTAAAAACACACTAAAAAGCCAAAATAAAACCGTAGCTCCACCAACCCTTAAAACCACAAAAGCAAAAGGTTTAACAAAGTTCTCATTCATAACTACCTTAGCAAAAGTATAGTTAAGCCCATATAACAATTGGACCATAAATAATGCAAAAATGGCAAAACCTCTACTGTTCATGTATAGCTTGTTTTGCTGCTTCTACTGTTTTTTTAGAATTACCAATAAAGATCTGATTATTATAACATATTACAGGTCGCTTTAAAAATGTATAATGTTCTAAAATATAATTCTTGTAATCGTCTTCAGAAAGTGATTTGTTTTTTAAGTCGAGTTCTTTATAAAGTCTTGCACGTTTGCTAAATAAACTTTCGTAACTATCCGTTAAACTTCGCATTTCCTTTACTTGAGCTTCAGTTATAACTTCGGTCTTTATATCCTGAAGCATAAAATCATCTGTTAATCCAAGCTCGTCAATAATTCTCATACACGTATTACAAGTACTTAAATAGTATATTTTTTTCATCCTAAGATTCTAATTAATTTTAAGCACTACAAAGTAACCGTATTTGAATTGAAAAATAGTTACTTTTAAGAAAAATATAATCACATGGAGTATTACTCAATCGCAACAATTTTAATTGTTTTATCAGCTGTTTTTGGATATATAAATGTCCGTTTTTTAAAATTGCCTATTACCATTGGCCTAATGCTGATAACAATTGTTTTTACTGTGGTTTTAGTTGGTATTGCGCAGTTTGATGATACCTTATTGTTAAGGGAAAAGGCATTTATAAATAGTATTGATTTTGAAACTGTTCTACTAGATATAATGCTGAGTTTCCTGCTATTTGCTGGCGCCTTGCACACTAATTTTAATCAGCTTAAGGTACAGAGAGGTCCAATATTGGCTTTTGCAACATTAGGTGTTTTGGTGTCTACGTTTTTAGTAGGTATTATTATGTTTTATGTATTGCGCTGGATAGGAATAGAAGTCACTTTTATAAATTGTTTATTATTTGGGGCTTTAATTTCGCCTACCGATCCAATTGCTGTTTTAGGCATTTTGAAAAAAGCAGGAGCTCCAAAAAAATTGGAGACTAAAATCGTTGGAGAGTCGCTTTTTAATGATGGTGTCGGTGTTGTTGTATTCTTAACCATTTTTGCTATTGCAGCAAAACCTGAAGCTGCTATAGAATTTTCTGATATCGCAACTTTATTTGGGCAAGAAGTTATAGGTGGTGTAGCTTTAGGGTTGTTTTTAGGCTGGATTACTTACCGCTTAATGAAATCTATAGATAATTATGAAATTGAAGTTATATTAACTATTTCTACAGTGATGGGAGGAACTATGCTAGCTCATAAATTTCATTTGTCCGCACCTTTGGCTATGGTTACAGCGGGTTTAATAGTTGGTAATGATACAGTGAGAAATTCTGCAATGTCAGAAACTACAGAAGCTTATGTTGATAAATTTTGGGAGCTCATAGATGTGCTTTTAAATACAATTCTGTTTATAATGATTGGAATGGAAATGCTAGTACTTACCCTGGAAGAAAATTATATTTATGCAGGGCTATTAGCAATCCCAATTATATTAATGTGTCGTTATGTATCACTATGGTTGCCAATAAAATTTTTCTCAAAGCGCTTAGACTTTGTGCCAAAAACAAATCTTATTATGACATGGGGCGGACTGCGAGGAGGAATTTCTATCGCATTAGCACTTAGTCTTACAAGAGAGATGCACAGAGAACTGTTTTTAGTAATTACTTATATTGTAGTTATTGTTTCTATTGTTGGGCAAGGTTTAACTGTAGAACCCATTATAAAACGATTGACTAGAAAAGCTAATTAGTTAAGTATAAGTAAAGACTCAATTTCGTCAAAAGGAATAACAAATTCTGTATAGCCTTGATCGTAAGAAGCTATTTCGTAGACATTATAAAGTAATACCAAACCATCATCACTAAAACCAATATTTTTGGGTAGCTGAAATGGTTTTCCGAAGAAAAAATCTTCCATTTCTAGTGCTTTGTTTTCATTATCTAGTGCTTTTTTAAAGTGTGTTTTGGCTAAGGCTTTAAAAGCACCTATATCTTTAATAAGATCGTCTTTAGTTAAGAGGTCTCCAGTTTTAGCATTAAGGTTTATAAACCTTATTTTATCATTGCCATGAGCACCTCCTTTAAATTCATATGTGCTAATAGCTATTGTGATGATAGCTTCAGATTGGTAAGTTTTTTCTGTTTCTATATAAAGTTCCCATTTGGGCTCATAGGCATCAGGAAAATCTTTTTTAAAGTTAATATACTCAGCGTTAAAATCGTTTAAAATAAACTCCAGATTTGTTTTTTTTGTAGCGTCATTTAGCGTAGAAATTATAGCTTCTTCAATTTTAAAATTGATGGTTTTGCTTAACTCATTTTTCCCTTCGGCTTCATTAAAAATTACAGATATATCAGCTTCATATACTTTATTAATAGTAGTGGTTTTAAAAGTTACAGGTTTAAATTCAGATTGACAGGAATTTAAAATGCATAATAAAACGAAAAAAGACAATAATTGTTTCAAAGATTTTAAGCTTTTAGTTAAACGCACTATAAAGGTATTGCTTAGAATTGAATACAACGAATTATAAACTAAATTTGTTGTACTTATTGACCTTTAATTTGAGGTTTACTCTAACATCTGGCTTTAGGTGATTTAACTATATTAGGATATGAAATTCAATACAAAAACAATACATGGAGGGCAACAGCACGATCCTGCCTACGGTTCGGTGGTGCCACCAATTTATCAAACATCAACTTATGCACAATCGACACCTGGTGGTCATAAAGGTTATGAATACTCGAGAACCCACAATCCCACTAGAAATGCTTTAGAAAGTGCTTTAGCTAGTATAGAAAATGGAAACTATGGTTTGGCTTTTGGTTCGGGTTTATCTGCAATAGATGCTGTTTTAAAGCTGTTAAAGCCCGGAGACGAGGTGGTTTCCACTAACGATCTATATGGTGGTACGTATAGACTCTTTACAAAAATCTATGAAGATTTTGGAATAAAGTTTCATTTTATAGGCATGGAAAATTCGAATAAAATCGAAGCGTACATCACACCAGATACTAAATTAATTTGGGTTGAGACGCCAACTAATCCGATGATGAATATCATTGATATTGTAGCGATTTCTAAAATTGCAAAAAAGCATAATGTACTATTAGCGGTTGATAATACGTTTGCTACACCTTATTTACAACGGCCATTAGATTTGGGTGCAGATATTGTAATGCATTCGGCAACTAAATACCTGGGAGGCCATAGTGATGTAGTTATGGGAGCATTAATAGTTGAGAATAAGGATTTAGCTGAGCGCCTTTATTTTATTCAAAATGCAAGTGGTGCCATTTGTGGTCCTCAAGATTCATTTCTGGTACTTAGAGGTATAAAAACATTGCATATTCGTATGCAACGCCATTGCGAAAATGGAAGAGTGGTTGCCGAGTACTTATCCAATCATCCTAAAATTGAAAATGTGTATTGGCCAGGTTTTAAAAATCACCCCAACCACCACATCGCAGTATCTCAAATGGATGATTTTGGCGGCATGGTATCTTTTACAACTAAAGGCAACAATTATGATAAAGCTATAAAGATTGTAGAGAACCTTAAAATATTCACGCTTGCAGAATCTCTTGGCGGAGTAGAGTCTTTAGCAGGTCATCCAGCAAGTATGACGCATGCAAGTATTCCAAAAGAAGAGCGCGAAAAAACAGGCGTCGTAGATTCTTTAATTAGGCTAAGCGTAGGTATTGAGGATATAGATGATTTAATAGCAGATTTAAAACAAGCGATTATATAATTTTATTCATTTCATTATTTTGAGTTAAATTAGTTTTAACGGTTTTTCTATATGACCAAAATGTTGATTTTATGATGAATTCTAAATTAAAAGAAGTCGCTCAGGTATTTTTTAAGCTAGGTTGTTTTGCCTTTGGTGGTCCTGCAGCACATATTGCAATGATGGAAGATGAGATTATTGAAAAACGCAAATGGATGACAAGAGATTATTTTTTGGATTTAATAGGAACAACCAATTTAATTCCTGGTCCAAATTCAACAGAAATGACCATGCATTGTGGTTATGAAAGAGCAGGCAAAGCAGGATTGTTTGTTGCTGGCATAGCTTTCATCTTCCCTGCTACTATTATAACGGCAATTTTGGCGTATTTATATGTAAAGTATGGGCAACTCCCAGAGGTAGAGCCTTTTATTTATGGCATTAAGCCTGCAGTTTTGGCAATTATTGCAAATGCTATTTTAAAGCTAGGTAAAAAAGCTGTTAAAAGCACTGAGCTCATAATAATTGGAGTGTTAGTTTTAGTAGTTAGTTTGTTAGGAGTTAATGAAGTTGTTGCCTTGTTGTCAGCAGGAGTTATAGGCATGCTATATTTCTACTTAAAATCTAAAACACAATCAAATTTAAATTCTATTTCGCCATTTTTTCTTTTTCTTGGAGTCAATACAACTATAGCTAAAGTTTCTACTTTAAAACTTTTTTTAATTTTTTTAAAGGTTGGAGCTATCCTTTATGGGAGTGGTTATGTGTTATTTGCTTATTTAGATGCCGAATTAGTAACACGAGGATTAATTACCAGAGCTGAATTAATAGATGCTATAGCAATCGGGCAATTTACTCCAGGGCCTGTATTATCGACTTCTACATTTATTGGTTATCAACTTTCAGGATTTTCGGGTGCCATAATGGCTACAGCAGGTATATTTTTACCATCTTTCTTATTTGTACTAATATTAAACCCTTTTATACCAAAAATGCAGAAATCAAAAATTCTAAGATATTTTTTAGATTCTGTAAATATTGCGGCAGTAGCAGTAATGCTAGCGGTACTAATAGTAATGGCAAAAGAAACTTTAATGGAGTGCCAAAGTATTGTTATTGCATTGGCTGCTATTTTCTTAACTTTTAAAACCAAAGTAAGTACTATATGGACAATTTTAATTGGTGCAATTTTAGGTTTTCTTTTATTAACACTTACAAAGTAAAAGCCATCATTTGTTCAATGATGGCTTTTACTACTATTATAAATATTGTAATTAAATACTACTCTTGTTCTGAAGAATCATTGTCTTCAATAATTTCATCCACAACAGTAATGGTAGCAGGTTCAATAGAACTATCAAAAGAATTATGATATTCTTGTAATAAATTCATTGTAGCGTTAAGTAAGTCTTTAGTCTCAAGTAATAACCCGAAATAAAGCGTTGTGTTTTTTGGACTAGATTCTTCTGTTCTAGTTCTGGAAACTTGCTTTACGATTTTATCTGTAACTAAATCCAGAACCTCTTTTTTACGATTTATTATTGAACCGATCTGTTCAAATGATCTAGAATCAAAAGCAACTTTAGTATCGTTCAGAAGAATTTCTATAGCATCATCAACTTCTTTAAGCTCTTTAATCTGGCTAAATTTAAGTTTCTTGTGATTATTATTCACATGCTTATGACTTACCTTAGAAATATATTCTAGAGACTGTGTCATGTCTTCTAAATATCCCAAGATATTAATATAGAAGCTACTTGCTCTTAGACTGGTTTCGTCTAAGTTTTTAATAAAGTAGAAAATATTATCACGTAAGCTATCAACTTCTGTTGATAATTTATCTATTTGTTTCTTATTCTTTTTAAGTAAGGTTAAATCTTGTTTTGCTAACCCACTAACAGCGTTGGTGTATATTTTATTTCCACGTTTTACAACATTAGAGATATTGCCAGCGCTCTCTTGGATAACTCCTTGAACCGATCTACTACCAGTAGCTTTTAAGCTATCCTCATCTACAGTTTTCGTTGATTTATCTTTATGAGATTTGTAGTTTCTGTATAATAAAATAGCTGTCAATAATAATAGAATTGGTGTTATTACTGTAGGGTTCCAATTGATTAAGAACACTACTGTACCGGCAGCTATAAAAGCTCCAAGAGCAGTACCAAACCATCCACCAATAACATTTAATACGCCTGCAACACGATATACAGCACTTTCTCTTCCCCAAGCTCTATCAGCTAAAGATGTACCCATAGCTACCATAAAAGTTACGTAAGTGGTTGATAATGGTAATTTCATTGAAGTTGCAATTGCAATTAATACACCAGCTACCATTAAATTTACAGATGCTCTAATCATATCAAAAGCGGGCGCATCAATACTCTGGTCTTTAGTTAATATAAACTCTGGCTTATTAAAACTGTTATTAATTTTACCTTTTATAGATTTTGGTAAAATAGCACCAAAGTAATTAGATAATCTCGTTGTGCCTTTTACAATTGATCTAGACAATTGATTAGGCTCAAATTTTTCGTGAGTATCACCTTGACGAGACAAGCTGATTTCAGTTTCAGCTACAGTTTTAGCTTTTTTAGAAAACCAAAGTGTTAATACCATAATTGCACCAGCTATAAAAAGTAGTAGAGGTTCTGCTGGTACTTTTTTATCTAAAACATCCATTGACATGGTTATATCCATACCATTAGCAATCCAAGCTTCATAAGAATGATAAGCAGCCATAGGCACACCAATAAAGTTTACTAAGTCGTTACCAGAAAAGGCTAGAGCCAATCCAAAAGTACCAACAGCAATGACTACGAGTAGTACAGTTTTTTTGGTGATTTTTTCGAATATGAAAGAAAATAAAGTCCATATCACGAAACTTCCTAAGATGATATAGATTTCATTACCTTCAATTAAACCTTTTAAATCTTTATAGTAAGGAGTTCCTTTAAGTCCTTTTAAAAAGATAAAGTAAGTAATAGCAGTTAAGGCTATACCTCCGAATATCATTCCAAAATTCTTTACTTTTTTCTCATAGTTAAATGTAAAAATAAGTCGCGATATCCATTGCACTAATGCACCAACCGAAAATGCGATAACAACAGATAGCAAAATACCAGAGATAATCTCAATAGCTTTTTCTGTGTTTATATAAGTTGCTAAATCCGAGAGGGTTTGAGAGTCAGAATGACTAATCTTTATCAACGACATTACAACGGCTGCACCTAATAAGTTAAATACAATAGAAACTGTAGTAGATGTTGGTAGGCCTAATGTATTAAAGAAGTCTAATAATAGAATATCGGTAATCATTACAGCCATGAAAATGAGCATAATTTCTCCAAATTCAAATTGGGCAGGAACAAAAATTCCTTTTCTTGCTACTTCCATCATTCCGCTAGAAAATACGGCTCCAATAAAAATTCCTAAACTCGCAACAATCATTATGGTTCTTAAAGAAATGGCTTTAGAACCTATTGCAGAATTTAAGAAATTAATAGCATCATTACTCACACCTACGATAATATCAGCAACAGCTAATACAGTGATGGCAATTAACATGAATAAATACATATTGTCCATAATTTTTGATTTTGCAAATATCTAGACTGTTTAAGTTAGATATGTTATGTTAATGTTATTTTTTATTGTTTAAAAGTGAATGTCAAAACCTAATCTAAAGGTAATGTTATCTTCGTTGCCATCAACTGTTGTATAGCTAATATCAGACTGAACTTTTAACTTGTGTCCTACTATAAATTTGTTAACACCTAAAGTGTATTGTCTTTCAGGATCGCGATTTGTAATTGACTCAAAGTTAGTACCTGTGTAACGCGCTGCTATTTCGTAATTACTTTTAAATAAGTAACCTGCTTGTAGGTTTAAGGCATTACCTGTTAAAACCACATCTCCTGTTGGAGTTGTACCGTCAGCTTCTGTTGCAACTTCATCGTCAGCGGTACGCTTAGCATATTCGCCCATAAATGAAAACCCTTTATACTTAAACATTGCATCAGCAAAAATTGTGGTTTGGTCGGTCTCATATAAAGTCCCATCTGCTCTAATCATATAATCACCTGCAAACCCTCTTTCTCTCACTGCATCTTGATTGTAGTTGTATGTAAAACCAACCATTAATTTTGGTTTTTGTTCACGTTTTAAATCAGATTGACTATAATCTCCTTTAGACTTAAATTTTCCAAAAGGCAAAAACTCTAAACGTGCAGTATATTGTAACCCTCCTTCATTACCTTCAGTAACATTTCGACCTTCACCTTGAGAAATTGAAAGTTTTTCTTTTATTAAAAAATCTTTACCAAGTTTAGTCTTATGTCTTAATTGAATACCTAAGTCACGGTCAATATTAAAACGACTGTTTAATAAAGAACGATCTATCAATTGCATATTCGCAGAAGATACAACACGTTCTACATTACCGGGCAATTTTGTTTGACCTGCCCATAACTCCCAGTTTTCTGCAAAACTCCACATTATAACAGCATCTAAAATATAACGAGGTGTATTTCTGTTAAATTCATTGGCTCCAGAAATATCTCGGTTTGATAAACCTAATTCCATTTTATATCTAAGCTTTGGGCTGTAAGCAAAACCATCAAATTTTAATCGCGCTCTACGAACTATGAAGTTATGTTCTGGACTTACGTATTGATCACCATCGTGATCCCATGAAGAGTTTGATCGTACTTGAAAGCGAGGAGCAAATTTTATACTAAAAGAACTGTCTTTAGCTACAAAATTAATAAGGCCTTTCCCAAATGAAGTATCACTAATTTCTTGGGCTCTTAAAGAAAAAATCGATAAAATAGCTATAGTAGCTATAATAGGTTTTAGTTTCATTATATGATTTAGTTTTTGTCGAGTGCAAAGAACTTACATATTTCAATTACGAATGTTTCCTTAATGTTAAGTTTTAGCATAAAAAAAACTGCCTTGGCCAAAGGCAGTCATTAGAATTCATGATAATTAGTCGACAAAAACTAATAGATTATACGAAACTAATATGTCTTATAAGACAAAGACAAATATAATATCGATGTATAACGAGATTGTAACCATAGTATTAATTAATTATTAAACTTATTGTATGTTTATTAATATTATAAATACTTGATAAACAATAATTTAAGATTCTAATGTAAAATTAATGTTAAGTAATTGTTGCTTAAATATTAAGAAATCTTTATATTTGATTATAATTTTAAAAACCCATATTATGAACAAGAATGTTTTAATGTTGTTCGCTTTATTTATCGGTATGGTTTCTTTTGCTCAGCAAGAGCGACAGTTAAAATTTAATGAAGACACCAATTTAATTGAAGTAACCTATTATCATGACAATGGAGTTGTAAGTCAAACAGGATTTTACAATCTAGATGGTAAGTTACAAGGTGAGTGGTTAAGTTTTAATGCCGAAGGTAATAAAAGTGTTTCAGCAATTTATGATAATGGGAAAAAGGTCGGCAAGTGGTTTTACTGGTCAGGTAAAACTTTGAAAGAAGTAGATTATACAAATAACGCTATAGTTAGCGTGGTTGAGTGGAAAAGGGATGATAAAACATCTGTTGCTACTCGAGATTAATAAAAAAGATGATTAATAAAAAAAGCATCCTAATTTTTAGGATGCTTTTTTTATTAAACTTGTGTTCTAACTAAAACTCAAATAAGGTACTAATTTGCTGTCCAGTTTGCCCCCCAAGTTGCAAAATCAGTTCCAGTTGCATTTGCTGCATTACCAAAAATGACATCAGCTTCTGTAAGTACATTTTCTAAATCGCTAAGTACTACCGGAGAATCTACATCAGTAAATGATATATCAGTAACAGAAGTATCGCCATCTAATACTCCTTGGCTAGTCGCCTGACCTGGCTCATCATCTTGTATTACAAAGCCACGTCCAAAATTGCTAACCAAAACATTAGAGAAAACACCTCTAGAACCTGCACGTAATCTAAATGCGCGACCAGAGTCATTATCTCCAATAACGGTAACATTAGTGACGTTTGGTGCAGAGAAATACCCACCTTCATTAGAGAAGTCTGTGTTAAATCCATCCATTTCGAAACCACTATCATGACCTATACCTTCATTCTGTATAATATATACATCTGTTAGAGAACCTGTGTAGCCTTCAGTCCAGTCAATAGAATCATCTTCTGCATCTGTAACGACTAAGTGACTTGCATTTACAGTACCACCAAAGAATTCGAAACCATCATCAGAACCTTTAAAAATTTGTACATAATCGATTGTAGTACCATTACCTACAGCATAAAGTGATAATCCATTAAGCTCAGCATTACCATCAATAGCACCACCAACATATTCTAAACGTACATACTCTAAACGACCTGAGTCATCATTTGGAATGTTACCTCCGTAAGATAAACCACCAACTTCTGTTGTAGCTGTATCGTCTGATCCATCTGCAGTAGAATTGATAGGCGCTTTTCCGCAAATTACAATTCCTCCCCAATCTCCAGAGCTTGGAGTACCAGCATTAGATGTAAATACTATTGGGTTAGAAGCTGTACCAGCTGCATTAATTTGAGCACCAGGTAAAATAGCGATATAAGCGTTAACACCAACTGGAGCAACTTTTATTTCTGCTCCTGCAGGTACAGTAAGCGTCGTATTTTCTGCCATTAATAATGGACCAGTGATTAAATATTCTTCACTGTTACTTAGAGTTAAATCTTCGGTAAATACACCACTAAGTTCAATTACATCATCAGAAGTACTTGGATTATTAGTAATGTTAATCTCGATATCTGAAGTATCATCTCTTTCACATCCCATAAATGTCAATGTAAAAGAAAGTAGAATTAATAAATTACGTTTCATTGTTTTTAGAATTTAAATATTGAGTTATTATTTTTATTAAAATTTATATTTTAGAGAAAGTCCCATGTTTACACCAGCTTTGAATTCTGAAATAGTAATATCTCCACTACCAGTATCTTCTCTTACAAATGAAATATCAGGATTCAATAAGTTAGATGCAGAAACCGTTAGGTCTAGTTTTTCTGAGATTGGGCTATTCCATACAAAGTTTAAAGCAGTAACACTTTTTTCTACGATATTCCCTAACTGTCCAGAGCCTATAGAGTATATTCTGTCTGAGAAATAAGAGCTAACAAGTGTTAACCTTGGCTCATAGTTTCCAAATTTAGGTTTATAGGATAAATCAGCGTTAAAGACCCATTTTGATGCTCCTTCAAGCTCTTCGGTACTACGATCAAAAGATGTAGTAAATGTTCCTGAAATATCTTTTAAATCTTGTTCTGTGAATAGGTAAGATCCGTTGAATCCAAAGCTCAATAAAGCATTTTCCTCATCACGTTGGAGTAGATTTTTACGTAGTTCTACTTCTAATCCAAACGCTTCGGCATTATCACCAGTTCTAAAATAACGCTGTGTACCAGTAGCATCTGCTGCAACAACTCTGTTAACAGGATTTTCAATACGTTTTGCAAATGCAGCTACAGATAAGATCTCATCAGCAGATACAAACCACTCGTATTTTAAATCGAAATTATATATTTCAGAATATGTTGGGCCGTTACCATCAGGGCCGCCTAATAAATCAGGGTTACCACCATAACGTAATGTTACATCCTCGTATACAAATGGCGCAACTTCTTTAAATTCTGGTATAGATGCTGTTTTACTAAATGAGAATCTTAAGTTAGAATCTTCGTTTAAGGCATATTTAACGTTAAAGCTAGGTAGTATCAAAGTTTCGGAAACCGATCTTACTCCAGGGTCATTAGGTGGAATATTAATTACGTCGTATTCAATCTCTTGCTCAAAATGTTCAAAACGCACACCAGGTACTAATAACCACTTTTCACCTAAATTGATTTCGGCATTGGCATAACCAGCATTAATGGTTAATAAACCGTTATAGGTGTTTTCTGGTAAACCAGGTACGTTGGTATTACCTATTTCATTACTTATAGGATTAAGTACAATAGTATTAAATAGACCTTGACCTGGTTCAAGACTTAGGTTATTGACATTTAATAATGAGTTGAGATTATTTACGTTCAATACAGGTGTATTGTCTCTATCAATAATTTCGTAACCATATCTAATACTATTGAATATACGTTTTTTTCTACGACCGTTATAACCAATATTGAATTTGAAGTTTTCTGAAACTTCCT
This sequence comes from uncultured Winogradskyella sp., assembly GCF_947498345.1. GTDB lineage: Bacteria > Bacteroidota > Bacteroidia > Flavobacteriales > Flavobacteriaceae > Winogradskyella. Next base: position 241,123 of record NZ_CANMJY010000002.1, read on the forward strand.
TATTAAAATTCAAGAAACTACTGTATTCGTTATCTTCAATAGTTTGAAAAAAGCGTTGATTATCAAAAGGAATATTAGTATAAAATATAGGATTAGTATTAGGATCATTATCTAAGGCAAACTGATAATTTTCAAACGAAAAACGTTTTCTGTCTGGTTCATCAGATAAAACCTTGTTGTAACCAAAACCCCAAGTAATTTTTATACCATCTTCATCAGATGATCGGTGTGTCCCCAATAATTGGTTTACAAAAACCATGTCCTGGTTAAATCTTCCATTAATGGTAAAGTATCCAAATCCATTAGGATCTACACTTGCAATATCATCACGATTAAACCCACGACCTTTAGTACCAAAATACCCTACTTCATCATTAGAACTATTAATAAATAAGGAGCTGTATTTTAATGAATTTTGATCATCAATTTTAAAATCTAAATTCAACATACCAGTTGTATTTGTACTGTAGCTGTACTCTTCTACATTTGGGTAATCGACCTTTAATACATTGGTGAAATCTCTAGCGATACCTTCTCTGTACTCAAAACCATTAGAAAACCCTAAGGTTGCAAAGAAGCTTAGTCGTGTATCATCGTCAAAGTCAAAAGAGTACCCTCCGGATATAGAACCATTAAGGTTAACTGGTGATTCGCCTTGTTGAGGGTCAACAGTATGAGATAATACTACGGCAAAAGGATTATTGTTATAACGGTTGTAGTATCCAAAGAAACTTGCTCCGTCATTTCTAACAAATGTTTCGCCAGCAGCATTAGAATTAACTCCACTACCTATAGCTATATTTAAAAATCCGTTACCGTTATATTCTTTAGAATTAATGTTAACATTACCAGCAGCAAAATCTCCATAAAAATTAGGTGTATAAGCTTTACTTACCGATATGTTTTCAATAATATCTGTTGAGAACAAGTCTAAGTCGATATTCTTTTTATTTACATCAGTAGAAGGTAATGACAGTCCATTCATAGTTGTATTTTGGTATCTGTCACCTAAACCTCTTACATAAACATCACTAGAGCTTTCTTGTTTAGAAATACCAGAGATTTTTGATACGGCCGCAGCAGCGTCACCAACCCCTTTTCTAGATAATTCTATAGCACCAATACTTTGCTTTATTTCCACAGCTTTTTTCTGGTCTAATAATAATGCTGCTTCACTTTCTTTTCTGGTTGTGGTTGTAATAACAACCTCGTCTAAGCTTGCTGCACTCGCAGCCATAGGAACATTGATTGTAGTCACTTTACCAGGAACAACTTCTGCTTTAATCTCTATTGTTTCGTAACCCACGAAGCTAAACACTAAAGTATAAGAGCCAGGGTCTAATTCAGTAAATTGATATAAACCATCAATATCCGAAGTTGTACCAGTTGTGGTACCTTTAATTAGAATATTGGCGAACGGTAAAGGTTCGTTATTATATTCTTTATCTGTAAGCTTGCCAACAATAGAACCTGTATTTTGAGCAAAGGTTATTGCTGAAGTTAATAATATGAGTATGATTTGTAAATTTCTCATCAGTCTTTTAAAATTGCTGCTGCAAAGAAACTGTGATATTTCATCATTAAGGTTATACAAAAATTAAAGATTTGTAACGAAAAGGTTAGTTTACTGTTAGCTTAGTATTAACTGAATTGACAATAAGGAAACAATTTAGTAACATTGATAATTTAAGAATGTATCTAATCTTTTTACCGCCAACTCTATAGCAAATTATCTATCTTGCATACTCTAAAATTTAAACTATGAACTGGGAGCAATTACTATCCTTAAAACGTTTTGGAGATACCAATAAAAGATTAAGAAAAGAGCAAGATGAAAGCCGTTTGGGTTTTGAGGTGGATTATGACCGTATTATATTTTCTTCAGAGTTTAGAGGACTTCAAGACAAAACTCAAGTTGTTCCTTTGTCTAAAATTGATTTTGTACATACGCGTTTGACCCATAGTTTAGAAGTTAGTGTTGTTGGTAGATCTTTAGGAAGAAAAGTTGGACGATTGTTGTTAGAAAAACATCCGCATTTAGAAAATGTTCATGGCTACAGAATGAATGATTTCGGAGCCATAGTTGCAGCAGCAGCTTTAGCCCACGATATCGGTAACCCACCTTTTGGGCATTCTGGTGAAAAATCTATTGGGGCTTATTTTAAAGATGGCAATGGAGCGGAATTTAAAAGCGATTTATCCAATAAAGAATATCAAGATTTATGCGATTTTGAAGGCAATGCCAATGGGTTTAAAATTCTTACTGAAAGTCGTGAGGGTAGAGAAGGAGGCTTACGTTTAAGTTATGCCACTTTAGGTGCTTTTATGAAATACCCTAAAGAGTCGTTGCCTAAAAAGCCAACTCAGCATATCGCTGATAAAAAATATGGTTTTTTTCAAAGTGAAAAAGACATGTTTGCAGATGTAGCTTTAGAGCTAGGTTTAACCAAACGAAGCGAAAAAGATTTAAGTTTTCAAAGGCATCCTTTAGCGTTTTTGGTTGAGGCAGCTGATGATATATGCTACACAATTATTGATTTTGAAGATGGTATTAATCTAGGACTTATCCAAGAAGAATATGCCTTAGAGTATCTTATTAATTTGGTGAGAGCCAGAATAAAAACCGAAAATTACAACGCTTTAAAAACTACTGAAGATCGCATTAGCTATTTGAGAGCGTTGGCTATTGGAACTTTAATAGATGAGTCTGCCTCACTTTTTATGAAGCATGAAGAGGCGATTTTAGCAGGTAATTTTGAAACGGCTTTGTTAGACGTTAGCCAGTATAAAGCTCAGATTAAAGATATTATAGATTTAAGTATAAAGAATATATACCGTTCTAAGGAAGTTATCGATAAAGAGATTTCTGGCTATGAAATTTTAAATCAATTACTTAAGGCTTATGGTAAAATGGCTTACAATTACACCAAAGGCCAGATGTCTAATTATGATAAGCTATTATTTAATGCGCTGCCAAAAACATTAAATTTTACTCATGATTCGCTTTATCAAAATTTATTGGCAGTTTGTTTATATATTTCTAAATTGTCTGATACCAATGCAATGCTGTTGCATCAAAAATTAAAAGGTAATATTTCTTAAGCTGCATTTCAACGAATAAATTTGTTTTTTAACGATATATTGTTTTTATTTACTTCATAATCAGCCCTCAACCAAAAATCCTACTTATGAGAAATAATATACTTGGAGGCTTAGTCATTTTTATGGTTGTATTGACTTGCCTATTAATGCTAGACGACATCTCTAATACTCAAGAGCAACCTTCAATTGAAGACACTGCGCAAATAGAGCAAGCTGAAAACCAAACAGATTTAGCTATTGTTGAGAACGAGGAGTAGTTCCTCGATTTTCTTTTTTATAGAGATAGCATCCAATTTCTGAATATTAAGTAATTGGCTTATTGAGCCATGTTCAATAAATTCATCTTTAATGCCTAATGTAGTTATTGGTTGTTTGTAGTTGTGATTATTTGCAAAAGCCAAAATTGAACTACCAAATCCTCCAACTACAGTACCATTTTCAATGGTTACAATTAATCCGTGATTGGTAAAAACCTCATGTAACAGATTTTCATCTAGAGGTTTTATAAACTGTAAATCATAATGAGAAACCTCTAAATCTTTAATAGCTGCCTCAGCCTGTTTTGCCATAGTGCCAATAGATAAAATAGCAACTTGTTTTCCTTTTTTTAAACAAGTACCTTTTCCTATTTCGATAGTTTCAAAATCTTGTTTCCAATCTAAAAGATGACCTCGGCCACGTGGATAACGAATAGCTAAAGGGAAGTCTATTCCGAGTTGAGCAGTGTACATTATATTACGGAGGGCAATAGCATCTCTAGGCGCAAAAATCACCATATTAGGAATACAGTTTAAGTATGCCAAATCAAAAACACCATGATGCGTTGCTCCATCTTCTCCAACCAAGCCAGCTCTATCTAAACAAAAAATGACAGGAAGGTTCTGTAAAGCCACATCATGAATAACTTGATCGTAAGCACGTTGTAAAAAGGTGGAGTAGATGTTGCAAAACGGAATCATACCTTGCGTTGCCATACCAGCCGCTAAAGTCACGGCATGCTGTTCCGCAATGCCAACGTCGAAAGCACGTTCTGGAATTTTGTCCATCATATATTTTAAAGAGCTACCTGTTGGCATAGCTGGTGTAATTCCAATAATCTTTTCATTTTTTAAAGCAAGCTCAACAATAGTTTCTCCAAAAACATCTTGATATTTTGGTGGCTCACTAGAATGAGATTTGGCAATTAGCTCACCAGTTTTGGCATCAAATTTTCCAGGTGCATGATATTTAATTTGATTTTCTTCAGCTTGCTTTAAACCTTTACCCTTTGTAGTTATAACATGTAAAAACTTTGGTCCTTTAACCGATTTTAAACGTTCTAATTCTGAAATTAATAAGGGTAAATCATGGCCATCAATAGGACCAGAGTAATCAAAATTTAGAGCCTCAAAAATATTGTCTTGCTTTTCGGTGCCTTTTTTAACGTTGGTTAAATATTGCTTTAATGCACCAACACTTGGGTCGATACCAATGGCATTATCATTTAATATTACCAATAAATTAGTGTCAGTAACACCTGCGTGATTTAAACCTTCAAAAGCCATTCCACTAGCAATAGAGGCATCACCAATAACAGCTATATGATGCCTATTTTCACCTTTAAGTTTTGAAGCAATAGCCATACCCAATGCCGCAGAAATCGAGGTGGACGAATGCCCAACACCAAAGGTGTCATATTCACTTTCACTACGTTTAGGGAAACCACTAATACCATTGAATTGTCTATTGGTATCGAAAATAGCTTTGCGACCAGTCAATATTTTATGGACATAGGCTTGATGACCAACATCCCAAATCAATAAATCTTCAGGTGTATTAAAGACATAATGCAAGACAATTGTTAATTCAACAACTCCTAAACTCGCCCCTAAATGCCCTTCTTTAGTCGCCACAATATTGATGATAAATTCGCGTAATTCTCTCGCCAAATAGGGTAAATCTTCTGATTTAAGTTGGCGAAGGTCTTTAGGGAGATTGATATGTTCTAAAAGTGATGTTTTCACTTCGTAAAAATACGAGATTTTATTAGTCTTCAACCATGAAAACTATAGGTAAAGAATAAATTGATGCTATACTTATGTCTTTCTGTCGTGCTGGCTTGAACTGAGGCAAAAGCTTTATAACACGAATGGCTTCTTCCTCTAAATCTGGATGTGTAGATGACCTTACTTTAATATCTTCAACAAATCCTTTTTCATTAATCTTGAATTGGATAAAGATTCTTTGTTTTCCTTTTAAGTTTAAATGCTCTGCAATTTTCTGATTAAAATTATCTTTTACTAATTCTGTTACACGATTAGATAAGTGTTTTTTCTTTTCAGAACGAGATAAACCTTTTGGCGTATCCATAAATTCAGGAGGGTTCTCTACAATGAGCAACCCAAAAACAACGTCGTCTTGTTCAGGACCAGAGCAGAGAGGAGGTGCTTCAATTTCTAATGAATCAATATCTATAGGCTCAATATCATTAACATCTACTGGTTCTACATCTATATCTCCAGTTTCTATAACCATCATACCATCCATAAGAAGCTGTTCTGTCACTTCTATTTTTTCAGATTTATTATTTGGTTTACTTATAGTATCTAATGGATTCTTTTTTGAATCCTTATGATTTAATATAGTGTCGATTGACTTTTGATTGGTTTTAACCATTTCAATACTTTCTATTTTCTTCGTCTTTCCTTTTTCATCCTCACAATTGAATAAGGTTATTCCCATAGAAAATAATAGTGCCAAAATAAATAGGCGATGAAAACTTAGATTTTGGTTAAAAACAGTTTCAGGTATTTTTAAATTAATAGTATCTAATTGACTTTGCTTAATATGACCACAAATGCGCTTATTTCTATTATTATGAATATAATCTTGAATCTCTTTAGTATCCATTTTAGTAAAATCGACAACTGTTTTAGAACAAGATTGGCAAAAGCGTCCTTTTTCATTTGGCGTCATTTGAGACCAATTTTCGTGACAAGGTTTTGGGATGGAGATAGAATAATATGACTTCATAAATAATAGCTTTGTTTAAAGCCATCAAAATTCTTGCCGTAATCTGTTCTAATTATTTTGAAATCGTATTTTTACAACCATGATAGACCCATTTGACGATACCTATTTTATGCGAAAAGCACTTCAGGAAGCTGAGGTTGCTTTTGATAAAGGTGAGGTTCCTGTTGGTGCCATTATTGTTGTTAAAGATAGAATCATAGCAAGAACACATAATCTTACAGAACTTCTTAACGATGTGACAGCGCATGCCGAAATGCAAGCTATTACTTCGGCTGCAAATTTTTTAGGTGGAAAATACTTAACAGGTTGCACACTATATGTAACTTTAGAACCTTGCCAAATGTGTGCTGGTGCTTTGTATTGGAGTCAGATTTCTAAAATAGTTTATGCAGCTTCAGATGACCAACGAGGTTTTGAAACTATGGGAACTAAATTACACCCTAAAACAAAAGTGGTGAGTGGAATTCTTGCTGAAGAAGCTTCAGCACTAATGAAGCGTTTTTTTATTGAAAAACGTAACTTAAATTGATACAGATGAACAAACTTTTTGCAATATTAGTTCTCTTATTCGCCTTAAACTGTAAATCAACAGAACATCAAACTAAAATGGCAAAAGAGGATATTGTTTTAATTGGTAAGGGTAACCTGTTTGGATCAGGTGCCGAAGGTATTGAAAAACAGAATTTAATTGTTACAGGCTCAGACCAATGGAATGGATTATTAAAAAAAATGAATTCTGTTAATAATGTGTCTGATAGCTTTTCTGAAACTAAAGTCGATTTTTCAAAGTACACGCTTATAGCTATTTTTGATGATGTAAAAGGAACAGGAGGACATAGTATAGAATTAGATATAAATACTAATTCTGAAAATATTGAAGTAAACATAGACCATAAGGGACCAGAAGGTATAGCAACAACCGTTATGACTCAGCCTTTTTATATTGTAAAAATTCCTAAAAGCGACTTACCAATACTATTTAAATAAAAAACGCCCAACCAAAGGTTGAGCGTTGAAACTTGTAAGATATATACTTATAGTACCTGTACGTTTGCAGCTACCATTCCTTTTCTTCCTTCTTCTTCTGTGTACTCTACATTGTCACCTTCGCGTAATTCTACGCCATTAAGGTTTGATACGTGTACGAAGATGTCTTTTCCTGTTTCTTCGTTGGTAATGAATCCAAATCCTTTTGAATCATTGAAAAATTTAACTGTTCCAGTCATTATAAATTAAATAAAAATTAAAGTGCAAAGGTAGTGTATTAACTAATGCGATATGTTAATAAATCATTTTATTTTAAAATATTGATAATTAATGAGTTAAATTAAATCTTTTTCTCTCGTTGATTTTCCCGCATTTTATCAAGATTTTCCTTAGTAAGCATGTAGTCTTTAACATCTTTGTCTTTCCACCTGTAATAGGAAAATAAAGGGAAAACCACTAAGAATAGACCTAATACTCCAAAACCAACAAGCTTTTGGCTGTACTCAACACCTAAAACTAAACCACAGATAATACTGGTTATTGATGCTAAAAAAGCGATAAGTGTTATAATGTGTATCGTTTTCATATTAATTGTATTCTCAGTCAGACACTACATAATTTAAGATGTAAAATTAATCAATTCACGTCTATAAGCTGTTAAGAGTTTTGATTTTGAAACAAAACCATAGTACTTGTTGTCTTTTATTACAGGTAAATTCCAAGCTTTAGAGGTTTGAAATTTCTTCATTACCTTTTCCATAGAGTCATTTTCATAATAAATCACCTCTGGGGGTTTTTGCATAAAGGTTTCTACAGTGGTGGAGTTGTATAAACTTTGATCGAACATTACAGAACGAATATTATCTAGCAGAATAATACCAATAAAATTTTTATCATCATCTGTAACAGGAAATAGGTTTCTATTGGATTTTGAAACCCCATTTTTAAGCATTTCACCTAGAGTCATTTCAGGATGTAACGCTATAAAATTTTGCTCTATAACCGAATCTAATTTCATTAGCGTTAGGACGCTTTTATCTTTATTTTGAGTAAGAAGAGCTCCCTTTTCTATCAATTCCTTAGTATAAATCGTATGGTCTAAACCATTTTTATTGATGATGAAAGACATCGAAGCAGTGATCATCAAGGGAACAAACAATTCATAGCCACCAGTAATTTCAGCAATCAGAAAAATAGCAGTCAATGGAGCATGAAGCACACCAGCAATAAGACCAGCCATACCGATTAGTGTAAAGTTAGCTTCTGAAACATTAAAACCTAAACCACAATTATTAATCACTTTAGCAACAACATTTCCTAATGCGCTTCCCATAACTAAAGTAGGAATAATGATTCCACCAGTTCCTCCAGCTGCAAAAGTGGTGGTCATAGCTATAGCTTTAAATATTGTAATGCCAAAAAGTAAACCAATAACAATCCAAATATTATCCAGGTGAGCATCAAAAGGTGTATTGCCTAAGGCTTCAATATCGTTGCCCAGCATAAGGTTATTTATAAAGCCAAAACCTTCACCATATAGTGGAGGAATAAAAAATAACATTATGCCAATCGCTAAACCTCCAATAATTAATTTATGTCTTGCAGACTTAAATCGGTTAAAAAATGTCGTAATTCCGAAATATATTTTTGAAAAATAAATGGATGCAATTCCTGTTCCTATACCCAGAAGGATGTAGAATAGGGTATCTTTAATGGCGAATTTATCTGTTACATTAAAATCGAAAAGCACGCTATCGCCTAAGAAAAAATAAGAAGTAATTACTGATGAAACTGAAGCAATTAAAAGCGGTAATAACGAAGCAAATGTAAGATCTAAACTAAAGACTTCAATAGCAAAAATGATAGCCGCAATTGGTGATTTAAAAATAGAAGCAATCGCTCCAGCAGCAGCACAGGCAATTAGTAAACTTCTTGTTTTTCTGTCAATATGTAATAGTCTACTGAGGTTAGAACTCAGGGCTGAAGCTGACGCAATTGCTGGCCCTAATAAGCCTACAGAACCTCCAAAACCTACAGTTAAGGGAGCTGTTATTAAGGGCAGATAGATTTTACGTTTACTAATAATACCATCGCGTTTTGATAAAGCATATAGTATAGACGGAATAGCATGTTCGCTTGGTTTTTTTGAAATGTACTTTACAAATAGATACACTAAAAACAAGCCTAAAATCGGCAAAATAAAATAGATGCTATTCTCTGAAAGAATGATACCTTTTTCAAAAATTGAATTAATTGCAAAAGTGATATTTTTTATAAAAACAGAAACTAAACCAGCTAATAAGCCTATAATTAAGCTTAGTACAAATACAAAATTCTTTTCTGAGATATGTTTATATCTCCAAATGAGTAAGCGTTTAAAAAAGTTGGATTTAGTTGGCATAGTTTAAATCTAATAAAAAATCCTGCAAGAAGCAGGATTTAATATTTATGATTTTAAATTCAATTTTAAATTGAGCTCTTCTAACTGTTCTTCATCAATTGGTGCAGGTGCATCAATCATTACATCTCTTCCTGAGTTGTTTTTAGGGAAAGCAATAAAATCTCTAATGGTTTCCTGACCGCCTAAAATGGCAACTAGTCTGTCTAATCCAAAAGCAATTCCACCATGTGGTGGCGCACCATACTCAAAGGCATCCATTAAGAACCCAAATTGTGCTCTGGCTTCTTCTTCAGAAAAGCCTAAATGTTTTAGCATAATGGCTTGTGTTGCTTTATCGTGAATACGAATTGAACCACCACCAATTTCGTTTCCATTTAAAACTAAATCGTAAGCGTTAGCTTTTACTTCACCTGGTTTAGTATCTAATAATTCTAATTGACCTGGTTTAGGTGATGTGAATGGGTGATGCATCGCATGGTAACGCTCAGTATCTTCATCCCATTCTAATAATGGAAAATCCATTACCCAAAGCGGTGCAAATTCATCAGCTTTACGTAAGCCTAAACGTTCTGCTAATTCCATACGTAAGGCACTTAGTTGTGCTCTTACTTTATTGGTTTCGCCAGAAAGCACACAGATTAAATCACCAGCTTTTGCACCAGTAACTTCTGCCCATTTGGCTAAATCGTCTTGGTCGTAGAATTTATCAACAGAAGATTTATAAGTACCATCATCATTACAACGACAGTATACCATGCCTAAAGCACCAACTTGAGGACGCTTTACCCAATCAATCAACTTATCGATTTCTTTTCTTGTATAAGTATTCCCGCCAGGAACGGCAATACCAACAACTAGTTCAGCAGAATTAAACACATTAAAATCTTTATGTTGCGCTACGGCATTTAACTCACCGAACTCCATTCCAAAACGAATATCTGGTTTGTCATTTCCGTATAAACGCATCGCATCATCGTAGAGCATTCTTGGGAATTTATCAACTTCAACACCATTAATTTCTTTAAGTAGATGACGTGTTAGACCTTCAAATGTATTTAGAATATCTTCTTGCTCTACAAATGCCATTTCGCAGTCTATTTGTGTGAATTCGGGCTGTCTGTCTGCACGTAAATCTTCGTCTCTAAAACATTTTACAATTTGAAAGTATTTATCCATACCACCAACCATAAGCAACTGCTTAAAAGTTTGAGGTGATTGAGGTAGCGCATAAAATTGCCCTTCATTCATACGAGAAGGCACAATAAAGTCACGAGCACCTTCGGGTGTTGATTTAATTAAATAAGGGGTTTCGACTTCAATAAAGTCTTCATTAGATAAATAATTTCTAACGGCTTGGGCTACCTTATGTCTAAAGATTAGGCTCTCTTTTACTGGGTTACGACGAATATCTAAGTAACGATATTTCATACGTAAATCATCTCCGCCATCAGTTTCATCTTCAATGGTAAAAGGTGGTACTAACGATGCGTTTAGAATAGTCAATTCTGAAACTAAAACTTCTATATCTCCCGTTGGAATATTTGGATTTTTAGAAGCACGCTCTTGTACCTTACCCTTAACCTGAATTACAAATTCACGCCCAAGCTTTTGAGCATTTTCAAGAATCGACTTAGCTGTTTGTTCTTCATCAAAGTAAAGTTGTGTAATACCATAACGGTCTCGCACATCTACATAAACCATAAATCCTTTATCTCTAACTCCTTGAACCCAACCTGCGAGAGTTACTTCTGTATTATTATGTGCGGCTCTTAACTCACCACAATTATGACTTCTATACATATCGAAATTTTAATCGTGCAAATTTAATCAACTTAAAGGATAATTAAATAAAAAGCCTCAACAATTGTTGAGGCTTTTCTCGCTATTAATCAAGATCCTTATGCTTTAATCAAGCACAAGAGTTTCTTTTTCTGAGATTTCAAATTCTTCAACTGTAGAACTGAATTTAGATTTTAACCACATTTTTAATGATGTAGATAAATAGAATAAAACAGGGACTACAATTAAAGTTAAGAAGGTTGCTATGAAAAGACCATAGATAACAGTCCAAGCCAACGGTCCCCAAAAAATCACATTGTCACCACCGAAATAGATATTAGGATTAAATTCACTAAAGAGAGTAAAGAAATTAATGTTAAGTCCTATAGCTAAAGGAATTAGGCCTAATATAGTTGTTATTGCTGTTAGTAATACAGGCCTTAAACGTGCTTTACCAGCTTTGATGATTTGTGCTAATAATTCGTCTTTTGGTAGATATTCAGATGCGTCTAAATCGAGTTGATTTTTTCGTCTATCAATTAATAATTGGGCATAATCGAGTAGAACCACACCATTGTTAACCACAATTCCGGCGAGAGATATAATACCCATCATGGTCATTAAAATCACAAAAGAATCACCAGTAATTACAATACCTCCAAATACACCAATTAAACTCAAGAAAATTGCGATCATAATAATTGCAGGTTTAGATACTGAGTTAAACTGAAAAATTAATATGAAGAAGATTAAACCTAACCCGGTAAAGAAAGCACCCATTAAAAAGGCCATTTCTTTATTCTGTTCCTCAATTTGACCTGTGTAATCTATTTTGATATTTGCTGGTAAACCATCAAAATTTTTCATTTCGTTTTGAATTTGACTTACAACAGCTCCAGCGTCGACATAACCAGGTGCTAATGCAGAATAAACGGTTACTACACGCTTAGCATCTTTATGCTTTATCGCACTAAACCCAGAATTATTGTTTTGATTTGCTACTGTAGATACAGGAACCTCTATAATTGTGCCAGAGGCCATATCTCTAAAGACTATATTTTGATTAAATAACGCACTGGTATTGTAGCGCAAATCTTCATTAAAACGCACATAAATATCAAAATCGTCTCCATCTTCTTTGTAAATACCTGCCTTTGCACCAAATAACGAGTTGCGTAATTGCTGCCCTACTTGTCCTGTGCTTACACCTAATTCACCAGCTTTCTCTCTATCAACGAGCACTTGCATACCTGGCTTATCTTTATTGACATCAATTTTTAATTCGTCAATCGCTGAGATATTTTTTGAATTTATAAACTCTCGCATACGCTCTGCCACAACGATTAATTCGTCATAATCATTACCCTCAAGTTCAATGTTTACAGGAGGTCCTGCAGGAGGTCCATTAACATCTTTTTCCACAGAAATTAATACACCAGGATAAATACCTGTTAATGCTTCTTGTACTTTTTTTCTTAGCTCCTCACTATCTTTCCCATTACGATATTTGTATTCTCGCATTGAAGCTGTAATTTTTCCTTTGTGTGGCATCTCTGCATCAGAACCTCCATCTGTTTGAGGATTTCCTGCGCCAGCACCTACCTGAGACACTGCACTTTCGACTAAGAAATTTTCACCATCTTTTATATACTTACTATCATTTAAGATTCCATAGACTTTATTTTCAATTTCTTTAGTAATGATATTTGTTTTTTCTATATCTGTACCTTCAGGATATTCTATATATACTATAATTTGGTTGGGTTTATTATCTGGGAAGAACTCAACTTTTGTTCTTTGAGTATTGCATGAAATTATAAACGCTGCAATTGATCCAATAAATAAAAAGAAACTTCCAAAGCTAATACCAAATGGCTTCCAACCTTTAAGTGAACTTGTAAGTATACGTTCGTAAAAATTCTCTAAACGAACCAGAGTTTTTGTTTGAAATCTATTAGCCGCCTTTCTAAGGATTAATCGATATACCCAAAGCATTACAGCTGTTGTAATCATTAAAGTGCCTAAACCTCGGTATGGTCCTCCAAACATCATAATTATTAAGCCTATACCTCCTAAAATTCCTGATATGGCAATAATGTTTTTTAATGGCATATCTTTATCCTCAGTTGTCATGAATTGAGATACTAAAACAGAATTAAAGAAAATAGCCACTAATAAGGATGAACCTAATACTACGGAAAGCGTTATAGGAAAATAAATCATAAACTGACCCATTAAGCCTGGCCATAGGCCTAAAGGAATAAATGCCGCAACCGTCGTAGCTGTTGAAATAATAATTGGAAAAGCAATCTCACCAATACCTTTCTTTGCTGCTTCGATACGAGACATGCCTTCTTGCTCCATGAGGCGATAAACATTTTCGACAACCACAATACCATTGTCAACCAGCATACCTAGTCCCATAATCAACCCAAAAAGAATCATGGTATTCATAGTATAGCCTAATGCATTCAGTATCATTAATGACATAAACATGGACATCGGGATGGCAAACCCTACAAACAAAGCATTTTTAAACCCAAGGAAAAACATTAAAACCGTAACAACGAGAATAATACCAAAAATGATATTATTTACTAAATCATCAACTTGTCCGATGGTTTTTGACGACTGATCGTTAGTAGTTGTTATTCTTAAATTTGTGGGTAATACATTAGCTTTTGCATCTGCTACTATTTTTTCGATTTTTTCTGCTGCAGCAACCATATTTTTACCCGAACGCTTTTTCACATCGAGCATTACAACAGTTTCACCTTCATTACTTACTGCATTAAATTCTCTGGCATAGGTTGTTTTGTCTTTTGGCCTAAATGTAACAGTGGCAATATCTTTTAAATAAATAGGGTTGTTATTCTCTGCTTTAATAACAAAATTTTCTAGCTCTTCGGGCTTATCAATTTCACCAATAATTCGTATAGTACGCCTTTGTCCACTTGTAATGAGGTTGCCAGCAGACATTGTCATGTTTCCATTGCCAATAGCATCAGTAATCTCATTAAAGTTAACTTTTGATGCCATCATTTTGTAAACATCTACAGCAACTTCAACTTCTTTTTCCTGAGCTCCTCGAATGTCCACTTGCTTTATTTCAGGCAGATCTTCAATTTCATCTTCAAGATATTCACCAAACTCTTTTAATCTGTCAACGGTATAATCACCAGAAATATTAATATTAAGAATTGGCATTTCTTCTGACATACTTAATTCAAAAACATTTGGCTCTACTTTAGCACCATTAAAGGTTGGCCAATCTTCACCAGAAGTTTCACTGTCAATCTCATCTTTCACCTTTTGTTTAGCCGCATCAACAGTAATGTCTTCGTCAAATTCTACGATAACCATTGAATAATCTTCTTGAGATGTTGATGTTACCTCTACAACATTACTCACATTTTTGAGTTTATCTTCTAATGGATCAGTAATCAGTTTTTCTATATCTTCAGCTGTGTTTCCAGGAAAAAGTGAACTTATGTATATTTTCGTTTCTCTAATTTCGGGGAAGTTTTCTCTAGACATTCCAAAATAGGCTGAACCTCCTAAAAATAGTATAAGGACAATGGCCACATACATTGTGGTTTTGTTATTTATTGCCCAAGACGACAGACCAAATTCCTTATCGACTTTCTTTTTTTGTTTCTTTTTATTAGCCATTGGTTATTAGTCTTTATTAATAATCTTTACAGTTTGTCCTTCTTTTACGCTACGAGCACCTTCTCTAATGACCTCTGCGTTTTCTTCTAGACCAGATAATACTTCAATATCATCACCTTGAGTTTTCCCAGTCTCTATTATAACTTGCTTTGCAATTGCTTTGTCTTGTTTTTTATCAGTTAAGACATAGATGTATTGCTGTCCTTGCGCATTTTCTGAAATAATACTTTGTGGGATTAGGATAGCTTTTTCGTTAGTATAGTCATTAATTTTTAGTCGTGCTGTAAGATTTGGTTTAATCGTTTTGTCCTTGTTAGGTACAGCAATTTCAACATCAAATGTTCGGTTAGCAGGATTGATAAAATTACCAGTTTGTCTAACCTCAGAAGTTAATTTTTTACCTAATACAGGAAATAGGACTTCGACCTTTTTTCCTCTAGTAATACTGGTTATGTAACTTTCAGGAACATCAGTTTTAATGTACATGTCTTTAAGATTTACTAAACGCATTAGCTGAGTTTGTCCTGGTAATGCAACATTGCCTTGCTCTGTGATTACATCATCGATAACACCAGAAAATGGTGCTCTAACATTATTTTTAGCTAGTTGTTGATTGATTTGAGCGATATTTTTTTGAAGCCCTTCGTATTGAGATTTTGTTTGAAGGTATTGAATCTCGCTACCTATTTTTTGATCCCAAAGACGTTTTTGACGTTCAAAAGTTGTTTTTGCCAAATCAGCTTGTACTTCTAATTGTGCCTTTTGTTGACTTAGACCTCCATCATCAATAGAGGCTAATAACTGTCCTTTGGTTACATTCTGACCTTCTTTTACATATACGCGTGTTATAATTCCACCAACTTCTGGTGTTAAGACAATGTTTTGTTTGGTTTCAACACTTCCTTGTAATTCTAGAAAATGTTTAAATTCTTCAATTTTAGCATTAAAAGTTGTAATTAATGGTACATTTCTATCTGGGCTTATGTTTTGAAGCTTTTCATCTAATTGTTTGATTTGAAGCGCTAATGCTTGTTGTTCATTAACCAATTCATCTTTCTTTTTTTGAATAGCTTCAGAGTTGTCTGATGCTACAAGTTCTTCTATGGATTGTCCTTTCTCTCCCGAACAGGCTACCAATAGTGATGTTAAAATGATTAAACTATATATATTTTTCATGATGATAATTTTAAAAGTTGGTTGTGTTATTAGTAATGGTTTCTAATTCTGCCTTATTATTTATAACATCTAACATGGCCTGTAATAATTCTTGTTGAGCTGTATACAATTGTGTTTGTGCTTGTCGTAATTCAAAGCTCGAAGCTATACCTTCAAAGAATTTGGTTTGGTTTTTTGATTCTATACGCTCAGCGAGAGATAGATTTTGTTTTTTATTATAATAATCTTCCGTTGCAAATTTGTAGTTACTTTTAGCAGTTTCTATTTCTAGTTTTAAACGCTGTTCGGTTTCAGTAAGATCATCTTTAGATTTTTCTAAATTTATTCTTGCGCGTTGTGTAGCAGCGCTTCTGCCTCCGGAACTAAATATTGGTAGATTAAGGTTAAAACCGAATGATGAAAACCCTGCCCAACGTTGTTCTCTATCTAAAAAAGTAAACTCATCTGCGAAGCCTAAATAACCACCATCTATGTAAGCACTTAATGATGGTAAAGCTCTAGTCTTTTCTAATTTTAATAGTAGCTCTTTAGATTTTTTATCGTTTTCTGCAATTTTATAATCAATTGTACTAGTAACATCATTTTTAAGCTCTAGTGCTTCAAGAGATATGTTTTTCTCAGTAAGTTGCTCTAAATCTTCAGTTAATGTGACATTAGTGGCATAATCAATACCAAGTGTTATGTTAAACATTTGATAGGCGATACCTTTTAATCGTTTAGCATTATTTAGGTTACTTTTTACATTAGATAATGTAATTTGAAGTTGTTCTACGCTTTCTTCTTCTTCAAGACCATTTTCGTATATCTTGGTTGTTTCGTTAAGGTTTTTCTCTAAAACAGCAATGTTTTTTTCAAAGATATTTACACTTTCTTCCGACAGTAATGCATTACCATAAGCATTGATTACGGCTTTTCTAACTTCTAAGTCGGTCTTATCTTTAGCGTTTTTAGATATTTCTAAAAAAACTTTAGCAGATTGTAAACCAACCAGATAAGACCCATCGAAGATTAATTGATTAAGTGTTGCGCTAGCGCTAATATTTTGTTTTGTACCAAATATAACTTCCGAAAACCCTTCAAGTGACTCGGGAGTTCCGTTTGCAGTTAGACCAAAAAATTCCTCAACCGTATCTATAGTTCCTTGTCTACTATCAAAAGCAGAATTGGGTATCACAGAAACCTGCTGTTTTATAAAGTTTTGGTAATTGATGCCAGCATTAATCTGAGGTAGTCCAGTTGCTGTTGTCTCCCATTTTTGTTGTTCTGCTGCTTTAATATCTCGAGCAGCATTTTTAGCTTGTCTATTATTTTCTAAGGCGTAATCAATAGCTTCTTGTAATGTAAAGCTTGCAGGGATGTCTTGGGCGAAACCAAGACTAAAACACATTAGAAAAAAGAAAATTGATAGGTTTTTCATTCTGTTGTTATGATTGATTTTTTGTAATAAATTGGTTTAATATTTTAAATCCTTTTTCGGTTACGATAGCTCGTAAATGGTATTCCAGGAAGCTTTCCATAAGATATTCCATATTAAAATGTTCTCTTGGGAATATAGTTTCGTCCTTAATACCAGTCATGCCATTGAAGTATAACCTGGCAATAAATTCGACATCTATATTAGATCTAAAAACACCAGATTCTATACCATTTTCTAAGCTTTCGGAAACCGATTCGTGCATTTTTTCAAATTGCTTGCTTTTAAGGCCTTCATAAATTTTAGGATAATATTTTTTTAACTGAAACTGTGGGGACGCCTTCTCACTTTTTAAGTGTTGCATTACATACATTTTAATTGAATACAATTCCTCGATAGGGTTAGGTGCGCTTTCACAAATTTCATCTATACCATCACAAATCGTATCAAACAAGTGAAAGGTTACAGCCTCTACCAATTTCGTTTTATTACTAAAATGTACATAAATCGTCTTTTTAGAAATGCCCATTTCATTAGCAATATCATCCATAGTAACACTTTTAAAACCAAGTGTTAAAAACAAATCTGAAGACTTATGTATAATTTTTTCTCTCATCTTTAGTACTCCGTAAGGACGGATTTTTCCTTTTTTGAAGTGCAAATGTAAATATGGAAACTTTAAAAACAAAAAAAGTTTCCAAAGTTTTAATAAATTTTTAACATAGTTAACATTAGCTTTAAATATGTTGAAAGCTTTATTTTTGTTTTATGCAAAATATTGAAGCTTATCAAAAATCTTTTATAACTTATTTAGAGGATTTTGCCGTTGAAAGAGAGCCTAGAAGTCTTTACAAGCCTATAAATTATATTCTTAAACTTGGCGGAAAACGACTTAGACCTGTGCTAACTTTAATGACATCAGAAATTTTTGATGGAGACCCCAAAGATGCTATCAATGCAGCACTTTCGGTCGAGGTGTTTCATAATTTTTCTTTGGTACACGATGATATAATGGACGATGCACCATTACGTCGAGGGAAGGAAACAGTACATGAAAAGTGGGATTTAAACACTGGTATTCTTTCTGGTGATGCCATGTTAATATTGGCCTACCAATTGTTTGAAAATTATGAGCCAAACACGTTTAGGGCATTAGCTCAATTGTTTAGTAAAACGGCTTTAGAAGTCTGTGAAGGACAGCAGTACGATATTGATTTTGAAACCAGAGATGATGTTGCTATACCAGAATATCTCAAAATGATTGAGTATAAAACAGCGGTTTTGGTAGGGGCTGCAATGAAAATGGGAGCTATTGTAGCTAAAGCTTCTGAAGAGGATCAAAATTCAATTTATGATTTTGGGCGCTTTTTGGGTATAGCATTTCAATTACAAGATGATTATTTGGATGCTTTTGGAAATCCTGAAACTTTTGGAAAACAAGTTGGTGGTGATATACTCGAAAATAAAAAGACGTATTTATACCTTAAAACTTTAGAGTTAGGTACTGAAGAGGATAAATTAAGTTTAATAAAAATGATGTCGAGCAATTCAATTTCTAATGCTACAAAAGTAAATGCTGTGAAAACGCTTTTTGATAATTCAGGAGCATCAAAAGCGACTCAAAAAGCTGTAGAAGATTATACGAACAAAGCTTTTGAAGTGCTTAAAAAGCTAAATATATCTAGCGATAAAAAGCAATTATTAAGATTGTTTGGTGAGCAGTTAATGAATAGACGTGTTTAATGAGTTTACCCTCTAATTTTGAAACTTTAATTTTAGAAGCTAATCAGCTACAACTCTATAAAAAACTAATTCTTCAGCTGAATAAAGATTTATTGTACGCCAATATAGATTTAGAGTTTGATGAAAATACGATTCCTTCAAGTTTAAAGTTAGTGTTGCAAGACACCGTTTTTCACCTCATTCAAAACAAGTTTTCGGATTATCTTAATTTACTTTATCAGGTCGATGTTTCAGAATCAAAGATTCGTTCGCTTAATGGGGGGGATACTTTAAAACTCTCTGAAGATGTTACTTTTTTAATTTTACAACGTGAGTGGCAAAAGGTTTGGTATAAAGCTAAATACTCTTAACATTAGGGCAATAGATAAGATAGGTTAATATAAAAATTTCGGCCTTGTCTTGGAATATTATTCCAATCGGCATAAGTAGAATATTTAGAATCTAAAATATTTTCTATTCCATACTTTAAAATTGTTCTTCCTTTTTTACCATAAAAAGCATTTCCTAAATTAAGATTTAAAATTGCATAAGCAGCGGTCTCGTCTTCGCCATAGAAGCTACTATATTTACTTTGGTTTCCATTACCATCGAGTTGCAAAGCTACATTGAATTTAGGCTTCTTGAAGTTTAATTCTGCGAAATATGGAAAAGGTCTAATCAATGGCAAATTTTCTCCATTACTTCCTTTTCCGTAATTATATCCAAGCGTACCATTAATAGAAAAACTGTCTGATATATTATAGCTACTATTTAAATATACATCGAAAATAGAGACATTGTCTAATGCACTATAAATGCGTACTCCATTAGCACCAATAGTCATAGAACTTATGCTAGGTTCTATATCACCAATGATATAGTCCATGATATAGAAGTATGAAGACTCTACACTGACTTTAAATTTGTTGTATGTTTTTGAAAAACTAAAATTTGCCTCGAGAGCTTTTTCATTTTTTAAGTTGGGATTGCCTATATAATCGTAATTATCAAAGCTGTTAAATAAAAAGAAACCATAACCTTCACTTACAGAAGGTGCACGTTCTCCATAACCTAGCCCCAAAGCCATGTTTAAGGTTTCTTTCTTTATGTTGTATGATGATGCTAAACTCATTAAAAAGCGATTTTGTTGATCATCAATATCTGGATGAAAAATTCGCAAGCTCTCTACGCCAACTTCTTTTGCTATTCTATTGTTGTGAAACCCTAATCTTATAGATGATGAAAATGTTTGGCTATCACTAATACGCCAATTGTCTTTTATGAATAACCCAGAATACAAAGTTCTAATATCTGGCCAGGTGTACATAAACATGTCTGGCTCATTAGGATTGCTAGAAAACATGGTCATTTCTGCAAGAGACTTATTATAAAACCCGTTTAGATTAAAAGTGAAATGATGATTATTTTTAGTAATATTAGCTTTACTATAAAAACCATATGTGTCACTCCAACCAGGCATATCCATACGTATTGGTACATCTGGTCGATTAGTATCGTCCATTATGTGTGTAATAGTGTTAAAATACACTTTTGTTTCTAAGGATTTAAATGGTTTATCGGTTGGCTTGTAATAATGTGTTACAGAACTAATTAAAGCATCAGCTAACGAGACGTCCATTGGTAATGCAGGATAACCAACATCCGTTGCTCTATCATAAATAATATTAGCATCTAAGCTATGTATTTCAGAAATTTCATAACCAGATTGTAAAGAGATGTTGTATTTCTGAAATTGAGAATACAATACTTCTTCATTGTTACCCGCATCATAGTTTTCGGATGTTCTAAAAATGCCGTCTGCACTGATAAAAAATTTTTGTCTTGAGTATTCTAAATCTAAACCTGTTGCAAAAAAATCACCATTAGTTTCGTATCCTAGATCTATACTAGATTTTAGGCCAGAATCGTTAAATTTTGATGTGGGTAATTGTAAATCAATACCGCCACCTACACAATGCCCGTTTTCTGTACCTTCTTGTCCAGAACCAATAGTTACTTTTTCTAGATTAGATACATCTACATAAGATGTTATAGGATCCATCTTATCAGTACATGCACCAAAAATTTGCATACCGTCAATGGTTACAACCAAACGATCACTAACCATATTGTTTAGAGTTGGTTCCCAGGCATAATTACCACGTTTTATCATAGTTACATTATTAGATTTTTCTAAGTAATCATCAATACTAGATAATGTTTTTTCTTGCCGATTATTATTCAGTTTACGTCGAGTAATAATAACGACTTCCTCGAGCTTTGTGGTGTCTTTTTTTTGTTCTTGACTCGTGCCATAGAATGAAAATAGAGCACAAAGTATTACTGTGATTAGCTGTTTCATAGCTAACGGAATATTAAATTAATGAAAAACTGTTTTGTTATATTGAGCGCAGTTGAGAGTTTAAAAATTTAGTACAGCCACGCTCAATTAAAAATCATATACGCATTAAAACTCTAGCTCCAGATATAAGCTACTGGCTTCGTTTTCTTCCGTAACATCTTCACCTTTTAGAACTTCGTCAGAAGCATTCATCAGTTTAAGATTTAATTTCCAATAACCTGTCATGGTTAATGATAAGTCTCCATAGTAGAAATTATCTGTGCTATTAAATGTAAGGTTTGTATTATTTGGTGAACTATGGTTACCCATACCTGGCATACGAGGGTCTAAAGTAATTGTGTAATCTTCGACCACAGGAAATGTCATCATGTTTTCCATTTTAAACAAACCAACTTTCATAGTATTTATAGCAATGCTTGGGTCTTTGGGCTCTATTAAAGCTAAGATGTAACGCGTATTATTACTAGCCATAAAACTTGCTACGTTTTGGTTTTCGTATTGCAAGACATTTATGGTATCTGTAACAGAATACTCTAAGCCGTCAACTGTATATTCTATTGTTAATGACCAACCCGAACTGTCCATACCTGCCATTTGATAAATGATAAAACCACTATAAACGGTATTTTTACCCGACACTTTGTTGATTGTTGATTTTGGACAAGAATGTTGCATAGTAGGCATTTGCATCATAGGTATCCATGATAAACTGGTATTTTCATAATAGGTATCTGTTGTATTGTTTTTAATTCGAATGCTTATCTCATTGTAACCAGTTTCAAACAGGCCTTTTTCATTAAAAAGCTCAATAGTTTGATTGCCATTAACAATTTCTTTTATAAGTAATAAACCTTCGACTTCGTTTACTGGGTTTGAATCATTATTGTCGTCTGTAGAGCATGAGAATATAAGTGCTAAAAACACTATTGGTGATAAATATTTAAGTTTCATTTCTATCTTTTTTTATTAAAAATTAGGATATAATTGTCTTTTCCATACGTTTTTAAACTATAGAAAAGAGGATTGTGCTATATGCACTCAGAAAAGAATTAACTTAAATTGGGTGGGGGTGTATCTATATCATAAAACTTAGATATAGGTTGAAATAATCTAGAGTCGATATTAAATTGTTTAGTGTGATAGTTGATTTCGTATTGATTGGTATATAAAGTTACATCAGAAATTAGAAAAACATCTAAACGTATTCTGTTTGTATTAGGTGCAGGCACCTCTGAGTTAGTGTCTGCATTATTTTTCACTAATTCCTTACGTAATTGACATTTACCATTACAACCTTTTTGTTCTTCTTTTTGAATACAGAGTGTTTTTGCGATGAAATCTTGATTGATGACAAAATCGGTTACAATAATAATGTTGTTAATATTGTTTGCTAATAGAACAAAGGTTAAAAACAATGCTGTAATCTTATGAATTACCGTAATTATCATGAGGCTAATTTCGGACTATTTTGTCTTAAATAAGCTGACATTTGTCAGTTGAAATTAAGTTTTAAAGTATCGAAAATATATCGCTACAAGATGCTTTAAGTGAGTAGTTTTTTGCTTTAGTTTATCTATACTTTCAGTTTCTTTTATTTGGGTGATTTCTTCTAAAAGCGGGACTAATACAATATGTAACTGATCATGTGCTGTACCTTTCATATTACAGCTTTTAATAATATAGCTGGTTTCTTTAGAAAGGGCATTACCTAAGACTTTACCGTTTAATAATGTGTTGCTTTTGAGTATGGAATCTATACGCATCATACCAATATGAGTTTCTTTATTGGCAATCCATTTTTTGTTATTGTTTAGGGTAAGACCTTGAAGTTTAATTTTGGGTTTAGAATTAACCTCACCGTTTTTATTTTCACAAGAATAGAAAGCTATAAATAAGATTGTAACTATAACAAAAGCATAATATCTTTTCATTATTAAAAATCTTTTTTCTTCGATTTAAAGACGATTCTAAAAATGGGTAAAACTACCCAAACAGTTAACATTATAAATGATGTAATAAGCCCAAAACTAGTGCCAAAGAATTGTTTAAATACAGCACCAGTGTAACCTAATAAAGCTGAAATATCTAATTTTAATAAGATCAGAGTCCTTGATAAATCAATAGGATTTAGCATGGTGCCAATTAAGGAAACTTTATCTAATGGGTAATCTTCAAATAAAATTAGAGACATGAGAAATAAGCCATCATAGATTATAGCTAGGAATAACCACATTAGTATAGCATAGCCAAACCCTTTAATTTTATTTTCATTAGAAAGGGCAATATTAAATGCCAGAGCACTAAATATGAAGGTTAAAAATACACCTACAACAAGTAGTAGCGAAAAATCCCAAATGGCATTAGATTTAAATAATCCATAAGCCATAAAAGGAATGCCTAATCCTATAATTAAACTCATGGATAAAGAAATGGCGACGCCCAAAAACTGACCTAAAAAAATTGAAGACCGCTTTAAAGGTTGCGCTAGCAATAACTCCGTAAACTCTTTTGAGTTATAGTAATACATAACACCAAAGATAGTGCCTATAAGTGGTACTAAAACAATGATTACATTCATTAGTGTAATTACAGCTTTGGATAAGTCATTGTTAAGGAACAAGAGCACAATACCTAATAGAAGATAAAATGCAAAGTAGACATAACTCCAACTACTACGCATTAAATCGAAAAAACTATATTTTAATATTTTAAGCATGGTTTTTAGTTAAAATGTTAGCAATAGCATGTTCAAAATCTTGCTGTTTAGTTTTTGCCTTTAATTCATCAATACTACCTTTAAAGTAGATTTTGCCTTCGAGGATAAATACAATTTTGTCGGCTACTTCCTCAACAAAACTCATAATATGAGATGTAATTAAGATGGTTTTTCCTTTATTTTTTTCTACCTCAATGAGTTCTTTAAGCCGTATTAATGAGATAGGATCTAAACCTGTAGTTGGCTCATCTAAAATTATAATAGGACTATTAAACATAAACGTTAAAACAATATTTACTTTTTGTTTGGTTCCGCCAGACAGTGTACCCAGCTTTTTGTTTAAAAAAGGCTCTAATTTAAATTTCGAAATTAAGTTTTGGTCTTCATCTGTTTTACCTCTCAAATCCTTAATCATTTTAATAAGTTCACTGACTTTTAGATTGCTAGGGAAATTTGCAATTTGGGGCAAGTAATCTATTTCATGGCGATAGGCTGAGTTGTTTTTAATATTAGTGTTAAACACTTTAAGGGTTCCTCTATCAGGTATTACCATGCCGAGTATGGTTTTTATAATAGTGGTTTTTCCAGATCCATTTGGTCCTAGTACAGCAAAAATGCCACCTTCTTTAATTGATAAATTGATACCATTAAGCACATTGTTTTTATCGAATTTTTTATATAAATCGATGATTTCTACCATGTTACCTGGGTCATTAAAGGTTGGTTATCAATTAGGTTTTCTGGTGTAAAAACGGGTGATACTTTTTCAGAAAAGTCAATTATATCTATAAACAAACTACGAAGCAAAACAATACTCTCTGGTGTACGATTTACTAAGTATGAAAAAAGCTTTACAGGTCTATAAGGTATATCTCCAATACCATCTTTGTCTAAGTCATAGCCTGTGTAATTACTCCAATAATTATTTTCAAACTTATTACTGTTTAAATTTCCTGAATAAGACAAGTCAAAAGAATTATACAAGAAATTGTTTTTAGAATAGATGTTATCGTAACATGCACCATGTACTTTTATGGCATAGCCGTTATTTTTAAAAGTGTTTTCTATGTATGTAATTCTGTTAGTACCATCGGCATTAATACCAATAGTATTATCCTCAAAAATATTATGCTTTAATTCGGCATCATTTATTTCTTTTAGTAAGATTCCATAAGAAGCCGTTCCCCAGTTTTTCTTGAAGATATTATTATACATTTTTATCTTCTTTGAAAACATAACAGCAACACCAGCCCCATTAGCTTTGAATGTGTTATTCTCATAAGTATTGTCATTTGAGAACATAAAATGTAGCCCATATCTCATATTTTCAGTAGAATAATTGTTGGAAATGTAACTGTTGCTCCCAAATTCCAGATATATACCATCACGCATTCGTCTTACGTCATTATTAGTGATTTTTATATGCTCACAGTGCCAAAGATGAATAGCATTGCCAGAATCTGCTTCGGCTAAACCTTCACCAGAAATGGTGTTATTATGTATAATGCCGTCTTTTGACTTCTGAATTAAAAACCCAAAAAATGCATTTTCCACCGTAATATTTTCGATTAGGAAGTCATAGGATTTAAAAAGTAAAACAGCAGCATATTCTTTAGTATAGCTTACTTCTATGTTTTTAATGGTGAGGTTTTTAATAATAATATCGGTTGCTTCAACAGAAAACCCATAACCATTTTGTTGTGTGTCTATAATAGTACCTTCTTCTCCAGTGATATGGAGTGATTTTTTGTAAATAATTAAGTTAGATTCTTTGTAAAGTCCTTTTTTTATGAAAATACGATCGCCACTTTGAGAGCTATCAATTGCTCCTTGTATAGTTTTATAATCACAATCTGCTTTGCAAACAGTAAGTGTTTGTGCTGACGCAAAGCAGGTTGAAATTAAAAGCAGAAGTATACCTAATTGTATTTTCATACCTTCAAGTTAGTTAAGTTTTTTGAATATACCTCTCCAGTCATAGAATTCAGCATCTCTATTATCAATTGTTGTTTTAGCTTGTGATAAAGATATGAACCCAGTAAGATTAGCACCCATTGGGCTTGTAATTTCTTCGCATACAACATAACTAGCTGTTTTTGCATTAATCATAATGCCTGGTGTATTGTAGTTAGTAATTAAAAGATTACTTTCTGGGACAAGTTCTTGTTTATCATCTAAAAATCTAATCATACACTCAATTGCATCGAACTTAAATTGTTTGCCTTTACCCGTAACCATTTGAGCTGCATGTGTTTTTGTAACGATTGTCATTTGGCAATAGTTGCACATATCTGTACCATAGTTTATAGATTCTGGTGTTTTACTGCATCCTAAGGTTAAAGAAAGAGCTAACAAAAGTCCAAGGTGTTTCATGCTTTTAAAGATTTCATTTTTTTGTTGCCAAGCCAAAAAGCTACCAAGGTTAAGAACATTCCAAATCCCATCATGTAAGCTCCAGTATGAGGGTATGAGTGTGCAACGAAATTTAGAATATTTTTTGTACCAAATAAAGGAGGTTTATAGCTTAAAGGATTTCCATCGGCATCTGTCATTTTCATAATAGCTTTAGGGTCTAAATTGGTGCCATAATCTACCATCCATGCATTAAAGTCATACATACCTAAAATTCCTAAAATACACATAAGAATGAGCCAGGCTATAAACCATTTTGGCGAAATACCTTTAAAGAACCCCAATAAACCAATAAACATCCCCAAAATAGCCATACCTCCAACTATTTTCGGAAAGGCACTAAACTCCCACATTTCATGAGATTTCGGTAACTTACGCATACCAATATAGTGGTTAAGTCCATCGATATTTTGCAAGTCGTGTTTTTTTTTACCCTCTAGACCATTGAGATGAATGTTCATTCCAATACCGTTTGGGTATTGTGGAGCTTCCAGCTCAATGCTCCATAAAGGATATACAAATAATCCTAGTAATAGTGCTGAGCCTATTATCATTATTATACTTGCGGGTTTCATAAACTTTGATTTAAAAGAATGGGCGAGTAGAAATAACTCGCCCATTTTGAGTTAAATAACATTTAAAACACTAAAACTATCTAACTTTATTATTCATCTAGTGTGAATTTAAGTGGTGTATTAGAATTTGCTGCAGACACTCTTATATATCCTTGCATTTCTTGATGTAAAGCAGAGCAGAAATCCGTACAATAGAATGGCCAAACACCTTCACGTTTAGGTTCCCATATGATAGTTTTGGTTTGTCCTGGCATTACTAAAATCTCTGATGTATTGGCACCAATAATTGAGAAACCATGTGGGACATCAAAGTCTTGTTCTAAATTAGTCATATGCAGATATACTTTATCTCCAACCTTAACACCTTCTATATTATCTGGCGAAAAGTGACTACGAATCATTGTCATGCTTATATGGACTTCGTTACCATTACGCGTTACTTTAGCTTCACTCTCACTTTTTGCAGCATAAGGATGCTCATTCTCGGATAGTTCGTAGTATTTTTTGCTCTTATCTTTAATGATATCGGCTCTAATACCTGCGGCATAATGAGGTTCACCATGAGTAGGGAAATCAGATAATAACTCCATTTTATCACCACTAATATCATATAACTGAGCGGAGTGTTCTAACTCAGGTCCAGTAGGTAAGTATCGGTCTTTAGTAATCTTATTCATTGCAACCATATATTTACCAAATGGTTTTCTAGAGTTACCTCCTGGAATCATAAGATGACCTACAGAGTAGAATGTAGGTTGTCTATCAAGTACTTCCCAAGTCCCTAGCTTCCATTTTACAACTTCAGATGAGATAAAGAATGTGGTGTAGGCATTTCCCTTTCCGTCAAACTCAGTATGTAACGGGCCTAAGCCAGGCTGTGCTACCACACCGGCTATTGTGTTTTCATAACTTAATACAGGTATTCCATAAGAATCATCCACAAAATCCTTGTTTTTTATTGCGGTTTGAATTTTTTCAAAAGAATACACACTTAAATCTGTAGATAATTTACCACTACCAATGATATATTCTCCAGAAGGATCAACATCACAACCATGAGGCGATTTTGGAATTGGGATATAGAATACAGCTCCTTCCACTTCTCTTGGGTCAACCATTGTAACACCTTCTTTCATAGTAGATGTGGCGGTATGCGTTTTTTCATCATATACATTATGGGCGTATGTTCCTGGGGCTTTTTCGCCACCACCATTTTTAACATACTCTACAATTTTTTGCCAATTAACAGCAGCGATATAGTCTTTGTCATTTTGCGAAGCATTTACCTCCATCAGCGTATTAGCTTCTTCTGTGTTATAACTGGTGAAGAAGAACCAGCCATGGGATTTATTACGTCCAGGATGTGCTAAATCGTAATTAAAACCTGGCATGTTTAATTGAAATTCTAAATTCATCCTACCGTTATCGGCAATACTTACAAATGAAAGCGGGCCTTTAAATTGTCCCTTCATTTCATTAATTGGCATATCACGTTGTGGATTAGGAACTGCAAAACGTGTACCTGCGACAATGTATTCTGTATTTTCAGTTACAAATGAAGAGGCATGATTACCAGCACTGTTAGGTAACTCAATAATTTCTTCAGTTTCAAATGTAGTAAGACTTATACGTGCTATACGTGGTGTGTTGTTTTCATTGATAAAAATCCATCTTCCATCAAGTTCACCATTAGTTTGCGAAATATCCGGATGGTGAGCATCACCCCAAGGCACAAAACCAAATGATGTATTTAACATTGGTTTTGTTTCTTCAGAGTATCCGTAACCAGATGTTGGGAATTGAGAAAATACAGGGATCTCTTTAAGCATTCTGCCACTTGGAAGACCAGCAACAGTAATATTACCACTATAACCTCCCGAAAAGAAAGCATAGTACTCGTCATGTTCACCTGGTGCAACATATACTTTTTCAGCCTTACTCGAAGACATAGCACCAGAATTGCTGTCATTGTTATTGCCACAATTTGTCATAAAGATAAGAGTAGCAATACCCAATATATATTTACCTATTTTAGCCATATAATTTTGTTTTAATGAGTTGATTTATTTAGTCTTTTGGTAAAATGACACTCTCAGTAACGTGTACCCAGCCATTACTTACGTTTACTGTTCCTATGATTTTTACACCATCTATAAATAATTCGCCATCCTTTTCAGTAACTTCTAAATATTTACCTGAGGCCATATAAAGTTTACGTTTCTTTTTGGCATTCTTTTTTAACATATCAACTGGGTAATTTGCAGGAGCTACATGGTGTGTTAGTATAAAGGCTAGCTTACTTTTATTTTCAGGTTTTAATAAATTATTAAGTGTCGTTTCATCTATTTTAGCAAAGGCATCATTATTAGGTGCAAACACAGTAAGTGGGCCAACATTAACCAAGGCATTTTCAACACCAGCCGCTTGTACTGCAGCTACTAAAGTTGAATGATCTTCTGATTGAATAGCCAGCTGTAATGCATTAGGAGTACCACCTTCATCTTTAATGAATGCTTGTCCTGTTTTTTCAGTCGAAGTTTCATTTTTTGGATTTTCGTTAGTTGTGTTTTCAGATGTTTTTGTACTGTTATTACAAGCAACAAAACACACTAAAAGCACAACAAATAATAAAAATTTGATTAGTGTTTTCATTGGTTTTATTTTTTATGTTAATAGCTTAAAGTGTTCTGAAATATTCAAGAACTGCTCTGGCTTCTTCCTTTGTTAAGTTTTGATTTGCCATTGGGGAACCATTAAATTCTATAAGAAGGTCTTTTGCTAATTGATCTTCTTTCACCATTTCTTCTGGGTTTAGAATCATATTCATTACCCACTCTGGAGTACGGCGCTCTAAAATGCCTTTAGGGGAAGGACCAATAAATTTTTTCTCTGCTTTATGACAGGCAGTACACATTTTGTCGTAAACTTCTTTACCATGTGCGGCCATATTTTTGTCAACTACCAGACCTAAATCTACAGATGTAATAGGTCCAATACCCTTATTGTTTAGATCTACTCGTTTTGAAGCGGGTTCTTTCACTTCTTTTTTTTCAGGTTCTTTTTTACCATAAGAAGGTTCGTCTTTTTTGTCACTTCCGCCACAACTAAATAAAATTAGTGTGATAATTAACGTTAAAAATTTTAGTGCTTTTTTCATTAGAATCTATATTTAGATGAAGCAAATATAGACGCGAGATTGTGAATAAAATATGATAAAAATCATATTTAAGATAAAAAAGTCTTTTTTATCTTTGTCTTAGATAATTTAATACGTTTATGTTTTCTAATTCAACTAAATACGCGATAAAAGCTACGCTTTATCTAGCTGTAAATTCTTCAGAAAATGAAAAAGTAGTGATTAGCGATATTGCAAAACCCATCAATGTTCCAAAAGCCTATATTGCTAAAATATTACAAGCTTTATCAAAAAAAAATCTTATTTCATCTACTAAAGGCCCAAAAGGAGGGTTTTATATAAGTGAAGAGAACAAACAAGTAAAAATTGCTGAGATAGTTAATGCAATAGATGGAGAAACACGTATTAATTCTTGTTTGTTAAGTTTAAAAGAATGTGATAGCGGTAATCCATGTTCTTTACATCATTTAGTATATAAAGAAAAACAGTTAATAATAGAAAGGTTAGGAAGTACTAGCTTAGAAGAGTTAGCCAAACATATTAAAAGTGGAAAATCTGTTTTGCCTTTATAAAATTAAAACCAAAATCTAACAAAAGGCATCCAGGCTTGGTTTTGAATACTCTTATCTTCATCATATAAAATATCATATCTAACTCCAAAAGTCACATTACCACTGCGGTATCCAGCGCCTAAAAATAAGGCTGGATACCAATAGTTGTCGTCGACATTGGCCACAAATTGTTCATCAAAATCTCTATCGACGTACAATTGTTCAAATTCGGTAGAAATTTGTAATTCAGGGTAAGGGTTAAAAAGCCCAATGATGCTTCCACCAATAACTGTAGATTTAAAGACATCGCGTTCAGAACTGTATTGAAAGTTTAAACCAACTCCTGTTGAAACATAAGCATTATACCTATACAAAGTAGCTGGCGCTATAGCTCCGCTAAAAAACCCATCTCCAAAATTTAATCCAAGCCCTCCCCCAAATTGTACATTTTCCCAAAAACTGCTTTTATTTGAATCATATTGAGCTAATGAGGTATTGCTAAATACTAGTGTTAAAATGATACAGACTATTATCTTATTACTAAGCTTGGTATGGAGTTTTATCATCATTAAATACGTGCATTTCTAATTGTTATAAATATAATAAAACCACATCTATTTTTTGTAAAAGTTGTATTTTTGAAGAAATTTTGTTGAAACGACAACGTCTCGTAAAAAATAATGGATAAATATTCCTTTCTCAACGCAGCACACACAGCATATTTTGCTGATTTGTACGACCAATACCTAAAAAATCCTGATTCTGTAGAACCTAGTTGGCGTGCCTTTTTTCAAGGTTACGATTTCGGGTCTGAAAGCTATGGAATGGATGGTGAAATTGTTGAAGGTGTTTCTGCGCAAATACCAGAGCAGCTTCAAAAAGAATTTCAGGTTGTAAAACTCATAGATGGCTATAGAAATCGAGGTCATTTATTTACAAAAACTAATCCAGTTAGAGCAAGACGCAAATATGCTCCTACACTAGAGATTGAAAATTTTGGGTTATCACAAAGCGATTTAAACTCAACATTTTCGGCAGGTGAAATTATAGACTTGGGTGCAGCAACGCTCCAAAATATAATTGATCATTTAGAACGCATTTATTGCGATTCTATAGGTGTTGAGTATATGTATATAAGAAAACCAGAAGAGATTGATTGGATTCAGAAAAAGTTGAATGTTAATGATAATCACCCTCAGTTTTCTGCAGATGAAAAGAAAAATATCTTAAAAAAGTTAAACGAAGCTGTATCTTTCGAAACTTTTTTGCACACTAAATATGTTGGCCAAAAGCGCTTCTCTTTAGAAGGGAACGAATCCTTAATACCTGCCTTAGATGCTATGATTGAAACTGCTGCAGGTTATGGGGTAAAGGAATTTGTCATGGGAATGGCACACCGTGGACGATTAAGTACTTTAACAAATATCTTTGGTAAATCTGCGAAAGATATTTTTAGTGAGTTTGATGGTAAGGATTATGAAGAAAAGATCTTTGATGGTGATGTGAAATATCACCTAGGTTGGACAAGTGATCGCGAAACAGATACTGGTAAAAAAATTAACTTAAGTATTGCACCAAACCCTTCACATTTAGAAACCGTTGGTGCAGTTGTAGAGGGCATTTCTAGAGCAAAGCAAGATAAAAATGAGATTGAAGATGCCTCTCAAGTCCTTCCGATAGTAGTTCATGGTGATGCAGCAATTGCAGGGCAGGGCTTAGTGTATGAGGTGGTACAAATGGCGCAGCTAGATGGTTATAAAACAAACGGAACGGTTCATATCGTTGTTAATAATCAAATTGGATTTACAACCAATTATTTAGATGGTCGTTCTAGTACGTATTGTACAGATGTTGGTAAAGTGACGCTTTCACCTGTACTTCATGTCAATGCAGATGATGCAGAATCTGTAGTTCATGCTACATTATTTGCTTTACATTTTAGAATGAAATTTAAACGCGACGTTTTTATTGACTTGCTGGGTTACAGAAAGTACGGTCATAATGAAGGAGATGAACCTAAGTTTACACAACCATTGTTATACAAAGCAATTTCTAAGCATAAGAATCCAAGAGATATTTATGCAGAACGATTAATTGCTGAAGGAGTGATTGATGATGGTTATGTAAAAAAAATTGAAAAGGAATACAAAGACAAACTTGAAGAAAAACTTGAAGACTCTCGTAAAATTGAAAAAACGGTTATTTCTCCCTTTATGCACGAGCAATGGAAGGATTTTGTTCGTGTAGATGAAAATGAAATGATGAAGCCTGTAGATACAACAGTTTCTGAGGCGCTTCTTAAGGATATCACAAAGGTAATCTCTAATTTACCTGAGGATAAAAAATTTATTAGAAAAATTCAACGTTTAGTAGAGTCTCGTCAAAAAATGTTTGATGAAAATCGATTAGATTGGGCAATGGCTGAACATTTGGCCTATGGCTCATTATTAGTAGAAGGTTTTAATGTTAGAATTTCTGGTCAAGATGTAGAAAGAGGTACATTTTCACATAGACATGCTGTAGTTAAAGTTGAAGATAGTGAGGAAGAAATTATCTTACTGAAGAATGTTTCTAACAACCAAGGTCAGTTTAATATATTCAACTCTTTATTATCAGAGTATGGTGTTGTAGGATTTGATTATGGTTATGCTATGGCAAGCCCAAATACATTAACAATTTGGGAAGCACAATTTGGGGATTTTAGCAATGGAGCTCAGATAATGATAGACCAGTATATATCTTCTGGTGAAGATAAATGGAAAACACAAAATGGTTTAGTGATGCTATTACCTCATGGTTATGAAGGCCAGGGAGCAGAACACTCTTCGGGTCGTATGGAACGTTATTTGCAAGTTTGTGCTAAGGACAATATGTTTGTTGCTGATTGTACAACTCCTGCCAATATGTTTCATTTGTTGCGTAAACAAATGAAAGCCAATTACAGAAAACCCTTAGTTGTGTTTACTCCAAAAAGCTTATTACGTCACCCAAAAGTAGTTTCTACAGTAGATGAATTTGCTAATGGAAGTTTTCAAATGCTAATCGATGATGAAAATGCAAAAGCAGATAAAGTAAAAACTTTAGTTTTTGTAACAGGAAAGTTCTATTACGATATACTAGAAGAGCAAGAAAAGTTAAATAGAGATGATGTGGTTATAGTGCGAATAGAACAATTATTCCCACTCCCAGTTGAAGATATAAGAAACATTCTTAAGAAGTATAAAAATGCAGATGATGTAGTTTGGGCTCAAGAAGAGCCTAAAAACATGGGAGCTTATAGCCATATGTTAATGCACTTAGATGAAGCAAGACAATGGAGAGCAGCAAGTAGAAGACCTTATGGTGCTCCAGCAGCAGGTAGCTCAGTGCGTTCAAAAATTAGACATCAACAAGTTATAGATTACGTTTTTGATAAAAGCAAAAACAACCAGAGATAAAAAATTAATACAACTCAAATTAGAGCTTAAATAAATAAAGCCCATGATTTTAGAAATGAAAGTGCCTTCGCCAGGCGAGTCAATTACTGAAGTAGAGATAGCAGAATGGTTAGTGCAAGACGGAGATTATGTAGAAAAAGACCAAGCCATTGCAGAAGTCGATAGTGATAAAGCAACCCTCGAATTGCCAGCAGAAGCGAGCGGAACAATTACGTTAAAAGCAGAAGAAGGCGATGCCGTTGAGGTAGGAGCAGTTGTCTGTCTAATTGATACAAGCGCAACTAAACCAGAAGGAGGAGAAGCATCACCAGCTAAGGAACAGAAAAAAGAAGAAACCCCTAAAAAAGAAGAACCTAAATCTTCTACAACTGAAGCTAAAACTTATGCTACTGGTACACCAAGTCCTGCAGCTAAGAAGATATTGGATGAAAAAGGTATAGATACAAAATCAGTTTCTGGTACAGGTAGAGATGGTCGCATTACAAAAGAAGACGCTGTCAATGCTACACCATCTATGGGTACTCCTACAGGTGGTAATAGAGGAACATCACGTAGCAAAATGTCTATGTTGCGTCGCAAAGTAGCAGAACGTTTAGTAGAAGCTAAAAATACTACAGCGATGTTGACTACTTTTAACGAAGTAGATATGTCTCCAATTTTTGATTTACGTAAGCAATATAAAGAAGACTTTAAAGCAAAACATGGTGTAAGCCTTGGGTTTATGAGCTTTTTTACTTTGGCTGTAGTGAGAGCACTAAAGATGTATCCAGCAGTGAACTCTATGATAGATGGTAAAGAAATGCTGTCTTACGATTTTTGCGACATCAGTATAGCAGTATCTGGCCCCAAAGGGCTAATGGTGCCAGTAATCAGAAATGCTGAAAATTTATCATTTAGAGGAGTGGAATCAGAGGTAAAGCGTTTAGCAATCAGGGCTCGTGATGGTCAAATTACAGTTGACGAAATGACGGGAGGCACATTTACTATTTCTAACGGAGGTGTATTTGGTAGTATGTTATCTACACCAATTATAAACCCACCACAAAGCGGAATTTTAGGAATGCATAATATTGTTGAACGACCTGTAGCAATTAATGGTAAGGTTGAAATTCGCCCAATAATGTTTGTTGCATTATCTTATGATCATAGAATTATTGACGGAAAAGAATCTGTTGGTTTCTTGGTGGCAGTTAAAGAAGCGCTAGAAAACCCTGTAGAATTATTAATGGATAACAATCCAAAGAAAGCTTTAGAAATGTAAAATTTTAAATATCTATAAGCAAAAAGCGCAATTTGAAAACAAATTGCGCTTTTTTACTCCTAACTAACAAGAGTAACTAACTAAAATTAACTAAAAAAATTAACAGCGATATTGGCTGAGATTACAATGATAGAGCTTACTATGAGTAATATCATAAAAATTCTATCCCTTTTTGCAGTATTATCTTTCATTGTTTCCATATATAGTAATTTAAAAAAGCTCTGAACCATAAGCTAATTCAGAACTTTCAAGAACTTAACTTGAGGCGTTGATTAATAGCTGATGTAAAATTGCAAATAATTTTAAAGCCATACTATACGTAGAACTACGTATTTTTTGATTTTTTTAATGTAATTCACAAAAAAGAGCCCTGAACATATGTTCAAGGCTCAAATAATCCCCTAAGAACTAATTAATAGCTCGTTATTAACCCTTAATTAATAACAATGTAAATTTCAGAAATATATTCATACAATAATATACGTAACCTTACGTATTTTTAAGATAAATGACGTTGATTCTCTTTAGCCCAAATAAGAAGACTGTTTTGGGTTTTTTCTATTTCTAATTTCCTGATAATGTTGCTTTTGTGCTTTTCAACGGTTCTTGGTGAGATGAATAATTGTTCTGCAATTTCTCTTGCAGTCTTATTCTCAGTAATTAATTTTAAGATTTTTAATTCTGTTTTTGTTATAAGATTTAATTTCTCAGGCGTTTTATCTACTTCGATATAAGCTAAAAGTTCTGGACTAAAATATGGGGTGTCTTTAATAACTGATGATATACAATTTTCTATTTCATCTAAAGCAAACTCTTTTAGTACATAACCGTAAATCCCTAATGCTTTAGCTTTAGTATAAATTTTTTCATCTTTTTCAAAGGTGATGAGAATAACTTTGGTTGAAAGATTAACTTTTCTACATTTCTCAGCAATTTGTAGCCCTGTGTAAAAAGGCATTTTAATATCCAGAATTGCTATATCTGGTACATGAGCTTTTATTAAAGCTAATGCTTCTTTTCCGTTTTTAGCACTAGCTAAAACGTTATATTTTTTTTCAAATAAAAATTCTTCAAGACCTTTTAGAACTAAAGGATGGTCATCTGCAATTATGATGGTTGGGCTCATTTTGCTATTATTCAACTTAGATTTAAATATACTAAGAATCTTTAGGTAATGAAATTTCTTTTAGTTTTAAATAGAGGTATTTTTTTTCGTAATCAATAATAGCTTTGCCTTTCTTCAAAATATCAGCACCAATAATACCGTCTACAGGATCTGCATTATGGTTTATAAGACCGTTATTAACATGAGATAAATTAAACAAGATTAATGCAACTTTGTGTTTTTTCCATTTGCCAATTTTTAAGTCGTTAGATTTTGAAATTTGTGTTAACATATTAGAAGCACCCGCTCCTACAGCCTTTACATCAGAATCTTTGACCCTAAGATTAAAACGCTCAATAGCCTCAAACCCAACACAACTGCTAGATGCTCCTGTATCTAATATAAAACGTCCTTTTACACCATTAATAGATGCTTTAATTTCAAAATGATTGGTTTTGGTCAGCTTCAACTTAATCTTAGAATAGCCTTTAGGTATAAGAAAGCTTTGTAGAGTTTCCATTTTAATAATTTATGTAAATATAATACTCTAAACGATTATTTTTGCTGAATGATTATAACAGATACGCATACACATTTATATAGTGAAGCTTTTGATGCCGATAGAATAGAAATGATAAAGAGAGCCATAGACGCAAATGTTAAACGTTTTTTTATTCCTGCAATAGATTCTACATATACTAAACCTATGTTGCAATTAGAGAAAGACTTTCCAGAGCATATCTATTTAATGATGGGGTTACATCCCACACATGTAAAAGAGAATTTTAAAGAAGAACTAAAACATGTAGAGGAGCAACTCAGTAAACGAAAATTTTATGCCGTTGGCGAGATAGGAATTGATTTATATTGGGACAAAACAACTTTAGGTATCCAGATAGAGGCCTTTAGATATCAAATTAAACTCGCAAAAAAATATAAACTTCCTATAGTAATTCATTGCAGAGATGCTTTTGATGAAATTTTTGAAGTTTTAGAAACTGAAAAATCTAATGACCTATATGGGATTTTCCATTGTTTTACAGGAAATATAGAGCAAGCACATCAGGCCATATCTTATAATATGAAATTAGGTATTGGAGGAGTAGTCACTTTTAAAAATGGAAAAATAGACCAATTTATAAATCAAATTGATTTAAAACATATTGTTTTAGAAACAGATTCTCCTTACTTAGCACCAAAACCATACAGAGGAAAACGAAATGAAAGTTCCTATATACACATGGTATTAAAAAAATTATCCGAACTTTACCAAATCAGCGAAGCAGATATTGCTCATATTACTACAGAAAATTCAAAACACGTATTTGGTATTTAACATATGCAAAAACCTAACATACTATTAATATATACCGGAGGTACTATAGGAATGATCAAAGATGCAGATAGTGGTGCGCTTAAAGCATTTGATTTTGATAACCTATTAGACAAAATCCCTGAACTACGCCTTTTAGATTGTAATATAGAAACCAAATCCTTTAAAAGCCCAATAGATTCTTCTAACATGAATCCGGAATATTGGGCTGTTATAGCTAAAATCATTTCAAATCAGTACAATACTTTTGATGGCTTTGTTGTATTACATGGTAGTGATACTATGAGTTATTCGGCTTCTGCATTAAGCTTTATGTTAGAGAATTTATCAAAACCGGTCATATTTACAGGGTCTCAGCTACCAATTGGGGATTTACGCACTGACGCTAAAGAAAACCTTATTACGTCTATTCAAATGGCATCATTGCAAAATAAAGGCGAGCCTGTAATTAAGGAGGTATGTCTTTATTTTGAATACAAACTTTATAGAGGAAATAGAACCACAAAAATTAATGCAGAACATTTTGAGGCTTTTGACTCGCTAAATTATCCTCATTTGGCAGAATCAGGGGTGCATCTAAATGTTAATACAGAATATTTGTTAAAACCTAATTTAGGAAAAGAGCTAATATTGCGTACAGCGATGGATACCAATATTGGAATTTTGAAGTTATTTCCAGGTATATCCAAGCCTATTGTAGAAGCTGTACTTAGAAGTCAATTAATAAAAGGATTGATAATTGAAACTTATGGTTCTGGGAATGCAACAACAGAGTCTTGGTTTGTTGATTTACTAGAAGAAGCTATAAACAAGGGTTTACATATTGTTAATGTAACTCAATGTGCCGGAGGAAGTGTTGCAATGGGGCAATACGAAACCAGCTCGCAGTTAAAACGTATAGGTGTAATTTCTGGTAAAGATATTACTACTGAAGCAGCGGTAGCAAAACTCATGTATTTATTAAGTAAAAATCTTGAAACAAAAGATTTCAAAACTACTTTTGAAACCCCGTTAAGAGGCGAAATGACCTAAAAATAACAGTATAAATTTCAGCGTTTAAAGTTTTTTTTGTTATTTGGCGTTCTGTAATTTTTACTAGGATTTACAGAGAGGTGGCCGAGTGGTCGAAGGCGCACGCCTGGAAAGTGTGTATACTCCAAAAGGGTATCGAGGGTTCGAATCCCTTCCTCTCTGCATAGATTTTTAGGAAATTGTTACATTATTTTTTTATCTTTAACACTTTAACTAATAAAATTAAGATTAAGAACAATGAAAAGATTATTTTCTATCCTTGCCATTACATGTTTAATGGCTATCGGAACTGTTAATGCAAATGCAACAACATTAGCTACTACAACAGCAACAGTAACAAGCGTAACTCAAGATGATGCACCTGCAGAGGATTTGAGTTTCCATCAAGAATTAAAAAAGCGTTTTATTGAAGGTGGTCCTGGATTTATGGGAATTGTATTATTATGTTTAATTCTTGGACTGGCTATTGCTATAGAAAGAATTATCTTTTTAAACCTTTCTACAACTAACACTAAAAAATTAACCCAAAACGTTGAAGATGCCTTAAACTCTGGTGGAATAGAAGCAGCTAAAGAAGTTTGTAGAAATACTAAAGGACCTGTGGCGTCAATTTTCTATCAAGGTTTAGATCGTGCAGACGAAGATTTAGATGCTGCAGAAAAAGCGGTAGTTGCTTATGGTGGAGTACAAATGGGACAGTTAGAGAAGAATGTATCTTGGATATCTTTATTTATAGCCTTGGCACCAATGCTTGGTTTCATGGGTACAGTAATTGGTATGATTCAAGCTTTTGATAAAATTGAAGCGGCAGGAGATATGCAACCATCCTTAGTAGCTGGTGGTATTAAAGTAGCACTTTTAACTACAGTATTTGGTCTTATTGTTGCGATTATACTTCAGATTTTTTACAACTACATTATTGCTAAGATCGATAGTATTGTAAATGACATGGAAGATGCATCAATTACCTTAATGGATTTATTAGTAAGACACAAAAAATAAAAATTAACTATGCACAAATTATTAAAAATAATAGCGGCAGTAATTGGTCTAGTAGGTATAGTTTCTTTAGTTAGAATTATATCAAAAGGAAACGACGCAATTGAAGCAGCTGCTAAAGAAGGAGACACTGCTATAGTAGAACCAATGGCTTGGGCTGCTTATGTGATGCTAGGTTTAGTGTTAGTTTTTGTTATTGGTTTTGTTTTAAAAAATCTATTTACAAATACGGCTGGTCTTAAAAATACGTTAATAGGTGTAGGAGCTTTTGCTGCGGTTCTAATTATATCTTATGTTACCGCTGGAGGTGATTCGATGATTTATAAATTACAAGATGGAGTTGCAACAAGTTCTCAATCCCAAATGGTAGGTGCAGGCTTAACAGCATTCTATATTTTGATTGTCGTAGCGGCACTAGCAATGATATTCTCTGGGGTAAAAAAAATAATTAATAAATAACATAGTATGGCAAAACGATCGGCACCAGAAGTAAATGCAGGTTCAATGGCTGACATTGCCTTCTTATTACTTATCTTTTTCTTGGTAACAACAACAATAGAAAAAGATAAAGGATTATTAAGGAGTTTGCCTCCTATTGACGATACTCAAACTGAACCGCCGCAAATTAAACAGAAAAATTTGTTTACTGTACTTATAAACCGAAACAACCAATTACTTGTTGAAGATGAGCAAATGGAGTTAAAGGATTTAAGACAAGCAGCCATAGAGTTTCTAGATAATGGTGGTGGTACCAATCATGCAGGTAAAAGTTGTGATTATTGTCAAGGAAAGCGTTTAGATGACTCTTCGGATCATCCAGATAAAGCTATTATCTCAATGAAACATGATAGGGAGACTTCTTATGAGCAATATATGGATGTACAAAATGAGTTAGTAGCGGCTTATAACTTTTTGAGAGAAAGAGAAGCTAAAAGATTGTACAAGCAATATTACCCTAATGCTGACAAAGTATTTACAGCTATGTTAGAGGAGAAAGAAAAGAATCAATTTAGTAAGGATGAAGTGCTTAATGAACGTATAGAAGAAATTAAGAAACTATTCCCTATGAAATTGTCCGAGGCAGAACCAGATAAAAATTAAAAGTAACAAATATGTCAAAGTTTAAAAAAGGAAAACAAGGGGATTTACCGGCAATATCGACGGCATCCTTACCTGATATTGTATTTATGTTGCTTTTCTTTTTCATGGTAGCAACCGTTATGAGAGATAGCACATTGATGATTGAAAATAATTTACCTAGTGCAGATCAGGTTGAGAAGCTTAAAAAAGACAGAACAACATACATCTATGCTGGTAAACCAAGTACTCAATATAAGCACCTAGGTGAAGAACCTAGAATTCAGTTTAATGATGCCTTTATTGGGGTTGAAGATGTAAGATCTTCAGTACTCCAGGCTCAGGCAGATATGGTTGAAGAACTAAAAAGTAAAATTGTTATTGGATTAAAGGTAGATAAAAACACCCATGCTGGCTTAGTGTCAGATATTAAGCAAGAACTACGTAAAGCAAATACACTTAAAGTAATGTATATTGCCAATGCAAAAGCTGAAGAATAACAAAATCTTAATTTTATAAAAAAAGCGCCCTGAGAATTCAGGGCGTTTTTTTATTAGATATCAACACAGTTAAAACAAAGATTTTGTAGATTTATCTTATGAAGTATTGCATATTACTTTTAATGATTTGTATTAGTTTTTTTGGATTTGCTCAAGATGATGAAGATGCCGATAAATCTAAGTTATATAAAAACTATAGAGAAGACCAATTTTATATTTCAGCAACCTATAATTTACTGACCAATAAACCTGACGGCGTTAACCAAAATAGTTTTTCATCGGGATTTCATTTTGGTTTTATCAGAGATATGCCAGTTAATCAAAGAAGAAACATCTCATTAGGTTTGGGAATAGGTCTATCCACTAACTCATATAATCAAAATGTATCGATTGTAGAGATAAATGACCAACTCGTTTATAATGTAATTGATGAAAGTGAGGTTAATGTATCAAAAAACAAGTTTACGACCTACTTGGTAGAAGTGCCTATTGAGTTTAGGTGGAGAACATCAACAGCTTCAGATTATAATTTTTGGCGTATCTACTCAGGATTTAAATTTGGCTATATATTTTATAATTCTGCTAAGTTTAAAAGTGATGCAGATAATGAAAGACTATCTAACATAGACGATTTCAATAAAATTCAATATGGTATAACATTAAGTGCTGGTTATGGCACTTGGAATTTTCATATGTATTATGGTTTAAATTCAATCTTTGGAGGTGATGCGAAATTAGATGGTAAATCTATTGATGTAAAATCTTTTAAATTAGGGCTAATGTTCTACATCTTATAACCAGTAGTTTAAAAAAACAAGTTGAGGAAATAATCCCACTAACATACCAATAATTAATTCTTGATTAGTATGTGCTTTTAAATGCAAACGCGATGTGGCAATAGCGCCAAGAATCATCATCATTAAAGCAATAGTACCATTTATATTAATTTGATAATGAATCCCAATAGCCACTGCGAACATAAAAAAACCAGAAGCAGCTATCATATGTATGCTTGCTTTTACTTTAAAAACTGCCATTATAAAACAAGCTAAAGTAGAGCACAAAATACCTAAGAAAAAATAGTACAATTCCACAATTTCATTTGGAGTTAAGACGCGCATAAGAATAAGGCTGATAATAACGCAGTTAATGAATAATGGAATTAGCCTTTCTTTTGTGCTTACTAAATATATGGTTTTAACCTTGTTCACCGTTTTTAGTAAAAAAAACAAAAGAATGGGTAAAATAATTGTAAGGATTATAATAGAAAATATTTTAGCATTTCTTATAGGCTCTGGGATAAAACGAGGTGTCTTAGAAAAATAGAATAATACACCAAGAAGCGGCATTATTAAAGGATGAAAAACAAACGATATACTTTTTAAAATAAAATCTTTCATCCTAAGTTTAATATGCTTATAATTCTTTTCTTAAACGTGCCACAGGAATATCTAATTGCTCTCTGTATTTGGCAACTGTGCGTCTGGCAATAGGGTAACCTTTTTCTTTTAATATTTTAGAAAGTGCCTCATCGGTAAGTGGTTTCTTTTTATTCTCTTCCTCAATTACAGTTTCAAGAATTTTTTTAATTTCTCTCGTTGATACTTCTTCGCCCTGATCATTAGTCATAGATTCAGAGAAAAACTCTTTTATAAGTTTAGTACCATATGGTGTATCCACATATTTACTATTAGCAACACGCGAAATAGTTGAGACATCCATCTCAATTTCGTCAGCGATATCTTTTAAAATCATTGGTCGCAACTTACGTTCATCGCCTGTTAAAAAATACTCTTTTTGATAGTTCATAATAGAACTCATTGTTACAAAAAGCGTCTGTTGACGTTGCCTAACAGCTTCAATAAACCATTTAGCGGCATCAAGCTTTTGTTTAATGAACATTACTGCATCTTTTTGGGCTTTAGACCTTTCTTTACTATCCTTGTAGCCTTTAAGCATATTATTATATTCTCTCGATACATGAAGCTCTGGTGCATTTCTACCATTAAGTGTCAACTCTAATTCTCCATCAACAATTTTTATAGCAAAGTCTGGTACAATATGCTCAACAATTTTATTATTGCCAGCATAAGAACCACCAGGTTTGGGATTTAAACGTTCTATTTCTTCAATAGCATCTTTAAGTTGTTCTTCATTAATGTTGAATTTCTGCATCAACTTTTTATAATGCTTTTTGGTAAACTGCTCAAAAGCTTTATCGATAATAGCCGTTGCTAGTTCTATATCAGGGTTTTGCTCCTTTCTGTGTAATTGAATGCTCAAACATTCTTGAAGATTTCTTGCTGCAACTCCAGCAGGATCTAATTGATGTACAATTTGAAGCA
Organism: uncultured Winogradskyella sp.; assembly: GCF_947498345.1. Classification (GTDB taxonomy): domain Bacteria; phylum Bacteroidota; class Bacteroidia; order Flavobacteriales; family Flavobacteriaceae; genus Winogradskyella. The sequence goes on from NZ_CANMJY010000002.1 coordinate 285,229, forward strand.
CTTTTTCTACCTCTTCTTCTGTTGTATAAACATTCTGTGTAAATGCTAAATCATCCGTAATATCAGATAAAGAACGGCGTATATAACCACTCTCATCCACACTACCAACTAAGAAATAAGCAATTTCTTCTTCCTGATCAGATAATCTAAATGTATTTAATTGATTAATTAAATGTTGAGTAAATGACGTACCTGCAGCATAGGGTATGCTTTTTTCTTCATCGTCCGCACTATAATTATTGGCTTGTGTTCTATATTCAGGTATTTCGTCGTCACTAAGGTACTCATCAATGTTAATATCGTCCGCATCAATTGTGTCGTTGTCATTTAAGTCGTCAGTAGTATTATCAAACTCGTCAAAATTATCGTCACGGGTTTCCTCTTTACCTGTATCTAATGCAGGGTTTTCTTCAAGCTCTTGTTTTAAACGTTGTTCAAAAGCTTGCGTAGGTAACTGAATCAGTTTCATCAGTTGAATCTGCTGTGGTGATAGCTTTTGTGATAGCTTAAATTGTAAATACTGTTTTAGGGCCATTTATTAAATTCTGAATAGCTATAAAAATACTAAAAAAACCTGTTAGGTTTCTAAAACCATACAGGTTTAATACTTTGTTTAGAACTCTGCATTCTGAGGTGTACGTGGATAAGGAATCACATCTCTAATATTACTCATTCCTGTAGCAAACATTACCAATCGCTCAAAGCCTAATCCAAACCCAGAATGTACAGCAGTACCATATTTACGTAAATCTAAATACCACCATAATTCTTCCTCAGGTATATCTAAGGCTGCCATTTTTTCTTTTAATACATCCAAACGTTCCTCACGTTGCGAACCACCAACCATTTCTCCAATGCCTGGGAATAAGATATCCATTGCTCTTACTGTTTTTCCGTCTTCATTTAAGCGCATATAAAAAGCTTTAATATTTGCAGGATAATCAAATAATATTACAGGGCATTTAAAATGTTTTTCAACTAAAAAACGTTCGTGCTCAGATTGTAAATCTGCTCCCCATTCTTCAATAATATAATTGAATTTCTTTTTCTTGTTTGGCTTACTATTTCTTAGAATTTCAATAGCTTCTGTGTAACTTACACGCATAAAGTTGTTATCTACAACAAACTTAATTTTATCAATTAAGTTCATAGGACTGCGTTGCGCCTGAGGTAATTTCTTTTCTTCGTCTTGTAAACGTTTATCTAAAAATTCCAGATCTTCTTTGTTGTGCTCTAAAACATAGCTTAATACAGATTTCATAAAGTCCTCTGCTAAATCCATATTACCAGCTAAGTCCATAAAAGCTACTTCTGGCTCAATCATCCAAAATTCTGCTAAATGGCGAGATGTGTTTGAATTTTCGGCTCTAAAAGTTGGGCCAAAAGTATAAACTTTTCCCAAAGACATAGCATAGGTTTCAGCCTCTAACTGCCCAGAAACAGTTAAGTTGGTTTCCTTGCCAAAGAAATCTTCTTTATAATCCACTTCACCATCTTCAGTTAAAGGAGGGTTTTTAGGATCTAAACCTGTCACTCTAAACATTTCGCCAGCACCTTCAGCATCACTACCTGTGATAATTGGTGTATGCATATAATAGAACCCATTATCATTAAAATATTTATGAATGGCAAATGATAATGACGAACGCAATCGCATTACCGCACTAAATGTATTGGTTCTGGTGCGTAAATGTGCATGTTCTCTTAAGAATTCAAACGAATGTTTTTTTGGTTGTATAGGATAAGCTTCAGGATCTGAGTCGCCATGTACCTCTATAGATTTCACTTGTATTTCAACGGATTGGCCTTTACCTTGACTTTCTACGAGTTCTCCTGTAACTTCTATAGCTGCGCCAGTTGTAACACGTTTTAAAAGCGCTTCTTCAAAATTTTCAAAGTCAACAACACATTGAATATTATTTATGGTTGAGCCATCATTTAAGGCTATAAAACGATTTGCTCTAAATGTTCTTACCCATCCTTTTACGGTAACATCTTGTAGTTTTACGTTTTCAAATAATAATTCTGCTACAGATTTTGTTGTCATTTTTTAAATTTTTTGAAATGCTAAGATAATTGTTATTCTTCGTTTTCTAAGTCGATATCGGTATCATCTTCTGATGGAATAATATCTATTGTAGGTTTACGCAATACTTCTTTATTGGCAATACTTCGCTCTAAAGATAACAGCAATGAAGGCAGTAATAATAAATTTGATAGCATTGCGAACAATAAAGTTATAGAGACTAAAGCTCCTAAAGCTACTGTACCACCAAAACTAGATATAGTAAATACCGAAAACCCAAAGAACAATACTATAGATGTGTAAAACATACTCACACCAGTTTCTCTGAGTGCAGCATAAACGGATTTCCTGATTTTCCAGTGGTTAGCTTGTAATTCTTGCCTGTATTTTGCTAAGAAGTGAATCGTGTCATCAACTGATATACCAAAAGCTATACTAAACACCAATATTGTAGATGGTTTTATAGGAACACCAACATAACCCATTAAACCTGCTGTAACCAAAAGAGGTAAAAGGTTAGGTATAAGAGATACAATAATCATTCTAAACGAACGGAACAAGTATGCCATAAATAGCGAAATTAGAAATATGGCAAGTGTTAATGAAATTACAAGGTTTCTTACCAAGTACTTTGTTCCTTTTTGAAACACTAAAGCTTTACCTGTCATGGTAACTTCATAACGCTCTTTTGGAAATACTTTATCAATCTTATTCTGAAGATTCTCTTGAATACGTTCCATTTTTGCGGTACCTATGTCTTTCATAAAGGTAGTAATACGTGCATACTGACCTGTACTGTCTACAAAGTTTTTTAACAGATCAATGTCAGATGAGGAATTCTTAGCATATGATAAAATAAAACTGTTTTCTTGACTCGTAGGCAATTGATAGTATTTTGGATTACCGTTATAATAAGCTTGCTTACTATACTTTACTAAGCTCACCACAGAAATAGGTTTAGATAATTCGGGTATCTCATCAATTAGCACTTCTAGTTCATTAATGCGTTTTAAAGTCGCTAATTTCATAACACCTTTTTTACGCTTGGTATCTACCATAATCTCTAATGGCATTATACCGTTAAACTCATCCTCAAAAAAGCGAATGTCCTTAAAAAACTGTTTGTCTTTTGGCATATCTTCGATTAGACTACCTGAGATTTTAATCTGATTTATACCAATCATACTACCAATAATGAGTATAAGAGCTGTAACGTAAATAGTTATCTTTTTATGTTTTACCATACGCTCCATCCAATCAACAAAACCACCAATCCAACGCTTATTGAGATGTTCTAAGTGACGTTTTTTAGGATATGGTAAAAACGTATACATTATAGGAATAATGAGCAGACATAGGATGAAAATTGCCAGTATACTCAATGAAGCAACAATACCAAATTCTTTTAATAATTTACTCTCAGTTAAGATAAAGGTTGCAAAACCTGAAGCTGTAGTAACATTGGTCATTAATGTGGCATTACCTACTTTGGTAATAACACGTTGTAGCGATTTTACTTTGTTGCCATGCGACCTAACCTCATGTTGATATTTATTGATTAGAAAAATACAATTAGGGATACCAATTACAATTATCAAAGGCGGAATCAATGCAGTAAGTACTGTAATTTCGTAGCCCAATAAGCCTAAAATTCCAAAAGTCCACATAACCCCAATACAGACTACAATTAAAGAAATAAAGGTGGCTCTAAAGGATCTAAAAAACAAAAAGAAAATTAACGAAGTCACTAAAAGGGCCGCTCCAATAAAAAGTCCTATTTCGTCTACAATATTTTGAGAGTTTAGAGTTCTGATGTAGGGCATACCCGAAACTCTAACGTCTAATCCAGTTTCAATTTCGAAAGTGTTGATTTTTAGCTCTAAATCTTCAATTATAAAATCTTTACGAGCAGACGTATTAACAATATCCTTCTTTAAATAAATAGCTGTACGAATAGTTTTTGTTTCTGCATTAAACAAAAAGTTATCGTAAAAAGGATATTTTTTAAACAGCTCATTTTGAAGTAAATTAATCTGCTCAATACTAGAGATTGAGTCTTTTATAAAAGGTTCTAAATCAAACTGCTCTTTTTTGGTGTTTTTCACCAATTTTTGAAGATCTTTTATAGATAAAACCGTTTCAACTTCATCATATGGTTTAAAGGATTCTGCTAGTTTATTCCAGGCATTAAGTTGTTTTACAGAAAACAGCGTTGAATCTTTTACACCAAGGACTATAAGATTACCTTCTTCACCAAAGATGTTAAGAAAATCATTATAAACTATGTTAACTTGATGGTCATCAGGTAACATATTAGCTTCGGTATAGGTAAAGCGCATATGTTTCCATTGCATACTAAAGAACACAGTTGCCAAAACAATAGCAATGAGTATAAAGATTTTATTACGAAGAATAACTCTCGCAATAGCTTCCCAAAATCCTGTGGTAAATAGTTTAAACATTATATGGCAACCACCTCAGAACTATCTCTTGAGGTATATAATTAAAATAAATAAATGGTTTTAACTAAAATATTATTGTACTTAAATCTCGTTTAGAGAGAAATGAGGCGCAAAGGTAGAAAAAACCTAAGGAATTGCTAAGGAATTAACAGTAATATAATAGTGGTTATAATGATATATTAAAGGTAAACTTAAAAGCGATATTATCTTCTAATGCGGGTAAGTGGTATGCGCCATAACGGTATGCAAAACTTAATCCAAAGCCTAAGAGCAATTTATTGATTTCAAAGCCAGATTCTGAGTAGAGCTTGTCTAGGGTATTAAAACTTATACCTTGATGCCGGTCTATACTTTTCATATTACCAACAGCATATCTCGATATAAGTACCAATTGGGGTTTAAACCGTTCAGAAATATTAAAAGGTCTGAAGTAGTGTTTTAATTGTAATGTCGAAAACTTATCACTAAAAAATTCATTAAAGTACATGGTTTCAAAACTGTTAAGACCTGCTACAGAAAACCGCTGAAGAATGGTTTCTTTAGTAATATTATTGGGATAAGCATGGTATAAGTGAGTCAATGGCGCATTACCACCAGCTATACCAGCAGCTAAGGTAATGTTGGTTATGGCATCATTTTTATGATTAAACTGTTGAATGGTTCTAAAATCTAACTTTGAAAAGTTAAAATCACCACCCAAAATAGATTTAAAACTTTGTGTTAATTGCAAAGTGAATTTTGGGAAACCTTCTTTGATTATTTTTGTATTATCCTCAGAAACCTCAACATTGTTAAATGGACTCCATTGTAAACTTACTTTTGCTGTACTTATGTCAAAACTATCATAGCTTTTTTCGTCTAAGATGAAGTTATAAAAATAAGTTGGGTTAATATTACTTACAGCTAATTGGGTTTCTGACAATAAATTGTCCGAGAAGCGATGCTCTAAAGCAATGGATTTAGTTATATGTCGATGAAATAAATCAATATTTAAAAGTCTAGGTTCAAAAAAGGTAAAAAATCGCTTGTCGGTTAAAAAAGTAGAGCTTCCTGTTTCTTGTAAATCATCTGTATAAGTAAGATTAACCCATGTATTGTGAGGTTTATTAACTCTAAATCCACCACCAATACTATATTTTATACGTTTATCAGTAAATCCATAAACAACATAACCATTGAGTCTGTAACGTTCAGAAAATTGATTGTTAGTTACACCTCCTAACCCAGTTCTAAAACCTTCGTATTGGTTAAATTTTATAAGGTATCGTAAGTCAGCATCAAAATAATTGAAAGGAAAGAATCCATTACCCAATTGTTTTAAGAATTTAGTTTTTTTGATGGAGTCTTGTACTTTTTTAACAGAGTCTTTTTCTTTTGTAATAGGGTTTTGTGCAAAGCCATTTGCTGCAAATAATATAATGAAAACAACAAAGAAATGCTTTGGCATATATGCATTAAGTTTAAAAAAAACATCCCAAATTTATTTGGGATGTTTATGCTTTTTATTTTTTTTGACTAAACGGTCATAATCTCTTTTTCCTTATGATCTAAAATACTGTCTATTTGTTTAACGTAAGAATCTGTGAGTTCTTGTACATCTATCTCTGCATTTTTTTGTAGATCTTCAGAAACATCAGATTTTTTAATATCGTTCATGGCATCTTTACGTGCATTACGAACTCCGATTTTAGCATCTTCAGATTCAGCCTTAGCTTGTTTTGCTAAAGTTTTACGACGCTCTTCTGTTAAAGGTGGAACATTAATAATAATCATCTCTCCATTGTTCATGGGATTAAACCCCAAATTGGCAAGCATAATACCGCGTTCAATTTCTTGTAGCATGCTTTTTTCCCAAGGCTGTACAGATATGGTTCTACCATCTGGCGTATTTACATTTGCTACCTGGTTTAATGGAGTTTGAGACCCATAATAATCAACCATTACACTTGATAACATTACAGGGCTAGCCTTACCAGCTCTAATGTTTACTAATTGTTTTTCAAGATGCTTTATGGCAGCATCCATGGCTTCTTTTGCAGTATCTATTATAAATTTAATTTCGTCCATAATTTAAAAACTTTAATTGAAGGTTATCAAAGGTTATACCAAGTCTTACAGATTAACCTCTGTGCCTATATTCTCTCCAGAAACAACTTTAAGTAAATTTCCTTTTCTATTCATGTCAAATACTATGATTGGTAATTTATTTTCTTGACTTAAAGTAAAGGCAGTTGTATCCATAACCTTTAACCCTTTACGTAAAACATCATCAAAAGTAATATGATCAAATTTAACTGCTGTACTATCTTTTTCAGGATCTGCAGTGTAGATACCGTCTACGCGAGTTCCTTTTAAAATTACATCGGCTTCAATTTCTATAGCACGTAAAACTGCTGCAGAATCAGTTGTAAAATAAGGATTCCCCGTTCCTCCTCCAAAAATCACTACTCGTCCTTTGTTTAAATGACTCATAGCTTTACGCCTTATAAAAGGCTCAGCGACCTCATTAATTTTAATCGCCGTTTGTAAACGTGTTTTAACATTAGCATCTTCAAGTGCATTTTGTAAAGCTAAACCATTTATAACGGTTGCCAACATGCCCATATGGTCTCCTTGAACACGATCCATTCCATTCATTGCACCAGCCACACCTCTAAAGATATTTCCACCACCTATGACAATGGCAACCTGCACACCTAAATCAGTAATCTCTTTAATGTCCTTTGCGTATTCTGCTAAACGCTCTGGGTCAATACCGTATTGCCTATTTCCCATTAGGGCTTCGCCTGATAATTTAAGTAGTATTCTTTTGTATTTCATGGTTTGATTGAAAATTAAGCAAAACTACATATTTTTCTTTTATACTTTATTTTTTTAGGGCAAGTAATTCTACATTATATTCTAAAAGTGAGTATTACTTTTGTAATCATTTTTAATGTAGTATTTAAAAAACAACTTTTCTTTTGAGACAAGGTTAAGCATGATTTTTAACTCTTTAAGCTTGAAGAGTCAAAAGGGGAAATTAAATACTTTGTCTTAAAACAATAAATAGATCACTCTAATTGATAAGAATTGAGGATTTTATATGACGATGATAAGTCTTTTTAATCCAAATAATAGATGTAACCGAAATTTAACCATAAATTCCAATCATTGCTCTTATTCGAAGATAATTTATGGTTTAGACCATCGATAAAATCATCAAAATAATACTGCCATCTTAGCTCAACAAATAGATCAGAGAGTATAGTAAGCTTATAGCGGGTTCCAAGACTAGCAACAACAGACCAAGTAGAACCAGACTCATCACTTATAAAAGGGTCACCACCAGAAGCATCATCCCAGTAACTATAAAAATTATCATTGTTGTTAATACCACCTGGTAGGCCATATGATGTTGAAACGGATGGATTAAAGGATACATAGTGTGCGCCCAGTGCAGCAAAAGGAGCAAAAGAGTAAGCACCAGCAGAAAACGCTCTTATACTTCTTGGGAAATACTCTAACTGCATACCTATATCCCAATTTTGTGCTTCGCCTGTGTGACGTCTTAATCGCTCTGCATTTTCACTAGTCCGGGAATCATCTACCCATTTCCCAAAGTGGTTCAATGTCGTTTTATTCCATGATATTTCACTTCTTACTTTAAAGTGATCATTAAAATAAGTGTCTGTAGAATAGCAATTACAATCAGCCCGATATGCGAAGTTTATATAGTGTACAATACCTAATGCGACGCCAGTATTACCTGCATTAGTTTCAAAATCTTTTCTTACTCCAAAATCAGATTGAAATGCAACTGCACCAACAAATGCACCGATCTCGTGAGAAATGCCCAATTGAGCTGAGGTCTTTTGCATTGAAAACAAAATTGCAAACAAAAGCATCAACTTTTTAATAGATATTGTCATATAATTCCAAATATAATTGAAATAGTTATCGAACAAATATATAAAAACTCGACGAACTACAAAATAAAACGGATAAAATGCATAGTTCTTATTAGGGAGAAGAATTTTTTTGCAATTCTGAAATATTGAAAAAATTATTGAGAATATAAAAAAAATGAAGGCTTATTTTTACAGATAACTTATCTTTGCACCCAATAAATCACAATTTCTTAACAATTTTTTATATGAAAGATAAAATTGAAGCATTTTTAGATCTTGTAAAGAAACGTAATGGACACGAACCTGAGTTTCTACAAGCAGTCCAAGAAGTAGCGGAAACCGTTATTCCTTACATAGCTAAGCATAATATTTACAATGGAAAAAACATTTTATTAAGAATGGTAGAGCCAGAACGACTGATTTCCTTTAGAGTTAGTTGGGTAGATGATGCAGGTGAGATACAGGTTAACAGAGGGTATAGAATACAAATGAATTCTGCAATTGGTCCTTATAAAGGAGGGTTGCGTTTTCACCCTACCGTAAATGCTAGTATTCTTAAATTTTTGGCGTTTGAACAAGTTTTTAAAAATAGTTTAACTACACTACCTATGGGTGGTGGTAAAGGAGGTTCTGATTTTGATCCAAAAGGAAAATCAGATAACGAAATTATGCGTTTTTGCCATTCTTTTATGACCGAACTCTTTAGGCATATTGGGCATAATACAGATGTGCCAGCAGGAGATATAGGTGTAGGTGCAAGAGAAATAGGCTATATGTTTGGTATGTATAAAAAGTTGAACAATACTTTTACAGGTGTACTTACTGGAAAAGGTCAATCTTGGGGTGGATCTTTAATTAGACCTGAAGCAACAGGATATGGTAATGTGTATTTTGCAGAGAACATGTTAAAAACTAAAAATGATTCTTTTAATGGAAAGAAAGTTGTTATTTCTGGTTCAGGTAATGTTGCACAGTATGCGGCAGAAAAGGCAATTGAACTTGGTGCAACAGTATTAACATTATCTGATTCTGGAGGGTATATTGTAGATGAAGATGGTATTGATACTGAAAAATTAGAATTTGTTATGGATCTAAAAAATGTAAAACGAGGTCGTATTAGCGAATATGTTGAAAAGTATCCAAATGCTAAATTTGTTAAAGGAGAACGCCCATGGTCTGTAAAATGCGATATAGCACTACCATGTGCAACACAAAACGAATTAAATGGTGAAGAGGCAAAACAATTGGTAAATAATGGCTGTATGTGTGTGTCTGAAGGAGCAAATATGCCCTCAACACCAGAAGCTATTCATGAGTTTCAAAAAGCAAAAATTTTATTTGCACCTGGAAAAGCTTCAAATGCAGGAGGTGTAGCAACTTCTGGTTTAGAAATGAGCCAAAATTCATTACGTCTCAGTTGGACTAGAGAAGAGGTAGATAAAAAATTAAAAGGTATCATGGAAGATATTCATAACTCATGTGTTGAATATGGAAAAAATGATGATGGATCCGTAGATTATATTAGAGGAGCTAATATTGCTGGTTTTGTAAAAGTAGCAGATGCAATGTTGGCACAAGGTGTGGTATAATATATAAAAAGTAAATTTTAAAAGCTTTCATTGCATATGAAAGCTTTTTTTATGACTTGGTATATGATTACCTATATATTATCGTTAGTATTAATATATTTGAGCAAACGAATATTATAATGCAAAGAGTTGTTTTTAAAATCTTTATTCTGTGTCTATCCATTAATGCATATACGCAAGACTTTTCAACACTATGGCAAGCACATTATTCTTATGTTGATATTGTTGATGTTGTTAATGGTAACAACAAGATTTATGCTGCTGCTCAAAATGCTGTTTTTGAATATGATGCTTTAACAAATGAACTTAATACAATTACAACAGTTCAAGGCTTATCAGGAGAACAAATAACGACAATATTATATAGCGAACTTTACCAATATTTGCTTATTGGCTATGAAACGGGTTTAATTGAAGTATATTCTGAAACTGATGAATCTGTACTTACTGTAGTTGATATTTTAGAGAAAGAAAACATTACTCCTGTAAATAAGCGCATTAATCATTTCTATGAGCATGAGGGTTTGGTATATATTTCTACAGATTTTGGCATTTCTGTATACGATTTAGAGCGATTAGAATTTGGTGACACCTATTTTTTAGGTAATGGAGGTTCTCAAATTACCGTAAACCAGATTTCTATATTAAATAATGAAATCTATGCAGCTTGTTCTAATGGAAATGGACTTAAAAAAGCCGATTTAAATAATCCCAACTTAATTGACTTTCAACAATGGCAAACACTAATACCTGGTAATTTTGCCACTGCAAATACACTTAACAATAAAATATATGCAGTTAGATTCAATAGAGCATTATTTGAAATAGATAATACAAACCTTACACAGTTGTTTACATTAGATTTACTTCCTGTAGATACTGAGGTTAGTGATTCTAACTTAATTATATCGACTACTAATAGAGTATATGTCTATGATGCAAACATTCAATTAGTGAATGATTTTCAACCAAACGAAGAATTTGATACCAGCTTTACCTCTGCGACTCGACTAGGAGACTTTATTTATATTGGTTCAAGAGATTTTGGCGTATTAAGAAGCTCAATTAATGATAATACATCTTATACAGAAATAAAACCTAATGGACCTTTATTTAATGAAGTCTTTAGGATAAATGCAGAAAGTGAAACAGTGTGGGCAAGCTTTGGGGATTATTCCCAGTCCTTAAACCCAGCTCCAGCTAGACGTAGAGGTTTGAGCTATTTTAGAGATGAAACATGGGAGAGTATACCTTTTGATAGTGTTTTGGGAGCAAGAAACCTTTCTGAAATTTCAACTAACCCGTTTAATCCTAGTCAAGTTTTTATAAGTTCGTTTCAAGATGGGATTTTAGAAGTTAATGATTTTATACCTACAATTTTATATAATCAAAACAATAGTGGATTAGAATCCTTAGTGGTGCCAGGTAATCCAAATGTTATTAGTATAAGGGTTTCTGCCTCTACTTTTGATAATAATGGTTTATTATGGTCATTAACTGCCCGTGCGCCAAACCCATTGAAATCATTCGACCCAAATACAGGTAATTGGGTAGGGTATGATTTTTCTGCAATCATAGAAGACTCACTATTAGATGAGTTTGGTTTTTTTGATATAGATATAGATAATAATGGTACAAAATGGATTGGCGGATACTCAAACGGTTTATATGCCTATAATGAGAATATCGCAGACAACCCATTAAGAAACATTGAATCTGAAGAGCAAAACCTCCCTTTTCCTAGAGTTACTTCATTAGAAGTAGATAATAGAAACCAACTTTGGATAGGCACTTTTTCTGGCTTACGTGTACTATTTAATACGTCTGGTTTTTTTGATGATCCTAACCCAACCCTAAGTTCTATTATAGTTTTAGAAGATGGTATCCCACAAGAATTATTAGAGGGACAATCTATAACAGATATTGAAGCAGATGGATCTAATAATAAATGGGTAGGTACAGTTGATTCGGGGGTGTTTTATTTTTCACCAGATGGGCAAAGAACTATATATCATTTTACCAAAGATAATTCGCCTTTACCTTCTAATCGAATTAATGATATCTCTGTAGACCCTAATAATGGTATAGTTTATATAGCAACTATAAAGGGATTATTATCATTTAGAGCTGGTGGCTCTAAGCCTGAGGAGACCTTAGAAAATGCATTTGCCTACCCAAACCCAGTACGTCCAGAATATAACCTACTAGGTTTTAATGACCTTAACGATGTTAATAAAGGTGTTAAAATTAGTGGTCTCACCGACAATGTAAATGTTAAAATTACTGATATTGAAGGCAATTTGGTTGCAGAAGCTCAATCTAATGTTAATTTAAGATCCTCTAACGCCAATTATAATTTTGCAATTGATGGTGGCACTGCTGTTTGGAATGGCAAAAACCTTGCCAATTCAGTAGTAAGAACAGGTGTGTATTTAGTGATGATTTCAGATTTAGATTCGTTTGAGACCAAGGTTCTCAAGGTGCTTATAGTTAGGTAAAGATGCTTACAAAAAACAATAGCATTGTTCTTTCAAAATTAAAATATAGAGACTACGATCTTATTGTAAAGTGTTATACACAACAACGAGGGGTAGTTAGTTATATCTTAAGAGGTGTTTTAAAATCTAAAAAAAGTCAAACCAAAACAGTATATTTTCAAGCGCTATCTCTACTTCAGATTGAAGAAAGTTATAAGCCTAATCAATCACTTCATTCAATAAGAGAGGTAAAACCAAACTATATTTACAAAAGTCTTCATACTAATATTTATAAAAGTGCTATTGTATTATTTTTATCCGAAATTTTATCTAATGTATTAAAGGAAGAGGAGAAAAACGAAAGTCTATTTGATTATATAGAAACCGCATTACAATACCTAGATAACCTAGAGCAATATGCAAATTTCCATTTACTCTTTTTATTAAAATTAACACGTTATTTAGGGTTTCAACCAGAAAATATTAATAAAGATTATCCTTATTTTAATTTAGAATCAGGAACTTTTGAAGCATCAACAAATGGAATTTACTCAATTTCAGGAGAAAATTTAACACTATTAAAATGCCTGTTGGGCATAAATTTTGATGGTTTGCATACTATAAAAATTAATGCAAAACAAAGACAAGAGTTTTTAAATATGTTATTGTATTATTTTGAATTACATTTGGGTGGTTTTAAAAAGCCCAAATCATTACAAGTGCTAAATGATGTATTTCATTAAGCAAAATTTATGCAGAGATTTTAATGAAGATGTATGTGCTTAAAAGTGAAATGTAATATCATTTTTAGTGTTATTTTGTTTCTTTTTGTACAGATGGTGTTTTCTCAGACCATTACTGTATTAGAAGTAGGGACAAATGAACCTGTTTCTGGTGTAGCGTTATACAATTTAAAGAAAACCAAATATGTAGTTACTGATATAAATGGAAAGGCTCAGTTAAATATTTTTAACGATCGAGAAATTATATATTTTCAGAATTTATTATATGAAAAAACACAATTTAGGAAGCTCGAAATTGCTGAAAAAAACTACACTATTTATTTAACTTTTAAAGTAGAAAGCTTAAACCAAATTGTAATCTCGGCATCTAAATTTGAGCAAAATAAGCGAGATATACCTCAAACAATTGTAAGTCTTGATGCTAAAGAAATTGCGTTAACCAATCCACAAACAAGTGCTGATTTACTTGAAAATACCGGAAACATATATATACAAAAAAGTCAATTAGGTGGTGGAAGCCCAATGATAAGAGGTTTTTCGACTAATAGACTACTTATAACTGTAGATGGTGTACGTATGAATAACGCTATTTTTAGAGGCGGGAATCTTCAAAATATTATATCTATAGATCCTCTATCTATAAAGAATACAGAAGTGACTTTAGGTGCTGGTTCCGTAGTTTATGGTAGCGATGCAATTGGTGGTGTAATGAGTTTTTATACTAAGAAACCTCAATTATCTTACAAAGACGAAATGTTTTTAAGGGGTAATGCACTAATAAGATACGCAAGTGCAAACAATGAAAAGACAGGACATTTTGATCTTAATTTAGGTTATAAAAAATGGGCGTTTTTAACTAATGTAAGCTATACGGACTTTGATGATTTGAGGATGGGTAGTAATGGTCCAAGAGACTATCTTAGATCAGAATATGTAGTTAGGCAAAACGGTGAAGATATTATTATTACCAATTCAGAACCCAAAATTCAAAAGCCAACGGCTTATAGTCAGGTTAGTTTAATGCAGAAGGTGCATTATGAACCTTCAGACAACATATATTTTGATTTAGGCCTCTATTATACAACTACTTCAGATTATCCAAGGTATGATAGATTGATAAGACCTAGAGGGGAAACATTGCGTTCAGCTGAATGGGAATATGGACCACAGCAATGGTTTATGGGAAACTTACAGGTAACAAAAACTATTAGTGGGTCTAATCTTTATGACAAAATACAAGCTACGGCAGCGTATCAAAATTTTGTAGAAAGTAGAAGGGACAGAGATTTTCAGTCGCCATTAAGAGAAGTAAGAGAGGAGAATGTGGATGCCATTTCTTTTAATTTAGATTTAGAAAAAAAGATAAACCCAGAGACATCTGTTTTTTATGGACTAGAATACCTATATAACACCGTTGGTTCTAAAGCAAAAGAAGAAAATATTGAAGCTAACACTACTGTTTCTAATGTAACCCGTTACCCAAATGGATCAACATGGCAATCTATGGCTGGTTATGTTAGTTTAAAACATAAACCTAATTCTAAATTTGTTTTTCAATCGGGTTTGAGGTACAATCAAGTTATTGCTAATGCTAGTTTTACCGAAAACAACACATTTTTAAATTTACCCTTTGACGATGCTGAGGTTAATACTGGAGCCTTAACAGGTACCGCTGGCATCACATGGTCGCCGAGCAAAACCATTCAATGGAAATTGAATGCCTCAACCGCTTTTAGAGCACCAAATATAGATGATATAGGTAAGGTGTTTGATTCAGAACCTGGCTCGGTAGTTGTTCCTAACAAGGACCTTAAGGCTGAGTATGCTTATAGTGGAGAACTGGGCTTAAAACTAAATTTTAATGATAATGTAATTTTCGATTTAGCCACGTATTATACATTCTTAGACAATGCCTTAATCCGAAGAGATTTTGAGCTTAATGGAGAAACCGAAATTATATATGATGGCGAATTAAGTACTGTACAAGCCATACAAAATGCATCCAAAGCATGGATTTATGGTTTTGAGGTTGGTGTTGAGGTTAGCTTTTCTGAACGTTTAAAGTTGCGCTCACAATATAATGTTATAGGTGGTACAGAAGATAATAATGGAGTAGAAGTGCCTGTAAGGCATGTGGCTCCTAATTTTGGTAGAACTCATTTAATATGGAAAAACAGCAAATTACTTTTTGATGCTTTTTTAGTGTATAATAATGAGTTGTCCTTTAATCAATTAGCGCCATCAGAATTATCTAAGGATTATTTATATGCAAAAGACAAAAATGGTAATCCTTATACTCCGTCATGGTATACTATAAATTTTAGAACGCAATACAATTGGAATAATAAACTTTCTATAACGGCAGGTTTAGAGAATATTACCGATCAACGTTATAGACCATATTCTTCAGGTATTTCTGCAGCTGGTAGAAATTTAGTTTTGGCATTAAAATATAGTTTGTAAGAAGGCTTAAGCTACTTACTTATTGTTTAATCGCTTTTTTACTAATTACACGCCCGTTAGATAAAGTAACCTTGGCAACGTAAGGGGCACTACTAAGCTGAGATAAATTGAATACCTCTGTAGAGCTGTTTCCTTGTAAAACATAGATTTGCCTCCCTTGTAAATCTAGTATTTCTACTTGATTAATTGTAAACTGAGAACCTACTTTAAATTTAACATCACCATTGGTAAGCTCTATAATTGTAAGCGCATTAGAATCAATGATGTTATCATCTATAGAAAGTGCTTCAGGTGTAAAAACAATCTCAAAACGTTCATTGAATTCTCCAGTTTCTGATACGAAGGAGTAATCAGATGTACTTAGTTGATGAATACTATTATCTAGTCTATCTATTAAATAAATAGTATTAGAATTCATAAAGTCACCTTCTACCTGTGGTATAGATAACGTATAAATTGTAGGATCTTCTATTGCTGTAAAAAACCCTAAAGGAATAACTTCGTCTAAGGTTAAACTGTTTGGGTTTCTACCTTGTATAGCAAATTGTTTTTCGTTATTATCAATTAATGAGTATAAGCCCGAGTAGGAATCATTAGAAAGATTTCTGTAGGCATCGTAATAAGATCCATCAAAATTATTTGTGGCACCATCTGTATAGCCTACTAAAATTTGACTAAAAACCCCATTATCTGAAGTTAAATTTACCCATAATTTGTTGTCGGGATTTGGTTGTGATGCATTTCTAAAAAACTGATCATTATTGGTTCTAACGCGCATAGCATTATTAAAAACAATTTGATCGGTTTCAGTACTCGGACTAGACATATTATATGCAGGTCCTCCGTTATCAGACATGGCAACAAAAAAGGCTTGACCAGAAGGGATAAAACGATTAGGTAAAGTTTCACCTGTACCTTGTTCTTCGGTAGGTGTTACAGTTCCTAAGCCATTGATGACCACATAATCAGAGGCTAAGAAGTTGAGGTTCTGATTTCCATTATTTGTGGCATCTGGAGGTGAATTGTGAGACCACATATAAACAACACCTTCTATAGTTCCCGAAGATGATCCATTTGGATTTGTTGTGCTGTAAAAATTTACAGCAAAGAATTGATCGACATCAATTGCCGATGGATAAGGGTTTCCAATAAGATTCCAGTTATTGTCACTTCTCTCTATATCATTTCTATAGATGTTAGGTTCTACAATACCATTGTTAAACAACCCAGAAAACGTATACCTAACACCAGGTCTCGGATCTGGGCAGCCAGGCCCTGGAGTACAATTAAAAGCAGCAGGGTCGTGAGTAGAGGCGTAGCCAATTCCAGGTTCTAAAAATGAAGAAGTACTGATTGTTGATGAACCAGTAATTTGTTGCCAATCATTGTTATCATCATCTATATCATCTTGTCCTTCATTACCAGCTCCTGTTGCATTATTATTACCTACTTCTGCATATTCATCTAAATAGTTCTGAGCATTAAACCAATACCGTCTATTTACGTTTGAAGGTAAAAGCGCATCTCCAATAATTTCATTGGCAACAGGGGAGCTCCAATAGGTATATTCATACCAATTATTTGCAGGAGCAGTAACTTTATTTACAGTGAGATTTTCGGGTTCGTCTGCACTTACTAATCCATTATCATTAATCTGTACAAATGAACCTCTAGGTTCAATGTTAATACCACCAGTTGTAATATTATTAACAACTAAATCATTTTGTACTTCTACATAATCATCATCATCAATGAATAATGAGACATTGTCATTGAGTGTTAAGTTACAAGCACTAAAACTTTGCTGTAAACCGCCAATTGAAGTATTAAAGTCATCATCAAGCACTACATTAGAAGCTAAAGAAGGAGCTGTGTCTATTGCTGTACCGTTATTCCATATCCAATTTGTACCATTCCAGGTGGCAGTACCTATTCTTAATTGTGCGGCATTAGATATTGCGCTACAGGTGCCATTTTCAGTAACCTCACAATAAAATTGATAGTTATCATAGTTATAGAGACCATCAGTTAAAGTTAAGGTGGAATTGGTAGCTCCTGTAACGGATGTTAATGGTAAATTAGTAGCATTAACGATTGTCCAGGAAGTGCTAGTACCATCATTAAAGTACCATTGATAAGTTATAGCTCCACCAGCTGATGCTGTTCCATTAGATGTAAAAGAAGCTGAAGTTAAACAACTACCTATTACATCTGATGGTGCTGTCGCTGAGGGATAAGTTGTTGTGCTTCCTGTGTAAACAAATACACCTAGATCGTCTGTTGCAGGGGATCCATTATCATTTTGATTTAATTGAGACCAATCACTTGGGTTACTCATTGTATTTGGACCAGCTGTATTAGGATCTCTTCGAGCATAATATCCAGCAGAAATTAAAGCATTTGTATCATCTCTATTTGGAACGTGATATATATCAACCAAAGTTGTACCGTTATATAATTCAAAAACATCATCAGAATTAAATCCGCCACAACTTGGGTTTGGCGGTCCACTAGTAAAAGAGCAATCTACATCATAAGTAAAGTCAGGTGTAGTATCAGAGTCAGTATTTCCAGGTGAAAATACCTCTCCGAAAATTACTGTATTATTATTGATAGTTGAAGTGGAAGCAGGAAAAGTATATAGTGTGTAATTATCAGGAGTAGCTCCTACATCAGCTATACTACCATATCTACGAACAGAGTAGTTACTTAAGTTTACTGCAGATCCAGTACCATTATATATTTCAATGTAACCAAGTGTGCCGCCATTCCTATCATATAATTCAGTAATAATTAAATCAGAAAGATTGGTGGAATTGCAACCACTTACTGAGGTGTCGAGTACGGTAAAAGGTGATGCCGAAGTTAAAGGACAACCAGCCTCTGTTATAGTAATATTTCCCGTTGTTGCTCCGGTTGGAACTTCTGCTAATAAAGTATCTATTGTGCCATCTGCATCAGTGTCTAAATAGATAATGTTGGTCGAAGCTGTGCCGTTAAAATCTACAGAAGTTGAATTTGAAAAATCATCACCAGTTATAGTTACAACTGTGCCTATAGGGCCTTCAGTTGGTGCAAAACTAGTGAGGCTATGGGCAGGTGTACAGGAAGGTATGGTTAAATCGATGGTAATATTATCTAAATATAGTCCTTCATCACCATTATTTAAGTTTACAAATGATAATCTAATGTCTAAAGTAGAATTGCTAGTAAGAGCAATAGGTGTTGTAGTATAAGTTTCAAATTGATTTCTAGAAGCATCAACTGTACATCCACTTGATGTACCAGTGGACCGACTTGGCAATGTAGTTGTGGGACCGCATTCTCCTGTTCCATCAAAATCTGTATCTATAGCAGCTGGCGCATTCGTTGCTCCAGATACGTTTCGAACCCAAATTAAATTTTGATATGTACCACCATCAATTGAATAAGTGATAGAAAATTCAGAGTCTGCATCCCAATCATTAAAATGATGTGCTATCCAGTCTATTGAGAATTCAAATTCTGTTGCACCAGTTATATCGATTTGATCAATGTCTATGAAGGGTGAGCCGTTAATGTCTTCAATAGCCCAATAATAACCATCTTCATTTGTTATAATGGTCATGTTGTGGTTAGTTCTGTCGAAAATATCCTCCCAGCCATTTGGACCAGGAATATTTGTTGAAGGAGTATAACCATCATTGACAGTCTCGAAATCTATAATCGTTGTTTGCCCATAACCAGACACAATAAAGCATAGGCATAGTAATAAGATAAGGGAGTATTGCTTTTTCATAGGGATTAATTAACAGCTAATAAATAACAAAGATATATCAAAATCATTGCAAATCAGCGTTTTGAAAGGTAAGAAATTATTAACAAAAAGTTATATTTTCGCCTTATGAACCCTCAAAAAACATATACGTTCGATGAAGCGCAAAAAAAGCTTGAAAATTATTGCATTTACCAAGAGCGTTGTCATAAAGAAGTAAGGCACAAACTTAAGGATATGAAGATGATTCCTGAGGCTGTTGATAAAATTATAGTGCATTTGATTCAGCAAAATTATCTCAACGAAGCGCGTTTTGCAAAAACCTTTGTAAGAGGAAAGTTTAGAATTAAAAAATGGGGGAAAAACAGATTGATTAGAGAATTGAAGTTTAGAGATATTTCAAAGTATGCTATTGATGTTGCACTTAAAGAAATTGATCTAGAAGATTATCACAAAACTTTAGATGAACTTGCAAGAAAACGTATAGAGGAGATTACGGAAAAGAACGTATTAAAGAAAAAGAAAAAAGTAGCTGATTATTTGCTATACAGAGGCTGGGAATCTCACCTAGTTTATCAAAAACTTAATGAGTGTATAAAATAGAAAAACCTGAGACACTTATTGTAATCACAGGTTTTTCGTCCCAAAATAAAACTTAATTTAAAGTCGTTTTACCATTTTTTTATTAATTATTGTACCATTATCCAATTCCACCTTTGCAATGTAGGTTCCAATTTTAAGGTTGTATATGTTTAGTATACTTTCGGTATTATTAACAGGTATATTATAGACGGACTTTCCCTGAATATTATATAACTCTATGTTTTTTATTTTTGATGCAATTACTTTAGAGCTGAACTTTATTTTAGTATCACTTACTTCTTTAATTACTATGGAGTCATAAAAAAACTCTTCATTAATGTTCAATGTTTCGGTTGTAAATACAATCTCAAAACGATTGTTAAAGATACCTGTACTAGAGGAAAAAGAATAGTCAGACTCTATAAGATTGTGAGTAATGTTTAATAGATTATCTTTTATAAAAATAGGGTGACTTGTCATAAAATCACCTTGTTTTTTAGGAATGGAAAAGGTGTAAACTGTAGCATCTGTTATTGAGGTGTAAAACCCAATGCCAATTACTTCTTCAGTATTTAAACTAGATGTATGTTTACCTTGAATAGCGTATTTTGTTTCAGCTTCATTCCCTATTGTTGTATAAATTATAGCTGCAGTATCTGAAGATAGAAATCGTGGAGAATCATAAGCTGAGCCATCATTATTATCTGTAGCACCATCTACATAAGCCACTAAAATTTGATTAAAGACTCCATTGTCTGATGTTAAATCCAGCCAGAGCTTATTAGCTAATGTATTAGTATTTTGTCTAAAGAACTGACTATTACTGGTATTATCTTTCATACGCATGTCATTGTTAAATGTTACATTTCCATTAGTCTTACCTTGGATAAAAAAACCTTGACAAGAAGGAATATATCTATTCGGAATAACTCTAGAACCTCCAGCTATTTCTCCACTACCAGCATTGATAATCGCATAGTCGTTTGTACTGTAATTTAAAACCTCATTACCATTATTAGAACTACTAGGAGGATTGGCATGAGACCATAAATAAATGGCGTCACCAACTACTGATCCATTTTCTGTAAAAAAAGTATCAACACTTATTGCAGAAGGATATGGGTTTCCAATAAAATTCCAATCATTATCACCATTGTCACCATTATAATATATTGGTGTGGTAATATTACCTGTATTGAATGGACCAGAAAAGGTATATTGATAGCTATAACCACTTACAAAACCAGAAGGAGAATGTGATGCAGCATATCCAACACCAGGTGTTAAATTGTCTGAACCATTTAGAAGTGTCCAATCATCTCCATTGTCATCGATATCATCATGTCCTGAAACATAAGAGTTTCCATTTTCGGTTTCTCTTAGTATGTCCAGATAATTTTGTGCATTAAACCAAAACCTATAATTAGGATGAGAAGAAGAAAATGCACTATTTACATTTGTGCCATTAACTGGAGAGCTCCAATATGTGTAGTCGTGCCAACTTTTTAATAACGATGTATTTTTAACGACAGAAGCACTACCACCATTATTAATGGTAAATGTACCAGAGTTGTTATTTTGAACAAAAGAACCTGTAGATTCTACTTGTAGGGTTCCGTCAATTACGACATCATTTTCAACTTCTATATAAGTATTGTCATTTATTGTCAGTTGATAAGTAGAGCTAATATCCAATGCCCAAGCACTAAAATTACCATGAGAAGTTGTAGAATAATTGTTGTTTATTATGGCAATAGACTCAATATCTGGAGTTCCATTATTCCATGCGCTACCATCCCAAGTGGTTTGCCTCCTTGTAACTTCACCATAAAGTTCTATAATTTCATTAACTCCTGAAGCTGTTATCGTAAGGCTACCATTATATATGCCTATTGATAAACTTGATGATAAACGAATAAAAACGGTTACAGCTCCTAAGTCTATAACCGAGCCTGGAATAACAATTAAATTGCTAAACCCAGACGAAGATGATGTAGAGACTTCATACCCCACTGGAGCTGTTACCGTGTAAGACCTATTTAGGAATGTACCATCATTAATACTAAAAGTCTGATTAGTTGATGGCCCTAAATTAATTTCATATTCGAAATTTGATAAAGAGCTAGGGAATGAGTTGGCTAATAATGTGCTTGATCCATTTTTTGAAACAAATGCATTTTTGCTAGATCCATAAGAACTTATAACAGTTAATAATAATGTAGCAACTAACATTTGAAAACTGTAGGTCGTTTTCATAGTTGATTTGATTTTATAGGGCTAGTTATAAGGGGATCTAAAACTTATAACAAGTAATAATAAATAAATGACAAAAGGTAGAATTTTTCGATGAAATGCACTTTGGTATCATAAAGTGTTTAAAAAACACGATGAAATACATTTTTTAAAAAGTGTAACAATAGAATAAGTATAAAAAACGCTTTTAGAAAATATATCGTTTTTAGATTTATAAATTAAAGGAAGCTCCAATATTAAGTGTAAACTGATTATATAGATAATAACCTACATCAGATTTATCATCACTATACTTTGCTAATGGAAAGGCAGCTTCAGTATATATACCGAATCCATCCGAAAAGAAGTAACGTGCACCAATATGACCACCAAAATTCTTTAAACTTAGGCTAAGACCAGGGTAAAAATCAAAATTTTCATCAATATTTAATACGTTTCCAATATTAGCATTAAATCTTGCTTTTAAATCAAAACGATCACCAAAATCTGCATCTAAGCGGTCATCAATGCCCAAAGCGTATGATGAAGATACGCCAACAGAAATATTATCACCTAAACCATAATCATAAGTGATATTGATACCTGTGGCTTCATCCTGAAAGTTTGCACCTATCTGAAATTTTTGATCTCCTTTACCTTCAAAAACTTGTGAATGGCTATAACTAAAAGCTAGTATAGCTACTATTAATACAATTTTTTTCATATTAAATTTTTTAAAAATGTGGGCAAATATACAAATTTTAGATTCCTGTTTTAACAGTATTTGAAAACGAAGATTAGACGAAACGGTTTGTGTTTTTGATGGCTCTTTCGTTTTTCCAATCTATCCACTTTTGTCCTTTAATTCGACGCATAAGATTATCGTAATTACGCATTAAAAAGACATTATAAAGTGCCTTACTTAGATTTTTGGGATTTCTTGCAATAGCTCTTAAACTCATAGAGAACCCAGGGGTAATATATCGCATGTAATGCCAATAACCTTCTGGCATATATAATATTTCACCATGCTTTAAATCGCAAATCCAGCCTTTAGCATGTTTGAGTGCAGGCCATTTCTCAAAATCTGGATTGGCAAAGTCAATATCCTCTCTGGTAATTAAAGAATGAGGAACTTTATATAAATATTTATTCTGCTTTTGATCGAACAAGATACACTGTTTTTTACCTTCGAAATGAAAATGAAAAATATTAGCTAAGTCTATGTCGTAGTGCATAAATGTATAAGAGTCCGTTCCTCCAAAAAATAGCATCGGTAAGCCTTTCATGAGCTTTAAGCCAAAGTCTGGATAACTGAAATCTTTCTGAAGTTGAGGTACTTCTTTTAAAATATTCCAAAGAAAAATCCTGAATTTTGTAGGCTCTCGTTTTAGTAAGTCTACATAATCACTCATTTTCATCGTAGCATGAGCTTCATTAAAACCATCTTTGTAGTCTACTGGCCTATCATCGTAAAGCGGAACCATTTTGTCACCAGCAACTTCTTTCATGTAGTCTAAGCTCCATTTAGAGTATGCAGGCCAATCTTCTATAAAACGCTCAATGACCACAGGCTTCTGTGGTTTAAAGTAATGCTTTATAAAATCGGTTTTCGTGATGGATTCAACACGAGGTATATCTTGAAGATTTAATTGCAATATTCAAACGTTTAGTAAGTCAAAGTTAATAAAACGTTACTAAAATTTACTTATTGTTAATTAGAATTACTTTAAAGCTTTAGCTTTTTGTTTGGCTTCTTCGTTACGCTCAATTTTATGATCTGGCCGTGACCATTTTGGTTTTTCACCTAAGGGTTTAAATTGAGAGTTTTCTGCTTCAACGGTTTGTGGTTGCATTTTTTTAATGAAAGGCTTTTGAGGGTTTAATCCCAGAAGCTTAAACATCTCCATATCCTCATTAACATCTGGGTTTGGAGTTGTTAAGAGTTTGTCACCTGCAAAAATAGAATTAGCTCCTGCAAAGAAGCATAGTGCTTGACCTTCGCGCGTCATTTGTGTTCTTCCTGCGCTCAATCGTACTTGGGTTTCTGGCAACACAATGCGTGTTGTTGCGACCATACGTACCATGTCCCAGATAGACACAGGTTCTTGATCTTCCAAAGGTGTACCGTCAACTGCTACTAAAGCATTAATAGGTACAGATTCTGGCTGTGGATTTAAAGTGGTTAGTGCCACTAACATTCCTGCTCTGTCTTCTTCTTTTTCACCCATACCAATAATGCCACCAGAACATACGGTTACATTTGTTTTACGAACATTATCTATGGTTTCTAAACGGTCTTCGAATCCACGTGTAGAGATTACTTCTTTATAATACTCTTCAGAAGAATCTAAATTATGGTTGTAAGCATATAAGCCTGCTTCAGCAAGACGTTTTGCTTGATTTTCGGTAACCATACCAAGTGTACAACACACTTCCATATCGAGTTTGTTGATGGTGCGTACCATTTCTAAAACCTGATCAAATTCTGGTCCATCTTTTACATTTCTCCATGCTGCACCCATGCATACTCGTGAGCTTCCCGAAGATTTTGCACGTAAGGCTTGAGCTTTTACCTGCTGAACAGTCATTAGATCATTACCCTCTATATCTGTGTGATAACGAGCCGCTTGAGGGCAGTAGCCACAATCTTCTGGGCATCCACCTGTTTTAATAGACAATAAGGTAGACACCTGAACTGTATTAGGATCGTGGTGCTGTCTGTGAATTGTTGCTGCTTTGTAAAGCAGTTCCATTAAGGGTTTATTATATATGTCTAGAATTTCTTCTTTGGTCCAGTTGTGTCTTACTTCGCTCATAGAAAATGATTATGTGGTAAAAATAGAAAATTCCACTTTTAAAAGTGGAATTTTCATTTTATTTATTTGTCTTCAGACTTTTCAATTTCTGCATCATCTGCTTCAATTTCCTTTTTGTCTTTGCCTTTTAAATACTCTGGCAAATCCATACCAGCCATATTAAACATTTCTTGTAAAGGCGGGACCGATTTATACATTCCAGAGATAAAGTTTGAAGTTGAAGATTTCCCATCTTTATTACCTCCATTTTCCCAAACAGTGACTTTATCGATCTTAATGTTCTTAATAGCTTCAGCTTGAGTTTTAACCAGTTCTGGTAGTTTATCTGCAATTAATAATAATACTGCATCTTTAGAACTGTTACCAGCAGCCTTTACAATTTCATCTAAACCAGCAGCCTGTTTTGTTAAGACTTCATAAAGTCCTTTTGCTTCAGCTTGAGCTTTAAATAGTATAGCGTCTGCTTCACCTTTTGCTTTTCTTCTGATGCGCTCAGCTTCGGCTTCAGCATCAATTTCAACCTTTCGTTTATCAATTTCAGCAGGTACAATAACATCGGCCATTTGAGAAGAACGCTCACGCTCGGCTCTGGCAGCTTCAGCTTGTTGCTCAGCAGCATAAGACTCTTCTAAAGCTTTTGCAGATTGTACTTTTTCAGCAGCTATAGCCACGCGCTCAGCTTCAGCTTCTCTTTGACGACGTAATGAATCTGAGTTTGCAACTGAAATTTTTGCTGCGTTTTCACCTTCAACAGCTTGTGCATTTGCGGCAGCAACTTGAGTTCTTTCATCTTGCACAGCATTAGCTTCTCCAATGGATCCATCTCTGGTTTTTTCTGCAACAGATTTACGAGCCGCGTTAATTGCATGGGCTGCAGCTTCTTTACCAAGCGCTTCAATATAGCCAGATTCATCAACAATATCTGTAATGTTTACATTGATTAATTTTAGACCAACTTTCTTTAATTCAGATTCAACAGATTGTGAAATATTGCTTAAAAACTTATCTCTATCAGAATTAATCTCTTCAATATCCATTGAGGCTACTACTAAACGTAATTGTCCGAAGATGATTTCTTTTGCTAATTCTTGTATGTCTTGTAAACCAAGACCTAATAAACGTTCTGCTGCATTTTGCATTACGCCTGGTTCGGTAGAGACACCAATAGTAAAACGCGAAGGTACATTAACACGGATATTTTGCTTTGATAATGCATTTACCAGATTAACTTCTATTGAAATCGGTGTTAAATCTAAATATTCATAATCTTGAATAACAGGTATAATAAAAGCTGCACCGCCATGAATACATTTAGCGGATTTACCACCACCAACTTTTCCATAAACTACAAGTATACGGTCCGAAGGACAGCGCTTATAACGTTTAATTAAAAGAACAAGTGTTAGTACAATAAATAGAGCGACGAAAATGAGTAGCATTGGTCCACCAAAGCCATCCATATTTATGTTTTCTTGAATAAGTAAGTTCATAGGACTATGATTTTTTATGGTTAGTAATTAATTTTATTCATTATCTAATAAATGAGTTTCACCCGTTTGAAGCTCATCAGGTTTTGATTGTGAAGGTTCAATAGGTTTTCGTGTTCGGTCTACAATAAGAATTCCGTTTGAAGTCACATCGACGACTTTTATTATGGTTCCGGATTTTAGTTCGGTTAATGCGTCTGTAAGTGCGTCGAGTTCACGTACTGTACCTTGAACATTAACACTTACTTTTCCCATACTTGAGCGATCTGCACCAATTGTCAGATAGACCTCGCCTACGGCATCTAACGCATTTTTGTAATTTAGAGTACCACTATCGCTGAGCTTACTGATAAAATAAAACAATGAAGCCATAATAACCATCATTAATAATCCGCAAACTACAGACACGATAATTGTTAAGGGTTTTGACAGACCAGCATCGATACATGCTATACCACTCCATCCAAAAATGGTAAAAAAGCCTACTAAATTTTTGAAGGAAATAAATTGAAAACCTGCACCAGCATCCGAGTCGATATCAGAATCAACATCTCCAATGTCATCTGCATCACCACCAACAAATGCCATTATCATTATGATAATAAATATCAAAGAACCAACTAAGGCTATTGACCAGTATAATTTAGATAGAAACGCTAAGTTTGAAAACCACTCTAGCATAATCATAAAGAATTAAAGGTTAAACAATTTTTATACATTCAGAATAGAGTTTTCTACCTATTTTGAAAGTATTACTGACACTGCATTACCACCAAAGCCGACGGCATTTATCATAATTTTTGAAATCTTTTTTGGATGCGATTGCTCCAAGTAAGGAATGTCAATAAATGTTTGATGGTTAAGCATAAGTATGGCCATTTCTACACTGAGTAATCCGGAAGCTCCTAGACTATGACCAACTTGTATTTTATTAGTAGTTAGAGCAGGAATTTTGTTACAAAAAATCTTTTTAATCGCATTATATTCTGCTAAATCTCCTTTTATGGTACCTGGTGTATGTGTTATTATAATATCAATATCATCTGGATTTGAATCTTTTAATGCCATTGCCATTGAGCGTTGAAAACAATCGGCATTTGTTGAAAGTGATGCGTTATGTTCTAATAATTCTGTGCCATAACCAAAACCTTCTATATAGGCTAATGCATCTTTAGATCTCCCTTTTTCTAAGCAAGCAAGTGCAGCTGCTTCACTTAGAATCATTGTATTTTCTGTTTTATTAAAGTCTAAAGCTTTGCATGGAAAATGATTATCTCGTTTTGCATAAATCTTTAATGCTTGCATTTGTGCAATGGTAAAAGATGTTAATGGGGCTTCGCTACCACCAACTAAAAATTTTTCGCACATGCCAGCGTTTAGCCAGGCCACACCATTAAGCATAGCGTGCAAAGCTGTAGAGCATGTTATAGAATGTGAAATTTCGGGACCTTTAGTTTGTAAATCGTGTGCAATCCATGAGGATATATTACCTAAGGTTGTTGTTGGAGAACTTAATGTTTCCGCTTTTTTGTTATCTAAAAACCCCTGAAAATAGTTTTCGAATAAAGTAGTTGCTCCTCTTGAGGATCCTATGTTGATTCCAAAATTATCGTTTGCAGACCACCCAGCATTTTTAATTACTGCTCTGGCTGCAAAAATTCCATACAAAACCGAATCATCAAGTTGCTTATACTTGGCATTGGAATGTCTTAGATTTTCAATTTCTTGTTTTGCTTCAACAGATAATTTAGCTACTAAATTTTCATCTTTCTTACTAAAAAAATGAGATTTAGAGATATAGTTTTTCCAGATCGTTTCCTTTGTGAAACCTAGAGGAGAAATAGATGAAATCGCAGTTATAGAAATGGGCTGATTCAATAGAAATAATGTTTACAGCAAAAGTAGTACTTAAACCCTATTTTAAAAACCAACGGTCACTATTTATTATTAAATTGTAACATAAACTTATTTTGACTTACTTACATAATAAATTAATAGAACAATATGGAAGACTATAGAAAGAAGAGTTGGTTTGGTCGTAACTGGGGATGGCTGCTTGGAGGTGGCTGCCTAATGTTTATAGTAGTAGCAGTTGTGGTTATTGGTGGCTTAATTTATAAAGTTTCAGATACTATAAAGGAGTCAGAGCCTTATACATATGCCTATGATAAGGCTGTAAAGAATGAACAAGTTATTGAATTTTTAGGTACGCCAATTGAGACCAATGGTATGGGAAACACAAGCTACAAATATTCAAATGGATCTACTACAGTAGAATTAACTATACCAATAAAAGGACCTAAAGATGAAGGTAGTATTATTGTCGATGCTGAAAAAATAAACGATGAATGGGCATACCATTTACTTTATGTGAAAATTGATGGTGAAACAGAAGCTATTGATTTATTAGATACAAATATTGAAGTGCCATTAGACAATCTCTAAAGCTTCTTCAATGACTTGATATACTACCTGAAGCTCTTTTTTAGAAATCACATAAGGAACTTGGATATAAATGGTATTACCAAGAGGTCTTAAAAAGACGCCTCTATCCATAAAGAATTTTAACAATTTGTCGCGTAAATCACCATAACGTTGCACTTTAGTGTTTAAGTCTAAGGCAAAAATAACACCTATTTGTCGTGTAGATTTTACTTTAGGATGTGTTTTTATATGGTCATTAAATACTTGATGAGATTTAATAATTCGTTTTATGTTATTTTGTATGTCTTCGGTTTGCAATAGTTCTATTGCTGCAATTGCGGCAGAACAGGCTATGGGATTCCCGGAATAGGTATGGCAATGAAAAAAACCTTTTGCCATTTCATTACTCAAAAATGCGTTATAGATATTTTGAGTGCAAGACGTTATTGCCATAGGCACTAATCCTGCTGTTAAAGCTTTGCTTAAACATATAATATCTGGCTTTGTTTCTATATAATCTGAAGCAAAATATTTACCGGTTTTTCCAAAACCTGTCATTACCTCGTCTGCTAAGGTTAAGATATTATTCTTTTTACAAAAATTCAGAATTTCATTTAGCCCATCTGCATCATGGATTGTCATGCCAGCAGCCCCTTGTATTATAGGTTCATATATAAATCCTGCGATATCGCAATTAGAAACAAAGCTTTGCAATTGGTTGAGAATATCTTCATGGTTTGTGCCATTAGGTGTAGGAATACGTTTTACCTCAATTAAAAAGTTTTCGAAAGGACCATTATAAACGGATAGGCCAGATACACTCATAGCACCAAAGGTGTCTCCGTGAAATCCATTCTCAAAAGCAAGAAATGTAGATCGTTTTTCACCCTTGTTAAAATAGTACTGCAATGCCATTTTGATACCAGCTTCAACTGCTGTAGAACCATTATCATTAAAGAAAACCTTGCTCTGTCCTTTAGGTAATATTTTTATAAGTTCTTCAGAGAGTTTAATAGCAGGTTCGTGTGTAAAATCACTAAACATTACTTGGTCTAGCTGCTGCATTTGTTTATAGGCCTTGTCAATTATATAATCGTTGCAATGACCAAACATACACGTGTACCATGAGGAAATAGCATCGATATATTCGTTACCGTCTTCATCAGTTAGGATACAACCTTTTGCTTTTACAATTGCAATACTTTCTGGCTGTAACTGATGTTGTTTTAGTGGGTGCCAAAGGTGTTTTTTATCGCGTTGCTTTAAATTCATAACTTATCTTTAAACTTTTTGGCATATTCCTTAACCACATTTTGATCAAAGTAAGGTTCGTCATTTATTCTACCTATCACATTCACTCCAGTCATTTTTTCGATAATAGATTCTGTTGATTTGTGTTCATCACCACTATAAATCAATGCAACATCAAATCCTTTTTCTTTTAAAGTATTAATAGTTAAAAGGGTATGATTAATGCTGCCTAAATAATGGCGAGACAGTACTATAACTTTATCATCGGGTTGGATGATATCTAAAATGGTTATAGAGTCGTTTAATGGTACCATCAGCCCTCCAGCTCCTTCAATAACTAAATGATGGTCAGTTTTTGGACGTTTTATATTGTTAATATCAATTTTCAATCCATCGATATCCGCTGCTCCATGAGGACTCATCGGTGTTTTTAAAGCATAACTATTTGGGTGAAAAACAGATGTAGAATTTGAAACTAAGCGTTTTACTTTATGTGTGTCGCTATTATCAAGATCACCAGCTTGTACTGGCTTAAAGTAGTCTGCATTTAAAGCTTCAACTAAAATTGCTGAAGCTATAGTTTTGCCAACGTCTGTCGAGATTCCGGTTACAAAATATGTTTTCATTTAAAGATTGTTTTACAATCATTGCAGATATACTTTTTGCTTTCAAAGAACGGAAACAACATAAAAAATAAATTTTTTCTTTCAAGATCAGCAATCAGAATTCTATTAGATGAGCATTTAGGACAGACCATTTCATTTCCATTATCGTCTTTAATATAAGTTCTTACATCGTTGTAAATCTTTACTGCTTTGTCCAGATCATCGTTGTGAACTAGTAATTTCACACCTCCAATTGCTTGGCTAATTAAAGGGTCGGAGTCAATAGTTTTTTCATCCATTAACATTGTTTGAACTCCCTCAGAATCTAACTTGGATTTGATGAGTTGTGCCTCTGTTGAATATTCAAAAACAGCTAAAATGGTGTAATTATCCCTCATTTATTTTTTAACAAAAATAGCAAGATGTTCTAACACATTTGTTATTTCGGCTTTAGAATTATAACTATGTAAACAAAATCGTAATCGTTCTTTTCCTACAGGAACAGTTGGTGACAAAATTGGTTTTACATCAAAGCCTTTGTTTTGAAGATGTTGTGCTAAGGTTTTTACTTCTTCATTTCCAGGTACAATACAGCAATGGATTGCAGAATCACTTTTAATGAATAGTTCCTGAAGCTGTAGATTAGAAGTTTCAGATTTAAAAAAAGCAATATTTTCTTTGAGTTTTTGCATTTGAGATTCTTCGCATTCGCCTTGAATGATAAGCTCATCGTATGCTGTTTTAATCGTAGCCAATGTATGTGGTGGTAGAGCTGTGGTGTATATAAAAGAACGCGAAAAATTAATGAGATAATCTTTTAAGTGTTGCGAACCTAATATTGTTGCTCCATGGCAGCCTAAAGCTTTTCCGAAAGTTATAATTCTGGCAAAAACATCATTCTCTAATCTCAATTGTTGCACCAAACCTTTATTGAAAACACCTATAGCATGAGCTTCGTCAATAATAAGATGTGCGCTATTATTTTTGCATAGCTGTACAAGTTTTTGAATGTCTGGCGAATCTCCATCCATTGAGAAGGCCGATTCTGTTATTATATAAATCTCTTCATTTTTATGTTGAACTCGTTTCAGTATCTTATCTAAATCCTCTAAATCATTATGTTTATACTTATAAGATTTAGCATTACTCATAGTAATGCCGTCTCTTATGGATGCATGTACTAATTCATCAAACAGAATTAGGTCACCACGTTGAGGTATTGATGATAATAAGCCAATATTGGCATCATACCCCGAATTGAAGATCAAAGCCGCTTCTGAGTTATGGGTTTGCGCGATTTGATTTTCAACTTTACTATAGAGAGAATGATTGCCAGATAGTAGCCGAGAACCAGTAGCACCATTTAGTTTTAAGCTATGGTTTAAGATGTACTGATGCGCTTTATCAAAAATAGGTTCTAGGGTAGAAAACCCTAAATAATCGTTTGACGAGAAATCGATTAGATCTGATTCTGAACCTAATTGTCTAAAAGCGTTATTTGCTTTTCGTTTTTTGAGTTTATTATCTAGTTTTTTTGGTAGCATTAATCAAAGATAGTTAAAACCTGAGAGGTCTTTTGTATCTTTACATTTATGTATGCTTTAGTAGATTGTAATAATTTTTATGCGTCTTGTGAGCGCGCTTTTAATCCTAATTTAGAAGGCCAGCCAGTTGCTATTCTTAGTAATAATGATGGCTGCGTTATTTCTATGAGCGATGAAGCAAAAGCCTTAGAACTACCATTTGGTGCTCCCATTTTTAAGTGGGAGGGGTTTTGCAAAGTAAATAACATTAAAGTACTATCATCAAATTATCCATTATATGGTGATATGAGCAGTCGTGTAATGAAAATACTTGAGCAGTTTACACCAGATGTGGAGGTTTATAGTATAGATGAAGCTTTTCTTCAGTTTAAAGGTTTTGATGCGTATGATTTTGAAGACTACGGAGATCAAATTAGAGAACGTATCCTTAAGTGGACCGGTATCCCAACCTGTGTTGGCATAGCACCAACTAAAGCATTAAGTAAAGTTGCCAATAAGATTGCAAGGAAATTTCCTGAAGAAACAAAAGGATCGTATGTTATAGACTCTGAAGAACGTAGAATTAAAGCTTTAAAATGGATAAAACTAGAAAGTGTTTGGGGCATTGGACGAGGCTTACAAAAACGATTAAAAGCTAGAGGTTGTAAGACAGCCTATGATTTTACACAGTTATCGGATGAATGGGTTAGAAAAACATTTTCAATCACGGAGTGGAAACTTAAAAAAGATTTAGAAGGTGTTTCAAAAATTAAACTAGACGAACCCACTCAAAAACGTGCTATAGCTACAACCCGAAGTTTCGATTATACTTATGATGATATCAATTACATAAAAGAACGCGTTTCTACTTTTGCAACAAGTTGTGCTGAGAAATTACGAAAACAAGGTTCTAGTTGCCATATGGTTATTGTAACATTGAGTAGTAACAGACATAAAAAAGAAGAGGAGCAACATCGTGCAAGTAAAATAGTGAGCTTTCCGTATCCTACAGACTCATCATTATTAATTAGCAGAGCAGCTGTTAATGCTGTAAAATCTATTTACAAAGCAGGTGTTAAGTATAAAAGGGCAGGGGTTATCGTTGCAGGTTTAGTGCCTACAGATAATTATCAGTTAGATATGTTTTATAAAGAAGACCCTAAGCACAAGCCTTTAATGTCTGCCATTGATGACATTAATAAAAAATACAAAAGCGATAAAATTAAATTAGGGAGTCAAGATTTAGAACGGACCTGGAAAATGCGACAAGAGCGCCTTTCGCCCAGATATACGACAAATATAAAAGATATCATTGTCGTAAAATAAATGTAGAAACTATTTAATAAATTGGCGTACTTTGACGGCATTCAGTGTTGGTTACAAAAACTTTTCTTAATAGAAGAAAACAGAAAAATATGATAGTACATAAATCGAATAACTTAACTTTTTTTATTCCAGAATATATTGAAGACGCTGGAGCGAATTTCTTTGATACCAGAATTCCGGCAGGTTTTCCGTCGCCAGCAGATGATTTTAAAGAACAACGCTTGTCTTTAGACGATGAGTTAGTTAAAAATAAAGAAGCTACATTTTATGCTCGAGTAAGTGGGCAATCTATGATTGGTGCTGGATTAGATGATAATGATTTATTAGTTATCGATAGAAGTTTAGAACCAGAAAATAATAAAATTGCGGTATGCTTTTTAGATGGTGAGTTTACTGTAAAACGCCTTAGAGTATCCGATGGAGAAGTTTGGCTTCAACCAGAGAACCCAGATTACCCAATTATAAAAATAACTGAGGATAATAATTTTATGATTTGGGGAATTGTTACTAATGTAATTAAAAAACTATACTAATAAATCGCCCTTAATTAGCCAGAAAATTTCAGTTAGAGGTGATCTAAAACGTACGTTTTAGATCACTTTTTTTATAAAAACATGCTTTTCAACATCCAAAAAATGTATTTGGTCGTATATGTAAGTGTATTGAATAAATTAACCTAAAAACTTAGACATGAAAAAAATTTCAATCCTTTTAGTGGCAACAATTCTTTTGAGTTCTTGTGTTTCAAAAAAGAAATACTTAGCCCTGGAACAAGAGAATGGTGAAATTAAAAGTCAACTAACCAAAACCCAAGTCGAAAAAGAAGACTTAGAAAACAAATTTGCTAAAATTCAGGCACGTGTAGATAGATACAATGATAAGATTAGCTCATTAAATGAAGATGTGGAAGGTCTTAAAATTGAAAACGACATTAAACTAGATGTTAATGCAGATGGTACTGTAATTTCTAATGAAAGCAAACGTAAAATGTTGGCAACTTTAGAAAATGTGGATCCTGCAAAATTAGCTGAAGCCAAAACTCTAAAAGATTCTATGAACATAGCAGTTCAGTATAATCTTGAAAAAACTATGGATACTTCAGATTTAAATGAAGATGAAGATATTGCTGTAAACATTAACGAGACTGTGGTGATGATTTCAATTTCGGACAAGATGTTATTTAATACGGGTAGTTATAGAATTAGCAGTAAGGCTAATAATATCCTTCAAAAATTGGCAGATGTTATTAATTCTGAAGAGAGTATAGATGTTATGGTCGAAGGTCATACAGACTCTAGAAGTATTAATACAGAAAAGATTAAAGACAATTGGGATTTGAGTGTATTAAGAGCAACATCTGTAGTTAGAAAACTACAGAACAAATACAATGTAGATCCTGCAAAACTAATTGCATCTGGTCGTAGTAGTTACCAGCCTTTGGTTGAAAACAACACCAGAGAAAACCGTTCTAAAAACAGAAGAACGCGCATTATACTAATGCCAAATATTGATAAATTCTTTGCTTTAATGGAGGCAAATTAATTGATCCATTATTTTTATAGAGGTGAAAAAAAAGCACTCTCCCGTATAGTTCGGCATTGAGTGCTTTTTACTTTTTATAAATGTTGTAATTTGTAGAAAACAAAAATCATTTATGAAATCAATTATTGCCATTTTATTTTTCTGCTTCTCGCTTCTTTGTATATCCCAGAATATTTCTGCAGAGCAATTACTTGAAAAAGCTATAGAATATCATGACCCAAATGATAATTGGTCAAAATTTAAAGCGCAATTTACTGTAGAAATGACTACACCCAATTCACCAAAACGAACGAGTATCATTAGGATTGATTTACCGAATGAACATTTTGCAGTTAGAGCTACTAAAGACACAACCACAACAGTTTACACCATATCAAAAGGGAAGTGCAGTATGGTTTTAAATGGTAAAAACTTAGATAGTACTTCTGCCAAAAAAAAGAAAATGTCTTGTGAGAGAGCTATACTATACAAGAATTATTATACCTACCTCTATGGTCTACCAATGAAACTAAAAGATTCTGGTACAAATCTCAGTGATAAGGTTGAGTATAAAACTTTTAAAGGCAAAGAATATCTGGTGTTAAAAGTGACTTATGATGAAGCTGTTGGTAGCGATGTTTGGTATTTTTATTTTAACCCCAAAACCTATGCTATGGAAGTTTATCAGTTTTTTAAAACGGATAAAAATGGTAAGGAAAAACCAGATTCTGGAGAGTATATTTTGCTGTCAGGTGAAGCTTTAATTAATAATATAAAAATGCCTAAGGTTAGAGTGTGGTATTATAATAAAGATGATAAGTATTTAGGTACGGATACTTTGGTTGAGAATTAAAAAAAAGCATCTCAGAAATGAGATGCTTTTTTAATTTATTGAGAAGCTTTTTTCAAAGGTATTTGTTTACCCTTCGCAACTCGTACATTCCTTTTTCTGCTTAAATTTCTGTGCAGCATTCATACTGTGTTGGTAGTACAAGGACTTTACTCCTAATTGCCAAGCCGTAACGTAAATTTTATTAATGTCCTTAACAGGCATATCTGGGTGTACCATAATATTTAATGACTGTCCCTGATCAATATGATTTTGCCTATTTGCCGCTTGATAAATAAGGGTCATTTGATCAATTTCAGAATAGGTTTTAAAGACATCTTTTTCGAGGTCAGTAAGTCCTTCTAAGTGCTGTACAGAACCATCGTAATCACGTATGCTCTTCCAAACTTCAACCGTATCCATGCCTTTTTCTTTCAAAAGTGCTTTTAAAAATGGATTTTTAATTGTTGTTTTTATTTTTGCGATATCCTTAACATAACTGTTAGACCAGATTGGCTCAATACCTTGTGATACTTGCCCTAAAATAAATGCAGATGATGTTGTAGGTGCTACCGCATTTAACGTAGTATTACGTCTTCCGTACCCTTTTAACACTTCTGGCTCACCAAATTTCTCTGCTAACTCTTCAGATGCTTTAACGGATTTTTCTTTTATTGTCTTAAAGATTTCACTGTTAAGGTTAAACGCTTCCTGACTATCAAATGGTAACATCTTAGACTGTAATAATGAGTGCCATCCTAAAGCTCCCATGCCTAAAGCTCTGTTTTCTTTAGCGAAATTATAAGCTTTCTCCATAAACAAGAATGTTTGTTGATCATCACGATCTGGGGAATCTCTATACACTTCTAGCTTCGTTACAAATTCTTCTAAAACGGCATCTAAGAAATAGATCATAGTTTCAACAGCATCTGTATTCTTCCACTTATCGTAGTGTAATAAATTGATAGAAGACAATACACATACAAAAGACCATCTGTCGTTAGTTGGTAACATGATCTCTGAGCACAAATTACTTGCATAGATTTCGTGTTTGTTTTCTTGGTACACTTCTGGTGCAGCATTATTAGCATTATCCTTAAAGAAGATATAAGGATATCCTATTTCGCCTCTTCGTTGTAATACTTTTGCCCAAATCGCTCTTTTGTCTGTGTCACCATCGATCATTTCTTGCATCCACTCATTACCAACTGTAACCCCATGTGTTAACTCCTGTATTGGATTACCTTCAGTACCGATTTCTAAAAATTCGTGTATATCATTATGTTCAATGGGTAGGTATGGGGAAAAACGACCACGTCTTACAGATCCCTGGCTTACAACATCAACCATTTTTTCAAACAATTGCATAATATGTACAGCACCTGAAGACTCACCATTATTTTTAACTGGTGCACCTCTATGACGAA
The DNA here is from genome assembly GCF_947498345.1 of uncultured Winogradskyella sp. Taxonomy (GTDB): domain Bacteria; phylum Bacteroidota; class Bacteroidia; order Flavobacteriales; family Flavobacteriaceae; genus Winogradskyella. The sequence continues at coordinate 322,659 of NZ_CANMJY010000002.1, forward strand.
GCTTACCAAAATAACCAGAGGTTCCACCACCTAGCTTAGACATCATACCAACTTCTGATTGCGTGTAGAGAATATCTCCCATATCATCAGAAATGTGAGAACCAAAACAACTGATTGGTAAACCACGTTTTTTACCAAAATTAGACCATACAGGTGACGCTAAAGAGTAAAAGCCTTCAGCCATATAACCATAGAATTTATCTGCAAAACCGTCAATCTTTAGGATACGTTCTGCATTATTGGCAATTTCTCTAATTCTTGCTTCGGGAGTAGTACCTTCTGTAAGATAACCAGAGGATAAAAATTTGCGACTATGGTCTGTTAACCATTTAATTTCGGGCTCTGTTTTTGCCTCTTTAATGGCTTCTTTTCGGGCTTTAATTAATTCATCGTGAGGTGAAGTTGTTGTAGTTTGAGGGTTTACTACTTTGTTTTCGAGGTCTAAGTTAGTTTTGTCGTTCATGGTTTAAAATAAGTCGTCGCTAGTTATACTTTTAGTTCTTTTGCTATAGTTGATAGAGCGTTTTACAAAGAAATCTCCGTGCTTAGTGCCAATGATTTCATCATCAAACCATTCGGTCTGCTCTATTAAGCTCTCGTCAATGTCAAATATTTTTTCAATGCCGATGCTTTCAAGGGAATTATTGAATCTGTTTTTTATAAACTCGTTTATTACATTTTTAGGGAGGAAGTCTAATTCACCTGCTTCAAAAATCCAATCAATGATTCTACTTTCAGAATCAAAGGCTTCTTCACACATTACCTTAACAATGGTATTGTATTCTTCGCCAAACCATGTTGGATTTTCGTCTTTAATGATTTTAATAATGTCAATACCAAAATCCCCGTGAATTTGCTCTTCTTTAGAAGTTGCTTCAACGACATTAGAAATACCTTTAAGCATATTCTTATGTTTATTAAAGGCCATTATGATTAAAAATTGTGAAAACAAAGACACGTGTTCTATAAAGAGTGAGAACAATAAAATAGATTCTGCATATTCTTTGTTATCATCACTTTTTGCATTTTTTAAAGCGGTTTCTAAATAATGAACACGTCTCATTATTACAGGATTCTTCTTTAATCTTTTAAACTCATTATTAAGCCCAAGAATTTCTAATAAATGAGAATAAGCATCGTGATGACGTACTTCACTCTCAGCAAATGTTGCGCCTACAGATCCAATTTCTGGTTTTGGCATTTTATGGTAAATGTCTCCCCAAAATGATTTTACTGCAACTTCGATTTGCGAAATTGCAAGCATTGTATTTTTTATAGCATTTTGCTCAACAATGGTAAGTCTGGTTTTAAAATCTTGAATATCGCTGGTAAAGTTAAATTCTGAATGAATCCAATACGAATGTCTAATTGCATCTACATATTCGTTAAGCGCAGGATATTCATAGGGTTTTAGGTTAATGCGTTTTTCAAAAATATTTGTCTTTCTATTTCTGGCTTGTTCATCTCTGTATAAAATATACGCTTTAGCAACATCCAGAAATGCACTGTCCATTAATTTAACTTCAACAAGATCCTGTACTTCTTCTACAGTCGGTACGTATTTATAATCATTAGCTTTTCTGTCTAATAATTCTTGCAATACCTTTACGGCGATAGCATTTGCATCTTCTTTGGTACCATTACCAACAGACATCATCGCTTTTTCTACAGCATTAGAAATTTTATTTAAAACAAATGGGCTTGTTTCATAATCTCGCTTTATAATTTCTGTGATTTCTAGTTGTCTGGTATCCATAATTTGTCTTAATTTTTAGGCTAAAAGACCTGTGGAATAATTGCTTAATTACTCCGAATTCAATTAGCAAAAGCCGTAATATTGTGTTAAAATTCTCCTATTAAGAGGGAATAAAAAGAGGCGTGAAATTTTCAAAAACAGAGATTTTTTTTAAAGGCTAAAAAACCGCTACTAAAATCTATTTTCTACTTTGCCCTGAACAAAGATTGATAATTGTCATTAAAATTAAAAGACAATATCGTAAACGTTGTCAACAAGTTTTTAACAAACTAAGGGATTGCCCATAAAACCTAATGTTTTACTAAATTTTATTTTAATACACTGATAATCAAATACTTAAATATATATACGTATTATTTTTTTTGTAGGTTTTATCGTATTAAAACCAAGGTTAATAGCCGTGTTTATTGATGGTTTGTAATTTGATTTTGTGAAGATGTGTAACGAAAAAGAGCGTTTATATAAACGCTCTTTTTCTCCCTAATAACTAACTAAGTAATGAAAAGCAACTTTTAATTGCTCTATAACAAATTAACACTCAAATAAAAACTTAAGGTTTCATTTGATGATTACATTTAACCTTAAGAGAAAACCCTCAATTTACTCTTAAAAGGGGTCAGTTTTGCATTACAAATATTATTATAAATACAAGCATCTCATAACCAAAATGTGTAAATGGTAAAAAAACGTGTATAATTGGTTATGAGTAAGTTATCTATTTGTTAGCAACATACTATACATAAAATCTAACACGATATACATAAAAGCATTTTAGTAATTTAGGATATACATATATTTATAATCTATATATTTAACTATGTTAAAATCAGTGATTGTTGATGATGAGCCAAAGGCTATTCAAAGTCTAATTTGGGAACTTAATAACTTTAAAGAAGATATTGAGGTTACAGCGTCTTTTACGGATCCAGAAGAAGCGCTAAAGTATTTAGCATTAAATACCCCAGATTGCTTGTTTTTAGATGTACAGATGCCTACAATTGGTGGTTTTCAGTTTTTAGAACAGTTAGAGCAAATTAATTTTGCCGTTGTTATTACTACGGCTTATGATGAGTACGCTATAAAAGCACTTAAGCACGAAGCCATAGACTATCTCTTAAAACCAATTGATTCTGATGACTTAAGAGAAACTATAGCTAAAATAAGAAAGCATAGCGACCGCAATCTAAATGCTGCTAAGTTTGAACGTATGTTATCAAACTTTAATACAAAATTCGATAAAAAACGAATTACAATAAATGCTGATGGAAAGTTGCTTTTTTTAGACGTAGATGACATTATATATGTAGAGTCGGATGGTAATTACAGTACACTTTTTCTCCAAGATCAGAAAAAAATTGTGGTAACTAAAAAGCTTAAGGAGGTCGATTCTATTCTTCCGGAGCATTATTTCTTTAGAATTCATAATTCGTACATTATTAACCTAAATAAAATAAAGGCATTTATTAAAAATGAAGGTTACGTTATCATGGATAGCAATCATAAAATACCTGTTGCTAGGCAACGAAAATCTGATTTTCTGGAAAAATTATAATCAAAAAATCGTGAGAATTGAATAATAGCGTTTCAAATAAAATAGTGATCTTTTTCTTAGTGTTAAGTATCTATGCTTTAACTGGAAATGCTCAACACCTAGTTTTTGAATCTGCGATAGATAACATTAACAAAACTAAACCATCAACTTACATTGGTATTGATTCTTTGCTTAAACCTTTTGAAAAGGATAGCGTAAAGATGAGGCAGGCACTAGATAGGTTTAAATTGAACACCTATAATGAAGGTGCTAGCTATGCTCTTAACGCATTAGGAGTTATACATAGAAATATCTCTAATTATGATAAATCCATAGAACTACATAAAGAAGCTAAATTTTTTGCAGATAAAGCTAATAATGATGAATTACGGATTGTAAGTCTTAACATGATTGGTGTAGCTTATAGACGTTTGGATATTATAAAACCTGCTCTAGACTACCATACCCAAGCTTTAAAGATTGCCTATGAGTTTAGTGATCCTTCACCGACGGTAAGCTATAATATTGCGGTTTCGCAGAATAGTATAGGTAATATTTATTTAGCACTTAAGCAATATGATATTGCTCTTATACAATTTAAAAAATCACTAGAAATAGAAGAAAAAGCAGATAATAAGCTAGGTTTAGCTATAAACTATCATAATATCGGTTATGCAGAAGAAGAAAAAGGAAATTTAGATGTGGCATTAGCCAATTATGAAAAATCTTTATACTATAACGAAGCCATCAATTCTGAAATTGGTAGAATGATATGTTTTAATAGTATTGGTGGCATCTATCTTAAAAAAGAGAATTATAAGAATGCAGAACCCATAATTAAAGATGCTTTAAAAAAAGCTTTAGCTTTAAAGGATCAGTTCTACATAGCATCATCCTATATTAATTTAGGTCAGTTAGAGATTGAATTAGATCAAATTTCGGAAGCAGAAAAAAACCTAAAAAAAGGTCTTGAAGTTGCCAATACTTATAGCTTAAAATCTTCAATTGCTTCGTCTAGTAAATTACTATCTGAAGTCCATCAAAAAAAAGGAAATTATAAAGCGGCTTTAGAATATTATCAAAAAGCTGTTGGTATAGAAAATACTATTCTTACAGATCAAAATCTTCAGTATGTTAATGATATTGTTATTGAATATGAAAACGAGAATAAGAATAATCAGATCAAAGCATTGGCTTCGGAGAACGAAGCTGTACGTTTACGATTAGAGCGTAATAAAAACATTTTTTGGTATTCAATGTTGGCCCTATTTTTATTTGGCATTGCCATGTTTATTATTAATAGAAACAGAACATTAAAGCAGGATAAGCAAATTTTAACCTTAGAGCAGGATATGTTGAGAAGCCAAATGAACCCTCATTTTATTTTTAATTCACTTAATTCTATAAAGCTCTATATTATTAATAATGAAAAAGAAAATGCGGTGTATTATCTCAATAAGTTTTCGAAATTAATCCGTAAAATTTTAATTGCTTCTAAGGAAAAAGAAACCACACTACAAGACGAACTCGATACTATGAAGCTTTACATGAATATTGAGAATATTCGTTTTGATAACGAAATAGATTTTAATATAAATGTAGATAAATCTATAAATACAGAAGTTACCAAGGTGCCATCATTGATTCTACAGCCGTTTTTAGAAAATGCATTATGGCATGGTTTATCCTCTAAACCAAATGATAAAAAGATAGACTTAAATGTATTTAAAAATTCTTCGGATTATATCACAGTTGAAATTATAGATAATGGTATTGGTAGAATAGCCTCAAAGAAAATTAAAGACAACAAAAAGTTAAAACGAAAATCTGTTGGTATAGATATTACCAAAGCTCGTTTGGCCAACTTTTCAAAAGCTTTCGAACATTCTTATACTTTAGATATTGATGATTTATACGAAAGAAACATCCCTTCAGGTACCAGAGTAACTCTAAATATTCCGGTATAAAAATTACTTTCCGAAGTTTTTCTCAGCTATCTTTTCTAATTCAGCATACCAATCTTCACCAAATTTTCTAATAAGGGCTTCCTTTACAAATTTATAAACAGGTACCTGTAATTCTTTTCCTAATGAACACGCGTCATCGCAGATTTCCCATTTCTCGTAGTTAACACCAGAAAATTCTGAATACTCTTTTACTCGTATTGGGTACAAATGGCAGGATACGGGTTTTTTCCAAGATATTTCACCTTGATTATAAGCCTCTTCAATAGCACACAAAGCAGTGTTCTTTTCATCAAAAATGACATAAGCACACTCAGCTCCATTAATGAGTGGTGTTTCTAAATCTCCAAACACTGTTTTTACAGAAGTTCCCTGAGCTTCTATAACCTCAACACCTTCTTTTCTAAGAAAAGGCTTCACTTTAGGGTAGATGTCGTTAAGAATTTTCACTTCCTCTTCATCTAAAGGAGCACCAGCATCACCATCAATACAACAAGCACCCTTGCATGCTGACAAATTACAGACAAAATCCTTTTCGATAATATCTTCTGAAACGATTGTTTTTCCTAGCTGAAACATGCCACAAAAATAGTTAAACTTTACTGTAATTTAATATTGAAAATCAGTAATAAAACCTCACCTTTGCCGCGAAATTTAAAATTAGATATCATGGAATTAAATTTTAAAGAAATATTTACAGCCTTTATGGTGCTTTTTGCTGTAATAGATATCATTGGAAACATACCTATTATTATAGATTTGCGTAAAAAAGTTGGACACATTCAAAGCGAAAAAGCATCGCTTATTGCTGGTGTGATAATGATTATATTTTTGTTTTTAGGTCAAAGTTTACTGTCGCTTATAGGTATTGATGTTAATTCATTTGCTGTAGCTGGTGCGTTTATTTTATTTTTTATAGCGCTAGAGATGATATTAGGTATAACGCTCTACAAAGACGACGAAAATAGCGCTATTACAGCTTCTGTATTTCCTTTAGCATTCCCGCTTATTGCTGGCCCGGGAAGCTTAACCACTTTACTATCATTACGTGCAGAGTTTGCTATAGAAAATATTATCGTAGCCGTAATATGTAATGTCTTAGTGATTTATATTGTATTAAAAACATCAGCACGAATAGAAAAAATACTTGGACCTAATGGTATTAACATTATAAGAAAAGTTTTTGGTGTAATTTTGTTGGCAATCGCAGTTAAATTATTTGCCCATAACATTAAAGCGTTATTGGTATAAACACTTATAATATGAAGATATTTACTATAGTTTTAAGCATTATTGCATTAGGCTTGATAATTTTTAACGCTACAAAGTTAAATTTTGAAACACTTTTTGAAGGAGAAAGCTATACAGCGATTATCACAATTATTGCTGCATTGTGTGCTATTATTTTGCTTCAAATTCTCAGAATATCAAAAAAAATAGAAATTTTAAGTAAAAAACGTAAATGAATTTTGATGCCTTAATAGTTGGAGGCGGAGCTGCAGGCTTATCTTGTGCTTTGGTTCTAGGTTCTGCAAAGGATAAAGTTTATGCTAAAGATAAAAGCATAGGTGTTATAACCCATCAGAAAACATCACATCTCCAAAATGCTTTGTTTAATAATGTTTTAGGCTTAAAACCTGGTGCTTTAGGGGCTGAGATTTTAGACAATGGAAAGAAGCAACTCAAAGACCTATATCCTCATGTAGTTCAAATTGAGAAAGAGAAGGTGACTCGAATAGAAAAATACACTAATGGGTTTAAAGTTTTAACGAATAAAAACGAATACGAAACAAAAATTGTAGTCGTAGCTGTTGGTTATACTAATTTAATGACCATAAAAGGTCTTGAGAGTTATATAGAACCTCACCCAAGAGCTAATTCTGAGAAAAATAGAATTTGGCTAAAAAACTCAAATCATTTAGTAGAAGAAAATCTATATGTGGCTGGTACTTTAGCGGGTTGGCGAAGTCAATTTTCTATGGCTAGCGGAAGCGGATCGCATGTTGCTACAGATATTTTAACGCTTTGGAATAATGGAAAACATACCAAAGTACACGACAAGGTTACTGTTTAAAATTAGGATATTCGGTACTTATAAGAATGATTTCTTGTACCATAATATCTTCTTTGTTTAGAATTTCTTCAAAAGCATTATCATCAAACAACTGGCGTGCTAAAGTCGCTTTTATGAGTCGTCTTATCTCATCATTATAAGCTACAAAAGTGATATTTGTTCCTTCTTTTCTATTAACGTATTCTTGAAAACGTATTACGATATCATCACTTACTTCAAAATTATTTATAAAATCGTACTTGGTTACATTTTGGTAAGCACTTCGGTCTTTGTCTAATTCTTCAAAAACAAAATAACCAAAATGGCCTCTTCGTCTCAAATAATTAATAGTTTCATTATCAAATGAGCGATCTACAGGGACAAAAACATCTGGTATAATACCACCACCTCCATAAACAACTTTACCTTTAGGAGTAATAAATTTTAAGGAATCATCAACTTCAATACTTGCTTCGTCAGCCAATTCACCAGTCCTTAAACGTTTATAGTAATCATTATAATAAGCGTGGTTGTCACCATTGGTGTAGGGTCTTTGTATAGAACGGCCAGTTGGTGTATAATATCTTGAAACCGTTAGACGTACAGCACTACCATCACCTAAAGCCATTTCGCGTTGTACTAAACCTTTACCATAAGAGCGTCTGCCAATTATAATCCCTTTGTCATTATCTTGAAGTGCTCCTGCAATAACTTCACTGGCTGAAGCGGAGTTTTCATTTATTAAAATATATATTTCACCTTCTTCAAAATCACCTCTACCAGTGGCATATGTGCGTTCTTCTTTTCCTTTTTTATCTCTTGTAAATAAAATGAGTTTATCATCTTCTAAAAACTCATCAGCAATTTGCTCTGCAATACCTAAAAACCCACCAGGATTATCACGCAAATCTAAAGCGAGTTTCATAGCACCTTGATCTTGTAACTCATCTAATGCAGATTTAAATTCTTTAAAACTAGACTCGGCAAAGCGGTTCATCTTTATATATCCTAACTCATCTGTGAGCATATAAGATGCTACAACACTTTTAATAGGAATATCTTCGCGTCTTAACTTAAACTCTAAAAGCTTATCTTCTCCTTTTCTATAGACCGTTAACTTCACTCTGGAGTTTTTCTCTCCTTTAAGTTTTTTGGATATGAAACCATTAGTGACATCTTTTCCATAGATAGCTTCACCATCGGCTAATAGAATACGATCTCCCCCCATTATACCCGCACGTTCACTAGGACCTCCTTCAGTAGGTTTAATAACTGCAATAGTGTCTTTGTATGGGTAATAATTAATACCAATACCAACAAAATCACCTTTCATGTTTTCGGTAATACGTTGTAAATCTTCTTTAGGGATATAAGTAGAATGTGGATCTAAGTTGTCTAAAATTCCATTTACGGTGACATCTACTATACTATCTGTATTAACTTCATCAACATATTCATAATCTATATAGTCTATAAGTCGGTTGAGCTTATCTTTTTTACTGTTAGTAGTAAAAAGATTATCTGAAGTATCAGTGAAATTCAATTTTCCACCAATGACAACTCCCGTAGCAATTGCTATTCCAATAATAAGCGGTATGTATTTATTTTTTGTTGCCATTAGGATTTTAAATCTTCTATAAGTTCTAATTCTATACCAGCTTTTGCTAAAAATTGCAATCCGGAATCATCCTTATAAGTTTTATGATAAACTACTCTGACAATTCCTGCCTGATGAATCAATTTACTACATTCTTTGCATGGTGACAACGTAATGTATAATGTTGCGCCTTTACATGATTGTGTTGATGCTGCTACTTTTAAAATAGCATTAGCTTCAGCATGCAATACATACCATTTTGTGTAACCTTCTTCATCCTCGCAATAATTTTCAAAACCTGTTGGTGTGCCATTATATCCATCAGAAATTATCATACGATCTTTTACAATAAGAGCTCCGACTTGTTTACGTTTACAATGCGATAGTTTTCCCCATTGTTGTGCAATGCGTAAATACGCCTTGTCGTATCGTAATTGTTTTTTCTTTGGCATTAATTATTTAATACAATGTAAGTAACGAATATAAAAGGATAGAATTGTATACGCAATTTACTTGTCGTTAAAGTTTTACCAAACTTTTAAGATTAGTTGAGCAAATCGCTTTCAATTATCATAGGGATAACAAGTCCGATAACAATTGCTGAGAGTACCATAACCCAATCGCGCCTAGAAAACCTAAATATAGTCTGACATAAAAACCCTAGGAATAAAACCACAAAAACAATAATAATTTGTGCTATTTCAATGCCTAAAGCAAACTCAATAAGAAGCTCTACTTTGTTTTCAGATTGACCAGCAAACATCTTAAATTCTCTGGCAAAACCTAAGCCATGTACTAATCCAAAAAATAAAGTTGTAAAAAATAAAAGCCCAACTTTAGTACTTTTATCTTTTTTACCTGAGGTAAATACATTGTAGATTGCTGCAATTAATATAGTTACAGGAATTAAAAACTCAACAAGTTTTCCATTAACACTAACAACACCATAAGCTGCCAAAACTAAGGATAAGGTATGTCCTAAAGTAAACATGGAGACCAAAAGTAGTACACGTTTCCAATCTTTAAATACATAAGGAACGGCTAATACCATTAAAAAGAGAACATGGTCATAACCGTTAGGATCTAAAACATGGTTAATGCCATACTGTACATTAAACCAAAAGTTATCTAACATAATTAATTCATTTGGGATGACTCAAATTTACAATTAAAATTCATAAAAAAGTCTTAAGAAAATCTTTAAGCTTTTTATGAATAAGTAGAAATATCTTCATGTTAGTGACCATGCGTTATTGAGTTGAGGAAAATTTAACAAATATATAAGATAATTCTATCTGTAATTTATGAATATTAAGACGCTAGAATATCAGAATGGATCCAACTTTATCAAATCAGTTTTTTTCGTTTAAGAACGGGCTTGAGCTTGTAATTAGTGTATTAGCAATTGCACATGGTTTATTTTTAATACTTAAGTCTAAGAGAGATAATCTATTAGTATTGTCTAGCGTCTTTTTTATTTTATTAGGATTACACTTCTTGCTTCTCAACCTTAAAAACTTCTTCAATTTTGAAACATTATTTGTCCTTATATTAATCTTATCTGCTTACGGTCCAATCTTGTATTTAATGACATGCGAAGTATTAGGTTTGAGATATAACTTCAAAAACAAAGTAAAAAGGTTGGTTCTTATTAATTCCTTATCTCTAGCCATATATCTGTTTATTAATCTGGAAAATAAAGTTGTTTTATGGAATCTCTATATTTTGATTTTCATAGTTATCACATTGTTTAAGCTCAATAAGGATAAAGTAATTACTAGATCCCCCCTTGTTAGCACCTGGCTTAAACAATTAGTTTTAATTTTTGGACTTATAAATATTATGTATCTGGGTGTTTATATATTAAGGAATGGTAGTGTAGCCTCATACCTAAGTGCTAAGATTCCCTTTACGTTTCTTTTCTTGATCTTATTGATCAACAGTTTTAGATTTTTCTTTAAAACGCCTAATTTGTTAGTTAAGAAAAGTTACTTAAAAACTCACGAAGACAAAGTATTATTTGAAGAAATAGCAAATTCTATTAACCAATTAATGGAAAATGAACAACTTTTTTTGGATTCTGAACTTAGTCTTAATGATTTAGCAAATAAACTAAATCAAAATAAGCGATTGGTTTCAGATGTTATTAATAGAAATTTTGGATTAAGTTTCCATAGATACGTTAATGAACTAAGACTTAAAAAGGCAGTTCGGATTATGGAAGAAGATAAAGCAAACAGGAAATTAATCAAGGAGATTATGTATAACTCTGGTTTTAATAATAAGGTAAGCTTTAACAACGCATTCAAGAAAAAATATAATTTAACTCCATCAAAGTTTAGGTACAGTTTACATGATGGAAGTAAAAAAACTAATATGCATTTGTAGCATTTACCTACAAACTCTTTTCGTATTACAAATTTGGTAAACAAACAGGTTGGTTTACTATTAGCTTATCGAGCTTAACATATTTTAACTTTTGATAAGTATAAATTCGTAAGTATATAATTTCTAAACTGCTTCAATTTATTTTAGGATTTCTAGATAAAGATTTCAAAATAACTATCGATTAAAATATTAGTTGTTATGTACAAGCAGATTTTCGATAGAATAGATATATCACAACATTAACTCTCAATCATTACTCCTTATGTCTTTAAAAACAAAAAAAAACTATTTCAATTTATTTTTTACAGCTGTTTTAATGTTATCACTATTTATATCCTGTCGATCAAAAGCTAAACTTGTTAAAACTTCTTGGTATGATATAGATAAAGCAAATTTAGAAATGAGCCGTGATAGTTTTAATATGTATAATCCCGAAGGTAAAAAAGTTGGAACGATGCTTACGAAGACATTTATTGAGAAAGAAAAAATATATTATTCGGATATTTCTCAATTTGATAATGGCTCTATTTATGAAGAAGCCTTCTTTGTAATTGATAAGGAATCACTCAGAACCGAATCAGTGAATATATATTTTAAAATTGGAGAGAACTACCAACGAATAGAATATAATATCACTAATAAATCTCTACAAGGAAGCAATACTTTAAGCATAGGTGGGAAATTAACAACTAAAAAAATAGATACCATTATTGATTTTGATGTCGTTAGACCTGAAATATTTGCTTTAATAAATGGAGTCGTAAACCTAAAAAAAGACACATTAAAGTTAAAAGTATTAGAGCCAACAAGTCTAAGGGTTGCTAATGCTTCATTAAAGTTTGAAGATAACCAGGAGGTTAAAATCCAAGATGAGCTTCATAAGGTTAAAAGAATATCACTCAATGGTGGTAGAGTAGTGCCAGACAATATTATTTATGTTGGTGACTTCAAGCTTAAAAAAGTTGATGTTGTAAAGCCTAGTTTAGAAATCTGTCTTGTCAAATCTAAAAAAATTGAACATACGGATTCTAAAAAACTACATTTTATAGAATTGTGATAATAGTTTACTATAGCATTGCATTTTGTAGAGCCTAACGATTAAGTGTATCTATCTGCTGTTCATAATTAGATTCTAAAAACACTAACAATGTAACTCAATAAATATAAAAACCATGAGAAAAGTATTAACAATCATTGTGTCACTAATCGCAAATTTTATAATTGCACAGAGTGATTTTTCGCCACAATATTCTAATGACGGCAGTCAAATTTTATTTTATTCATACAGGATAGAAAAAGAGCCAGAAATATTTGTTATTGATAAAGATGGCAAGAAAGTTAAGCAATTAACAAAGACTGATGGCAACTGGGCGATTGAGCCTAGATGGTCTGAGACTGATAATTTCATCACCTATTCTACAGGAGAAAATATGGGAAAGTTAAAGTTGGCTATTCATGACTTAAACATGGATGAAGTAAAATTCATTGAGAAAATGGAAGGTTCTCAGTTTGTCATTTCTTGGAATAAAAATGGAATTGAGTGGGGCAATAAAAGCAAAAATGGATTTAAATTTTATCGTAAAACAGAACACAACAACACACCAATTGAATACAAACAGTTTAAAGATTATTTCCTGAAATCAAGTAGAGATGGAACGTTTACAGTTTTAGCAGTTTATGATGAAAACAAAAAGGGATTATGGGTTATTAATGATGATGGTGAACCCCAAAAAATAACAGATATGATTGGTAGCAATATATCCTTTTCGTTTGATAATAAGTTTATAGCTTTTGAGGCTAAGGAAAAAGATGTTTCTAATATTTATACCATAAAACTAGATGGATCTGACCTAAAAAAAATAACATCTGATCAAGCCAATGATCTAATGCCTACGATTAGCCCAAATAATAAAGAAATAACATACTCCTCGAGCATTTCAGGTCAATTTTGCCTGCACACTATAAATTTAGACACTAAGGAAGTTAAACAAATTACAGGATTAAAGAACTAAAAATAAGATGTACTCATAGATGCTCTTTAAATTACTATAATTAAGTTGTGGTAGAATTTAATCTAAGTATTATGATAGGAAACAAAAAGTTTCAGCCATTTATAAAGACTATACTTATTGAAATAATTATACTAACCATTATTTCAGTAACAGTACCAGTTATAGTCCAAAATTGGCTATATCCAAAACTAGGATTACCTCATGATTCGCCTATTCCGCTGCGGATACTTTTAGTTGGTTTTTTTGTACTTTACTTTTTAAAGAAGCAAGGACAAACATTATATGATTTGGGTTATTCAAAACCTAAAAACTGGTTTATCTTTACAGGGTTTTTAATTTTAATAATTTTCCTTCAAATTTTCCTTCCAGGAACCATCATAAATAGCCTTGGGTTCAACATGGGCGATTACTCTTTTTTTGAGCATGTGCAAGGAAATCTACCTGCATTGATATTTTGGATTGTTATGTCTTGGGTAATTGGAGCTTTTTTTGAAGAATTAATATTTAGAGTCTATTTAATTGACCGTTTTAAGCGACTTGTTAATCATGATAAAGTAGGCTTAATCATTGCAATAATAATCCAAGCTATATTTTTTGGCTTGTTTCATTGGTATCAAGGTACAGGAGGAGTATTATCAACAGCAATAAGTGGGCTAATTTCAGGAACCATATATGGTGTTTATAAGAACATATGGCCTTGTGTAATTTCACATGGATTATTAAACACAGTTTTCTTTATTGCTTTTTATTTTAATGGTGTTTAATAGCTTTTTTAAAGTGTTCTAAAAAAGTAGATGGTTTTCATGAGGGATAACTCAATTGAACATTACAAGAAAATATATCTTAATACGAATCACCTAAATATTGAAAACAAAAATGAAATAATTTTCAATCACAGCTTTTTGATTATAATCTTGGACGAATTCAATTTAGGTTTATGATATTTTATTCTGAACGTAATGAGTCAACAGGGTTTTTTAAAGCTGTAGAAATTGTTCTAACGCTCATTGTTGCAACAGCGATAATTGCCATTCCGAAACCACTCAAAACAAAAACCCACCAGCTTAAATTGGTTTTAAATGAAAAGTTGTTTAACCAATTTGTTAACCCATAATATGCTATTGGAGCAGCAATGATAAACGCTATTCCTACGAGTATTATAAACTCTTTACAGAGCAACCCATTAAGTTGAACTAAAGTTGCTCCCAGAACTTTACGAATGCTTACTTCCTTAGTTCTTCGCTCGGTTGTATAAATTACCAAACCTAATAGGCCTAAACAGCTAATTAATACAGATAAACCCATAGCCCAATTAAGCAACTTAGATAAGCTCTTTTCTTGGTCATAGAACCTTTCAACAGTATCATACATAAAAGTTATCTTAAAATCGGCATCAGGATAAATTGATTTAAAAACGGTTTCGATTTTTGAAATTGTCTTTAGCATACTAATTTGTTCATTATTTGTAAAAGAAAAATGCATTACATCAAACATTGTTTCTCCCCAATTACCAACTAGCGCAAGTGGCTTAATTGGGTATTTTAAAGAACGTTGGTTAAAATCTTTTACGACACCTACTATAGGATAAGATTTACCCATATTTATTTGCTTCCCAAGAGCTTCATTAGGATGCTTAAGACCCAATATCTTAAGATAGGTTTCATTAATCACAAATTCAATTATTGTATCATTTAATACATGTCTACCTGCCAAAAGTTCAATATCATAAAGGTTAATATAATCCTTAGTTCCCCTAAGTAACTGTATTTTCGTTTGAATTTCTGTACCATCATCGTTAATATAATTTACAGCTCTATCACTCGAACTAGATGAAGCAGGAGTATCTCCTCCTCTGGCGAGTTTAGATATTTCAGGAAGTTTTCTAAGTTCCTGTTCAAATCTTACCTGTTTATCCTCTGTATTATTAAACCATGGTGTCTGTACATTAGCAATAGAATCCGTTTTAAAACCTATGTTTTTATTAATCATAAAATTAATTTGCTTAACAACTAAAATGGTAGAAATGACAAAAACTTGTGCAATAGAGAACTGAAAAACCGTTAAAAAACGACGTAATGCTGGTTTACCTGTTTTACTAATCACTTGATTTTTAAGAATTGAAATGGGTTTATACCGTGTTAAAACCAGAGCAGGATATATTCCTGAAAAGAATGTTACTATTAGTATTAAAATAAGTGAAAAACTAATAATTAACGGATCTTTAAATAGCGAAAACTCTAACTCCTTTGGTATAAAATCTGAAAATACTTGAAATAACCAATATGCTAACAATACAGAGACAAATGCAGAAATTATAGTTAGTAATAAGGTTTCTCCCATAAATTGTAATACGAGTTGTTTTTTAGAACTCCCTAGTGTTTTACGAATTCCAATCTCTTTAGCACGTTGATTAGCTTGGGCTGTATTTAAATTTATAAAATTAATTACTCCTAATATGAGTAAGAATAATGCTGTAAGACCAAGACCAGTCATAACAGATTTATCTGCTACTCTTTTACTAGAGTTGAAAATCCCTACATCTGTGTTGAAATGTATATTACTTAGAGGTTCTAGATTAAAATGCTTATACCTATTATACTTTTTGTCAAAATCAGATCTGTGCTCAATTGCCAGTGCATCCATTTTTTCTTTAATAGCAGAAACAACAGCAGTACTAGAAACTTTAATAAACAATTGATTTCCTGAACGTGTATTGCCCCATAGAGGATCAAAAACACTACTGCGACTTGATGTTTTTTTTGAGGTTTCAAGGGATAAAAACTCTTCAAAAATTAAATCAGATCGTTCCTCAAAATTTGCTACAATACCAGAAACTTTAGTTTGTATAGAATCGTTATACACTAATATTTTACCAATCACTTCACTTGGTTTTAACCTAGGGAAGTATTTTTGAGCTCTTTTATTAGTTAGTACTACTTGGTTAGGCTCATTTAATGATATTTCAGGTGCTCCTGCTAGCCAGTCATATTTAAATATTTGAAAGTATTCTGGGTCAATAAAAACAGCATCTTCAGGGTTTTTAAAAGATTTTGTTGTTATAGGTTCTTCTACTTTTTGAAGGTTGGCAATATGTATCCCGCTTGCAAATTCTATACCGCCAATATTATTTTTTGCTTCGTTTATATATGGTATTGCAATTCCACGATTAGTTCCTTCAGAATCATTAGAAATAGTAGTCGTAGTCACTCTATAAATAAGCTCACTATCTGTATGAAACTTATCAAATGTAAGATCATAATATACCATGAGCCCTATGACAAAGGATGCGCTAAAACCAATTGCCAGGCTAATTATATTGATAAAAGAAAAAAGTTTATGCTTCCAGAGGTTTCTAAGCGCTACTTTCAAATAATTTTTAAGCATAATTTTTATTAATTATTGTTTGTTTTTTGATTGAATACTTTCTCTTTTGAATTGTTACGCTCTTTTTTATTTTTTATGACACTTAGTATATAGTTAAGATGATGCCAAAGTTGTAAACATCTAAAAAACAGATATTTGTGTTTTTCGTTTAAATTAAAAGTGTCCGATTTTGATACACATTATGTTCGAAAATGTACAGTCAAAAACAGAAGGGTTTGTTTTTTCAGGAAAAATTCTAATTCTATAATCACAGTGTTCTAACCAAGGGTATCAACCCTATATTCTTTAAGATATGCTAATGTCAATAGAGAGAGTTGAAGAAGGAACAAAAAAAGAGACAAATCATATTTTTTGATTTGTCTCTTTTTGAGTACTCAAGGTGGGAATCGAACCCACACTTCCGAAGAAACTGGATTTTGAATCCAGCGCGTCTACCAATTCCGCCACTTGAGCTCTGATAGTTAAATTAGTTTTATTACTATTATTTTCTAAGAAGTCGTCTAAAAACTACTTTCAGACGACTTCCTTTGTCTTTAATCTTCCTTAAAATAAATGCTAATCAGCTAAAATAATTAGCTTATTATCTTTCATTTCAATGGTGCCAGAATTAATCTTTACAGTTAGTACTTTTTTGTCATCATTATGAGGAATTACAGCTGCATGTAACTCGTCAAAAACTAGATGGCTTTGCGTATGTGTATTAACCCTAATTGTACCTTCTTTTAAAATTGAAACAATAGGAGCGTGATCTTTTAGCATCTCAAACTCACCATTTACTCCAGGTACAACCACAGAGTCAACTTCTGAACTAAATAAAGTAGCTTCTGGTGATACAATTTCTAAATACATAATCCTGAATTTTTAAATTAAGCTTCAGCAAGCATTTTTTCACCAGCTTCAATAGCTTCTTCAATAGAACCTTTAAGGTTAAACGCTGCTTCAGGTAAATGATCTAATTCACCATCCATAATCATATTAAACCCTTTAATAGTTTCTTTAATATCTACTAATACACCTGGTATACCTGTAAATTGCTCAGCTACGTGGAATGGTTGCGATAAGAAACGTTGTACACGACGAGCACGTCCAACTGCCAGTTTATCTTCTTCAGATAATTCTTCCATACCAAGGATGGCAATAATATCTTGTAATTCTTTATAGCGTTGTAATAACTCTTTTACACGTTGTGCACAGTTATAATGATCGTCACCTAAAATATCAGCAGTTAAAATTCTTGATGTAGAATCTAATGGATCTACCGCCGGGTAGATACCAAGCTCTGCAATCTTACGAGACAATACCGTTGTTGCATCTAAGTGGGCAAAGGTTGTTGCAGGTGCAGGATCTGTTAAATCATCTGCAGGTACATATACTGCCTGTACAGAAGTAATAGATCCTTTTTTAGTTGATGTAATACGTTCTTGCATGGCACCCATTTCTGTTGCTAATGTAGGTTGGTAACCTACCGCAGATGGCATACGACCAAGTAATGCAGATACCTCAGAACCAGCTTGTGTAAAACGGAAGATATTATCTACGAAGAATAATACATCTTTACCTTGTCCATCACCAGCACCATCACGGAAATATTCTGCTATAGTTAAACCAGATAGTGCTACACGCGCACGTGCTCCAGGAGGCTCATTCATTTGCCCGAATACGAAAGTAGCCTTAGAATCTTTCATAGCAGATTTATCTACTTTTTGAAGATCCCATCCGCCTTCTTCCATAGAGTGCATAAAGTCATCACCATATTTGATAATACCAGACTCTAACATCTCACGAAGTAAATCGTTTCCTTCACGTGTTCTTTCACCTACACCTGCGAATACAGAAAGTCCACCATGTCCTTTTGCAATATTGTTAATCAACTCCTGAATTAGTACTGTTTTACCTACACCAGCACCACCAAATAATCCAATCTTACCACCTTTTGCATAAGGCTCAATAAGGTCAATTACTTTAATACCTGTAAATAAAACTTCTGTAGATGTTGATAATTCTTCAAACTTAGGCGCTTGTCTGTGAATAGGTAAACCAGCTTCACCAGCTTTAGGTAAATCACCTAATCCATCAATAGCATCACCAATTACATTAAAAAGACGCCCGTAAACATCTTCTCCAATTGGCATTTGGATTGGAGCACCAGTTGCGTGAACTTCTGTCCCTCTACTTAAACCATCAGAAGAATCCATAGCAATAGTACGTACAGTACCCTCACCAATGTGAGATTGTACTTCTAATACTAATTTTGAACCATCTTGGTTGTTAATTTCTAATGAATCATAAATCTTTGGAAGTTCTGAACCAGCAGCGAATTCTACATCGATAACCGGACCTACGATTTGTGCAACTTTACCTGTAACTTTTGACATTACTTATATGTTTTTGTTTTGCAATAATTTAAATATGAAAAACAGCTCGTTTTTCGCGCTGCAAAGATAGAGTTTTATTTAAAAAAAGTAATGCTTTTTTAAATAAAAAAAACACGCTTTTTAAAAGCGTGTTTTGTTATTATAAAATGTTATATAAGCTATTGAAGTGTTGGCGAAAAAACAAATGGATAGTCATTAGCCTTAGCAACATTTCCTGAAGCAACAAAATTAGAACCAAAATTTGTATCAATGGCTTCTAAAAATTTATTGGCCATTAAGGCATAACCTCTAGATGTCAAATGAATACCATCTAAGCTAATTAAACCACCAGTTACTAAATCAGTATTTAACACATAGTTATCAAACTCAACTCCAGTTGTTGAGGCTTGAGTTAGTACTGCATTTAAATCTACAAGAGCGACATCAGGATTATTGTCAGCTATATTAGCTATAGCTATGTTGTATGCGTCTGTTGCATTTCTTATAGCCATTTGTTCTGAAGGAATAAGTACCCATTGATCTTGCAAAGGGAAACTTATGCCGTTTACATTAACAGGCGCAGGTGCACCCGCTACAGGTTGAGCTATAGCTGCTGACGCAGCTAAAACAATTAAATCACCACTTGTAGCTTGTCGAGCCTTTCCGAAGATAGCACCAAAAGCAGTTGCTGTTGGTGCACCTAAGACAGGAGTCAGTGCAGTTGTAATCTCAGCAGACCTGTCTGTTGCATCCTCATCAAGAATTAATAATGGATTTGCTTCAGTATCAGATAATAGGTTTACTCTGTCAGGTTCACCTAATGCTGTAAATATATTATCTAAAGGTCCGTATAATTGTGCATTTAGAGCAGGTATTTGAGGTATAAGTAGCGGACCTACATCTTCATCTTCTGGATCTAAAAAGTCAAAACCAATGGTAGTAAAATGTGCTAAATCAGTAATGTATGGTACATTAGTAATGGCTCCTTTAGCACCAGATAACGTTAAAGCGTCTACCATTTGCGAAACAACACCAGCAAGAAGTGCTGGATCTGTAATGTCATTACTACCATAACTAGATGCGTCTGGATTTCCAGTCTGATCTACTCCTATTCCTCCAGAAGTTGCATAACTCAATACATCATTTCCTCCCATTTCTGAAAGTGTAAAGAACGTTGGTATTTGATTTACAGCATCCTGTAACATTGAAGAACCAACACCTGTTGCCATTCTGCCATAATATGGGTTGAATGCTCCGTAGCCAGGAGTAACTACATGGAAGCTTTTTGCTCCAGGAACACCAACATTATTAAATGACATTCCTAAGTTTACTGTCCCGTCAGTAGTTATTGGAGGAACAGGTGCACCTAAGTCCATGAGAAATGCATCTAAACGTTGAGGTCCATCTCCATTAAAAATAAAACGATAAGGCAAATTGCTTAACGGACTAGGCAAAAGAAGTCCGCCAGTATTATCACTCATTAATGGTTGCGTAAAAGTACCACCATTACCATTAGCAAATTGTTGAGATAATATATTTGGGAATGAGTTTTCTTGACCAGCTATAAATAAAGCACCATCTGTAAAACCAGCAGTAAATGAAGCTCCCACTGCTACATAATTTGAGAAATCTGCCGTACCAGCTGTGAATTCTTCTAAAGGAGAAATTTCCTCCTCATTGTCTTTATTTCTTAGTTCATCTAATTCTTCGTTCTCACATGCTAAAAAATTTAATGCGAGCATTGATAAAATTATATACTTTATATTTTTCATTGCTTAATTTTTTAAAGGTTGTTAATAGTTAACGACACATAATATTGAGAGCCTATAAATCCAGTTCCGAAAGCTGTAAAATATTCATCTGCTAACAAGTTTGTAGCTCCGGCTTTAATAGTCGATTTTAAACTTGGTATTCTAAAGTTAACCTGAGCATCTAGTACGTTAAATGCTGGTATTTCTCCATCACCAAATGAAGCCTCCCAGAAGTAATTGTCACTCCAACGCCATGCTACATTAAAACCTAAGTTTTTCAACAATTCTGTTTTACCAAATCCTAACTTGACTTTATGTTCAGGTGTATTAAAGTTTGTTCTAAAATCTGGGTTTCCAGCAACATCAAAATCTAACCTAGACCAGGTGTAATTAGCACTTAAATCAAAACCATCAAACACTTTTGTTGATACTCCTATAGCTGCTCCGTATGAGTTAACAGTTTCTTCGGTATTTGTATAGGTTTGGTAGCCAACAAAATCACCATTGCTTAAAGCTGCTAAGATTTGTTGTGTGTCTCCGTTCAGACCAGCAATTGTTGCTGGATTATTTGGGTCATAGCCTGTTAAATCAAAATTAGCGACATCTCCATAAAGTGGTGCAACTACAGTTTCATTAGCTAGGAAATCACTATATGAACTATAATATGCAGAAGCATCAATTATAAAATCTGCGACTTTTCCACGATACCCAACCTCAAAAGAACTCACTTGTTCTGGGTCTGCAAAACTTGAATTGCCAATAAAATTACGACCATTAGATGCAGGATCGTGTGACCCTAAGTCATCAGAAATAGAAGCAAATAAAGAATTTGTATATGCAGCAGCTCCTGTTTGAGAAATACTAGCAGGTTGACCAAGGTTATCCTGCGCAAATTGGCTTACACCGTAGTTTCTTGAGTATCGGTCTCCAATATCGGTTGCACCACCAATTAGAGTACCTAAGGCAGTTTCTAAACCAATGTATAATGATTGCGTGTCAGGGTTTCTAAAACCAGTCTGAAAAGAAGCTCTAAAATTATGATTTTCGTTAACTGTTAAACCAGCTGAAATTCTTGGTGAAAAGAATCCATCAAACAATTCAGATTTATCATATCTAATAGATCCTGTTAATTTTAGCTCTAAATTTTCATTTAAGTCAATTGATCGTTGTAGTTGCGTATATATACCTAATTCAGAATAGGTAATAGCACCATCTGCATCAGCGTAAATAGTTCCGAAAGAGTTTAACCTATATGTTCTGTATGAGCCACCTACTTGTATTTCTGCAAAATCAACTTTGTCTTTAAAATTATAGTTAGCATCTCCATGATATATTTTAGAGTTATCTCTAAAAGCAGAGCCTGTTAAGAAATTAGTATCTGATGTAACTTGATCAAAAAGACGATTGAATTCATCTGAGCCTAACTCTGGTCTTCCGTCCTCTGCAACTATTCTTGCTTGTGCATGTTTTTGTTCATCAGATAATGTTGGTTGTGACAAAGTTAAGGCCGCAAAAGTTTGTATATAATCACCAAACCAATCTTGGTGTGATTTCCAAGCCTGTAATAAGTTTGGACCAGCAACATCCATTACATAAGTATCTCCGGCTTTATCTGAAGTGACATAACCTCTAACGAAAAAATCGTCATTTCTAACCTCAATTTTATGTTGCTGTAATGAGAATCCATCAATTCTATAACGTTGGGCGCCTTGGTATATAGTAGATCCAGTGCCTACTTTACCAACATATTGAATTTCAAAATCATCTCCCCAAGGGCGGTAATATAAGCCCCAATCTGCTTTAATACTTTCTGCATCATAATCTGTTAAATCTACCTCTCTGTAGCCAGTTCTACTAACATTAACATCAGGAATAATACCCAATCCGCCTGATGCATCTCTAATATTTGTGGTTACATTATCTCCATATACATTAACACCATCATAATTTATGTTAGACTCACGAGTGCCGCCTGGGGTGTCTTTATCGTCATAGTTTGTCGCAAACCAATCTGTTCCTTTTAAATATCCAAAGTTAACTTTGGCAGCAAATTTATCGTTGAATTTATGAGCCATACTTATACCTATATCAGTATAATCATTATTTCCTGCTGCTTCTTGAGATGTTATACCTTGCTTTATATACCCTCTAATACCTTGGTGATCAAAAGGATTTTTACTTGTCATAAATAATATACCATTAAATGCATTAGCACCATAGAGTGCAGAAGACGCGCCAGGTAGAAGTTCAACGCTTTGTACATCAGTTTCAACCATACCTAATAAATTTCCTAGAGGAAAGTTTAAGGCAGGTGCAGAATTATCCATACCATCTACTAATTGCATAAAACGTGTATTAGCAAATGTGGCAAAACCTCTGGTGTTTATAGATTTAAAAGTTAAACTATTGGTATTGATATCTACGCCTTTTAAATTTTCCAGACCACCATAAAAATCAGCTGATGCCGTATTTTTAATTGACTTGAGACCAAATCGCTCTACCGTAACCGGAGATTCAAAAATACGTTCTGGTGTACGCGATGCTGAGATAACGACTTCATCAAGTTCGTTACCTTCTATCATAGTAACATCAACAGTTTGATTATTTGTTGTAATCTCAATGACCTGCTCTTGAAACCCTGTGTAGGTTACACGAATAGATAAAGGGGGTTCTTGATCTATCGTTATGGTATAGTTGCCATCAAAATCTGATACTGTACCAGAACTAGTGCCTACCACTACAATGTTTGCACCAGGTAAGGGTAACCCAGTATTGTCTGTAATTTTACCTTTTATTGTGGTTTGAGCAAACGACACCACGCAAAAAAGCAATGTAAAAAGCTTTAAGATTGTCTTCATTTTAGAGAATTAGTTAATTTATTAGATGAGCAATTTAAATAAATATATGAAAAGTTGATAACAAATTCGCATAAAATTATGCATGCATAGGAATTTTTAAGATAAGAAAAGCCCCTATATTGAGAATTTATCAATATAGGGGCTTTTGTGTATATGATATTTTGCTGTTAAATTACTCTACGGTAACGGATTTAGCTAAATTTCTAGGTTGATCTACATTTTTATCTAACATTACTGCAATGTGATAAGATAATAATTGTAGAGGAATTGTAGTTAACAAAGGAGTAAGACATTCTAAAGTCTCAGGTACTTCTATAACATGATCTGCTAATTCTTTTACGCTTATATCTCCTTTAGTAACAATGCCAATGATTTTACCTTTTCTGGATTTTATTTCTTGAATATTACTTACTACCTTTTCGTAATGTCCTTTTTTAGTAGCGATAACAACTACTGGCATTTGTTCATCAATCAAAGCAATAGGGCCATGCTTCATTTCAGCAGCAGGGTAACCTTCAGCATGTATATATGAAATTTCTTTTAGTTTCAATGCGCCTTCAAGAGCAACTGGGAAATTAAACCCTCTACCTAAGTATAAAAAGTTTGTGGCATCTTTGTATATGTCTGCTACAGTCTGAACGTAAGCATCAGATTTTAATGCTTCTTCAACTTTACTAGGGATAGTTTCTAACTCAATTAAATGATGTCTAAACTCAGAACTTGATATGGTTCCTTTAGCTCTTGCTAAACGTAAAGCGATTAAAGTTAAAACTGTAATTTGAGTTGTAAATGCTTTTGTGGATGCAACACCAATTTCTGGTCCAGCATGTGTGTAAGCTCCAGCATCTGTTTCTCTAGCGATAGAAGATCCTACGACGTTACATACACCAAAAACAAATGCACCTTTTGATTTTGCTAGTTTAATAGCTGCTAGTGTGTCTGCTGTTTCACCAGATTGGGAGATAGCGATTATAATATCTTTTTCGGTAATAACTGGGTTTCTATACCTAAACTCTGAAGCATATTCTACTTCAACAGGTATACGTGCTAAATCTTCGAAAATGTATTCTGAAACTAAACCTGCATGCCATGATGTACCGCAAGCAACTACTATAATACGATCTGCTGCGAGAAATTTCTTCATATTGTCCTCGACACCTGCAAGTTTTATCATAGCTTCATTACTTAATAAGCGCCCTCTAAAGGTGTCAAATATAGCTTCTGGTTGCTCATGGATTTCTTTAAGCATAAAGTGGTCGTAACCACCTTTTTCAATTTGTTCTAGATTAAGCTGAAGTTCTTGAACATATGGGTCTACTAAAGCATCATTCTTAATCTTTCTTACCTTAACCCCTTTATTACGTCTAATAATTGCCATTTCCTCATCTTCGAGATAAATAGCATTTTTGGTAAACTCTATAAAAGGGGAAGCATCACTAGCAATAAAGAATTCATCCTCACCAATACCTATAGCCAATGGACTGCCGAGTTTTGCAACGACAATTTCATTAGGTTTGTTTTTATCAAAAACCGCAATGGCATAAGCTCCAACAACTTGATTTAAAGCGATTTGTACTGCTTTGCCCAGTTTAGTGTTTTCGTTTTTCTTTACGTCTTCAATTAGGTTAACTAATACCTCTGTGTCTGTATCTGATTTAAAAGTATAACCACGTTTAATGAGCTCCTTTTTTAAGGCGTCGTAGTTTTCAATGATTCCGTTGTGAATAATAACTAAATCTCCAGAATTAGAATAGTGAGGGTGAGAGTTTACATCATTTGGAACACCGTGAGTTGCCCATCTTGTATGACCAATACCTAGAGTTCCGTCGATTGAAATTTCATTTTCTAAACGCTCTTTTAAGTCTGAGACTTTCCCTTTGGTCTTAGAAAGTTTGATATCGTTACCATCATACAACGCAATACCTGCACTGTCATAACCACGATATTCTAATCTTTGAAGGCCTTTAATTACAATAGGATAAGCCTCGCGATGGCCTATATATCCAACAATTCCGCACATAGGTTAATTTTTTAGTCGTTTGGTTCTGTGTAATATATTTCTAAATATACTCTTTTACTTTCGTCTTCTGTATTGTTGCCATGTAATACAGTACCTCTAGGTGTTAATACAGAACTTGATGGAACCGTAAAATCTATGTCTTCCATCGATTGTACTTGTCTTTGTATGCCCGATCCCTCAATATTAACATTCAATGAAACGGCTAATCCCAATTCGACATTGGTAGAATCTCTTATCAGTAAATTGTTAATGTGTTGAGTAATTCTCAATTTATATTTAATACCATCTCCATCGGGTTCATCATCAACACGTTGTAACGGTCCAAGATGATTTGAAACTGAGGATAAAGGTAAACTATTGTTTACGCCATCTAAAAAATAATCTATTAACGGTACTTTATTATCTACATCATACAGATATATACGATCTGGTTCTCCTCCTTGGACCATGTCTTGATCTACATAAAACACTAAATTGGCTTCATTTACCAGACGCTTAGATCTTATGAATTTACCATCGCTGGTTGTTTCTACAAAAGTATTTTTCCAATCATCAAAGGTGTCGTCATCGTCATTATCAATGTCATCTCCGTTAAACAATTTAATATTAGCAATAGATCCTTCACCACCTTTTAAATACAATCTGCTATCACCAGTATCAGGGTCGCCTTCAGCAATAGGTGATGTAAAATCATTGTTTAAGAAATTTATACCATTGCCAATAAGGTTAATAGCAAACGACGTATTTTCTCTTACAGGATCTTCACCTTCATCAGATATGAGTCTAGAATAGTAAATTACAATGTTTGGAGTTGTATTGCCAGCGTTGATAATTAAGAAACTGCCATCATCTAAATCATTGGCTTCGGCTTTAAAATAGAGTCCTCTAAAATATTCCGAGAAATTATTAATACTGCTTAAAACAGTCTCTCCTTCTTGACTTATAATTTTATCTTCCCAATATGCTGTATCCAATTTAAGCCTTATGCCTGGTGCTTGTCTTGTAATTACCTGTTCTTCATCTTCATCTTCGGGTTCTTCACCTAATAAAATAAAACCTTCTTCATTAATGGTGACATTTCCTTCATCATCAAGAGTTATATGGTTAACTTCTAGAGGGTTCTGTAAAATTACAAGTTCTTCTCCCTCTAACGAAGCTTCAGATATAGTTTCTGTTGCTGAAGCTGATTTGTTAGAAAAGTAGGCTTGACTTGTCCCAAACTCGTCATTGGGATCAAAATCTCTAATAAAATAATTACTCTCAAAGATACTAAGCTTAATAGGCTCTCTACCTATTACAGAATCAATATCGTATGTAATATTTCCTTCATCATCAATATCTGTAACACTAAATTGGTAAGGTAATGTCAATACTACTGAATCTACTTCTATCTCCTCTCCAAATTCGGGTTCGAAAACTGATAATACAGGTTGAACTACAAAACTAGATGTTACTTTGCCATAAGAGTCATTGTAAATTCCTAATGTATTGATCCCGAGGCTGTTTGTTTGAACGGGTCCTAAAGGTTTAGTGTAGGATATGATGTCGTAAGTATCATTTAGTATATCGAAACTTGTAGCAATATCATCATTTATGATATCTGAATCTAGAGTAGCAAAATCTTTATCGCAAGCTATAAAGCTAGATAGAATTAAGCTAAGCACTAAAATATTAAGGACAAATTTATTTTTTTTCATAAGTGTACTAACTGTTAAGAACAGTGTCTTTGTAAAATTCTGTATATGGGTCCGCAAATTCTTCTATAGGATGAAAATCTAATACAGGTTTAGTTAAATCGTTTATATAAGTGTCTAATTCTTTAGGTAATGCTTCAGACCCTCTAATGATAGCGTCAGAGTTATCTATTGCTATTTTCATTAGGTTTATATAATCTGGCTTCTCCAATGGTTTTATGGCGTCATGAGCTAAACCGTCGAATTTTACTTTTTCAATCATGTTTTTATTTAACGAACCATCGAAGGTTTGATTGTATACTGAGGTTATAATTTTACTTTCGGTAAATAAAGGTTCAGTTTTGTAAAACTCTTTTAAATATAAAG
The DNA here is from genome assembly GCF_947498345.1 of uncultured Winogradskyella sp. Lineage (GTDB taxonomy): Bacteria > Bacteroidota > Bacteroidia > Flavobacteriales > Flavobacteriaceae > Winogradskyella. The sequence goes on from NZ_CANMJY010000002.1 coordinate 350,387, forward strand.
GTAGTAATGAAGCTAACCAGCCATTAACATGTATAATATCTGGTGCCCAATTTAATTTTTTAACGGTTTCAATTACACCTTTAGCAAAGAATATGGCACGTTCGTCATTATCTGAGAAAAGCTTACCATCTTCATCAGTTAAAGTAGCTTTACGCTTAAAATACTCTTCGTTGTCAATAAAATAAACTTGAATACGTTCTTTAGGAATCGATGCAACTTTAATAATTAAAGGCATGTCTAGGTCATTAATTATTAAATTGATACCAGAAAGCCTTATCACTTCATGTAGCTGATGTCTTCTCTCATTAATATTGCCAAAGCGCGGCATAAAAATGCGTATCTGACCTCCTTGTTTGTTTACCATTCTTGGAGCTTCAAATGACATTGAAGAAATTTCCGTTTCTGGTAAATATGGAACTACTTCCGAGGACACATACAATATTCGTTTATCTTTCATAAATCTGCTGCTTTTGAAAATTAAGAGTAAAAAACATGCAAAATTACAAAAATTTGTGCAGATTGCCAGTAAAATATTATGTTTGCACGCGTTAATTTTTTGTTAGAGCATTGAAAATATTTTATAATAAATCCAAATTGTCTCAACATGTTGAGGCTCTAAAAGCCAAAGGGGGTTCAGTTGGTTTTGTGCCAACTATGGGAGCACTCCATAATGGACATTTGTCTTTGGTAGAAAAAGGATTGAGTGAAAACAGTATCGTAGTTGTTAGCATTTTTGTAAACCCTACCCAATTTGATAATCAAGATGACTTGATTAAATACCCAAGAACGCTAGATGCAGATGTGTCACTTTTAAAAACCATTGGTGATACCACAATTTTAGTTTATGCCCCAACTGTTGAGGATATTTACAACGATAATATTACCTCACAGGCCTTTACTTTTGGTGGTCTGGAACACGAAATGGAAGGGGCTTTTAGAGACGGTCATTTTGATGGTGTTGGCACAATTGTTAAGCGTTTATTTGAAATCGTAAGACCAGGCAAAGCCTACTTTGGTGAAAAGGATTTTCAGCAATTACAAATTATAAAAAAAATGGTGGAACTTTATAAGATGCCTTTAGAAGTTATAGGATGCCCTATTTATAGAGCAGAAGATGGCTTGGCAATGAGTTCAAGAAATACAAGACTCACTTCAGAGCACAGAGCAGTGGCACCATTTATTTACAAAACTTTAAAGACTGCCAAAATAAAGTTTGGCACAAAAAGTGCTAAAGACGTATCGGAATGGGTTGAGAAGCAATTTAAAAAGCAACCACTATTAGAGTTAGAGTATTTTATTATTGCCGATATAGAAACCTTAAAACCGATAAAGCGAAAATCAACAAAAAAGACATATAGAGCCTTTATAGCTGTATATGCAGGTGATATAAGACTTATAGATAATATCGCCTTAAATTAATTATCTTTGTGGCATGCAAATTCAAGTTGTAAAATCTAAGATACATCGCGTTAAATGTACAGGCGCCGACCTTAACTACATTGGTAGTATTACTATTGATGAAGATTTAATGGATGCTGCTAATATTATTCAAGGTGAGAAAGTTCAGATTGTAAATAACAATAATGGCGAGCGCCTGGAAACCTATTGTATACCTGGGCCTCGTAATAGTGGAGAAATTACTTTAAATGGAGCGGCTGCCAGAAAAGTAGCCGTTGGTGATATTTTAATTTTAATCACTTATGCATTTATAGATATCGAAGAGGCTAAAGTATTTAAGCCCTCGTTAGTGTTTCCCAACGAAGCTAACAATCTTCTAAAATAAAATTTTGAGCAAAACAAAATCCTTCCTAAAAGTTGTTCTGCCTTTACTCTTAGGGGTTGCTTTGGTATGGTATTCTTTGTCTCAAATATCGATTTCTACATTAGTCCAGTACTTTAAAGATGCGAACTATTTTTGGATTATACTTGGTGTAAGTTTAGGGGTGTTAAGTCATGCATCCAGAGCTTACAGATGGTTATTTATGGCCGAACCTTTGGGGTATAAACCAAAATTTGCTAATAGTTTTATGGCTGTATACTCAGCATATTTAATCAATTTTACAATTCCTCGTGCTGGTGAAATCGCTAGAGCTTCTATTCTGGCTAATTATGAAGATGTTCCTTTTGATAAAGGTTTTGGATCTATTGTAGCAGAGCGTGTGGCAGACACCATAATGTTACTTATAATAATAGGAGTAGCACTAATTTTAAAGTTTAAGATTATATATGATTTCTTTATAGAAAAGTTCAATCCATCAACACTGTTTATTGGTATAGCAGCTTTATTAATGCTGATTTTCGGGTTATATTTTTTTATAAAAAGAAGCTCTTCAAAGTTTGCTTTAAAAGTCAAAAGCTTTATTAAAGGGCTTATTGAGGGTGCATTGAGCATTTTTAAAATGAAGAAAAAATGGGCATTTATTTTTCATACAGTATTTATTTGGGTCATGTATTTAGCCATGTTTTATGTCACTACATTAGCATTGCCAGAATTAAGCAATATATCTTTAGCTGCAGTTTTAATAGGTTTTATTATGGCCAGCTTTAGTATAGCAGCTACTAATGGAGGTATTGGCTCATTTCCAGAAGCTATTGTCATAGCGTTTACAGTATTTAGCATGTCAGAGGATCCAAGTAGAGCCTTTGGTTGGATAATGTGGTCTTCGCAAACTATAGTAATTATTGTTTTAGGAGGCTTATCTCTTACCTACTTACCAATCTATAATAGAAAGAAAAACAGCATATAGAAATATTTTTTACCTTGCTTTAACTTTTAAGTCCATAGACAACATGAAGAAATTTTACACGCTTATTATTGTATGCTTAATTGCATTGAATCTTCAAGCACAAGCTATATACAAAACTATAGAATCCTACAAACTTGGTGGAGAACGTGAATTAAAGATTCAGTTACCAAGAAATTACGATGCTGAAGCTAAGCGAACTTATCCTTTAGTCATTGTTTTAGATGGGGATTATTTATTCGAGCCTGTAGCAGGTAATATAGACTATCAAGCCTATTGGGAAGATATACCAGACTGTATAGTTGTTGGTGTAAAGCAAGATAGTACTAGAGAATATGATTTCAATTATGCAGAAGATACATATTTACCAGTAGATGAAGGGGCGCATTTTTATGAGTTTATAGGTGCAGAACTTATACCTTATGTAGAGGACAATTATAATGTCTCTGATTACAGGGTTATTATAGGTCATGATTTAAGTGCCAATTTTATCAACTACTATCTATTTAAAGATCAGCCCATGTATAGAGCCTACATTAGTTTAAGTCCTGATCTAGCACCAGAAATGACTGATAGACTATACGATCGTTTATCTATTATAGAACAAGAAACATTTTATTATATGGCAACTGCAGATGCAGACATTAAAGTGTTAAGAAATTCTATTAAAGAATGTGATGCAAAACTTAAAACAATTGATAATGAAAAACTGAGTTATAAATTTGATAATTTTGAAGAGGCAAGTCACTATTCGTTAGTAGGAAGAGGAATTCCAAAAGCATTAAATGCCATTTTTGCGCTTTACAGGCCAATCAATGCCAAAGAATACAAAGAAAAAATACTAACCTTTGAAGGCTCACCATACGATTACCTTATAAAAAAATATGAAGATATAGCCCGCTTTTACGGTTTTGAGAAGCAATATATTGAAAACGATATTAGAGCTATTGCCTCTGCATCTAAAAAGAGAGATGATTTAGAATCATTAGAGAACTTAGCGAAATTGGTGAAAAAAGAATTTCCAAAATCTATGCTTGGTGCTTATTATATGGGTATGTTTCATGAGCAGGAAGGTAATCTTAAAAAGGCATTATTACGCTATAAATCGGGTTTATTACTAGAACCATCTCAATATATAGACAAAGAGATTATGCTCGAGAAAATGTATGAGGTTCAAGACATGATGAAAGACTAATTGCAGTTCATCGAAAAAAATTCGCAACTTGACGATATTTTAGTATGTTTGGTTACCCAAAACTAAACCTACCTACAAATGAGAAAGACTATTTTAATAGTTTTGGCTTTCATTATATGTTTGCCATTATTCGCTCAGATTAGTTACGACGAAATTAATTCTGCTAAGCTAAATTCGGTTCGTCAGCTAAAAATAAAACTTCCAAAAAATTACGACCCCTCTTCAGAGCTAAAATATCCTTTAATCATCGTTTTCGATGGAGACTATTTATTTGAACCTATAGCTGGTCAAGTCGACTTTCAAACCTATTTTGATGATATGCCAAGTTCTATAATTGTTGGTGTGGTACAAAGTAATGAGAGGCGTTATGATGGTTATTGTGACGAAGTCACAGGCTTACCAAAAGAATCTGGTTTGCGATTTCACGATTTTGTAGCAGATGAGTTAATACCATATTTAGATGATAAATATAATACCAGTAAGTTTAGAGTTGCTGTGGGCCATGATTTAATGGGTAATTTTATCAATTCTTATTTATTTAAAGAAGATCCTCTTTTTAACGCTTATGTATGTATTAGCCCAGATTTATCAGGTACCGTAAGAGATTATTTAGGTAAACGATTAGAGTTTTTTAAGGATGACATTTTTTATTATATGGCAACTTCAGATAAGGATTTGCCTTATATAAGAGAGGCTGTTCTAAAAGCAAATTCTCAAATTTCACAAGTAAAGAATCAATATTTAACATACTATTTTGACGATTTTAAAAATGACACGCATTATACATTAGTAAATAGTGCGATAGCCAAGTCATTTGACAAGATTTTTGAATTATATAAACCGCTTCGCGAAAAGGAATTAGAAGAGAAGGTATTGCCCTATGAAGGTACCTTAGATAAATACTTAGTAGATAGATACGATAGAATAGAAGATTTATTTGGTATAAAGAAGCCAATAACAGAAGAAGAATTTGAAAAAGTGGTTAAAGTCGCAGAACAACGTAACGATTTGGAGTCTTTAGAAAAAATAGGAAAATTAGCAAAAAAGCTAAATCCAGAATCTTTATTAGGTACCTATTACTTAGCACAATATTCTGAGAAAGTTGGAAAAACTAAAAAAGCTAAAAAATTATATGAATCTGCACTTACATTAAATGATGTAAGCCATATCAACAGAGACTTTATTTTTTCTAAAATTGATGAGCTCACTATTGTAGATACTGATGAAGAAGGAGAGGAGGAAGACAATGAAGAAAATTAAAAAAGTATCATTATCAACAGATTATTTTTTCGAAACTCTGTTTAAAAAAACCAGAAGCTATTTATTATCTAATTTGGTGCCAAAACTTGCAACAATAAAAGTTCTGGCAATAGTAAATTGGTTTAGAGACATCAACTAAAATTATCTTAATTTAGCTATCGAAAAATTTTAAAGATTTTCGATGGAATCGAAAACTAAAGATGGCTAAGGTAAAAACAACATTTTTTTGTCAGAATTGTGGTAGTCAATATGCCAAATGGCAGGGGCAATGTACCTCGTGTAAAGCATGGAACACAATTGCTGAAGAGATTATACAAAAACCTCAAAAAAGTGGTTGGAAATCTTCAGCCCCAACTGCTAAACGTGTATCTAAACCTTTAAAGGTTAATGAGATTGATAACTCCCAAGAAACACGACTTAATATGCAAGATGCAGAGTTTAATCGTGTACTAGGAGGAGGTATGGTGCAAGGTTCATTAACGCTTTTAGGAGGTGAACCCGGTATCGGAAAGAGTACGCTATTACTACAAATAGCATTACATCTTCAATACAAAACGCTTTATGTTTCTGGAGAAGAAAGCCAAAAACAGATAAAAATGCGTGCTGAACGTATAAATCCAAGCAGTAATAATTGTTATATCCTTACAGAAACTAAAACACAGAATATATTTAAACAGATAGAAACCTTAGCCCCGGATTTGGTAATAATTGATTCTATTCAAACTTTGCATAGTGATTATATAGAGTCTTCTGCCGGGAGCATTTCTCAGATAAAAGAATGTACTACTGAATTGATAAAATTTGCTAAAGAAACATCTACACCTGTTTTACTAATTGGACATATTACTAAAGATGGTCATATTGCTGGTCCAAAAATATTAGAGCATATGGTGGATACGGTTTTACAGTTTGAAGGAGACCGTAATCATGTATTTAGAATCTTAAGAGCTCATAAAAATCGCTTTGGTTCTACTAATGAATTAGGTATCTATGAAATGCAAGGTTCTGGTTTGAGAGAAGTTTCTAATCCTTCAGAAATTTTAATTTCCCAAAAAGATGATGAACTCTCAGGCAATGCCATTGCAGCGACAATAGAAGGATTACGACCATTGATGATAGAGGTACAGGCTTTGGTGAGTACTGCTGTTTATGGTACTCCGCAGCGTTCTGCAACGGGTTTCAATGCTAAACGCTTAAATATGTTGCTGGCTGTGTTAGAAAAACGTGCTGGCTTTCGTTTAGGTGCAAAAGATGTCTTTTTAAATATTACAGGAGGGATTAGTGTGGATGATCCTGCTATTGACTTAGCGGTAGTTGCTTCTATATTGTCTTCCAATGAAGATGTGGCATTACCTAGTGAATATTGTTTTGCTGCTGAGTTAGGCTTGTCGGGTGAGATAAGACCAGTACAACGTGTCGAGCAACGTATTTTAGAAGCAGAAAAACTAGGGTTTTCTACTATTTTTGTGTCTAAATACAATAAAATTTCTCTAAGAAATACCCAAATCAAAGTACAATTGATTTCTAAAATAGAAGACCTAATCCAACTATTGATTTGATTTCTTGTGAATAAATAATTTGTGAAATTTTATTAGAGCTTTCCATTTTTTAAAGCTTTTACAAATCATATAATTGAAAGAATTGTAAATATTATTTAAGTTTTTTCAATGATTTAACAATAGATCTAATAGTAAATCGCTGAAAATGAAGTGTTTTTAAACGTTTTTTTTTGAATTTGATATTCTTAAAAAAGCACTTTATCGGATTTATTAATCACTTTATCTAAAAAATATAACATTTTCCTTGGCTTTTTTCTTACGAATCAGTATCATTGTCTTGTAATAATGAACCAAATTATTACAACTCCCCTCACAGTTTATAATCCATTGTATTAAAAACTTTATTAAGTACATAATTAGCTATAGTCCCAAACTATAAAAAACTTAATTATGAACTTAAACTACAAATCGTTAATTGTATTACTTGCAGTACTTACATTTAATTCTGCTTTTTCACAAGATGTAGATAATGATGGTGTATTAGATGCTTACGATGTTGACAATAACAATGATGGTGTAATTGATACATCAGTTTGTGCAGCGATATCTGGAGGAGCTTCTCCGCAAGGTGATGCTATTAGCTGGACAAAAAATGGCCTTAAGATATTTTCAATCGCTAATAATACTAATGCATTAGGGTATCAAGAATCGGGCTTTCAACAAGAGGTATACTCTAAAGGAGAAACCTTAACGGTATTAAACGGTTCTAGCGATTACAGTTTTCCGAGTAGTTCATGGACAGCAGGTTCTGCTAATACGAGTGTTGGTACTTTTGCAAACGGAACTATTGATTTCGAATCTAACTATTATCGAAGAACGAGCTCTCCTAGGATTGCACTTTTAAGAACAACCACATCTGGTAATTTTAAATCTGGTAATTCTGGCCATGCTGTATATATTTATCCTGAAACTGGTGCGCAAACTAACGATTATTATACCGTAAATATAAATTTCACAACACCAGTACGTTCTTTTAGTTTTGATCTTGTAGACATATTTGATACAAATTACGATAGTGGTGTTATTAGTCAATATGAAGTATATGTTGATAATAATTTAGTAGGGTATTATAGAAATACATTTTTAGGTGATGATGGTACAGGAAATATTAACCTCTACGATGCTGATGGTGTTTATAAAGGAGCTGTAAATTCTGGTCAAAATATTGAGAACAATTTTGGTATAACTGCAGATACTGGTATTAGTAAAGTTTCAATTAAGCATATTGTTGTATCTGGTCAGATGGCTATAAACACTCACGAGCCTCACGGTCTAGACACATTTGCTTATAGCTTTGTTTGTTTGCCTCCGATCGATATCGATTCGGATGATGATGGTATACCCGATAATATAGAGGTTCAAAGCACATTAGGATATATTGCACCCAGTGGTACGGTAAATACATCAGGAGCCTACATGGGGCTTTGGGATAATTATGGTACTGGGATGACTCCAGTAGATACAGACGGAGATGGTATTCCAGATTACTTAGATTCAGATAGCGATAATGATGGTATTCCTGATATTCAAGAAAATGGACAGTTGGATACCGTTTCAAATTTAGATACTGATGCAGATGGATTAGACAATAACTTTGATAGCAATAATTCTTCTTTTGATACTAATGATGAGATTTCTTCAGGCACACTTACTGATTTAGTAAATGTTTTTGGTGATGCAGATGGAGATGCCAATACAGGAGGTGATCTTGATTATAGAGATATATTCAATACAAATCCACCTGTTAATGCAACCATAGATTTTGATGGTGCGGATGATTATTTATCAGGAAACAGTATTATAAATGGTTTAGGAGAAGTAACATTGATGGCATGGATAAAAATAGATCCATCAAATAGTGGAACATCTTATAACACCATATTGAGTGAAGATTCATCATGTAGATTGTATGTGCAGAGTGGTAATAAAATTATTTTCGCTACCAAAACAGGTAGTTCAGAACCAACTATTCTTACTACAGGCGATAGAATTGCTTACGATGAATGGCATCATATCACTGGTGTGTTTTCAGGTTCAGAAGGAAAGCAATTACTCTATATTGATGGTGAATTAGTGGCTTCTAATATTTCTACAGATAGAATAGGGCATAGCATCACTACAACATCTGGATGGAATGGTAATTTTGAGGTTGGTCGTTTTTCAAGAAACACACCAAATCAGCAATACTTTAATGGAGAAATTGATGAGGTAAGGGTTTTTAATATCACATTAACCGATGAGCAAATCCAACAAATGGTCTATCAGGAAATAGAAAACAATGGAGGACTTGTGCAGGGAAAAACGATACCAAAACCAATAAAAGATACGGGGACATTACAAACAGTATCTTGGTCAAACTTATTGGTGTACTATCCAATGACAGATATTAAAAATAGCACTACCTCAGATTATTCAAACCATAATCAAACCTTGAAACTCAATAATATTTCAACCGTGCAAGAGCAAACAGCTCCAATGCCATATCAGACAAGTTCGGATGGAGATTGGAATAGTCAAAGCACTTGGTTGCATGGTGACGTATGGGATATTGAAGATGCCTCAGTTAATCAAGATTGCAGTATAGTTGAAATAAAGCATAACATTACATCATCTAATTCTCATACTAACCTTGGATTAGTCATAGATACTAATAAAAAATTAACAATCAATGGTGATCAAAAGGTAGAGAATAATTGGTATTTAGAGTTAAACGGAACATTAGATCTCGAAGGTGATTCTCAATTAATACAAACTGAAAATAGTGATTTAGTAACATCCTCGACTGGAAAAATTTTAAGACGTCAAGAAGGTAACTTAAGTGTATATTGGTATAACTATTGGGCATCTCCAGTAGGTAGTTTAGGAGCAGTAACATTGTCAGATGATAACAAAAGTAGTAACAACGATAATAATTCTAGTTACAGTTTAGATATGTTAAAAAAGCCAGACGGCAGTAATTTTGAATTTACCAATGCGTATCATGAAGAAGGAAAAATAAGCACATATTGGTTATACACTTTTGTAAACGGTGTAACTTACTACGATTATGCATTCCTTGGTACAGACACAACTTTACAGCCAGGAGTAGGTTATACCTCTAAAGGTACAGGTTCGGAGCAGCAGTATGTGTTTGAAGGAAAACCTAATAATGGAACCATAGTAGTCCCAGTTATTGATACAGGAGGTAATGGTTCTGTACCAGCAGTTACAAAAACAGATTACCTATTAGGAAACCCTTATGCATCTGCTATAGACCTGCATGCGTTTATAGATGACAATGCAGGTGTTATTGATGGTACAATACAACTTTGGCAACAATGGAGTGGTTCATCACATATATTAAATGAATATAATGGTGGTTATGCTCAGGTTAACAAAACCGGAGCGACAAGAGCCTATCAATTTGTAGGAATAGAAGGAGCTACCAATGGTAGTCAGGATGGCACAAAAAAACCCACAAGATATTTGCCTGTTGGGCAGGGTTTTATGACGGAAATAGTTAATAGTGGTGATATAGTATTTAAAAATAGCCAACGCGTTTTTATTAAAGAATCAGATGCTAACGGATCTTATAACAATGGCTCAGTATTCTTTAGAGATGCAACAGGTTTGCGTACTGAGGCTACAACAGAAAATTTAATGCAAAAGCTACGTTTAGAATTTAATTCGGTAGATGGGCCATCAACTAGAAGAGAGTTATTACTTGGTTTTAGTGAAATCACATCAGATGAATTTGATTATGGGTATGATGCTAAGAATGTGGAGATATACGATGATGATTTAAACCTGATTTTAGAAGACAAATTAATGACGATACAAGCTTATAGTGTAATAACAGAAGATAAAGTGGTGCCATTGTCCTTAAAAGCCTCAGGAGCGTATAACTATACTATAAAACTCACAGAAACAGAAAACATACCAGAAGATCAGGATATGTTTATAAAGGATAATCTTACGGGTGAATATTACAATCTAAGAAGTGAACAACCATTTGAATTTTCTTCTGAAGCAGGTGAGTTTACAAACAGGTTTGAAGTAGTGTTTCAGGAGCAATCTCAGAGTTTATCTATCAATGATCCTACAATAGAGAATTTAAAATTTTACTATGCAATGGGAAGAAACAAGATTGTAATACTGAATCCTAATAATATTGAGGTTAGAACAGTTGAACTTTATAATATTGTCGGTCAATCCGTATACAAAACCCAGGGTTATGAAGGTGCTTACAATGAGTACGAAGTAGGTGATTTAAGCACAGGAACTTATATTATTAAGTTAAATACATTAGAGAATGGTCAGTTGACCAAGAAAATTATCATAAAGTAATATTTTAGTTAGTTAGTGATAAAGGCTGCTTAGAAATTATTCTAAGTAGCCTTTGTTTGTTATAAAGAATTATAATCCTAATGTATTATGTTAGCCTTTTTATTAGGATGTTAAAAGAGAATATTAGGAATAATAAAAAGAATTTAAGAATTTGAGAGCTTATTAGAAATAATTCAATCATGGTAGACCCTAACTTTGATTTCTTAAAATCAAAATTCCATATTTCTAAGGAGGTTTATATAATCCTTCAAAACCTTGCATCAAAACGAAAATTGAGAGCAGGTGAAAATATAGTTAAACAAGGTGGTAAAAGCAAGAAAATCGCTTTTTTGGTTACTGGATTAATGCGAGCTTACAGCACTTTAGAATCAGGAAAACAAATCACCAAAAACATATTTACACCAATAAATTTTGTTGGAGCGTTTTCATCTTTAATAAAAGACAAGCCATCACTTCTTTGTTATGAGGCTTTAGTAGATTCGGTTGTTTTTGAGGTGGATTTTAATCAATTTATCGAAATATCCAAAACGAATATAGAAGTAAGTAATTTCTATAATAGAATCTTAGAATATGTATTTGTTATGTACGAAAAGAAGCAACTAGAAACAATGGCTCTAGACGGTACACAAAGATACCTGTCTCTAAAAAAGCAGATTCCTAATATTGATAATTTAATACCTCAGTATCAAATAGCATCATATTTAAATATTTCGCCAGTTCAATTAAGCCGAATAAGAAAAAAAATATATTAACATATGTTAATTAATACTCGGTGAATTCGTATTAATTTTGTAGTATAATTATTTTATTTACAAATAGAAATTAGTTAATAGCCCTAACAAGAAGAAGCAAACGAAAGTCGTTTGCTTTTTTTTATGATATAAACCGTCCTTTAACAAGAAATTCTTAATTTCGCGATTCGATAAGAATTTTGATGTCATGAGTACAAAGTTCCCTGAATATAAAGGACTTAACTTGCCCAAAGTTGCAAACGAAATAAGCGACTATTGGCAAGCTAACAATATCTTTGAAAAGAGCGTAAGCACAAGAGAAGGTGCAACGCCTTATGTGTTTTTTGAAGGCCCACCTTCTGCTAATGGATTACCTGGTGTTCACCATGTATTGGCACGTGCCATAAAAGATATTTTTCCGCGCTACAAAACCATGAAAGGCTTTCAGGTAAAACGTAAAGCAGGCTGGGATACCCATGGCTTACCTGTAGAACTTGGTGTTGAGAAAGAACTTGGGATTACTAAGGAGGATATCGGCACTAAGATTACTGTAGAAGCGTATAACGAAGCTTGTAAAAAAGCAGTAATGCGTTATACTGATATTTGGAATGACCTCACTCAAAAAATGGGTTACTGGGTAGATATGGATAATCCATATATCACTTACAAATCTAAGTACATGGAATCTGTTTGGTGGTTATTAAAACAGATATACGACAAAGATTTAATTTATAAAGGTTATACCATTCAGCCATATTCGCCAAAGGCTGGTACAGGTTTAAGTAATAACGAATTAAACCAACCAGGAACTTATCAAGATGTTACGGATACAACGGTTGTAGCTCAGTTTAAAGCAAATCAAAATACCTTACCAGATTTTCTTCAAAATGAAGGTGATATCTATTTTATTGCCTGGACGACAACACCCTGGACATTGCCAAGTAACACCGCTTTAACTGTGGGGCCAAAGATTGATTATGTTTTAGTGGAAACCTATAATCAATATACTTTCAAACCCATAAATGTGATTTTAGCTAAAAACTTAGTTGGAAAGCAATTTGATGGAAAGTATAAGCAAGTAGAAGACAAATCCACATTATTAGACTACAATGAAGGTGATAAAAAAATTCCGTTCTATGTAGTTAAAGAATTTAAAGGGAAAGATTTAGTAGGTATCACCTACGAGCAACTTTTAGATTATGCACAGCCAAATGATAATCCAGAAAATGCTTTTAGAGTCATCTCAGGTGATTTTGTAACGACTGAAGATGGAACAGGTATTGTGCATACAGCGCCAACTTTTGGTGCTGATGACGCCTTGGTTGCCAAACAAGCCAAACCAGAAGTGCCACCAATGTTGGTGAAAGATGATAATGATAACTTAGTACCTTTAGTAGATTTACAAGGGAGATTTAGACCAGAAATGGGTGAGTTTGCTGGTAAATATGTAAAGAATGAGTACTACAATGACGGAGAAGCTCCCGAGCGTTCAGTAGACGTTGAACTTGCGATTAAGTTAAAAACAGAAAACAAAGCCTTTAAGGTTGAAAAATATAAACATACATACCCTAATTGCTGGAGAACTGATAAACCAATTCTATATTATCCTTTAGATTCTTGGTTTATCAAAGTTACTGATGTTGGGGTTAGAATGCAGGAGCTAAATAATACGATTAACTGGAAACCAAAATCAACAGGTGAAGGACGTTTTGGTAATTGGTTAGCTAATGCTAATGATTGGAATTTATCACGTTCGCGGTTCTGGGGAATTCCATTACCAATATGGAGAACAGAAGATGGAAAAGAACAATTGTGTATTGGGTCTATTGAAGAACTTAAGTCCGAAATGACCAAAGCTGTTGATGCTGGAGTAATGTCTGAAGATATATTCGCAGATTTTGAAGTTGGTAATATGTCAGAAGCTAACTATGAAACAGTTGATTTACATAAAAATATAGTTGATAAAATCGTATTGATTTCAGAATCCGAACAACCTATGAAACGCGAAAGCGATTTAATCGATGTTTGGTTTGATTCTGGTTCTATGCCTTATGCACAATGGCATTATCCTTTTGAAAACAAAAAACTAATAGATAACAAGGAAGCTTTTCCTGCAGATTTTATTGCTGAAGGTGTTGATCAGACACGTGGTTGGTTTTATACATTACATGCTATAGCAACCATGGTTTTTGATTCTGTAGCGTATAAGAATGTAGTCTCAAACGGATTGGTTTTAGATAAGAACGGGCAAAAGATGTCTAAGCGTTTGGGTAATGCAACAGACCCTTTCGAAACCTTATCTACATATGGAGCAGACGCTACACGTTGGTACATGATAATGAATGCTAATCCATGGGATAATTTAAAATTTGATAGCGATGGTATCACAGAAGTAAGTCGTAAATTTTTCGGAACACTATATAATACCTATTCCTTTTTTACACTTTATACAAATATCGATGGGTTTAATTACAGCGAAGCCGATATTCCATTAAGCGAACGACCAGAAATAGATCGTTGGATTTTGTCTGAGTTAAATACGTTGATTAAAGATGTGGATAAATTCTACTCAGACTACGAACCAACTAAAGCAGCAAGAGCGATTTCTAGTTTTACTCAAGATTATCTAAGTAATTGGTACGTACGTTTAAGTAGAAGACGTTTCTGGAAAGGTGATTATCAAGCTGATAAAATCTCTGCGTACCAGACACTTTATACCTCTATGAAAACGATTGCTAAGCTTGGTGCACCAATTGCTCCGTTCTTTATGGATCGTTTGTATTTAGATTTAAACGCTGTAACCAAAAGAGAAAATTTTGAAAGTGTACATTTAGCAGAATTCCCTAAAGTCGATAAATCGGCGATTGATAAAGTTCTGGAACGAAAAATGGAAAATGCGCAAACAATATCCTCATTAGTTTTATCGTTGAGAGCTAAGGAGAAGATCAAAGTGCGCCAACCACTTCAAAAAATAATGATTCCTGTAGATAGTCAACAACAAAAGGAAGAGATTTCTGCTGTTTCAGATCTAATAAAACACGAAGTCAATATAAAAGAAGTGGAACTTTTAGAGGATGCATCAGATATATTAGTAAAGCAGATTAAACCAAATTTTAAAATTTTAGGCCCTAAATTTGGTAAAGATATGAGGTTGATTTCCAGTGCAATAAATGCGTTTTCTGCTAATGATATTAAAAAAATCGAGCAAAACAGCAGTTTAGACGTTGAAATTAACGGAAAAATTATTACTTTAGGATTAGATGATGTAGAGATTACATCACAAGATATTGAAGGATGGCTTGTTGCAAACGAAGGTGCGTTAACTGTAGCTTTAGATGTAACTATAAATGAAGAATTGCGGAATGAAGGTATTGCACGTGAGCTTGTAAACCGTATTCAAAATTTGCGTAAGGACTCAGGATTTGAAGTTACAGATAGAATTGATGTTCAGCTTCAAAACGACACATTAGTTGCAGCAGCAATTGCTTCAAATGAGAACTATATTAAATCAGAAACCTTAACAGAAGAATTAGAAATTAAAGACACAATAAAGAACGGTATAGAAATTGCTTTTGATGAAGTCAATACCAAATTATTTATACAAAAACATTAAACATATGGCAACAGATACAACAAATAGATATTCAGATAAAGATTTAGAAGCATTTAGAATTTTAATTCAAGATAAAATTGATAAAGCTGAGCACGATTTAGAATTAATAAAGAGTGCTTACATGAATGATCATAACAACGGTACAGATGATACCTCACCAACATTCAAAGCTTTTGAAGAAGGAAGTGCCACAATGAGTAAAGAAGCTAATTCAGCATTGGCAATTCGTCAAGAAAAGTTTATACGTGATTTGAAGAATGCTATGATTAGAATTGAGAATAAGACCTATGGGGTTTGCCGAGTTACGGGTAAATTAATAAATCCTGAGCGTCTAAAATTAGTACCTCATGCCACATTAAGTATTGAAGCTAAGAATATGCAGAAGTAGAATTCCTTTGAAAAAAAGGAATCTCATTAAACAGAGATTGCGTTAAATTAATAAAAGATAACAAAGCTTTGAATATAAAATTTCAAAGCTTTTTTTAGTATGTCGTTAAAAAAGGCCTCAATTATTATAATTCTCATTTTACTGGTAGATCAAATCAGTAAAATATATATTAAAACACATTTTCAACTGTCTGAAACTATCAAGGTATTTACGTGGTTTAAAATTCATTTTATAGAAAATGATGGTATGGCTTGGGGAACAAAACTGAGTGATTTTTTTACATTCATTTCAGACAAATCGGCCAAACTCATTTTAACCTTATTTAGGATAGTTGCTGTAACATGTATTGGGTTTTGGTTGATAGATGTAACCAAAAAGAAGAAATCTAAAACGTTGATTTTTGCCATTGCTATAATTTTTGCAGGTGCTTTAGGAAATATTTTAGATTCTGTGTTTTACGGCCTATTGTTTGGTGAAAGTAATATGCAGATCGCTACATTTCTACCAGAAGGAGGAGGTTATGCAGATATATTTTATGGTAAAGTTGTAGACATGCTGTATTTCCCTATTTGGAGTGGAGTATTACCAGAATGGTTGCCAATTATTGGGGGGAAATATTTTTCGTTTTTTGATCCAGTTTTTAATGTGGCTGATGTTGCTATAAGTACTGGTATCGGAATTTTAATTGTGTTTAATAAGAAGGCTTTTAAGGATGGCTCTAAAACTGAAATACCTCATCAGGAGTTACACAATAATCAAGCTTAATATCATTTTCAGAGGCATCTATAATCTTGTCTTCTATTTCAAAAAAGGATAAGCCTATTTTAAGGGTTTCAGGTTTACAATTAGTTAAAAAGCGGTCGTAAAATCCTTTACCATAACCTACTCTGTTTCCTGTTTTATCGAAAGCTAAAAGCGGAATAAAAACAATTTCTAATTGTGGCGATTGAATTTCTATACCATCAATAGGTTCAGGGATATTATAGTTATTCTTTTTAATCCTTGTACTATCAGTCAGTAGATAATGCGTCATCGAATAATCTTCAAAATTGCTTTTAGAGATGACTATGTTTTTATCCTTTCCTGCTAAAATATTCAAGATATATTCGGTATTGATTTCTTTTTGCTCTTCAATAGTTAAGAACATATGATAGAATGATTTATCCCAAATATCTAATTGTAATAATTGATTAGCAATGGAGAGACTGTAATCTTCAATTTGTTCTAAAGAGAGTTCTTTTCGTAAGATTTTATATTTTTTTCGAAGCTCAGATTTAGTCATTAGTCAAGCTTTGTAGAAATATGAAAAATAGCATCACCTTGATAAATAATGGGTGATTCATTTACATTAAAAATGTAACCGTTATTTGTTGCTTTTACAAAATGATTAAAACTACCATAAGGGTCAGTGATATGACCAAGAACATCACCTTTTTTGACTTGAGAATTTACAGAAACATTTGGTTTAAACATTCCGGAATGGCTGGCTCTAATCCATTTGCTATCTACAATTTTAATGCAATTCTTTTTTGGTTTAGATACTTTAAATTTGCTGTTAAGCATCTCTAAATGCGAAAGTACACGTTTAGTACCATTGACGCCTGTATTGGTTATAGTACTATCAATATTAAATGACTTTCCTCCTTCGAACAAAAGCATTGGTATACCCAATTTATAACAAGAATTTCTGAATGATTTATTGAGGTTTTTAGAATAGTAAATGATTGGTGCCCCAAAAACCAGAGCCAGCTCATCTAAAACTATTTCGTTCTTTACTATTCTAATTTGTGCAGCATTAAAACGATCGGCACCACCAGTATGAAAATCTAAAATTAAATCAGCATGAGGTACAATTTCTGTCATTAATTTATGGGCAACTCTACTAGCAAGAGACCCTCCTTTTCCACCAGGGAAAACACGATTTAAGTCTCTACCATCTGGAAATTCTCTATCCATATGAATAAACCCAAAAACATTAATAACAGGAATACATATTATAGTTCCTCTTTTGGGTTTATTGATGCCTTTGGCGATGATTTGACGCACAATTTCTACACCGTTGACCTCGTCGCCATGGATTCCTGCTGTTATCAATACAGTAGGTCCAGGCTTTTTAGAACGTTCTATAATTACAGGAACATCAATAGTATTTTGGGTATGGAGTTTAGCAACATTAAAACTTACCTTGGTGCTTTCTCCTAATGCTACCTTTTTACCTAGTATATGTAATACTTCTTTTTCACTCATGCTTCCTTCCTGCGAAAGCAGGAATATCTTTTAATTTAAACCTATTTCTATTTCCTATTACGTTCTATAAACGTAATAATTGCTCTGGCAATATTTTTTTGTGTAGCACCTTCAATACCCTCTAATCCTGGTGTAGAATTGACCTCCATAATTAATGGTCCTCTGGCTGATTGTAGCATATCTACGCCACAAACAGGTAACTTTAATGCTCTGGCAGCTTTAATGGCCAACTTTAACTCATCTTCAGAAAGTCTAACGAGATTAGCACTTCCGCCTCTATGCAAATTAGAACGAAATTCACCTTCTCTACCTTGGCGTTTCATAGCTCCTACAACTTGTCCATCTACTAATAATGCTCTTAGATCAGCACCTTTAGCTTCAGCTATATATTCTTGGACAAGCGCTCTCGCCTGCAATCCATTAAAAGCTTCTAGTACAGATTCTGCTGCATTTTTAGATTCTGCCAAAACGACTCCAAGCCCTTGTGTACCTTCAAGTAATTTTATGATTACTGGTGGCCCACCAACATGATTCAATACTTCCTCGACATCACGTGAGTAATTGGTAAAAACCGTTTTTGGCATACCGATACCAGCTTTAGACAGCCGTTGAAAACTTCGTAATTTATCTCTACTCCTAATAATTGCGTCAGAGGTAACAGTAGTAAAGATGTTCATCATTTCAAACTGTCTTACCACAGCACAACCAAAAAAAGTTACAGAAGCACCAATTCTTGGAATAATGGCATCAACATAATTGAGATAACGATCTCTGTAATAAATTGTAGGTTTTTCTTGTTCAATAATAATATCACACTTAAGTGGATCGATCACTTCAATATCATGACCTCTGTTTTCACCTTCTTCAATAAGACGTCTTGTAGAATACAGGTTTTCGTTTCTGGAGAGGATGACAATATTCATTTTGCAGATGCTAATAATAACTTAATACTGGCAATATACTAAAAAAGGAATTCTGATTTTTACAATACTAGCTTTTAAACTACCTTTGATTTAATGCCAAAAACAGCTCTAGAAATACAAATAAAAACCTTACCACACCAACCTGGTGTTTATCAATATTTTGATGCTGATGACAAGTTGATTTATGTTGGTAAGGCAAAGAATATTAAAAAACGGGTAAGTAGTTATTTTACTAAACATCATGACTATGGCAAGACACGTGTTCTGGTTAAGAATATAGCTTCAGTAAAACATATAGTTGTAGAAACTGAGAATGATGCACTTTTACTCGAAAATAATCTTATAAAAAAATATCAGCCCAAGTATAATGTAATGCTTAAGGATGATAAATCTTATCCTTGGATTTGTATTAAAAAGGAACGTTTCCCCAGAGTATTTTCTACGCGACGCGTGTTTAAAGATGGGTCGGAATATTTTGGACCATATACAAGTATGAAAACTGTAAAAACGCTCTTAGGCTTAATAAAGGGCTTATATCAATTACGTACTTGTAATTATGATTTGTCCGAAACAAAAATAAATGCAGGTAAGTACAAAGTTTGTCTGGAGTTTCATTTGGGCAATTGCAAAGGTGCTTGCGAAGGAAGGGAAACTGAAGCAGAATATCATAGAAATGTTAAAGCTATACGAGAAATCTTAAAAGGGAATTTTAAAGATTCTTTACAACAGTTTAGAATTCAAATGAAGCAGTATGCTGAAGCTACGCAATTCGAAGATGCTCAGAAAATAAAAGACAAACTTGAAATTTTAGAAAATTATCAGGCTAAATCAACTATCGTAAACCCTAAGATTAGTAATGTAGATGTGTTTTCAATAGTAAGTGATGAAACCTATGCATATATCAATTTTTTGCAACTAAGTTATGGTTCAATTATTAGATCTCATACTCTAGAAATAAAGAAAAAATTACAGGAATCGGATAAGGAATTACTAGAATTAGCAATTACCGAAATTCGTCAACGGTTTAATTCAAATTCTAAAGAAATTTATGTGCCTTTTAAGGTCAATTTAGGTGAAGCGATTAAAGTTACAGTGCCTAAGCTTGGAGATAAGAAAAGTATTGTTGATTTATCTAAACGTAATGCGATGTATTATCGCATGGATAAATTGAAACAAATAAAAATTGTAGATCCAGATCGACATGCCAATAGAATTATGGCTCAGATGAAAGCAGATTTGCGATTATCAGAAGAACCTCGACATATTGAGTGTTTTGATAATTCAAACATTCAAGGTACTAACCCAGTGGCAGCTTGTGTAGTGTTTAAAAATGGAAAACCAAGTAAAAAAGATTATCGCCATTTTAATATTAAAACCGTAGAAGGACCAGATGATTTTGCATCGATGGAAGAAGTAGTTTATAGGCGCTATAAACGCCTGGTAGAAGAAAATCAACCCTTGCCACAGCTTATTATAATAGATGGAGGTAAAGGGCAATTGTCATCAGCATTAAAAAGCCTTGACGTTTTAGACTTGAGAGGAAAAATAGCAATTATCGGAATTGCAAAACGTTTAGAAGAATTATTTTACCCAGATGATCCAATTCCATTATATTTAGACAAGAAAAGCGAAACGTTAAAAATTATTCAACAATTACGAAATGAAGCTCATCGTTTTGGTATTGAACATCACAGAAACAGACGTAGTAAAAGTGCCTTAACCACAGAGCTTGAAAATATTTCTGGAGTAGGGGAGCAAACCATTATTGACCTGATGAAACAATTTAAAACGGTTAAACGTATCGCAAATGCTAAACTAGATGAATTAGAGGCTGTTGTTGGTACCTCTAGAGCAAGTAAAATTTATAACTATTATCATAAAGAATAAACCATTGAGATTGTTCCAAACATATTATCAGCTATTTAGATGCAAATATGCAGTCATAACACTAGTTTTTTTATTACTGTGTTATAACACAGTACAGGCACAAAAAACTCAAGAGCCAAAGGTGGGTTTAGTATTAAGTGGTGGTGGTGCTAAAGGATTTGCGCATATAGGAGCATTAAAAATCATTGATAGCCTCGGTATAAAAATAGATTATGTTGCTGGCACGAGTATGGGAGCCATTATAGGATCATTGTATGCTACGGGTTATTCAGGTGAGCAATTAGAAGAAATGTTCAATAATCAAGATTTTAATGAACTGATAAATGACGAATTTCCGAGGTCTTCAAAGTCTTTTTATGAACGTGAAAACTCAGAAAAATATGCAATCAGTTTACCTTTCGATAAGTTTAAAATCAATTTGCCATCTGCCTTATCAAGAGGACAAAATGTATATAATTTGCTTTATAAGTTAATGCTTCCTGTTAATGAAATAAGAGACTTTGAAAAACTACCTATTCCTTTTTTCTGTATAGCAACTAATATAGAAACCGGTGAATCTATTGTTATGGATAAAGGGCATTTGGCAGAAGCTGTTACTGCTAGTGGAGCATTACCATCGTTGTTTCAGCCAGTTGTTATTAATGGTGATATATTGATAGATGGAGGGGTTACAAATAACTTTCCTGTTGAAGAACTAAGGGCCAAAGGCATGGATATTATTATAGGTGTTGATGTACAAGATGCCTTAAAAGACAGAGAGTCTTTAAAATCGGCGCCAGACATTTTAATGCAGATTAATAATTTTCGAACTATAAATGCAATGAAGAGTAAAGTGCCTCTGACAGATATTTATATTAAACCAGATATAACAAATTTTTCTGTTATATCTTTTAGTGAAGGTGACGATATTATCGCCAATGGTGAAGCTGCTGCAAGAGCTAATATAGCTCAGTTACAGAAGGTAAAAGACCAGCAAAGTTCTGACTATGAAAGACCTAAAATAGAACCTATAGATAGTATAAAGATTAACTCAATAAACATACGAGGTAACGAGCGCTATACAAGATCTTATATCATTGGAAAACTAAAATTTAGAAATGATGCGAGTATCAGTTATGCCGACTTTAAAAAAGGTATAAACAGTCTTATAGCGACTAATAATTTTGACACCTTTAGGTATTGTTTAGAACCTAGTGCTAATGGTGATAGTTACAATCTAATGGGAGAGTTAAAAGAATCTGAAACTACCACGTTTTTAAAGCTAGGTGTACATTACGATGACTTATATAAAAGTGCTGTATTAGCAAACCTTACTAAAAAACGTTTGTTGTTTAATAACGATATTGCTTCATTAGATGTTATGTTAGGTGACAACTCAAGATATAATTTTGAATACTTCATCGACAAAGGGTTTTATATCAGTATAGGGATTAAGTCGAGATACAATCAATTTAATAAAAATGTAAACCCACTTTTAGTGTTAGAAGAAGGCTCACCTTTATTAGAAGACTTAAATAGAATTGATGCTAAGCTGTCAGATTTTACAAACCAAGTCTATTTACAAACTATTTTTAGAAAGGATTTTGCGTTACGTGCTGGCGCAGAATATAAGCGTCTTAAAATTACATCCGAAACTATAATTGATGACGATCAAGAAGATAGAATTACATTCGAAAACTCAAACTATTTCAGTGCTTTTGGTAATTTAATTTTTGATGATTACGATAACTCACTATTTCCAAAACGTGGGTTTTATTTTAATGGGGATTTTCATTTGTATTTTAATGCTTCAGGTTTAAATCGGGACTTTGAAGAATTTTCAATCGCTAAGGCGGATATGGGATATGCATTTAGTTTTAATAATAAAGTCGCATTAAAGACAGAGGCATCAGGTGGTTTTAAAATTGGTGATAATTCTACTACGGCATTAGGTTTTGGTTTGGGTGGCTATGCTAATAATTTTATTAATAATTTTAAATCCTTTTATGGCTATGACTATTTAGCCCTATCTGGAGATAGCTTTGTAAAAGCTACTTTTACTTTAGATTATGAGATTTTTAAAAAGCATCATATTCTTTTAGCAGCTAATTACGCCAATATAGAAGATGGACTTTTTGAAACTGGTGATTTTCTCTCTTCCCCAGAATATAGTGGCTATGCTGTAGGGTATTCGTTAGAAACGTTTTTAGGACCATTAGAAGCCAAATATACTTACTCACCAGAACTAAAAGAAAGTCAATGGTTTTTTAATCTTGGATTTTGGTTTTAATAATATACCATTGTTATTAAGCTAAATTTATTTCAGTATCTCATTTTAAAATTTGCTAATTTTTTAGATATTTGTAACTCTATGAAACCATTTTGGGCTAATATAAAACTATACCTTCACTTTCTTATTAAAAGGAACCCAGAATAGAACTGCATTTTTTGTACCTTTAATGAGTGTTATTTATACATTAATATGTATAAACAAATCAACGTTTAAACAATCAAAGAAAAATGCCATTTTATCATAAATTAGGAAAAATTCCACCAAAACGCCATACGCAATTTAAAAAAGCGGACGGTAGCTTTTACTACGAGCAATTATTCGGGACTATAGGTTTCGATGGAATGTCAACAAATAGCTATCATGAGCAAAGACCAACTCAAGTAAAAGAAATAAGAAATCAATATAGCGTAGCACCAAAAATTGCTAAGGCTAACAATATGCAATCCTATCGCTTGCATGGTTTTAAAGTTAAACCAGAAAATGATTATCTAGATAGTAGAAAAGTAGTGCTTACTAACAGTGATTGTAATATTATTTTAGCAGCACCAAAACAATCTACCAGAGATTACTTTTGTAAAAATACGGATGCCGATGAATTGATTTTTATTCATAAAGGCACAGGGAAATTGAGAACCATGCTTGGTAATCTTGATTTTAAATATGGAGATTATCTTTTAGTGCCAAGAGGCATTATTTATAAACTCGATTTTGATACAGAAGATAACCGACTTTTTATAGTAGAGTCTTACAGGCCAATTTACACACCAAAGCGATATAGAAATTGGTTTGGACAACTATTAGAACATTCACCATTTTGTGAACGCGATTTACGTCAACCGCAAGAATTAGAAACGTATAATGAATCGGGCGATTTTTTGATTAAAATAAAAAAACAAGATGAGATCATAGAAATGGTTTATGCTTCACATCCTTTTGATGTGATTGGCTATGATGGCTACAACTACCCATATGCATTTTCAATTCACGATTTTGAACCGATTACAGGTCGTGTACATCAACCACCACCAGTACATCAAACCTTTGAAACAGATGCTTTTGTGGTTTGTAGTTTTGTCCCGAGATTGTATGATTATCATCCATTAGCAGTACCAGCACCTTATAACCACAGTAATATAGACAGTGATGAGGTATTGTATTATGTAGATGGTGATTTTATGAGTAGAAATGATATTGATGCAGGACACATCTCTTTACACCCAGCTGGTATTCCACATGGCCCACATCCAGGAGCTATGGAGCGTAGTATTGGTAAAGTGAAGACAGATGAATTGGCTGTAATGGTAGATACATTTAAACCCTTAAAAGTTACTGAGGAAGCCTTAAAAATTGCTGATGAAGATTACTATAAGTCTTGGTTAGAATAATTAGTTATCCCTAGAAAAATTAGAATCTTTTAATAAAAAAATAATTCAAAATTTGATTCTTGCCTTTGCAAGAATGTTAAAATAATAAAATATGGCAAAAGAAGTAAAATCTGTTAACTACGGTTTAGAAAAAATATTCGATGGAGCACAAGACTTTCTTCCACTTCTGGGAACTGACCATGTAGAATTTTATGTAGGTAATGCAAAACAATCCGCTCACTTTTACAAAACCGCATTTGGATTTCAATCATATGCCTACAAAGGCTTAGAAACAGGCTCAAAGGACAGTGTAAGTTATGTGTTAAAGCAAGATAAAATACGTTTAGTACTTACAACACCTTTAAATAGTAAATCTCCAATTAATAATCATATTGTTAAACATGGAGATGGAGTAAAAGTGATAGCGCTTTGGGTTGATGATGCACGAAAATCTTATGAAGAAACGACAAAACGAGGAGCAAAATCATATATGGAACCTGTAGTTGAAAAAGATGAGCATGGAGAGGTTGTAAGAGCAGGAATTTACACCTATGGTGAAACTGTACATATGTTTGTAGAACGAAAAAACTATAACGGAGTTTTTATGCCAGATTTTGTAGAATGGAAAAGTGACTACAATCCCGAACCAGTAGGTTTAAAATATATAGACCATATGGTTGGTAATGTCGGTTGGGGACAAATGAATACATGGGTAAAATGGTACGAGGATGTTATGGGCTTTGTAAACTTTTTATCTTTTGACGATAAACAAATCCATACCGAATATTCTGCGCTAATGAGTAAAGTAATGAGTAATGGTAATGGACGTATTAAATTTCCAATTAATGAACCAGCAAAAGCAGCCAAAAAATCACAAATTGAAGAATATTTAGATTTTTATGAAGATTCTGGTGTGCAGCATATAGCAGTTGCTACGGATGATATTATTAAAACTGTTGCGCAATTAAAAGCCAGAGGTGTCGAATTTTTGCCACCACCACCGCAATCGTACTATGATATGATTCCTGAGCGATTAGGAGTGCATATGGATATGATGAAAGAAGATATAAAAGAGCTTCAAAAACTATCAATTTTAGTAGATGCTGATGAAGAAGGGTATTTACTCCAAATTTTTACTAAACCCGTTGAGGACAGGCCAACATTATTTTTTGAGATAATACAAAGAATGGGTGCCCAAGGTTTTGGAGCAGGAAATTTTAAGGCATTGTTTGAAAGTATTGAACGAGAGCAGGCAAAACGTGGTACTTTATAAAAGAGAAGCGCATTTAACTCCCTACTGATAAATGCGCTTATAAAAACCAACTCTAAAATTCTACACACAAATAACAAACTTAGAATTTATGTGCTTTTGGTTTACTCTATTATAATATCGTAGAACTATTAAAATGTGAGCATTTATCGAAATTTTTTTAAAATGAACAATGTTTTTTGCTTGTATTTCAATGTTTTAATAGATTTGGAATAGTAATTGTATTTAAGATAGTTGTAACAAAATAATTGCGTTACATTATTTAAATTTACAAACTAGAAATTATGAAATATTTATTTACCATATTAGTTTTCCTTGTAGGACTTAAAGCGCCAAATTCTCAAAAAGAATCAGCTTTTCAAGAAGGTGAGTGGTTTAAATTTAAAATGAGTTACAGTAAATTTCTAAAAGCAGGTAATGCAACACTTACTGTAAAAGAAGCAAATTTAAAAGGAAAGTCCGTTTATCATGTAGTTGGAAAAGGTTGGACTACAGGTGCTATTAAGTGGTTCTTTAAAGTTAAAGATCGTTACGAAAGCTATTTCGATAAAGAAACTGGTATGCCGTATAAGTTTATAAGAAAAATAGACGAGGGAGGTCATACAAAAGATATAGAAATAGATTTTAATCATGAAGAGAAAAAAGCTATTGTCAATAATAAGAAACATAAAAAAGTAAAAACGTATACTACAGAGCAAGATGTACAAGATATGGTATCTATGTATTATTATTTAAGAAATAGTATAGATGTGTCTTCTCTAAAAGTTGGTGATGAAATAAAGACAACTATGTTTTTTGACGAAGAGAATTATGGATTTAAACTTAAGTATTTAGGAAAAGAAATAGTTGAGGTAGATATTAATGGAACAGATGTTAAAGTAGAATCTTTAAAGTTTAGACCATATGTTATGGCAGGACGTGTTTTTAAAGAAGAAGAAAGTCTAACACTTTGGGTAAGTGACGATAAAAATAAAATACCACTAATAATAAAAGCTGATTTAGCCGTAGGCTCGCTTCGTGCAGACTTAGTAGCTTTTAAAGGACTAAAACACTCTTTTAAGACGATACATTAAAATTAATTCATGTCAGACCAACATAACTACGACGAAATTTTAAAACAGCTTCAAGAGAAGTATACCAAAATAGACCAAGATACCGACGACCATTTATACGGCTTGCTTTACAGCAAGCTGATTACATATTGGGATTATATACAAACAGATGCACTACTAAACCTTCAGATACAACGCACTACACTTCCGGATGAGATGGTTTTTATTGCCTATCATCAAATCAACGAACTTATTTTTAAAATGATACTATGGGAAATATCCCAGGTAGCAGAAAAAGAAAACCTAGACGTTACTTTTTTTGAAAATAAAATAATGCGCGTTAGTCGTTATTTCGATATGTTAACGACCTCGTTTAATATTATGAGAGAAGGTATGGAGGTAGAGCAATATATGAAGTTTCGTTATACATTAACACCCGCTAGTGGTTTTCAGAGTGCTCAATATAGACTAATTGAATTTGCATCAACAGAACTAATTAATCTCATAGATTACAGATTCAGAAAAGATATAGATAGAAATACACCTTATACACATGCTTTTGAGCACTTGTATTGGCAAGCTGCTGGAAAAGATCATAAAACAGGAAAAAAATCTACGCTTTTAGTTAATTTTGAAAAACGATATAAGGAAGAGTTCTTAAGGTTTATGGAAACATACAATACTAAGAATCTTTGGACACGTTTTAAGGAATTACCTTCAGACGATCAAAAAGATGAAGATTTGATAAAGGCAATGCGTCATTTTGATTATACTGTTAATGTCACTTGGGTAATGGCACATTATAATGCTGCAAAGCATTATATTGAGAGCGGTATAGGTGATGGCGAAGCTACTGGGGGTAGTGATTGGAAAAAGTATATGCATCCTAAGTATCAGCGACGTATTTTCTTTCCGGATTTATGGACAGAAGAAGAATTAAAAAATTGGGGAAATAACATATAATTAGCAGCATTAATGCACTTAAAAAGACTAATAGCAATAACCGTAATTACGGTTTGTTTTTTGGCATGTAAAGACGATAATTCAACTGAAGAAGCTTACAAAAAAGAAATTACTGAAACCGTTGAAAAAGAAAAAATTCTAGAATTTGGTTTTGATCTTGATCAATATGAATTTAAAAGAGACACTATAAAAAAAGGGGATACTTTTGGTATTATTCTAGAACGTAATAATATTGGGTACCCTAAGATCTATCAAATTGCAGAAAGAGCAAAAGATACTTTTGATATTGCTACAAAACTTCAAGTAGGTAAGCCTTACACACTTCTTTTTGCCAAAGAGGATGCAAATGATAGTATTCAAAAGCCTACTACATTTATATACCAACAGAACCTAGAAGATTATGTGGTAATTGATTTCAAAGATTCTATTCAGGCCTACACCAAAACAAAACCGATTACCTATGTTGAAAAAACAGCTACTGGTATTATTGAAAACAATATCTCCGAAACTTTAGAGAATAAAGGTTTAAGTCAGGTGTTAGCTTATAAAATGGCTGATGATATTTATGCATGGACTATAGACTTTAGAAGACTACAACCTGGTGATAGATTTAAAGTAATTTATACAGACAAATATATAGACGATAGTATTTATGCAGGTGTACATAATGTAAAAGCAGCTTACTTTGAGCATAATGGGGACTCATTATATGCTTTTGAGTTTAAAACAGATTCTATTAAAAACATAGTAGACTATTTTAGTGAAGACGCAAAAAATTTACGACGCGCATTTTTAAAAATGCCTGTAAAGTTTGGACGCTTGTCTTCTCGTTACAACCTTAAGCGACGCATAGCTTATTATGGTTATAAAGTGCGACCACACAAAGGGACAGATTTTGCTGCACCTATAGGTACTCCAATTATGGCTACAGCAAATGGAACAGTAATTGAATCTACCAGACGAGGAGGAAATGGTAAATATGTAAAGATTAGACATAATGATACCTATACTACTCAGTATTTACATATGAAGGCACAAAATGTAAAAAAAGGACAATTTGTAAAACAGGGGGATATTATTGGTTGGGTTGGTATGACTGGTAATTCTGGAGGTCCACATGTGTGTTATCGTTTTTGGAAAAACGGAAAACAAGTAGACCCTTTTAAGCAAAAACTACCAGAAGCTAAGCCCATTTCAGATAGTCTTAAAGCTCAATACTTAGAATATATAAAACCTATAAGACAGCAATTAGACAATATCTTTTTCTTAGAAACGGATCACATAGAACCAGAAAATACAATAACTGAAGACCCAATTACCGACATACAATAATGGCATTAAAATCTACAAACCCTTCTCAAACTAAATCTTGGGAGCAATTACGATCACATTTTGAGACTATAAAGTCTAAGCATCTAAAAACATTGTTTAGCTCTAACATAAATAGAGCAAATGATTTGACCATTAAATGGCAAGACTTTTATGTAGATTTCTCTAAAAATAGAGTTACAACCGAAACCTTGGATTTATTAATTCAACTTGCTAATGAAGTAGATTTAAAAGATGCTATTTCAAAATATTTTAAAGGAGATATCATTAATGCTACTGAAGGAAGAGCAGTTTTACATACGGCACTTAGAACCTCAAAAGATGAAACCATTTTTGTGGATGGGGAAAATGTGATTCCTAAGGTATATGAGGTTAAAGAAAAAATAAAAACATTTACCAAAGCAGTTGTCAGTGGTGAGTATAAAGGCTTTACAGGTAAAGCTATTACTGATGTTGTAAATATTGGTATTGGTGGTTCTGATCTAGGACCAGCAATGGTTGTAGATTCGCTTCAATATTACAAAAACCACCTTAACACACATTTTGTTAGCAATGTAGATGGTGACCATCATAGAGAGGTGATTAAAAACTTAAACCCGGAAACAACACTTTTCGTTGTAGTTTCCAAAACCTTTACTACGCAAGAAACCTTATCTAATGCAAATTCTATTAGAGACTGGTTCATAGAAAGTTTACCAAAAGAGGCCATTTCAAAACATTTTGTTGCGGTATCTACAAATATAGAAAGCGTAAAAACCTTTGGTATTGATGAAGCCAATATTTTTCCAATGAAGGATTGGGTAGGCGGTCGTTTTTCATTGTGGAGTGCAGTAGGTTTATCTATTAGCCTTGCCTTAGGTTACGAAAACTTTGAAAACTTACTAGAGGGTGCCCATAAAATGGATGAACATTTTAAAACTACAGACTTTAAAGATAATATTCCTGTGGTATCTGCATTACTTACTGTTTGGTATAATAATTTTTTCAAAGCCGAAAGTGAAGCCATAATTCCATATACACAATATTTAAACCAATTTGCTACATACTTGCAACAAGGTATTATGGAAAGTAATGGAAAAAGTGTCGATAGAGCGGGTAATACAATTAATTATCAAACAGGGACTTTAATTTGGGGAGAGCCAGGAACCAACTCGCAACATGCTTTTTTTCAGCTCATCCATCAAGGTACAAAATTGATTCCAACAGATTTTATTGGTTTTGTAGAATCACTTCATGGTAATATGGAGCATCACGATAAGTTAATGTCTAATTATTTTGCGCAAACAGAAGCTTTGATGAATGGTAAAACTGAAGCGGAAGTTTTATCCGAGTTAAAAGACCAATCTCTTTCAAAAGCCGAAATAGAAAAATTATTACCTTTTAAAATATTTGAAGGTAATAAACCAACAACTTCAATCTTAATTCAAAAATTAACACCCGAAAGCTTAGGAAAGCTTATTGCTATGTACGAACATAAAATCTTTGTACAAGGTATCATTTGGAATATCTATAGTTATGATCAATTTGGTGTAGAATTAGGTAAACAATTAGCGAAATCTATACTAAAAGAACTTAATTCTTCTGAAAACTCTTCTCAACACGATAGTTCTACTCAAAACTTAGTAGCTTTTTATAGAAAAAATCGTTAAAATTTGTTAAAAAGTTTCTGAAAAATTAATTATGCATGCATAAAAATTGTTAAATGTATAATTAACTTAGTGGTGTTAAAATTTTTAACATTTAGGTAATATTATAACCATAGTTAGTTGTAATTTTGCGGAGAATATTGAAACCAATTAACTTAAATTTTATATGAAAAAATTTAACCAATTTTTATTTGCAACTGTAATGATGCTCTTCACTACAGTAGCGTTTGCTCAAAGCACTATTAAAGGTAAAGTAATAGATGCAGAGATGAACTCACCTCTTCCTGGGGCTAATGTGCTCGAAAAAGGAACAACAAATGGTGTAACAACAGACTTTGAGGGTACTTTTACTTTAACGACCCAATCAGATTCTGGTGAGATCGTAATCTCTTATGTAGGATACGAATCTAAAACTATTCAGTTTAATGGAGATGCAGATTTAGGAACAATAGCACTTAACTCAGACAATAGTTTAGATGAGGTTGTTATTATAGGTTCTGGAGTTATTGATTTAGCAGAAGGCCGAAAGACTCCAGTTGCTGTAGCTACAGTTAAAAAAGCAGAGATTCAAGCAAAAGGTGTGGGTAACGTTGAAGTTACTGAGATACTAAAAAGTACACCATCTGTCTTCGTTTCTCCTGGTGGTGGTGGTTTTGGTGACAGTGCATTATTTGTAAGAGGTTTTGATGATACCAATACAGCAGTACTATTAAATGGTCAACCAATAAACTCTCAAGAAGATGGTCGTATATTCTGGTCTAATTGGCAAGGTGTTGCAGATGTTGCAAACGCAATTCAGGTTCAACGTGGGTTAGGCGCTTCAAAATTAGCGATCTCATCTGTTGGTGGTACTGTAAATATTGTAACCAAAGCAGCAGATAAGCAAAGAGGAGGCTCTGTGCGTTTTTTAGCAGGTAACGATAGCTATTTTAAAACTACAGCAGAGTATAATACAGGTGTAAATGATAAAGGCTGGGCATTTTCATTTTTAATAGACCATTGGCAAGCGCACAGAAGCTGGGCTGAAGGAACATTTGGTGAAGGTCAAAACTATTTTTTCTCTGTGGGTTACAAGCCAAATGAAAGACACAATTTCAATTTCTTGTTAACTGGTGCGCCTCAGGCTCACGGTCAGCGCTGGTCTCAGAGTAGACAAAGAATTAAAGATGACCCTAAGTTTAACCAACATTGGGGTTATACTAGTAGTGAAGAAAACGGACGTTACACTTCTGAGATAGATTCTGAACGTCGTAATTTTTATCACAAGCCTGTTATGAATCTTAACTGGGATTGGACTATCAATGATAAGTCTAGTTTATCTACTGTATTATATGCCTCATGGGGACGTGGTGGAGGAACTGGTCCTCGAGGTGAAGGCCGAATCAGAACAGCCGATGGTCAAATAGATTATTTTGCTATTGAACAAGCTAATGAGGCAATAGGTGTTTCGATGGGTGGTGATGATGGACCTGGTTACATTAGAAGAGCGTCTATGAATAATCATGCTTGGTACGGCATTGTATCTAATTTTAACCATGAGTTTACTGAAAACTTATCATTTAATGTAGGTACTGATTTAAGATACTATAAAGGTGATCACTTTAGACAAATTGTTGATCTATATGGCTTAGAAGGCTGGGAAGAAGATGGTGTTGTTTATACTGAAACATACGATGCTGACCCATGGGCTGCCTTATTTGATTTTGCTGATGAAGATGATAGAATTGATTATGATTACTCGGAGACAATTACCTACCAAGGCTTATTTACTCAACTAGAATATTCTAAAGATAAATTTTCTACGTTTATTCAAGCTGCAGTATCTAATCAAACCTATGTAAGAGAAGGAAGACATATTTCTTATTCAGATGATAACCTTGGAGATTCTGACGATTTAAATAAAGTTGGTTATAACATAAAAGGTGGTGTAAGCTATGCGATAAATGATGCTAACAAATTCTTTATTAACGCAGGTTATTATTCTAGACAACCATTTTTAGATAATGTATTTGAAAACATAAGAAGAGAAAATACATTAGTAAGCCCTGAAGTTGACAATGAAGATATTACAGGTGTTGAAATAGGTTACGAATTTAAAATATGTGATAACTTTACTGCTGTTGCCAACTTCTATCATACACAATGGGAGAATAGAGTTGATGTAGCTGGTGGTGGTACTATTGATAATGGTACTCCTGGTGACCCGAGTGATGATATAGAGGTGAGTTTCTTTGAAAGAGGGATTAATCAAAAGCATATAGGTGCCGAGCTAGATTTTATATATCGCCCAACAAGTTGGTTAAGACTAAACGGATTCTTATCTGCTGGTAGCTGGAAGTTTGAAGGAGCTAGTACTTCTGATACATTTAATGAGGATACAGGCGAGTTAATAAGTTCTAGTGAGGCTGAAGATAGAGATGGTGTGCGAGTACCTGGTATAGCACAAACTACTGCTGGATTCTCCGCTAATGCTAAAATTACAAGTTCATTATCGATTGATGGTAATATCAATTATTTTGGTAACAACTACGAGCATGATCGTACAGCTATACAAACACGAAACGTTGGTAAAGTAGCAGCATATAGCTTAACAGACTTTGGTCTTACTTACACATACAACTTTGGTAATAATGATTCTCTTGTCTTAAGAGGTAATGTTTTTAATGCCTTTGATAATATAGTGGTAAGTAACTCAGATCGTTTTGGGTTCTTTAATACCGATGGTAGAACTTATAATGTAAGTTTAATTTACAAATTCTAATATAGTAGCTTTAAGTTATATAATAAAAAAAGCAGCCAATTGGCTGCTTTTTTTATTACTCAATCCAAGAACCGTTAATCTTTCCAACGTATAGATTCCATAATCTGCTTAATATCTTTCTTTAAATATTCTGAGGCTGGATAAATAGAATCATAATTGGGCTTTGCATAAAAATACAAAGACCCACTTAGAAAGTGGTTAATACTATCTGTAACATAAAATTGCGATTGCGAAGCTGCATCACCACCAATTTCATAAAGCATACCGTAAACCTTATGCTCACTATTCTGAAACTCGTTTTGCGAAATTTCATCAGCTTTAATTGTGTGCTTTTGCGTTAGGTTTTGAGCATCGCGTAGCAAGCTGTCTAAATTATCACTATTTACCGCTTTGTATGTAAGGTAAATTGTGGCTTTTAAACTGGTATACTTTACATCAATACCCTTAGATTTGCCCGATGTTTTTACTTTAGATATCGGCTCCGCAAGTTTGTTCTTGTCAAAACTAAAAGGAAGAGGTATGATAGCTTTTTTATATACAGCGGCAGGATATTCTAACCTTAAATACCCTTTTGGTTTTGGTAAGGCGTCATCACCACAGCCCAACATAAAAAAACTTAAAAGAGGAATAACTATACGTTTCATAAATTAGGCTTAAGTAAAGTTAGTTTAATTTGCTTTATACGCTTTCGCTCTAAAGCTTCTATAGTAAAAACGTAATTTTTAAAATTTATTTTACTACCTATTCTTGGAAAACCGCCAGAGATTTCCAATACAAAGCCAGCTAAAGTTTCAGCTTCTCCTTTACGGTTTTCAAAATCTTCTACATCATCTTCTATACCAACGATTTTATACACGTCCTTTAAAGGTGTTTTACCTTCAAAACTGTAATTGTTATTATCTAACTTGGTATAGATTAAATCGTCATCATCGTATTCATCGCTAATATCACCAACAATCTCCTCTATAATATCTTCTAAAGAAACCAAACCAGAAGTGCCACCATATTCATCGACTACAACGGCTAGATGCACTTTTTTTGCCTGAAAATCAACCATTAAATCATCTAACTTTTTGTTCTCAGGAACAAAGAAAGGGTCTCGTAATAAGTTAGTCCAGTTAAATTTTTTCTTGTTTAAGTGTGGCAAAAGATCCTTTACATAGAGAATACCTTTTATGGTGTCAATACTTTCCTCATATACTGGAATTCTAGAGTAACCATTATCAATAATATCCTCTATAATAGTTTCAAATGGAGTATCAATACTTAAGGCAAATAAATCCATTCTTGGCCGCATTACTTGCTTAGTGTCTGTGTTTCCAAACGAAACAATACCCTGCAGTAGCTTTTGCTCTTCTTGTGTCGTATCTTGGTTATTGGTGAGTTCTAAAGCTTGAGACAATTGATCTACACTAAGGTTAGACTGTTGTTTGCCAAACTTATCCTGAATTTTAAGCGTTACATAATGCATTGGCAGACTGATGGGCGAAAATACTACATCTAAAAATCTTAAAGGCTTAGCCATAAAAGATGAAAACTTCACACTATTTCTGCTTGCGTAAATCTTTGGAATAATTTCACCAAATAATAAGATTAAAAACGTCGCAGAAACCACTTCCAGTATAAATCTAAGAATAGTACTCGTAATATCTTTAAAAAGTGTTTCGCCGATATAAGCAAATAACAATACAATAGCTATGTTTATAAAGTTATTGGCAACTAAAATGGTGGCAAGTAATTTTTTAGGGCGCTCTAACAATGTAGCGATAACCTGCATAGCAAAAGATTTGTTTTCTAAACCTTTATCTATGTTAGATTTAGTTAACGAAAATAGCGCTACTTCAGCTCCTGAAATTAGTGCAGAACAAACTAGAAGCAAAAAAAGTAATACAACACTTGTAATGAAAGATGTATTGGTAACTAATAAATTTGAAATTAAAACCGTGGGTTCTGGGTCCAAGATAAAATTAGATTAATTGAGTTTAAAATGGTAAATCATCATCACCGTCGGGCACTACACTATTTTGATTTTGTTGTTGCTGAGGTTGTGATGGTTGTACAGGGTTAGGCCGTTGACCTTGCTGTTGCTCGTTCTTATTGGTTAAGAATGTAAAATCTGTGCATTGTATCTCGGTAGAATAGCGCTCCATTCCTTTATCATCCGTCCATTTTCTGGTTTTAATACGACCTTCTATATAGACTTTATCACCTTTACTAAGATATTTTTCGCAAATTTCAGCCGCTTTATTTCTTACCACAATATTGTGCCACTCTGTATTAGAAACACGTTCATTAGTTTGTTTGTTGGTATAAGTTTCATTGGTTGCCAAAGGGAAACGACCGACACAATTTTTGTCATCGAAATAATGCATTTTTACTTCATCTCCCAAATGCCCAATTAGCATTACTTTGTTTAACGTTCCTGACATAATAATTTTGTTTTAGCCTGCAAAGTTACAGTTTTAGATAGTAACCTTAAAATTAATAAAAAAATGTGATTTCTATATACTGTTAAAATTGAATTGCTTTATAAAATCACTAATTAAAACAGGAGTAGGATATGCAACCAAGCTTTCAACAGAGATACGCTGTTTTGGCAACTTATCAACTTCAATAATCCAGAATTTGGTGTACAGATGTTGGTGCGAAAGCTTATGAACTTTATCCATTTCGTTGTAAAGCGAATATTCAAATTTAAGATTACTTAATGCTGTGCTTTTTAGATCTAATAGTTGAAACTCATCAGCACTTAAGCTTTTTTCAGATTCAATTAATGGAAATTGATATAAGTTTTGCCATATTCCTTTACCTATACGTTTTTCTAAGAGGGTGTTTTTGTTTTGATCAATACAAACTAAAAAATTGAAATACTTAGTGGTAACTTTAGTTTTTTTCAACTTTACAGGTAGCACGTTTACTAAATTCTTTTGCAACGCAACACAACTATCTTTTAATGGGCATACTGAGCAATCAGGACTTCTGGGTTTACATTGTTTAGCACCAAACTCCATAATAGCTTGGTTAAATGTCGCAGGGTCTTTTTTGTCAATTGAAGATGTAGCCAAAGCTTTAAAAGCTTTAATCCCTACAGTTGAGTTAATAGGAGTGTCAATACCATAAAAACGCGATAATACCCTATAAACATTACCATCTACTACTGCAGTAACTTCATTAAAAGCTATAGAAGCTATGGCACTAGCTGTGTAATCGCCTACCCCTTTAAGCTTTAATAAATCTTTGTAATTATCTGGAAATTCTCCATCTAACTCAAAAGCAATATGTTTTGCTGTGGTATGAAGGTTTCTGGCTCTGGAGTAATACCCTAAACCTTGCCATAGTTTTAAAATGTCTTGTTCAGAAGCATTTGCCAGATCAAAAACTGTAGGATACCGCTCAACAAAAGCTTCATAATAAGGTAAGCCTTGTTTAACCTGAGTTTGCTGTAAAATTATTTCTGAAAGCCAAATATAGTATGGATTTTTTGTCTTTCTCCAAGGTAATTCTCGCTTATTAATTGAATACCAATAAGTTAGTTTGTTTTTAAAATCCATTTAACTTTTAAATAATTAAAGCAAAATTAAATCTTTATTACGTTAAATTTTAATTAATTACGCTTGAAATATTGAAATTAAATTACATATATTTGCATCCCTTAGAATTTATAGTAACCCTAAAACTAATAACAATGACAAAAGCCGATTTGGTAGCTAAGATATCTGATAAACTAGGAATAGAAAAAGGAGATGTACAAGCTACGGTAGAAACTTTTATGGAAGAAGTAAAATCATCTCTAGAAAGTGGTGATAACGTATATTTAAGAGGTTTCGGAAGCTTCATTATTAAAACAAGAGCTGAGAAAACTGGTCGTAACATTTCAAAAAATACTACGATTAAAATACCAGCTCACAACATACCAGCTTTTAAACCAGCTAAAGTATTTTTAGAAGGTGTAAAATCTAATGTTGAAGTGAACTAAAAAAATATTAATTAAAAAGCATTATTTATTATGCCAAGTGGTAAAAAAAGAAAAAGACACAAGGTAGCGACGCATAAGCGTAAAAAACGTAGACGCGCTAATCGTCACAAAAAGAAATAAATTGTTAAAAGTAGTTTTTCAGCTACTTTTTTCAGTTTTAAAAAACGTTCTTTGATATAGAATTTAAGCGTATTTAATAGAGTACACTTAAGTTTGTTGGACATTCTCGAATACTTCGAGAAATCCTGTGTCAAATAATTGGGCGCATTTATATTTTTTCTATTAAAACGAAAAATGTTTAAATATGCCCATTAAGTAAAATCCATCTATCTCAATGAAGAGCTAGATATAAATTAACATTATGAACAAAGAATTAATCGTAAGATCGAGTTCAGATATTGTTGATTTTGCCTTATTAAAAGATGGAAAACTTATTGAATTACATAAAGACGAAGAGGATAACAACTTTGCAGTAGGTGATATTTTTATTGCCAAAATACGTAAAGTTATGCCAGGTCTAAATGCCGCGTTTGTTAACGTAGGTTATGAGAAAGATGGTTTTTTACACTATCATGATCTGGGTCCAAAATTACCTTCGCTTTTAAAATTCATTAAACGTGTAAGCACAGGAAAATTAAGAGATTATAATCTCAAAGACTTTCCGATGGAAAAGGATTTAGATAAGCATGGCAAAATTGCACATGCATTAAAATCTAATCAATCCATTTTAGTACAAGTAGTAAAAGAACCAATTTCCACTAAAGGACCACGCATTAGTTCAGAATTATCTATTGCTGGAAGATACATTGTTCTGGTGCCGTTTTCTAACCGTATTTCAATTTCTCAAAAAATTGAATCGCAAGAAGAGAAGGACCGCCTTAAAAGACTTGTTAAAAGTATCACACCTAAAGGATTTGGTGTTATTATTCGTACAGTAGCTGAAGGCAAAAAAGTTGCCGAGCTCGATAGTGATTTACAGAATTTGCTGAGCAGATGGACAGCAATGTGTAAAAAATTGTACAAAGCACATCACCCGACTAAAGTATTGGGAGAAATGAACAAAGCATCCTCAATTTTAAGGGATATTTTTAATGATTCATTTTCTGGTATTGTTGTAGATGATGAGGAATTGTACCTACAAGTAAAAGATTACGTGCAACAGATTGCACCGAAAAAAGAGTCTATTGTAAAGTATTACAAAAACGGAGTGCCAATTTTTGAAAAATTTGGTATAGAACGCCAAATAAAAACATCGTTTGGCAAAACCGTTTCTATGGCTAAAGGAGCGTATTTGGTTATAGAACATACAGAAGCTATGCATGTTATTGATGTAAATAGCGGTAACCGTTCTAACAAAGAAAAAAGCCAAGAAGATACGGCCTTAGAAGTTAATATGATTTCTGCTGCAGAGATTGCACGCCAATTACGCTTGCGTGATATGGGTGGTATAATCGTTGTCGATTTTATCGATATGGGACGCGCAGAAAACCGTAAAAAGCTTTACAACTATCTCAGAGATGAGATGAAAGACGACAAAGCAAAGCACAAGATATTGCCGCCGAGTAAGTTTGGTTTAGTGCAAATTACCAGACAGCGCGTTAGGCCAGAGCGCAATATAAAAACTAAAGAAGAGAATCCTAATTTAGTGGGAGGAGACGAAATCGAAGCGCCAATTAAAGTGGTGTCTCGCATTAAGCAAGACCTCGAAAGGATTTTAAAGAAAGACTATAAAAAGATAACCTTAAATGCACATCCTTTTATAGCGGCCTTTTTAACCAAAGGGTATCCGTCAGTACGTACAAAGTGGTTCTTTGAACACAAAAAATGGGTAAAAGTTTTACCTAGAGATGCTTACACTTATCTTGAATACCATTTCTTTGACAAAGATGGTAACAAAATCAAATAATATCTATTAGAAAAAAGCCCAATTGAAATCTCGATTGGGCTTTTTGATTTTTAAAACTTAACTTATTAAGGCGCAGGATTAGGAATCTCGGCATGCACTGCATTAATAGCTTTCATCACTTCTTCTGATAACGAAATATTAATGCTATCAATGTTTTCTTCTAATTGCTCTAAATTAGTTGCTCCAATAATATTACTAGTTAAAAACGGTCGTTCATTTACAAAAGCCAAAGCCATTTGTGCCAAAGCCATGTTATGGTCTTCTGCAATTTTTAAATAGCGTTTTGTGGCTTCTGTAGCTTGGGTTCCACTATATCGAGCAAACCTTGGAAATAA
This sequence comes from uncultured Winogradskyella sp., assembly GCF_947498345.1. Lineage (GTDB taxonomy): Bacteria > Bacteroidota > Bacteroidia > Flavobacteriales > Flavobacteriaceae > Winogradskyella. Next base: position 390,134 of record NZ_CANMJY010000002.1, read on the forward strand.
TTTTAAACGTGCATTATCTGCGGCTGTGCCTTTTATATATTTTCCAGATAACACACCAAAAGCCATAGGAGAATACGCTAACAAACCAATACTTTCTCTGTGAGCAATTTCTGCTAAAGCACCTTCAAATGGACGGCATAATAATGAATAAGCATTTTGAATGGTAATCATACGAGGCAAGTTATTGTATTTAGCTTCTTCTAAATATCTCATTGTTCCCCAGGCTCCTTCGTTAGAAATACCAACATGTCTTATTTTACCAGATTTAATGATTTCATCTAGGTTATGAAGAATTTCATTAAAATTATCTTCCCATTTATCATTTGGATTGTGTACATAGTCTCTTGTGCCAAAGAGTAGTGTTTCTCTTTCTGGCCAATGTAACTGATACAAATCAATATAATCGGTCTGTAAGCGTTTTAGACTATTGTCAACGGCTTCATTAAGTGCCACTTTGCTAAATCCAGTGGTTCTAATATGTGCTGTGTAATCACCTGGGCCTGCAATTTTAGTCGCTAAAACGACCTTATCTCTGTTTCCTGTTTTTGTAAACCAGTTACCAATAATTCGTTCGGTTTCTGCATAGGTCTCTGCTGTAGCTGGTACTGGATATAATTCTGCAACATCAAAGAAGTTGATGCCTTTGTCTATGGCTAAATCCATTTGTGCAAAACCTTCGTCTTGCGTGTTTTGATTTCCCCAAGTCATAGTGCCTAGACATAGTTTGCTAACTTTTATATCTGTATGTGGTAGCGTAGTATATTTCATGTTCACTTCCCACTAAAGAGGGAATCGTATTAAATTAAACTTTTATTTTTTTAAAGAGATTGCTCTGCTTGACAGCTTACAATGACATTAAAATTATATCTCACTCAACAGCTTAGAAATCTCATCTAATTTAGGCGTTAAAATCACTTCTATACGTCTGTTTTTTGCTTTGCCTTCTGCTGTTTCATTACTTGCTATAGGAGCATATTCACCACGACCTGCAGCAGTTAAGTTTTCAGGATTAATAGAAGCATTCTCTCTTAAAATATTTACAATTGCGGTAGCACGTTTTGTAGATAAATCCCAATTACCGCTTAGTTGCGCATTACCTTTATATGGATCATCATCAGTATGACCTTCAATTAAAATAGCTATATCAGGATTTTCTGCCAGTACACTTCCCAATTGCTGTACAGCTTTACGACCTTCGGTTCCAACAGACCAACTACCAGACTGAAATAATAATTTGTTTTCCATTGAGACATAGACTTTTCCATTGCGTTGCTCAACAGTTAAACCTTTACCTTCAAAATTGGTCAAGGCTTTAGAAATAGCATCTTTTAAAGCACGCATGTTCGCATCTTTTGCTGCTATAACACTTTCGAGTTCAGCAACACGTTTAGAACGGTTTTCTAATTCTTTTTTAAGGTTATTAAGGCGTTCACTTTCTGTAGCTAAAGCTTGTTCTTTGGCTTCAAGTTTAGCTAAAAGCTCTCGGTTCTTTTTAGAGTTCTTTGCAATTTCGGTAGAGCTATTCTTTTCTAGTGCTTCGTACGAGGCCTTAAGATTATCTAGATTTGTTTTAGTAGCAGCATAGTCCGAACGTAGTTGGTCTCGTTCCTTTACAGCACTATCATAGGCAGATTGTAAGCTATTTAAGTCATTAGAGAGCTTTGTTTTATCATTAGAAAGTGTCTCTAACTCATCTGTTAAGGACCGGTTTTCTTTTTTAAGGTTAGCATACTTGTCTTCAAGATCTGTGTAGATTTTTTTTGAAACACAAGATGTAAATAAACTTAATGTTAAGGTGATTAATAAAAGTCGTTTAATCATGATTTATGTTTTAAAATTCTAGTTCTAATAAAATTGGACAATGATCGCTGTGTACTGCTTCAGTGAGTATAACGCTTCGTTTAATATTTTCTTGCAAAGGTGTACTTGCCATCGCGTAGTCTAAACGCCAGCCTTTATTATTTGCTCTGGCATTAGCTCTATAGCTCCACCACGAAAACTCTTGTTTTTCAGGGTGTAGATAACGGTAACTATCAATAAAGCCACTGTTAATAAAGTTTCCTAACCATTCACGCTCTTCTGGTAAAAACCCGGAAACCCCTTTCATTTTTGGGTTGTGAATGTCTATGGCTTCATGACAAATATTATAATCGCCACAAACCACTAAGTTTGGCTTTTCCTTTTGAAGATTATTTAAATAGCTATGGATTAGATCCATATACTCAAACTTATGGGCTAACCTGGCATCATTAGTTCCAGAAGGTAAATACATACTCATTACAGAGACATCGTCAAAATCTGCTCTAATGTTCCTACCTTCAAAATCCATAGATGCGATACCAGTACCAAATTCAATATGGTTTGGTTCTGTCTTTGATAGTATGGCAACTCCGCTATACCCTTTTTTCTGTGCACTAAACCAATAATTATAGGCATAGCCTGCATCTTTAAACAAACTAAGGTCGAGCTGTTCTTTCATAGCTTTAATTTCTTGTAAACAAATTACATCCGGATTTGTAGCTTTTAACCAATCAATAAAGCCTTTATTTACGGCAGCTCTAATACCGTTAACGTTATAAGATGTTATTTTCATACAATTTTTAATCTACAGAACTCACTTCATATAAACGCCAGTGAGCTGCTCTTTTTAATTAAACTTTCAGTGTTCTGCTAAATTAAATAATAACCTACTTTTACACTATTATTTTAAGCCTGTTTTAACTTTAAAATATTTTAGGGTTTAGGCAGTTATTATTCTAGATGAAGCAAGCGTTACAATTGGTATTAGTTTTATGTTCTTTTTTGGGGTTTTCTCAAGAGAATTCTAGTAACTATAAAAAAAAGCGTTTTGCAGTTAAAGATTCTATACAAATAGATTCTGTAAGTATTAATCCTTCAAAATTTGTTATAAAAACAAAAGATGGTAAAGTTTTAGATTCTACCGCATATACAATCGACTTTTCTAAAGCTATTCTACGTTTTAATCACTCTATTAAATTAGATACTATTGAAGTTGAATACCTAAGCTATCCAAAATTTCTAACTAAAATTTATAAGCAATTAGATGATAATGTGATTGTAGATCGATCGGGTTCTGGTACGGAAGCTTTATATAAACTCGAAAACACTAAAAAGCAAAATACCTTTACACCTTTTGATGGCTTAACTACATCTGGAAGCATCTCAAGAGGTGTAACGATTGGTAATAATCAAAACTCTGTATTAAATAGTGAACTCGATTTACAGATTTCTGGTAAATTGAGCGATAAGGTGTCTCTAAGAGCATCGATACAAGATGCTAATATTCCGTTACAAGAAAGTGGATATTCGCAACGTTTGGATGAATTCGATCAGGTGTTTATAGAGCTTTTTAGTGAGAACTGGAATATACGTGCTGGTGATGTTGATTTGGTAAATGCCAATAGTTATTTTGCTAACTTTTCTAAGCGTGTACAAGGCCTGCTGGTCAATGCCAATTTGAGTGAAAAAACTAATGTTTTTGCCTCAGGTGCACTGGTAAGGGGACAATTTACAACCACGCAATTTACAGCGCAAGAAGGTAACCAAGGGCCTTATAAATTACGTGGTCCTAACAATGAACTCTTTGTGCTTATTGTCTCAGGAAGTGAAACCGTCTATGTTAATGGTATCCCTTTAGAGCGTGGTGAGAACAGAGATTACATCATCGATTACAATGCTGGTGAAATTATTTTTAATTCTACCTATCCTATCACTTCCGAAATGCGAATCACAGTGGATTACCAATTTAGCGAACGTAACTATTCGCGATTTACTGTGTTTGGCGGTAGTTCCTATAAGTCCGAAAAACTAAGTCTAAATGTTTCTGTGTATTCTGAAAGTGATGCTAAAAACCAACCCTTACAACAAAATTTATCATCAGAGCAAACGCAAATTTTAGCTAATGCAGGAGATGATAGGAGTTTGATGGTTGCTCCATCTGCAACGTCAGAGTCATTTTCTGAAAATAGAATTCTATACCGACAAGAGATTATTGATGGGGAAGAAGTGTTTGTGTTTTCTCAAAATCCCGATGATGAATTGTTTAGCGTAAGTTTTTCTTTAGTTGGTGCTAATCAAGGTAACTATGTTTTGATGAATAGTAATGCCGTGAGTAATATTTTTGAATATGTACCACCAATTGCAGGTGTACCGCAAGGAAATTACGAGCCTATTACGCAGTTGGTTGCACCAGAACGTTTGCAAATAGCGGTTTTAAATGGTCGTTATAAACCAACTGAAAAAACAGATGTATTTTTTGAATTGGCAGGAAGCAAGAATGATCTTAATCTCTTTTCTGGCATAGATGATGACGATAATGATGGCTTTGCAGGAAAACTAAGAGTAAATCAAAAACTCATAAAAACAGATAGCCTATGGAATTTATCGGCTTTGGTTGATGCTGATTTTATTCAGAAGAATTTTAGAACCATTCAACGATTATACAGAGCAGAATTTAATCGCGACTGGAACTTAGATGATGATAGAGATGACCAAGGCAATTTTAATTTTGGTGATCAGGTGTTATTGACCTCAGGATTACAATTGGCACACTCTAAAAAAGGAACAGCAGCGTATAATTTCGAATACTTAGACTATGCAGATAATTTTAAAGGAAATCGCCATAACGTAACAGCAAATTTGCGTTTGGGTAATTTTAATATATTTTCTAACTCTAGTTTTTTAAATAGTGAAAGTACCATAAACCGTTCTACCTTTTTAAGGTCATTTAATCGTGTTGTGTATGGTAAAGGGAATAAATGGGCAGGTGCAAAGTTTGCGATAGAAGATAACGAGCAAACTGTAATTGCCACAGACTCCTTAACACCATTAAGTCAAAAGTTTACAGCTTACGAGGCTTTTGTAGGTATTGGCGACAGTACAAAAGTTTTTGCTGAAGTCGGATACATCAAACGTTTTAATGATAGCTTACGGAATAATTTAGTAGAACGCGTCAATACCTCTAACACATATTATTTAAAATCGCGATTGATTCAGAATAAAAATACCAATCTGCAGTTGTTTGTAAATTTTAGAGATTTAAAAGCCGAAGATCAGTCTACTGAGGATGAGCAAAGTTTAAATAGTAGATTAAATTACAACCAAAAATTCTTTAATAATCTTGTGATGTGGAATACCAGTTTTGAAACTAATTCCGGGACCTTACCACAACAAGATTTTACCTATGTTGAGGTTGAAGCGGGTCAAGGAGCGTACACCTGGATAGATTATAATGAAAATGGCATACAAGAACTCAATGAGTTTGAACTTGCCCAATTTGCCGACCAAGGCAGTTACATTAGAGTATTATTACCTAATCAGATCTTTGTAAGGACACATCAAAATAGACTGAGCCAGACATTGACCATTAATCCTATTCAATGGAATAAATCTGAAAATAAAACGAAGAAATTCTTTTCGCATTTTTATAACCAAACCTCATATTTAATTGATAGAAAAGTGCGTAGAGAGGGGAATAATTTTAGCCTTAACCCTTTTAAGGAAGATGAGGAAAATCAGTTGGCTTTAAACAATAGTGTACGAAATGTGTTGTTTTATAACCGAGGTAAACAACGCTATACCACATCGTACACATTTTTAACGAATACAAGTAGAAACTTGCTATCTATAGGATTTCAGGAGAATAAGTTAACCAATCATCAGTTGAATTTTAACCATAAGTTTGCCAAGATGTGGTTAGCTAATGCACTGGCTAGTTTTGGCACTGATGAAAGTATTAGTGAGAACTTTACCAATCGAAATTTTAATATTGAAGAAGAACGCTTTCAACCAAAACTATCGTACTTATTTAGCGAAAATGCACAATTCGATGTGTTTTACCAATACACTTCAAAGCGCAATACCATAGCTGGTCTCGAAACCTTATCCCAAAATAATTATGGAGTGTCCTTTACGTATAACAATGCTCAAAAAATTGCATTGACAGGTGAGTTTAATTTTTTTCAGAACGAATATGAAGGAGACCCCAACACACCTGTGGCTTACCAAATGCTGGAAGGTTTACAACCTGGAAAAAACTACACATGGAGTTTGTTAGCACAAAAGAAACTAACAAAGTTTCTGGATTTGAATTTAAATTATTTTGGACGTAAAACAGAAACCTCAGAGGTAATCCATACAGGTACAATTCAGTTGAAAGCTTATTTTTAGAGTTTGTAGAGTTGATTTTAAAGAGGAGTATTTAACTCATTATATAATGATACTTATTTGTTTTTACGTACATTATCGTATGATTTAAAAAATTGTTTAGCAATTAATTATATTTTTATTAAAAGATTTTTCTTACATTAAAAATTATTTTATATCTTTAGTAAGTGAATACTCCAAATCACCTTCACCATACTTAACCACTTTAATTTACAGATACTATAATTTATTT
>NZ_CANMJY010000003.1 GCF_947498345.1 uncultured Winogradskyella sp.
TAAGATTATAAATTTACTTCTATAATCTCGCTCAAATAACAACTATATCAAGTTCACTTTTTGCTGACGTTATACAATAATATCATAACAATAAGTAGTGATGGCATAAACATTTACAATTACAAGAATAATAACTTTAAAACTTACTTTCAAAAAAATGACAATACAAGCACGAGGGATTTCTTTAAGGATAGTAAGGGTGATTTATATGTATTTACCTACTCAGGCTTTTTTAAAAAAAATGCTGATGAGAATAATTTTAAACCCTTTATATTTTCTTCATTAAATGATAAAAGACAACCTAAAGATTTTTTATATGGCTATTACCCCATAAATGATACATTAGCTTTAGGTTATGGCTTTGCTAAAAAATTGTTTACCATCAATTTTAAGTCAAAAACCTTTGAACCTATTTCATATCCCGAAACACTTAATTGGAGACCATATACAGAGCATTCTGATATAGAATCTATAGACCAAGACAGATATTACCTCGCCGGAACTAATGGACTATTTGAATATAATATTAAAACCAACACTTTTATTGATAGAAACCAGCTCTCAGAAACTGTTAATTTGAAAAACCACAAAATAAATGATGTATATTTTAATAAAAACGAAAATACTCTCTGGTTAGGTACGCAGTCTTTAGGCTTATTTTTTAAAAATCTGAATACAGGTGAAGTCTGTAATTTTGCAGAAGACAATGCTAATTTCCCTATTTGCAGTAATAATGTTATATATATAATGCAAGACAAAAATGATATGGTTTGGGTAGGAACGGCAAAAGGGTTGCAAAAAATTAACCCTATTACTTTAGCTAGTGAAAACATGTCTAAAAATAAGGGGTTTAAAAACCAACATATCGTAGGCATACTTGAGGATGAGTACAACAACAACCTGTGGCTTAGTACTTATAATGGACTGATATGTTATAATACCGTTACAGAAGAAGTTTCTGATTTTTTTGAGTCTGACGGTATATCTAATAATGAATTTAATGCTAAGTCTTTTTACAAGGCTAATGACACCACATTCTATTTTGGCGGTATCAGTGGTGTTACAATGTTTAACCCTAATCAATTATTAATCAGTAACAATAAGCCTAAAATTAGCTTAACCAAAGTATCGCGATTTGATAAAGAGCATAATAAGAAAAAGGCATTTATTTATGGTTTGAGCGACTTGTCACAGTTCAGATTACCATACAATCAAAACTATATCACATTATTTTTTGCAATTAATGATGTCCCGAATCTTGAAAAATGTACTTACGAGTATAAAATAGAAGAAATAAAAAATGAGTGGATTAGTATTGGTAATTTTAATCAAATTCAGTTACAAGGCCTTAGGGCTGATGATTATAATATATCCGTTAGAGGTTATAACAGTAAAGGAAAACTAACCAATACTTTAACATACAAAGTAAAGGTAGATGAGGTGTTTTATAAGACCAATTGGTTTATTATACTGGTTATTGCATTGCTAATTTCTTTAAGCTTACTTTGGGCTTATTTCCTTAGAAAACGAATAATAGCAAACTACGAAACTCAAAATAAACTTAAACAATTAGAAGCACGTTCGCTTAGAGCATTAATGAATCCACACTTTATTTTTAATGCTTTAAATGGTATACAGAGCATAATGATAACAAAAGGAGAAAAAGCGGTTAACAAATATATCAGTACATTTTCTAAACTGATGCGTTTTACGTTAGACACCAATGACTTTGAATATGTGCACCTCGAAAAAGAGATCACCTATTTAAATACATATTTAGAGATAGAAAAATATCGCCTTAACGATAATCTCAACTATGAAATAATTACAGAAGGTTATCTGGATATTAAACACATAAAAATCCCCAATATGATACTGCAACCTATAGTTGAAAACGCTATAGTCCATGGTCTAACACCAAAGAAAACTAATAGAACTATTACTATTAAGTTTAAAAAATTATCTGAGGATTTTATTATTGAAGTTGAAGATAATGGTGTAGGCAGAAAAGCAGCTGAAGAAAACAAATCTAAAATAAAGAACCAATATCAATCTTGGTCTTCTAGCATAACTAAAGATAGAATAGCGATTTCTAATAAAGTGAATACCTATAAAATCTCTATGGATATAGATGATTTATATCATGAGAATCAACCTAGCGGTACAAAAGTAGTTTTACGATTTCAAAATTTACTGTAAGCAATACCATAACCTCTATAGATTAGGCTTTAAAAAATCACCACTTAAAAAACAATATCCAAAAAAAACATTGCCTCTACCTCTACCCAAGATAATAATAAGGCAATGTTTTAAAAAAGTAAAGAATGAATCTTTACATCAACTAAATCAAAGTTATCATAGATAAGGGTTAATAAAAAACGTTAATGAATACTCGGGATAAAACGTACATAAACGTACTTATTTACGTAATAAATGCTCATTTAATCCTTTCTTGGTCAATTTAATGTTCAGTTTAATGATGTAGTAGGTGTCTTAAAAAGTATGGTATAATGAACAAGGGTGTAAAATTCTAACAACTTAAAATACAACGCTTGCGTATAGGCTTTTTGATTTTTTTGAGGCATCTTTATATAGGATATATTAAGATCATTAATTGATCTTGCAATTTTAACCGAACTATCTATTAAGGCTTTAGATTCTATGGTTTGCTTTTTTATAAGACCATTATCTATAGCCTTTCTGTAAGCATTAAATAGACTATTGGTACCGAGTTTAGTTAATACCTCACGTTTTATTTTAAAAATAGTTCTAGCACTTATATTTAGTGTTTGTATAATAGACACTTCGTTAAATCCACTATACTTTAAAACCAAATACTTTTTTTCCATATCAGTTAAAGTTCTTATGGTATTATGCTTATCTCGTTTATTATTGGCAATTTTTCTGCACGTTTTGTAAAATTCCATAAGGGTATTTTGCAAATTATCAATCGTACAATCATTGGTGCTGAAATTTGAAATCTTAACTAAATTACTGACACAAAGCTGTGCCTGGAGTTGAACAAATTCTGGCACATAATCTAAAGGATCTAAAATATCCAGACTTTGTGCTGTTTGCATAATATTTAACCAGTTAGTGGTTTTAAATTTTTCCTTAACACCAAATTTAGCAATACTAAGTGCTTCATTAGATAAGCTTAAAAATGCAGCTATGGCATTATCATTATAATTATGGGCAAAAAGTCTTAGGTAAAAAAGTTCGCGACTGTTTAGGGCTATGGCATTAACCTCATAATTGAGGACTTCTCTGTAAGTTTTCATAATTGCAGTAAATTATTGTGGTTTCACATTACAAAGATGTATGGTCTTCATCTAATACTAAGATGTAATGTAAAATTTGGTAAGAAATTTGTAAAAAACGGGATGTTAAGCACTTACAGACCATTAATCTTTATAAATCATACGGTTATGTAAACATTTATACCATTCATGTCGCTATATGATACGATTGCTCATTCACTTTTTAGAAATAGGTTATTGTTTTAGACATTTGATTAGTCCTACCCTTTAGAACCTTATTTAAAATTATTGAAAAAGAAAACATTATAATTAAAATGTCCATCATCTATTACTTTAACAAAAAGATGATTACAAAACAAAGACGTTCTTTTATGTTTATAAATTTTACTTTACAATTTTCTGATATAAACGGTAGGCCTTTAAAGTACAAAGAAGTGTATGTTATTAATTATTCCAATATACTTAGTACAACCAAAATGCGTTTTACTGATGAAAAAGGTAGCGTTACTTTTTGTTTTTTTTTCATGCTTAAAAAGCATAAAGATAAAAACGTATTATGGGTATCATAAACTTCCTTTACAGAAAGTGAGCAACAATGACAAGCTTGCATTTACTATACCACAATACTATTTTGCTTAGTTATGAAATCAATTGCTCCTTTTTTGATGATAGATAAAAAATGTGAAACTGCCTTTAGTTTTTATAAGGAGCTCTTTAATGGATCTATAGTTAAGTTAGATAACATCGAAGATGATATTCTTGGGTTAAATAAAGAAAATTTAAAAGGCAAATTAGCCCATATCTGGTTGCAAATTGATGATACTATACATATAAGAGGTTGTAATCGTTCGGTATTCTTTAATCAACATCAAATCCATTTACCGTTTAGTGTATTTATTATCGATTCCGATTCTAAAGAAGAATTAATAGAATTACATAACCGGCTCTCATATAAAGGTAGGTCGATCTTAAGTATTAGACCAACCAATATATATGGTCTTCTTTGTATGGTAATAGACCAATTTGGAGTCTATTGGATAATTACATATAACGCAGATCTTTCAAATGCTGAAAACACATAAACTATCTACTCATTTTTCAATAATTATTATATGCTAGACCTACAATTGTTTTAAACTTTTACATAGTTTTAGTAATAAAAAACAAGGTCATGAAAAATTCACAGGTTTTTAAAATACAAATACCAAATTAAGAATAGCTGTTTACTAATATTCATTAATAAAAACCCATTAGGCTTTGTAATGAAATTAACATTTGGCTAGCATTAATTTACTTATTTTTAAGGACTTGAAAATTTTAATCAACCAAAAATGAAAACACACATCAGCATTTACACTACCCTTTTTTTAATTTTTACTATAAACTTATCAATTGCTCAAGACTCTGAAAAAATTATTGATTCTACAAAAAAAGCAACCAAAGAGTTACCATTAGAACCTACCAGAAACATACAATTTACAACTAAAAAAGGCACATGGATGTCTGTCGATGTGAGCCCCGATGGTAAAACCATTATATTCGATATGATGGGAGATTTATATACTATTCCTATCTCAGGTGGAAATGCAACACGTCTTACTGAAGGTATGCCTTACGATGTGCATCCACGTTACAGTCCTGATGGTAAAAGTATTTTGTTTATTTCAGATAAAAGTGGCTCTGATAACCTCTGGACTATGGATTTAGTAACTAAGGAACAAAAACAACTTACTAAAGATAAAGACAAATACCATGTGTCTGCAGACTGGAGTCCTGATGGCGATTATATTGTAGGCACACGTGGCAGAAGAAATATTAAACCATTTATTGTTCATAAAGATGGAGGTTCGGGGTCTAATTTGTTATCAAAACAAAAAGCCAGTAAGTATATAGATCCTGCATTTAGTGCAGATGGCAGATATATTTACTTCTCGGCACGACGTGGTGCATGGAACTATAATGCTCAATTACCACAATATCAGATTATGAGTTTTGACCGTGAAGATGCAGATACAGAATTAGTGACCTCACGCTATGGTTCTGCGTTTACTCCTACTTTATCGGATGATGGTAACTGGATGGTATACGGAAGTCGTTTTGAAGAGCATACTGGTTTGGTTCTACGAAACTTAAAAACTGGAGAAGAGCGCTGGTTGGCTTACCCTGTACAACGTGATGATCAAGAATCTATTGCGCCACTAGGTGTTTTGCCCGCTATGGCTTTTACACCAGATAGTAAAAATTTAATTGCGTCTTATGGCGGTAAACTATATAGCATAAGTATTTCAGATAGCAAAGCGAACGAGATTCCATTCTCTGTAGATGTAGACTTAGATTTAGGTCCTATGGTATCCTTTAAATATCCAATAGATGATACTCCTGAAGCTTTAGTTACTCAGATTAGAGATGCCAAACCATCACCTGACGGCAAACAAATAGCCTTTACAGCCTTAAACAGACTTTACGTTATGAGCTTACCAGAAGGTACACCAAAACGTTTAACCAAGCATAATTTCACAGAGGCTATGCCAGATTGGTCGCCTGATGGTAAACAAATTGTGTTCACTACATGGAAGCCTGATGGTGGGCATTTATTTAAAGTAAATGCTTCGGGCAAAGGCAATCCTATACAACTAACAAAGGAACGTGGCATATACACTAACCCTGCCTGGTCTTATAATAGTAATCGTATTGCGTTTACTAAGGGTGCTGCACAAACTTATGATGATGCTATAGATCCATTTAATGGTCGTGTATATAAAGAATTGGCATGGATTTCCAGCTATGGTGGGGATATAACCATCATTGATAAAACAAAAGGAAGAACGACTCCTCATTTTACCAAGATAAATGATAGAATATATCTTAATCATGGTAGAAAAGGTTTAATATCCTTACGCTGGGATGGTAGTGATGAAAAGGAACATTTAACACTCATAGGAATAAAAACCTATGGCTCTTCTGATATCTTCGGAAAAGATCACGAAACAGCAATGCCAACACACGAAGAAGGTTGGCGCGAAAACAACAAAGGTTCCCGACCAAGTGAGATCAGAATATCTCCTGATGGTACACATGCCTTAGCTAAGATTAATAATGATTTATACTCAGTAATTATTCCTAAGATAGGTACAACTCCATCCATAAATTTGGCTAAACCAGAAAAAGCTGCATTCCCGGCACACAAACTTACTATCATAGGAGGTGAATTTCCTGCTTGGTCACATGATAGTAAAAAAGTACACTGGTCACTTGGAGCCAGTTATTTTGCATACGATCTAACTAAAGGAAAAGCTTTTAAGGATAGTTTAGCATTAGCAAAAAAGAAGGAAAAAGAACTTAAAGATTCTGAAAAGGAAACAGACTCAATAAAACCTAAAGACAAAAAAGATAAGAAGAAAGACAAACCTCAATTTAAGGCAGATGAATACAAAGTAAAAGTAAAATACCAACGTGCTATTCCTAAAGGTATAACCTTGCTCAAAGGTGGTAGAATTATTACTATGAACGGTAAACAAGTTATAGAAAATGGGGATATTCTTATAGAGAACAATCGTATTAAAAATATTGGGCCTTCAGGAAGTTTTACTGTCCCAAATAATGCTAAGATAATTGATATCAAAGGAAAAACCGTAACACCTGGTTTTGTTGATACGCATGCACATATGTGGCCAAATTGGGGAATTCATAAAAATCAGGTTTGGATTTATTCTGCAAATCTTGCTTATGGTGTTACTACCACTAGAGATCCACAGACAGCGACTACAGATGTATTAACTTATGCCGATATGGTAGATGCTGGTATGATTCATGGTCCAAGAATTTACAGCACAGGTCCTGGTGTAGGTTTCTGGGCATACAATATCCAGAGTTTAGATCATGCTAAAGACATTTTAAAACAATATAGCGAGTACTATAACACAAAGAGCATAAAGAGTTATATTGTTGGAAATCGTCAACAACGCCAATGGCTAATAATGGCTGCTAAAGAATTAAAACTAATGCCTACAACCGAAGGTGGTCTAGATTTTAAACAAAATATGGTAAATATGATTGATGGGAATCCTGGGCATGAACATTCTTTTCCTATTTACCCACTTTATGACGATGTTATAAAAGTTGCTGCGGAATCGCAAATGGCCATTACGCCAACTTTATTAGTAAGCTATGGAGGACCATGGGCTGAAAATTATTTCTATTCAAGAGAAAATCCATACGATGATAAAAAGATGCAATATTTCACACCATATAGAGAATTAGCTCAAAAGTCCAGAAGACGACCAGGGTGGTTTAGAGATGATGAACATGTCTTTAAAAAACATGCTGAGTTTATGAAAGATCTTATTGAAGCCGATGGCATTGGTGGCATAGGTAGTCATGGTCAACTACAAGGTTTAGGCTTTCATTGGGAGCTTTGGGCTGTAGCTAGTGGTGGTATGAGCAATTATGATGCTTTACGCTTAGCAACTATAAAAGGTTGCGAAGCTCTTGGATTAGATAATGATTTGGGAACATTGGAAGTTGGTAAAATTGCAGATCTGTTAATTATGAATGCAAACCCTTTAGATAACCTTAGAAACACAAATACCTTAACATATGTTGTCAAAAATGGCATTATCTATGATGCCAATACTTTAGATGAAGTTGCTCCAACAGAAAAAAAAGCAGATACATTTCATTGGCAAACAAAAAGGCCTAATGGTCTGCCAGGTGTAAAAAATTAAAACTAGCTGAAATCCAATTGATTATGCTATGACCTAAATAAAAATCAACGACATGTAAGTTTACAAAAAAATGCATTTCATCGGTTTTTTATGCGTTTTAAAGATGTTTTTTTGAATTAATTTATATCTTAGCCGCATAATAAATTTCATTAAACCCCAAATCTGATGAAAAAAATTACCCTAGCTGTTACTCTAATTTTATTAGGAATAATACATTTAACCGCTCAAAACCCAGATAAAGAAAGAGCTAAAAACTACTTATCAATTAAAGGAGAATTAACGTTCACGTTTCAGGTTGAAAACCATGAAGATGTACCTATTTATACTAAAAACCTTTCTCTAATTAATTATAATCCCAATACTAAAACAGTAATTGCCTGGGCAAATGAAGCTCAATTTAGATACTTTGAAGCTTTAAATATTCCTTTTCAGGTTCCTGAAAATGAAAACGAAGTTAAAGAAGCTACAATATATGATGTAAGACCCTTAGCTAATAGAAATGCACAGTCCACACTATCATTTCCTGTAAGTTCATATCCAACTTATACTGAGTACGCCCAACAAATGCAAGATTTTGAAGACGATTATCCTGCTTTAGTAGAGACGTTTAGTATAGGAGCAACAGGTCAAGGAGATAAAGAATTGTTATTTGTAAAAATATCTGATAATGTTTCAACTGACGAGCAAGAACCTAAACTTATGTTTACCTCATCTATGCATGGTGATGAAATTGCTGGCTATCCTATGATGTTAAGCCTAATTAATTATATACTTACAGTATATAGTGATACAGGTCATGCTGACCATGCCAGAGTTAAAAATTTAGTTGAGAATACTGAACTATGGATTAATCCCAGTGCTAATCCTGATGGTACATACCACAATAGTCCTGATAATACTTCTGTAGCAAATGCCAGAAGAGGTAATGCAAACAATATAGACCTAAATAGAAACTATCCAGACAATAAACAGGGTGCACACACTGATGGTAACGCCTACCAAACAGAAACATTACACTTTATGCAACTTGCCGAGGATAATCATTTTGTGATTTCTGCAAACTTTCATGGCGGTACAGAACTTGTAAATTACCCTTTTGATAATGCATATGTAAGCGAGTATACACATCCTGATGGAGATTGGTTTGAAAACATATCCGTAGAATATGCAACACATTGTCAAACTGATGCAAACTCTGGTAATACTGCAACTCCTTCCTACACAAATAAATCATCCTATATGACCGACGATGACGATAGCGATGTTTATCCTAGCCAAGGGGTTACCCATGGAGCCGAATGGTATCGTGTATTTGGTGGTCGTCAAGATTATATGAACTTTTATCACCAATGTAGAGAAGTAACTATAGAACTTTCTGATGTAAAAATATTGCCTGAAAGTTCACTAGTTGATTATTGGTACTATAATAGAGATGCCTTATTAGATTATTTAACTCAAGGTACTTATGGATTTAGAGGTGTAGTTAAAGATAGTAATTACGGAACGCCTATTGAAGCTACAGTAACTATCGTTGGACATGATGCCTATGGGTCAAATACTATAAGTGATGCACCTCACGGTGATTTTTACAGACCTATTAATGCTGGCACATATGATATTATGTTTGAAGCACCATGTTACCAACCTGTCACTATATATAACCAAACTATAGCTAACTATGAGAAAAAAGTTTTAGCAGATATATTAATGACTCTATTAACACCTGCAATTCCTGGAAGCTTAAGTGTTACAGATATAGTATCATCATCAGTTACATTGAATTGGATTACAACATCTGGATCTTCTTTTGACCTAAGATACAGAGAAGTTGGTAGTGGTACATGGATTGAAATATTAGATATAGATACAGACTCATATAGTTTAACAGGATTAACGCCTAACACATCTTATGAATATGAAGTACGCTCAAATTGCGGAACAAATTCTTCTGAATATTCTACACTAGATAATTTTACTACTGGAGATGTATCTTATTGTAATGCAGAAGGCAACAGTATTGCTGATGAATATATTGGAGAAGTAAATTTAAATGGTACAGCCAATAATTCTGAAAGCTCTACTCTATCCGGATATTCAAATTACAAAGGCATGTCCATATTTAGTCCAATTGAAATAGGAAGTACTGGCAATAGCATTTCAGTTAAGAAGCATTGGGATGGTACACAATACAGAGAAGCAGTATCAGTTTGGATTGATTATAATCAAGATGGCATATTTTCAAGTAGTGAAAAAGTACTTGAAGAAGGAGCTTCTGTTAACCCACAAACAGTCTCTAGCTTGTTCACAGTGCCATCTTCAGCAAAAACCGGAGATACTGTAATGCGAGTTCTCATGAAATATTATAATGCCTCAAATCAAGGTACTATACAAGATGATCCGTGTGAGACATTTGATTACGGTGAAGTTGAAGATTATACTATTAATTTCTTCGAAAATACATTAAGTATTTCAGATCAAAATATGGATCTCATTAGCGTTTACCCTAACCCTTTTAAAAATACTATTGATGTTAAGTTGCCTTCAAATATGTTAGGGAATACAATAGTATTTAATATTTATGATGTCTTAGGACGATCAATCAATACCAATAAATTAGAGTTAAATAATCAAACCGTAAGATTATTTACTCAAAATGATCTTAAAAGTGGATCATATATATTGAAGATATATGACGTAACAACAAATAGTACAGTTGTAAAACAACTTATCAAACAATAATCTTTGCCAAAAACCAGTATAAAAGCTCTATTTTTCATTAAATAGAGCTTTTCTTATTTAACTGTTTTTCAATAAGTTAAAAACACAGCTATGTATTTCAACGATTATTTTTGCATTTAATAGAATCATACCCTATGTTTGACACATAATTTTAGTCCCAAACTAAACTTAACCGCTTATGAAAACTTTTACCTTAACTATAAAAGGTTATGCTTGCTTTGCATTAATCTTTATGTTATCTACATCTTTATTTGCACAAGATTTTAATGTGCAACATATTCAAGATGATATTGCAAGGACCGGAGGTAGTACTAGTATTACACCTGTATCATCAACCAATAGTGCTTTTGCATTAGCTAACAACAACAGAAAAATGACTGCTGGATCCAGCGGCTCGACGGGTTCCTTTAATATCCGAGACTTATCTGGTGCCAGAGTATTAACAGGTACTGGAACCTTGAGTTATTACAGAGAAGGAAACTCCAGTACATCAAATATGAGGTTTAATAGTTCTATTTGGGAGTATATTGGCCCTCCAGGTGGTGCTAATGAAATGATCGTTAGGGGAAGATATGCCTTAAGTCTAAACGGAGGAACAAATAGTATTACACAAGCCTTATCAGGTATTACTAATGCAAATGATTGTATACCATTTATAACTGGTGTAATTTCTAATAAAAATTCAGCAGGTGCAGACTCAGGTACTGCCATTGCATATTTAGAGGATGCGAGTACGTTACGAGTAGAAAAAGGTACTAATGCCAATAATGTAACTGTATATGTTACCGTTGTAGAGTTTACTGGTAGTAATTGGACCGTATTACATGGTGATTCTGGTGATACGTCTGGTGATACAGGTAGTGTGACTTTAAGAAATAATTCTGATGGAACTGGTACAGCAACCAATGTAAGCGCTTGGAGTGAGGCTATAATATTCAGTCATCACAGAGGTGATAATACCAATGATGGCACCAATGAAGGAATTGAAGATCATTGGCCTTTGATGGATCCTGGTTCAAATAACCAAACTGTGGATTGGACATTTCAAAGTGGTCACGCGTCTACAGGAACCAATAGACAATTTGTTCACGTTCTGTCTCATTCAGATTTAAATGTTACAAGATTTCAAAATACTTCAAGTTCGCAAGATGAAACAACAATAAATATAAGTTCTGCTGGCTTATCAAATACAAGTGAGGCTTTAATTATTGGATCATCAATTAGTACAGGTGGAGGTACAGCGTATGGTAGAGGTTGGAGAAATTATTACTTTAACTCTGCTACCCAAGCTGCACATTGGGCACATAGAAGTGGAAATACAATGGAGCATGAAATCCAGATTGTGGACTTATCTGCTTTAATTACACCTACAGGACCAGAGATTAATGTACAAGGTAATACAACGACTATTGTAGATGGAGATACAACACCAAATGTAAGTGATGATACGGATTTTGGAACAGTAATAACAGCTGCAGGAACCCAAGCCCATACTTTTACAATTCAAAATATTGGTGCTTCAACCTTAAGCTTAACTGGAAGCTCACCATATATAAGTATTTCTGGTACTAATGCTGCAGATTTTAGTGTTACTGCTATTCCTAGCTCATCTATTTCGGCATCTGGATCCACAACTTTTGAGATTACATTCGACCCAAGTGCGGATGGATTAAGAACAGCTACTCTAACTGTAAACAATGATGATAGTGATGAAAATCCTTATAACTTTAACATTCAAGGTACAGGGTACACACCTGTACCAGAGATTAATGTAAGAGGAAACGGCAATACAATTACTGATGGTGACACGACTCCTACTGCGACTGATGATACGGATTTTGGAACGGTAGTCACAGCAGCAGGAACTCAGGTTAATACATTTACTATTGAAAATACTGGTGACGCCTCTTTATCATTAACTGGAAGTTCACCATATGTTAGTGTATCTGGGACTAATGCGGCTGACTTTAATGTTACTGCTATCCCAAGTCCTTCAATTGCGTCTTCTGGTTCTACAACTTTTGAGATTACATTCGACCCAAGTGGGGATGGTTTAAGGACTGCCACACTAACTATAGCTAATGATGATAGCGACGAAAACCCTTACAACTTTAACATTCAAGGTACAGGGTACACTCCCGCCCCAGAAATTAATCTTCAAGGTAATGGTAATACAATTACTGACGGTGACACAACACCTTCAGCAACAGATGATACAGATTTTGGCAGTGTAGATACTATTAGCTCTGTTGCTAATATCTTTACTATTCAAAATACTGGTGATGCATCTTTATCATTAACAAGTAGCTCACCATATGTTACTATATCTGGTACTAATGCAGCTGACTTTAGTGTTACTGCTATTCCGAGTTCTTCAATTGCAGCTTCGGGATCCACAACTTTTGAAATCACTTTTGCACCTAGTGCAGCTGGTTTAAGAACAGCAACACTATCTATTGCTAATAACGATAGTAACGAGAACCCTTATAATTTTGATATCCAAGGAACTGGTACTACACCTACTTATTGCAGCTCTTCAGGTGATACATCTTATGAAACAGGTGTTACTAATGTAACTTTTGAATCTATTAATAATTCTGATGGTCCTTTAAAGGATGTTGGTTATGAAGACTTTACTTCTACGCATATAGCAAGCGTAACTCAAGGTAGTACAGAAAATTTAAGTGTGAGTGTTAATACTGATGGAAATTACACTATACATGCTTATGTCTGGATAGACTGGAATCAAGACTATGACTTTGATGATGCCGGCGAAGCGTATGATTTAGGAACTGCTGTAAACGTTAGTAGTGGTACAACTACATTATCCCCATTAACTATTAATATTCCTGCTGGTGCAACTCTTGGTACCACAAGGATGAGAGTATCTGCAAAATATAACGCTGACCCTACAAATTGTGAGGCAACTTTTGATGGTGAAGTAGAAGATTACGGAGTAACTGTTATTGCTTCATCACCATTTCAAGAAATTGACATAACTGGTAATGGTGCTTCTATAGTAGACGGAGATACTACACCAACCATAGTAGATGATACCGATTTTGGTTCTACTGATGTAGGTGTGCCAGTGGCTAATACATTCACAATACGAAACTTGGGTGGTACAAACAACTTAATCCTTACGGGAAGTTCACCATATGTTAGTGTTTCTGGTGCTCATGCAGCAGATTTTACTGTAACAACAATACCTACAACACCAATAACAGCAGGATCTAGTACAACGTTTCAAATAACATTTAATCCCTCTGCTGGTGGTATTAGAAATGCAACCTTAACCATCTTAAATAACGATGCCGATGAAGGTACATATAATTTTGACATTCAAGGAAATGGAATCGCTCCATTAACCGAAGGACCTGGTGGAATTATAGCAGATTTAGCACTATGGCTAAAAGGGACGGACGGCTTAACCTATACTGATGGGCAACCCGTTAGTATATGGAGAGATCAAGGTCGTGGCTCAGATGCTACAGTTCCCGCTGCTGGGCTAGAACCTACCTACCGTGACAATGTTGCCTATAATGTGAATTTTAACCCTGTAATAGATTTTGATAACGATTACGATACAGCATCAGAAGATTACACTTATTCAGACACCAACAGAACAACATTAGTGGGTACATCCGGGTTTTACACGCAAGATATATTTGTGGTTTCAATACCAGACGTTACTGCAAATTCTGCGTTGGCAAGTATGGATGTATTTTGTGGGGATAGAGATGCTCTTACAGATGAACGTGATGGAAGTGGTATCGGTTATGGAGGATACTCAGTAAGATTCGCTGATGAAGTAATATCTTATGCGGTTGGTACAACACCTTCTTCAAGCTCTACACCAGTTGCAGATAGAGGTTATGGTATTGCACATACAAGTACAACAGACTCCTATGACAATGTTGGTATCATAAATTCTAAAAACAATGCGACTTCAGCTACAGCAAATATTTTATTATATAATGCCAATGATATAGGAAATACCGAAGTTGGTGTACCTCAATTTTCTAATGTTAGTGATTCAAGATATTTCATTGGACGTAGTGAAGCTTTTAAAGGTAGCTATGAAGGACGAGTATGTGAAATTATAACTTATACAGCCAAAAAAGATGATGCTAACTTAACCCAAGAACGTAACAGAATAATGTCTTATTTAGCAGTTAAGTATGGAATTACGCTTGGTGTTAATGGAACGTCACAAGATTATGTAGATAGTGATGGTACTGTAATATGGGATCAATCTGTAAATTCGGGTTACAATTATGATATAGCTGGTATTGGCCGTGATGATGATTCTGACCTAGATCAAAAACAATCTAGGAGTGTCAATAATGCTAGTGATGTTGACGGAAGAACCCAAGGTATAGTTACTATGGGATTAGCAGACATCTACGATACTAATAATATCAACAAATCAACAAATCCAACTACATTTAATGATAAGGAATTCTTAATGTGGGGAAATAATGGTATTGATCTTAACTCTGCCGCAACTACGGTATCTGTCAATATGAGTGCCGGAATTTCTCCTGCTTTAACTACCAATGTAACTTTCACAGCTATGCAACGTATCTGGAAAGTTGTAGAGAATGGCGGAGATATCCCAGAAGTAAAGGTAAGAATACCACAAGCAGCAGTAAGAAATATTTCACCTCCAGGAAGCTATTTAATGTTTATTTCTGATACTGGAATTTTTGATCCAACCGCAGATTATAGAGTAATGACTTCTGATGGTTCTGGTAATTTAGAAACTGAATACGATTTTGATGGTACTAAGTATATAACTTTTGGTTATGCACCACAAGTTATAGTAGAACGTTCGGTATACTTTGATGGATCTGTTGACTATGTTGACATGGAAGATGCTTTAGACTTAAACCCTTCAGGATTTACAATGTCTGCTTGGATAAAACGTGATGCCGCTGATAGTGGAAATAAATCTATTATATCTAAAAGAAATACATCATTTACAAGTGGTTATGATCTAAGAATTAGAAATGATGATAGAATTCAGGTATTATGGCAAAATGGTAGCTTACAAAGTCTGGTAGGTACGACATCAATTCCTGATGATGAGTGGCATCATGTCGCAGTAATATATGACGGTACTGATGCATCTATCTACATCGATGGTGTTCTTGATAGAACTCAAGCAAAAACAGCACCGGTAACAACTGATAATTCTTTCTTAATAGCAGCTGCTGGTAAAGGTACCATAACACAACACTATAGAGGAAATATTGATGAAGTACGTGTCTGGGACACGGCGCTAACAGAAGATCAATTACGCTTTGTAATGAATCAAGAAATTGAAGGTAATTCTGGTCAGACCATGGGTAAAGTATTACCAACTTCAATTACAAAAAATGATATTGATGCAGTTCCGTGGAATCAGTTAGCTGGATATTATCCAATGTCTGTTTACACGTATACTAATACTGATGATGCCTCAGGAAATGGTAATCAAGGAGCTTTAAGAAATCTTGATACTGTTGATAGACAAACAGCACCATTACCATATGAGTCAACAGCAGATGGTGATTGGGATACTAGCGGAACCTGGGAAAACGGAAGCGTACAATATATCCCAGGATCAACATCTATAGTAGATTCATCGGTCACCGTAGATTGGAATATCGTAAGAACATCACATAATGTATCTATGGATAACTCCTCTTTACCATCAGGTAAAAATGATAAACGCGATGTACTAGCATTGTACGTAGATGCCAATGAATTAACCTTAACTGGTGATAATATTAGTGAAACCGGCAACGGATTATCTGTTTCGCACTACTTGAGTTTAACTGGTAAAATTGACTTAGAAGGTGAATCGCAGCTGGTTCAAACTGAGGATAGTGATTTAGACATTATTGGTAGCGGAGAATTAGAAAAAGACCAACAAGGTACAGCAGATACATTTACTTATAACTATTGGTCATCGCCAGTCGGTGCAACTGATATTGCAAAAAATGATCATCGTTATACAGTACAAGATGTTATGCTAGATGGTACTAACCCTATTAATTTTTCAAGCTCAGGGTTAAATGGTGCAGCTACCAACCCAATAAGAATAGCCGATTACTGGATTTGGAAATTCGCCAACCTAACAAGTGATGATTATTCGGCATGGCAACATGTAAGACGCACTGGAGACATTGATGCTGGTGAAGGTTTTACTATGAAAGGCCCAGGAACAGGGTCCATATTAACCGATCAAAACTATGTGTTCTTAGGAAAACCTAATAACGGAGATATCACCTTAACTATTAACGCAGGTAACGACTATTTAGTTGGTAACCCTTATGCTTCAGCCATCGATGCTGATGAGTTTATCGCAGATAACACAGCTACTTCGGGTACCCTTTATTTCTGGGAACATTGGGGCGGAGGCTCACATATATTACGCGAATACGAAGGTGGATATGCATTATATAACCTATCAGGTGGTGTACCAGCACCAGCACCAGATCCAGATGTGGCTCAGGTTGGCGTAGGTACAAAAACACCAGGGCAATATATTCCGGTAAGTCAAGGTTTCTTTGTATCTGGAGTAAGTGCAGGTACTATAAATTTTGAAAATGATCAGCGTGCTTTCCAGATAGAAGGTAGTTCTAACTCTGTATTTTTAAGAAATAATACTGCCGCAAGAACTGAGGTCGATCCTAATAATGCTGAGGATATAGATGATAGAATGAAGTTTAGAATTGGTTATAATTCTGGCAATGAATTGCAATTACATAGACAACTTCTATTAACTATAGATGATAATACAACAATGGATTACGACTGGGCATTTGATGCCTTATTATACGATGACCAGACGGACGATATGTTCTGGATGATCAATGACAATAAGTATATTATACAAGGTAGTAATGAAGTTGAAATGGCTACGGTATATCCTTTAGGTATAAAAACGAATATCGATGGTCTCAACAGTATAGCTATAGATGCTTTAGAAAATGTACCTGATAGTATTAATATATATGCACACGATATTGAGTTAGGTATCTATCACGATCTAAGAGTAAGTGATTACGAATTCTTCTTAAATGCAGGTGAGTACTTAAACCGTTTTGAAATTACGTTTGCTACCGAAGCGCAATTACTTGGCGTGGATGACGAAGTCAACGAAAATTTAGATGTATTATACTCTAATGACAAAGAAAAAATTGTATTAATAAACCCTAACCTTGTGGATGTAAAATCGATTGAACTATTTAATATGCTAGGTCAATCTGTACATACCATCGAAAATATTTCAGAGAGCGGTTACTCTGAATATGAAGTTAAGAATTTAAGTACTGGAACTTATATTATTAAGTTATATACTGCAAGCGGTTCAGTATCGACTAAGAAAGTTTTAGTAAAGTAATTTTGCCCCAAATCTTAAATCTTAACCTACAAAAAAGCCCTGAGTTATTCAGGGCTTTTTATTTATAACAATATTGATTATTCTATAGTAATGCTTGTAGCAAATCCTGTAGCTTGAGCTTTTCTTGTGTTCCTGTTTCCATAGTCTTTAAAGTAAACATTTTAGACTCTAGCTCTTCTTTACCCACTAAAACCACATAAGGAATATTACGACGGTTGGCATAGGTCATTTGCTTTTTCATTTTAGCAGCATCAGGATATAGCTCAGCTTTAATACCTTTCTGTCTTAACTGCGTAACAGCTTCTAAGCAGGCGAGTGCTTCTTTCTCACCAAAGTTGATAAATAACACTTTGGTAGCATCAGTTATGGTATTAGGGAATAAGCCTAGCTCTTCTAATACTAAGTAAATACGATCTAAGCCAAAGCTTATCCCTACTCCACTGGTATCTGGTTTTCCGAAAATACTCGTTAGATCATCATAACGACCTCCACCACCAATAGAGCCCATTTTTACACCTTCTGGTGCTGAAACTTCAAAAATCGCACCTGTATAGTAGTTAAGACCTCTCGCTAGTGTCACATCTAACTGCAATGTGGCCGTTTTTAATTTTAAGTTTGAAATGGCTGTATTTATAAATTCGAGCTCTTTAATCCCTTCTAGGCCAATTTCTGAAACACTTAAAATAGATTTTAGACTCTTTACCTGATTACCAAAATCCCCTTTTAATGAAAATAAAGGCTGAAGTTTAGATATACCTTCTTCAGAAATACCCTTACTGCGCATTTCTTCTTTTACCTTCTCCTCTCCTATCTTATCGAGCTTATCTAAAGCTACCGTAAAATCAATTAACTTATCCTGGGCGCCAATAACTTCTGCAATACCAGATAGTATTTTACGGTTATTAATTTTTATGGTAACACCATCTAACTTTAAAGCGTTAAACACAGCGTCATACAATTGCACAAACTCTACTTCCTGAAACAACGACTTTGAGCCAACCACATCTGCATCGCATTGGTAAAACTCTCTAAAGCGACCTTTTTGTGGGCGATCTGCACGCCAAACAGGTTGTATTTGGTAGCGTTTAAACGGAAATACAATATCATTTTGGTGTTGTACCACGTAACGTGCAAAAGGTACTGTAAGGTCGTAGCGAAGGGCTTTGCCAGATATTCCATCAGTAAACTTATTAAGTTCTATCTTTTCAGAAATGCTTAATTCATCTAAAGATTTAAGCATAAGAGTATTTAGAGATTCGGGTAATTCTATTGTATTCTTTTCAAAAAGGAAATTACCAGAATTCAAAATCTTAAAAATCAAACGATCTCCTTCATCTCCATATTTACCCATTAAGGTTTCCGAGTTTTCAAAGCTTGGAGTTTCTATAGGCTGAAATCCGTATAGCTGAAATTGTTCCTTAGTCGTTTCTATGATATAGGAGCGCTTTGCAACCGCTTCTGCATTAAAATCTCTGGTGCCTTTTGGTATACTTGGTTTT
This sequence comes from uncultured Winogradskyella sp., assembly GCF_947498345.1. GTDB lineage: Bacteria > Bacteroidota > Bacteroidia > Flavobacteriales > Flavobacteriaceae > Winogradskyella. Next base: position 19,616 of record NZ_CANMJY010000003.1, read on the forward strand.
TGTGCCATATTCATCTCCCGCAAAAGCGGGAGTCTCTTTAAATGAAACTCTACGTGTTTTAAAAATCACTTTGACTGTAACATGTGTGACACTTGGTGAGATTTAAAACTAATCACAAAAATATTATAAATTTTAGAGGCATAGCCAAGTAATTTCAAATTTATAGTAACTTTATAGAGCTTAAAGCGTCTTATACTTTTAAACAGCCCAATTAACTATAAAAAATCTATGTTTTCACTGACCAGAGAGAATATTAAAATTGCTTTTGGCTCTATTAAAAGTCAATTACTCCGTACAATTTTAACTGTTTTAATCATTGCTATTGGTATTATGGCATTGGTTGGTATTTTAAGTTGTGTTTCGGCTTTACAGAACAGCATTTCTGGTAGTTTCTCGTCTATGGGTGCCAATACCTTTAACTTTCAGCGTTATGAGTTCTCTAACCAGCGTCAAAGTAGTAGAGAGCGTCAAAAGATAAATCCGGTTATTAATTACAGAAACGTAAAGGATTTTGAAGATAATTACGATTATCCTTTTACCAAGGTTGCTGTATCGTTTACAGGTACCAGAGCCGCCGAAGTTAAATATGACAATAAAAAAACTGATCCAGAGGTGCAGATCATTGGATCTAACGAGTATTTTATTGAAAATTCTGGACTCGAAATCGATAATGGTCGTTCGCTAAATGTATTTGATGTTGAAAACAGTAATGCCGTTTGTGTCATTGGTAGCGATTTGCAAAAAGCCTTATTCCCAGATGTAAACCCCATAGATAAAACCATCAGTATCAGAGGTTCTAAATTTAAGGTTGTTGGTGTATTAAAGGAAAAGGGCTCTACGTTTGGAAATAATCAGGATCTAAGGGTAATTATGCCCATACAAAAAGCACGTTCTATTTTTACCAATCCAAATATAAATTATACCCTTAGTGTCAAGGTAGATAAAAACGATATGCTTGAAAATGCTCAAGAAGAAGCCATTTTAACTTTTAGAAATATTAGAGGTCTTAACCCAATTGAAGATAATGATTTTGGTATTGAACGTAGTGATGATTTAATAAACCGCGTTGCAGAAAACACAAGTACACTTTACATTGCTGCCTGGATCATTAGTATAATTACCATATTTGGTTCTACTATTGCTTTGATGAACATTATGCTGGTTTCTGTAAGTGAACGTACACGAGAAATTGGTGTACGCAAAGCTTTAGGCGCTAAACGTAGAACTATAGCTTTTCAGTTTTTTATGGAAACGATTATTATTGGCCAACTTGGAGGAATTCTTGGCATTTTGTTAGGCATCGCCATTGGATGGAGCGTTTCTAAAGGCTTTGAACTTGACTTCTCAACTCCATGGGTAGCCATGATCTGGGCAACAAGCATAGCATTTATTGTGGCTGTAATATCTGGCTTGTATCCTGCAACAAAAGCGGCACGCTTAGATCCTATTGAATCCTTGAGATATGAGTAATTGTGATTAAAGTTCTAAATAAAATAAATATTTTTTTCAGAAATTTATTACTTGATGATGTAGATAAAGCTATTCATAAACCATTACCTCATCATAGGAAATTTGCATCCGTAAAAAGGCAAAAAGACCACATAAAAAAAAAGAGACTAAAAGAACGAAAAGAGCAAAGTAGATGCTTTTAATCTTTCTGCCCTATCAACTTCTCAAAATACTGAAACAATTCACCCTTTGTAATATTAGCACCCTGTTGAATCAGTTTAAAAATATCCAAATACTTATCATCAGAATATTCTTTTTTTGCATTAAAAAACTCTATATCATCAGAAAGTAGATTATCTCTTAACCATTGAAACCCTTCTTTTGTAGTTAGATCTACTTTATCTTCTTTAAGCTTTAAAGCAATAAGATGCATATCATTAGCTTTGCATTTAAAAAGATGTATTTGGTTTGGTGAAATATGCTCCAAATATTCAACCTTATCTAAAACACCATACCATACCAAATCACTAAACACATCGAGTTCTTGCTCGGCTGCTTCGGGTTTGTTTGTTTTAATATCCTCCCATTCGTCAGCGGTTATGGATTTTGTTGCCAAAAAATTAATGAATTCTTGATGTAATTCTTCAAATTGTTCTTTTGTTAATCTTGTATATTTCATCTTCTTGTCATTCTAAACTTGTTTCAGAATCTTAAATTTAATTAATTGCTTTATAGGCTTTAAAAGGTCTATCCGTTGCAATGATATCTACCCCCTTATTCTTCCATTGCTCATAAAGCCCATCACCCCTAGCCTCAGCTTGCCTGTCTAAGTTGCCTAGAGTTCCTAAAATACACACAATATTTTCTTTGTGAAGTCTTTTATATAGAGACTTATTAGACAATCTTGTACCAGTAAAAGCCAGCATATTTTCAACAGGTATATTAGTTTCTAGAAGCCTATCAAATTCTTTGTGATTTCTTGCCGAAACTGATAATAGTAGTTCTGGTGCTAAATTATATGCCGATTGTGCTTGTACTATGTCGTATGTTATAATGATACAGACATGCTCAGCTTTAGCATCTTTTATAGCATTTATAACATCTTCTTGTTTTACACTACGCTTAATATCTACAGTTAAAATGACATTATTGATTTTGCACCACTCTAAAACTTTAGAAAATAATGGGATTTTAAATTTAGTTACTGTTCCGAAATCATCAACCAAATTATACTTTTTTAGCTGATTATAAGTCATATACTTAACAGAGCCACTCCCGTTTGTTGTTCTATCTATAGAATTATCGTGCATCAAGATAAGTTTACCATCTTTAGTTTGCGCAATATCAACTTCGTAGATTGCAGAAATACTATCATTTACATACTGTAAAGTTTCAAGACAGTTTTCAGGATAGTTTTTTAAACCTTTTCCACCTCTATGCACACTAATATTTGGATAATCCACTTTTGTGGCTTTAAAAACTTCAATGAGTTTTGATGTTTTTACAGCCGATGTTGTCTTTTCGACATTAGAATCTTTACAACTAAAGAGACAAATAGCTACAAATAATAGTATAAATCGTTTCATAAAGTATGAAAATGAAAAAACCGTTTAGAGAACTAAACGGCTTTTAATTATTTAACGAGTGTGTTTATTTTTCTGCAACAACCTCAAACGGTAAGTCTACAGAAACTTCTCTGTGTAATCTGATAACAGCATTATATTTACCTAAACGCTTAACGTTACCACCTATTACATTGATGTATTTTTTATCAACTTCGTGACCTTCTTTATTTAAAGCATCTGCTAAATCTATATTATTTACAGATCCAAAAAGTTTATCACCAGCACCTACTTTAGAAGTAATTTTAACTTCAAGTTCAGCTAAAGCATCAGCAGTTTTTTGTGCAGCTTCTATAATTGATTTTTCTTTGTATGCTCTTTGCTTTAAAGTCTCTGCCAATACTTTTTTAGCAGAAGCAGTAGCCATTACAGCATGACCTTGAGGAATTAAAAAATTTCTACCATAACCGTTCTTTACTGTTACAATATCGTCTTTAAATCCTAAATTTTCAACGTCTTGTTTTAATATAAGTTCCATTGTTATGATATTTTATTTTAATAAATCTGCAACGTATGGCATTAAAGCTAAATGTCTAGCTCTCTTTACAGCCACAGATACTTTTCTTTGATATTTTAAAGACGTTCCTGTTAAACGTCTTGGCAATAATTTACCTTGCTCGTTTACAAAGCTCAATAAGAAATCTGGGTCTTTATAATCCACATACTTAATACCAGACTTTTTAAAACGGCAGTACTTCTTAGTTTTAGAAGTCTCTATATTTAAAGGCGTAAGATATCTGATCTCACCATCCTTTTTTCCTTTTGCTTGTTGTTCTATTGATGACATAAATTACGCTTTTTGTTTGTTTCTATCTCTTCTCTTATCAGCCCAAGCCGCAGCGTGCTTGTCTAATTTTACAGTTAAGTAACGCATAAAACGCTCATCACGTCTAAACTCTACTTCTAAATCTTCAATTGCTTCTCCAGCAACAGTGTAATCAAATAAGTGATAAAAACCACTCTTTTTGTTTTGGATTGGATATGCTAATTTTTTTAAGCCCCAATCTTCTTTGGCGGTCATCTTTGCTCCTTTAGAAACGAGGAAATCCTCATATTTCTTTACTGTCTCCTTTATCTGATCTTCAGATAAAACGGGATTTAAGATGAAAACAGTTTCGTAACGATTCATAAAAATTAAATTTGTTTATTGTTAAAACGGCTGCAAAAATACGCATTAATTCTAATTCTGGCAACGTTTTTACCAGTAAAATTACGAACCGTTTTATGACTAAATAATTATGTTAAATTTTACACTTTGTCGGTAAAATTTGTTTTTTAACCGAATTTATCGTACTATTGTCGATATCTTAACCTAATAAAATATTAATGTTATGACTTTAAACTGTGTAGTTGTTGATGATTCTGCGATTCAGCGTCTTTCTATAGTAAAGTTAATCGAGAATCATTCTTCGCTTAACCTTATTGCAGAGTACAGCAGTGCGTTAGAAACAAAAAACGGTCTTAATACACACAAAGTAGATCTTATCTTCTTAGATATAGAGATGCCTGTATTAAACGGTTTTGAGCTATTAGATGTACTCAACAACAAACCCCAAATTATTTTTGTTACAGGTAAAACCGAATATGCTTTTAAAGCATTTAATTACGATGCTACCGACTATCTTCAAAAACCAATCACAAAAGAACGTTTTAATACTGCCGTAGAAAAAGCTATTGAGCAGCACAAATTAAAATTAGACTTTAACGAAACTGATGGTGAACACATCTTTGTAAAGAGTAACCTTAAAAAACGTAAAGTTTATATTAAGGATATTAAATGGATTGAAGCTTTAGGCGATTATGTAAAAGTCGTAACAGAAGAAAACAGCCTGGTAGTATTATCTACCATGAAAGCTTTTGAAAAAGAATTACCTGAAGGAAAATTTTTAAGAATTCATAAATCTTATATTGTGAATTTAGATAAAATTGACCGTTTTAATAGTAAAAATGTTGAAGTTGGTGCTTATGAGATTCCATTGAGTCGAAATAAAAAGACCCAGCTTGTAGATGCTTTGAATAATATGTAAAAATATTACTTTATCATTTAAAGCATTACATTATAATCTATAAAAATCCCAGCAGAAATGTTGGGGTTTTTTATTACTCATTTAAAATTTTAGTTCTAAACAAACGTTGGTATTAATACTAAGAACCCATATTTTGAATAGAACCATAACCATCTTCTTATTATCATCTTATTTTTTTATTTGCTGCAATAAAAAAGATATCGAGACAGAAAAAAGCGAATTTAAACTTCCTGTTGTAGTAAACAGTGAATTATTTGAACGCGACTCCATTAGAAAATACGAGCATGAAGTGAATTACTTAACTTCAGTATACCCAACCTTTATAGGCAAATTTAAATTTAATGACAGCATAGATATAAATCCGAAAAAGAAAGACACTTCACTTTACAATATCAATGTAAAAAAGTCTGAGGATTTAAAAAAAATAAACCAAAGTGGTCTTGAACTTATTACTGATTACGAAACGACCGTATTTTTTAATTGGTTTGGCTATGAAAGTATTGCATACTTTAACTATTACCCTGTTTATTTGGTAAATTCAACTGCCACAAATAAAATCTTATTCGGAAAAGACTCTCACGTATTTGGAATACAAGAAGCTCAAGACATAGACAACTACAACTCTTGGAAACCAATCGAAGCCAAAGCTTGGGATTTTTGTGGAAATGGACATTGGCATTTAATTATAAGACCAAACGAATTTGGTTTAGTTCTAATGCCAAAATACAAAGGAGATTACAAAACTAAATTAAGAACACGAATTAAAAATGGTGACAATATCATTGTAAGCAATAGTTATTATGGTGTAATTAACAAATCTCAATTCAAAATAAAAGACAGCTCGTATGTGCAAAGAAGGTTGAACGATTCCAATGGACTAGATGCTTTTTCGCTTTTTTATGGAGCAGTACCCTATAAAGAAGATTGGGCTGTATTAAGTGCAGGAAATTAAGTATCCTTTACGTCTTTTTTTGGATTGAAAATTTTCACTAGTAGTTATCTACATTCAGTATCACCCTTACAGATCTAAAATCTTTAACTGCGTTAAAACTACTATCAATCTTTTTTATTGCCTCCTTTGTTTTTGCTAAAGATTGCTTCTGAGGAATCTTAACCAAAATATTTTTGTTGTATAAATTACGTATTCGGGAAATAGGTGGAAACTCTGGACCAAGCACATTAGCCTTAAATACATGTCTTAATGACTTTGCATACCAATCTGCAGCAAGATTCACTCGATTATAATCTTTGTGTTTGAAGGTGATTTTAATTAATCTGTAAATCGGTGGATACTTATAATTGTAGCGATCATTCATTTGCTCAGCATACATATCCTTATACGAATTAGTAGAAACTTGCTGTAAAATATTATGATGTGGATTATAGGTTTGAATCAGCACCTTGCCTCTTATATCTGTACGCCCAGCCCTACCTGAGACTTGAGCCATTAATTGGTAACTACGCTCATGGGCTCTAAAATCAGGGAAGTTCAATAAGTTATCAGCATTCATAATCCCAACCAGTTTTACGTGTCTAAAATCCAATCCTTTGGTAAGCATTTGTGTTCCTACCAAAATATCAATATCACGCTGTTCAAAACTATTAATGATCTTTTCGAAACCATATTTGCCTCGTGTGGTATCTAAATCCATACGCGCAACTTTTTTTTCGGGAAATAAGACTTTAACTTCTTCTTCTATCTGTTCGGTTCCAAAACCTTTGGTATCTAAAGTTGCATTACCACAAGCTTGACAGCTTTTTAACATCGCTGAATTATAGCCACAATAATGGCAACGTAGTTGATCTCTGTATTGATGATAGGTTAAACTTACATCACAATTAGGGCATTGTGGCGAATTACCACATGTAATACACTCTACAATAGGAGAAAACCCTCTTCTATTTTGAAATAATATAATTTGAAAATCTTGCTCCAAAGTTTCAGTCATTTCTTCAATTAATCGGTCTGAGAAATGGCCTTTCATACGTTTACGTTTGTACTTATCAGTAAGATCTACCAATTCAATATCTGGCATCAATACATTATTATAACGTGTGTTTAATTCTATTAAACTATACTTGCCCTGACTCGCATTAAAATAACTCTCTAGACTTGGTGTCGCAGAACCTAATAATGCCTTAGCCTGATGCATATTCGCTAATACTATAGCTGCATCTCTGGCATGATATCTAGGTGCTGGGTCGAATTGCTTATACGATTGCTCATGCTCTTCATCTACAATGATTAAGCCTAAACTATGGAATGGTAATAGTAATGACGAACGTGCTCCAATAACCACTTGAGTTTTTTCAGAATTGTTGAGCATATTGTTCCATACTTCTACCCTTTCATTACCAGAATATCTACTGTGAAAAACAGCTACCTTATCACCAAAATAATCCTGTAGGCGTTGAACAAGTTGTGTTGTAAGTGCAATTTCCGGTAATAAATACAAAACTTGCTTCCCTAACTCCAGTTGTTTTTGAATTAACTGTACATAGATCTCTGTCTTACCAGATGAAGTAACTCCATGCAATAAGGCTACGGATTTGGTTTTAAATTCAGCTTCAATAGCATGAAACGCCAAAGATTGTGCTTCATTTAATATTTTAGAATCTGCTTCCCCATCACCTACAAATTGGATACGATCCGTTTGGATATGGTATTCTTCTAAAATCCCTTTATCTATAAGTACTTTTACGATGGAAGAAGATGCTCCACTTCGTTTTACTAACTCCGATACTTTTATGGGCTTATTTTCTGAAGCTTCAAGCGTAAATAAGGTTAAAATAACTTCGCGTTGCTTAGGTGCTCTATTTAGAATCTCTAAAAGCTCTTGTAATTTTTCTTCGGATTTGTGATGGTCATGAAGTTTTACATAGCGTACCAGCCTTAGTTGGTATTTCTCGTAAAGCTCTTCTTGAAGGTGCAATACACCCTTTTCAACCAAACCATTAATAACAGGCAGCACATGCTTTTTATCTAAAATAGAAACCACATCTTGAATCTTTAACGATGTCTGATATTGCAAGGCTTCACAAATTAAAAATTCATCATCTTTTAGTTCTGAATCTTTAATATCAATTTTTTCATTCTTAGAGATAATGGTTTCACTTTCTAAAATAAAGGCATTAGGCATTGCTGCGCGCATAACTTCACCTAAGCTACACATATAATAATTAGCAATCCATTCCCAATGTTTTAATTGGATTTCAGTAACTACGGGTTTTTCATCTAAAATTTGATGAATAGTCTTTGCCTCGTAGGATGTTGGTGGATTATTGTGAATCTTATACGCTAAAGCCGTATATATTTTACTTTTACCAAAAGGTACAGCTATTCGCATTCCTGTTTTAAGGAATTGCGCTTCAGCTTTAGTAATATGATACGTAAATGCTTTTTGAAGCGGAATGGGTAATATGACATCTAGAAAGTAAGTCACTATTCTATACGCTTCCAATACTGGGTTTTGTAGAAGAAAGCTACATAACCTCTAACCTGAAGTTTGCCTTTATCGTCTTCTAACTTCAATCTGCATTTATAGGTTTTTCCATTTTCTGGATTAAGAATGGTACCTCCTTCATAAACATCATCCCCTTTTTCTAATCCTTCAATAATGACCATGTTTAAAATAGATTGATCTTTTTTAGAACCTTCACAATTAGAACACTTTGGGTTTTCTTCAGATGGATTGAGCAATTCAATAATTTTCCCATAAATCTTTCCATCACTCTCATAAATCTCTACTATAGACTTTTCTTTACCTGTTTCGTCATCTATAGTTTTCCATTTACCCAAAACACTTTGCGCAGAAATAAGATTACATCCTATTAAAAAAAGTATACCAATTAAAAGTCTATTCATTGTTATTGATTTTTCGTAATCGTCTTAGAGAGGCATTTAACTCATAACCCAATAATAAAATATTCGAATTCAACCACAGATATAGAAGCAATATTAAAAGTGCTCCTATAGAACCATATAACTTATTATACTGAGAAAAATTATCTATGTAGATACCAAATAAATATGAAGTGAGTATAATAAGTAAGGTGGTTAAAAGCGCACCTATTGAAAAGAACCGTGTATGACGTCCTTCTTTTGTACCAAAATAATATAAGGTAGCGGTTGCTAAATAAACCATAACAACAAAGAACATGTACTTGGCAAATATTAACCAACCCACACCAGAATCAACAACCTCTTCTCCAGTAAAAACCTCATAGATCGGCGCAATGATATAAATCTGAAAATATCCAAAAAATGCCACGGTAAGTAATACTAAAAAAGCTAAAATCAAGGCTACACCAAGCGCATACATATACTGCTGGAATACATTGCGTGTTAACTGCTCATGATAAGAATTTTCAAAACCAGAAAACACTGCATTGACACCATTAGCCATCAATAACATAGATAGTAGAAATACCGATGAAACTAAGCCTGCTCCTGCTCCACCACTAATGTTTTCAAAAATATTTGAGAAAAAGAAATCTGAGGTTTGGGGAGGTAAAAATGAATTTAAAAAATCTAAAAATTCAGCCTGAAAATCAGCAATCGGTATATAGGGTATTATGATAATTACAAATAATAAAAATGGAAATATCGCTGTAAAAAAACTAAACGCAATAGCACTTGCTCTTGTGGTTAAAGCACCTTTTACAATACCCATAATATAAAGCTCCAACAAATCGTAAATAGACAAACCTTCAAACCCTGGCAATCTAATCTGCTTAAAAAAGCGAACGACTAAATTAAGTATCGGAATTTTATCTAGTTTATCTTCAATATGTTTAGTCATGCTACAAAGCCTTAAGGCTCAAATCCATATTATAAACCGAATGTGTTAATGCACCTGATGAGATATAATCTACTCCACATTCTGCATAATGTCTCACCGTTTTTTCATTAATACCACCAGAGGACTCCGTTAGGCACTGATTACCAATCAGTTTAACTGCTTTTCTGGTATCTTCATAATTAAAGTTGTCTATAAGAATACGATACACACCTCCGCAGTCTAGTATTTCTTTAATTTCTTCAAGATTACGTGCTTCAACAATAACCTTTAAATCTCGATTGTTATCTTTTAAATATTGTTTTGTTAAATTGATAGCTTTTGCAACTCCACCTGCAAAGTCAATATGATTGTCCTTTAGCATTATCATATCATAAAGTGCAAATCTGTGGTTTTCACCACCACCAATCTTAACAGCCCATTTTTCTATGGCTCTAATTCCGGGAGTAGTTTTACGCGTATCTAAAATTTTGGTTCCTGTGCCTTCTAATAAATCAACAAACTTTTTAGTCTTAGTAGCAATAGCACTCATACGTTGCATGGCGTTTAAAACCAAACGCTCTGCCTTTAAAATAGATTGCGAAGCTCCTTCTACATAAAAAGCTATATCTCCATACTTTACTTCGCTACCATCCTTGATTAAGGTTTCAACTTTCATGTCTTTATCTACATAAGCAAATACTTGCTTTGCAAACTCAATGCCAGCAATAACACCTTCATCTTTTACTAAAAGTTTAGCTTTTCCCATAGCAGAAGCTGGTATACATGCCAATGAGCTATGATCGCCATCACCAACATCTTCTCTTATGGCATTAATAATAATACCTTCTATTTCTTTGTCGAATTGTGCTTTTGAAATCATGTAACTCTTATTTAGTGTAAAAATAGGAAATTGATTAACGATATACGATTTTTAGATTTATGAATTCTGACTTAAAAAAATCAAAAAAATGGTAATTTGTAAATCGTAAATTTGAATATGCAAATAAAACTCATCTCCATAGGCAAAACCGACAACGCTAATCTTCAAACTTTAATTGAAGACTATACTAAACGTTTAAGCCATTATATTCGGTTTAATTTTGAAATTATACCAGATATAAAAAACGTTAAGCATCTCTCAGAAGCACAACAAAAGGATAAAGAAGGTGATCTTATTCTATCAAAAATACAAAAATCTGATGTGGTTATTCTTTTAGATGAAAATGGTAAACAAATAAATTCTATTGCTTTTTCTGGTTATTTACAAAAACGCATGAATTCTGGTATTAAAACTTTAATATTTGTTATTGGTGGACCCTATGGATTTTCGGAAACTGTTTATAAAAGAGCAAATGGAAAGTTGGGCTTGTCTCAAATGACGTTTTCGCATCAAATGGTACGTTTATTTTTTATAGAGCAATTATATAGAGGGTTTACTATTTTGAAAAACGAGCCTTATCATCACAGATAAAACAGCAAACCCTCCTATATAATAAACGTCAAAAACGTTTTATAAATAATTAGTGTGTTTTGAATACTTCTTTTCTCTTTTTTAATTGGCGTGTTAAATCATTTATAGTTTCATTGACTGCCATTTCGTATGAAGGTTCATTAGATGTAGCAAAAATTCGTGGTCCAGGCAAGCTTAATTCTATATTACATATCTTACCCGCATCATAATTTTTATCATCGTGCTTAATATAGACTTGAGCTGAAATTAAAAACTCAAACTTATCAGCTAATTTTTCTAATTTATCTCTTGTGAATTCTGATAATGTTTCACTTACATCTGTGTTTACATATTGAAAATTTACCGTCATAATCTTACTTGTTTTAATTAATAATTCCTTTATCTAAGATACAGCTTTTAGAGCTATGTGCTACTGATAATTATCATAAATTATCTATAAAGTAAAATAGTTTTGAAAGTTTAAAACGTTAGTTACGTCTATTGATTTATAAATAAGCGTATTATGGAAAATTACCTAAAAAAAGATATCATAATTTTTGACGGAGAATGCAACCTATGTAATGGTGTTGTGGGATGGTTATTAAAATTTGCTCCAGAGGATTTATTTCAATTTGTAGCCTTTCAATCACAATATGGGCAAAATTTATTGATAAAATATGGTTTTCCAACAGATCAACTCGATACGGTTATATTAATTGACGAAAATGGTGTAAAAACTCATTCTGATGGGTTCTTAAAAATTGTATCAAAAATACCTAAATGGCAACGTGTTGCTGCCTTATTAGCATTTGTCCCAAGAATGTTTAGAGATTTTATATATAAAACGGCATCGAAAAATCGTGTAAAATGGTTTGGACAATCTAAAAGTTGCACCATTGATTTTAGATAAATTATAATTTACTCAAAAACCACATCGTCTATATAAATTTTATAAGGAAACCCATTTCCATTAGAGAATAATACCAAGCCTGAACGAATACAACTTAAATCTAATTTTTTAGTTTTTATCGTATATTTTTTCCATTGGTTTGTCAGCTTTATCTCGATAGATTTCTTAGCAGTATCAGGAAATGGTTTATCCGCATCGATCAATCCAAATCCAATGGTGGCATAGACATCATCAAAACTAGCTTTTGCCCAGAAACTAAATGTTTTAGCACCACTAATATTATAGCCACCAAGAATGTCTCCCCAATCATTTGCAGGATCAACAAAAGCAAGTCCATACCAATCACCTACAGCATTATAACTAATTTTAATAGATGTTTTCCCGGTATGTGCTTCATCTTTAGAATTTAAATCAACATCCATGGCTTTATAGTTACCCATATATCCAGATGGGAGATAAGGTAATTCTTCACCGTTATTATAAATATAAAAAGGTAAGCTCACTTTAGGTACTTTAAATTTTATTGCCTTTGCTTTTTCGTCAATAACTTGTATTGCGTTAGAAGCCATACCTAGGTTATTAGAACTATCCTTAACATTTACATACACCTTTATCGCTCCATGTTCTTCTGGCAATTGAATTTCAAATCCTTCGCTGAGATTCCCTCTGTGGTTAATTGCATTGATCTGATTTCTACGTTTTCTACTACCTGTGCGTTGATTGTAAGAAAAGTTGACTTCCAGACTTTCGTTTTCGGCATCAGACACTTTTAAATTTACAGGTATCCATGTACCACTTTTGTAAGTTTTTTCAGGTAATTCAAAAAATTCGATTTTAGGAACATAATTATTAGGTAGATTACCTGTATAAGCTTCTCTAATAGCCCAATATTGTGGTCTATAACTATTATTAAAATGTGTTAAGAGCCATGCGCTGGCAAAATCATTACCACTACCGTAATGAAATACATATACACCCAAACATTTTTCTTTATTAGCAATCCAATTCTTATACCCATTAGCAATGGCATCATACTTATCAGTATCTGTAGGTTCTACCTTAACTCCGTATTTCTCATTTTTAATATCCCATTCTCCCGTAACGCCAAACTCTGTAACAATATAAGGCTTGTCAATATTTCTTTTATCTAATTCTTCTTGAAGAAAGTTAGCTCCAATACCATAACTGTTTAATCCATAAATATCTATTGAAGGGACATATTTTTCCCACCAATCCAAACCAAATGTCCAAGCTTCAACTGAGGTAATTGGATGATTAGAATCTAAGGTCTTTATTTGACTACACACCCGTTCTAAAAACTTTGAGTAAGCCATTTTTTCTTCATCTGTAGCCATGTTTAGGTATACTTCGTTAGCGACTCCCCAAGTTAAAACTGCTGGATGGCTCTTGTAAGTCTCAACCACTTCAATAGATGTTCTATACATTACTTCCATGCCCTCAGTATCTGTAAGGTAATCGAAATGGTCATCATCTTCCATTCCAGGTCGACCATGTCGCATCCATATACCAACCATCACCTTAATATCATGCTTTTGTGCGGCATCAAGTAGCGCTTTCGTATTTTTACCTGTAGCCCAAGTCCTAACTGTATTAACGCCTAAAAACTTTAAATCTTTGAAATAATTATCGTAATTATTTACATCTTTGTCGTAACCAAAAGTAGCCCCTTTAATATTAAATGGCTGACCATCAACTTTTAGAATCCAATGTTCATTTATTTTTTCTACAGTAGTCTGTGCATTAATCCAGGTGGTGAAAAATAAAACAAGAATAAGGGTTCGCATAACAAAGAATTTAATAAATCAAAGTTAAGGCTTTATATACAAAAGAGAGATCACTATTTTAGACATAAATACTTATTATATGCAACTCGTTTTTGCCACCAATAACCAGAATAAACTCAAAGAAGTACAAGCATTAATCCCAGAATATATTAAATTATTGAGTCTGGCAGATATTTTGTGCATTGAAGATATCCCAGAAACACAATCAACTATTGAAGGTAACGCCATACAAAAAGCTGAGTATATCAAAATCAATTTTGGTTATAACTGTTTTGCAGACGATACAGGTTTAGAGGTAGATATCTTAAATGGTGATCCGGGTGTGTTTTCTGCACGTTATGCAGGACCTCAACGTAATTCTGAGGACAATATAAATAAGTTACTAGCAGAATTAGAAGGTAAAGATTCTCGTAATGCTCAATTTAAAACTGTTATAGCGCTACATCTTAATGGCAAACTAGAAACGTTTACTGGTATCTGTAAAGGTGAAATTACTAACGAGAAATATGGAGACAAAGGATTTGGTTATGATCCTATCTTTAAACCAAAAGGCTATAATAAAACGTTTGCTGAAATGGATTTAGAACTAAAAAACAAAATTGGTCATCGTGGAAAAGCAGTGGCACTGCTGATCACTTTTCTAAACAATTTATAAGATTCCTTTCTTCAAAGAAATGGGTTACCTAGAATAATTAGGTGCTTCTTTAGTAATCGTAACATCATGTGGATGGCTCTCATGTATACCACTTGCTGTAATCTTAACAAATCGACCAGTTTCTTTTAAGGTTGTAATGTCTTTTGCACCACAATATCCCATACCTGCTCTGAGACCGCCTACAAATTGGTGAATACTTTCAAACAATTCTCCTTTATAAGGTACACGACCTACAATACCTTCTGGCACCAATTTTTTAATATCATCCTCTACATCCTGAAAATAACGGTCTTTACTCCCTTGTTTCATAGCTTCAACAGAACCCATGCCTCTATAAGATTTAAACTTTCTACCTTCGTAAATTATCGTTTCCCCTGGGCTTTCTTTAGTTCCCGCTAAAAGTGAACCTAACATTACGGTATCTGCGCCAGCAGCAATAGCTTTTGGAATATCTCCCGTATAGCGAATACCACCATCTGCAATAACTGGTACTCCAGAACCTTTAATCGCAGCAGCTACTTCTAATACTGCCGAAAATTGAGGAAAACCTACCCCAGCAACAACTCGTGTTGTGCAGATAGATCCAGGTCCAATACCTACTTTTACAGCATCTGCACCTGCTTCAACCAAATACTTGGCTGCTTCTCCAGTAGCAATATTGCCAACAATGACTTCTAATTTTGGAAATTGTTGTTTTATAGATTTTAATATCGTAACCACACCTACTGTATGACCATGAGCAGTATCTATAACTACTGCATCGACCCCAGCTTTTACTAAAGCCTCAGCTCTATCCACAGCATCACCAGTTACTCCAATAGCGGCAGCTACTCTTAATCGTCCATAAGTATCCTTATTAGCATTTGGTTTTAATGTCACTTTAGTTATATCTCTAAAAGTAATTAGACCTGCAAGCTTATCTCCTTCGACTATTAATAGTTTTTCAATCTTATTGGCCTGTAAAATATCCTCTGCATCTTTAAGAGAGGTCCCAACTGGAGCTGTAACAAGATTTTTACCAGTCATAACTTCAACGATTGGTCTATCTTTTTGGTGTTCAAAACGCAAATCGCGATTGGTAACTATTCCTTTGAGCACTCCGTTATCATCAACAATAGGAATTCCGCCAATACTGTGCTCTCGCATTGCATTTTTAGCATCAGCTACAACTGCATCCATTGATAGTGTTACAGGGTCTATAATCATACCACTTTCTGCACGCTTTACACGTCTTACTTTCTGTGCCTGATCTTCAATCGTCATATTTTTGTGCAGCACTCCAATACCTCCTTCTTGTGCCATAGCAATGGCCATTTTACTTTCTGTAACGGTATCCATTGCAGCTGAAACTACAGGAATATTAATAGTAATATTTCTAGTAAATTTTGTTTTGATATTAACTTCGCGCGGAAGTACTTCTGAAAATGCTGGAACTAGTAGGACGTCATCGTAGGTAAGACCTTCACCTAGGATTTTGTTTTCGTGTGCTGTCATGATGCAATTAAAATATAATTGCATGCAAATTTACACATTTTATTTCACTTAAACTCCTCGAACACTATTTAAGTGTAAATTCATTAAAACCACAATATTGAATGACAAAAATGCCCTTTGGTTATTAAAATGTTACCTCTAATGTTGTAAACCAGTTACGAGGTGCTGAAGGAATAATGCCTGGTCCTGGATAACCTGTTGCCCTTCTGGTAAAATAGGCATTATCCAATACATTATTAACACCAGTTTCGAGTTTGAACATTTTGTAAGTATAAGATAATGATAAGTCTAAAATATCATATTCTGGTATTTCGCCTATAACACCGCTTAAATTAGAATCAACAGCATTAGTAGCATCAGTAAATTGTTGACCTAAATACGTATACTGAATATTAGCCATTAGGTTTTTATAACCAAATCGCAGTCCTGTTTTTAAGTTTACATCTGGCACAAATTCAACATCATTACCTTGAATTCCTGATTGGTTAGAATTGGTATATTCTGACTGAATAAAAGACGTATTGATAAAGTAATTAAGACTAAAATCTGAGTTCATCTTAAACAGCTTCTTTAAATTAAAATCAAATAAGGATTCTACACCATACATTACTGCATCCCCTACATTTCCTCTTTCACTAACAACTCTTCCATCATCTAATCCTTTTTGAACAAACCCAATTCTTTCATTATAGAACAACGCAAAAGCACCCACATCATAAGATACCAAACGCTTGTAGTTACCTCTTAATCCTAAATCTATAGTAAACCCATCTTCATCTGTGATATTTGGATTTATTGCAAATGCAGGATTTATAATATTTATATCAGAAAATGTTACAGAACGATAATTTTGTGAAATATTTCCATAAGCTTCAAGATTTGAGTTTGGCTTGTAACTTACTCCTAGCCCAAGCAATAGAAAATTACGTTCAAAATCACGATTGTCCTCAATAGTTTCTTGAAAAATAACATTACCTGCTGCATCTGTATTAATGCGTTGATAAAAGCCTTCACTCTCTGTCTTAATATATTCAAATCTAAAACCAGGTGTCACTGAAAACTTATCGTTTAAATAAAAAATGTTTTCACCAAATACAGCAACATTTAGGTTAGGGAAATTAAAATCGGACTGGTCTGAGTAAGTAGGAAATCGATCTGTCTGCAAATTAAAATTTGGCCCAACACCAGCAGAACCTGGACCTTGTTGCTGATCATTATCTGCTTTATAAAATTTTGAACCAATTAAGAACGTTACATCTTTATCAAAGATTTTATACTTGCTTAAAAGTCGGGCTTCGAAACCAAAATTATTAAAATCACCTGTGATTAAGTCGCGCTCAATTTCTGGATCTGGTTGATCCACACGATTACTTCTGTATCCTAGCGCGTTTCTAGTTGCATTTAAACCAAAAAAGTTAAATGTAAAGTTTGTTTTTTCTGAAAACTGATGTGCTAACTTAAAGTTGTACAACAACCAATCAATTTCAAACCAATTACGCGCTCTGTTGCTTTGATAAGGATCGTCATTAAACATATCATCAGTTAATCCACCTGCCTGTTGCGCTAAATAATTAAGGTAGGTTAGCTCACCACTTAAAGAAGTCTTATCACTAAACTGATAACCAATGTGTGCATAAATATTCTTAGATTCAAACTCTGAATTTGGTCTAAAACCATCGCCTTTCTTATAATTAAAAAACGTGTAGTAACTCCACTTGTCTTTTGTTCCACTTATACTTGTAAAGTTGGTATATAAGTCAAAACTCCCTAAGGTGTTTCTTGTAATAAGTTCAAATGGTTTATTAGGGTTAGGCTCTTTCATTACAAAATTGATGAGACCACCAAATTGCGTTCCATATTGTAAGGATGCCGCTCCTCTTACCACTTGTATTTCCTTTAAACCTTCTGCTGCTGGTGAGTAATAGCTTTCTGGATAGCCCAAAACATCAGCACTAATATCATAACCATTTTGCCTTGTGTTGAAATTAGCTGTACGGTTTGGATCTAAACCACGTCCACCAATATTTAATTGTAAGCCTGCATCGTCATTTTGGTAAATATTAAGTCCTGCTACCTGGCTGTATATTTGCCTTGCGTTATTGGTAGCTAAGTTTGCCATAGATTGCTCAACCAAAACCACTTCGGTTTTTTTACCTGCATAGATGGCAGTTTCTTCAACATCTTTAAGTCGGCTTAATTCAAAAACTCTGGTTTTTCTGGCAGTAATTTCTACAGCAGTTAATTCTTCACCTAGGGGTTCTAAAATCTGATTTACAACTATATCACTATCAACAGTAATTTGTATTTCTTTAATTTGAAAATCATAAGAAAAGAACACCAAAGTTAATGTTGATTTGTCAATCGAAAATTCATAATAGCCTTCAACATTTGTAGTGGCTAATTGACCTGAAGCTTTATCATAAACCTCAACGTTGTTTAGAGGTTGACCAAATGTATTAGTGATTGTACCCGACACCTTTTGTTGTGCATTTACTAATATACCAATGGCTACAAATATGAATAACAGACTATAATCCTTTAATCTCATCTTTAAATGGTAAAATCCAATCTTTGGGTTTTAATGATTCATTTTGTTTTAATAAATCGACTTTGGGGTCGATGTAACGTTGACTTCGTCTTCCGTTTAGAGCAACATAACTATCCACGTAGATTTCTATATTTTCGTGGCCTTGAGACTCAAAATGCCTTCCTAAGAAATGTGCATACTCCAATATAAAATCGGGTTGTGTACTCATTTCCTTTTCTTGAAAAGGTGTTAAAAAATCTGAGTTATTTACCAAAAATGATGCTTTTGTTTCTGAATTCACTACTTTAAATTCGGTATAACCCGTTTTTTCAATCAGCATAACACGCCACGAAAAACGATAGCCTTCTTCTGTCCAAAACAACTCCCCAGGATATAATAGATAACGAAACGGCAAAAGTAATTGAACACTAAAAAATATAGCCAATAAAGGAACAACTAAATTTTGTTTTCTGGATTGATAAATTTGAGCACTAAGCTTTTCTCTAGTAGCGTTGAACCTTTTAAGCAACCTTCTTAATACATTAAGAATACGCTCATGAATATGCGCATCGAAAAATATCAAAGCAGATACAATCATGATATACGGAAACATCCCTATTGGAAACAATACTCTTGTGAATACATGAAAGAAAATGACCAAAGCAAAAGCAAACCAACGTGTTTTTCGATACAATAACAAAAAAGGAATGCACAAATCATAAAACATCCCAGACCAACTCATTGCAACATGAAACCAATGCTGCTGCATTAAAGTTTCTCCTATTAGAGGCAAATCGTATTTGGATGGTAGCCATATTTTTAATGGCATAGCTCTAAACAACCAATCAGAATTTATTTTTGCTAAACCTGCATAGACATAGACGGTTCCTAATAATAATTTCACACTATCAATAGTCCATTTAGGAATCTCCTTATATTGTTTTTTACTGATGAAATTATCAACAGAATAATATGCATTTGCAGGTAAAAAGCACATTAAAAAACTTAAAAGACTTATAAAATAGTAGTGATTGAGGTATGTAGTTTTATCTAATAGTTCAATATACGTAAAGCTAAGAAAAAACGTAATTATAGCAATACGATACTTAAATCCCAAAGCCACAAAAAGTGCTGCTAAACCACAAATGAAGAAAATAAGATAGGTGAAATTTCCTACTGGTTTTATCCATTCTAATCCATAGTAACTAAAATGGAATTTAGGGTTTAGATATAATTTTTCAATCCATCCATACGACCAAAACCTAATAATACTTAGTAACATCATTACACCAAAACCAATTCTAAACACAGCTAAGGGTGCTGCTGAAGTTTTAGTACTTAAATATGTGCTTAGTGTACCTGGCATAAATAAAAAAAGGATTCTCAATTAAGAGAACCCTTAGTATCATATTATAATGGGTTAATCCCCATCGTTATCCTGAAAATCAATTTGAACATCAAAAATTGATGCCATATCTACTTTTAGTAATACAACTGCAGCTTGCAAGGCATCATAAGCTTGTGTCATTTGCGTATTATCATCTATGACTTGCTGGCTAAAACTATTATTTAGTGATTGTATTTGCTGTCGCGCTACTTGAAACTGTGCATTAATATCATTTTTTAGTTGGGAACTATCCAAATAATCTAAATAAGATGCTAAGCTCTCTACAGATGTAGATGAATTATCAAATGATTGTCCATTAAAAAACTTCTGTACGGCATCTAAACCTAGCAATGCTAATTCTTTAGATACATCATTTTTATAGTAAGCTTCAACTTTATCCGGAAATGTTTGTCCTGCTGAAAAATTACCTGCTGGTGTACCAATCTTATTTGCTCTTAAAGCTCTTTCGTAATAGTTTATATAATCATTTACAATTTTACTGAAAGCACCTGTTGCACTAGATGATGTATTGGCTACAAATTCATCTCTAAATGTGTCTTGCCAATTATTAAGAATAACAGTAGATCTATTATTAATCTGTGATTGCACATTAGTCAAATAATCTACATAACCTTCAAAATTTACATTGGTCGTAAATTTATCTAAAGGTGTGGTATCTGAATCTGCTATACCATGAATTAAAAAGTCTAATGCAGGAAAACCTTGAGCCGCAAAATAAGCATCAGCATTTAAGTCATAATCTGTTCCAGATGCTGCACTTTCTATCAAAGATGTTGATACCGGATAGACATTAAAATATACTCTAAAACCATTTAGATTGCCTGTAAATGTTTCGGCAATTCCTATATTATATATGGCTACATATTGCCACGATCTGTATGCTTCTAACCAAGCTCCACTTAACAAATCCAAATTACTTTGGTTTATATCATTAATAAAATTAGCTCTGGCCACATCTAAATCAGATACTTTGGATTGAAAATCTGACAATGCTGGTACAATAATATTATCCGCATAATTGCTCAATAGTGCAGTTCTGTCAAAATTATCTGTATTACCACCATTACTATCATCAGAAGATGAACATGCAACAATAATGCTAACAACACACAAAAGGGAAATAATTTTTTTTATCATAGCAATCACTTTTTTCATTTTTTGGTTTGCAAAAATACTAAATAAGCAAATGCAACATAGCAATGTTGCATTTGTTTTTGCTGATTAGTTACTTGGTGCAGCTTGAGCAACTGTAAAGTTAAAACGTGCGGCAATCTCATCAGACATGGTATCTAAAGTGGTCGATGTAATATCCCAAAAACCATTACCCTCCAATAATTCTGCTATATAAGCATCTATTTCTGTTTTAGTAAAATATGGTTCATCAGTTCCTGGTTGTCTTGTAAATTGTAGGCTATATATAAATCCAAACCCTTCAGACAGATCATGGAATGCAGAAGCATTATCAGTACCTAATGTTAACTTACCAGCCTGTAGATAATAAACAGATCTAATACCAATAATTTCAGATATTTTTTCTCTAATGATAGCTGCTTGTTGGTCTCTTACTGTATAATTTTTTGCTACAATAGCTGCTCTACCTAACTTAAAGGCATCGTAAATAGCATCAGCAATGCCTGCAAAATCTTCATCGTTTTCTACTCTTGATAAATATTTATTTAAAAAGCTATCCTGGTTAAGCATTGGTGCCAAAGCATCATCTGTACCATATAAATAACCAAAGGCTTCGTCCCACTTATGCTCCATAGTGGTATAATTTTTTCCTTCGGCTAAAATTTCAGCATCATTATCTGCTCTATTAGTACCCGCATCTAACACCGATGTACTTAAATAATTATTAAGTATTTGATCGACCATTAAAGCGCCAATTAAGCCTTTATTAATAGCCTGATTGTACTCCAAACCTTTAGAATTGATGTAGCGATAGGTACCGCCATTCTCTTGTAGTCGTCCAGCATTACCCGCTGTTGCCGTTGTTTCCCAGCTAGGAAAAACTTCAGTTACCTGATTGGCTATCCAACTATCAAAATCTGCTTTTATTGCATTAGCGACAGTAGTATTAGCAGAAAAATAATCGCTAGAAGCCGCGGTTTTACTTCTTATATTTTTAGTCGATTCGTTTAAGACTGTAGTTGAAAAATAATTTCCAGTGTTGGTAAACATTCCATCTAATTCGGCTTCAGTTTTAGAGTTATCTTTTATAGCCGTTACAAACTCTTCGCCCATATCAATACGTGTGGTTTGTCCATTATAATCTACTGTTGTAATTCCATTTCTTTGAAACTGAAATGTAGCTGGTGCTTGTACTTGATTACCATCAGAACCATTATCATCATCGCTAGAACATGATGTAAATAAAGCTCCCAATACTAGAAAACTTAGTGCAATTCTATTCATTTTTGATTGTTTTATTATTCTTATTAAGACTTGTTATAAATAACTTATGCAAAAATAATACTACAAAGGAATTACACAAATTTTATTTAGATTAATTTTAAATAAATTTAAAAGTAATTGATTATCAATAAATTACAAGTTTTTCAAAATATAAAAAGTTAAATAGGAATGAAATATTGCTTCTAATGGTATTTAGTAAAGACTTTAGTAGCCTCATTATAAGCACTTTCAAAGCTCATAGCATTTAAGTCGTGGGCTTTTTTTTGTGTAAAGTACGACAACATCTTTTCAGTTGGCATATTACCAGTTAACTCGTCTTTGGCCATAGGACAGCCACCAAACCCTTGTATAGCACCATCAAAACGTCTGCAACCTGCTTTATAGGCTGCGTCGATTTTTTCAAACCATGTTGTTGGTGTGGTATGTAAATGTGCTCCAAACTCTATATCTGGATATTTTGGTATGAGATTAGAAAAGAGATATTCTATATTTTCTGGATTAGAGCTTCCAATCGTATCACTCAAAGATAAAATCTTTACACCCATTTTAGCCAAACGCTCTGTCCACTCTCCTACAATATCTACATTCCAGGGATCACCATATGGATTTCCGAAGCCCATAGATATATACACTACGACTTCTTTATTGGCTTTATTAGCTATATTAAGAATCTCAGAGAGGGTTACAACAGATTGTGAAATGGTTTTGTGAGTATTACGCATTTGAAAGTTTTCTGATATCGAAAACGGAAAACCTAAATAGTCTATTTCTTTATGTAGAGATGCATCATTAGCTCCTCGTACATTAGCTATAATTGCTAATAGTTTGCTTTTGGTTTTACTCAAATCTAATTGTGCTAAAACCGCTGCTGTATCCACCATTTGTGGTATTGCTTTAGGTGATACAAAGCTTCCAAAGTCTATCGTATCAAAGCCAACCCTAAGTAAAGATTGAATATACTGTACCTTTTTTTCGGTGGGAATAAATGCCTTGATACCTTGCATGGCATCTCGTGGACATTCGATAAGTTTTACAGCTCTATTCATTGGCATAAATATACATCATTTTAAAACTTTATAATAAGATGAAAATAGCAATACCAACGAACACCACAACCTGTAACCATTTTAAAACGACACCAGAATTCTTATGATTTAGAGTATAGGTTTTTATCTGACCAGCTAATAGCGCTATAGCAGAAAAAATAACGAAAGACACCAACATAAACACAGCTCCTAAAATGTAAAATTGTGTCACTGTACTCATTGTTTGACTGAACAAGAATCCAGGGAAAAATGCTAGAAAAAAGATGGTCACTTTGGGGTTTAATACATTCATAAAAAAACCTTGAACAAAGAGCCCTTTTAAGCTTTTTTTTGGTGTGGTTTCAGCATCTAAATTCAGTTGAGCATCGGATTTATAAACCTTGTATGCCAAGTATAAAAGGTATAATGCACCTAATATCTTAATCCCAAAAAAAATATTCTCATTGGCCTTTATTATAGCAGAAACACCAAAAGCTAATAATGTTGTATGCACTATGCAACCTGTTATTAAACCACATACTGTAGCTAACCCGTAAGATTTCCCATTGGTAATGCTTTGTACTAAAACATAAATATTATCTGGTCCAGGGGAAATAGCCAAAGCAGATGTTGCTAATGCAAATGATATGAGGATTTCAGTATTCAAACAAAAATAGATTGAGAAAAAACAAATTAAATTTTGTCTAATAGAGCTTTATTGATAGACCTAATCAATTTTGGTCCTTCATAAATAAAACCTGTATATATCTGTACTAAATCTGCACCAGCATCAAGTTTTTCAAGAGCGTCTTCAGCGGAATGTATACCTCCTACTCCAATTATTGGAAACATTTTATTACTTCTATCCGACAAGTACTTTATAACGCGTGTTGATTTTGCTTTTATTGGTTGGCCACTCAAACCTCCATTCCCAATTTCTTTAAGTCGCTTATCAGAAGTTTTTAAACCTTGTCTATCAGTAGATGTATTACTTGCTATAACGCCATCTAAATTGGTTTCTTTCACTAAATCAACGATTTCATCGAGCTGTCCGTCATTAAGATCTGGTGCAATTTTTAATAGAATGGGTTTTTGTATAGTAAAAGTCTTATTCGCATTTTGTACAGCATTAATAAGCTCTAATAAATAATCTTTATCATTCAGTTTTGCATGGCTGCCTACGTTTGGGCAGCTTACATTCAATACAAAATAGTCTACATAAGGATGTAGAGCGTTAAAGCATTCTAAATAATCTCTGGTATAGTCTTCTGGTTTTGTTTGGGTATTCTTACCTATATTTCCACCAATAATTAATTGCCCTTTGTTTTTCTTTAGTTGAGCAATTGCGGCATCAATACCTTGGTTATTAAAGCCCATTCTATTAATAATACCTTGGTCTTCTTTAAGCCTAAACAAACGTTGTTTTGGGTTACCAGCCTGAGCTTTTGGTGTCACTGTGCCTATCTCAATAAAACCGAATCCAAAATTTGCCAATTCATTGTACAATACAGCATTTTTATCGAAACCAGCAGCCAGACCAACAGGGTTTTTAAATTTTAACCCGAATAATTCGCGTTCTAAAGACGTATCCTCCACTAAATACAGTGTTCTAAATAGTCCTTTAATACCTGGAATTTTAGAAAGATTGCGTATCAAAGAAAACGTAAAATAATGTATTTTTTCCGGATCGAAACAAAATAAAATGGGTCGGATAAGTGCTTTATACATGGATGCTGTTTTGCTTTGCAAAAATACTAATTATTACAATACTAATTTTTGAGATGTAAACTATCAAAAGTCATACTTTTTAAAAAAACATTTACCTAACTTTAGACTATTAATCAAATCTAAAACTCATGAAAAAAATAATCATTCCCGTCGATTTTTCTAAATATTCAGAATATGCTTTAGAAACTGGAGCAGCATTAGCAAAAAAATATAATGCAGAACTTATTGTAATGCATATGTTAGAACTTTCTGAATCTATATTTTCTGCCACTAGTTCAGAGAGAAACGAAGAAACTGTTTTTATGCTTATGGTTGCCAATAAGGAATTTGAAACTTTTTTAGACAAAGATTATTTAGAAGGTATTACCGTAACACCTTTGATAAAAAACCATAAGGTTTTAAAAGAGGTTTCGGAAGTAGCTTCTCATGAGAAAGCAGATTTAATTGTTATGGGTTCTCGTGGGCATAGTGAGCATGATGGTGTGTTTACAGGATCTAACACTGAAAAAGTAGTTCGTTATAGTGACACTCCTGTTTTAGTGGTAAAATCTAAACCTGAATCCATTCACTTTAAACATATTACTCTTGCTACTGATTTTGAAGAGCGTAGTATTTCAGCTGTTAAAATGGCATTAGAATTATTAAACGAATTAGCAGAAAAAGTGACTTTACTACATATTAATCTTCCTAATTTAAGCTTTTTAAGTACAGATGAAATTAACGAAAAAGTCTCTGATTTCTTAAAGCTCTCAAACCTCAATAAAGATGAGTTACATATAGATTTTACTTCAGACCACAATGTAGAATATGGTATTATGAATTATGCACGTAGAGAAAGTGCTGATGGCATGGCAATTATTACACATGGTAGAACTGGGTTAAATCATTTCTTTAGTGGAAGTATCTCTGAAGATTTAGTCAATCATTCAAAACTACCAGTTGTAACTTTTAGATTATAGTTTACTATTTATATAAAAATTAATAAGCCTTGGTTAGCACACAATCAAGGCTTTATTTTTTGACGCTTTGACTAATATACTTACCCACCACAATTGCTGTTAAAATAACCAAGTAGAATTGGCCTAATAAGCCAATAAAAACCGAAGCCTTTTGTGCTATAGACGACACAGGCAAAATGTCACCGTAACCAATAGTCATTAAGGTAATGTAACTATAATACATTAGAGTTTCGGTTATATTACCATCTTCATAAATCAATCCAGAAAATGAATTGGGATAAATAATTTCAATAGTTAAGCACATAAAAAACGATAGAAGCCCTAGTGAAATATAACCGCTTATTAAACCCAATATTACATTTTTACCAATGACTTTAGCCTTCCAAACCTGTTTAATAAGTTCTAGTGTTACTAAAGCATAGAAGATAAAATAAGACGCTAATTTTATATAATTGAAGCTGTCATTGATTTCAGAATTTAATAAGTTAGCAATCAACCCGGTAATAAATAAGCTTATAAAGATTAATAGGAAAAAAGATGAATTTCGGTTTTTACAAACCAGTAATACACCAGATGCTATATTAAATAATAAGAATACTGGCATTATCCAATCTTCGAATATTGCAACAGGTATAAATAACGAGCCAAATAAAATAAATAGCTGAGTAAATAAAAAGAGTTCAAAGCGATATGCATATAACTTATCAACCATCATAGAATTTTAGTCTTCTAAAATTGAATCATCAAACTTATAATCTTTATAGTTGACTTTGAACAAAATACTATAGAACGACGGAATAAATAATAGGGTAATGACTGTACCAAACAACAATCCAATCATAATACTTACTGCCATACCTTCCCACATTTCACCTCCACTTAAATATAGAGGAATTAAACCTAGTACCGTAGTAAAAGTAGCTAAAAGTATAGGTCTAAAACGCTGTAAACAAGCAACTATAATAGCATCTTCAATTGGTCTTTTAAGTTCATTTTCCTCAATTTGAATTCTATCTATCAAAACAATAGCATTATTGATAACAATACCTGCTAAAGAAATTACTCCTAAAAACGGCATAAAGCCAAAGGGCTCTTGAAAAATGAGCAAACCTATAACCACGCCGATTATTCCTAATGGTATAGTTGAGGCTACCATCACAGTTTTTCTAACAGAATTAAATTGAATAATGAGCAATAGAATTATAATGAAACCAGATAAAGGTAAATAGTTTATCACCGCTCCCATATTCTCTGCTGTATTTTCTGCATCTCCTCCAAACTTAAAGCTATAACCATCTGGCCAACTTTGCGAAACTTCTTCCATGTAAGGTGTCATTACCTTCATAATGGCAGAAGCATTCCCTGTGGCATTCAATTCTGAACTTACATTTATAGTTCTATCGATATCCAACCTTTTTATCTTTGCATATTGCCATTGTGGTTCAATGCTTGCAACTTGTAGTAAGGGTACACTTTTACCAGAGTTTTGGGCATAAATATTTAAGGTCTCAATAGACGCTAAAGTTTGCTGTTGACTTTCGTTACTTCTCATAAGAATAGGAATAGACTTATCATCTTCACGATATTCACCTGTTTGAAAACCATCTAACACCGTTTGTAGCGAAGTCGCCACATCAGAACTTGTAACACCAGCCATTTGTGCTTTATTCTGATCTATATTAACCACAAATTTTTTGGTTTTCGGCCCCCAATCATCCTTAATGTTTTTGGTTCCAGAAACAGTTTTCAATTTTTGCTTAGTTTGTTCTGAGAGCTCCGCTAAAATATCTGGATTTTCACCAGAAATCTTTATCTCTATAGGTACACCTCCGCCACCTGAGCCTAGCAACCCAACCTTAATATCAGCATTAGGAAAATTATTGAAACAGTATTCATCTAATTTCTCAACCATTTCATTATTATAAATAAAATCGGAAGTGTTAACCAATATATGAGCATAACTAGCATCGGGTTCATCAGTGGTATAACCTAAATCATAAGAAGAAGGCCCTTCTCCTACATAAGCCGACCAATCTGTTATACCATTTGATCTATTTTCATTAACCAACAATTCTTGAACGATATAGTTTTCAATACCATGAATAACCTCTTTTGTAGCTTCAATACGTGTGCCCTGAGGTAGATTAACATCTATAGTTATCATATTACGGTCACTATCCGGAAAGAAAACAAAAGGTATCTTACCAAATCCCAATAAGGATAAAAAGAATGCTCCAATAATTCCGAAAAGTACAAGTCTTTTATATGAAAGGGCAACTAAAATTAGATTTTTATAATACAGTTTAAGCTTGTCAATAGTCTTATCAATTATAGATGCTTTCTTTTCGGACTTTGGAGTGACTTTCAAAAACATAAAACAGAGCAACGTAATTACTGTCAATGCAATAATCCAAGACGATAATAATGCTAAAGAAATGACAACAAAAATTGGACCTACGATGTCACCCATAGTAGACTCAGCCATATAAAATGCTAAGAAAGCTGCCGAGGTGGTTAAAGTAGATATTAATAATGGAGTAAATAATTCCCCACAGGCATCAATAGCCGCTTTCTTTGCAGCAATACCCTTTTCCATTTTAACCATTATGGTTTCAGCAACAACAATGGCATTATCAACCATCATACCTAAGGCCATAATTAATGCAGCAAGAGTAACTTGATTTAATCCCATATCAATGGTACCCATAAGCATTAAGGTCATTATAGTTACCATAGGAATTAAGCTTGCTATAATACTACCCGTTCGTAGTCCTAAGAATACCAGCATAACTATTAACACAATAGTAATAGACTGAATTAAGTTGACGATAAAATCACTAATTTTATTATCAATATATACATCTAAAGACGATAATCGCTTAAGTTCTAAACCAACAGGCAATATTTTTTTCCATTTATTTACAACAGTATTAATATCTGCACCTAGCTGAATGACATTTGCCCCTTCTTTAAGACTCACATGCATAGAAATAGCTTCTCTTCCATTAACAGTTACCAATTGGCTTGGTGGATCTATATAATCTTGCCTTACTGTGGTTATATCCCCTAAATAAACCAATTGTGTACCATCCCCAACAGGAATTAAGGTTTGTTTTATATCATCAATTGAATTAAAATTTCCTGAGGGTTCTAAAATAATGCGCTCATTTCCTAAATTGATCTGACCTCCCGAACTTAAAATATTTGTTGAGCCAATAATACCTTGTAATTTTGAAGCAGATAAACCATACTCTTTTAATCGTGAATTGTCAAATTCTATAAAGACGCGCTCATCTTGAACTCCACCAACTTCAACCTTAGCAGCGAGGTCTAGTTTAATAAGATCATCCTTAATATCATCTATATAATCTTTGGCTTCTGCATAAGAAAAACCATCAATCACTAAACCTACAGCAATACCAAAGACTTCACCAATACCATCATCATTTAAATTTGGTTGAACACCAGAAGGTAAACCTTGTATTTGAGATAATTTTCTTCTTAAGCGATCCCAGACCGATTGCAAATCCTCAGGTTTTACCTGATCTTTCAATTCTACCGAAACCACTGATAAACCAGATCGTGAAGTACTGGTTACTTTCTTTAACTCTGGTAATTCTTGTACTACTTTTTCAACTTTATCTGTTACTAATTGTTCAACACGTTCTGGGCTCGAACCTGGGAAAGAAGAAACCACAGTAGCTACTCGTACTGTATAAGGAGGCATACTATCTCTTGATAAGGATTGGTAATAAACCATACCCATTATCATTATGGTGGTAAGGACCGTAAATGTAATTCGGTTTCTGTTGATGGAAAATGCAGTTAAGTTCATCTAAGTTTAGTTTAATTTTACTTCTTGTCCATCTAATAAAGTCTGTAAGCCTGCAGTAGCAATTTTTTGACCTGCATTAAGACCTGATTTAACTTCAAAACCATTAGAAGTTAAGTTTCCAATAATTACAAGTTGTTTCTTCACTATAGCTTTATCTTTATCACCTTCTACCAAGAAAACAAATCTACCATTAGCGTCCTCGCCTACAGCACTAGCAGGTATTACAATCATTTTTTCAGATAAATCTTTATCTACAAATTCAAATAATACATTGGCAGCCATACCGCTTTTAATACGTTCATCAGAATCAGTGACCATTACCGTGATTGGATATGTAGACGTATTAGAATCTAGTGCTGGTGCAACTTCTGTAATCACAGCATTAAAAGTCTCGCCTTCAATTGCTGTAAAAGACACATTAACTTTCATACCTTTTTGTACCGCATTTATTACAGATTCTGGTAAACCCAAACTAATTTCAATAGCAGTACCAGCATTTAAAACACCAACAATCTGTCCAGGAGACACATTCTCATCAACTTCGGCTGAAACCGAAGCTATAACACCATCTTCAGATGCATATAAATATCCAAATCGTATTTGATCTTGCTGTATTGCTACACTTCGCTTTGCAGATTCAAAACTTGCTACGGCTGTTCTATAAGAATTCTTAGCAGCTTCATAGTCACTAAGCGATGCACTTCCTTTCTCGTACAAAGTTCGCACACGGTTTAAAGACAGCTTTGTTGTATTCATTTGAGATTCTGAGCTGTTTTTAGATTCAATAGACGACTCATAATTTAACCGAGCCGCAACATTATCTAAAGTCCCAAGCAATTGACCTTTCTTAACCTTCTGCCCTAATTTCATATCTAATTTAGTAACAATACCACTGCTCCTAAAACTGAGGTTTACAATTTTCTCAGTTTTAGCTGTGCCGCTAAACTGTCTGGTCTTTTCACCTCCTAAATAGGTGACTTCACTATACTTTACAGGTCTTAAAACGACTTCTTCTTTGACCTCTTTTTCACCACAGCCAAACATTAATAGTAGTAAGACTAGGCTGTTGATTTTAAAGATTTGATTAGATAGCATTATTATTGATGTATTAAGTGTTAGTTATTGTTTTGAGTAAATTCTAAAAAGCGTTGAATAAATGCTGCACGTTCACTTTCATCTTGTAACAGAAAGAACAATCCTAGAGAGCGTTCGAGCTGCATAGCGCTTAATAAATAGTTATAGGTTGCATTTGCTCTAGCTAATTGTGCCTGGAGGTAATTATTTTGAGCGTCTAATAATTGAACAATATTAACAGCCCCATTAGCATAGGAGGTTTGGGTTAAATCTAAGGCCTCTTTAGCAGTTTCTTCAAACACTTCAGATAATTGAATATTTGATATTTGATTAATCAATTCTAAAACAGAATCATTAATGTTCTTTTCAATATTTAAGATGATGCTATTTTTTGAAATCTCTAATTGTTCTTTCTGTACTGATGCGATTTGTTGATTTAGATTTTGTTTATTTTGGTTAAATATTGGAACAGAAACATTTAGTCCAAAAGTATAATAGCCTTCTGGAATTGCAGGAAAACCCATTGGAAAATCTGATCCAGCACCAGATCTTGAAAATTCATAATTATACTGACCTTGTATGGCTACAGTTGGTAAAAAACGACCAATTCCAAATAACCGCTCGCTACGCTCAGTTGCTTCAATATTATAATTTAGTGCTTTTAGCTCAGGAGCATTACTAATGGCTTCTTGTATTAAGAATTTCACAAAAGGAATTCTTAATGTAGGGTCATCTAAAAACTGCCCTAACTGTTCGTAATTATAATTACTAAATATACCTTTTTGTAATTCGGCTTCCTCAACATCTATTTTTTGGTCAATAGGATTATTTAGTAATTGATTTAAAGTATAATAGCCTTGCTCTAATTGATTAATCGCCTCAACCATTTGTTGGGTATTCTGAGCCAATTCTGATTTAAAACGTAAAACATCAGATTTACCAGCTTGACCTGCGTCATAGTTTTCCGTTGCAATTTTTAAATTATATCTCGTCAACTCTAAATTTTTACTTTGAATAGATAGGTTGGCTTTTAGAATTAATGCCGTAAAATACGATGTTGCCACATTAAAAACTGTATTTAACGCTTCACTATTATAGTTTTCTTTTTGTGCTTCTCGTAATGATTTCTGAATACTGATATTTGCATTTGCAGATTCAGAGAATACGGTTTGCTGTAACATTACATTTCCAGAAGTTGACAATTCTGGGTTCTGACCATTACTAACCTCAGCTAATTCTGGGTCAACATAAGAGCCCGTAGCTGCTGCAGTAACATTTGGCAGGTAATCACTATTTGCTAATTGCACATCTTTTTCTGCTAATGTAATATCGCGCTGTAAGACTTGTAAATCTAAATTCTCAGTAATAGCCTCTTGCATAACACTAACCAAAGTGTATTTTTTATCAGCTACAGTTTCATTAGGATTACCTATAAAAGTAGTTGTAGCTATTAAGCTGTACTTTAGCGGTAATCCTATTTTTTCAGCAGTATTAAAATTAACTGTCAAGTTACTCCTTGTTTCTAGTTTTGTACTTACTCCTGAGAATTCATTATTTAGCACAACTGATTCTACTGTTAATGCTATTCTTCTAAAAAACTGATCTAATTCAGATTGGTCATGGTTACTTGCCAAAATACCATTGGTCACATCTTTAACCGGATTTGCCGTAAAAGACGGTAATTTTTTATCAATTAAAACTTGAGCTAAGTTTTGCATCTGCTTATCTGTAAGATAAAATCCACCTGCTAAGTATAATGCATCAATATTGTCTAAATTAGACGTAATATCACTTAAATTTTCAAAGGGAATAAGTTTAAAATCGACATCTAAATCCTGACTAATCTTATTAAAAGTATCTTCAATAGGCAGGTTCTCCATAAATGGTTTTTCGATAGCTACACCAATAGTATTTGGTTTTGCCAATTCCTTTAGTAACTCTAGATCTTCTGTATAAGACTGTGATGTGGTAATAGACATAAAGTTTTTTAACTCAGGAACAATGCTATTTCCATTTACCAATTCTTCACTCAAAGCACCAAAAACAATAGTTGGTTTTGGGTAATCATCCATTTTTGTGATAACTGAATTGTTAACAATTCCAAAAGCAATGATAATATCAATTTCATTAGTCAATAAGCGATTATAGTTATCGCTTGCTACTTTTAAATCAAAATCATTAACTAATCTGTTATTATCAGAAAACTCTAGTACAGCATCCTCACCAACAACAGCAGAAATTTCATTAGAAAGTGCTGACAAAAGTCCTTCTATTTCAGGAGAGGTTTTATCTAAAAGATAGCCAATTTTATAAGTTTTTGATTGACTAAAAGAACAGAAAAAGAAACATAAAGTCAGTATAAAACTGAAATAATAGCGCATTGGTTAGTTTATTTGGTTGATAGCATTTCAATAAAAGTAAAACTTATTTCTTTAGGAACCAATAATTTAAAAAGTAATTGAATTCTGTTTAATGTTTAAGGCCAATAGTTGTTATTTTTGGTAAAAACTTTAAACATGCAACACATTATAAATCGTTTTTTAAGCTATGTAACTATAGATACCGAATCAGATCCAAGCTCTAATACAACACCAAGTACAGCTAAACAATGGGATTTAGCGAATAAATTAGTTGAAGAACTTAAGGCCATTGGCATGAGTGATGTGACTATAGATGATAACGCATACATTATGGCTACCTTACCTAGTAATGTCGAACATGATGTGCCTACTATAGGTTTTATATCGCATTTTGATACCTCACCAGATTTTACAGGAGCAAATGTAAAACCCCAAATTATTGAGAATTACGATGGAAAAGACATTGTTCTAAATAGCACAGAAAATATTGTGCTCTCTCCTGATTATTTTGAAGATTTATTACTTTATAAAGGTCAGACTTTAATTACCACAGATGGTACAACGCTTTTAGGAGCCGATGATAAAGCAGGTATTACTGAGATTGTCACAGCTATGGAGTATCTGATTCAGCATCCAGAAATTAAACATGGTACTATAAAAGTAGGTTTTACACCAGATGAAGAAATCGGTAGAGGAGCACATAATTTTAATGTTGAAAAATTTGGCGCCGATTGGGCCTATACGATGGATGGGAGCCAAGTTGGTGAGTTAGAATACGAAAACTTTAATGCTGCAGGAGCAAAAATAAAAGTAAAAGGAAAAATTGTGCATCCTGGTTATGCTAAGGGGAAAATGATAAACTCAATGTACTATGCTTCTGAGTTTATAAATGCTTTACCAAGATTAGAAACACCAGAGCATACTGAAGGTTATGAAGGCTTTTTTCACTTGCACAGTATTGAAGGCAAGGTTGAAGAAACCACATTACAATATATTATAAGAGACCACGATAAAGATAAATTTGAAGCGCGCAAAGCTTTAATGCAGAAAATTGTTTTAGATCTTAATACCAAGTTTGAAACAGAAGTTTTTGAAATTGAGATAAAAGATCAATATTATAATATGAAAGAAAAGGTTGAACCAGTAATACATATTGTAGATATCGCTGAAGAAGCCATGAAATCACTGGGTATCAAACCACTAATAAAGCCTATTCGGGGTGGTACAGATGGTTCTCAATTGTCTTATATGGGTTTACCGTGTCCAAACATTTTTGCAGGTGGACACAACTTCCATGGACGTTATGAGTATGTCCCTGTAGAAAGTATGCAAAAAGCTGTAGAAGTAATTTGTAAAATTGCTGAGCTTACCGCTAAAGGATAAATAAGAAACTACCTGTTATACCTACTCTGAAGTTTTTAAAAAATGTACTTTAACTAAAAAGCTGCTTTTTATATACACACTTTTTAATTAAGTTTATATTTTCTGACATTAACAAAATTTAATATGAAAAAAGTCTATTCTGTAGAAGAATATATAGAAGTAAATCAACATTATGCAGATGAACTTTCCACACTGCGCAATCTTATTAATTCAACAGAGTTAGAAGAAACTGTAAAGTGGAGTGCTCCAGTTTATACTTTAAAAGGTAAAAATGTGGTTGGCCTTGGAGCTTTTAAAAATCATTTCGGAATTTGGTTTTTTAATGGTGTATTTTTAAAAGACGAGCATGATTTACTAATTAACGCTCAGGAAAATAAGACAAAAGCTTTAAGACAAATGCGTTTTAAAACCAAAGCTGATATTAATGAAACTGCTGTTTTAGCTTATGTAAAAGAAGCAATAGAAAACCAACGTTTAGGACGTGAGATTAAACCCGAGCGTAAAACTAAAGCTGTCATTATTCCAAAAGAATTAGAAGCTGTTTTAAAAACAAACTCAAAACTTAACAATAGTTTTAAGTTGCTCACTCCTGGTAAGCAGCGCGAGTATTGTGAATATATTAAAGAAGCAAAAAGAGAAGCAACAAAGCAAAAGCGCTTAGAGAAGATTACACCAATGATTATTAATGGCGTTGGGCTTAATGATAAATATAAAAACTGTTAAATAAAAAAGCCGCTCATTAAATGAGCGGCTTTTATTTTTTTATCATCAGCTTATTTTGTTTTCGCTGGTGCATTTAATTTTTTACTCATTTCCATTGATATTGCAGAACGGTCAAACTTAATTTTCCCTGCTAAAGTTTCAATAACACAACTATTATCTTTATTATTTAACTCTACAACTTTACCATGCATACCGCTTTTGGTTAATACACGATCACCACGTTTTAACTCGCTGGCAAATTTCTTTTCTTGCTTAGCACGTTTCATCTGTGGTGCAATCATAAAGAAATACATCACAGCAAAAATGGCTATGAATGGTAAAAAAGATCCTAATCCTTCCATTAACTAAATATTAATTGTGGTTATGACCTTCGTGACCTGGCTGAGTAGATGTCTTAGCTTTTTGAGTCGTAGATAAAGGATTAGCTGTTGGTTTAGCTGGCTTTTTTGGTGCATTTGGATCTGCTTCTATCATAGCAGAAATTTTCACCACCTGAGTCCCTTTTTCAGTATTTGTAGTCATAGTTAGTGACTTAGAAACCTTACCATTACCTTTACCATTAAACTTTACAGTAAATTGACCCGTTTCACCTGGCGCTACTTCTTTAGTATAGTTAGATGGTACGGTACAACCACATGTGCTTTTAATGTTACTTACTACTAACATTGAATTACCTGTATTAGTATATTTAAAAACGGTTTCTACAGGAGTACCATTCATTATGGTTCCAAAATCATGTACTTCTTTGTCTAATTTAAGTACTGGAAAATCACCAGCATTAGCATCACGTTCTGCTGCTACGGCTACATTTTCAGATTTAACTTTGCTTGCTGCATCATCTTTACAAGATGTAAAAGCTATCATACATAAAGCACTGAGTCCTAAGATTACTTTTTTCATTACTATATTTTTTAGTTAATATATTGTATTTTCTTTCAGCTGGCAAAGGTAATAATTATTTCTACCAATTAAAATTTTTAGGCTGCCCTTAACATGTTTTGAAAGAAAAATCCTGTCAATTTAAGAATTACGATTTTTAATATTTATAACTGTCACCTAACATCATATCCCAACTACATCAACCCTCTTCCCGTTTTTTTGTGTATGTTTTTAGACTGGTACTCCTTAACTATTTTGTCTAAAATACCGTTGATAAATAAGCTACTTTTTGGCGTAGAATATTCCTTGGCTATTTCTAGGTATTCATTAATAGTTACCTTATGTGGTATGGATGGAAATTTTTGAAATTCGCATAATGCCATTTTTAATAATACACCATCTATACTAGCCAAGCGCTCTGCATCCCAGTTGGTTGCCTTAATCGCAATTTCTTCTGAAAATTTAGAGTTATTTAAAATCGTCTTTTTTAACAAATCTTTTGCAAACTCCTTATCATCTTCATCCTTGTACAAATCTGGTAATAACACCGTTTCTGGCGAAGTTAATTTAAGTTTTCTGATGACTTTTAAAAGTACCGTATTTACTACAGGAAGGTCATCAATCCATGTTAATTTTTTATCTTCAAAATAATCGTAGAGTTTATCGTTTGGTGCAATTAACTCAGAATAAATATCAATAATAAACTGTTTGTCCTTTTTAAAAGCAGTTTCAGGGTCATTAATGTAATGATTATACACCTTACTCTTAATAATAGATTTAAATAGAATATCAACATATTCAAAATCTAAATCCCAAAAATTCAGCTTTCGTTTTTTTACAAGTTCTTGCAGCATTTTATTTTCGCTAACGATATGCAACAACTGATTGTCTTGTAACCTTGTATTAGGATTTTTATCGGTATCAGAGCCTAAAAGTTTATTTTGTAATTTCTCGTTATGGCTTTTACTCTTTTTATGTAGCTCTGTAAGTAAGGCTAAAATAGAAAGGTATAAATCATACATGCTATCTAAACTGTGCAACAAAAATGTTTGGTCTTTAGCAAGATCATCACTTTCTGTGCCTTTAAAAGCATACAAGGATTGCATTACTTTTATTCTGATGTGTCTTCGGTTTAGCATATGAAAAAGAACTACGTTATCTAAGTTATTAAAAAAGGTGAACCTACCACGATTCACCTTGCAAAAATAGTATTATTTAATTCTGAAAAAAATTATTTAGAATTTTCTCTTTTTCGCGTTTCAATACGCTTTCTGGCAATATTTAATGCTGCTGTATGTGTTGTAATATCGTTAGCCTTAGCATTATCTAAAATTTCGAGAGTAGTATTAAATATATTTTCTGTTTTACGCATTATTTCTTGTCTATCATAATCTTCTAATTCTGCATAAACATTAATAATACCACCTGCATTAATTAAAAAATCAGGAGCATATACTATACCACGATCTTGCAAAATTTTACCATGTCTGTTTTCCTCTGCCAATTGATTATTCGCTGCACCAGCTACAATTTTTGCCTTTAGTTTATATATAGTATCATCGTTTATCGTGGCACCAAGAGCACACGGAGCGTAAATATCCATAGGCTCACTATAAATATCATCACCGCTATATATATGAGCCCCATATTTTGAGCGCACTTCCTCTAATCGTTCTTGATTGATATCTGAAATGGTAACCTTAGCTCCTTCATTAACTAAGTGCTCTACCAAAGCTTCACCAACATGACCAATACCTTGTACAAATACGTTTCTATCTTCAAGTACATCAGAACCATACTGAAATTTAGCCGCAGCCTTCATTCCCATAAACACTCCATAAGCAGTAATTGGAGACGGATTACCTGCACCACCTCTGCTTTCTGAAATACCAGTGACATATGGTGTCACTTCTCTTACGGTATCCATATCTGCAGTAGTCATACCAACATCCTCAGCAGTAATATATTTACCACTCAAAGAATGTACAAATTCACCAAATCGCTTCATTAATTCTGGTGTCTTCTGCGTTTTGGCGTCGCCTATAATTACAGCTTTACCACCACCAAGATTTAAGCCTGTGATTGCAGATTTAAATGTCATACCACGAGATAAACGTAATACATCATTAAGCGCTTCCCATTCGTTGTTATAATTCCACATTCTTGTACCTCCAAGCGCAGGACCTAATATCGTATTGTGAATACCAATTATTGCTTTTAAACCAGTATCTTTGTCGTTGCAAAAAACGATTTGCTCGTGATTGTCAAAAGAATTTTGACCAAAAACCGGATCTATTTTTGAAAGTTCCTTAGAACTTATTATTTCTGAAGTCATTATTGATTAAGATTTAAGGCTGTTTGAAGATTATCTAAAAACAACGAGCAAAAATAAATTATTATTGGAGGATTAGCAAAATATTAACGCCAAAATAAGATTATCGTAATATTTTTGTCTGCCTAAAACCTTTATGAAAGCACTAAAACATCTAAATAAATACTTCTATAAATACAGATACCGATTAATTATTGGCATTATTATTACCATAGTTGCAAAGATTTTTGCACTTTTCACGCCAAGGTTTGTTGGTGATGCAATCAATATAATTTCTGATAAGAATAATGGAAATATTACTTACGAAGTATTTAAAACAGAATTAATCACTATTGTACTCTATATTATCGGAGCAGCAGTCATTGCAGGATTATTTACGTTCTTGATGCGCCAAACAATTATTAATGTTTCTCGCCATATAGAGTATGATCTTAAAAATGAGATTTACCACCATTACCAAGTGCTCTCTTTAAATTTTTATAAGTCTAATAGAACTGGTGATTTAATGAATCGTATCAGTGAAGATGTTGGTAAAGTGCGAATGTATGTTGGTCCTGCTATAATGTATACTATGAATACTATTACATTATTTACTGTAGCAATTATATATATGGTAAATACTGCACCAAAGCTAACGCTATATACATTGTTACCACTTCCAATACTATCTGTAGCTATTTATAAATTAAGCAAACTAATAAACAAACGTAGTACTATTGTCCAACAATCACTATCAACACTTTCAACATTTACACAAGAAACGTTTAGTGGTATTTCGGTAATAAAATCTTATGGTATAGAGCCTAGAACCAATGCTGAATTTGATACGCTTTCTGCAGAAAACCGCCAAAAGCAAATCAGCTTAACCAAAGTACAAGCTTTGTTTTTTCCAATGATGATACTACTTATCGGAGTAAGTAACCTTATTGTGGTATACATAGGAGGTATGCAATATATGAATGGTGAAATCAAAGATATTGGTACCATTGCTGCATTTTTAATTTATGTAAATATGTTAACTTGGCCAGTAGCCATTGTAGGTTGGGTAACATCTCTAGTACAACAAGCTGAAGCTTCACAAGAACGTATCAATGAATTTTTAAAAACTGAGCCAGACATAAAGAATACGGTTAATGAGCTTACACCTATAAAAGGAGACATAGAGTTTAAAAACGTATCTTTTGTATATCCAGACACTAATATTGAAGCTCTAAAAAACGTGAGTTTTACATTAAAATCCGGACAAACACTTGCAATACTTGGAAAAACTGGTTCGGGAAAATCTACAATTCTAGATTTAATTGGTCGATTATACGACGTTGAAAATAATGGGGTTCTGGTAGACAATACTTCAGTTTCAAAATTAAACTTATATAGTTTGCGTGAAGGCATTGGTTATGTACCACAAGATGCTTTCCTGTTTTCAGACAGTATTAAAAACAATATTAAATTTGGAAAAGAAGACGCCACCGATGATGAAGTTATTGAAGCTGCCAAAAATGCAAGGGTCCATAAAAACATTATCGATTTTAAAAAGGGGTACGATACTGTTCTTGGAGAACGCGGCATTACATTATCTGGTGGGCAAAAACAACGTGTTTCTATAGCTAGAGCTATTATTAAGAAACCAGATATTTTACTATTTGATGATTGTCTTTCTGCTGTAGACACCGAAACAGAAGAAAAAATCCTTAAGAATCTTGTAAAGCTTACAAAAGACAAAACAACAATTATTGTAAGTCATCGTGTATCTTCGGCAAAGAACGCAGATCAGATTATTGTTCTGGATGATGGTAAAATTATTCAATCTGGGAACCATGAAAATCTAATAAATGTTGAAGGTTACTACAAAGAACTTTACACAAAACAACTCTCTGAAAAAGAAATGCAATAATTTGTTTGTTAGTTTAGATTTTTTTTAGATTTTTGATTTGAATTTTAAAAAAAATATTAGCTATGGGTGATTATGGAATGATGGACAAGGAAGAAATATACTCTAAAGTATTACGCGCCGGAAGACGAACTTATTTCTTTGATGTAAGAGCAACTAAAGCAGGTGATTACTACTTAACCATTACCGAAAGTAAAAAGTTTACCAATGATGATGGGTCTTACCATTATAAAAAGCATAAAATCTATCTCTACAAAGAAGACTTCGCTGAGTTTAGAGAAATTTTAGCCGAAATGACAGACTATATCATTACAGAAAAAGGTGAAGAAGTCATTAGCGAGCGTCATCAAAAAGATTTTAAACGCGATGATGATTTTGTAGCTCAAGAAGCAAAAACATCAGAAGATACACAAAGTACAGACAACTTTACAGACATTAGTTTTGATGATATTTAAACTTTAACTTCTGTTAAATTATAATAAAAACTGTTACGCTTCGTAACGGTTTTTTTATTTTTAGGCTTTAACCAACTAGAATATTTATGCAACGTATTGCTCTACTAGTATTTATAGCAACCTCTACACTTTTTTCCCAGACAAAAACCGACCTGTCTTATTATTTACCTCAGGATGTTTCATATAACTCAGCTATACCAACACCAAAAAGTGTTATTGGGCATGAGGTTGGTGAATGGCACATTACACACGATAAGTTAATGCAATATATGTATACACTGGCAGAAACTTCAAATCGTATTACCATAGAAAATAGAGGTAAAACTTATGAGGATAGACCTTTACTATTATTAACCATAACATCACCAGAAAATCATCAGAATATAAATGCTATTCAGTCAGCACATATCCAAGCCACTGAAAATGATAGTGCTAATTTAGATAGCAGACCCATAGTAGTTTACCAAGGGTTCTCTATACACGGTAATGAACCTAGTGGCTCTAATGCAGCTTTGGTTACAGCTTATTATTTGGCTGCTGCACAAGGTCCAAAGATTGATAACCTATTAAACAATACTGTTATTTTATTAGATCCTTCAATGAATCCTGATGGCTTACAACGTTTCGCTTATTGGGCAAATACTAATAAAGGTATAAATCTTAATCCTGACCCAAACGATAGAGAGTATAGTGAGATTTGGCCAGGAGGACGCACCAATCATTACTGGTTTGACATGAATAGAGACTGGCTACCTGTACAATTACCAGAGTCTAGGGCTCGAATCGGAACTTTTCATAATTGGATGCCAAATATCTTAACTGATCATCACGAAATGGGCACCAATTCCAGCTTCTTTTTTCAACCTGGCATTCCTTCACGCACGCACCCATTGACACCAAAACTAAATCAAAAACTAACTAAGGGAATTGCCAGGTATCATGCTAAAGCTTTTGACAAAATTGGGTCATTGTATTATTCTGAAGAAAGTTTTGATGATTTTTATTATGGTAAAGGCTCTACCTTTCCTGATATTAATGGAGGAATAGGAATTTTGTTTGAACAAGCGAGTTCTCGTGGTCATATTCAAGAAAGCGAAAATGGTATATTAACCTTTCCCTTTACAATAAAGAATCAATTTACTGCCACATTATCTACACTTGAAGCCGCTAATAGTATGCGAAAAGAGATTTTAGAATACCAATACATTTTTTTTAAGAATGCCCGCAATGAAGCTTTAAAAGAAAGTAATAAAGCCATTGTATTCGGAGATGAAAAAGACGCTGCAAAAACATATCACCTAGCTGAGATATTAAAGAGGCATCAAATTAAATTTCATAATATAAAATCAGACTTCTCAGCTGACGGAAAGAATTATAAAAAAGGTTACAGCTATATTGTTCCAAAAAATCAGAAGAATACAAGATTGATAAATGCTATGTTCGAAAAGCGTACTCAATTTCAAGATAGCTTATTCTATGATGTCTCTGCATGGACTTTTCCATTAGCATTTAATCTCGATTATACAGAAACTACAACTGCCAATGCTGGCAACGAAATTAAAGACCTAAAACATTTAAAAGGCGGTATAATAACTAAAAGCAATTATGCCTACCTCTTTGAATGGAACGAATATTATGCACCAAAGCTTCTGAATCAAATTTTAAAGAAAGGCTTGAGAGTTAAAGTTAGTATGAAGAACTTTAAAGCAAATGGTAAGTCTTATGATTATGGTACAATAATGATACCTGTAAAAAATCAAGATATGCTCTCATCAGATATGTATTCGTTTTTAAATACTGTTGCACAAGAAAGCCATATTAATATTGATGGAGTTTCAACAGGACTTAATGATGGTATTGACTTAGGGAGTCGTAATTTTAGAGCTTTAGAATTACCCAAAATAGCACTCTTGGTTGGCGATGGTATCACCTCTTATGATGCTGGTGAGATTTGGCATCTACTAGACACACGTTACAATATCATTGCTACAAAATTAGATGTTAAGAATTTTAAACGTACAGATTTAAGCAGGTATAATACCATAATTATGGTAAACTCAAATTCTGGACTAAATGAAGATAACACTAAAAAGCTAAAATTCTGGATAGAAAGTGGTGGTACTTTTGTGGCTTACAGAAATGCTTTACGCTGGTTGAATTCTAAAAAATTAATGAAAATAGATTTTAAGAAAAATAATATCACCGCTAAAAATATTAGTTATGAGCAACGTGGAAATTTTAGAGGTGCTCAAGT
Organism: uncultured Winogradskyella sp.; assembly: GCF_947498345.1. Lineage (GTDB taxonomy): Bacteria > Bacteroidota > Bacteroidia > Flavobacteriales > Flavobacteriaceae > Winogradskyella. The sequence goes on from NZ_CANMJY010000003.1 coordinate 63,057, forward strand.
TATTGGAGGTGCCATTTTTGAAACAGAATTAGACCGTTCTCATCCTATCAATTTTGGATATAAAAACACTACTTTGCCCGTTTTTAGAAATACAACACTATTTGTAAAACCAAACAAAAACAGTTATAATAACCCAATAAAATATACAAAAAACCCTTTAATGAGTGGTTATATTTCTGAAGAAAATCTAGATAGCCTAAGTCTCTCTGTGCCTTTAAAAATTAGCAGTGTTGGTCGAGGAAGCATTATTGCTTTTACTGACAATACTAACTTTAGAGCATTTTGGTATGGTACCAATAGATTGCTGATGAATGCGATTTTCTTTAGAGAAGAAATGTAATGATTTAGTTGTGTAATTAATAAAATCAGCCATTCATTAAGACACCTGAGTTCCATTTTTAACCTTAGCCTCAGGGTGTAAAAGAAACACATCATTATCTTTAACAACACCCATCACTAAGCATTCGCTCATAAAGTTAGCAATCTGTTTTTTGGGAAAGTTAACAACCGCCACAATTTGCCTATTCACTAAATCTTCTTTGTTATATTGAGTAGTGATTTGAGCTGAAGACTTTTTAATACCCAAATCTCCAAAATCAATAGTGAGCTGGTAAGCTGGTTTTCTGGCATTTGGAAAATCACTAACGTGAATAATAGTGCCTATACGTAAATCTACCTTTGTAAAGTCTTCAAATGTTATTATCTTTTCCATATTTCTTGCCACAAGAGCGTGGTAGCATTAATTGAATTTTAAAAATACTAAAATATAATGGCATTAACACCATCAAACATGTTACCCTTGGGCACTAAGGCTCCTGGTTTTAGTCTAATTGACACCAAGGATGATCAAATAAAATCTCTAGATACATTAAAAGGAAATACAGCAACCTTAATAGTATTTATCTGCAACCACTGCCCTTTTGTAATTCATGTCAACCCTGAGCTAGTAAAACTAGCCAATGACTATAAGACCAAAGGTATTAATTGTATTGCTATCTCTAGCAATGATGTAATTAACTATCCACAAGATGGACCAGACAAAATGAAACAACATGCCAAAGCCAATCACTACCCTTTTCCATATCTCTATGACGAAACCCAAGATGTAGCAAAAGCTTACGATGCAGCATGCACACCAGACTTCTTCTTATTTGATAGTAATTTAAAACTAGCCTATGCAGGACAATTAGACGATTCCAGACCAGGAAACGGCATACCGGTTACAGGAAAAGATTTAAGAGAAGCTATAGATGCTTTGGTTAGTAACAAAACGGTAAACCAAATTCAAAAACCAAGTATGGGTTGTAATATTAAGTGGAAGTAATTTTTTATGCTGACTGATGAAGAAAAAATATTGAGAAAAGAAAATCTATTCCGTTAACAAAATCAGAATCACTCACTTTCTTTTTTATACCTTTTGCTTTCTTTGGAAATAGCGATAAAAAAACAACGATTTTAATGAATCTGAATTAGAACGTTTTAGGCGTTATGGATTTGATTTAAAATTGAAACAAGCTAATGAATTGGCTATTTATGGTAGAATTTTTTATATATCACTAATAATTATTATTACATATCTGATAAACTATTAAAATGAGCGCACTTATTGAAACCAACCGTCTTTTCCTAAGACCAGTAACTATAGATGATACCTTGGATTTCTTTGAAATGGACTCCAACCCTAAGGTTCATATGTATTTGGGTAATAACCCTGTAACATCTATTGAACAATCAAAAGCATGGATTAAGGATATTTTAGAGCAATACGAAGACTTTGGTATCGGCAGATTGGCTATGGTAAAAAAAGACACCAATGAATTTGTTGGCTGGTCTGGTCTAAAGTTTGAGCGTCAGGTCCGTAAAGCGTTTGATTACTATGACCTTGGTTATAGATTAAAAGAGCAATTTTGGGGAAATGGTTACGCTACAGAAGCTGCTATAGCTTCATTGAATTATGGTTTTAAGGATTTAAAATTCAACGAAATTTGTGCCGCGGCTGAAGTTGGTCATATCGCTTCAAACCATATTCTTAAAAAAATAGGCATGCAACCTTCGGGTACTTATACCTATGAAGATGATTTATGTAATTGGTACACTTTAAAAAACCCATATGCATAACAAAACCTCTCTTACGAGAGGTCTTATTATCAATCAAAATCAGTCTAAGTTAAGTATTATAGTTCATTGATGTTTCAGTTTAAAACTTATAGGAATACTATAAGGCACTCCGACTGGTCTATTACGTTGCTTACCAGGCACCATTTCTGGAAGCAAACTTATAATACGTTCTGCTTCGACTTCTAATAACTTATCTGGTCCTCTGGTTTTAATTCTTGTCACCTTACCAGTTTTATCAATTAAGAAATATACAAATACTTTACCTTGTATATTTAACTCTTTAGCGGTTTCAGGATATCTAAAATGCTTTTGCAAATGCGCTTTCATTTTTTGTTCAAAACACGCCTTTAACTCAGCATTATTACCAGTACAACCAGGAAATTGAGGTACTCTTTCAATTACTGTAAAAGGCACTTCAATATCTTCCTCTACTTCTGCAACTCCAACATCCTCTATACTAACTACTTGAGCACGTACTTCTATGACATCATCTTGTCCTACTTCAGAGCTTTCAACAAAAGTTTCTTCTATATCTGCTACGTCTTCAACAATCGTTATGGCTTCTGTTATCAAAGGTTTAGGAGGTGGCGGAAGTGGAATATTAATCTTAGTAATAGGTATATCTTCCTCTATTTGCTCATTTACCATTAAGACATCTATTTTGGTAGCTTCTTTTTCGTAAGTCTTATGTTCTAATCCTATATATGTTAGGACTAACATTACGTTTAAGCCAACAGCAAAATATAAACTGCTGTTTCGACCTACATTGGCTCTTGGGTTTTTCTTGAGTTCCATGACATTTAATTATATATCTTAAAGTTAAATATCAAAAAGCAAAAAAAGTATGATATTTATCATGTTCACCTCAAAACCAATGATTTAACTAATACAAGTCAATTGATAAGTCTCTAAAAGATCTCGTCATTATATAAGAAAATTGTCAATAATGACACTGTCAATGGAATTAGAATCGGTTACTTCTGGTATAAACAATAGGATTTCTATTAGTGATACTATTGAAAATTTATTACTATATCCTAACAGATGTGATTGATAAATCTTATACATTCTGCAATCAGTTAGATATTTTTATAAATTATCTAACTGATTATCTTGCCCATCTTCACTTATAGTCCAAAAGAAACCTATAAAAAAGAATTGATCAGTGGCTGGTCTTAAAGCTCGTCTATTAAATTGCCCATTAAAATCTGGTGTGTCGGCATATTGATAACCATTAACGTTTCTAATACCAAGTACATTATTAATCGAAAAGTATAATATTTTTTGTTGGTCTAACAAATAAGCCCAATTAAGACTTAAGCTGTTAAAAGCTATTGTGCGCTCTCCTAAGAACTCATTAGTGTTTGGATTAGTATAAGGTCGCCCTGAAGAATAACCATAGGCCACACCTACTTGACTTTTCCAACTATCAATCCAGTACTTACCTACTACAGAAAGGTTATGTTTGGTAGCAAAATTAGGTTGTGCGGATTTTTCGAAATTTCTGTGATTACGCTTTGTGTCTAAATACGAGTAGCTTATCCAATAATCTAAGTTTTTAATACCTGTGTTATCGCGCCAAAATAGATCAATACCCTGAGCATAGCCATCACCAGATGAGTCAAAATTACTATCAAAACTTGTAAACTCAGTATCAAACTTTACTAGATTATCATAATCTTTTCTATAAGCTTCAGCTCTAAATATTTTACCATTATTAACATATTGGTAATTGAGAATGTAATGTGATGTTTTTTGTGCTTCAAGATCTTGTTCAAACTTTAAAATAGAACTATTTGGGTTTTGAAAAAAGTTACCATAAGCTAACGAAACTTGTCCTTTTTTTGAGGTTTTATATGCCAAAGCAGCTCTAGGTGCTACATTACTAGCATTAAATATTGAGCTATAGTCTGCTCTTAATCCTACTTTTAATGCCAGATCTTTTGAAAAAATCAGATCGGCTTCCATAAAGCCTGCGGTAATGTTATTATCAAAACCATAAGTCACGTCATTGGAATTATCGTTAAAGTTTTCATCAAAATCGGTAATGAATTGCTCTGCACCAAAACTTAACTTAAATCTACTACTGAATCGCTTTTTCAATTTTAACTTAATATGTGCAGAATTTTCTTTATTATTAATATCATCTGCCATAATTCCCACTTCATTTTTAGCATAAGTATAACTCAGTCCTGTATTAATAGTCCAGCCATTTCCAAAGACACCTTTATAAGAGGTATTTAAGTAAAAGTTATTGTTATTTAATTTAAAATTTACACCATTTTCAAAATTAATGTCTTCTTGAGTCAGTTCAAGGTTTGTAACATCGAAAGCTGCATAAAACTTTAACATACCATTGTCTAGACGCTTTCTGTAAACGGTTTCTCCCTGGGCAGCCTGAAAAGGTTTTTCCCAATTATTACGATTATTAAAAATTTCGAAATAAGGTCCTAAATTAACATAGGAGGCACTAAAACTTAATGATGACTTTTCCCATTTTTGAGTGTTTCCTACGGTTGCACCAACTGTCATAATACCAATATCTGTTTTTTCCTGATCTGGTTCATCAATAGTATTTAGCAATAAAACACTCGATAAAGCTTGCCCAAATTCTGAAGAATATCCGCCTGTAGAAAAAGTGATACCATCAAACAAAAACGGAGAATAGCGTCCTCGAGTTGGAGTATTATTTGGTGTTGGGGAGTATGGTGTAAACACACGAATGCCATCTATAAAAATTTGTGTTTCTTCAGCATCACCTCCCCTAACGAATAATCGTCCATCTTCTGCAACATTAGAGGTTCCTGGTAAGGTTTGCAAAGCACCTACAAAATCCCCTAATGCACTTGCTGTTGTAACAACGTCTAGAGGTTTTAAAACTGAAACTTTACTATTGTCATTAGCTTCAAATGTACCTGCACTTAACACTACAGCATCCAAGGATTCTACATCGTCACGTAGTTTTATAATAAGATTAGATAGTTTTGCAACATCGTTGACTATGGTTTTAGTTTCAAAGGACAAAAATGATATAATCAGAGATTGTGTACCACTTTCTTCTGTAGTAAAGCTGAAGTTACCTGTATCGTCTGTAGTCGCTCCGTCATAAGTACCATCGAGATACACATTGGCTCCGATTATGGGTTCATTTTTATTATCAACTACCTTACCTGAAATGGTAGTTTGAGTATAGCTTAAGTTGATGAGAAATAAGCTGATAATTGTGATTAACTTGTTCATTTTTTAATTTTATGCTCCGAAGTTTAGACTAAGGAAGGTTGGTTTACAAGGCAAACATCCTTGTTTTAGCACATTTTGAAAATTCTATTTTACCGAACTGTAAAATTTAAATGATGAATTGAATATCTTTAATTATAATGACCGTTTGAAAAAACAAATTATGCGTACTCAAATAGAGAAGTGGTTTTCAATATTATTTTTTATAATCGTTCTACTCGAACTTATTACAGCAAATACAAAATCCTTACTACATGTTCACTACATTGTAAAACCAGCAATTGTAATAAGTCTTATATTTCTATTTACTAAAACCTCAGGGCAACTTTCCAAGCCCATAAAACGGGTTACACTTTTAGCCTTAATCTTTTCTTTGTTAGGAGATGTTCTACTCATGTTTGTAGATATGTTTCAAGAATTTTTCACCTTTGGCCTAATCGCTTTTCTACTGGCGCATATGATGTATATCTTAATATTTCTTAAACATATAAACAGGAAGGAATCTAAGTTAGGATTTATAGCACTACTTTTAATATATGCCTTGGGCTTATTTTATTTTTTAAAAGATGGTTTAGGAGATATGCTTATCCCTGTTGTTGTGTATATGATTGTAATTTTAACCATGGCAACCACAGCATTCTTAAGACAGAGAAATGTGAATCGATTAAGTTATCTCCTTGTTTTTATAGGCGCCATATGTTTTATGGTTTCTGATAGTATATTGGCGCTTAATAAGTTTTATCATCCCATACCATTATCTAATATTAGTATAATGATCACTTATGCTTTAGCTCAATACTTGATTGTATTAGGCATTTTAAAGCTTAAAGAGAAGTGAAATTTACTTTTTAAAAGGCCTAATGATAAGCCTGGCAGCTTTATCAAAATTGATATAATTATAGGTCCAGTTAAACAGTACAACTATACGATTTCTAAAACCTACTAAAGACATTAGGTGTATAAACATCCAAATAAACCAAGCAAAAAAACCGCCAAACTTATAATGTTTTAAATCCACAACAGCTTTATTTCTGCCTATGGTCGCCATTGACCCTTTATCTTTATACTCAAAAGGTACCATAGCTTTTTTGTTTATAAGCTTTATTAGATTCTTACCCAATAATATTCCTTGCTGAATTGCTGGCTGTGCAACTTGCGGATGGCCTTTAGAATACGATTTGGTTTCCATAAGTGCTATGTCTCCAATGGCAAAAATGTTATCATAACCTTCGACCTGATTAAAATGATTAACACGATAACGGTTTGCATTTTCCATTAAAGTATTAGCATTCAAACCTTTTATTGGAGCACCTGTAACACCAGCAGCCCATATTAAAGTTTCTGATTGCATTATTAAACCAGAATTTGTAGTTACAGAAATACCATCATAATCCTTAACAAAAGTGTTACAATGCACTTCTACACCTAAAGCTTTCAAAAACTGTTGTGCTTTTTTAGACGCATGGAAACTCATCGGAGGTAACACCCGATCTGCTCCTTCCAAAAGATGGATGCGCATATCCTTTGTATCTAAATCATGATAATCTCTTGGTAGAATATGATTTTTAAGCTCTGCGATAGCTCCTGCAAGTTCAACACCAGTAGGTCCAGCACCAACAATAACAAAGTTTAAATACGCCTCACGCTCTTCTTTTGTACTAGCGATTGCAGCCTTTTCAAAGTTCTGCAAAATAAGACTTCTTATATCCAAGGCCTGTGACACAGTTTTCATTGGCATACTATTAGATTCAATAGTTTTGTTACCAAAAAAATTAGTCTTTGTTCCAGTAGCTATAACCAAATAGTCATAGTTTAAATCTCCGATAGTAGTAACAATTTTGTTTTGCTTAGGTACAATCGTTTCTACTTCTGCCAAACGAAAAAAGGAGGTTTTATGTTTTTTAATAATTTTTCGAAGTGGATATGCAATAGAATCGGGTTCTAATCCTGAGCTAGACACCTGATAAAGTAGCGGTTGAAACGTATGATAATTATGCTTGTCAATTAAGACAATCTGAATATTTTTATTTGCTAATTTTTTAGATAAACTAACACCTGCAAAACCCCCACCAATAATTACAACTCTGGGAAGATTAGATTTAGGAATATTCATTTGGGATAGATAAAATTTCTTATGCAAAGATACGCATTACCTATACTAAAATTTTATTTTTGAACAATTATGTAACATAACTTATGTTACAACTACTAATGTGGTAACTAACCATTATATCAATTGAACAAAGAGCTCGAACATAGTTTTGTTGAACAGTTGCAAAAGCATCAAAACATTGTACATAAGGTATGTCGCTTATATACCAATAATGCAGATGCTCATAATGATTTGTTTCAGGAAATAACAATTCAATTATGGCGTGCATATCCTAAATTTAGAGGAGACTCAAAATTTAGCACATGGATGTATCGTGTAGGCTTAAACACAGCTATTACACTTTATAGAAAATCTAAGCGACGTATTAACACGCAAGAGTTTGACAGTGTTGAGTTTAAAATAAAAGCTGAAGAGTATGATGATACTGAAGAAAAGCAATTGAAGCTTTTATACCAAGCAGTACATCAGTTAAATGATATTGAAAAAGCGCTGGTGTTCTTATACTTAGAAGACAAAGACTATAGAGAGATTAGCACGACATTGGGTATTACAGAAGTAAATGCCCGTGTAAAAATGAATCGTGTAAAAAAGAAATTAAAAACAATATTAAATCCGTAAGATTATGGATGAATTAGAATTATTAAAGAAAGATTGGAATAAAGAAAAGGCAACCTATAAAAGCTTTTCAGATTCAGACATTTATCCAATGTTACAAAAAAAATCATCTTCTATTGTAAAGACCTTATTTTATATAAGTATTGCAGAACTTGGATTTTGGATTTTGGTAAACACTTTACCTTATTTTATCTCAGAAGCTTATAGAGAAAAATTAAATACTAGTTATGAAAACCCGTTATTTATGGCTTTATCTATTTTAAGCTTTGTAGTAATTTTGGTATTTATCTACTTACTCTTTAAGTCCTACAAATCCATTTCTATTACCGATAATGCAAAAAAATTGATGGAGAGTATTTTAAGAACGCGTAAGGTTATTAAATACTATGTTATCTATAATCTAGTGATGATTTTTATTTCAATTCCATTATCACTCTATTTTGAATTTAACCAAAATACAGTATTTCACGATCAGGTGGCGTCTATGAACTCTACACAAACCATAAAACTCTATGTAGTTACTGTATTTATAACTGGTATATTCTTATTGGTATTTTGGCTATTCTATAAATTATTATACGGTATACTTTTAAAACGCCTCAATAGAAATTACGACGAACTTAAAAAGCTAGAAGTTTAAATGTAGATTTAAGGCTAAACCTTTTTACCAATCCCTTAGTTCTTTATTTAGACGCTCTTTCTCTTCTAATTCTTCTTGCGAAATTACCTTTAAAAATGATGGATGCTGCTCTATAGCAAATTCAATTTTTTCAACGATGTCAGCTATAGATTCATTTTCATAATCTATTTCCAGAGGTGGTTTTACTTCAAAAGATTGATAGATATTTTTCTTTTTAATTCTAAGCCCTTTTTTATCAAACGAACGTCTAAAACCGTCAATAACTATAGGTACAACTATTGGTTTGTAAGTTTTTATAATATGAGCAGTACCTTTTCTAATCGGCTTAAACGGTGTTGTTGTACCTTGCGGGAAGGTTACCACCCAACCATCATCTAAGGCCTTTTTTATGGCAGTAATATCACTCATTTTCACTTGACGATTCACATCTTTACCTTGAGAACGCCATGTACGTTCAATACTAATAGAACCTGTATATGCGAAAATTTTAGGAATAAGACCAGATTTCATAGTCTCTTTGGCAGCTACATAGTACATGTTTAACTTGGGGTTCCAGAGATAACCTACATTTTTAATATTATCTAACCGACCACTTAAACTGGCATTAAATACATGAAACATAGCTATAACATCAGCAAAATAAGTCTGGTGATTAGAGATAAACAACACATTAGTATCTGGTAAGTTTTTAATGATTTCAGAACCTTCAATTTGTAGGTCGTTAAAACCTCTAAAGCGTCTGTGTGTAAGCAGACCTAAGATTCTAATCAACCATTTTTTTACCCAAAGTATATGTCCGAAAGGATTTTTTTTAAATAATCCCATAGTTAGTATTCAGTTTTAGTCAATCACAAAAGTAACAAATAAGGAACGTTACAAAACTTGTTTTAACAAGTCTTTTACTTCGCCAAGCATCATAGCAGTGGCTCCCCAAACGATATGTCCATTTAATTTAAAAGCTGGTACATCTACCTCAACCCCAAAAGAGGTTGACACTCTGGTCGTTGTCGTATTTATATCATGTAAAAAATCTTGAAGCTTAATCTCAATAATAGCTTCAACTTCTTCATCTTGTTTTATAAAATTTGGTGTACTTTCAGAAACGGCTACAAAGGGATGCACCATAAAGTTACTTGGAGGAATGTATAATGGTGACATGGTTTTAATCACCCGAACCATATGTTCTGGCACACCAACCTCTTCTTCAGTTTCACGAATTGCAGTTATCATCAAGCTTTCATCTTCATCTTCAAATTTTCCACCTGGAAAACCAACTTGTGCAGAGTGTACACCTTTATAAGTTTTGCGAAGAATTAAAACCAAATAGGTTTTACCTTCAGTATTTGGATAAAACAATGCCAAAACACCTGCTTTTTTTGCTTGTTTTGCTCTTTCTTTCATTCGTTCTGCTAGCTCTAACCTATATGGTGGAGACATTTTTGCATGCGATGCTTCTCCAAAAAGCTCGAGGTACTTAATTTTTACTACAGATTCTAAAAATGTTTCAAAAAGCATTTATAATTCAAAATTAAATAGGTGTCAAGTACTTATTATTTAACAAAAATACGTTTTAAGTTTTATATAATTTTTCTTACTTTCACAAAGCTTTAGATTTAATTCTTGTTGACTACAAGATTGCAAGCTCCCTTAAAGTTGCAATGTTTATAGTGTGTTATTATTAATAATTAAATCTAAATACGATGAACTACAAGAATTACAATTTAATCTTGCTATTGTTTATAGTTTTTTGCTATAAAATTAATGCACAAGCAAGTATCACTCTCACAAATACGGACTATGTCATTTGCGACATGCAACCTATTGATGTTACCGGAGTATATTCTATTCCTATTGGTAACTCTGCAAATGTTTCAATCGTCTTAATTGAACAAGGCTGTGGATCAGGTACAGCGACACTAACTAATACATTTAGTAATAATAGCTTTTCATTTACTATAGATCCAGTAGCAATGGGGCTTAACCAAAATTGTTCTTACGAAATAGCAGCTTCGTTAAGCGGGTACGGTGTTGGAGATAATGATACTGCTAATAACACATCGTTACCAGATATTGTCTTTAATTCTCAATGTACCAGTATAGCTTTAACTAATACAGATTATATAATTTGTAATATGCAACCTATTGATATAACGGGTAGTTTTTCAGTTCCGAATCCAAACTCCGTTAGCATTTCAATAGTTTTAATTCAACAGGGTTGTGGGTCAGGCACAACAACAATAACACAAACATTTAGTAATGGCAACTTTTCATTTAATATAGACCCAATTGCTTTAGGATTAAATCAAAATTGCACATACGAAATAGTAGCCTCATTAAATGGGTTCGGCACAACAGATAGCGATACTGCTAATAACACTTCTCTCCCGGATATAATCTTTGATACTGACTGCAATATTGTAGATCCTTGTTCTCTTGAAGGCCTGGAGTTAGTTGTTGATCCATTTACTCGTATACTATCGTGGAATAATATTGCCAACCGTTATCGTATAGAATTTGTAGTAGATTACAAATGTATTGGACCAAATCCTAACCCATTTCTAGACGGAAATACAGAACTATATTCTACAGTAAATAATTTCATTGATTTAGACAATGTTCTAACTGACACTGGTGGAAGATCATGGAGGTTTAGAATTAAAGCTGGTAGAGGCTGTCCATGGTCAGATTGGTGTTGCATCACCTTAGTACCTAATCCAATTAATACAGATTACTATTCGGCTTGTGTTTCTAGTCAAGAAAGACTCTTGCCTAATAAAATAACTACAAATATTGATGATGCGAAAATATCTGTTTCTTCAGAAAACTTAAATATAGAATCATTTACACTTTATAACATCCACGGGAAAATTGAAAATAGAACGAATAAAGCTCGTAAAAACAATCATTATTTATATACAGATAACTTAAAACAAGGTATTTACATACTAAGAATTAGATTAGAAGATAATTCAATTGTAACTAAAAAAGTTTATATAAAATAATCTTCTATTAAAAGTTCAAACGAAAGCTGATTAAACATATTTAATCAGCTTTTTTTTATTTTTGGCTTTATGAAAAGAAGTCTATTCGTTATTCTAATCTTGCTTTTGTGGAACTGTGAAGATAAATCATCTTCAAAACAAACCGATAACACTACTGTCAAAGATTCTATAGTTAATAAACCTAAGGCAACAGCAGAGAAAAAACCAGAGCCTATGTTTCCTCCGCTCACGGACAATAATGCTATGGATTTTTTTTTAAACTACGAAAAAGAACACAAGGAGAATAAAATACGGATTGTTACTGATTTTGGAAATATAGATATTTTACTTTACGACAAAACCAAGTTCCATCGTGCTAATTTTATTTACCTGACCAAACGTAAATATTTTGATGGCACGCAATTTTATAGGGTGGTAAAAGACTTTGTAATACAAGGAGGAAGTAGTGATGATGTTAACTTATACAAAAAACGTCGAAAAATAGGAAGATATTTATTACCTCCAGATACCAAACGTGGTTATACCCACAAACGCGGTGCCGTTTCTATGCCAAGCAGTGAAATAGAAAATGCTTATAAATTGGCATCTCCTTTTCAATTTTTTATCATTCAGCGACCGGATGGTGCTACTTATTTAGACAAGGAATATACTGTTTTTGGTGAAGTGATTTCTGGCATGGATGTGGTCGATAAAATCAATATTGTAAAGACAGACGATGGAGATTGGCCATTGAATAATGTATATATTAGGACTGTAGAAATTATAAAATAATTAAGACTTCCTTTTTTTAGTTTTTGTACCTTGTTTTCGTAATCTCGAAAAACTAACACATCATGATTTTTAAATCAATCAAAGCTGTTGCTCTAGGCAGTATTATCTTATTGGCAAGTTGTAAAGAAGAACCAAAGACTGAAGATAAATTAATGACAGATAATATCTTATTACAAGAATGGGGAGGGCCATTTCAAGGAGTTCCTGCTTTTGACAAAATGGATGTAGCCGATGTAAAAGAAGCTATAGAAAAAGGTATGGAACATCAATTAAAACAAATTGATGCTATTGCTAAAAATGAAGAAGATCCAACTTTTGAAAACACCATCGTTGCTATGGAAAGTGCTGGCAAACCTCTTAATCGGGTATTTGCATATTATGGCATTATGAGTAGTAATATGTCTTCTCCCGAGTTTAGAAAAGTTCAGGCAGAACTAGCACCAAAACTATCTGATTTTAGATCTAAAATTTCTCAAAACGAAGCGTTATTTAAACGCATTAAAACGGTATATGATGCATCTCAAAAAAATCCTCTTGAGCCACAAGCCCAACGTGTTGTAGATTTAACGTATAAACAATTTGAAATGAATGGGGCCAATCTGGATGCCGAAAAGAAAAAACGTTATGCAGAAATCAATAAAGAGTTATCCACACTTTACACTAAGTTTTCAAATAATGTACTGCATGATGAAGAAAACTATGTTACCTACTTAACTAAAGACCAGCTCGGTGGTTTATCCGAAGGTTTTATAAAATCGGCTGCTAAAATAGCATCTGGCAAAGGGCAAGATGGCAAATATGCTATTACAAATACAAGATCATCAATGGATCCTTTCCTTATCTACTCTACAGAACGTGAGTTGCGCAAACAAGTATGGGAAAATTATTATTCGAGGGGAGATAACGGAGACGAATACGATAACAATAAAATTATCGCAGAGATTTTAAAACTTCGTAAGGAGCGTGTTGGTTTATTAGGATACAATAATTATGCACAATGGAGATTACAAGATCGCATGGCAAAGAATCCTGAAAATGCAATGGATTTAATGCTCAAAGTATGGCCAGCAGCAACCGCGAGAGTAAAAGAAGAGGTTGTAGATATGCAAGCTGTTGCCAATGAGCTTGGTGATAACATTACTATTCAACCTTGGGATTATCGCTATTATGCCGAAAAAGTTAGAAAAAAGAAATACGATTTAGATAGTGACGAAGTAAAACAATATCTGCAGTTAGATAAGTTAACCGATGCTATGTTTTTTGTGGCTGGGGAATTATTCAATTATAAGTTTACTCCAGTTGAAGAAGGTTCCGTTCCTGTATTTCATGAAGATGTAAATGTTTGGGAAGTTACCGATAAAGATTCTGGTAAGCATATTGGTCTTTGGTACTTAGACCCATACGCACGTGAAGGAAAACGCTCAGGAGCATGGGCCACGACTTACAGGAGTTCAACAACTTTTGAAGGCGAAACTAACGTCTTGGCCTCAAACAATTCTAACTTTGTAAAACCTGCACCAGGAGAAGCCGTTTTAGTCTCCTGGGATGATGCCACAACATTCTTTCATGAGTTTGGTCATGCACTACATTTCTTTGCTGCTGATGTTAAATATCCAACACTTCAAGGCGGTGTTAGAGATTATACCGAATTTCAATCGCAGTTATTAGAACGTTGGTTATCAACAGACAAAGTGATCAATCAGTTTTTAGTACACTATAAAACTGAAGAACCTATCACAGCTGAATTGGTTGAAAAAATTAAAAAAGCATCTACATTCAATCAAGGCTTTGGAACTACCGAATATTTGGCATCTGCATTAATCGATATGAAATTACATTTAGCAGATCCTACAGATATTGACATTGACAAATTTGAACGTGAAACTTTAGATGAATTAGGTATGCCTAAAGAGTTGCCTATGCGTCATCGCACACCACATTTTGGCCATGTCTTTTCTGGCGAAGGTTACGCAACAGCCTATTACGGTTACATGTGGGCAGATGTACTTACCAGTGATGCTTCTGAAGCGTTTAAAGAAGCACCTGATGGTTTTTACGACAAAGATGTGGCAGATAAATTAGTAAAGTATTTGTTTGCTCCACGTAATGCTATGGATCCAGCAGAGGCTTATAGAAAATTTAGAGGTCGTGATGCAAAGATTGAAGCTTTGATGAGAGATAGAGGCTTTCCTGTACCTTAAACAGAATAAATAGATTACACATATAAATTCTCGTTATCAGATAAAATATTTGCTGACGAGACTTTTTTATTGAACATGTACAAATGTTTCTAAAATTTATATAACTAAATGTTGTCAATTGAATATAGAAATTTCAAAAATAAATTCTCAATCTATATCGCTTTCAAATTCATCCATAGTGTCTGGTGGAGGTAATAAACCCAGAAAACGAGCAAATACAACTAATGTCATAAACAATCCAATTATTGCTTGAGCTGTAAATACTGCAAACCCCATATTAGTAGTTGCTACATATTGACTTGGACTAAATGAAAACATCAATAGCATACTTTCATGAAATACTTGTAAAAAAGTTAATTCAGGGCTATTAGGAGGTAATGATATATGACCACTTCTATAAAACCACATATAAGCCACACCAAACCAACAAATAATCTCGATATAGTTATGCAATAATAGCAAAACCATTCTTCTGTAACTTCTTACTGCATACTTATCTTCATTTAACTTGGCTCTATATTCATCAAATAATAATACATTGATTTGATAGATAATAATTTCAAAAGTTCTAAAAAAACCAAAACACATTACAAAGAATAGCAATAGATTTTTGTCATATTCTCTGCGATAGGTTACGATAAGTAATGTAATAATCGATAATAAAGTATTAAAAGTAACGTAGTATTCAACAAATGAATATGATTTTGACTTTTTAGGAGCTAGCCTTCTAATAATTGTAAATATCGATATATAACTCAGAACTCTAAATACTTGTGACCAAAAATGCACAAGCCAACTTTTATTCTTTTTTTTCTTTTTCTTTTTTGGCATAACTAAAAATATTATTATTCGGTGTCATTCTTATACAAAGTAGGTAAACTAATTTTAAACTTTACAGCTATTAAACGTATAGTTATCACCACCAAACCCGCAATAACAAAAAGATAGTTTTGGTCTTCTAAAAAATGACGCAGTAAGAAATAGGTTAATCCCCCCAAAATACAAGCTGTAGCATAAACTTCTTTTCTAAATATTACTGGAATTTCGTTACATAAAATATCTCGTATTACACCACCAAAACAAGCAGTCATGGTTCCTAATGCGATGCAAATAATGGGGTGTAAACCTGCAACCAACCCCGTTTCTATTCCAACTACAGTGTAGAGTCCTATACCAATTGTATCAAATAAAAATAAAGAGCGACGCAAGTGTTTTAAATAATCTCTAAATACTACAGCAAACACTGCAGATCCTATAATTACATAAACAAACGTCATATTCTGCATCCATGACACAGGCTCTACTCCAACCATAATATCACGTAAAGTGCCTCCACCAACAGCTGTTACAAATGCAATAATGAGAACACCAAATGGGTCCATACGCTTATTCATGGCAACCAAAACCCCAGAAATAGCAAAAGCTATGGTTCCTAATATGTCTATAGTTTGGAAAAACATTACATGTTCTGGGTATAGTAGTTATAATCCTTCAAAATGGTATCTATAAACTGTACATCATATAACTTAGTTTCAATACCTAAGGTATCGCAAATCTTTTTCTTTAATGCCGTTAAGGTCTTAAAATCATTATTTTTTTTCGAAATGGTAAAAGCCTCTTTAATGATTCTAACATCTTTATCTGTAAGTTGTGTAACGTTACTAAATACAGGCTGGTAATCATCATTAATATCTTCGAGAATTGTACTCGAAATTTTATGCTTTTTCTTTACACTAATAACTACTGTGCCAGCAGCAGAATCACCTACACGTTGTTTTTTATCTGATAATAAAATACTTAATATTCCAATTGATGAAAAAAACAACCAAATATCTATAATTCTCAGCATCCAACGTACCATAAAATTATACCATTGCGTTGGTGAACCGTCAAAACGCACTACTTTAATTTTCATTATCATTTTCCCAACGGTTTGTCCACCAAAAATGATATGACACAACACAGAGTAAAACAACGCTGGCAAGGTGAGCAGGCCTAAAAAACCACGTCTTGTCCAACCGTCAGTATCAAATATCTCTGATAGGTTTACAAGATTTTCCATAATGGTCATATAGGTAATCAAAATGACACCATCAATTAAGAAAGCCACCATGCGTTCACCCAAACCTATCAGCTTATAATCTAGGTTAACATTTTGTGCCGTGTTAATTGCTAATTTGCCCATGGAAATGTATATTCGTTTTAAATTAAATGATTTATGCGCGAAGCGTCTTTCGTGAAGCAAAATAAGGAAAAATGGATTGGTTTTGAAAACGCATTAGATAATAATGCAAAAATAAATCCAGACGACTTAGCTTCTTACTACATACAACTTACCAACGACTTATCTTATGCCCAAACCTACTATCCAGGGAGTAAGACTTTGTTGTATTTAAATTCTTTAGCTTCGCAAGCGCATCAAAAAATATATATTACCAAAAAGGAATCTAAAAACAAGATTATTTCGTTTTGGAGACATGAATTCCCTTTATTCTTTAAACAGTATCATAAAACATTACTTTATAGCTTTCTCATTTTTATGACGGCAGTTATTATAGGTGTTGTTTCTACATTAAATGATGATTCTTTTTTGAGACTTATTTTAGGTGATGCTTATGTAAATATGACCATTGAGAATATTGAAAAAGGTGAACCCATGGCTGTCTATAAAAGTGGCAGTGAAATAGGTACATTTTTAGGTATTACCATTAATAATATCAGAGTAGCTATTGTTGCATTTGCTTTGGGTGTGTTTTTTAGTGTAGGTACAATTTGGGTGCTTTTTAGTAATGGTATAATGCTGGGTGCTTTTATTACGTTCTTTTATAACTATGGTATTTTAGAAAAAACTTCAACGGTTTGGTTGCATGGCACTATCGAAATTTCAGTAATTGTTATTGCTGGTTGTGCTGGTTTGGTAATGGGTAATAGTTTTTTATTTCCAAAAACCTACTCGAGACGTATCGCCTTTATGAAAGGTGCTAAGGATGGACTTAAAATTGTGGTAAGTACCATTCCGTTTTTCATTATAGCTGGGTTTATAGAAGGTTTTATTACACGCTATGGTGAACAAATGCCATGGTTTTTAGCTTATGGTATCATTTCTATTTCCCTTTTTATTATCATTTATTATTATATCATATATCCAATATTATTAAATAAAGCTGTCAATAAAGAGCTTACCAAAGTAAATTCTGGATTAATACCCAAACCATATATATCGTGAACGAAAAGTATATTGAACTGAGGACAAGAAGTACATTTGGAGATATTATTAACACTTACTTTTTATTCTTAAAACATAATTTTAAAGCTTACACCAATTTATATTTAAGGTATAATGCAGTAAGTATTATATTAACACTTATATGTTCATACCTTTTGGTTACTGGCTTTATGGGTTTAGCTAGTCGCGATTTTAGGTTTGGTATGGGAAATAATATAGCTTCTGACAGTTATCTTATAGCTGGAGCAATTATTCTATTTTTAATTGTTTTTATCACCTCATTAATAAATTATAGTTTTTCCAGCGCTTATATAGCAGAATATGTTAATAATGAAGGTAAAATCGTCTCTAAGAATGTATGGAAAAGCATTTTAAACAATATTGGCACCATCATAATATTTATTCTCATTGGTGGCCTTTTATATGTAGTCTATCTTGTTATTTCTGGCCTATTAGCATTTATTCCCTTCTTAGGAATGTTAATTCAATATGGTTTAAGTTTTACAATGACTGCCATTTTTGGATTAACATTTATGTCTATTTTTTCGAATAAGAAAGGATTTGGAGAAGCAATTTCTGAGGGTTTTGATTTTACGTTCTCTAATTTTTGGAGAGTTATACTATATGGTTTAGTAATAGGTATACTAAATCTTATGATTACTGTTTTAATTATATCCATACCTAGTTTTATAGTTGGTATTTACACCTATTTTTCGGTAGAAAGTAATGTTGACCTTAGGACTAGCACCTTTGCAACATTAGTCTTTACTTTTGGTTTTGCTGCATTTTTATTGTCATTTATCTACACACAAGCCTTATCACAATTATCTTACGGGATTCTTTACTACAACTTATACGAAGTAAAGCATAATGTATTTCTTCAGAAGAAAATAGATCAAATCGGTATTAATGAGTGAGTTAAATTTAAGACATATTAATACTTGCATCTTTACCTTTTTAAGTTCAGTTGCTTTAAGTGCTCAAGATGCTATTATAAAACGTGATTCTAGTGTTCTCGAAGTGACTTACTTTAAAGATAATTTTAAAGATAATTACTCGGGTAACGATTTTAATTACTCTATTAACGATACAGGAGGTATTAATTTAATACAACGTGTTCTTAGATCATTTTTTAACTGGTTAGGTGATGTTTTTGGGTTTGATATTGATTGGTTAGATTATCAAACCATGGAATATATAGTCTATGGTTTATTAGGAGTTATTGTGCTTTATCTTCTCATAAAATTCTTATTACAAAATCCTGTTAGTTCGGTATTTAAAACTGAAGATAAAACTATAGAAGGTTTTAGTTATGTTGAAGAGCATATTGAACAAGTCGATTTTGATAAGCTCATAAGACAAGCGCTTAAAGAAAAGAATTACAGATTAGCAACACGCTATATGTATCTAAAATCCTTAAAGGTTTTAGCTAACAAAAAAACAATTGAATGGCATTACGATAAAACTAATTCAGACTATCTCAATGAAATAAAAGACTCGAAACTAAAAAACTTATTTAAAAGAGTTTCTTATATCTACGACTATGTATGGTATGGAGAATTTCCTATAGACGAAGTAAGCTTCAATAAAAATAAAGACGATTTTAATCAACTTATAAAAACAACTCAGCATGGATAAGCGTTCAAAAATAGCGTTCTATATTATTGGTGCGGTTATTGTTTTTATGATGATAGCCGAGGTAACCAAACCCAAAGCACTTAATTGGAGAGACTCCTACTCTGCTGCCGATAAAATTCCATTGGGTTGTTATATTCTTTTTAACGAGTTAGACACATTTTCTTCTGGAAAAGTCTTAACCTCAGAACGTTCTATATACGAATACTTAAAAGATATTGACACCTCTACCTCGAAATCTTTAGTTTTTATTAATAACTACATCAGTTTTGATAGCGAAGAATCTAAAGCAATAATGGACTTCGCCGAAAACGGAAATACAGTTTTTATAAGTGGCAATTATTTTTATGGTAATGCCATAGACTCACTAAATGTTGCAGTACAAAGGCAATACGCTAATCTTTATAAAAAAGAATCAAATCATAAATTTACCAGCCCAAGCCTCCAAAAAAACAATCGTAAGTTTAAAGATGTTATAGAGAACAGCCACTTTAGTTCTTTAGATACTTTAAAAGCTACAATCTTAGGTACTATAACAACAAAAGATGAAGATGACATACAAGAAGTCCACCCCAATTTTATAAAAGTCGATGTAGGTGAAAAAGGAGGGCAATTTCTATTGCACACTAACCCTTTTGCATTTACCAATTACCATCTCATGGCTGACAAAGAAGATTATGCAGCTACTGTTTTATCTTACCTGCCCAAACAGCAAATCATATGGGATAACAACTATAAGAGTGGTCGAAAAACAGTAACTAGTCCATTGCGTTACATACTTCAAAATACTGCCTTAAAATGGGCTTTCTATATTAGTATGTTTGGTCTCATCTTATTTGTAATCTTTAGAGGGAAACGTACACAACGTATTATTCCTGTCATCGATAAGTTAGAAAATGCAACGGTAGATTTTACAAGAACCATAGGAGAATTGTATTATCAACATGGAGATTTCACCAATATTATTGAAAAAAAGATACAGTACTTTTTAGAATATGTGCGTAGAAATTATTACTTAGACACCAATCAATTAAATCAAAATTTTATTGAAAAACTAGCCGTAAAATCAAGCAACCCAAAAGAAAACACTAAAACATTGGTAGATTATCTGGTTTTTTTAAAATCTAAAATAAATCATACCGAACAAGAACTCATAGAACTCAATAAAAAAATAGAACACTTTACAAAACATACACAATAATGGAAGAACAACATACACCATCTTCAGAAAATATAGAGGATTCTAACACTACTTCACCTAATAATGAAGCTAACGAACAACCCACTGAAGATTTTAAAAGTAGAATAGACCTTAAACCTCTTCAAGATAGTGTTGAGCAAATAAAGCAAGAAATTGCAAAATTTATTGTTGGCCAAAATGAAATGATCGAATTGTTAATCATTTCTATTCTTACTAATGGTCATTCATTAATAGAAGGAGTGCCAGGTGTAGCAAAAACGGTTACAGCCAAATTACTGGCTAAAACCATGGATGTGGATTTTAGCAGAATTCAATTTACTCCAGATTTAATGCCAAGTGATATTTTAGGCACTTCGATTTTCAATGTTAAAACCAGTGAGTTTGAATATAAAAAAGGACCTATCTTTTCTAACATTGTTTTAATTGATGAAATAAACAGAGCACCAGCAAAAACACAAGCCGCTTTATTTGAGGTTATGGCTGAGCGCCAAATTACAATGGATGGCACACGCTATGATATGGAATTACCATTTTTGGTGTTTGCCACCCAGAATCCTATAGAGCAAGAAGGCACATACCGTTTACCTGAAGCGCAATTAGACCGTTTTTTATTTAAAATAGAAGTAGATTATCCATCATTAAAAGATGAAGTTCAAATTTTGGTAGACAACCACCATAGACAAGACACTATGGATTTTAATACTATCGTACCTGTATTATCATCAGATGTTATTAAGAAATATCAAGATGTCATAAAACAAATCGTTGTAGAAGACAATCTTTTAAATTATATCGCTTCAATAGTAAATAACACACGTAATAACGCTAATCTTTATCTGGGAGCCTCCCCAAGAGCCTCTATTGCTATCTTAAATGCCGCAAAAGCAAATGCAGCAATAAACGGAAGAGATTTTGTAACTCCCGATGATATAAAACGTTGTACAAAAGCTGTTCTTAAACATCGTTTGGTTTTAACTCCTGAGCGTGAGATGGAGGCATTTACTGTAGATAAAGTTGTAGATCAAATCCTTGAAACTATTGAGATACCAAGATAGTGAAACGCTTTTTTAAACATACCTATTTAACCTTTCGGTTTTTCCTTGTAGCAATGGTGTTTGTAGTACTGTTTATCCTTTCCTATATATATCCAGGTTTGCTAAGCATTATCACTTCTATGTTTTTTGTAGCTGTTGGATTAGTGGTTATAGACCTTATTCTATTATATAAACAAAAAGGTATTTCAGCTTCAAGAGTATTACCAGAAAAACTGAGTAATGGAGATGATAACCCTATAGAATTAACGTTAAAAAATAACTACAATTTTAAGACCTATTTGTTATTAATTGACGAACTACCGTTTCAATACCAAAAGCGCGATTTTGAAATTAATGCCCAACTCAATACGCATCAAAAAAAGAAAATCACCTACACGTTACGACCTCTAGAACGCGGTGAATACTATTTTGGTAACCTAAATATCTACGTCAACTCACCTATTGGCTTAGTAACAAGACGTTATCAATTTGCTAAAGATGCCATGGTACCTAATTACCCCTCTTTTTTACAGCTTAGAAAATACATGCTTATTGCATTTTCTAACAAACTTTTTGAGTACGGGTTAAAAAAAATTCGCCGCATTGGTCATACAATGGAGTTTGAACAGATTAAGGATTACGTTACCGGAGACGATATTAGAAATATTAATTGGAAAGCTACAGCTAAGCGTAATCAATTAATGGTTAATCAATTTCAGGATGAACGCTCGCAGCCTATCTATAGCGTTATTGATAAAGGCAGAGCCATGAAAATGCCTTTTGAAGGTTTAAGTCTTTTAGATTATGCTATTAACGCTACACTAGTTATTAGCAATGTAGCATTAAAAAAACAAGATAAAGCTGGTATGTTTACCTTTTCAAAAAAGGTTGAAAATAAAGTTGCGGCTGAGCGTAGACCTTCGCAAATGCATAAAATTCTTGAAACCTTATACAATGTAAACACAGATTTTTCCGAATCTGATTTTTCAAGATTATATATAGATATAAAACGAAGTATTACGCAACGTAGCCTACTCCTTCTCTACACTAATTTTGAAACCTTAGATGCTTTGCATCGCCAACTGCCATATCTACAAGCTATGGCTAAAAATCACCTTTTAGTTGTTATATTTTTTGAAAATACAGAATTAGAAAAACTCACCAATGTTGAAGCCCATAATACTTTCGAAATTTTTCAAAAAACCATTGCTGAAAAGTTCATGTACGAAAAGAAACTTATCGTAAATGAACTTCAAAAACATGGTATACAGTCTATTTTGACTGCTCCAGAAAACTTAACAATTAACACCATCAATAAATATTTAGAAATTAAAGCCAGAGGATTGATATAGTTAAATGCCAATAGCAAAAATTACAATTCATCCTGTTTAAATCACAATTCGGTAATGTCATTTATTTTTTTTTGAAATTTTACTTGATATTTGAATCATCTATTCGACTACATCTAAAATCTGTTGAATTCAGATGAATAACCATTAAAACAAGATATTATGAAACATTTATTTTTAACTTTCGCTTTAACCTTAACCACTTTATTTGGGTTTTCTCAAGAAGAAAAAGGTATTACCATTACAGTGACCATAGATAACGTAAAAAATGACATTGGTAAGGTATTAATGTCATTACACAGTTCGGAAACATTTATGAAAGGGAGAGGTATTCAAGATGCTGAAACTGAAATTAAAGACGGAAAAGTTAGTATTACTTTTAAAAACGTCTTACCTGGAGAATACGCTATAATGGCCTTACATGATGAAAATGGAAACCAACGCATGGATTTTAGAGAAAATGGCATGCCATTAGAATCTTATGGAACCTCTAATAACGCTATGGCTTTTGGACCACCTCAATATGACGACGCAAAGTTTAAAGTAGAAGAAAAAAATTTAGAAATGATTATCCGTTTCTAAAGCATCTATCATTAATCAAAAAACAAAAGACTGAGTATATTCTATATAAAATTGCTCGGTCTTTTGTTTACAATCCTAGGTTATATTTTACCAATAAAGTCTCAGCATAAAATTTGGCGTAATACCAATAGAATAACGCTCAATAAGCTCAACAGAGTCATTTAAACTATTATTACCTCTGTACTCTCTTGAAATCAAATTATTTCTATTATAAAGATTACGTACAGAAACACCTACTTTACCTCTTAATTTATTATGCTTGGATAGCTTAAAACTATAAGTAGAAGATAAATCTAAACGATGATAAACAGGTAATTCTGCAGTGTTAATACCTTCATTAAAACTATAACTTCCATCAGTTTCATTAGCCACGGTAAATGGTCTCCCTGTTTGCCATTTCCAACCTAATGCTATTTGAAAACCATCTAACTTATAACTCAATGCTGTAGATATAGCATGTGTAACATTAGATTTAGACTTAAAAGATTTATTATTATTAAGATTTTTAAAGCGACTACGTGCACGATTATACGAGTAGCTTGCCCAGGTTGTAAATCCATTAAATCGTTTTCTTAAAAAAGCATCCACTCCAAGAATATTCTGATCACCAATATTAAAACCACCTCCTTCGGGGTTTAAGAAACCTAATGACAAAGCTGTAACATTTTTTAATTTTTTATAATAGGCATCTGCATCAATATTCCATCCGTTTTTTGAAAAAAGAAATCCCGCGGAAACATGTTTACTGTTAATTATTGGAAAATCGTTATTGTTTGCCAAACGCCAAACCCTGTTTTCTAAGGAGAGGTCACTAAAAACGGTTTCATCAATCTCGCTAATAATCTGGTTCTTAATTTCTCCACTGGCCTGAAACTTAAAATGCGTATTAAGCGCTTTAAAAATAATTAGTCTTGGCTCAAATCGTGTTGCATCTAACTCTTGAAAATAAGTACCTCTTAAACCAAAAGAAAAATCGAATAATTTAGGATTCTTATAGTCAAAATTACCATATACACTATGTGATTGCACAATCTCTTGTTCTGTATCCAAGATAATTCTTAAGTCTGCAGTATTAACAAAAGCATAGGACACATCCTTTAATGTGTATTGATATCCAAATGTGTAATTATTTTTATGCGATGGATTGTAGTTAATCTCTGTAGAAATACCAGAGTCGAATACGGCATTCCG
This sequence comes from uncultured Winogradskyella sp., assembly GCF_947498345.1. Classification (GTDB taxonomy): domain Bacteria; phylum Bacteroidota; class Bacteroidia; order Flavobacteriales; family Flavobacteriaceae; genus Winogradskyella. The sequence goes on from NZ_CANMJY010000003.1 coordinate 87,972, forward strand.
TTTTTCAAAATCAGAGATTTGCTCATTATTTTCTGTAGTTATGAAATTATAATTAAGTGTGTAATCCGAGAAAAAAGCTTGTGTGTCTTGGTTAAGTTTTTCATTCCATTTATGATTCCACCCCAAACCATAACCTCTATTTTCAATAGTCATAACATCTTGAAAAAACCTATTGTTTTCATCATCATTAGACACATAATCAAGTTGATTATCTATCACAATCATACTCGCAAAAAATGTATTGTTATTATTGGGTTTATAATTCAATTTTACATTATAATCTAAAAATGAAAAATCGTTATCCCCATCTTCATCTTGACTAATTTTAGTGCTATCAAATACTTTATCAGATAGCTGATTAAATGTAAATGTTTCAAAAATATCGGTATAACTTCGTCTTAGTGATGCTTGCAAATTGAGTTTATCTTTAATAAGCGGCAAGTTTATAATAGCATCCGCATTTACTCCATTAACACCCATTTCTGCTTTTAAAGTATTATCAATAACAGCGCTTGATCTTATATCTGTAACACTAGACAAACGTTCACCATATCTAGCATGAGAACCTTTATTAACAAATTTAATCTCTGAAGCCACATTTGGGTTTAACGGAGATATCATGCCAAATAAATGTCCTTTATGGTATATATTGATGCCATCCCAAATTAATCGGTTTTGATCTGAAGCCCCACCACGGACAAAAAAACTTGAAGCGGTTTCGTTTGGACTTAATACGCCAGGTAATAATTGAATACCTTCTAGAACATCAGGTTCTATAAGTCCTGGCAAAATGCCTAATCGCGAAGGGTATAATTTATAAGCTCCATCGCTGTTCTTTTCGATACCTTTAGCTAAATAACTTCTAACTATAACTTTACCTAATGTTTCTGCTCTAGTGCTTTTATCATTAGATAAACTTATAATTATGTATCGGTTGTCTAAGACTTTGTAGTATAAATTTGTATTTTTTTGAAGCTCAATAAGCACATCAGATAAGGTTCTTTTTTCTCTATCTATTGTTATGCTTTTACCAGTTATATAATCATCTTTATATGAAAAAAGTACTTTATATACATCTTCTATATGTTCTAATGCATCATATAAAGGTACATCTTCAAACTCAATGTAAAAAGCCTCTTCTTGAGAAAAGGCTAGTGTAGGAAGTAACATTAAGACAAAGATATAGATCAACCTCATTCCTTATATCTAAGTTTAATGTTACGGTTTTCTTTTTCAGTATATATTATATTAAGTGTCTCAAAGACAGTCTTTAAAGCAATGTTTAAGTTGTTATACGGAAAACTACCTGTATAAACATCTGTATCATTTATAGCCTGAGCATCAAAATTAATTTCATATTGGTCTTCTAAAGCTTTGATAACATAACGTAATGGTACGCTTTTAAACGTACTTTCACCATCTATCCATGTTGGTTTTTTTAGCAAATTTTTGGTTTCTTCAGATGGATAGCCATTTACTTTTCTAACAGCGTTATTTGGTAAGAGTATATGCTCAGATTCAAAGGTTTTTACACCTACCTTGCCTTCGTAACATACCACATCAAAAAAATCATTTTTAGAAATCACATTAAATTGTGTCCCTAACACAGTAACTGAACCATTATCGGTTTTTACAGTAAACGTCTTACCCTTTGCGACTTTAAAATAAGCTTCACCATTGAGACTCAATGTGCGCTCAGTTTCCCATAAATCTTCATCATACGAAACTCTAGATTTTGAATTTAATATAACTTCAGAGCCATCTAGAAGAACAATGGATCTACTTTCTCCAAAACCTGTTTCAATGGTAATCTTATTATCATCTAATAAGATAAACAAACCAAATAACACAACAATAGATGCTGCAACACCAATTACCCAATTGGTATAGAGTGGTCTAACACTTGGCTTTTTATTCTCTATTTTATTTTGAATTTTGGCAAAAGTATCATCAATGGGAGCATTAAGCTTTTCGCTAACATCAAGCCCTTTTCTAATCTTTAAATAGACAGTATATTCATCCTTGCTTACTAAGGTCATTAATTCCTTATCAGTAAGTTCACCATCTAGCCATTTTGCTAAAAATGTGTTTGAATCGTTATGTGTATTATTTGTTTCCATGCTGTTCTATAGTTAATACAACTTAATGATAAAAAACCCTACTTTTAATTTAAAATTAAACATTTCCTATCTCTTTTCGCATTATAATCAAAGCTTGATGCATACGCTTTTCTACAGCTTTTACAGAAATGTCTAACTGTTGAGCTATGTCTTTATATTTTTTCTTTTCAATTCTATTCATTAAAAAAACTTCGCGTTGTTTTTCTGGTAAGCCAGCAATTGTTGCTTCTAATTTTTGCATAAACTCTTTTTCTAGCATAATAAATTCTGGCGATTCATTGGTACGCTCTTTAACATTATGCTTATTAAAGTTTTGCACTACTTTTTGATGCTTAATATCATTTAAAAACATGTTATTGGCAATACTATATATGTAACTCCTTACTTTATCATAATCAACATTACTACAATTATCCCAAAGTTTAATAAAAACATCTTGTAATATATCCTCTGCCTTATCTATGCTTTGTGTTTTAAAAAATAAAAACCGCCTAATCTCTTTTGCATAAGTATTATAGATGTTCTCAAAGGTTTTTGAGTGACAGATATTACGAGTATCTTTGGTCATTAGTAGTTTTGAAGTTGATACGTCAAAGCTATGAAAAAAAAAACTTGAGAAAAAAAGTAGGGTTTTTATTTTATAGGTTGTCTTACTAACGATTAACCTCGATAAACTAATTTTAAACCTAAAAATTTATTTGAAATGAAAAATTTAAAGTTTGCATTCTTTAGCATGTTCATGGCATTATTCTTAGTAACAGCCTGTACCAATAACGAACCTGTAGGAGAAGACCCACAACAACAAACCGAGGAGAGTCAATCCATAACGACTTCTTTAGATCAGTTACGAACACAGTTTGATGCCAATGGAAATGTAACACAAACTGATAACCCTTCTGGGAATATTGTTTTAGATTTCTGTTTTGACTTTGTATACCCATTAACATTATCGTATAACAATGGAGCTACAGTGACTGTTGAAGATTTAGATGACTTAATTGATGTGATGTTAGCGTCAACAGATGAGTTGTATATCGATGGTATTGCATTTCCTTTTGATGTAGAAACATTTAATGATGATACCGATTCTATAGAAATAGAAACAATTAACGATGAGGAAGAATTCATTGACTTATTAGAAGATTGCGATTTTGATGAAGAATATGACGAATGTGAAGATGAATATGATCCAGTTTGTGTTGAAGTAACTGGACCAGACGGCGAAACTTTTATTGTAACGTATCCAAATGAATGCTATGCAGAATGTGACGGATTTGATGAGGATGATTTCTTAGATGATTGCGAAGATGATTACTATGTCGGTGGCTTTGAGTGCTTCTCTTTAAACTTTCCTATATCAGTAGTTACTGAAGATGGTGATGTCATAACTGTAAATTCTGAAGAAGAATTAGGAAATGCGCTTTACGATGTATATGTTTTTGATTTTGTTTATCCTTTTACAGTAACAGTTTATGAAGATGATGATGATGATGACGAAGAAGAAATTGTAACGATCAATAGTGCTGAGGATTTTGAAGATGTATTAGAAGATTGTTATGATGACTATTATGATGATGATGACTATGAATGTGAAGAATGTGAAGATGAGCCTGTAGATCCGGTTTGTATTGAATATACAACACCAGCAGGTGAAACTATAGTCACTGTTTTCCCAAATATGTGCTTTGCAGAATGTGAAGGATTTACTGAGGATGATGTTGTAGAATGTGATGATAATGTCGATAATTGTACAAATGAAGGAGTAGCAGAAATTTTAACTGAATGTCCTTGGGAGGTTGAATATTTTAATGGTGAATATGCCTACATATTTAATGAAGATGGAACATTTGAAGTTACTGCAGAAAATGGTATCATTACAACTGGCACATGGTCTGTTGTAGAAGGAAATACTGGATATCCAACAGTAATTTTAGATGCTACTTCAGGAAATTTTGACGATGAATGGGCTTTTATTGATTGCTACTTTGACGAATTAATAGTGCAAAGTTTAAATGACAATGATGCTGAGATTGAAATTGAATGTAATTAATAAAGTCAATAAATTGATTAAAGACTTTTAAAATAATAGAGTTATAGAAATTAATATTGATTTTTAATAGCTTGCCCCTAAAAACCTTCAGAGTAATTCTGAAGGTTTTTTTATTTAAATTACATTAAAAGTTCAAAATAGTTTATTAATAAATTATAGTTTTTATAAATAGTTTTTTGTAATTTTATAGTCTAAATCAATCACAATGACAATTACACAACTCAAATACGCTCTAGCTATCGCAGAGCATCAAAATTTTACTAAGGCTGCAGAAAAGTGTTTTGTAACACAACCCACACTTAGTACGCAAATACAGAAATTAGAAGACGAACTTGACGTTATCATCTTTGATAGAGGAAAAAAACCTATAGAACTTACTGATGTTGGGAGAAAGATAGTATTTCAGGCAAGAAATATCGTTAATGAAGCCGAGCGCATTCAAGATATAGTAGATCAACAAAAAGGTTTTATTGGAGGAGAATTTCGTTTAGGTATTATACCAACTATAATGCCTACACTTTTACCTATGTTCTTAAAAAACTTTATAAAAACATACCCTAAAGTAAAACTAAAAATTGAAGAACTTACCACAGAAGAAATCCTAACAAGAATAAGAGATGGTCATTTAGATGCTGCTATAGCGGCTACACCTCTTGAAAGTGAAAATATTAAAGAACGCGTATTATATTACGAGCCTTTTGTTGCATATATACCAGATAATCACAGACTAAAAGATGAAAAAACCATTGAGGTTGCCGATCTACAGATTGAAGATATGCTCCTTCTAGAAGATGGTCATTGTTTTAGAGATGGAGTCATCAATCTTTGTAAAACTTTTAAGGACCAAATTGATGATAATTTTCAGTTAGAAAGTGGTAGCATAGAAACCTTAATTAAATTATCTAATGAGGGGATGGGAATGACACTTCTTCCATATTTACATACCTTAGACATAAAAGAAAAGTTAAACCCAAATCTTAGACATTTTGCAGAGCCTTCACCTGCAAGAGAAGTGAGCATTATTTTTCATAAAAGTGAATTGAAAATGCAGATTATTGATGCGTTACATAATTCAATATCGGGCATTATACGTGGGGCAATAGCATTTAGTAATGTTGAGATTATAAGTCCATTACCTAAATAAAAAATCCCTCAATTGAGGGATTTTTCATAATTATATGCCATAATTAAAATGCGTACTGTAATCCAACAGTAACTGTTTCTTTTGTTTTTAATTGTACAGCATTAACATCTTGTACTAAAGGTGTTGCAAACTCAAAGCCTAGCCTTAAGTCCTTTAACACACCTTTTGGAGCATAAAGGTTAAAACCTAATCCAGAGTTTACAAATGTTCCACCTGAGTTATCTGTATCCGCAGTTATCACCATATTTGGATTTAATTCTGGATTGTCTCCATCAATTTCTCCAACAATAACTCCTTCTATTCTCGCTGAAAAACTCAACCAACCCGTAGCTTTAATAGCTAACCAATTATTAAGCGTATAGCGATTTCCCAGACGATAGTCATTGTCGTTTTTTCCTAATCTAAAAATGCCTCGTAATTGAGAACCAAAGGAGAATAAATCTCCTTGCGATAGATATGTTAAGGCAATCTCGGGATCAAAAGTACCACTACCTATTTGCATAGGATAAGGTAAAATAACATCCTCCCCATTAGAAGCAGGGGTTACATCTTCATTTTCGATTGAACCTGTAGGAATTGACAAACCTAATTGTCCATGTAACTGCTGTTTGTTTTTATTAAAAAAGCGATACAACGTTGATACTTTTGTATCTCCAAAACCTCTAGATTCAGTTGTAAATCTTCCACCCATTCCTGTAAGATGGTCCATTTCCATACTCAAATAGCTTAACATGGCCATTAATGTTATCTTATCACTAGTCGCATACATAGCCCCAAGCATATGCATGCTCATTGGCATACGTGTTGGAGTTACCATATAATCACCCCCATTAGGCACTAAGACATCTGCAAAATCTTCATCACTATCACCTCTGCGTAAATCTTCCATGTTCATATACATATAGCGATAAGAGAACATCCAACCTCCTTTGTTATGCATATGATCACCCATTACAGAAATAGGTGCGTGACCATCTGGTCGCTTACTTTTCCAATGTTCTAAACTTTCTTCCTTTTCTTGTGCATATAGCACTAATGTTGCCATAAGTATTATGGCAATTATATAATTTTTCATTTTAAGATTTTAATACTGTTATTAAAGTATAGACATAGAGAGGTATGGCATTTAGTCATTTACGCTATGCCTTACTTTAAAATTGAAATGTTAATTAAGCCAAAAGGCTTATCAAAAAAATGGAAGTATACCTTGGAGGGTGAAAACAATTATATAAAAAAGTGGATTTTAAATTCGATTGGTACTTCCAGTTGTTTAAACCATCTATTGGAGAATTACCTTTTAGTATATCTTGAGCGGTAATTTGAAAATACAATGGGTAGAACGCTTCGTAAACTAAACTAATACTAGACTTTTCAATGGATGTATTATTATCTACAATTTGAAGCTGTTTGGCAAGATGGCATTTCCCATTACACTGAAGTTCTGGTTTGTCTTTGTTTACACAATAAGCTTCGATGATATAATCAATATTCAATTGATAATAAAGGACGTTACCGACATAGTAAATCGGACGTATAGCAAATGATAAAAGCAATATGAAAACGACTAGCTTTTTCAGCTTTAAAAATTTTATGCAAAGATAAGTTTAGGAATTAAAAAAAGCGACTAAAACGTCGCTTTTCTTTATGCTTTTAAATAGATTAAACATTGATTTAATTCTGGGTTTTGATTGATTAGGGACTGAATAAATATTCTTAATTCTTCTAGTTCGTGAGGCAGTAAACGCTTTACTGCTTTTTGCACTTCCTTACAGAATAATGTCGCATCAAAACTAACCTTGCTAAGTACAGTTTTTGTGTACTCATACATTGCTCTCGCCATAGGTAATTTTAAGTTTAAGGTTTAAAAAAAAGTAATTTTCTCTATAGGCTATTGTTTCAATTCTGAATTAAAGTTAGAAAAAAAACATGTAAAAATTAAAAAACATATAAAGTTTAACAGCATATTATGTTAAAAGTTTATAATTACTCGATTACAATACAACATTATAAAAGTAAATTCTCACAAGCCAACACACTGATTTACTTATATTTAAAACTAAAACCGATTGTCTCCATCCAACAAATCACCTAAACCTCCAAGTATACTCCCTTCTCCTTTAGAGCTACCTCCAGACTTAGGGGCAGATGCCAATATACGATCCGCTAATCTACTAAATGGTAAAGATTGTATATATACTTTACCTGGTCCACGTAATCTTGCAAAGAACAAGCCTTCGCCTCCAAAAATGGAATTTTTAATACCTCCCACAAATTCAATATCATAATCTACTCCTTGTGTAAAACCCACAAGACAACCAGTGTCTACCCTAAGCGTTTCACCAGCTTGCAATGTCTTTTCAGCCATAGTGCCACCTGCGTGAACAAATGCCATACCATCACCTTCTAGTTTTTGCATGATGAAGCCTTCACCACCAAAAAGTCCTCTTCCAAGTTTTTTAGAAAACTCAATACCTACACTTACTCCTTTAGCCGCACATAGAAAAGCATCTTTTTGGCAAATAAACTTGCCTCTAAATTCGTTAAGATCAATAGGAATAATTTTACCAGGATACGGAGAGGCAAAAGATACATTTCGTTTTCCTGTAAGGTCATTATAGAAAGCTGTCATAAATAAGCTTTCACCAGTTAATATACGCTTACCTGCACCTAATATCTTACCAAAAAAGCCTTTGTCTTTTTGAGAACCATCACCAAATATGGTATCCATTTTTATACCATCGTCCATCATCATAAAACTACCCGACTCCGCAATTACTGCTTCTTGTGGATCTAATTCTATTTCTACATATTGCATTTCTTCACCGTAAATGCGATAATCTATTTCGTGAGCATTTCTATCTGTAAAATCTGGTAATTTTTCCATTGTTAAGTATTTAAATGTTTTTGATTAATTCGTTTATTGGTTGGATAAAACTAACTTTTGTTACATAAAGTTATTATTAAAACATTACCGCGCATAGCTAGTAATAATTTTATTTAACTTTCAAAGTCCATTCAAAATTAAAAGAAGACACTTGTACTCCATCACTATTTATACCGTTTGAATTTAACCAAACTGTTTGTCCTTTGCCAGTTTCAATAGCTCTAGTAATAGCTTCATCTATTTTTGAGCCTTCATCACATTTAAAAGTAATTCTTCCTGTAGCTTTTTTTGTAAAAGAAGCATTATTATTTGCGACAAGCATAGATATCCTTTTACCGCTTTCTCTAATCTTTTTAATTACTAAAGCACCAGTAGTTAATTCAGCAGCCATACCTTGCACTGCCCAAAACATAGAATTAAATGGATTTTGGTTTATCCAACGATGTTTTACAGAAACTACACAAGTGGTATCATTAATTTGTTTTGTTCTCACACCCGTAAAATAAGCTGCTGGCAATTTAAACATTAGAAATGTATTGAGCTTAGATGGTGATATCTTCATACTAAATAATTATAATTTTCACTAAAATAATTGAAATATTTCATCCTGACTAATGTTAAAAAAATGTTAATTTTTAGTACTATGTGTAACATAATACCTTCCAAAAGACATATATTTGTATAAGCAACTATTATATACTTTTAAAAATGGTAGACAATCATCATAAAAATTTAGCGACATTTATACATCTTTCGACGTTTTCAAGATTTATAATTCCGTTTGGCAACTTTATTGGTCCAATAGTATTATGGGCAGCTAACAAGGATAAATCAGAATTTGTAGATCAACATGGTAAACAGGCTATAAATTTTCAAATTAGTGTTTTACTCTATGCAATTATTATAGGCACCATTAGTGTTCCATTTTTTATTTTTAAATTATTTGATGGTATGGATGTTATAAACTTTCATGGCTTTAATAATTTTCATATAAATGTAGGAGAGCCTTCTCCTTTACTCTATATAGGTGGCGGACTTGGGGCTCTGGCTATTATAGCTTTTATAGTAGAATTAGCGCTTATCGTAAGAGCAAGTTTATCTGCTAGAGATGGAAATATATACAAATATCCATTAACCATTAATTTCTTAAAATAAATCAAAGTATTCATCAATAATCAATCAAAAAATGAACAGTTTAATCGAATTTAAGACACTAATAATATGAAGATAGAAAACACAAAAGCACAAATGCGTAAAGGAGTGCTGGAATATTGCATCTTATCCATCTTAAAAGATGAAGATGCCTATGTTGCAGAAATTCTGGGCACACTAAAAGACGCAAAAATGCTTGTTGTAGAAGGAACCATATATCCACTATTAACAAGATTAAAGAATGCTGGGTTACTCAATTATCGTTGGGAAGAATCCACATCCGGGCCACCAAGAAAATATTATGGTCTTACCGAAACAGGTAAACTGTTTCTTAAAGAGTTAAACACTACTTGGAGTGAATTACAAAATGCAGTTAACCTAGTAACAAGTACAAAAACAACAAAAAAATGAATAAAACAGTCAATATAAATTTAGCAGGTATATTCTTCCATATAGACGAAGATGCATATCTTAAATTATCACGCTATCTTGAGGCTATAAAACGTTCATTTACAGACTCTCAAGGTCGTTCAGAAATTATAGCAGACATAGAAGCGCGTATCGCAGAGTTATTCTCTGAGCGTATACAAAATGAAAAACAAGTTGTAGGTATTAAATTAGTTGATGAAGTCATCACCATAATGGGACAACCAGAAGACTACCTGGTTGATGATGAAATCTTTGAAGATGAGCCACGAACTAAAAAATCTTACGATTCTAGACCTACAAAAAAACTATATAGAGATACAGATAATTCATATATAGGTGGTGTAGCAGCAGGACTAAGTCATTACTTCGGTATAGAATCCATTTGGATGCGACTCATTTGGTTATTATTGGCAATCGGATCTGGTGGTACATTTGTATTTATATATCTTATCTTTTGGGCTCTGGTACCAGAAGCCAGAACTACAGCTGAAAAACTGACTATGACAGGTGATCCTGTTAACATCAGTAGCATTGAAAAAAAAATTAAAGACGGCATTGATTCAGTATCAGAAACTGTAAAAAATGTTGATTTTAAAAAACACGGAGACAAGCTAAAAGAAGGCTTTGACAATGTTTCAGATAACATCTCAGAAACCGTAAAAAGTGTTGATTTTCAAAAACAAGGTAATCGTATAAAATCGAGCTCACAAACGTTTTTCGATTCTATTGGAAACATTATGATGTTTTTCCTTAAAGTTATCGCTAAGTTCATTGGAATTATATTAATTATAGTTGGTATTAGTACTCTACTAAGTTTAATTGTAGCATTCTTTACTGTTGGAGTTACTGATGTTGTTTATTTTCCTGGAATGGATTTCATAGACGCAGCAAATGCCGCAGACATACCTAAATGGCTAATGTCTATGTTATTATTCTTTGCCATAGGAATACCTTTCTTTTTTGTATTCTATCTGGGATTAAAAATTCTGGTAAATAACTTAAAATCTATAGGTAATGTAGCAAAATTCACCTTATTAGGCCTATGGCTAATGGCAATTATTGGGTTGGTGATTATAGGAGTTAAGCAAGCAACCGAACATGCTTTTGATGCCAAAACTACTATAAAAGAACAATTAAACATCAAAGAAAATGACACCTTAAAGCTAAGCATGTCTAGTGATACTTACAACGACTACTATTACAGACGAAACAACTATTATAAATTAATAGAAGATGAAAATGGTCGTATTATTAAGTCTACTGATATAAGACTTGTGGTTAGGTCTACCAAAGATTCACTGGCATCGATTGTATTAGAAAAACAAGCACGAGGCAGTAGCTATAATGCAGCAAAATCGAGAGCGCAGAATATCAATTACAATTATAAGTTAAGCAATGGTAAACTTTTGTTAGATCCTTATTTAACAACAGATATTGAAAATAAGTTTAGTGATCAAGAAATCTTAGTGATGCTTTATTTACCAGAAGGCACAGTTCTTTATGCAGATGATAATACATATAGTTTTCATAGAAACTCAAGCTATTTCAATGATATTTTAGATAATGGCATGGAAGAACATTACCTAAGAATAATTGAAGATGATACTGAATGTCTGGATTGTGAAGAGAAATTAAATGAAAATGAAGATAATTTTGAAACCTCAGTAGAAAAATTGTCGTCTAATGAAGAAAAGCCAGAGGTTAGCCTCAAAATAGACGAGGATGGTGTAGATTTAGAAGTCAACGACAATTGAAGCCTAAAAAATGACAGTTCAGTAAAATTAAATTTATATCAATCAAAAACCTACAGACATTTGTAGTGTATTTATCAATCAAAAAATGAATCAATCAATCAAATTATTTTTGCTATGCAGTATCGGATTCCTTATGGCTTCTGGTATTGCATCAGCACAAATAGACAAAAAATCCGAACTTTTCAATACGCTTAAAGCTAAAGATAGTATTCTTTTTAAAATTGGATTTAACAAATGTGAAGTTGAAAAAAGTGCGGCATTAATGTCTAATGATTTAGAATTCTACCACGATAAAGGTGGTATCACAAATTCTAAAGAGGAATTTGTAAAAACAATGAGGAATGGGATTTGTAGAGAAAACAATCCTGAAAAAATTTATAGGTTTCTTGTTGAAGAAAGTTTAGAAGTATTTCCGATGTACAATAATGGAAAATTATACGGAGCATTACAAAACGGTAAGCATTTTTTTTCACCAGATAAAAACATGACCTATGATAAGACTAACAACTATGCTTTGTTTTCGCATTTATGGATTATTGAAAATGATAAATGGAAGCTTAAACGTGTTATAAGTTATAATCATGTAGCAAAGGAGATTAATAATGATACTGTTAAGTATTCTGTATCCGAAGATATTTTAGAAACTTATTCAGGGAAATACATGACAAAAACTGGTAAAGCAACAATTTCTGTAAAGAATAATACTTTGCAACTTCATGCAGGTGAAATGGTAGTTCTACTAAATCCCATATCAGAAAATATATTTGCGCATCCTAAAGCACCATTAACTTTTGAATTTGCAAAGAATATCAAAGGAGAAATAATTAAAATGGTTGTTAGAGAAAACGGTAACATTGCTGAAGAAGTAAAAAAAATAAAACATTAAATATCAATCAAAAATAAATCATCCTGAAACGGTTATACTGAGCACAGTAAAGATAGGTTTCAGATTAAAACGTTAAAAATCATGAGTACATTAGTAAGAGTAATAGTAACAAGTATTATAAGTATCCTTATGCTTTCCTGCAATTTTCCACTTGGAACAGGAATAGATGGTAATAGAAATGTAGTAACCCAAGACAGAACTATTTCAAACGACTTTGAGTCCATCAAAGTGAGTCAAGGTTTAGATCTTTACATTACGCAAAGTAATGATGTTGCACTTAATATTGAAGCCGATGAAAACCTACACGAGCTTATAATGACCGAAGTAGAAGACGGAGTATTACGTATCTATACTACAGAAAACATTAGAAGAGCAGCTTCAAGAAAAATTAACCTTAGTATTTCTAATATTTCAGCTATTAAAGCGACAAGCGGTAGTGACGTATTTTCAACAAATACTATAGAAGTTGATGACTTAGAGCTAAATACTACTAGTGGTGCAGATATGAAATTAGATGTAAAAACCGAAACATTAAATGTTCACTCTACAAGCGGAAGCGATATAAGACTTAGCGGAACTACCACTATGTTAATTGCAGAGGCAACAAGTGGTAGCGATATCGAAGCATCAAATTTAAAAGCCGAAACCTCTAAAGTAAAAGCGACGAGTGGTGCAGATATTTCCGTTAACACATCTAAAGAACTAATAGCTAGAGCTACAAGTGGCGCAGACATTAGATATTCTGGAAGTCCAGAAAAAATAGATAAATCCGATAGTTCTTCAGGTAGCGTTAGAGGAAATTAAACACATACTGACTTATTATAAACATGTTTATTTATAGCACATAAACAACTTATAACCAATCAATTATAAACCGTTTTAAATTCTTTATGGAGTTTGGGACGGTTTTTGTATATCTTTGTTTAATAGCTTTAAAAGTGACATTATCATTGATTTGTGTCTTATTAATAGCGAAATAAACAAAATACATGAAAAAATTATTACTTATTCTAATGGTATTTATGGTTGTAGTACCAACTATAATAGCACAAGAGAAAATAAAGGGTGATAGAAATGTAACCATTAAGCAAACGTATATTGATGATTTTGAATCGATAGTTGTCGATGGAGATTTTTCTATTGAAATTGTCTACAATAGTAAACCTTCTGTAAATGTTGAAGCCGATGATAACCTACATGAAGTTATACAGTTTGATGTCGTTGATGGCGTTCTCACATTTGTAGAGACTATGCGTATCACTTCAAAAAAGAAACTAAATATTACGGTAAATTATGGTGATGCCTTAAAGCATATTGAAACCAAAGGCGATGGAGAAATTAGGTCACTAACTTCAATGGAGCTTGGTGATGCTACTTTAACCACCTCAGGTAACTCAAGAGCGTATTTAAATATTAGAGCAAAGAATTTTTTGTATAAAAGCTCGGGGAAATCAAAAACACGATTAAATTTAACTGCAGATTCTACTAAAGTTGAGCTTAGTGATAATAGTAAACTAGACGCTTTAATAAATAGTACAGTTGCAGACTTTGACTTGTACTTACGCTCTGATGCCGTAATTGAAGGTCAAGCAAATAATGCCATAATTCGATTAGACAACTCAACTAATTTTAACAGTCCTAGGTTTGATGTTAAATCTGTAGATGCCATTTTAGAAGATAATAGTGATCTAACAATTGCCTCAACTGAAAGTATTACAATAGCAGCTTCTGGTGATAGTGAAATTTATTTATATGGAAATCCGGCAATTACCATCACTAAGTTTGAAGATACTGCAAAACTACAGAAAAAGAAGCGCTAATCAAGGTCTAAAAATCAATAACTAAAAAAGCCGAAGTTTCTCACTTCGGCTTTTTTATTCTTTTATATCCTAATTAATTATAAGTAGATGTTGCTACTTCAAAATCAGCATCTTTAGCTGCCAAATAACGTTCGGCATCTAAGGCTGCCATACAACCTGTTCCTGCTGCAGTAATAGCTTGTCTATAAACATGATCTGCAGCATCACCACTTACAAATACACCTTCAACATTAGTTTTACTAGTACCTGGCTCAGCGTTAATAATATAACCTGTTTCGTCTAAATCTAAATAATCCCTAAATATATCTGTATTTGGTTTGTGACCAATAGCAACAAAAAATCCTGTAGCAAGAATCTCATGTTTCTCATTAGTTAGGTTGTTAAACACTCTAACTCCAGTAACTACTTGACCATCACCTAAAACTTCTTCGGTCTCAGTATTATATAAAATTTCTATGTTCTCGGTATTTTTAACACGATTAGCCATAATCTTAGATGCTCTAAACTCATCACGTCTTACCAACATAGTAACCTTCTTACAAAGTTTAGATAAATAATGTGCTTCTTCACAAGCTGAATCTCCAGCTCCTACAATAACAACTTCTTGATTTCTGTAAAAGAACCCATCACAAACTGCACATGCAGAAACACCACCTCCGAGCTTCAAGTATTTTTGCTCAGATGGTAATCCCAAATATTTTGCAGATGCTCCTGTAGAGATGATTATTGTAGATGCATGTATCTCGGTTTCACCATTAACCCAAACTTTATGTATATCACCAGAGAAATCTACCTTAGTAATCCAACCATGGCGCACATCTGTACCAAAACGTTCGGCTTGCTTTTGCAGCTGAATCATCATTTCCGGACCAGTAATACCATCTGGGTATCCAGGGAAATTTTCAACATCATTAGTTGTTGTTAATTGACCACCAGGTTGCTCCCCTTGGTAAAGCACAGGAGCCATGTTAGCTCTGGAAGCATATATAGCAGCAGTATAACCTGCAGGTCCCGAACCTATTATTAAACATTTTACGTTTTCAATTGTATCTGACATATCTTGCATTTTATTACATAACAAAAGTAGGTTTTTTGGTTAAATCCTTACACAGAAGTTATCAACACTTGTTATCGTATCATAAAGATTCTTAATTACTTCATTTTCTCAATTTAATTTCTTAATTTTTAGGTGTTTAATGGCAAAATCTAACCTGTTATGAAATCTAAAACCTTAATCTTAAGCATAATATTGTCACTTACGTTTTCGTGTAAAGACAAACCAAAAAGTAATGTTGACACTCCAGAAGTAAACACAACGCTAGAAGAACTTAATAACAATCTAAAAGGGACCTGGGAACTTACTGGATTTTATAATTATAAGGATAATGTTATTGTGGATTCTTTTAAAATGAATCCCGAATTTAGACAACTCAAAATGTATACAGACACCAAAGTGATGTGGTGTAAGCATAGACCCGCAGACTCTTCAGAGTGGTTTGGCTATGGTACATATAACTATAATGGTAATAAGCTTACTGAAATCTTAGATTTTGGCTCAACCGTAATGGATGAAGTCATTGCAGAAAATAAAGAATTTACATTTGAATTATCCTTGTCAACCAATAAATTTCAACAAATAGAACTTGATGAAGATGGCAATAGAATCTACTCTGAGAACTATGTGAGGGTGGAATAAAAAAAGCTCAGTAAAAACTGAGCTTTTTTGTCGGGGTGGCAGGATTCGAACCTGCGACCTCCGCGTCCCAAACGCGGCGCGATAACCGGGCTACGCTACACCCCGAAATGGTTATCATTTTAGGATTGCAAATATAGAGTTTTTCTTTACAATCCAACAACATTTTTTTAACTTTAAAAATTGGTTCATTATCCTTTTTAATCATGAAATTAAAACTTCCTATTCTCGGGCTAATCCTTATAAGTATATTGACTTGTGCTCAAGACAAAAACCCAATCAATACCAAAAATGGTTATGAAATTGCAGTACCGAATTTAGATATTCCGTGGGCTTTTACATTCCTTCCAGATGGTTCAATGTTAATAAATGAAAAAGCGGGTCAACTTATTCATTTTAAAAACGACAAGAAGATTCAAATTTCTGGATTACCCGAAATATACGTTAGAGGTCAGGGTGGATTGATGGACATAACACTCCATCCAAATTACAAAGATAATGGCTGGATTTATTTTTCATATGCATCTTCAAAAGGTGAAGGGTCTGGAGGAAACACCACTATCGCAAGGGCCAAATTAAAAGATAATACCCTAATAAATGTTGAAGTACTATATAAAGCTGAACCAAATTCCAGAAGAGGTCAACATTTTGGATCACGAATAGTTTTCGATAAAGATGGTTATCTGTTTTTTACCATTGGTGATCGCGGAGATAGAGATACAAACCCACAAGACCTCACTAGAGATTGTGGCAAAGTATATCGTCTCAATACTGATGGGTCTATACCAGATGATAATCCTTTCTCAAATAGATCGAACGTAAAAAAAGCGATTTACTCATATGGTCATCGCAACCCTCAAGGCATGGCGCTTCATCCTAAAACAGGAAACATTTGGACGCATGAGCACGGACCAAAAGGTGGGGATGAAATTAATATTATCGAAGCTGGCAAAAATTATGGCTGGCCAGTTATAAGCTATGGCGTAAACTACAGCGGAACAAAGTTTACAGAAATTACAGAAAAAGAAGGCATGGAACAACCTATTCATTATTGGACACCTTCCATTGCACCAAGTGGAATGGCATTTATTAATAGTGATAAATACGATAATTGGAATGGTAACCTTTTGGTAGGATCACTAAAATTTCAATATCTAGATATGTGCACTTTAGAAGGTAATAAGGTGATAAAGGAAGAGCGTTTGTTAAATGGATTGGGAAGAGTAAGATGTGTCGAACAAGGCCCTGATGGTTATATTTATGTTGGTATTGAGAATTTAGGAATTGTAAAACTCATAAAAAAATGATAAAAGCATCTAAATATATATTACTGTTAGTAATAATAGTATCATGCAATTCAAAAGAAAAAACAACTAATAGCGTTGACTATCCAGAAAAAACATCATTAACCCAGTTCTCTCCAGAATTAAAAAAAAGTATGGAACGTGGCAAATTAGTTTATGATGATATGTGCATCACATGCCATATGAACAATGGCAAAGGTGTGACAAAAGCCTTTCCACCATTGGCAGATTCTGACTATTTAAGAGAAAATCAAAATGAAAGTATTTTAGGAATTAAAAACGGAATGTCTGGAGAAATAATCGTCAATGATATAACTTACAATAGTGTTATGACACCTCTTGGGCTTTCTAATGAGGAAGTTGCAGATGTAATGAATTACATCAACAACAGTTGGGGGAATAAGATAGATAACTTTGTAACCTCAGAAAAAGTTTCAGAATTATAGGTTAGCAATGTGCTTAAATAATTAAATTTGTGAGACGCAACTAAATCAAAATTAAAATATGCTCATTATAGGAATTGCTGGTGGAACAGGATGTGGTAAAACAACGGTAGTCAATACCATTCTAAACGAATTACCAGAAGGCGAAGTTGGCGTAATTTCCCAAGATTCTTACTATAAAGACACCTCTCACCTTAGCTACGAAGAGCGAGTAAAAATCAATTTTGACCATCCGCGCTCTATAGACTTTGAATTGTTAGAGCAGCACCTCAAAGAGCTTAAAAAAGGAAACTCCATAGACCAACCTATTTATTCCTTTGTAAAACATAATAGAACAGGAGATACCATTTCTACAAAACCAAGAAAGGTTATGATTGTAGAAGGTATTTTAATTCTTACAAATCCAGAAATCAGGGAACTCTTTGATATCAAAATATTTGTTCATGCCGACTCAGATGAGCGATTAATTCGTCGACTAAAACGTGATATTTCTGAACGCGGAAGAGATATTGATGAAGTACTTACAAGATATCAGAACACTTTAAAACCTATGCATCATCAGTTCATAGAACCCATGAAAGAATATGCCGATATCATTATTCCAAACAATAAATACAACACAGTTGCTGTAGACATCGTTAAAACTATAATCAACGAACGTTTATAATGGGAATTTTTGACAACAAATACCTTAAACCTTTCAAGAATATATACCTTATCGTATTTATTGTATTTGCCATTTGGATGTTGTTTTTTGATGCGCATTCCCTAATATTTCATCACGAGTTAAATTCTGACATCGAAGAATTAGAATATCAAAAAGAGCATTACAAAAATGAAATGACAAAAGACAACAAAGCCATTAAGGAATTAAGTACAGAAGAAGGCGTTGAGCGTACAGCGCGCGAAACTTACAATATGAAAAAGTCCAACGAAGATATTTTTATAATTGAATACGAAGATAGCATAGCCAAACAAAAACAAGATGAGTAAATCTTTATTTAGCGAATTTGAAAGGGTATCTGCAAAAGCCTGGAAACAAAAAATACAAGTCGACTTAAAAGGTGCAGATTATAACGATACCTTAATCTGGAAAACTAATGAGGGCATAGATGTACGACCATTTTATCATTCTGATGAATTTGATGCATCACCCAAAATTTCTGCAAGTGAAGGTAAATTATGGAAGATATGTCAAATCATTGACGTAACTGATGTTGAAAAAGCCAATAAAAAAGCTATTGATGCTATTGAGCGAGGCGCTGAACACATTACGTTTGTTATTCATTCTAAGGACATACAAATGAAATTCCTAATGCAAGATATTAACTTTGCAAAAATTGATGTTAGCCTTAAAATGATGTTTTTATCAGCTGACTTTGTAAGTCAAAATGAAGTTAAACATACTCTTGGCTCAAAATTATTATTAGAAATTGATATTATACATCATTTAGTAGCTTCAGGAAATTGGTACACCAATCTAAAAGAAGACCACCAACACTGGGAAAAGATTGTAAAAAGCTCTGGACAATTACATATCAATTTACAAACGTATCAAAATGCAGGTGCTAACATTGTACAACAATTAGCCTATGCATTAGCACATACTAATGAGTATTTAAACCATTTAGAGAACTTCTTAAACACTGAAGACAAAGAGGATCTTATAACTGTGTTTCATGTCTCAGTAGGAAGCAATTATTTCTTTGAAATCTCAAAATTAAGAGCATTACGTTTACTATGGAAAACTTTAGCTCCAGAATTTGACCTCAACGGAGATTGTATAATTGTAGCTACCCCAAGTAAGCGTAATAAGACGATTTACGATTATAACGTGAATATGCTGCGTACCACCACAGAATGCATGAGCGCTGTTTTAGGAGGAGCAAATGTAGTTTCAAATTTACCTTACGACAATCTTTACCATAAACCCAATGAATTTGGAGATCGCATATCTCGAAATCAATTATTGGTTCTTAAAAAGGAAAGTTATTTTGACAAGGTAAATAACCCAGCAGATGGAGCCTATTACATTGAAAATTTAACACAACAATTAGCAGAAAAAGCTTTAAATCTTTTTAAAGATATCGAAGCAAATGGTGGTTTTTTAAACCAGTTAAAAGAAGGCACAATTCAACGAAAAATAAAAGAAAGTGCAGCTAAAGAACAAGCTGATTTCGATGCTGGAATATTAGTACTTTTAGGCACAAACAGACATCCAAATCCTGCTGATAAAATGAAAAATGAGTTAGAAATTAATCCATTTGTCAAAAAAGAAAAGCGCAAAACAATAATTGAACCAATTATTGAAAAAAGATTATCTGAAAAATTGGAAATCAATAGATTAAACAATGAATAAAGTATGGTATTGAGAAAATCTATAGTAACTTTTTTATGCATTATCTGCATTCTTTTCGCGTCATGTATAGAAGTGGTAAAAGAGATTTCTAATTGGACACAATCTGAAGATATAAATAATATCGAAGGCAATACACATTACCTGGGAGATGATGGTATAAAATTATTTCTTCCAAGCAGTTTTAAGCAATATACATCAGTTGAATATATTTCATTAATAGATTCTTTGATTACGGATAATAAAGAATTAGAAATTGAACGCGCAAGATTTAGAAACATCAGAGAAATGGAAGGGAACCATTACATCTTTTTTGACCATTCTATCAGTGCAACTTACACTATCAATGTTCTTCCACACACACCTATCTCTCGTCAAGATGCCAAATATTTATTAGGTATTATTAGACAAAATCAGGAAGAATTATCAAATAAAACAGATTTAGGTTATACCAAAATTACAGCTAAACATAATGATAATGGCAGAACCCAAGTCTTTAAAGCCATATTTAAGATTGAGAATCAAAAACTAAACCAACAAGCTTTTCAGCATGCTTACTTTATTTCTTCAAAACAGAAAACAGTATTAATAAACCTTATGGCACCCTTTGAAGTCAATTTTGATCCGTTTTTAGAAAAAATGAAATTATGAGTCGAAAAAATGTTCAACATATTACTATAACGCAAAAACCTAAAAAGCAAAAACCAAAAGGTAATAGTCATTTTCAAACTGCTGAAGATATTACTGTGAAATCCACCTATTCAAAAGATGATGCTTCAGACCTTGAACATTTAGATTTTGTTGCTGGCATTGCACCAAACCTTCGTGGCCCATACTCAACCATGTATGTACGAAGGCCTTGGACCATTAGACAGTACGCTGGCTTCTCTACAGCCGAAGAAAGTAACGCCTTTTACAGACGTAATTTAGCCGCTGGTCAAAAAGGCCTATCTGTTGCATTCGATTTAGCAACACACAGAGGTTATGACTCGGATCATGAGCGTGTTGTCGGTGATGTAGGTAAAGCTGGAGTTGCTATTGATTCAATTGAGGATATGAAAATCCTTTTTGATCAAATTCCATTAGATAAAATGTCTGTGTCAATGACTATGAATGGGGCAGTACTTCCAATTATGGCATTTTATATTGTAGCTGCTGAAGAGCAAGGAGTAAAGCCCGAACAATTAGCTGGCACAATTCAAAATGATATTTTAAAAGAGTTTATGGTGCGTAATACCTACATTTACCCACCTACTCCATCTATGAAAATTATTTCAGATATTTTTGAATACACAAGTAAACACATGCCGCGATTCAATAGTATCAGTATTTCTGGTTATCATATGCAAGAAGCAGGAGCCACATGTGATATTGAATTAGCATACACACTTGCCGATGGACTAGAATATATTAGAAAAGGGCTTGAAGCTGGTATGGATATCGACACCTTTGCCCCTCGCCTATCTTTTTTCTGGGCAATTGGCATGAATCACTTTATGGAAATAGCTAAAATGCGTGCAGCTCGCATGTTATGGGCTAAATTGGTGAAACAATTCAATCCAAAAAACCCTAAATCTTTAGCTTTAAGAACCCACTGCCAAACCTCTGGTTGGAGTTTAACCGAACAAGACCCATTTAACAATGTTGCCAGAACCTGTATTGAAGCTGCTGCCGCTGCTTTTGGTGGCACACAAAGTTTACATACCAATGCCCTAGATGAAGCTATTGCCTTACCTACAGATTTTTCAGCGCGTATAGCTCGTAATACGCAAATCTATCTGCAACAAGAAACCCATATTACTAAAACGGTTGATCCATGGGCTGGCAGTTATTATGTAGAAAATTTAACAAATGATATCGCTCAAAAAGCATGGCAACTTATTGAAGAAGTTGAAGAACTTGGAGGTATGACTAAAGCCATTGAAGCTGGTATCCCTAAATTAAGAATTGAAGAAGCTGCTGCACGTAAACAAGCACGAATCGATTCTGGACAAGATATCATCGTTGGAGTTAATAAATATCAACTCAAAGAAGAAGACCCACTACATATTTTAGAGGTAGACAACCAAACCGTAAGACATCAACAGATAGAGCGCTTAAACAAAATAAAGTCTACTCGTAATAATGAAGATGTTACCTCAGCACTATTAAAATTGACAGAAGCTGCTAAGACAGGTGAAAATAATTTATTAGCTTTAGCAGTAGATGCAGCACGTAAACGTGCAACCTTAGGTGAAATCAGCGATGCATTAGAAGTCGAATTTGGTCGCTATAAAGCGCAAATAAAATCATTTAGCGGAGTGTACAGCAAAGAAATAAAAGACGATAAAAGCTTTCAGAAAGCAAGAGACTTAGCAGATCAATTTGCGGAACAAGATGGTAGACGCCCACGTATAATGATTGCCAAAATGGGACAAGATGGTCATGACAGAGGTGCAAAAGTTGTTGCTACTGGTTATGCTGATGTTGGTTTTGATGTAGATATAGGTCCATTATTTCAAACACCAAAAGAAGCGGCAAAACAAGCTGTAGAAAATGATGTACATATTTTAGGTGTATCCTCACTTGCAGCTGGCCATAAAACTTTAGTCCCACAAGTCATTGAGCAATTAAAAGCCTATGGCAGAGATGATATTATGGTTATTGTTGGCGGAGTTATTCCAAAACAAGACTACCAATACTTATTTGATGCTGGTGCCGTTGCCGTTTTTGGGCCTGGCACTAAGATCAGTGATGCAGCTATTCAGATTTTAGAAATCTTAATAGATTGATATCATTTCACTTATAAAATTCAATGATAAATAAAGTCTTTGTATTATTTGGTGTAGTAGTATTATCTGTAGTAATTGCTAGTGCATATGGCGCTATTCATAATCAGATTACTTACTCTATTTCTGAAGAATATTTCACAAAATTAAAATTTAATCAATTTGGTTTATGGAACGGAGCATTTGGCAATAATGGATTTAAGAAATCTGCATTTGTAGGTGTTTTAGCAACATGGTGGTTTGGTGCTATCATAGGTTTAATAATTGGTATACTAACAATATTTATATTCAACTTTAATAAGAAATTAAAGATAATTCTAAAACAAGTATTTTTAGTACTTGTATTTGCTGTTTTAGCAGGTATTATAGGTTTTTTAGTTGGAAAGTTATTTATCAATGATTTAGGAATGAATTCAAACTTTATTTCAAATTTAGATGACCCAAAAGCTTTTGTCATAGCTGGAAGCATTCATAATTTTAGTTACCTAGGTGGCTTAGTAGGGCTTTTTTATAGCGTATTTCACCTTTTTAAATTAAATAAAGTTAAGTTCAACTAAAAATTTAGTTAAAATAATGTTATTCCTTTTTACTACAATTTATAATCCGTAAATTGGAGGAATTTTCTTATAAATTTTTAATCGATAAAACCATCAATCAATGACAACAAAACTTTCTCGAGTGTTTAAAACACTTTTTGTGTGCTGTTTACTAGTCACTTTTACTGCCAATGCGCAAACCACAACTTTAGAAAAACAGACTACAGGTGCTGTACCTTCTGATGCTCTGCCAATAACATCAGAAGTAAAAATTGGTAAACTATCTAACGGACTCACCTATTACATTCAAAATAATGGAAAACCAGAAGATAAAGTAGAATTGCGTTTAGCGCTTAAAGCAGGTTCTATTGTAGAGACTGAAGATCAAAGAGGCTTAGCACACTTTATGGAGCATATGAATTTTAATGGCACCAAAAACTTTAAAAAAAATGAACTGGTAGATTACCTACAAAGCATTGGAGTAGAGTTTGGCGCTGACCTCAATGCATATACAGGCTTTGACCAAACAGTTTACATTCTTCCGATTCCTAGTGATGATCCAGAAAAATTAGATAAAGGTTTTCAGATTCTTCAAGATTGGGCAGGTAATGCACTACTAACAGATGAAGATATTGATGATGAACGCGGTGTAGTTATTGAAGAGTATAGAACGCGTTTAGGTGCAGCTACAAGAATGCGATCACGATACTTAGATAAAATTGCATACAAATCTAAGTATGCTGATCGTTTACCTATTGGAACAAAAGAAAACCTTGAAAACTTTAAATATGAAAGTATACGAAACTTTCAGAGAGATTGGTACAGGCCAAATCTTATGGCAGTCATCGCTGTGGGCGACTTAGATGTTGAAACTTTAGAAAAGAAAATAAAAGACAACTTTAGTGGTTTAAAAAACCCTAAAAACCCAAAACCTAGAGAAGAATATTATTCAGAAAGTCACGAAGGTACTTTTGTTGCCGTAGAATGGGATGAAGAAGCCACAGGTAGCCAAGTTCAGATTTTTTATAAAGACAAAGACAAGCCAAAAAAGACAAAAACTGTAGCAGATTATCAGGATAACATGGTAGAAGGTCTTTTTTCGCAAATGATCAATAACCGATTAAGAGAATACAGTAATAAACCTAACCCACCATTTATTTATGGATTTTCATACCATGGAGGTACTATTGGCAATCAAGACGCCTATCAGTCCTTTGCTCAAACTAATGAAACTGGTCAGTTAGAAGCGCTTAGAGTATTACTAGAAGAAAATGAGCGTGTAAAACGTTTTGGTTTTAAAGCCTCAGAATTAGAGCGTGCTAAAAAAGATTATTTAGCAAGATTAGAGCGCCAATTTAAAGATAAAGACAAGCGTGAATCTAATAGAATTGTTGGCCGTTACGTTCAGCACTTTTTACAAGAAAGCCCTATCCCTGGAATTGAATGGAGTTACGCTTTCGCTCAGAAAGAGTTGCCAAAAATTAAGTTAGAAGATGTTAATGGTTTAATTTCAGACTTTTTGCACGACGATAATAGACTAGTTATCCTAACAGGTCCTAAAAAAGAAGGTCTCACCAAAGTAACCGAACAAGAAGTTATCGACTTGTTAGAAACGGTCAAGAAAGCAGATGTTAAAGATTATGAGGATGAAGCCGTTAGAGAAGAATTGATGCCTGTTAAACCTGCAAAAGGTAGTATTGCCAAAAAAGAAGTGAACAACGAAGGGAAGGTTAACGAAACAACTACATTGACGTTAAGTAATGGAGCCAAAGTCACTTACAAAAAAACAGATTTTAAAAATGATGAAGTTTTATTTGAAGCATTTAGTTACGGCGGAACATCATTATACACTGCTGAAGAATTAAAAGAGACCTCAAGCGCTAACAGAGGTTTATTTGAAGCTGGTATTGATGGTATTGATAAGAATGAAATGACCAAAATGACTTCTGGTAAAATCGTAAGAGTAAGACCATTTATTAGCGGTAATTCTGAAGGCTTTAGAGGCTCTGCATCACCAAAGGATATGGAAATGATGTTTCAGATGATTCATTTATATTTTACAAAATTAGATAAAGATCCTGAAGCATTTTCTTCTTTCATTAATAAACAAAAAGCATTTCTAGGTAACATATTATCTAATCCTAACATTTCATTTTCTATTGCTTTAGGAGAATTTTTAAACGAAGGCAATCCAAGATATACAGGTTTCCCAGATGAAGAAGCTTTAGATAATGCTAATTACGATTTGGCTTACGAGAAATATAAAGAACGTTTTGCTAATGCCGGAGACTTCCATTTCTACTTTGTAGGTAACGTAGATGAAGACAAAATTAAAAACTACGCTGAGACTTATATTGCTTCTCTATCAGGTAATGGAGAAAAAGAGATGTATAAAGTCCACGATTTTAGACCAAAATCTGGATCGCATGAGTTTACATACTATAAGGGTACCGAACCTAAAAGTCAAGTGAGACTTACATATTCTGGAGAAACTGAATATAACAAAGACGAAGCACGAGCAATGAATGCTCTGGGAGAGATTTTAAGCATTAAACTCATCGAAAAGTTACGAGAAGAAGAAGGTGGAGTTTATGGTGCAGGAGCAAGAGGCTCTATAAGTAAATTACCTTATAGCCGCTATAGCTTTAGTATTTCATTCCCTTGTGCACCAGAAAATGCAGAAAAACTAATTGCTGCATCTCTTGCAGAAGTTGAAACTATTATTAAAAATGGCCCAACAGAAGTTGATCTAGATAAAGTAAAAAAGGCCTTATTGCTCTCAAGAAAAGAAGATTTAGAGCAAAATCGTTTTTGGTTATCGACCATTAAAGATGCAGATTATAATAAAAGTGATTTAAACGGCGTAGTTAATTATGAAGCTAATATCAATGCATTAACAACCAAAGATATTCACAATGTAGCTAAGAAGTACTTAACTAACGGTTACATCAAAGCAGTCTTAATGCCAGAAAAAGAATAAACTTAAATAAGAAATATCTCAAAGAACAAGTCGTCTGAATATAAAACTTTAGACGACTTGTTTTGTTTACGCTATGTTAACAACTTCCATTTTCAAAACCCATAATAAATCGTATTTTTAAACCCTTAATAAACCAAATCATTTAATGGGTAAAATCATTGCAATTGCTAATCAAAAAGGAGGTGTTGGTAAAACGACAACCTCAGTAAATTTAGCAGCTTCTCTAGGCGCATTAGAGAAGAAAGTCCTACTTATAGATGCTGACCCACAAGCCAATGCGAGTTCTGGCTTGGGTATTAATGTAGATGCTGTTGAAGTCGGTTCGTATCAGGTTTTAGAGCATACAAAATTGGCAAAAGAAGCTATTGTTGCATCAAATGCACCAAATGTAGATGTAATTCCTGCGCATATAGATCTTGTGGCTATTGAAATAGAATTAGTCGATAAAGATGAACGCGAGTATATGCTTAAAAAGGCTATTACAGAATTAAAATCTGAATATGATTATATTTTAATCGATTGTGCTCCTTCATTAGGATTATTAACATTGAATGCTTTAACAGCCTCAGATTCAGTGATTATTCCTATTCAATGCGAGTATTTTGCTCTCGAAGGCTTAGGCAAACTGTTAAATACTATTAAAAGTGTACAAAAGATACATAATGAAGCGTTAGATATTGAAGGTATGCTCCTTACCATGTTCGATTCGCGTTTACGCCTATCTAACCAAGTGGTTGAAGAAGTTCAGAAGCACTTCAGTGATATGGTATTTGAAACGATTATTCAGCGTAATGTACGATTAGGTGAAGCGCCAAGTTACGGTGAAAGCATCATTAATTATGATGTAAGTAGCAAAGGAGCAGCTAATTATTTAAGCCTAGCAAAAGAGCTTATAAAGAAAAATGAATTTTAATGGCGAAGGCAACTAAAAAACAAGCTTTAGGAAGAGGGCTTTCAGCACTGTTGAAAGACCCTGAAAATGATATAAAATCTGCAGAAGATAAAAATGCAGATAAGGTAGTGGGTAACATTGTAGAACTCGATATTGAGAGCATTGAAGTTAATCCATTTCAACCAAGAACAAACTTCAATGAAGAATCCTTAAGGGAATTAGCATCATCTATACGCGAGCTTGGTGTTATTCAACCTATAACAGTTAGAAAACTAGCTTTTAACAAGTATCAGCTCGTTTCTGGAGAACGTCGTTTTAGAGCTTCAAAATTAGTTGGTTTAGAAACGATTCCTGCATATATCCGTATTGCTAATGATCAGGAGTCATTAGAGATGGCTTTGGTAGAGAATATTCAACGTCAGGATTTAGACCCAATAGAGATTGCGCTGTCCTACCAACGTTTAATTGATGAAATTCAATTAACACAAGAACAAATGAGTGAACGTGTTGGTAAAAAACGCTCTACAATTGCTAACTACTTACGGTTATTGAAATTAGATCCAATTATTCAAACTGGTATGCGCGATGGTTTTATTTCAATGGGTCATGGTAGAGCTATGGTAAATATTGAAAGTCAGATTGACCAATTAGAAATTTACGAAAAAGTGATAAGTCAAAAGCTTTCTGTTCGAGCTACAGAACAGTTAGTAAAAAGCTTAAATACTGAAACCGATTCCGCTTCTCAAAGCACATCAACAGAAGTACCCAAATACATCAAAAAAGGTGTTAAAGAATTTTCAGAATATTTTGGACATAAGATTGATGTAAAAGTATCAAAAAACGGAAGCGGAAAAATCACCATTCCATTTCATTCAGAAGAGGATTTTAATAGAATTAAAAAATTAGTGCAACGTGCTAAATAAGCGTCAATACTTTCTCATACTGTTTCTGTTTTCAGTAGTTTTATCATTTGCTCAAGAGAAGAAAAATGATACCACTAGTATTGGTTTAGATAAAGAGTTGGTCGTTATTGAGGAGCAAAACATAGAACGAAAACCTATTGATCCACTACGACCATCTAAAGCCGCATTTCTTTCGGCAATTTTACCAGGTGCTGGTCAGGCATACAATAAAAAATATTGGAAAATACCAATTGTATGGGGAGCGATAGGTACAGGAATTTATTTCTACGTTAGAAACGACAAACAGTTTGATCGCTATAGAGATGCGTATAAAAGACGTCTGGCTGGTTTTACTGACGATGAGTTTTCTGATGCCGATGGTAATCCTCTAATCTCTAATGACGGTTTAATACGAGCACAGCAGCAGTTTAGACGGAATAAAGAAATATCCTTATTGGTAACGATAGGTTTATATGCCTTAAATATTATTGACGCAAACGTTGATGCCCATTTATTGCAATTTAATGTCGATGAAAATTTAAGTTTAAGTCCACATTACCAGTATAATCAAATGGAAAATTCTTCGGATTTAGGTCTTACTCTAAACTTTAAGTTTTAAGATGAGAATAGCTTTACTCGGTTATGGTAGAATGGGAAAAAGTATTGAGTCTATTGCACTTAAAAGAAATCACACCATTACTATAAAGGCGACTAGCAATACCACTACTTTCGATTTTTCTAATACTGATGTTGCTATAGATTTTAGCCTACCTTCTACTGCTGTTATAAATATTAAAAAGGCTTTAGATGCAGAAATTCCTATAATTTCAGGAACCACAGGCTGGTTAGAGCACTATGAGAATATTGTTTCCTATTGTAATTCTAAAAATGGCACCTTTTTATATGCTTCAAATTTTAGCTTAGGAGTCAATATTTTTTTTGAAATCAATAAGAAATTAAGTCAACTCATGGCTAATGTTGACGGCTATAGCACTAAAATAGAAGAAATTCATCATACAAAAAAATTAGACGCTCCCAGTGGTACTGCCATTACTCTAGCTAAGCAAATTATCTCCAATTCTGATTACAAAAACTGGACTTTAGATAAAGCGGATAAAGATGAAATTCATATTGAAGCTAAGCGAATACCCGAAGTTCCTGGAACTCACGAGATCACTTATAATTCTGAAGTCGACTCTATAAATATTAAGCATACAGCGCACAACAGACAAGGTTTTGCTTTGGGAGCCATTATAGCGGCAGAATGGATCATGAATAAAAAAGGCGTATTCACTATGCGCGATGTGTTAAACATTGGTTAACTTGCCCAAATTTTGAAACAAATTAGAATAATTTTCAACCTACATAGAAAAACTTAACGATATGACTTGGACACAATGGTTTATATTTCTAATGATTTTACAGGTTATTCATGGAGTTGGCACATGGAAACTCTACGTAAAAGCTGGCAGACAAGCTTGGGAAGCCTTTGTACCTGTTTACAATGCCGTAGTACTAATGAAAATTATTTCTCGTCCATGGTGGTGGGTAATATTACTGTTTTTACCAATAGTGAATCTTATTATGATTCCTGCGGCTTGGGTAGAAACCGCAAGAGCTTATGGCAAGGGTACTAAACTAGATGCACTTTTATGTATTATTACTTTAGGTTTTTATCTCTATTATCTCAACTATGTAGCAAATGTCAATTATATTGAAGACCGAAAGCTAACACCAAAAACCTCAGCTGGCGAGTGGATCACTTCTATTCTATTTGCTATTGTCGCTGCCACTATTGTTCACACCTATTTCTTTCAACCTTTTGTAATTCCGTCTTCATCACTAGAGAAATCCTTATTAGTTGGTGACTTCCTTATTGTAAGTAAAATACACTATGGAGCCAGAGGCCCAATGACTACCGTTGCTGCACCTATGGTACATGATACTATTCCTGTACTAAAAAACAAATCTTACCTCTATAACGATAACTTTGAAGAAAAAAACACATCCTGGATAAACAAACTACAACTACCCTATTTTAGATTACCTGGTTTTGAAGATATAGAGCGTAACGATATTGTGGTTTTTAACCAACCAGCAGATACCTTGTTGGATATGAATAATTTCACTCCAGACCGTAATTATTACAAACCTATTGACAAGAAAACAAATTTAGTAAAGCGTTGTGTTGGACTTCCGGGAGATACTTTAGAAATTAGAAATGGTTATGTGTTTATTAATGGTAAACAAAACAAGTTACCTCCTAGATCCCACTTACAATTTTCTTACCGATTAACATTGAAAAAGCCTATCAGTACTTCTGGTGAAGAACTCATGTTTTATAATATGCTAGATAAAGCTGATATCGATGATGGCTTTAGCTTTAACCCAAATGATGGTACATTTTACCTAGCTGCTGTATCTAATGAAGCTGTAAACAAACTCAAAGTGCAACCCAATGTTGCAAGTGTAGAGCGCATAACAAAAAAGAAAGGTGAAAATGGTAATATCTTCCCAAGAGATACTAATTATAGTTGGAATGTAGATCAATACGGGAAACTATGGATACCAAAAGCTGGAGCTACAGTGCAAATAAACACTGAAAACATCTCGCTTTACAAACGTGTTATTGGCGAATATGAAGGGAACAAAGTCGTAACCAGAGGCAATCAGGTTTTTATTAATGACCAACCTGCAACCTCTTATACCTTTAAGCAAGACTATTATTGGATGATGGGAGATAACCGTCACAATTCTATTGACAGTAGATATTGGGGATTTGTACCCTACAATCATATTTTTGGCAAACCTGTATTTATATGGATGAGTATTGATGGCATTAACGATGGCATTAAAAACTGGAGTTTCCGTTGGGATCGTATTTTCACCACTGTAAGTGGTAGTGGTAAGCGTACTTCTTATCTTATCCCCTTTTTAGTTGTAGTTTTTGGTCTAACCTTCTTCAATAAATGGAGAAAGAAAAAGAAAGCTAAAGCTTAGTATTCTTAAAATAAAGACATAATGAGTTGTCTTATTTACCCAACATATTTTCCCAACATAGCACATATGGTTGCTATGCTTTATGCGGATTCGGTTTGTTTTGAAGTCTGTGACAATTACCAAAAACAATCGTTTAGAAATCGTACCGAAATATATGGCGCTAATGGTAAACTCGCTTTAACTATTCCCGTGAGTTATACGCAAAAGAACAGACAACTCTACAGAGATGTAAAGATTGCTAATGAAGATCATTGGCAATTACAGCATTTAAAATCATTACAGTCTGCATACAGCATGTCCCCTTTTTTTGAGTTCTATATTGACGATCTAATGCCATTGTTTGAAAAGCGATTTGATTACATCCTCGATTTTAATTTAAAATGTTTTGATATACTTCTTGATTGCCTACAAATAGAAATTACTACACAACAAACCATTACTTATGAAAAATCACCTAATAACATAACTGACTTTAGATTATTAACTAAACGAAATCAAGTTATAGAGCCTTTTAAACCTTATGTTCAGGTATTTAGTGAAAAGCATGGATTTATATCTAACCTCAGTATCTTAGATTTACTGTTTAATGAAGGACCAAATTCCGAATGTTACTTAAAACAACAAATGCTAAGACCTAATGCTTAAATTTTTAGTGCATTATGGATTGCATATGGGGTTGCCATTAATTATAGCATTCATCTTTTTTAAAAAAACCTGGCTTAAGACTTATCTAATAATGCTCTCAGCATTTATTATCGATCTGGATCACCTTTTAGCCCATCCTATTTTTGATCCAAATCGTTGTAGTATCAATTTTCATCCGCTGCACTCTTACTATGCTATTGCTATTTATGCTATACTACTAATCCCAAAGTCAACCAGAATTTTTGCGCTAGGACTAATAGCGCATATTATTTCAGATTATGCAGATTGTTTTTTAATCTAACTTAAGTGTTGCTTTTATTGGATAGTGATCGGAAAGTTTTAATTCGTTATAGGTTTTAAAACCATTGACAGAGAAACTTTGATCGGCTAAGATAAAATCTATTCTAAGCGGAAAATATTTAAAATCAAAGGTTCTGCCAAAGCCATTACCAGCCTCTTCAAAAGTATCTACTAAATCATCACCTTTAATTTCTTTGTAGATATAGGAATATGCTGTGTTATTAAAGTCTCCCGTTACGATAGCTTTATAAGGACACTTGGCTTTATGAGCTAGAAATAATTCAACTTGCTCTTGTTGTGCCTTAAATGTAGTACCAACTTGCTTAAACAATGCTTCAGAAGATTCTTTTTTAAGAACATCTACATCGGTTTGAATACCTGAGGACTGTAAATGTAAATTATAGATCCTTATGGTGTCTTTGTGTTTAACAATATCAACAAAAACGCCATTATTGAACGTATTTTTAAACTCTAATGATCCAGAATTTACAATAGGAAACTTAGAAAATATGACCTGACCACGCTTAGCTTCATAGTTAACTGTTGCATTAAAATTATGATAACCTTTTAAAGTAAGTGGGTTTTTTGTTCTATACTCTTGTAAACAAATGATTTCGGGCTGTTCCTTTTCTATAAACGCTTTAATATCTGCTTTTACTGTTTTACTTGGCAGCCAAGAATACATATTAAATAATCTTACATTAAAAGATAGTATAGAAACATTGTTTGTATCCTCTACGCTTTTTGAAGATGAAAACTTATATAATGCGTTTAAATAACCCCAACCCAGAACCAAAATAATTAAGGATAATAACATCTGCTTCTTTACCTGAAGTAACCAATACACAAAAAATAAAATGTTTAGCAACAATAATAAAGGCACACCTAAACTTAAAACTGATAAGGTTGCAAAACTTTTTGGCGGGACATAAGGCAATATATAAGAAATGAGTAGTAAAAATGCTGCCAACGAATTGACTAAAAACATAATTTTACCAACGAATTTTAACTTCTTCATATACTTTGCATACAAATAAGAATCTTTTTTAATTCTTACCAGATCTAAAGAGAAACTCTTTTTCTTCTGCTGTTAAACTCTCATAACCGCTCTTACTGATTTTATCGAGAATTAAATCTACCTTTTTCTGATCATTAAACGTATGAAACTCTTCTTTAGTCTTACCAGCATAAGACTTCTTTTTTGATGTTCTATGTACCGTCTTAAGATTTGATTTGGGCTTAAACCAACTCACAACTGTATCCATAATCCTTTCAAAACCTAAACCTATATCTTTACCATCTTTTAATTTTATAGCATAAAAATAGCCTAAAACTGCACCACCCAAATGAGCTACATTTCCACCTTGATTTAAACCAAATAAACCTAAAACATCCATCACAATTAAAGCTATAGCAATATACTTCAGCTTTATATTGAATGTAAAAATGCGAACTTCTGTTTGAGCCATATATACACCTAAGAAAATCATTAACGCTCTAATACCAGCTGACGCTCCAACTACTCCAGAGGTGCTTATCAATAAATTACTTGGCAAAACATTATAAACAAAAAGAAAAGCTAATCCACCAATAATGATTCCTAAAAAATAAATATTAAGCGCCATTTTAGGTCGAAACAAATTTAATAACATCCTTGATATATAATACAATATGAGGAGGTTAAAAAGAATATGAAAAAAACTATAATGTGTAAACCCATAGGTGATAAGTGTCCATGGTTTCCATAAAAACTGAAAAAAATCTGAAGGTAAGCTTAAATATGATAGTCCATTGCTTGTTCTACCAAAAACTTTAATCAATTGCCCTGTGATAAAAACAACAATATTAATAGCAATTATCTTTTCAAAAGCACTGAATTTATTGAATTTATATTTTAGATTTTGAAAATTGCTCATGGTTAATTCCAACGGTATTTATTCATACTATTCTTTTTCCAGTACCACATAATTAAAAAGCCTGTAATAGCTCCACCAATATGTGCTGCATATGCTGTATTACTTGGACTAAAAAATGATTGTCCAGTAAAAGCTGAAATAACATCTAGTATTATAATACCAGGAATAAAATATTTTGCTTTTATGGGTATAGGCAGAAATATTAACATCAATTCTGCATTTGGGTTCATCATTCCAAAAGCAGCCAAAATACCCATAATACACCCAGAAGCACCAACCATTGTAACATTAGTCTTAGCATTTACATTATATATACTGGCAAACACCTCATTGCTGACTATTGAACCATCTAAATTATTATCAAGAAATAAAGTGTTTAGTTTATTATATAAAATATTACTATCAAATCGATAACTAGAATTCACAATATCCAAATTGATTATCTCACTTACTATTTCTTTAGATAACCCAAGGTTATTTATAACATTAAAGTCTTGATATACTTGAAAATAATAAACGATAAATGTTAGTAAAACCGCTCCTAACCCTGAGGATATATATAAAAATAAAAACTTTTTATTTCCCAATCTTTGTTCTACAGCAGTACCAAACATCCATAATCCAAACATATTAAATAATATATGAGCAAAAGTTTGATTGCTATGCATAAACATGTGTGTGAAAATCTGCCAAACATTGAAGTTTTCACTTTTGGGTGTATACAAAGCAAACCATTGATTAAAAAGGTCACCATTATTTCCTATAGTCATCATTCCAATGAATACAATAACATTTATAATTATCAAATGCTTTACTGTATCAGTAATTCCTAGTCTCATATACTACATAAATTTTTTTTCAATATCATCAATGCCTAGTGTTATAAACGTAGGTCTATTGGTTGGTGATACATTGGGTTCCTTACAGGCAAAAAGACTATTGACCAAATGCTCTTGTTCTGTATGATTTAATCCTTGTCCATTTTTTATTGCCAGGCTTTTCGCCATAGATTTAGCCAGTAAATCAGTGGCGCTAAAATTCGCATCTGGCACATCACTTTCTACATCACTTATCAATTGCTCTAAAATAATAGACACCTCACTTTCTGGCACTCCAACTGGAACTCCAGTAATGGTAATATCCTCATCAGATACTTTAGAAAACACAAAACCTGTATGCTCTAAATCCGTTTTTAAGTTTGTAATTATTTGAGTCTCATTGGGAGTAAAATGTAATTGTAATGGAAACAATAATTGTTGGCTGGTTGCTTCCTTAATTGTAATGTGCTTTAAAAAATTCTCATATAATACACGTTGATGAGCTCTGTTCTGGTCTATAATGAGCATTCCCGATTTTAAGGTGCTTACAATATATTTCTGTTGTAACTGAAACGTTGTCTTAGAAGCATCAACTGAAGCATCACCAAACAATGATTCGGTTTTAGAATCACTTTCAAAAGTAACCTCACTAAAATCGTTTTCAGACTTATTGCCTTTAGACTCTAAACCAACATATAGGCTTTCCCAAGATGCTGTTGGTGCTTGCTTAAAACTTGTACGCTGCGATGTCTGTTTTGTCGTATTAGTATCATCAGCAAACGGATTAAAACTTTTATCGACATCAATGGCTGGAGTAGAAGCTACTTTATCTTTATAACTATAAGGCGTATTGAGCTGACCTTGGTGTTCAAAATCTAAAACAGGTGCGATATTAAATTGTCCTAAACTATGCTTTACCGCCGAACGTAAAATGGCATACAAGGTATGTTCATCGTCAAACTTAATTTCGGTTTTGGTAGGATGAATATTAATATCAATGGTTTTAGGATCGACAGTTAGGTTTAAAAAATAACTCGGATGGTAACCGTCTTTTAGTAAACCTTCAAATGCAGCACTAATCGCATGATTAAGATAAGGGCTTTTTATAAAACGTTGATTCACAAAAAAGAATTGCTCGGAACGCGTTTTCTTAGAATATTCTGGCTTTCCAACAAAACCAGAAATTTTTAACACTTCTGTTTGCTCTTCAACAGGCACTAATTTTTCGTTGGTTTTATTACCAAAAATATGTACCACACGTTGCCTGTAATTTTCACTAGGCAGATGAAACAATTCACTTCCATTATGATAAAATGCAAAGGCAATATTAGGATGCGCTAATGCTACACGGTGAAACTCGTCTGTGATATGACGCAATTCTACAGTATCGGATTTTAAGAAATTTCGCCTTGCGGGAATATTAAAAAATAGATTTTTAACAGCAACAGAAGTACCTGTTGGAGTCACAGAAACTTCCTGTGACTTTACTTTACTACCTTCAATTTCTATAGCAGTTCCTAACTCGTCATCTGCAAGTTTGGTCTTCAGTTCTACATGTGCTATAGCCGCTATACTAGCCAAAGCCTCTCCTCTAAACCCTTTGGTATTAAGTTGAAATAAATCTTCTGCGGATTTTATTTTTGATGTGGCATGACGCTCAAAGCTCAATCGTGCATCAGTAACACTCATGCCCTTACCATTATCAATAACCTGAACTAAAGTTTTGCCAGCATCTTTTATAATAAGTTTTACTTCAGTAGCACTGGCATCAATAGCATTTTCTAGCAATTCTTTAACTACAGAAGCTGGTCGTTGTACCACCTCACCTGCTGCAATCTGGTTAGCAACATGGTCTGGCAAAAGTTGAATGATATCTGTCATTAGCGATTAGGAAAGAAGATAGATAAGTCGAAGCCTATAAGGAATAGGAATAACAAAATTAAAATACCTGCAATGACAAATACACGTTTATTAACTTTTTCATCTCTATTATTTTGATACTCATCTAGAGCAGCATTTAACTTCCCTTTTATCCCTTTTGGTGGGTTAATAGTTTTTCTATGTGCATCAAATTTATGTTTTAATTCATAAGGATTTCCATCACCTTTATAATAACGTGGTTTATAACTATACCTTCGATTTTTCTTTAATTTCATTAATCCCATAATATCCTTATTTAATATATCCTTCGAGGATATACATTAAAACAAAAAGAGATACTAACATTATAATCAGAGCTGGTAAAGATGTGAGTACATTTCCTTTACGTTTTGTATTACCCCTAATTTTAGTCCACTTTGTCTCTAAATCGTCTCTCGACGCTTCCCGATGACTATCGGATTCAGAATCTTGAAAACGAGGCTTATAACTAAAGCGTTTATTTTTTCTCTGATTTAACAAGTACTCTTATGATTTAAACCTGATATATCTCAAAAGTACTTAAAATACTAGGAAAAATAACCTAAGCATTCCTTAAAATTATTAACAAAAAAGATGCCAGTTTAAAATTGAAACTGAAATCGAAGTTGAAGTCTAAAATTTAAAAAGATATACAGCAAACTGAGACTGGTGCCTAATTTGTGTTTCGTCTTAAATCTGCCATCTTAATTGCGGTGATAGCGGCTTCAGTACCTTTATTACCATGCTTTCCTCCAGAACGGTCAATGGATTGTTGCATGTTATTATCTGTTAGAACACAAAAAATTACCGGAATATCACCTTTAAGATTCAAATCCTTAATGCCTTGTGTTACACCTTCGCAAACAAAATCGAAATGCTTTGTTTCTCCTTGTATCACACAACCTATAACGATAATAGCATCGAGCATTCCTGAATCGGCATAGATACTTTTAGACATTCTGGCAGCACCGTAGGTTAGCTCAAACGTCCCTGGTACATTCCAACGTACAATATTCTCTTTCACCGCACCACAATCTATGAGTGTATCAAAAGCACCTTGCCAAAGTCCTTCGGTAATTTTATCGTTCCATTCAGAAACAACAATCCCAAACCGAAAGTCTTTCGCGTTTGGGATTGCTTCTTTATCGTAATTAGATAAATTATGATTTGCAGTAGCCATGTTCTATAAGCTTGCTTCTACTTTACCTATTAATACATCCGCTTGTCCAGCCTCAGTAGAATCTGGAAAATCGGACTTGATACGTTTTAAATAATCTAATGCTTTAGCATTTTCACCTAAGTCTATAGCTACACGAGCAGCTTTTAATAAATATACTGGTGTGGTGAAATCATTTGTATTGGCTTTAAATGCCTTTTCATAATATTCTAAAGCTTCAGGTAATTGCTCTAATTGCACAAAAGCATCACCAATACCACCTTTGGCAATCGGGTTTAGCATTTTATCATCACTAGAAAAATCACCTAAATGTGTTACTGCATTTTGATAATCTTTTAAGTTTAAATACGCCATACCAGCATAGTAATTTGCTAGGTTAGCCGCAGGACTTCCTCCATACTGGTCAATAATATCCAACATACCATATTTACCTTCACCTCCATTTAAAGCCATAGTATAAAGTGAATCTGAAGCTATACCATTGGCAGCATCATCAAAATACTTTTTTGCCTGATACATTTCATTCATAGCTTCTTTATGATTTGGCTCAGCAATAAACTTATTGTAACCTAAGTAAGCTAAAACAGCTAATGCAATAGCCGCTATAACACCAATAATGTAGTTTTGATTCTTAACTACCCACTCTTCCGTTTTAGAAGCACCTTCATCTAAGGTATTAAATACCTCAGCTGTTGTTGAGTTTTCCTCAACTGCTTCTACCTTTTCTTTTTTAGTTTTTGGTTTGTAGCCCCTTTTCTTATACGTTGCCATATCTTGTCTATTAATGCGTGCGCAAAAATAAAATTTTTATTGGGAATTAAAAGCCTATTTATTTGTTATTTTTCAATAATTTGCAGGAAAAATTTAAGTCTCGTAACCGTACTGAATTCAAGGAAAGCGAATTATTTTTATGATTCTAAACACACTATCTTTAGTTAATTACAAAAATTTTGAAAGTCAGGTTTTCGATTTTGACACAAAAATCAATTGTTTTGTCGGTGCAAATGGTATCGGAAAAACCAATGCCTTAGACGCTATTTATCATTTGGCCTTTGGAAAGAGTTATTTTAACCCTATTGCGCTTCAAAATATAAAACATGGTACCGAATTTTTTGTGGTGGATGGCAATTTTACCAAAAATGATAAAACCGAAAAAATCATAGTATCGCTTAAACGTGGGCAGAAAAAAATCATAAAACGAAACAATAAAGCTTATGAAAAATTCAGTGAGCATATAGGTTTTATTCCACTCGTTATTATTTCTCCAGCGGACCGTGATTTAATCATCGAAGGCAGTGACACAAGAAGAAAGTTTATCGACAGTGTTATCTCGCAAAGTGACAAGAACTACCTGACATCTCTTATTGCCTATAACAAGGTGTTATCACAACGTAATGCTTTACTCAAATACTTTGCACTCAACAATACATTTAACGGTGATACGCTCGCTATTTACAATGAACAGCTCAATACCTATGGCACGGAAATATTTAAAAAACGTGATGAATTCTTAAGCGTATTTATTCCGATCTTTAAAGAACGTTACCAAGCTATCAGTCAAAGTAAAGAAGTCATTGATTTAAAATATAAAAGCGATTTATTTAATGGTGAATTAATTCATTTACTGGAATCTAACCTCAACAAAGACAAAGCTTTACAATACACAAGTGTAGGCTCACATAAAGATGATTTAGTATTTTTAATTGATGATTTCCCTATTAAAAAATTTGGAAGTCAAGGGCAGCAAAAATCTTTTTTAATCGCATTAAAATTGGCGCAATTCGATTTTATAAAACAGCAAAGCGGAGTGTCCCCTATTTTACTTCTAGACGATATTTTTGATAAACTCGATGAAAACCGTGTCGCTCAAATTATTAGTTTGGTAGATGATGAACATTTTGGTCAGATATTTATAAGTGATACACATGCAGATAGAACCGAAAACATTGTGAAACAAATTCATCAATCGTATAAATTATTTAAGCTATGAGAAGGTTATTTTATCTCTTATGTATTCTCGTATTTAGCTGTTCGGAAAACCCTGAAACTTATATAGAGCATCTC
This sequence comes from uncultured Winogradskyella sp., assembly GCF_947498345.1. Lineage (GTDB taxonomy): Bacteria > Bacteroidota > Bacteroidia > Flavobacteriales > Flavobacteriaceae > Winogradskyella. Next base: position 127,904 of record NZ_CANMJY010000003.1, read on the forward strand.
AATGGTTATTGGGAAATTGAAGAAGTTACACTACGTGATGGCACAAAAAAACAATACAAATTCAACGAAACTATAGACTATATTAAAATCAACGATAGTTTAAAAGGTTTTAGAAAAAAATTAAAACCTGGTATCAATGATACCTACTTTACATCTGATGATGCAGAAGCCTTAAGCTTAAAGATAGAAGGTGATCGTTTAAATATGTACTATACCACACCTTATGCGGAGTGGAAAGAAACAGTTCTTGAGGCCTCATCAGAACATTTAAAAATTACAAATGCAGATAAAAACGTATATTTATACAAACGTTATACTTCAATACAATTAGATGTAGAATGATATAAATATTACCGCTTTCGCGGCAACTTAAGATGGCAAAACGCAATAACGATAACCAACCTATACAAGACATTCTAAAAGAATTTGTAAAAACTAATAATTTACAATCTGGTTTAGACAAAGTCAACGTACGTGAAGCCTGGACTAACCTTATGGGTAATGGAGTCAACAATTATACTACAGCTATAGAATTAAAACACGACACCTTATATGTACAATTGAGTTCTAGTGTTTTAAGGGAAGAATTAAGTTACGGTAATGAAAAAATAGTTAAAATGCTCAATGAGTCTATTGGCAAAGATATCGTCAAAAAATTAGTACTTCGTTAAGTGGTTTTCTAAATCACCATTGAAAATTAGTTTAATTCGTATTAGGTCTATTATATTATTTGGTATTTTTAGATTCTCTATAATACCACTTCATGAAGCATTTTAAACTCATCGTTTCCTTTTTACTAACCCTGGGAATATTTTTTGTTTTAAACACTAAATTAGGTACTGTTCCACCTATAGGGAAATTTCTTAACCCATACACAGGCATCTGGCAAAATGAAACCAATGAATCCATTTCTGGAAACATCTTCATTCCCAACTTAAAAGATAAAGTTACTGTTCATTATGACGCACAATTAATTCCGCATGTTTTTGCCCAAAATGAAAGCGACTTATATAAAGCTCAGGGCTATTTAACAGCCAAACATCGGCTATGGCAGTTAGAATTTCAAACATACGCAGCTGCTGGACGTTTATCTGAAATTATTGGCGAAGGTGCCCTAAATTATGACCGTACAGAACGTCGAAGAGGTATGGGTTACGGAGCAGACCAGGCAATAGCATATATGGAAAAATATGATACTGAGACCTTAGCGTTTGTAAAAGATTATGCTGATGGTGTCAATGCATATATTAATCAGCTCAACCCGAAGGATTATCCGGTTGAATATAAATTATTGGATTACCAACCAGAAGCTTGGTCACCCAAAAAAACAGCATTGTTATTAATGTATATGACCAAAATGCTGGCTGGTGGTGATGAAGATCTGGAAAAGACAAATACTTTGCGATTATTTGGGAAAGATAACTTTGATTTATTATTCCCTGATTTTTTTGATATTACAGATCCGGTAATTCCCAAAGAAACCGATTGGAGTTTTATCGATGTTCCGCAAACTAACTTACCAGTAAGTAAGGCTGTACTAGATACTATTAGAGAAACGATAGATCAACCGCATCCAGATAATGGAAGTAACAATTGGGCAATCTCAGGAACTAAATCTGCAACAGGAAACCCAATTCTAGCCAACGACCCACACTTAGGATTAAATTTACCTGCCATTTGGTTTGTAATGCAATTAAGCACACCAAATCATAATGCCTTTGGAGCGACAATCCCAGGAGCATTAAGTGTTATTTCTGGTTTTAATCAATACATAGCCTGGGGAGAAACCAATGCCACCAGAGATGTTATTGATTGGTATAAAGTCGAGTTTAATGAAGACCGCACTAAGTATAAGTATGATGATGACTGGAAAGATGTAAGCATAAGAGTTGAAGACATAAAAATTAAAGGCAAAGAAAACTATAAAGACACTGTACTTTATACACATCATGGTCCTGTAGTGTATGACAAAAATTTTAAATCCGATCAAGAACTTGCAGGTTATGCTATGAAGTGGATTGGGCACCAAGGTGGTAATAACCAGAAAACGTTTATTGACTTAAACAAAGCAACGAATTATGATGATTATGTAGAGGCACTACAACATTGGAATGCTCCAGCACAAAATTTTGTTTTTGCATCTACCGAAGGTGATATTGCCTTATGGATTCAAGGAAAGTTCCCTAACAAATGGGAAGGCCAAGGAAAGTTTTTAATGGATGGTAGTAATCCAGAAAATGACTGGCAAAGTTACATTCCGCAACAATTTAATGCTAAAGTGAAAAATCCTGAGCGTGGTTTTGTAAGTTCAGCAAACCAGCACCCTGTGGATGAAAATTATCCTTATTATGTATTTAATGACGGTTACGAAACCTATCGCAATCGTGTGATTAATGACTACTTTAATTCTAAAGACAAGTTTAGTGTAGATGATTTTAAAGCTCTGCACAATAACAACTACAATCTTAAAGCTTCTGAATTAGTCCCTTTTATGCTTGAGCATATGGATACTTCTTCCCTATCTGAAGAAGAGAAAATAATCTATGAAGAAATAAAAGTCTGGAAATTTAATAATGATATTGATGAAGTTGGTCCAAGTATCTGGAGGCAATGGTATAGCAAACTTTATAATATAGTTTGGGACGAGTTTGAAGTAGAAGATACAGCACTCGATGCTCCCTCTACCTACCAGACGATTTACTTGTTAAAAAACTACGGCAACCATAAGTTTATGGATATTGTAGAAACTAACGAAACCGAAACCGCAAAAGATTTATTTTTATTAGCTTTTAAAAACGCGGCAAAACGCCTAATAGAAATAAAAAAAGAAGAAGGAGATTATAAATGGGGTAATTATAAAGGCACTTATGCTGGTCATTTATTGCAAGCACTTCCAGCATTTTCACGTTTTGATATTCCTATAGGTGGAGACCGAAATATTGTTAATGCAACTTCCGAGAATCATGGCCCCTCATGGAGAATGATCGTAGAAATGACCTCACCACCAACAGCTGTTGGTATTTATCCAGGCGGACAATCTGGTAATCCTGGCAGTAAATACTACGATAACTTTATAGATGACTGGGCTGCTGGAAAATACTATAGCCTTAACTTTTTACAATCAAATGAAGCAACAAGTGCTATTATTGGGACACAAATTTTAATACCATCAACCCATGAATAAGAATATCATCAACTTTATAGCGACAATACTTTTGGCACTAATATTATCCTTATTTCTACCATGGTGGTCAGTAATGACAGCTGCATTAACAACGGCTTTATTTATTCCGCTTAAAAAAAGTGCGGTATTCTTTGTACCCTTTTTGGCTATACTACTATTTTGGGCAGTCTATAGTTTTATACTGAGTAGTGGAAACGATTATACGCTGACCAAACGCATAGCAGTTCTAATACCATTAGGAGGCAATCCTTATGTGTTAATGTTAGTTACTGGTTGTGTTGGTGGTTTAGCTGCAGGTATAGCTGCTATTTTTGGGAAGCAATTGAGTCTATCCCTTGAAAAAAAATAATATTCTGAGATTTAAACAACACAACCATAGATTTGGCAAAATCATAACTAGCAATTAGTCTCAACTTTGCATTGTAAACAAAAAACAATACAATTATGAGAACTAAAACAGCAATTATTACAGGAGGAAGTCGCGGATTAGGTAGAGACATGGCAATTAGTCTAGCAAAAAATGGAATAGATATTATATTTTCTTATCACAGTAATTCTACAAAAGCAGAAGAAGTTATAAACGACGTAAAATCTTTAGGTCAAGATGCTAAAGCATTTCAATTTGATGCTAACGATTATAAAAGTGGACAAGCATTTATTAAAAGTGCTACAGATTATCTAAACAAAAAGAATGGTAACTCATCAAACTTCGATTTTTTAATTAACAACGCTGGGACTGGCACCTATAATATGGTAGCTAATACTACAGAAGATCAGTTCAATGAAATGATGAATGTGCATCTAAAAAGTGTCTATTTTATGACACAAGCTGCTCTACCCTTTTTAAATGATAGTGGTCGTATTATCAATATTTCGAGCGGATTGGCACGCTTTAGTTTGCCAGGTATGTCCGTATATGCCATTATGAAAGGGGCAATTGAAGTCTTTACACGTTATTTAGCCAAAGAACTAGGTGACAGAAAAATAACAGCTAATACGATTGCTCCAGGAGCTATAGCAACTGATTTTGCTGGCGGAAGCAATAAAGATGAGGATAAAGCAAAAATGATTGCTAGTATTACAGCATTAGGGCGCGTTGGAGAAGCAGAAGATATAGGAGGAGTTGTAGCATTTTTATGCTCTGATGATGCTGGTTGGGTCAATGGTCAACGCATTGAAGTTTCTGGCGGAATGTTAGTATAACCATATTAGAATTGGACCAAAAGTGGTCCAATTCTTTTCATTACATTTATAATAATGAAAGCTATTAAACGACTTAAAAAAGTAGGAGACTATCATAAGCTGGCAAATCTTGCGGCTCCAGAGCATCCTTTAATTAGTTTAATTGACTATTCTAACGTTCAGTATCCTGATGACATTAGTGAGTTAAGCTGGACACAAGATTACTATACTATTGGTCTTAAACGAAATGTAGCTTATAAACTGTTCTATGGTCAGCAAGAATATGATTTTGATGAAGGTTTAATGACCTTTGTAGCTCCGAATCAGGTAATGAGTCTTTCTAGCAATCCTAATATAAGGCATTCACCATCGGGTTGGCTACTATTAATCCACCCTGATTTTTTATGGAATACCACATTAGTAGAAAAAATTCAGAAATACGAATTCTTTGGTTATACCATTAATGAAGCCTTGTTTCTTTCGGAAAGAGAGGAAACCATGATGGGTGATTTATTGCAAAACATACAACGCGAATATCAATCTAACATTGATAAATTCAGTCAGAATATCATTATATCGCAAATAGAACTTTTGTTGAATTATGCTGAGCGTTTTTACGAACGACAGTTCATTACCAGAAAGATTGTTAATCATAAAATCTTAGATGGGTTAGAGTTAATTTTAAAAGACTATTTTAAAGATGAATCGCTTATTGACAAAGGAATCCCAAGTGTACAATGGGTCGCAGATAGCTTAAATCTATCACCTAATTATTTAAGCAGTATGTTAAAATCTTTGACCGGTATGAGCACTCAGCAGCATATCCATCAAAAACTGATTGAAAAAGCTAAGGCACAATTATCCACCACAACATTGTCTATCAGTGAAATTGCATATAATTTAGGGTTTGAACAACCTGCATCATTCACAAAATTGTTTAAAAACAAAACAAAGATGTCACCCTTAGAATTTAGAAAGACTTTTAACTAAAGTTTACAGATAAAAAGTATCTTTATGATATAATTAAAAATTTATGAACCCATCAGCTAACGGCTGGATAAAAAAATTGCTCAGTGAAGTTTCTGAAACTACGTATTCGCAAATTGCGATTACTGAGTTTTACAGCAAATTAAAACTTACAGGGTTTATTTATGGAAGCAATATCAAAGTGGTATTAGACATTGTTAAACGCTTTGATTTTACTGAAGAAGAACGCTGTAAAATAAATCTTTTACTCACCTATTATTTTATATACAAAAAAGAACAAACCGAAGAGGATTTTACAGATAATCTTATTAGATATTATAAAGCAATAAGCGATAAAAAGCAGTCAATTTTCGAAGAATTATTTGGTGATAAATCATCAGATAGTTTATTAGAAAAAATGATTCACAAGCGGATTCATATTGACGATAATTTCATTACAAAAAGTTTTAATTATTTCTTAATCAATGCACTTTTATTTGTAGATGTTTTAGGATATCAACGTTTTTTGAAAGATGAAAACAATATAAGATCTTATGTTAACCAACTTGAATCAGCTCTAGAAACCATTGTATTTTCTGTTATTGATGCCAAATCTAAAAAGACCGAATACGACCATAATCTCATAAAGTTATTTGAAGGCTCTATAAGACACAAAAACTCTGTGTTACCTTCTTACAAAGACGCTGTTTCCTTTGTTAAAAGACCTCTTGAAAAACTTTACGTTATTGATTTGGTATGCATGGCATCATGGACTGATAAAGTTATAGATGAAGAAGAACGCAAATTTTTAAATCGTTTAAAAACTGACTTATCACTATGTGATGCTGACATCGCAAAATCAGTAGATGATATTAATGTCTTTTATGAAGAGCATAAAGATGAAGTAGCCTTTTTAAGCTCAAAAAACTTAGCTCAGAGTTTTTACGACAACAGTAGTAAAGTTGTTTCTAAATTGATAAAACGCAATAGCAAACGTCTTATTAAAGAACTGTCTGAAAGTAAAGAAGCTATGGCACTTTTAGCACAGTCTACACAACGTAATTTATCAGATGAGGAGCAGAAAAAAATTCAGTCGCAGCTTCTAGATATTTTTAAATCCATTCCTAGTCTGGCTATTTTTATGTTACCTGGTGGCATGTTATTGCTGCCTCTATTTGTAAAGTTTATCCCTAAATTATTACCATCAGCATTTGATGATAACAGAATTGAAGACGATTAAATTGTAACATTATTTTCTAATTCGTTACATATAGATAAAACAAAATACGTTCTGTTATGATAACTAACTACTACACTTTATTAAAAGTAGAACCATCTTCGGATATCAATACCACAAAAAAAGCCTTTAGAAGAGAAATTGCTATTTATCATCCAGACAATAATACTTCTCCAGAAGCTAGAGAGCAGTTTGAAAAATTAGTTGAAGCCTTTGATATTTTATCTAACGAAGAAAAACGCCGTGATTATGTTGAAATGTTGAAGTATGAGGCCACAAACAAGCCTATTATTATAGAACAAAAACAACAGTATGAAGATTGGCAAAAGGAAGCTAAAACCAAATCTAAAACATATGAGGACTATGGTATTAATGACCTCTTGGCATTGGACACATTTAATACAGTAGATGAAGATATTGCAGAAAGTATAATATCTGATGCTGATGACTTAGTCGACGGATTGACTGATGAGCTAGGAGATATTTTCGATTTATTTTAAATAAAAAGAAGCCTAACAAAAAATGCCAGACTTCTTTAAAACTTGCTATTAATCTAATCTATTTCTTTTTCAATGCCTTATATTCCTTCTTAACTCTTCTGAAATTGTCCTTTGTAACACTTTCGCCAGTTCTAATATAATGCTCTATAGATATCGCATAATCTCTAATTAGGCGTTTAAATTTTCCTTTGGCAAAAGCTCCCATAAATGCTGGCTTAGTCCTATATTCCATGCTAAAAACAAATCTACACGAATTGTCATCTATGCGTTCAACTTTATAAGTGCCTCTGGTATAATTAGGATCTACAGGGAATTTATCAGCTTGAAATACCTGATTTACAAATGTCATATTATCAGGGTCGTAAGACACCATTCTCTCTTTTAACAGACGTGTTTTTTTATCATTGAAATAACATACACGTTCTGCTCCTTCTTCAGCTTTAAGTGATCCGTTCACATATTCTGAAGTTATAATTTTTGGGTGCGAATATGCAACTGCACCATAATCTTCTCCTACAACAGCCCAAACTTTTTCTGCACTATGAGGAATTACTTTACTGACTGTAAATTTCTGAACTTTCTTTTGTGCTAAAGCTTCGTTTGTTGAAGCCACAATCATTAATAAAATCATAAAAAATGATATACTTTTTGTGTTAAACATGAGTAATTTTTTTTTAGTTATCAATACTCAAATTTAAAGCCAATACCAGCCCAAACATTTAATAATCAGGTCAATTAGTTATGATTAAAGTTCAATCTGAAATGGGATGGAGAACATCCATATTGTTCTTGGAATGAGTTAGAGAAATGAGCAACTTCCGAGAAACCACAATTAAATGCAATTTCACCAATACGTTCATTAGTATTTAAAAGAAGTTTGGCAGCACGTTCTAGCTTTCTTCTTTTAAAATATCGTCCAGGACTTTCGTTATATACTTTTTTAAATTCTCGCTTAAAAGTAGACAAACTAACTCCATGTAGTAGAGCTAGCTCATCTAAATTTAAGTTATTATACACGTTGGCCTCTATTAGCTCTTTAAAGGAATATTCGTTTGGAGTAAATAAACTCGCTATTAACTGCTGCATAGATCCTGTAGCATCGGTCTTAATTAAAAGTAGAATGATTTCTTTAAGTTTTAGCTTTAATAATTCTTCATTAACTAAGTCTGGGTTTTCGAAATAGAATTTAAGACTGTTGATGTAGTTTTTTAAAAGTTTACTGGATTTTACTTTCTCCAGACTACTAGGTTTAGTACCTGCGACAGATTTAAAAAAACCAGGGAGCTCCTTATCATATAACTTTTTTAAAACATCTGGATAAAAATGAATAGCAATAGCCTCGCAAGTACTTTCATCTGAAGTGGCTAACCAATCATTAAGGTAATTACCACACTTCATCACTACGGCTTCTTCTGTATTTAGTTTAAGATCAGAGACTGCAGAAAACACTTTAGATTCGCCAGCAACTGCATATAAAAAACATGCTTCATTATGCATTATACCAGGTACCTTCATTGGTGGTTTTAATACCACACGCTCAAATATCCCTTTTTCGTATAAACTAAATTGAAGGTGTTCTTTTACCATTTAGTGATGTATCTTAATTCAAAATTAGAAGAATTCTTAAATAATTGTCAGATATTAATGTACTAAACTATTAACAAAACTTTCAATCCCGTTTATACCCATAACACCTAAACCAGATAATGCCTCTCTTACTTTAAGATCATCTGTATCCTCAACCAAATAATTCCAACTCCAAACCACTGCAGTGGTATCTTCATTAATGGTTTTTACCTTCATACTGCCTTCAATATCTTTAACAGGTAATATATGTTGCGTAGGAATAAAATATCTAAAGATCTTATTTTCATTATCAACTTGTAAAATATCCTCTTCAAAACTTCCTTCTGCAGTAGCACAAACTCTTTTATTGCCTTCAACTTTACAACTTGTAATTGGTGCTAACCACTTATCTACATCCTTGCCAGAAGCGATAACTCCCCATACCGATGACGGGTTTGCACTAATTATAACCTCAACACTGTGATTTGATTTTTTCATCTTTTCTAAAATTTTTAAATTAAACATTCATTCAATTCAAAATTAGAACAGATAACTCTTTTAGCCTTTTAGAAATAGCCCAATTACTTGTAAGAAAAGGTCAAAGTAAAATGTACTATTCTAACCAGTTCTTAAAATCCTTTACACGCTCTCTGGCTACAATAACTTCTTGCTCATTAAAGTTATTTAATTTAATCTGAAGTCTGGAATTAGTATAGCTAATAATGTCTTTAATAGCATTTATATTCACATAAAATTTTCTACTTACCCTAAAAAACACATGAGGTTCTAACTCGTCTTCGAGTTGGTCTAATGTCATATCTAAAAGATAGTTTCTGCCTTCATTAGTATGTGCATAAGTACCTTTGTTCTCACTATAAATACATTCAATATCTTCTATATTAATAAGCTTTAAATGTTGACCTACTTTTACAGAAAAACGTTTTTTGTATTCGCGTTCTATAGGGTTAACCAATAGCTTTTTAATATCATTAAAGTCTAAAGTAACTGCTTGTCTTTTGGGCGTTCTGCTTTTAAATTTTTCTACAGCTGTGTTTAAATCCTCATCATCAATAGGCTTTAACAAGTAATCTATACTATTTAACTTAAATGCTTGTAATGCATATTCATCATAGGCCGTTGTAAAAATGACTGCCGAATTGATGTCTATTGCTTCAAAAATCTCAAAAGACAAGCCATCACTTAATTGAATATCTAAAAAAATGAGATCTGGATGTTTATTTCCCTGAAACCACTCTATAGATTCTTCTACAGAATGCAACATTGTTTCTGCTTCAACATCCAAGGCTTTAAGCATGCGCTGTAAACGTCTTGCAGATGGTTTTTCATCTTCTATTATAATTACATTCATAATTTAATTTTTGTTGAAAAATGATTAGTAAATAGTCGCTTTTAAAAATTTGGTATTTTTCTGAAATGATGAATACACTTAGTGCTGTGGAAAACACAACTGTAAAAAATTATTCCCAAAGCTTTTTCTCTGAGTCTTCTTCTTTTGTAAATTCTTTGATTTTTCTTTCCTCCCAGCTTCGTTTAAAAATTGCTTTTTCTTTAAAAGTATTTAACCCATGAATTATAATAAAAACTGACCATCCTACTATTATACTAAGGTTTAGACTTATAATATTATTTTTATAAGGTCCATCTTCGATAATATAAAAGTTATAAAGAATAAGAGCTATACCAATAATATAGAATACTAAATGCAAGTAAAATATCTTAATGCGTCTAACCTTGTTTTGTGCATTAACCAGCAGTTGTTTTTCATCTTTATTTAATGTCATAGTATTATTAATTTACAGCTTAAAATTACTCCCAATTTTGACGTTCTTTATCCATAAACTCTTGCACTTTACGCTTTTCCCAGTCTTTACCAAAAAAGAAGTCTGGCCCGAATACACCTATAAAATGAAAGATCAATCCAATACCCCAAAACGCCGCTGTAGCATATGGTCCAAAGCCATTAAAACCTGCATTAACACCTATAAGAATAATTAAAAAGATATTAATCACTATATAAACCGCCAAGTGCCAATAAAACCCAACAAGTGCTTCTACTTTCTTTTTAGCTCTTAAATATGCTTCTTCTTTTCTAAAATCTGAAACCTCTTCTTTATCTTTATAAGGCTCTATATTATATTTTTCCATGATTTTTCTCTTCTGAATTATTAAATAATTCTTTGTTCATTAATTCTTCTATCTTACGCTCTTCCCAAGCTTGTCCGTATTTAAGGGATAAAAAGTGCAGTACTAAAAATATACCCCAAATTACCCATACACTCCATACATTTATACTCATTAACTCGTTAGTGAAACTCTCCCAACTTCCTAAATTATTCCAGACTTTAACTACCGTAATACCTATATTTACCAGTATATAAATCATAAGATGCGTATAAAACCCCTTCTCTTTTTCGACTCTATTTTTAGCTCTTATATACTTTAAATTTGATTTTTCATTATTCATAACACTACGCTTTAATTCCAACGGTTATTTTGATCATCTTTGCGCATATACTCTTCGATTTTCTTTTTTTCCCAGCTAGCGCCAAATGCTCCATTATCTACAAATACTCTATAAGCTTGTATAACCAAACTCAATCCCCAACCAAACATAGGAAACCAAAACCATTGTATGGTATGTCTGGAATATGTATACCATATAAAAATTAGAAATGGTATTACAAACACATATGAAATTAGACTATAATAAAATCCTTTTAATTCTTCTACACGTTTACGAGCTCTAACATAATCGTCATTTAGACGCTCTTCAGATTTTTGTATTGTTCTCATGATTGATACTTGTTTTGTGAGCATAGGAATTGCTACTGCAAAATCCTTTTCTCTTTGATTGATATAAACTTTTCGTTCTGAAAGAAGCTTATAGCGTTGTTTTATATTTTCTAAACCAACTCCACTACTCTTCTTTACTATTTGTTTTGGTTGAAGATTATTCATCACCACTAAGTGATTACCATCTTCGTATATTTTAATGTGTAACGGTTTACTCGAGGTTACCATATTATGTTTTACTGCATTTTCTAAGAGTAACTGTAATGACAGCGGTACAACTTTACTTTCAGGGTTAGAGGCCTTATCTGGTATCTCAAAAATAATGCTATCCTCAAAGCGCATTTTTAAGAGCGACATATATGTTTTGGCAAAATTCAATTCTTCATCTACTGTCACCAATTCTTTATTCTTCTGTTCTAAAACATAGCGATACACCTTAGATAATGACGTCGTAAACTTCTGTGCACTATCTGGATTTTCTTCTATTAAACTCGTTAAAACATTTAAGCTATTGAACAAAAAATGTGGATCTAGTTGATTCTTTAAAGCATCAAATTTTGCACTTGCTGCACCCGCTATTACTTTTTGTTCTTTTACTTTATTCTTTTGGTAGCGATTATAGAAAAACACCACATAGAAAACAGAAACTATACTTAATGTAATCCATAACCCAAAGGCATAATTTCGCCAGTTATCTCTACTTACAAACTCACTAAAAGATTGGTTATAAATGACTACAGAAATAAAGACTCTTATAAGAAATATTGCAAAAAGCGTTATTATAGTTGCGCCAGAAATACCAAAAACAATACGTTTTATAACATCAAAATTTTCAAACTTTCGGCGCTTTATAAATTCAAAATATACTGTATTTACATAGCTTAAAACAAAGGTGTAAAGTTGTGTATAACCAAAATCAATAAAGAAGTCATTTAAGCTTTGATATTGAAAGTTGTTACCAGATACAAGATTACTTATAACTTGTATAACGCATCCAATAAAAAATACAATTACTAAACTCTTAATTGACTTAAGCATACTTTTCTTCTTTTAATTACGACTTACAAGATTCTACAACTTGTTCGGCACGTTTTTTTCCCCAATTAGGATGAAATTCACTCTCTGGCTTAAAGGTATCAAAAAGTTTAATTGATGCCTCAATATCTTTACAGTATGGTGCTGTATCTTTACCAAAGTATCTGGCACTACCCATATCCCAATCGGCTTTACAAAATACTGCTCTGGGATTTTCTGGTTCTAATTTTACAGCTTTAGCATATAACTCTGCTACTTTTGCAGCATACTTCATACCATAGGTTGCCCCATCATAAGCCACCCAATTGGTGTACACCTGAGCTTGCATTATTATTAATTCTGCATTGTCTTCGCTTTTGGTCATAGCTATATCCAAATGTTCTTGCGCTTTGTCTAATTGTGCTTTTAAAACCGTTTCATCCTTTTCGTTCCAGCTTTTTAAACTGTTAATTTGTGCCACATAATAGTTGGGCAACCATTCTTTTGATTCTGCCTTTGCAATACGTTCAAACATATTTTCGGCTTCATCCATTTTGTCTGCTTCCCAAAGCTCAAAAGCTTTAGCCATACCTTTTTCAAAATTGGTTTGGGCATTTAGGCTTGCGCCTACTTGGCCTATTATTAATGCCACTAAGATTCTAACTAATACACTCATAATTATTTGTTTTAATTTGACACAAATATCTAACGCAAATACATGTTTAAAAAACCAGACTTACCGAACTGTAATTTTTTAATGACGAATTGTAATTTCTTTAAATTTCCTTTTAAAAAAGAGTAACTTAGTAAGCACTTTTACTACCAATAAAGTGTCTAACCATTAAATCCGACCAAAAATGAAGATTAGAATTCTTATTGTTGCCCTGTTTTTAATTTCTACAATAACATATGCGCAAACCGACAAACGTTTAAAAGGTATTGAAAAACAGTTTAATTCCGTTTTAGAAAGCACTAAAGCAGCTGGTTTTGCAGTTGCTATTGTAGAAGGTGACAAAATTATCTACGCTAAAGGCTTTGGCTATGCAGATTATGAAAACAAAATACCTGCAAATGCCAATACACTCTTTGCTATTGGGTCTTCTACAAAAGCCTTTACTTCTGCGCTATTAGGTTTGCTTAGAGAAGAAGATAAATTAGATTTTGATGACAGTCCATTGAAATATGTACCCAATTTAGAGTTTTATAATGATGATATGAACAATACCATTATCATTAAAGATTTAATGCGCCATAGTACTGGCTTACCCAGACATGATGGCGCGTGGTACTTCTTCCCTAGTCATGATAAAGACACTTTAGTGTCACGCATGCAATACCACGAACCTTTTACAGGAGTGCGTCAAAAGTGGTATTACAATAATTTCGGATTCCTTTTGCAAGGTGTTATTACAGAAAAGCTAACTGGTGAAAGCTGGGAAAAAAACATAGAAGACAAGTTCTTTAAACCTTTGGGCATGAACCGCTCTAAAACAAGGATCGATGGCATGAAAAACGGCACCAATACTGCTTTTGGTTACACTTTAGACGAAGACAGAGCTATCGAAAAAATGGGCTATTACGATATTGCAGGTATGTCACCAGCAGGTAGTATTAACAGTAGTGTTAATGACATGAGCAAATGGCTGATGACCTGGATCAACAAAGGAAAATATGGTGAAGAACAAATTATTCCAGAAAACTACGTAAAAGAAGCGATGAGCTCTCAAATGGTAGCAGCAGCAGGCTACCCAAATGAAGAATTACCAGATATGCAATATGCTAACTATGGCTATGGATGGTTTTTGCACTCATATAAAGGGCATTATATGGTAGAACACGGAGGTAATATTGATGGATTTTCGGCAAGTGTCGCCTTATATCCTACAGATAGTTTAGGTATTGTGGTCTTAGCCAACCAAAATGGCTCTGCTGTACCACGATTAATACGAAACATTGCTGCAGACCATATGTTAAAAGTAAAAAAAACAGCATGGGCACAACAACATAAAGAGGATACGGAGAAAGCACTTAAAGCACAAGAAGATGCTAAAGACGATAGAGAATCTTCTAATGTAAAAGGCACAAAACCATCGCATGCCAAACTCGACTATACTGGTACTTATGAGCACAAAGGCTATGGCAAGGTGGATATCATTGTAGAGAACGACACCCTTTTTACGCAGCTTAATAATAAGAGGCAATATTTACACCATTACCACTATGACACCTTTGAACTTATAGATGTTATTGAAGGTAAAGTAGATACAGCCGCTATTGGCAGATCGTTAAAAATTACCTTTAGTACTAACGAAGCTGGTGATATCGATTATGGTCGTGTAGGTATAGAGCCTATGGTAGACCCAATTGCTTTTAAACGTACACCAAATATCATCGATGTCGCTATAGAAGCTTTAGAGCGTTATGTTGGTAAATACGATTTAATGGGTACAGAAATAAAGGTATACATTAAAGACGAAAATGTACTCTATGCCTTTGTACCTAACCAACCTGAATATGAGCTCGTGCCAACTGCAGAGCATAAGTTTAACCTTAAAGTACTCGATGGTTTTAAAGTGGAGTTTATTGACACCGATGGTGAGATCAATGAGGTAAAGTTTATACAACCTAATGGCACTTTTGTAGCGAAGCGGAAAGCGGAGTAATACTTTAAAAAATACGTAAGGTTACGTATAAAAAACAATGTGCTTTACTGCTAAATTTGAGATATATAATATAGTGGAGCTAAAAACATTGTTTTTAGCCCTCCGTTAGGCACAATTTGATGGAAAGCCAAAAAGAAACAAATAGACTATTACAAAAAATGGTTGAGCTTCTTGCTAAAAACGAGGCTCGAATTGAAACTAATGAACTGACTTCAACTGCAGATGGATTAATTAAAAAAGCAGAGAAAGAAGGTGACGAAGCTGCTAAAAAAATACAATCAAGTTTTGATAGAATTCACGACAAGTTATTTACCATTAATAGTATTCTAATTGCATCTTATGTTGGTCTAAGTAAGTTCCCAACTGAAAAACCCATCTTTAGTTTATGGATGGCTCTTCTGCCAATATTGAATATTTTCTATTTGGTATTATTAGAAAAATATCAAATGGAAATATATAGACACGCTTCCCAAAGAATGAATTGGAATTTATCAACTGATGTAGATAAATATGGAAAGAAAATCAATAGACAAAATTTAAGGTCTTTGCTTGCTATAATAACAACCTTGGCTTTATCAATATTTCTTGCAGTAAAAATAATCACCTATTAAATGAAAAAGCTCTTTTTAGATGATGTTAGAACCATCGATATGATTTATGACAAGTCAATGGAATCTGAATTTGATATTGTTCGCACATATAAGGAATTTGTTACTTATATTAAGGAAAATGGACTGCCGAACTATATAAGTTTTGATAATGACCTTGGACTTGGAGAGGATGGAAAAGTCGCACCTGATGGATTGGCTGCTGCGAAATGGTTAGTGTATGAATCGGAACTTGATTTGCGGAATTTAGAATTCAAAGTACACTCTGCGAATCCAGTTGCAGCGGAACAGATAAAAGGACTTTTAAATAATTATATAAAACATTTAAAAACAACCGAATAAAAAACTGTGCCTAACAACGTGTATAGCTCATTGCGGCTGAATTCCTAATCGGAATTCATTGCAATTTGCTATCTTTCGATTACGGCGGAAAATCAGATATGATTTTCCGCAACGAGCCATACACAAATCCGTTAGCCACAAGTATAAACAACATCAAAATTTGAAAAATACATTTCATCTGATTTTAATTTTGTCCCTTTTTATTAGTTGCAAAAATGAACTAATTATTCAACCAAAATACTGGGATTTTGAAACTGATTTAGAAGCAAAGAACTTATTTGGTAATGTTAAAGAATATAGCCAGTTCAGAGCTAATATTCAAGGTTCCGATAAAAGACAAACCGAAAAACCAATAATCAGACTAAAAGAAAGTTTCAACAAAAGTGGATTTGTAAAAAGAATGGAATATTTTGATACGTTTGGAAAAACACTACAAATAACAGAAAATTTCTATGACTCAAATAATTATTTGCAAAAGAGAATAACAAAAGGGGGAACTTTCCTAAAAATATGGTTGAGTTAATCAAACTTGATACTATTAAAAAAACAGAGTTTAGAAATATTACAATTAATGATACATTAAACATTGAATTTCATTCAACTTTTGCTAAACTTGATAGAATTGAAGAACGAATGAAAATTGAGAATGGAGATACGACTCTTATCAAATATAATTACAAGTTTGATTCAAACGAAAACATTATTCTATTAGAAGAAATAGAAAACGGAACTAAAACTGTAACAGAAAACAAATATGACCAAAATGGAAATATTGTGGAATCAATAAACGGGTTGAACAATTTCAAAATGAAGACTGTTACAATTTATAAAGCTGGACAAATATCCAAAATTGAGTACTATAGCATTTTTGATGATTCAGAACAGCTTCTCGAAAGCGTAACAGAATTTGACAAGTATTATAATCCGATTAACGAAAAAACTTATCAAGAGAATAAATTGAACAGAGAAACAAAGAATGAATATGAATTTGACGATAATGGAAATTGGATTAAGAAGACTGTTTCTTTAAAAGAACATTTTTACAATTCGAAGAAATTTGTTCCGATTTACATTGAGAGCAGAAAAATTGAATATTGGGAATAAATACCAGTGGCTAACAACGTGTATAGTTCATTGCGGCTGAATTCCTAATCGGAATTCATTGCAATTTGCTATCTTTCGGTTACGGCGGAAAATCATAGCTGATTTTCCGCAACGAGCCATACACAAACACGTTGGCAACAATTAGAGAGCATCAACAAATTTAAAAATGGAAACTAATAAAATACTTGCAATAGCAATAAACGATTATGACGATGCTGAATTAAATCAAATTCAAAACTGTAAAAAGGATTTAGAAAATATTATTAAAGTTCTTACAACAAAATACACATTCGACGATGTTGAATTTATTTTTGAAAAATCAAAGACCACAAGAAAGGCACTTTTCAATTCTTTAAATGAATACTTTATTAATTGCCTACCTGAAGACAATGTACTTTTACTTTTTGCAGGACACGGTCACTACAACGAACAATTAAATACTGCCTATTGGCAACCATCAAATGCAGACCCAAAAGATTCTTCAACCTGGATTAGTATTATTGAAATATTAACCTTCATAAAAGCATCCAAAGCTTTTCATATAGGGTTAATTTCAGACTCATGCTTTTCAGGAGCAATATTCGAGCCTATGCGAGGTGGTGGAATTCAAGCATTTAAAAAACATAAATCTCGATTGGGCTTAACATCTGGCGGAATTGAGAAAGTTAGTGATGGTCAAGAGGGAGAAAACAGTCCTTTTGCAAAATCTCTAATAAACGTTCTTGATAAAAACCAATTAAAAGAACTTCCTTTTTCTGTTTTAGCTACAGATGTAATTTTAGAATTTAGTGAAAAGAAAAAGCAAACACCAAGGTTTGGACCATTAAGCGAGGTAGGTCATGATGGTGGAGCATTTATATTTAAATTAAAATCCGCAGAAAAAGAAAGTATTATAATTGATAATAAAAATGAGTTTCTAAAAAAGCGGATGGCACATTTATTTATAGAAATTTCAGAAATTGATTTAGAAACTATTGATAAAATAAAACCAATTAGTGATTTAAAAAATCAAGTAGTTAGGAAGCAAAAATATGAGGAAGCTGCAAAGCTTCGAGACGATGAAAAACAGCTTGAAAAAGAAATTTTTGATAGAATTCCTAAACATATCGATACTGTTATTGCGACCATGAAATTTAGTGATGAACAAATAGAGAAGTCAAAACAACTTGATATTGATATTGCAAAATATAAAGTGGATTTAGAAAAAACTACCTCAAAAAAGGAGAAAAGAAAAGCAATAATAGAAGACGATATAATAAATGTAGAAGATGACGAAAAGAAGGAAACCTCAATTCATTTTGCCATGTTCGATGAGATTTTTGGTTTTTTTCTGCCTTCTAATCCAGCGGAAGATTTATTTGAAGATGAAAAGGATAACTTCATAAAATTTTATAAGGAGAACGTGCTTAAAATTTATGAACACATATTTAAAATTACAGGTATCTCGAAGAGTGAATTTCTAAATACTAAAATTAAAGATTTCAAAGAGATTTTAACTAAAATTTATAGATATGAAATTAATCTTTTGATTAAAGGCTATCGTGATGAAATTGATGAAATCATGATTTTAAAACAAATTGAAGTTGATATTTTAAATTGGATTAAAAAATAATAACTGTTGCCAACAACGTGTATAGCTCATTGCGTCTGAATTCCTTAATCCGAATTCATTGCAATTTGCTATCTTCGTTTTAGGGCGGAAAATCATAACTGATTTCCCGCAACAAGCCATACACAAAACAGTTAGTACATGATTACCTGTAGTGCCCAGAATCAAACTTCACAAATACCTCCCTTCCACTAACTACATTTCACCACTCACCTAAAAATTCTTAATTATTCTTAGATAATATTTGCGTAACCGAATAGTTACACATATATTTGTAACCGATT
The DNA here is from genome assembly GCF_947498345.1 of uncultured Winogradskyella sp. Taxonomy (GTDB): domain Bacteria; phylum Bacteroidota; class Bacteroidia; order Flavobacteriales; family Flavobacteriaceae; genus Winogradskyella. The sequence goes on from NZ_CANMJY010000003.1 coordinate 146,977, forward strand.
AGTTACATAATTATGAGAAGAGACGTTTTTCAAGCTATTGCAGATCCAATTAGAAGAGATATTATCGAATTACTTGCTAATGAAGCTTTAACTGTAAATGAGGTTGCCAAAAAATTTGAGATCAGTAGGCCTGCAATCTCTAAGCACCTTAAAATACTAAACGAATGTGGCATCATAGATTTTAACCCAATTGGTAGAGAACGCCTATGCCTAATACAACCACAACAGTTAATTCCTGCTTTTTTATGGATAAAGCAATACAATAAATTATGGGAAGACAGAATAGATGCATTTGAAAACTACATTAATCAAATACAAACAAAAAACGATAAAAAATGAGCGATTTAGCAAACAGAACTTTAACCATTGAAAAAATACTTAATGCACCTGTAGATTTAGTTTGGGATACCTGGACAAAGTCCGAGCACATTGTAAAATGGTGGGCGCCAAACGGAATGGATATTAAAGTTATACAGCACGATTTTAAAGTTGGCGGGAAATGGAAATATTCTATGCTAATGCCAGACGGAAATGAATTTATATCCGAAGGGACATATAAAGAGATTGAAGTGTTTAAGAAAATAATTACCTCAGCGGATTTTAAACCAATGACACATAACGTAGAACTACAAATACATTTAGAGGCTGATGGAGAGAATACAAAATTTACGTTTAATGTAATTCACGATACACCAGAATATTGCAAGCAACAAGAAGAAATGGGATTCTATAATGGTTGGGGCTCTGCATTTAACAGATTAGAAAAATTATTAACTGAGAACCTTAAATAAAAAAAGACCATCCTAAAAGATGGTCTTTTCAATTTTATATAAAATGCTTTTCTTTAAAACATCTCTCTTCCAGAGAAGTGAAACGCGCCTTCAATAGCAGCATTATCATCACTATCACTACCGTGTACTGCATTTTCACCAATAGAAGCTGCATATAATTTACGGATTGTTCCTTCAGCAGCATCTGCAGGATTAGTTGCACCTATCAAAGTTCTAAAATCTTCAACAGCATTATCTTTCTCTAAAATCGCTGCAACAATTGGTCCGCGTGTCATATATTCTACTAATTCCGGGAAGAATGGACGCTCTTTATGGATGGCGTAAAACTCCTGAGCATCAGCAGTAGTCATTTGCGTTAACTTCATTGCTACGATTCTAAACCCTGAAGCTGTAATTTTTTCTAATATTGCGCCAATGTGTCCTTTTTCAACAGCATCTGGCTTTAACATTGTAAATGTTCTGTTAGTTGCCATGTATAGTTTTTTAAAATGTGGTGCAAAAGTAAGCTATTTCTTTAATTTATCAAGCTTAGCTTTTATTAAATTAATGTTAGGATATTATCGTCAGTTAGAGTGAAAATGCTTTTTCTCTAATTTTATTTTGAAAGTGGATCAACAGCAAGTACAGAATAACAATCGCAATACAAAACATTCTCTTAATTTCATATTAAAACGTTTTACCAAACCTCTAAAAATTGTAAATTCGCTCCTTATGATTAAAGCGCAGATTTTAGAACTTAAAAAACTATTAAATACTCCTAAGCACATTGTTATTGTGCCACACAAAAATCCAGATGGTGATGCAATGGGTTCTACTTTGGGTTTATACCATTATTTAAAAACCTATAATCACAAAGCAACGGTAATTGCTCCTAATGATTACCCCAGTTTTTTAAAATGGTTACCCGGAGACGATACGGTTCTAAAATTTGAAACACAATCTGAAGAAAGTAAAGCGCTTATTGAAACAGCGGATTTACTATTTACTTTAGATTTTAATGCCTATCATCGTGCTGGAGATATGGCTGATGCTCTTGAAGCTTCTAAAGCCACTAAGATTATGATAGACCACCATCAGCAACCCGATGATTATGCCACATATACCTACTCTGATGTGAGTATGTCTTCGACTTGCGAAATGGTGTATAATTTTATTGAAATGCTAGGCGATACGGATAAAATTGATGCCACAATTGCCACTTGTCTCTATGTAGGTATTATGACAGATACGGGCTCTTTTCGTTTTCCTTCAACAACAAGTAAAACGCATCAAGTCATTGGACATTTAATCGATAAAGGAGCAGATAATTCGCAAATTCACAATAATGTATTTGACTCAAACAGTTACAGTCGCTTGCAATTATTAGGTAGAGCGATGCAGAACCTTAAAGTGATTCCAGAATTACAAACCGCTTATACTACACTCTCGCAAGCAGAATTGGATGAATTCAACTTTAAAAAAGGAGACACCGAAGGTTTTGTTAATTATGGTCTGTCTTTAGAAGGTATCATTTTTGCTGCAATCTTTATTGAAAGCAAGCAGGAAGACATCATTAAGATCTCTTTTCGAAGCAAAGGCAATTTTTCAGTGAACGAATTTTCAAGAGCACATTTTAATGGAGGCGGCCATACTAATGCAGCTGGAGGACGTAGTGAAACAGATATGCAGTCTACCATTGTCAAATTTATTAGTATATTACCACAGTATAAAAATGAATTGTCCCAATCGTAATGGACATTAATGTATTCAAGATGAAGAACCTACTCATACTACTTACTTTAACGTTAGTTTGCTTCAGCTGTAAATCGCCTGAAGCCAGAATGCCTGAGTCTGTACAGTCTGGTTCTTTCTTAAAAGAATCTGCCGAACGCAACAAAAAACTCAATGAGGAAGAAAAACAGCTTATTGAAAACATTATAAAAAGTAACCCAGACAAAAACTATATCGCCTCAGAAAGTGGATTTTGGTATTATTACAACACTAAAGTTGAAAATGACACCATTCAACCCAAGTTTGGAGATATTATTGATTTTAACTTCAATGTTTCTGATTTAAGCGGTAAAGAAATTTACGCCAATGCTAACAAGACCTACGTTATGGATAAACAAGAGTTATTTACAGGTCTGCGTGAAGGGTTAAAGCTTATGAAACCCGAAGAAAGTATCACCTTTATTTTTCCATCGCAAAAGGCATATGGCTATTATGGTGATGATAATAAAATAGGAACAAATATTCCTTTAATTTGCGAAGTAACACTAAATACAATTACACAAGAAAATGATTAAACAGACACTTACAGCAATCGTTGTATTACTGGTATTGGTAAATATATCATGCCAAGAACGTTATCCAGAATTAGAAGATGGTCTTTATGCCGAGATAATAACCACTAAAGGCACTATGGTAGCAAAATTACATTATGATAAAGTACCCGTAACCGTAGCCAATTTTGTGGCTCTAGCCGAAGGCAACCATCCAATGGTTGAAGAAAAATATAAAGGAAAACCTTTCTACGATAGCCTTATTTTTCATCGTGTTATGAATAAATTTATGATTCAGGGAGGTGACCCGTTAGGCACAGGAGCTGGTACACCTGGATATAGATTTGCTGCAGATTTTAGTCCTGAATTAAAACATGACAAACCAGGGATTTTATCCATGGCTAATGCTGGTGGTATTAACACCAATGGCAGTCAGTTTTTTATTACTGAAGCACCATACCCAAGAGGAAATTTTTATGACGCTAATGGAAATTTAAAGCCTTGCGATCAAAGAGGTGTAAGTTGTCATTCTGTTTTTGGCGAACTTGTTAAAGGATTAGAAGTACAGGACTCTATTTCTAATGTAGAGGTTATTGATCCTAGAGCAAGAAACCACAGACCTGTTGAAGATGTCTTTATTACTAAAGTAAACATTATAAGAAAAGGGAAAGATGCTAAATTCTTTGATGCTCCAAAGGTATTTGAGGAAAAGATGCCTAAAGTTGAAGCTGAGTTTAGAGAGATTAAAGAAGAAGCCAAAAAGAAAGGTGAGGAATTAGCTAAAAAAGCGAAAGCCGATTGGTTAAAGAAAAATGAAGCCTTAGATGGCAGACGTATCGATTCCCCGACAGGAATGGCCATGATTTTCACACACGAAGGTAATGGTGCAAAACCAACCTCTGCGCAGCGTGTAAATATTGATTGTGCTGGTTATTTTGAAGATGGCACTTTGTTTTGGACAACCTGGAAAGAAGTTGCTGAGAAGAATGGTAAATATGACGAACGTCAAGATAAGGCTGGTCGTTATGCTCCCTTCCCTATGCCTTATAACAAAACTGCCAGTTTAGTATCTGGTTTTAGAGAAGCTATGTTAAACATGAAAGTTGGAGACAAAGCCAGAGTCTTTATACCATATTATTTAGGTTATGGCGATGCAGGAAGAGCACCATTAATTCCTGGTAAAACCAATCTTGTTTTTGATATTGAAATAGCTGGTATTGCTGAATAACTAAAACTTATATAATCTATATAAATCCCCAATATTGGGGATTTTTTTATGTGTGGATCTCAACTAAATTGCCTTTAATATTAATCCATAAATCTAATATTATGAAAAATGTAGTTTTAGCTTTAGCTCTACTCGGCACATTGGCATTTGCTCCTGCTAATGACTCAGAAGCAATAGATATAGATATGAGTCTATATAATAGTCCTGTTATTTATCAACATGCAGCTTTTAACCGCAATGACCCTGGTGGTGCTCAAGTAAGTATAGCGTGTACGGAATTTAACTTTGACAACGTCGGCTGGAATGACACCATTTCATCCATTTATATACCAAGTGGTCAAGGATGGGTTGTTGAAATTTTTGAGGCCAGTCATTTTGAGGGGCGTTCTTACAGAACCAGCAGTAGTATTGTCAACTTAGAAAAAATTCGCTTTAATGATATTGTATCCTCAATTAAAATATACAAACGAGGAGTACTGCAAGGAGATTGTATTTGGAGATAAAACTATAACCCAAATGAGTACTCAATAAAAAAGCCTGTTAGCGTATAGTCTATCAGGCTTTTTTCGCTTTATTTATTATAAATTATCGTTTCGGAATATGCTTCAAAATTTCTAATACAAATTCCCAATACTTCTTAGCCGAAGAAATCTGTGCGCGCTCATCTGGTGAATGTGCCCCTTTAATATTTGGCCCAAAACTAATCATATCCATATCTGGGTAATTCTGCCCCAAAATACCGCATTCTAATCCTGCATGGCAAGCTGCAACATGAGGTTTTTCACCATTATTTAAGCGCTCATATATCGGCACCATAACTTTTAAAATATCTGAATCCATATTAGGTTGCCAGCCAGGATACTCACCAGAAAACTCAACATCACAACCTGCCAGTTCAAAAGTAGCGCGTAACGAATTTGCTAAATCCATTTTTGAAGATTCGACAGAACTACGGGTTAAGCAACCTACCTTAATATTTCCATCCTTAACAATAACTCGAGCAATATTATTAGAGGTTTCTACCAAGTCAGCAATATCAGCACTCATGGTGTAAACACCATTGTGTGCAGCATAAATTGCATTAACAAGTTGCTCTTGTGCTCCTTGTGGCATAACTTTTTCTGGCACATCAATTTCAGAAAGTACGACTTCTAAATCTGGCTCCATCGTTTTAAACTCTTTCTTAATGGTTTCATACAATGCATTTAACAGACTTGTAAGAATAGCTTCTTTATCAGCTTCAAAAACTATAGTTGCAATGCTTTCTCTTGGTATGGCATTACGCAAACTCCCTCCATCAATCTCAGAAATGCTTATATCTTCAATAACAGCATATAACAAACGGTTCATAATTTTATTGGCATTACCCAAACCCTCATGAATTTGCATACCAGAATGACCACCTTGAAGTCCTTTGACTTCAATTTTATAAGCTTTATTCCCTTCTGCAATAATCTTATCTTCATTATAAGTGCCTGTTGCTGTGATATCAATTCCTCCAGCACAACCTACTCCAATTTCATCGTCTTCTTCTGTGTCTAAATTTAAAAGTATATCGCCTTTCAACAAGCCTCCTTTTAAACCCATAGCACCAGTCATACCAGTTTCTTCATCAATAGTGAATAAGGCTTCTAAATCTGGATGTGCAATAGAATCACTTTCTAAAATAGCCATAATTGTAGCCACTCCCAGCCCATTATCAGCGCCAAGTGTTGTCCCTTTGGCTTTTACCCAATCCCCTTCGATAAACATTTCAATACCCTGAGTATCAAAATTAAATATGGTATCATTATTTTTTTGATGCACCATATCTAAATGCGACTGCATAACTATAGGCTTACAATCTTCCATACCTTGAGTAGCTGGCTTCCTAATGATTACATTACCCACTTCATCCTCTATAGTTTCTAAACCTAAATTTTCACCGAAGTCCTTCATAAATTGTATCACACGTTCTTCTTTTTTTGAAGGTCGTGGTACAGCATTTAAATCTGCAAATTTATTCCATAGGGCTTTAGGCTCTAATTGTCTTATATCTTGGTTCATATCCATGCCCAACAAAGTGGGTCTCTTTTTTAAATTAATACTAGATTCTAAATCAGACTGCAAAAATACAAAAAATCACTTCCTATACTTTGTTTCTTAATTCTAAAAACCAAGGAGTATTAAGCTTTGTTAATTATAACTTTTCCCTATTTTTGATTCATGTTGAAAAACAAAAAACTTATCATAACCTTGTTTCTTGGAATACAGATACTACTGATTTCAATACTGAAAAACTATCCACAATTTATCGAACAATTTTACAGTAATGGGCTTTATATCTTCATTTCTAAATCAATGCGCCATATTTTTGGCTGGATACCATTTTCAATAGGAGACGTCTTTTATACTTTAACTGGAGTTTATGGCATTCGTTGGCTAATCATTAATCGTAAACGCATTGTAAAAGATACTATCAATTGGTTATTAGATATTGGAGTAACTATTTCTATTGCATACTTTGCTTTTCATACACTTTGGGCTTTTAACTATTATAGAGAACCACTATACCAATCCTTAAATATTGAAGCTGAATATACTACGGAAGAGTTAGTCAATTTTACAGAACGTTTAATTCAAAAATCGAACAGTGTTCATAATCAGCTTACTGTTAACGATTCGACAAAAGTTGAAATGCCTTTTACAAAATCTGAAGCATTCAATATGGTAAGAAACGGTTATGAATCACTCTCTAAAATATATCCTCAATTTAATTACCAACCAAAAAGCATAAAGAAATCTATTTACAGTACTGCTCTAACTTATATGGGCTTTTCTGGTTATCTAAATCCATTTACTAACGAAGCTCAAGTCAATGGTCTAATTTCCACATATAAATTCCCAACAACCTCGTGTCATGAAGCAGCCCATCAGTTAGGTTACGCTGCAGAAAATGAAGCAAATTTTATAGGTAGTTTAGCTGCTATTCATAATGAAGATATGTATTTTAAATACTCTGGTTATACTTTTGGATTACGCTATTGTCTTCTGGAAATTTTTAGAAGAGATAAAGACTTATACTATGAAATGCTTTCTACAATTAACAAAGGTATCATTAAGAATTATCAAGAGGTTGATGAATTTTGGAGGTCTTACGAGAATCCCTTAGAACCCATCTTTGAAAAAACATTTGATAGCTTTCTAAAAGCCAATAACCAATCTGATGGAATGAAAAGTTACAGCTACGTTGTTGCGCTTCTGGTTAATTATTATGAAAACCGGACTTTATAACGTCTTGTTATTCTGAAAGTACATAAAGTAGCTAAAGAATCTGTTCACTAAGTAAAAAGTATCATTTCAAATGGTATGTATAAAAGTTAAAATAACCTTATTCAAGTTAGATTTTATCTATTATTCCTATCTTTAGAATTCAAATTGTTAACCAACCAACTATATGATAAAAGTACATTTACGGCTGCTCATACTTATGTGCAGTTTTTCGTTATTTGCACAAGATTATTTTCCAAGTAACACTGGAGTTATAGCAAACAATTCTAATTACACGGCATTTATTAATGCTACGATACATGTATCACCCACCGAAATTATAAATAATGCTACACTTCTTATAAAAGAAGGTAAAGTAGTTAGTGTAGGTACATCAATAAGTCTTCCTAAAAATACAACACGTATTGATCTTACTGGTAAAACTATTTACCCCTCATTTATTGATATGTATACAACATTTGGAGTTAAAAAGCCCGAGCGTGGTGGTAACGGCCCAAGATACGCTGCTAGTAGAAGTGGGTTTTATTGGAATGATCATATTATGCCAGAACAAGACGTTATGGTAAGTTTTAAGTACGATACTAAGTCAGCTTCTGAGCTTCACAAACTAGGTTTTGGGGTCGTAAACACGCATATGCCAGATGGCATTGTAAGAGGTACAGGAGCACTTATAGCACTTAATAATGATGCCGACAACGCTATGCGTATTGTTGATGGAGAAACCACACAACATTTTTCGTTTCGCAAAAGTGTTACCTCTCGCCAGTCTTATCCATCTTCTATAATGGGAAGTATGGCATTATTACGTCAAATGTATAATGATGCCAAATGGTATTTAGATGGTAATGTAAAGACTAAAGATTTATCACTCGAAGCTTTAAATGACAACAAAAACTTACTCCAAATCTTTGAAGCTGGTAATAGGGCTAATGTAATGCGAGCTGATAAAGTTGGAGATACTTACAATGTACAATATACTATAGTTGGTGGCGGTGACGAATACGAACGCCTTAATGAGATTAAAAGAACAAACGCTACGCTCATTCTTCCAATAGATTTTCAGTTAGCTTATGATGTAGAAAATGCATTCTTAGCCTCTACCTTATCATTAAGCGATATGCGTGCATGGCATCAAGAACCTCATAACCCAAGGCTATTAGCAGAGAATAATATTCAATTTGCATTAACAACCCATGGTTTAAAATCTAAAAAATCTTTTAAATCTAATCTTATGAAGGCCATAGAAAGTGGGCTTTCTAAACAAAAAGCCTTAGAAGCTTTAACAACGATTCCTGCAAACCTATTGGGAAAGTCCGATTTACTAGGAACGCTGAAAGCTGGGAGTTATGCTAATTTTTTAATTGCCTCTGGTGATATTTTTAACAAAGAAACTAAGCTATATGAGAATTGGGTTCAAGGCACACCTCATGTTATTGCTAATATGCATGCAAAAGATATAGATGGTGATTACAACTTTAAATTAATAGGTAATGACTATACACTTTCAATTTCGGGAAGTACAAGTAAACCTGGTGCTAAATTAGAAAGTAACGGTAAAAGTTTAGGCACTAAAATAAGTTATGCTAATGATTGGGTAAATCTAACCTTCAAAACTGCTGACAGTATCAAAAAAGAATTCATTAGAGTAACGGCAAATACTGCCAATGGTAATAACTTAATTGGTAAAGCTATACTTCCAAATGGAAATGAATTATCATTTTATGCAAGTAAACTAAAAAAAGAGACCGTAGAAAAAATTGAAAGTGATAAGAAAATAAATAGTGAGGATATGTATATGAGTCCTATTACCTACCCAAATTTAGCCTATGGTTTTAAGGAAAAACCAAAATCTGAAACCCTATTATTTAAAAATGCAACAGTTTGGACAAATGAAAAAGATGGTATTTTAGAAAACACAGACCTGTTAATTAAAAATGGTAAAATTTCAAAAATTGGAAAGAACCTTTCTGCAAAAAATGCCAAAGTAATTGATGCTACGGGCAAGCATATTACTGCTGGTATTGTTGATGAGCATTCGCATATCGCAGCAGTATCAATTAATGAAGGTGGTCAGAATTCTTCAGCTGAAGTTACAATTGAAGATGTACTTAATGACGAAGATATTGATATCTATCGTAATCTAGCAGGTGGAGTAACGTCTATACAGATTCTTCATGGTTCAGCAAATCCTATAGGTGGGCGTTCAGCAATCATCAAATTAAAATGGGGTGAATCTGCAGATGATTTGATTTATGACAACTCACCAAAGTTTATCAAATTTGCTTTAGGTGAAAATGTAAAGCAATCGCGTTTTAGCAGAAACGAACGGTTTCCTCAATCTCGTATGGGAGTTGAGCAAGTCTTTATGGATTATTTCTCCAGAGCAAAAGCTTATGATGATATTAAAAAAAGCGGAAAACCTTACCGTATAGATACCGAAATGGAAGTTCTTGCAGAGATTTTAAATAAAGAACGCTTTATTTCTTGCCATTCATATGTACAGAGTGAAATAAATATGCTGATGAAAGTTGCTGAAAAATTTAACTTTAACATTAATACATTCACACACATTTTAGAAGGTTATAAAGTAGCAGACAAGATGAAGAATCACGGTGTAGGCGGTTCTACTTTTAGTGATTGGTGGGCTTATAAATACGAGGTTAATGATGCTATACCCTATAATGCAGCCATAATGCATAATGCAGGAGTTGTGGTTGCTATTAATAGTGATGATGCAGAAATGGCACGACGTCTTAATCAAGAAGCAGCAAAGTCGGTAAAGTATGGTGGTGTAAGCGAAGAAGAAGCCTTAAAGTTTGTAACACTAAATCCTGCAAAGCTCTTACACATAGATGACCGCGTTGGTAGCCTTAAAGTTGGAAAAGATGCCGATGTTGTCTTATGGTCCGACCATCCTTTATCTGTGTATGCTAAAGCCGAAAAAACAATTATAGAAGGTATCACCTATTTTGACATTGAACGTGATAAACAAATGCGAGAAGCTATTAAAAAAGAAAAAAGCGAGTTGATCAACTTAATGCTTCAGGATAAGAATAAAGGTTTAAAAACGCAACCTGTTAAAAAGAAAGAAAAGGAATTGTTGCACTGCGACTCAATGGACCAACACCAATAAACAATTTAAAAATGAAAAACTTAAAGAAAATAAATATCGTATTGTTTTTGTTGTGTATTACTTTGAGTTTCGCACAGCAAACACCTGCACCAAAACAAGTAAAAGATTTTGCCATTGTTGGTGCAACGGCTCACCTTGGAAACGGAACAATAATTGAAAATAGCATTATCGTAGTAAGTAATGGTAAAATTACCACAATTGGACCAGCTGACTCTACTCCACTCACTCGACAAGCCATGGATATTATCGATGCCAAAGGCAAACACGTTTATCCTGGTTTTATAGTCTCTAATGGCACATTGGGTCTAGTAGAAGTTGATGCTGTAAAAGCATCTAATGACCTATCAGAAATGGGCACTTACAATCCACATATTAGAAGTATTATAGCATATAATGCAGAATCTAAAGTTGTAGAATCCATGAGACCTAATGGCGTATTATTAGGCCAAGTTGTACCGAGAGGTGGTCGTATTGCAGGTACGTCTTCTATAGTACAGTATGATGCTTGGAACTGGGAAGATGCTGCTATTAAAACAGATGATGGTATACACATCAACTGGCCAAATAGTTTTAGTAGAGGACGTTGGTGGTTAGGTGAAGATCCAAGTCTAAAACCTAATAAGAATTATGTAAAACAAGTTAAAGAGTTAAAAGACTACTTTAATGAAGCTAAAAGCTATAATAAAGGTGATAAGAAAAACGTAAACTTACCTTTTGAAGCTATGTCTGGTTTATTTGATGGATCTAAGCATCTTTATATTAATGCAGATGATGAAAAAAGTATCACAGATGCCGTAAATTTTGCAAAATCAAATGGAGTATCTAAAATTACTATCGTAGGTGGTTACCAAGCTGGTAATATTGCTGATTTTTTAAAGCAGCATAATATTTCAGTGATGTTACAACGTATACATACGAGACCAGAGCTAGAAGATCATGATTATGACTATACTTTTAAACAAGCAAAACGACTTGTAGATACAGGTGTGTTAGTGTCTTTAGAACCTAGTGGACAAATGGAACGTATGAATTCGCGTAACCTTCCTTTCTATGCTGGTACAACCGTTGCATATGGCTTAACCAAAGAACAGGCTTTACAACTTATCACTCTAAATGCAGCAAAAATCATGGGTATTGATGATAAGTATGGCACTTTAGAGGTTGGTAAAAGTGCTACTTTATTTATTAGTGAAGGTGATGCTTTAGACATGAGAACAAATATTGTATCTAAGGCATTTATTGATGGCAGAGATATAAACTTAGAAACACACCAAACTGAATTATGGAAACGTTATTCTGAGAAGTATAAAGAGTAATGTAGATAGAATAAAAAAGCGAGCCAATTGGTTCGCTTTTTTCAACTCTTAAAACATAAATTTATTCAATAACCTTTCCGTCTTTAGGTATTGCAAACATTGAATTATCTGGCACTTCTTCAGAAAGAAGAACATCAGTAAATTCAACAGTATTTCGTAATTCAGTCGGAACATTATTTTCGTATGTATACCAACTTATACTCTTTGGTAATATCAAACCATTAATCGTTTGCCAGTCATTGTATCGTATATACCTAAAATCTTTACTCTTTTCGTCTTTCCCAAATGTAACGGTATAGCTCAACCATTGCATTTGTCCTGTATCAGAATTATAATAAACTACGTATTGATCATCTGGTGACACTCCTACTCCTGCTTCATAAGAAATTAAAATACCTGGATAGGTTTTACCTTCAAAAGTCAATGGAGCAACGTTTTCATAAATTATACCATCGTCACCTACAATAAAAGGCATGGCATAGAAATACATCATTAAGCCTTTATAAAATCTAGCATTGCCTTTATATTCATTTCCATCTTTTTCGCTGACCCATAAGTCTTCACCATTATAACCCATAGCATAGGTTGGTGTATCTATCAGTTCAGCACGGGTTTTTAAGTTCGTTGTAGTTACTTCTTTTCCATTTGGTTTTTCCATAGTAAAAGACAGTGTTTTCATTTTATTCCAATTGTCAATTCCACCATGGGCGTCAAATACTTTGGTGATTGGCTCTGGATAAATACTTGTAGTGATATCTTCGGTAGTTACAGATTTAATTTCTGTTGACTCTACTTTAGCCTCATTTTTACAAGAGATAAGTACAATTACTAAAAGAAATATTAGTTGTTTCATGTTCTGATTTTTTGTGTTTGACGAAATTACACAAAAGGCATTACAAAAAAAGCTTCAGAAAAAAATCTGAAGCTTTTTTAATGTTATGAATATTTACAACCTACTCAATAATAAGTTTTTCTATAACAATACGACTATCATTTTTAAGTTGTACAAAATACAATCCAGAGTTTAACGATGACACATCAAGTTCTAATAAATCATCACGCACTACTTGTGGAGTACTAATGATTTTACCTTGAATATCTATCAGTGACACTTCTAAATCATTAACCGATTTACCATTTAACGCAATTGTAACTTTAGTATTAGCCGGATTTGGATATAGACTTACATCTGCACCATTAAAATCATTGACCGAAAGTGGTTCTATAAACGTAGTATTATACGTATTGGTAATAATTGGCGCATTAAAATCAAAATAAATCGAAGCTGAGTTTGGAATCACATCATTTACAGCATAACCAGCTTTTGGCTTAATTTTAAAATACACAAAACCATTACTTCCGTCCGCATCATCTTGCTCTGCTGGTAAGTTAATGTCATCAAAAAACCATTCTAAACTTGTACCTGTTCGTGTTACTGTATAATCATGGCTGGCACGAAGCATCTGAAATGTCGTTTCATCTAACTGTACATCTAATTCATCTTCAATTCTAACAAAAATAGCTTCAGCTGTGCCTACATTCTGAAAACGAATGGTGTAATATAAATATTCATCCGTAGTAACAAAATCATCATAAACTATTTCTGGTCCATGAGACTCCATTTTATCATTAGGGTCGTATGAACCTATTACAATTTCAGAAAGCGTTGATATATTGTTTTCTGACACCAGATCATTTGAAGCTGTAGTATATTCAGCAATATTTGTAACTATTTCACCCAGAGGTACGCTCACAGGACAGAACAAAGTAATGTCTACCACTCGACTTTCACCAGCTACTAAATTTGTGAAGTTTAAAGTAAAACCATTTGCTGTATTTGTAATACTCATGTCTGTATTACTTAAAGCCGTATCATTTATTACCAGGTCATCATCTACTGTAAATTCTACTGAACCAGAAGCAATAGTTGGACCACTTAAATTTTGTATAATCAAAAGATTAGTATGTTCAAAGCCTGGTCTTGGAGATGCGAATGGATTAACAAGATACACACCTAAATCTTCACATGTTAAATTATCTACTACTGGGAAATTTACTTGGGCAACTTCTCCAAAGGAAACACTAACATCATCAAATGCTGTGGTTGTTAGCGTATAGCAATTTGTATAGTCGTCATTGATTTGATAGGTTATATCATAAGTATCAGATTCGTTATCGCTAAGGATAGTAAAACTTCCGTTTGAAGAATTTACAACATTAATAATGCCATCATTATTTTTCTCATACGTAAATGAACCATTGGTAAAATTCGTTTCAGAATTATCAAAACTACCATTGGCATTAGTATCATTAAAAGCATTCATACTTATTAATCCTACATCATCACAAATTGATCCTACATCAAAGCTACCTGCTTTAAAGAATACTGCAGTATCGTAAAGTGCATCTGAGTCATCTGCAACAACTAATTTTATATGATACGTTTCCCCTATATTAACATTAGCTTGTGCTGTAAAGCTTACCGTTCTACCATTAAAATTTGTTGGTGGCGCATTAGCAGCTGTATAGCCACCAAAAAATTCTGGATTGGCTGCATCGCAATTGTCATTCGCATTGTGAATATTTGTAACTGTAATTGGTAAATCTGTTCCAGGTATTAAAGCGAGATTTGTTGTATTACCCATAGCGTCCGTGAGTAAAAAAGCAAAAGCATCAGAAAACTGACATTCAAATTGTCCTCCGTTATACTCTTCAGAAGCCATTAAGAAATCAAAATTAATTTGATTTACTACTGGTACAAAATCAAACTCTATAGAGGTTGCATTATTTGAATTGATGCCTAACGTTGTATCTAAATCATTATCTCCAGGCCAATTATTGGTACCAGAGCTAGCCAATTCGTCATTTGGACCTTCGGCATCGGCCGCACTTCCTGTACTGATAAGCAAACCTTCTGAGAACGGAAAGTCGCTACCTGCATAAACAAAATAACCTATACCATTAGGCTCTTGTCCAGCAATGCTACCCGTAGAATAGGTAATATTAGATATTTGACTACATTCATTTCCTATAAGCACATTTTGCACTAATTCTTCAACAGTAAATTGGCTTTGGTCTACAATAAGATTCTCTCCGACCACTAAAACTTCAAGATTTGTTGATGCAGTACAACCTTCAGGATTATCATCAGTCACGGTAAACGTTACAGTATAACTTCCTTCTTGAGTATAATCGTGAGTTACAGCAGCACCTGATACAGAACTACCATCTCCAAAATTCCAATTATAAGTAGCGTTGGTACCATCATTAGAAAACGTAGCACTTCCATTAAAACTTACCGTATCACCTGCTTGTACAACTACAATTCCAGAATCGTTAACCTCTGGTGTTGTAGTATCTACCGTTGGCGTAATTTCCTGGCAAGGCATACAGGTTTGATCTGCTACCAGATTAAAACTACTGGTCTGTACACTACAAAAATTAAAGTCTGTAACAGCAACATATATAGTTTGTGGGTTACTGAAGTTTGTAAAAGGTGATGATAAAGGATTCGTTAAATTTAAAGCATCTAACTCTGTTAAGTGATATGTTACTATAAGCTCCCACGAGCTTTGATTGGTTAAGACCTCTTGATCTTTTTCGTTTAAATTAAATTCCGTTAAACCATCCATATCTGTATCACAGACTACAAAATCTGTAATATCAATAAGCGGATCAGCACCAGTGACTATAAGTTCTACAACAGCCAGAGCAAAACAAGACGAATTATTATCTTCAATTCTAATATAAAGCAACTGAACAAATGGAACAATATTAGTATAAGAAAACTCAGTATTAATAGCATTTGTAGCTGCGTCTGCATCTGCCTGGGTTTCATGGTAAGTTACGGTTAAACCTGTAAGACCATTTGTAATCTCGGATGTCATAGTTTCTAAATCAAATTCTCCAAATCCATTACCAATATTACAGCTAAAAAGTGTATTGGGTTGATTATAATTAAGTGTACCATCAAACGATACATTGAAAGATTCAAAAGCAGAACAGCCAGTTATGTTATCAAAGACCTGAACGGAATAAGGCCCCTCTTGTGTAACTTCGAGAAAAGGATTGGTCTCAGACTGTAGGACAAAACCATCATAGGACCAAAGAAATGAAAATTGACTACCACCTAAACCTGTATCAATTACCGTTGAATTACCCTGACATATAGAAACATCGTCTATTGTAACAGATGGTAATGGGTTAACAATTATATCAAAAGCATAGGTTTCGTAATTCCCAGTACTAAACTCAAAAACTCTGGCATACAAAGTTTGTGGGTTACTGGTATTTGTATAAGGCCCAACAATAGGATTCATACCACTTTCAGCATCTGCTAAAGTTTCGTGATAGGTAATTGTTAATGTGCTAGGATCTAGAATTCCTAAAATAACCTGATCGTTAATTGTTAAGTCAAATACTGCGAAACCATCTTCATTATCATCGCAAATTTCGATTTGAGAAGGCGGATTAGCAATTTGAGAAAATGTATTTAAGAAAAAGAGGCAAAGAATTAAAGTGAGTAATCGGTGTTTCATAAACTATAAATTAGATTGATATTGTAGTTATTTACCTATAAAACAGACTTAGCATTAAATCTCCTAGGTCTTTTTTATGCCTTATGCAAAATACATTAATATTTACAGTAATTTAGTCAACTATTATATTTTTCATGATCAAAAAAATTAGTAGCCCACAAAACCCATTAATTAAGCAACTTGCTCAGTTAAAAGAAAAATCTCGAGAGCGAAAAAAAACGAACACCTTCTTAATTGAAGGCAAACGCGAATTATCTCTTGCCATAAAAGGCGGTTACAAAATTACAACCTTACTTTTCTATGCCGATTTGTTTTCTGAAAGTGAAGCTAAAGCGATGAGTAGCTATGGTATAGAAATTATTGAAATCTCTAAAGACGTATTTCAAAAATTAGCACATCGCGATACGACTGAAGGTGTTATTGCATTAGTAAATGCAAAACAACATGGCCTTGAAGATTTAAAATTAGAATCCAAAAACCCATTAATCTTAGTAGCCGAAGCTCCAGAAAAACCAGGAAACATCGGTGCGCTTTTAAGAACCGCTGATGCCGCAAATGTTGACGCTGTGATTATTGCCAATCCAAAATCAGACCTTTACAATCCCAATATTATTCGATCTAGTGTTGGTGGTGTGTTTACTACCGAAATTGCTTTAGCAAGTTCTGAGGAAGCAATTGCCTTTTTAAAAAAATACAGTTTCACTATTTTTTCTGCCATTTTGCAAGAGTCAGAGCCTTATCACACTCAAGATTACACCTTACCAACGGCTATAGTAGTAGGTACTGAAGCTACAGGCTTAACTCAGGAGTGGCGAGATGCCGCAACTCAAAATATCAGTATTCCTATGCAAGGGGTTATCGATTCTATGAATGTGTCTGTTGCTGCTGGAATTCTTATTTTTGAAGCGAAAAGACAACGGAATTTTAATTAACTAAAGGATGTCAATTCGAGTGATTCCGAATTTTTCGGAATTGTATCGAGAACCCGTAAAACTATCTAATGGAAGCAGAAACTCTTTTTTATATAATCATAGCAATCATTATCGTCAATTTCATTAAAGACAAAGTCTTAGATACTATAAATGCAAAACATTTTAATGATCCGGTTCCTGAGGAATTGAACGACGTATACGATGAAGACGAGTATAAAAAATCACAAGCTTACAAAGCAACAAATTATAAGTTTGGTGTATGGTCGTCTCTATTTTCATTAGTATTGACCTTAGCGTTTTTAGTCTTAGATGGTTTGGAATATGTCGATAACATAGCCCGAAGCTATTCTGATAACGCTATCGTAATTGCTTTAATTTTCTTTGGAATTATTATGATTGCCAGTGATATTATTACCACACCTTTTGCCTATTACAAAACCTTTGTCATCGAAGAACAATTTGGTTTTAATAAAACCACAAAGAAGACTTTTGTGTTAGATAAATTAAAAGGTTTGCTAATGATGGTAATTATTGGTGGTGGCATTATTGCTTTAATTGTGTGGTTTTATCAGTTAACAGAGCAACAATTCTGGCTCTATGCCTGGGGCATTGTAACCGTTTTTACCGTGTTTATGAATATGTTTTATTCTAAACTAATTGTACCACTATTTAATAAACAAACTCCATTAGAAGATGGTGAATTGCGCCATAAAATTTCGGATTACGCTAAGTCTGTTGGGTTTAGTTTAAATAAAATTTTCATCATTGATGGCTCAAAACGCAGTACCAAAGCCAATGCATATTTCTCGGGTTTTGGAAGCGAAAAACGCGTTACCTTGTACGACACCTTAGTTAATGATTTAGACGATGAAGAAATCGTTGCCGTTTTAGCACACGAGGTTGGGCATTACAAACGTAAGCACATCATTTTTAATTTGGTGGCTTCTGTTCTACTCACAGGATTAACACTCTATATTTTATCCATATTTATTTCTAATCCTTTATTATCTAACGCTATTGGTGTGGCAATACCAAGTTTTCATGTGGGCTTAATTGCCTTTGGATTGCTCTACTCGCCTATTTCTGAACTCACGGGTTTAATAATGAATTACGTCTCGCGAGTATTTGAATACCAAGCCGATGATTATGCCAAAAACACCTATAAGGCAGAACCTCTAATTACATCCTTAAAAAAGCTCTCCAAAAATAGTTTAAGCAACCTTACGCCTCACAAAGCCTATGTGTTTATGCATTACTCGCATCCTACACTTTTAGAACGCGTTAGGAATTTGAGGAAACGATAGCTTGGCATTTTAGAATAAAAAGCCGAACTTCGTTAACGACTGATATAAGTCATTAAAACAGACTCATATCACTAAGTTGGCAGTAATTAGAAAGAATGAGTAGAAAAACAAATCACAAGTTTAAACATGTTTCAAAGCTTCCAATTTTAAAGTATAGTGGATTTAGTCCTAAATTTGGAGATATTGAAATTGCAAAAAAACACAATTATTGTGTGATTAAAGATGTTGCAGTAACTGGTGATGCTCCAAAAGACATTATTCGATATTATGAATACGGACATTCTCTAAAGATTAAAACAAAAAAATGGCCAATTTATATTGCCAAACTTGGCCATAAATATTATCCTCTAGAATCAATAACGGAACAATTGATTTCGGATGTAGGTAAATGGTATGGTTTTAATCTCGCAGATTCAAAAATTTGTAGCATTGGAGGGCAAATTAGATTTCTTTCTAGATACTTTTTAAAGAAACATACGGATGAACTCTATCATGGAGCAGATATGTTGCTGGTTACTTAAATGATAAGCAATTTGTAGATGATATAGAGTTACAAAGAATGACACAAGCATTTTTTACCATCAGTTTCACGAGAGATGTTCTCTCTCACTTTTTCAAAGATTCATTTAATGAAATTTTTAAATCATTCATGTTAATGTTATTTTTTGATGCATTAATTGGTAACAATGACAGACACATGTACAATTGGGGAATAATTCGTGACGTTTATGGCGAAAAATTAGCCGAATTCTCTCCTATCTATGATTCGGCACGAGGTTTGTTATGGAATGAAACAGAAGATAAGATTAATGAAATTTTAAACACTAAGAATCGTAAAGAACAATTCATTAAGAAATATTGTAAAAATAGTAGACCCAAAATTGGAATCGAAAACGAAGAAAATGTAAATCATTTTGAATTAATTAAATCTTATGACACTTATTTTAAAAACACTGAATTTATAAAAGAACTTTTTTCAGAAAATAAAATAGAAAGAGTAATTGAAAATTTTAACATTAAATATAAGACACTAATAAGTAACAATAGACGTTCTATAGTTACTGATATATTAAGATACAGATTTCAAGAACTAAAAAAAATCGTAACTTAGCTTATTAATGAAAGAAAAATTAAAAAATATACTGCAAAAATTAACTCCATGGTCTGGAGATGATGAATTCTTGTCCAAACTTAACTCAAAGAATGAAAATGCAAAGTTTGAGTTATCGTTTGAGGACAAGTTAGTAGGTATACTTGAATTTAGTGAGGACAAGTGGTTTTTTGAGTATTCTAAAGAATACAAAGAAAAGCAGTTTGTTCTTCCATTAATTAACTTTCCAGATATTGATAAAAAATATGAATTTGAGGAATTAATGCCATTTTTTGCTACTCGAATTCCGAATTTGAATCAACCCTATCATGAAAAGAAGTTGGAAAAACTAGAAGGTGATAAAACTAGTTTAGTCTCTTTATTGAAAATCTTCGGAGAAAAGTCCATTAATAATCCTTTTGAGCTTAAGTTTATATAAACTACTGCCAACAACGTGTATAATTAATTGCGGCTGAATTTCCTCTCGGAAATTCAAACTTATTAATTATCTTTCGATTACAGCGGAAAATGACTCGCGTCCTTTCCCGCAACTAACCATACACAAACACGTTAACGAAACCTCCAAAAAATTCCTTAACAAAAACTATTGCCCATTACATTAGCTTTCATTACTTTAGTTCTATGACTGAGGAAGCGATAGAATTAGAAAATAAAGCCATTGCCAAAGCTTACAAAGAATTACTCAAAGTAAGCTACCAGACCTTAACCACAGACGATAAAAAATTGATTCGTCATGCTTTTGAGGTAGCTGTTGATGCGCACAAAGACCAACGACGCAAGTCTGGTGAGGCTTATATTTTTCATCCTATTGCTGTGGCTAAAATTGTAGCTCAGGAGATTGGCTTAGATGCCACATCCATTGCAGCAGCTCTGCTCCATGATGTGGTTGAGGACAACCCGGATTATACCATTGCAGATATGGAACGCCTTTTTGGCGAAACGGTTGCCAGAATTGTAGATGGTCTTACCAAAATCTCTTCGCTTAAAAAAGATATGGACGTCTCCTTACAGGCGGAGAACTTCCGTAAAATGCTGTTAACACTCAATGAAGATGTACGGGTGATCATTATTAAAATTGCCGACCGTTTGCACAATATGCAGACTATGGATTCTATGCGATCCGATAAGCAAGTAAAGATTGCTTCAGAGACGCTTTACATTTATGCGCCTTTAGCACATAGAATTGGGTTGTATAATATTAAAACCGAGCTCGAAGACTTAGGGCTCAAATACACCGAACCCGAAGTCTATAATGACATTGCTGAGAAAATGCAGGAGAGTAAGGAAGAACAAGATGCTTACATTAAATCATTCTCTAAAGTCATAGAAAAATCACTAAACAAAGAAGGCCTTAATTACGAGATTAAAGGACGCCCAAAATCCATTTTTAGTATCCGACGTAAAATGGTAAAGCAAGGCGTTTCTTTTGAAGAGGTCTATGACAAATTTGCGATTAGGATTATTTTTAAGTCCGATTTAGACAATGAAAAATTCCTCGCCTGGAAAATATATTCGGTCGTTACAGACCACTTTACTCCCAATCCTATTCGATTAAGAGATTGGATATCTTCGCCTAAATCTACGGGTTACGAAGCCCTACATATTACGGTTGTTGGACCTAAAAGCCGTTGGGTCGAAGTTCAGATTCGTAGTGAGCGCATGAATGAGATTGCCGAAAAAGGCTATGCCGCGCATTACAAATACAAAAATGCCAATGATAAAGAAGATAATCTAGATATCTGGATTAACCGCTTGCAAGAAGCCTTAGAGAATAACGAAGCCGATGCTGTGGATTTTGTTGAGCAGTTTAAGCTCAACCTCTACTCCAAAGAAATTTTTGTATTCTCTCCAAAAGGAGACTTAAAATCATTGCCAAAGGGTGCGACTCCACTCGACTTTGCGTTTAGTATCCATACCGAAGTAGGTATGAAAACCCGTGGTGCAAAGGTCAATGGCAAATTAGTACCACTAAGCCACGAGTTACAAAGTGGTGATCGTGTAGAGATCTTAACATCCGAAAACTCTAAACCCAATGCCAACTGGTTAGATTATGCCACTACAGCTAGAGCACGCAGCAAGATTAAATCGGCCTTAAATGCGCATACAAAAGAAATTGCTGAAGAAGGCAAGGAAATCTTACGACGAAAATTAAAACAGCTAAAGATTACCCTCAACGAAAAGTCTATAAACGAACTGGTTAATTATTTTAAACTAAAAACGTCTTTAGATTTATTTTATCGTGTCGGTATAGGTACCATAGACAATACCAAACTCAAAGCTTTTGCCTCATCTCGAAGCAATATGTTTATGAGTTACATTAAAAACAAAATCCGAAAGCCAGAAACCCCTAAGGATATCAACAAAGAAGAGATTACTTCTAAGTACGATATGCTGGTGTTTGGCAAAGAGGAAGAACGCCTGGATTACACACATGCTAACTGTTGTAACCCTATTCCTGGCGATAAGGTTTTTGGTTTTGTAACGGTTAACGATGGCATTAAAATCCATAAAAAGAATTGTCCTAATGCGGTGAGTTTACAATCTAACTATGCCTACAGAATTATGCAGGCCAAATGGATCGACTCTTCGCAACGTACCTATACATCCCAAATCAGACTTTCGGGAATAGATAATTTGGGATTGGTTAATGATATTACCAGTCTTATTTCCGAAAACCTTCATGTTAATATGAAAAGCCTAAGTTTTTCGAGTGATGATGGTATTTTTAATGGTGACATAACGGTCGAAGTAAAAAACCAAACCATGTTAAAAAACCTTATCGAAAAGCTCAAAAAAATTAACGGGATCGATAAAGTGAGTAGAGTATAATCTTTTTCAGACTAAAAGTCTTGAAAACTTGTTCATTTCTTTCGGTTTTAATGCTGAATTAAATAACTCATATCCTATAAATTTACGTAAATTTGCACCTTAATTATGAATGCAACTACAGAAGAAAGTAATCAGGAAATTGTAAAGCGTGTTTTTACGCAATTCCTTGAAGATAAAGGCCATAGAAAAACGCCTGAGCGTTATGCTATACTTCAGGAAATCTATGATAGTGAAGATCATTTTGATATAGAATCTCTATACATTAAAATGAAAAACAAAAACTATCGTGTCAGTAGAGCTACGCTATACAATACTATAGAATTACTATTAGAATGTGCTTTGGTTCGCAAGCACCAGTTTGGGCAAAATCAGGCACACTACGAAAAATCATACTTCGACAAACAACACGACCATGTTATCCTTACCGATACAGGAGAAGTTATTGAGTTCTGTGATCCGCGCATTCAATCCATCAAAAAAACCATAGAAGAGGTTTTTGATATCGAGATAACTAATCATTCACTATACTTTTACGGTAACCGTAAAAAAGACGACTAACTAATTTTTTAAAATGGCAGTAGATTTACTACTTGGATTACAATGGGGAGACGAAGGCAAAGGAAAAATTGTCGATGTATTTACCTCAAAATACGATATTATTGCACGCTTTCAAGGTGGACCAAACGCAGGTCATACACTAGTATTTAATGGCAGAAAGCATGTATTACATACCATTCCTTCAGGGATTTTTCATGACAATACCGTTAACCTTGTTGGCAATGGTGTAGTCATCGATCCTGTTATTTTTAAAAAAGAATTAGAAAAACTCGATGAGCAAAATGTGGATTATAAAACGGCTCTCTGCATCTCGCGTAAGGCACATATCATTTTACCTACGCATCGCTTATTGGATGCTGCGAGCGAAACTGCAAAAGGGAAAGCAAAAATAGGCTCTACACTAAAAGGTATTGGACCAACATATATGGACAAAACTGGTAGAAACGGTATAAGAGTTGGTGATATTGAGCTTGCCGACTGGAAAGACAAATACAGAGCTTTAGCCAACAAGCACGAAGCAATGATCGATTTCTACAATGTTGATATTCAATACGATTTAGATGAGCTCGAAACCGATTTCTTTGCAGCTATAGAGACCCTTAAAACATTAAAATTTATAGATTCGGAAGAATTTATACATCAGGCACAAACTTCTGGAAAATCTATTTTAGCAGAAGGTGCTCAAGGTTCGCTCTTAGATATCGACTTTGGGACCTACCCTTTTGTAACCTCATCTAATACAACAGCGGCTGGTGCCTGTACAGGTTTAGGTGTAGCACCCAACCAAATTGGTGATGTCTTTGGGATTTTTAAAGCCTATACCACACGTGTGGGTTCTGGACCATTCCCTACAGAACTATTTGATGAAGCTGGTGAAACCATGGCACGTGTTGGTCACGAATTTGGAGCTACCACAGGTCGCCCAAGACGTTGTGGCTGGTTAGACCTGGTTGCTTTGCGTTATGCATGCCAGGTTAATGGAGTTACACAATTAATAATGATGAAAGGAGATGTGCTTTCGGGTTTTAAAACCTTAAACGTCTGTACAGCATACAAGTATAAGGGTGAAACCATACAGCATTTACCATACAACATCGAAGCAGAAAATGTCACTCCGATATATACCGAAGTCAAAGGTTGGTCCGAAGATTTAACCGCTATGACCGAAGCTTCAGAATTACCAAAGGAGTTTAACGATTATGTCGCGTTTTTAGAAAAAGAACTCTATATCCCAATTACCATTGTGTCCGTTGGGCCAGATCGTAAACAAACGATTGTTAGAAAAACACTATAGTTTTTAAAATTATTATACCTAAAAAAAGTGATCCTACATATTAGAGTCACTTTTTTTTTACACACTTAAAACGATTAAAAGCTTTAAGGGTTGTCGTATTTTCCCACTTATACGCTTATACGCCCACTTATTACTTTGTGTTTAGATAAGTGCTTTATCCTATCTAGTTTTAACTTCCTCCTAAAAACTAATTTATAGTGATTTAATAAACCCTGTTAAATACTATAAACATATGAAGACTAACACATTGTCCGTAATCCTATATCTGGGATTATGTATTACTTTTTTTACTTGCGAAAAAGAGGACACCACTATTGATCAGCAAGACCATTTTAAAACCGTATCCATTGATGATGCTATACGCTTTTTGGATCACAACCACCTTAATACTGCCAGCAGAAACCCTAATGAGGACACTTACCTTACCTCTATATCTACAGATATGGTACAAGAGGAAATTACCCATAGCGATGAACTCATAACGGTTGTTCCGGTAACTACAATCTATAACAGTCATTACAGCAGAGTGCTTTTGCTAGAAGTAGAAGGCCATATACAAAGTGTAGTATATAGTATGTTCTCTAATACCGATACTACTACAGATCTGTTTTCTGGTGAGATGATCATAACCGATCTGCATGGGCAGTTCTTAAAAGGTTACAGAGCAGAAAATGGTATTGTAGTTTCTGAACTTGTAAATCTTAATGGTACCGCCAACAGAAACACTGATAATAGCTGTAGTGTACATGGAGCATGTGAGGATGCCGATGCAGGATGTGCCATGTGTAATAACGATTTAGGGGAAGTGGTGATTATAGCTAATCCTGTACCAAGAGTACACGATTTGGTGTTACACCGCATCTTTGATTTTAGTATAGGTAGTGGCTCATTCGGCTCTGGTTGGAATGCTGGTGGTTCATCACTTCCCAACGTTACACCATATCAGGCTTTTTTAAACTCGCTTAGTATTGCTCAGCTCGACTTTTTAAACCTTACGGTAAATATCCCTCTAAAGATTGCGATACAGGATTTTTTTGATGAGCATGGGCACACCCAAGAGATTGAAAATCACATTAAAAATAAGTTGATTTTTTTAATGAATAATCCAAATGGAAAATTTGATTTCGCAACTATTGTTAACTCAGAAAATGCTTTACATTTTGATTCCTTTGAGGATTTCCAAGACTTTTTAAACAATATTAGAAGCTCTGAACCTGAAATAGATTTTGAAACTGACATTTTTGACCCTAGAAAAGTTACAGCAAAATTTAAATTTGATATTGATATATACTCAAGTGTAAACATACATATAAATCAAAAAATAGATTCTGACTTGAGCACCTATGAAGTTTTAGATGTCAATTCTCATGCTTCTGGTTTTACTTTTGGGATGACATGGACACAAGATTCTTGGGATAGTAATATATTACCCTCTTTGGCAGACTTTGATGTCTATGGTCATGTAACTTTACATCTTTTTATAAATGGTATTGGAGATTTTTATACAGAAAACTTTCATTATGGTATGCAAACTAATATAAATAACGGGCAACCACTTCCTGGAGGTGGAATCATTGAAGATTAAACAATTATGAAACTACTTAAGGTCTTAATTTTTATTACGCTACTATGCATAGTATGTATGAGCTGTAAAGTGATTAACTATAATAATCATAGCATTAAAAGAGCAGTTGCCTTAGATAATATTAAAGGAAATTTAGATTTAAATCCATTAGAAATTAATCTGCTAAAACCTAAGGACACCATTGTAGCAGAATTGTATCTAGCACTAAAAGATTCGGTGAAGGTTAACAACTTAAAACAGCACTTAGATTCTTTTTATTCTAAAAAATACAATGCAAAAAAGCTAAAAGTTTCTATACAAATGGAAAGATATGTAAAGAAAAGTGGCGGCAGTTTCAGATTATCTGACACCTTAGACCCTAACAATGCTTTTCATGTTAAAAACATGAAAGAATTCGACTCTATTGTTAAGTTAATGAGAAAAAGATTCGGAAAATCTAAGTTAAAAGTAACTACTAGTACTCGCAAAAAAGACTCATTAAAAAATTGACAATGGAAACAAATAGTTATTTTGAAAAACCCGGAATCGAAGTATTTATATTACAAATAATATTGTTTTTAATATTTCTGGCAATAATATTTTTTGCAGGAAAACACTTATATAAAGTCATTAGAAAAAAAAAGTAATATAAAGTTAATAGAGAAAATTTAATGAAATAGAAAAAACAATCAAATCTCTATGGATAAACAACATAATACAGCTTCTTATAGTATGATAAAGTTTTCAGTTGCAAGTATATTATTTCTATTCTTTTTGAATATCAATGCACAAGAAAAGTATACAAAGTTACCAGAAACGCATGGTATTTGCCCTACAATAATTGTTAATGACAATATTATTTCTAACTACGATATTATCAAAAATAATAAACAGTTTGTTGCTAAAATCAGCGTAATGAAAGACAAACCCAACCGTAAAGATCATAGGTTCTATAATCTAAGTGAAAATGGAATCATCTTAGTAGATTTAGATCAAAAAGTAAAAAGCAAATCTCAATGTGATTTAAATCGCTTTTTTGGATTAGATAAAAAAAATGAAGTTTATGTAAATGGATATTTAGTTGAAGATACTAAGTATAAAATTGCAACCGAGAGTATTATTGAAATTGAGTTAATTATACCAAACTCAATAAACAAATTAAAAAGCAAATCTATTAACGTGTGGACGTTAACCAAACAAGAACGTATAGAGGGTTGTAAACAATAACAATCATAATATTCTTTATAATCCTAATTATAAAACTTTATAGAAAAAATCATCAAATATATTGACTTAAAATATGAGTATTACAAAAACAAAATATGAGTAAAATAACGTTCAGCATCAAAAAATAGATGCTATCCTAAACAATTATGAAACTACTTAAGGTCTTAATTTTTATGACGCTACTATGCATAGTATGTATGAGCTGTAAAGTGATTAACTATAATACTCATAGTATTAAAAGAGCAGTTGCCTTAGATAATATTAAAGGAAATTTAGATTTAAATCCATTAGAAATTAATCTGCTAAAACCTAAAGACACCATTGTAGCAGAATTGTATCTAGCACTAAAAGATTCGGTGAAGGCTAACAACTTAAAACAGCACTTAGATTCTTTTTATTCTAAAAAATACAATGCAAAAAAGCTAAAAGTTTCTATACAAATGGAAAGATATGTAAAGAAAAGTGGCGGCAGTTTTAGATTATCTGACACCTTAGACCCTAACAATGCTTTTCATGTTAAAAACATGAAAGAGTTCGACTCTATTGTTAAGTTAATGAGAAAAAGATTCGGAAAATCTAAATTAAAAGTAACTACCAGTACTCGCAAAAAAGACTCATTAAAAAATTGACAATGGAAACAAAAATCAAAGAATTATATAGTTTCGAACCTTTATTAGTTTTATGGACCATTCTCGTATTAATGCTATTATGCCTTATCATTAAGTTTTTATATCGTCTTTTTAAAAAGTAATAAACAAAATATGAGTGAAATAACGTTTAACATCAAAAAATAGATGCTATCCTAAATATTTATAAATAACAAAAAATGCTTCAATCTATATTGAAGCATTTTTTATACAATCAAATTCATAATTCCTCGTTACATTTGTAAAAAATATAATGCTTTGAAGAGTTTAAAGAATCTATTTGTTTTATTGGTACTTTGTAGCTCCGTATTTGGCTTTTCGCAAGGAAAAGAAAGAATAACGGTGCAGTACTCTGGCAATACCTCATCGAATCCCGATATTGAGGAAGGTGCATTAGTATTTTTAAGAGACGAATCGCAACAGGTACACTTTGTACACAATGGCGTTAACCTATTCTGTGATAAAGCCATTTACTATCAGGATCAGGAGTTTATTGAAGCCTTTAGTAATGTGGTAATGAAGCAGGGAGATTCCATTAATATGGTCGCTAAATATGTGGAATACAGTGGTAAAACAGAATTGGCTTTTGCACAAGGAGATGTGGTTTTAACCGAACCACAATCCACACTAACCACAGATAAGCTTTATTTAGACCGAACACGTCAGCTCGCCTACTACAATACCAAAGGTAAAGTGGTGCGCGACTCTTCGGGTACAATTACAAGCCAAATCGGTAGGTATTATATGAATGCCAGAAAGTATCAATTTACAAAAGATGTGGTTTTGGTCAATCCAGATTACACTTTAAATACTGAGCGACTTGACTTCTTTCCAGATAATGGTCATGCTTACCTGTTTGGACCTTCTACTATTGTAGGCGAAACCAGTGAAGTCTATTGCGAACGTGGTTTTTATGATACCAATAACGATACGGGCTATTTTCAGCGCAATGCAAAAATTAATTATGAAAACAGAGTCGTAGAAGGTGACAGTCTCTTTTTTGACAGAAACCGAAGTTTTGCTTCAGCCACTAACAATATTACCGTTACAGACACCATTAATAATAGTATTGTTAAAGGGCATTATGCCGAAGTTTGGCGCGATAAAGACTCCTTATTTATCACCAAACGTGCTTTAGCCATTACGGTACAAGAAAAAGATTCGGTCTATTTACATGCAGATACCTTAATGGTTACAGGTAAAGCAGATAATCGTATTACAAGAGCGTTTTACAATGCACGGCTTTACAAGAGTGATTTAGCAGGTAAATCAGACTCTATTCATGTTAATCACCAAACAGGAGTAACACAATTTATTAACTTAGATCGTTTTAGTTCTACAGATGCCTTTGCCATTGCCCGAAAACCTGTGCTATGGAATTTAGGTAATCAAATGACAGGAGATACTATTCATTTAATTTCTAATGTTGAGACCGAAAAACTAGATTCACTAAAAGTATTTAACAATGCATTTTTAGTGAGCAAAGATACCATTAGCGAGGATGCTTTTAACCAAGTTAAGGGGCAACGGCTCATTGGCTTATTTAAAGACAATGAGTTGTACAATGTCGATATTATAAAAAATGCTGAAACGATTCGCTATATGCGAAACGATAAAAACGAACTCATCGGTATACAAAAATCTAAATCGGGAAGTATCAATATTCAAATTGTTGAAAAAGCCATTGACGAAGTGCGATTTATTAACCAAATTGATGGAAATATTTTCCCTGAGTCCGATTTCCCAAAAAGCGGAAGAAAACTTAGGGGCTTTGATTGGCGAGGTGAAGAACGACCAAACTCTGTAGACGATTTATTTAAAGACGATCCTCCTTTAGTATTACCAGTTATTAAAGGCTTAGAAGAATACGTACCTCCAGAAGAATTTACTAATGAAGATGTAGAAAAACGTATTGAAGAAGCGGGAAAAGCAACACCCAAAAAGACCAATAAAGCGGCTAGAAATGTACCCAAAAAGCGTGCTGCTACGCCCAAAAAAGGGAAACCTAAACCTTTTGATCCTTCACAAACCAAACAACAGTAATACTTGCGGCACGACTTTATAAGATATCAGGCGCAGACGACACCTCATCCTTTAGCGATGGAGGTTAGCCATGCTAAAGGTTCTTATATCTATGATAAAAATGGCAAAGCTTATCTCGATTTTGTTGCTGGTGTGTCTGCATGCAGTTTAGGACATTCGCACCCTAAAGTGGTCAATGCCATTAAAACGCAATTAGATAAATATCTCCATGTAATGGTCTATGGAGAATACATACAAGAACCTGCGCTTGAGTTATCTAAACTTTTAGCAAAACATTTACCCGCACCTTTAGAAAGTACCTATTTGGTAAATTCGGGTACCGAAGCTATTGAAGGGAGCCTTAAATTAGCCAGACGATATACAGGTAGAAGCGAAATTATTGCTGCTAAAAATGCGTATCACGGTAACACCATGGGTTCATTAAGCTTAATGGATTTTGAAGAACGTAAAACACCTTTTTTTCCGCTAATTCCAGATATAAAACATATAACGTTTAATTCTGAAGCTGATTTAAATCAGATTACAGAACATACAGCAGCAGTCATTTTAGAAACCATACAAGGAGGTGCCGGTTTTATTGAACCCAACCAAAATTATTTAAAGAACGTACAAGAACGTTGCCGTGAAGTTGGAGCTGTTTTTATATTAGATGAGATACAACCTGGAATGGGCAGAACCGGAAAACTTTTTGGTTTTGAACATTACAATTGCCAACCCGATATTCTCGTAACTGGTAAAGGGTTAGGTGGAGGCTTACCCATAGGTGCATTTACAGCCTCAAAAGAAATGATGCATGTGCTAAGCGAAAATCCAAAATTAGGACACATTACGACTTTTGGTGGCAACCCAGTTATAGCAGCAGCAGCTCTAACTACTTTAAAAGAAATCACTGAAACTGACCTTATGCTAAAAGCGCTGGAAAAAGAGCAGTTAATACGTCAACACCTGCAACATAAGCATATTAAGACTATAAGAGGTCGTGGTTTAATGCTCGCAGCAATTCTCGAAAATTCAGAGTTGGTAAATGATGTTATCCTTAAAGCACAAGAGCAAGGCTTGATTTTATTTTGGTTGCTTTTTGAACCCAAAGCCATCAGAATTACTCCTCCACTAACCATTTCTAACGAAGACATCATTAAAGGTTGTAAGCTGATCACTTCAATTTTAGATTCTCAGTAACCTAATGCTTTTAATTTCAATTAATTGGCTTTTAATTTAAAACAATCTTTAAGTTAAGTTTTATTTCAATGTTAATTAATTTGTTAAAAACATTAGCTCTATAATCGACGAAGAGCAAATGATAACTGTACTTTTATTCTAGTGAATCATTAAACCGCTATATGAATTACAGTCACAACGACGAAAATTTTCCGCTTACCCGATTTGAATCCATGTTAAAAACAAATGATATTTTGTTTTTTGATTCAAGTGAATTCGAAAACATTATCCACCACTACCTCGAAAACGGTAAAATTGCATTAGCAAAACGTGCCATTAAGCTTGGTCTTGAACAACATCCAACATCTATTAACTTAAGATTATTTCAGGTAGAAATTTTAGTCATAGAAAATAAATTTCATGAAGCCAATGATATTTTGGATTTGCTTCACAATTTAGAACCTAATAATGAAGAAATTTTTATTCAAAAAGCGAATGTACTATCTAAACAAGATCAACATCAAAAAGCTATAGATACTTTATTGATTGCTATAGAGATGTCGAGTACCCCAAGTGATGATGCCGATTTATATGCTTTAGTTGGAATGGAATATCTGTTTTTAGATCAGTTTGAAAATGCTATAATCTACTTTAAAAAATGTTTGGAAACTGACACTTCCGATTATTCTGCCTTACATAACGTGGTCTATTGCTATGACTTTTTAGACCAAAATGAAGAAGCCATAACATATTTAAACGCATTTTTAGATAACCATCCCTATTGTGAAGTTGCATGGCATCAATTAGGACGTCAATATTTTACTATAAAAGACTATGCAAAAGCCAATGCTGCTTTTGATTTTGCTATTATTTCTGATGACACCTTTGTTGGCGCTTATATAGAAAAAGGAAAAGTACTGGAGAAATTAAAGCATTACAAAGATGCTATAGAAAACTATAAAATTACTTTAGCACTAGATGAACCTACATCTTTTGCGCTCTTAAGAATTGGGCATTGCTATGAAAAACTTGGGCAAGAAGATATGGCTTTACAATTTTTCAAAAAAACAGTAGAAGAAGATGCTTTACTAGATAAAGGATGGATTGCTATCACCAAGTTTTATATGAAGCGCCTTAACTATCCTAAAGCATTACATTACATTAACAAAGCCGTAAATATTGATGGTGAAAACGTTTTATACTGGAAACTTTTCGCTACTATTAACAAACGCTTAAATTTCCTTGAAGAAGCAGAAATTGGTTATAAGCGTACTTTAGAACTAGGCAATTACGAACTAGAAACATGGTTAGACAGAAGTGATATCTTAACAACCTTAGGTGAGTATGAAGCGGCTATATATAATTTAATTCAGGCTGCAGAATTTTATCCAGAAAATGCAGAAATAGAATATAGACTTGGCGGTTTGCACTTTACGATTCACCAAACCGAAGAAGGACGTTTTCATCTAAAAAATGCAATTTCACTGAATTCTGATTATAGCTTTATCATCTCGGAGCTATTTCCAAAACTTAATGAAAACCTTATGGTAAAAGCCATAATTTCAGAAGCTAAAAAGACTTCCAATTAATACAACTTCTGTTTTTATTAGAATAAATTTAAAGCAGAACTCGTATAAAAAAATCATACCTTAGCAGTTCTTATTTATTTTAGGAATGCAAAGACGATTTTTTGATTACTTAATTATATCCTTCAAAGGTATTGCCATGGGAGCGGCTGATGTTGTCCCTGGTGTTTCTGGAGGAACTATTGCCTTTATTTCTGGTATCTACGAAGAACTCATAGAAAGTATTGACAAAGTTAATCTTGGCGTTTTTAAGGTGTGGAAACGCGAAGGGTTTAAAACGGCTTGGAAATCTATAAACGGTACATTTTTATTGGTATTATTCTCCGGAATTGCCATTAGTATTTTGTCGCTTGCCAAACTCATAAAATGGTTATTACACAACGAGCCTGTTTTATTGTGGTCCTTCTTTTTTGGCTTGGTTTTAGCTAGTATTATTTATATTGCGAAACAAATAAAAGCTTGGTCTGTAAAGATCATCGTTGCTATTATAGTGACTTCTATCCTATCCTACTACATCACACTAGCAGAACCTTTTGCATCACCAGACAGTCCATTTTATTTGTTATTCTGTGGTTTTATTGCCATTATCGCTATGATTTTACCAGGTGTTTCCGGTGCATTTATACTATTAATTCTAGGAGCTTATCAAACCGCCATAGATACTATAAATAATCTCAGAGATGGCTTATTTAATGGCGATATGGAACTTTTTAAGGATGCACTTTTAAAATTTGTATTACTTGCAATTGGAGCTGTAATTGGTCTCAAAGTTTTTTCTAAAGCCTTAAACTGGATGTTTAAGCACCAAAAACATCTCACCTTAGCCATTTTAACTGGTTTTATGATTGGGTCTCTCAATAAAATATGGCCTTGGAAAGAAATTATAAAAACCCGGATTAATTCTGAAGGCGAAGAAGTAACGCTACTCGACAAAAGTATTTTACCTTCATCATATAATGGAGACAATCAAATGGTATTGGCTATAGTATTTATTATTATAGGTTTTGGCACGATCTTAATATTAGAACGTTTAGGAAATCAAAAAAACAAGGCTTAATGCAAAGTACCAGAACCCTTAAGGATCGTATTTTCTTGGTCATTAAAGGTCTGGCTATGGGAGCTGCTAATAAGGTACCTGGTGTTTCTGGTGGTGTAGTAGCTTTTGTTGCAGGTTTTTATGAAGAGTTTATTTATTCGCTTCAACGTGTTAATAGAACTGCATTCAAACTACTTTTTAATGGCCGCTTTAAGAGTTTTTATCGCTATATAAATGGTAAATTTTTAGGACTGCTATTCTTAGGAATGATTGTCAGTTATTTTAGTGTTTCTAAAATCCTCGATTACCTTATTGTTAATTACGAGCTCTATGTATGGAGCACATTCTTCGGAATGATCTTAGGCTCTATCTATTATATCAGTAAAGATTTTAATGCCTGGAATATAAAAACAATTACTGCCCTCATTTTGGGTGCCATAGTAGGTATTAGTATAAGTTTTCTAGACCCTGCGATGGAGAATGATAACCTATGGTTTGTTTTTTTCTGTGGTATCATTAGTGTCTCTGGCATGACACTTCCAGGTTTTTCGGGCTCATTCATTCTTATTTTATTAGGCAATTATGTTTTGCTCCTTGTGGATTCTGTTAATGCTTTGTATGATACAATAGCAGATCTATTAACTGGTAATTTTGAATTTATAAAAAATGAAGCCAGAGTACGTATGTTAAAAGTTCTTGGCGTATTTACTTTAGGTTCTGTTACCGGTTTGGTAACCTTTTCTCATATCTTAAATTACATCTTAAAACACTACAAAAATATTACCCTATCTACTATTGCAGGTTTTATAATTGGGTCGCTTGGAGTCGTTTGGCCTTGGAAAGAAACAATATATAAAACTCATGCTAACGGCAATTTTATTTTGGATTCTACTGGAAAACAAATCATTGCAAATTATAAGCGGTATTTACCAGAATTCAACAATGAAACTTATACTGCAATTGCTTATATTGCTTTGGGAATCCTCATTGTATTAGGATTAGAATGGTATGGACAACACACAAGAAAACTCAAAACTTAAGTTTGGATTAGTAGGTAGAAATATCTCCTATTCATTTTCGAAAGATTATTTTTTAAAAAAATTTAAGCACGAAGATTTGCCTCACAATTATGTGAATTTTGACATAAAATCTATAGACGAACTCGATGATATTATCAGAAACACACCAAATCTTAAAGGCCTTAACGTTACCATTCCTTATAAAGAAGACGTCATCCCAATGTTGGATGATTTAAATAAACGTGCAAAAAAAATTGGTGCTGTTAATACAATAAGAATTACACGCTATCAAAAATTAATAGGATACAATACCGATTACTACGGTTTTAAAAAGTCGCTCAAACCCTATCTTAAAAAGCATCATAAACGTGCTTTAATTTTAGGTACAGGAGGCGCTTCAAAAGCTGTAGCATATGCCCTTAAAAAACTGAAAATCCAATACGATTACGTATCGCGATCAGAAAAGGAAGGTGTAAAATTTTTGTATTCAGATTTAACAGAAGATATTATTTCTACCTATACTATTATAATCAACTGTACACCAATTGGCACTTATCCAAACGTAAATAACTGTCCCAATATTCCGTACGAAGCCATAACTGAAAATCATATTCTTTACGATCTTATCTACAATCCTGAACAAACTAAATTTTTGAGTTGTGGAGACATTAAAGGAGCCACAACTATTAATGGGTTAGAAATGTTAAAACTACAGGCTGAAAAAGCTTGGAGTATCTGGATGAAGTCTTAACACACAGCAAACCCTCTATTTCCTTTGTAGTTCAAGGAGTTGTTAGTATCTTTAACCTCCTATAATAAATTTATGACTTATGTCTGAGACTGATAACCTGCAAGAAGCAGATGGAAAAAAAGAAGTAGAGGCACACAATTCTACTCCTAAACAAGATGCGACCAATACGGTTGAGATTGAAGCTAAAACTGATATTGAGGCTAAAACTGAAACTAGCGTTGAGACGGCATCTAATGAGACAATAACCGATACAGAAACTACTACTTTAGATTCTAATGAAGAGCATGTAGACGAAATTGAAGCATCCAATGCCGAAGATGCTGAGGACGAATCCAATTCTGAGCGTCATGAAGTTGAAGAAAAAGACTACCACGCCATGTCTATGCAAGACTTGGCCACAGAGCTCAATCGACTTTTAAAGCACCATAAAATTCAAACAATTTCTAAACACGTTAATCAAATTAAGGCAGAATTTAATGCCAAATATAACGAGTTGCTTGAACAGAAAAAGGAAGAGTTTGTAGAAGATGGAGGCAATGAAATTGACTTTTACTATACCAACGATACCAAAAGACTTTTCAATCAACTTTATAAAGATTATAAGCAATCTATAAGTAGTTACTACAAAGAACGCGAACAAAATCTTAAGCAAAATCTAGAAAACAGATTAGCTATTATTGAAGAGATAAAGGGGTTGCTTACTGTTGAAGAAAATATGGGTACAACCTACAAAACCTTCAAGGAATTGCAAGAAAAATGGCGTAATGCCGGTCCGATCCCAAGAGATAAGTACAATAATGCCTGGAATACTTATCATCATCATGTGGAGCGCTTTTATGACTTTTTGCATCTCAATAACGATTTGCGAGACATGGATTTTAAGCATAACTACGATCAAAAAATTAAAATCATAGAACGCGCCGAAGAACTCGCCAAAGACAACAATATAAATAGAGTTTTTAGAGAGTTACAAGTACTTCATAAACTATGGAAAGAAGAACTAGGTCCAGTTGCCAAAGCCCATAGAGAGGAAATTTGGGAGCGTTTTAGTAATGCTACAAAAGCCATCCATGAAAAACGCCAAGAGTATTATGCAGATCTAGATAAAGCCTACGAAAAGAATCTTGAAAAAAAGGAAGAACTTATTGCTAAAATTCAAAATATAGCAGACGATAAGGCTAGTTCCCATAGTGCATGGCAGAAAAAAATAAAAGCGGTTGAATCTTTAAGAGAAGATTTCTTTAACGCAGGTAAAGTACCACAAAAGGTAAACGAGGCCACTTGGGCTAAATTTAAAGGTGCTGTTAGAACATTTAATCGTGGGAAAAATAAATTCTATAAAGAATTAAAGAAAGACCAATACGAAAATCTTCAGAAGAAAAAAGAACTCATTAAGATTGCTGAAGATAATAAGGACAGTGATGATTTTAAAACGGTTACTCCTTTGATGAAGAAGATACAGAGCGATTGGAAAAAAATTGGTCATGTACCACGACGCGACAGCGATAAAATCTGGAAACAATTTAAAGCAGCATGCAACCATTATTTTGATAGAATGCACGCTGAGCGCAAAGCAGAAAATCAGCACCTCTATGATGCTTTTGATAAAAAGGTAAAACTATTAGAAGAAATTAAAACCATAGAGCTCGGCGGTGATAATAAGGCTAACATTGAGGCTTTAAAAGCAAAAATCGCTGATTGGAAAGCTATAGGTCATGTGCCACAAAATAAACGCTATATTGATGGCAAATTCTACAAAGCTATTGACGAGGCCTTTGATAAACTAAAAATGGATAAGGCCAAATTAGACATGGTAAAGTTTGAAAGTAAGCTCGAAAATTTTGCCACTAATGATAATGACACCAGGCTGCTTGATAATGAACAAAACTTTATTCGTAAAAAAATTGGTGAAGTACAGTCAGAAATTACTCAACTAGAAAATAACCTACAGTTTTTCTCTAATGTAGATTCTGACAACCCATTGGTAAAAGATGTACATAAAAATATTGCCAACCATAAAAAAGAATTAGATACATGGAAAGCGAAATTAGCTAAGATTCGCGGAATGTATTCTTAAAAATCAAAACCCATCTGTGTTCTACAGATGGGTTTTGTCCTAACTAAACTAAATTAACCTTAATTATAACCGCTTAAAAATAATTAAGATCTCCTACTAAGATTATAAAAACGTTTTGCTTCTATATACTGTAATTACGTACAGAAATTAATATTAGATGTTTCATTTTAAAATTTTTGAGAATTTTAACAAATAAGCCTCTGTTTCATTTGTGATGACATTTTTAACATATTTCGATTTATAGTTATAACTATAAATCTAAAAACAATGAAATTCTTAAAATACTTACCACTATTACTATTTGTATTTATGTATTCGTGCTCTAACAGTGACGATTCGGAAGAGGGACAGCAGCAAGAAAATGGTTCTGTTAGTATAACTTTCTCTGATGGTAGAAGTTATATTTTAGATCAGATAAACGCCACCTATAATGATTATTACGAACTTGGTGGCCAACAGCAACTCAAAATAACTGCAACTTCTTCTGACCCTTCAGTTACAGGAACACTTAATATTGAACTATATGACAATACATCTGATAACCAAAATTTTGTAGATGGAGCTTCTGTGCCTTTTCAGATTACTCCCGCTGACACTTTTGGAACCTTAAATTTTATAGATAACAACTCTACTTTCATTGCAAGTACAGGAGCCCTTGAGATTACCCATTTGGTTTTTAATACTGGTGTAAATCCTGAAAATATAATTTTTTCAGCAAGTATAGACACCTCTAATGGAAGTGGACTTATACTTCTTGGAAATATCTTGAACATAAAAATGTTTTGCGCTGCAGATGCAGAATGTGGAGGCTAAAGTGATTTCGCCTCTTCCCAAAAGATATCCATTTCAGATAATGTCATATCTTCCAGAGATTTATTTAATTCTTTAGCCTTAGCTTCTAGATACTGAAAACGTTTTATGAATTTTTTATTGGTACGCTCTAAAGCGTTTTCAGGATTTACCTTTAGAAAACGTGCATAATTAATCATAGAAAATAGTACATCACCAAACTCACTTTCTATAGTATCTTTGTTTCCTTTGTCAATCTCAGATTTTAATTCTGTAAGCTCCTCTTCTACCTTTTCAAATACCTGCTTTGGTTCTTCCCAATCAAAACCTACCCCAGCGACTTTATCTTGTATTCGATTGGCCTTTACCATGGCTGGTAAACTCTTTGGCACTCCTTCTAAAACACTTTTTTTACCTTCTTTAAGCTTTAATTGCTCCCAATTACGCTTTACATCGTCCTCATTCTCAACCTTTACATCTCCGTAAATGTGCGGATGGCGTTCCACTAGTTTATCACAAATGCTATGACAAACATCTGCTATATCAAAAGCATTGGTTTCACTACCTATTTTAGAATAAAACACAATATGCAGTAAAATATCACCTAACTCCTTCTTTATTTCGTCTAAATCTTTATCTAAAATAGCATCACCTAATTCGTAAACTTCTTCAATGGTTAAATGACGTAACGATTCCATGGTTTGCTTTTTATCCCATGGACATTGCTCGCGCAATTCGTCCATAATAACTAACAAGCGCTCAAAAGCTTTTAATTGGTTTGCTTTATTAGACATTATTTACTCTTCTTCTGAAATGTCTTTATCTTCATCAGATGTTTCAAGTGCATCTAATAAGCTGTTCTTTTGAAGTAAGTTGTACCATTGTACTACTTTTTTAATGTCCGAAGCATAAACACGATCTTCATCATAATCTGGCAGTACCTCAAAAAAGTATTCTTCTAAAGTATCTTTTCCATCCTTATGACTGATAGACGTCGGAGCACCATTTTCTTTGTCTTTAACTTTTTTAAGAACATCTTTTAAAGGCACTTCTTCAGTTAATGTATAAATAGCGATTTCGCTCAAAATACTAATGTTGCTATGTGCGCCAACTGTAATGCGTTTTTTGTCTATTAAAGATTGAACAACAGCACCTGTTCTAGTCTGTGTTACAATTTCGTATAATCCTGGTTTTCCGGAAATAGCTAAAATTTTATCTAAGCTCATATTGGTGTCTTTTTCTAAGACTAAGTTCATCGAAGTTTTCTTTTCTTATTCTAAGGTTTCGATAAGCTCAGTACAATAATCAATTTATCGTTTATTTAGTTTAACGCTTTCTGCTCATGGCAGGAAAACGCATTTTATAATCTATTCTAATTTTTCCTTTAGAAATGTTTGTCAACTTTCCTTTTATCAAACGTTTTTTAAACGATGATAGTTTGTCCGTAAATAAAATGCCTTCGATATGGTCGTACTCATGCTGAATAACCCTGGCTATTAAACCGTCGTATTCTTCAATATGTGTTTCAAAATTTTCATCTTGATACTGAATCTTAATCTTAGGTTGTCTAAAAACATCTTCTCTAACATCAGGAATGCTTAAACACCCTTCATTAAAAGCCCATTCATCACCTTCTTCTTCTAAAATTTTAGCATTGATAAATGTTTTCTTAAAATTCTTCATCTGCTCTCTATTGTTTTCAGACAGATTTTCATCTTCAGAAAATGGCTCTGTATCTACCAAAAACAAACGAATAGGTACGCCAATCTGTGGTGCTGCCAGACCAACGCCATAAGCACCATACATGGTTTCATACATGTTTTCAATTAGCGCATCTAATTTAGGATAATCCTTATCAATTTCCTTAGCTTTT
This sequence comes from uncultured Winogradskyella sp., assembly GCF_947498345.1. GTDB lineage: Bacteria > Bacteroidota > Bacteroidia > Flavobacteriales > Flavobacteriaceae > Winogradskyella. Next base: position 187,312 of record NZ_CANMJY010000003.1, read on the forward strand.
TTTCTAAGTACAGCGTCACCATAAGCAACTATTGGTAATATCATAATTTGTTTATTTTCGGATGCAAAAGTACAATACTTATTTAAGAATTTGAAGAAAGGTAACTCTGTAATATCAACGTGGCACTAATTTCATCAATCAATGCTTTATTTTGTCTTTGTTTTTTCTTTAATCCACTATCTATCATAGTCTGAAATGCCATCTTAGAAGTAAAACGCTCATCAATACGCTCAATAGGAATCTCAGGAATGGCAACAGCCAATTGCCTTAAAAACTTTTGAATATGCACTTCACTTTCTGAAGCCGTATTGTCCATCTGTTTTGGTTCACCAACCACAAACATTTTTACCTTTTCAGAGGCTACATAATCCTTTAAAAACACAAGTAAATCTTTAGTCTCAACTGTTGTTAAACCAGAAGCTATAATTTGCATCTCGTCTGTTACAGCTAATCCTGTACGCTTTATCCCGTAGTCTATGGCTAAAATTCGTCCCATGTTTTGCAAAGATACGTATTAAGAATTCTTTTTTAAGTATTGTGGTTCATATAGATTTTTAAGCACTTATTAATATCTTAATAAAAAATAAAATTATAAAGATGTTTTACAGACCCATTAATTATGGGTGTACTAATAAAAAACGCTTCTTAGCAAAAAGAAGCGTTTTAATTAGCTATTAATTAAGTTATGATTTTATTCCCTCTAAAAATAAATCATGTTAATTATTCTTTAGACACAATAGATTAAAATTGGTCACATATTTCTCACAAAAGAGAAAACTCCTCAAAATTTACGGGGAGAGGAGTTTTCATAATTAGCTATTAATTAAATTCTCAGATAAACTTATTTAATAATAGATTATCATCGCACTTAACACTATTTAGACACCTCTTTTTTTTATAAGTCACTTTTTTTTACAAAAAGAATTTTAGCCTATGTTATTATAAAAGTATCTTTGAAAAATTAATTACATTTTTTGCATGCAACAATTACAATCTATTATAGAAAACGCCTGGAAAGATCGTTCCCAATTAACTAATAGTGGGACCATAGAAGCCATTAGAAGTGTTATTAACCTAATTGACGAAGGTAAATTGCGTGTTGCCGAGCCTATAGATAATGGCTGGCAAGTAAACGAATGGGTAAAAAAAGCAGTAGTTCTATATTTCCCAATTCAAAAAATGGAAACTTTTGAAGTGGGCATTTTTGAATATCATGATAAGATTCCATTAAAACGTAACTATAAAGAAAAAGGAATTAGAGTTGTTCCACATGCTGTAGCCAGACATGGAGCTTATATTTCTAAAGGTGTTATTATGATGCCTAGTTACGTCAATATAGGTGCCTATGTAGATGAAGGTACTATGGTAGATACCTGGGCAACTGTTGGTAGTTGTGCTCAAATTGGTAAAAATGTGCACCTGTCTGGTGGTGTTGGTATTGGAGGAGTACTAGAGCCTTTACAAGCAGCACCTGTAATTATTGAAGATGGTGCCTTTATTGGTAGCCGTTGTATTGTCGTTGAGGGTGTAAAAGTAGAAAAAGAAGCTGTGCTTGGGGCTAATGTAGTTTTAACTATGAGTACAAAAATCATTGATGTTACTGGAGATAAACCTATTGAAATGAAAGGTATTGTACCAGCACGATCGGTTGTAATACCAGGTAGTTATACTAAAAAATTTAAAGCTGGTGAATTTCAAGTTCCTTGTGCATTAATTATTGGAAAACGAAAAGAAAGCACAGATAAAAAAACATCGCTAAATGATGCTTTACGTGAATATGATGTGGCTGTATAATTATGAAAAAAGTTATGTATTTTCTATGGACTGGAGGTTGGGATTCTACATTTAGAGTTATTCAACTTTATAAACGCGGTATTACCATACAACCCATTTATGTTATAGATCATAACAGACCTGCAGCCCAAAAGGAGATTGAAACTATTACTTTACTGACTAAGCAAATAGAACAAAAATTCGAAAACTCTAACGGCAAGATTCTTCCTGTTAAGCTTATAAAAAGAAAGGACATAGAATCTAGTGTTTATCTAAAAACTATCTTTAAGTTAATTAAACGTCGTCGTCCCATTGGTAAACAATACTATTGGTTATCTTGTTTAGCACAAAAATATGATTCATTAGAACAGTGTTTTCATAAGGAAGATAGAGATCAACTAATTAGCATAGATGAACTCATTGAAATTAAAGACGAGACTGGTGGGAGAAACTGGGTTGTAAACCCCAAAAAAATAGGCTTTTTAAGAAGTCAATTATTTAAGAACATAAGATTTCCATTAATTTACTTATCCAAATTAGAAATGAAGCATTATGCTGAAGATCATGACTTTATTGATATAATGGACAATACCTGGTTTTGTCATAGGTCTGGTGAAAAGCCTTGTGGTAAATGTGCTCCTTGCAAACAATATGTTATTGATGGCTTTGGCTATAGGCTTTCTCAACTGTCATAACCACGTACTAGTAATATTAAACTTAATCAATTATCTTTACTAACAAACATTCTTTTGCATGCTAAAAAAAATTAGACGTTTTTTTCTAAGACATCTTCGCAAAATGCGTTTTTTACCGCCAAAATTTTATGCTAAGATTCATTACGAATATTTTTCGGGAAAAAAATTAGACCTGGATAACCCAGAAGATTTCAATGCAAAAATAGAATGGTATAAGGTTTTTTTTAGACCAAAAATATTAACCACTCTAGTTGACAAACATAAAGTTAGATCTTATGTAAAGGATAAAATTGGTGAGCAATACCTCAATGAAATTTATGCCGTTTATGATAATCCTGAAGATATTGACTTTGAGAACTTACCAAATAAATTTATTATAAAAGCAAACCATACCAACGGTCATAATTTTATTGTAAAAAACAAGGAGGATCTAAATAAGGAAAAAGTTATTAAACTATTTAAAAAATGGTTAGGTAAAAACCAGTACTATAGAAGAGGCCAAGAATGGGCTTATAAAGATGTTGACCCAAAAATAATCATCGAAAAATTCTTAAAGGAAGATGATAAAAACACCTTGGTAGATTATAAATTCTATTGTTTTAACGGAAATCCTAAGTTTATTGATGTTCATTTAGATAGAGAGGAAGATCATAAACAAGGGTGCTTTGATTTAGAGTTTAATCTTCTCCCCTTTGGAAAAAGCAAAAGTTATAAAAGTATTTCTTCTGAATTAGAAAAACCATCAAACCTCAAAGAAATGGTAAATTTATCTAAAACCTTAGCTGAAAAATTACCTTTTGTTAGAGTGGATTTCTATTCTGTAAATGGAAAAACCATTTTTGGCGAAATGACATTTTATCCTTCAGATGCCAGAAAGAAATTTTATCCTGAAGCATACAATAAAATTATTGGTGATTATTTTAAACTACCAAAACTTAACGCTAACCAAGATGTGATTGAACACATAGAAGATATAACTTACTAAACTTGTTGTTTTATAATGATTACTAAAACTCTTGACACCATAAAAATAGATGCTGTGATATCTTGGGTAGATGGTAATGGGGAAATCTACAAAGCTAAAATAGCTCCTTATCTAAAGGAACAAGCCAATGCTGAAAGAAGTTTTAACTCCAGATACGCTCAGGTCGATGAAATTGAGTATACTGTAAATTCAATTCTAAAATATGCAGCTTTTGTCGATACTATATATATTGTTACAGATAACCAAATACCAAAATTTCTTAATAAGTCTAAGTCTGAGTGTAAATACGATAAGGTGAAAATTATTGACCATAATAGTATTTTCAAAGGCTTAGAACATAACTTACCAACTTTTAATAGTAGAACTATAGAAACATGCATACATAGAATCCCTGAGTTATCAGAGTATTTTATATATCTTAATGACGATTTTTTTATTATAAACCCAACAACTAAGTCAGACTTTTTTACTGAAAACGGTTTCCCAATTCTAAGAGGGTTTTGGCAGAAATATGAATCTGATAAACTTTTTAAGAAAGACAAAAAAGAGAAGGCAGGTCATAAAAAAGCACAGGAAAAGGCTGCACAACTTCTAGGCTTTAAAAAGTTATACCGATTTAAGCATACACCACATCCTATACGCAAATCCACATTAGCGAATTATTTTAATGATAACCCTGGGGTTTTCACTAAAAACATAAAGTATAAGTTTAGAAATAAAGAACAATTTTTACCTGTGGCGCTAGCCAATCATTTAGAAATAAAGAATGGATCTTGTAAAATTCAAAACAACTTGCAGTTACTATATTTTAGATCCTACAAAAAGGCTTTAATATGGTATAAGTTGAAACTAAACATAAGCTCAAAAAACAAGTTGTTCTTAGGTTTGCAAAGCTTAAATAAAAGCCCAGATAATATATTAGAGTACATATTAGGTTGGCTCGAAAAACGTACAACATAACAACTCTTAGTGCTATTAAATATAGAAGTCACCTCATAAATGAACAAAACTATATTTGAAATTACCAAAATGGACTGTCCGTCTGAGGAAAATCTCATCCGAATGAAATTAGATGGTATTTCAAGTATTGTGAATTTAGAATTTGATATTCCAAACCGACAACTAGCTATTTTTCATACAGGAGAACCAGAACAAATTAAAGCATCAATCCTAGATCTCAATCTTGGCGGAAAATGGATTTCAACCGAACAAACTAACAAAATAAATTTTGAAGAAAATACAAACCAAAAGAAACTACTTTGGGCTGTACTTGCCATAAACTTTGCTTTTTTCATTATCGAAATGACCACAGGTATTATTTCTAAATCTATGGGACTTGTAGCAGATAGTATAGATATGCTTGCAGATAGTTTTGTTTATGGTATTAGTTTATTTGCGGTTGGAGGAACATTAATTAGAAAAAAGCGGATTGCCAAACTAGCAGGTTATTTTCAAATCGTACTTGCAATTATTGGATTTACAGAAATCTTGAGACGTTTTTTTGGATTAGAGAAGCTACCCAGCTTTTCAACAATGATTATTGTTTCGGTTTTTGCCCTTATTGCTAATGGGATTTGTCTTTATATTTTACAACAATCAAAGAGTAAAGAAGAGGCTCATATGAAAGCCAGTATGATCTTTACCTCCAATGATGTGATTATCAATTTGGGAGTTATCATAGCTGGTGTTTTTGTCAATTGGTTAAATTCTGGCACACCCGATTTAATCATAGGCACTATTGTTTTCGTATTGGTTATTCAAGGTGCGTTTAGAATATTAAAATTGAGTAAGTGAAAAAGTGTTATAAAGGATTTAATAAAGTTTTATTTCTTCGCATCTTTTATTAAAAACTGCCGCTGGTCTTCTAAACTATCAAAATGCCATTTGGTAAAGGTTCTATCGACTTTCTTTTTAGAAAAATAATGAAACCAATCCGCAAAAGGAAAAAAGTCTCTATGACCAATTCCATCGATAATGATAAGTTCAATAGAATCGTCTTTATTTAGCTTACAACAGATATTCCTGGCTCGTAAATCTCTTGTAAATACTTTATGCTTGGCCATTTGTTGTTTTAAAACGTCTAGAGCTTGTTTTAATCTTTTATCTTCAATAATATTATTCTCAGTGAGATAATATTCTAAAGTTTTTGAAATTTCACCTGTTGTTTCATCGCGTACCAAATCAAAAATTTGCCCTAGACCTAAATTAGTAGCTTCCTCATGATGAAAATCAGAATAAAATGGATAGCTATATTTAGATTTGTTACGTTTAGATAGCTTCTTAAAATACAATAATTCTTTATTGGTATACTCTCGCGTTGTTTCTGGGCGCGGAATTTTTATACATAATTGCTTATTATGAGGATGCTCATAACAAAATCGTATTTCGCCTTCACCTATATAAAATTCATCATTTAATTGAATCATAAAGCGAATTTAATGGTAATTATTAATTGAGCAAAGCTATGACAATTCATATTAATGGAAGAAGCTATTTTGTTACTTCATTATTAGCTTTATCTTTGGATGCACTTAAGATTTAATCCATATGAAAATTATAATACTTGCCGCTGGTATAGGTTCTCGACTGGGAAACCCATTTCCAAAACCTTTAACTCCATTAAAAAACGGTAAGAGCATTATGAAAATGCAAACAGATAATATTGCTTCACGTTACGATATAGATGACATCAATGTTGTTGTTGGTTTTAAAAAGAATTTAATCATGGAACGCTTCCCAGAGTTGACCTATGTATACAATCCTTTTTTCGATAGAACTAATACTTCAAAGAGCTTATTGCAAGCATTAAAAAAACATAAAGATAAATCTGTAATGTGGTTTAATGGCGATGTGGTTTTTGATGTTAACTTACTAGACATTTTAGACCCTTATGTACAAGCTAATGAGTCTTTCGTTGCTGTTAATACGAGTAAAGTAGCTGAAGAAGAAGTAAAATACACATTAAAGGATGGTTACATCAACGAACTATCTAAAACAGTGAAAAATGGTCTTGGAGAAGCTGTTGGCATTAATTTTATTTCTTCAAATGATATTAAAACTTTTATTTCTCGTTTAGAAGAATGTGATGATAATGACTATTTTGAACGCGGTATGGAAATAGCTATAGAAAAAGATAACCTTAAAGTACAAGCGGTTGATATTTCTCAATACAATTGCATGGAAATAGATTTTGTTGAAGATCTAAATGAAGTAAACAAGACCTTGTAATGAAGTTTGTGCTTTTCTGTCTAAATAATTATGCATTCGCTATCTTAAACCCAATTAAAGAAGTTTTAGTAGAAAAGAATCATGATTTTATTTGGTATGTAGCACCAAAAATCATTACTAGTTTTCCTTACCAATCAGACCCCAATACATCGTCTGTCAAAGCTATAAAAGCTTTTAAAAGCGATGTTATTTTTGCGCCAGGAAATGAAGTTCCATACTTTCTAAGAGGCTTAAAAACACAAATATTTCATGGTTTAGCTGGTGAAAAAAAAGGGCACTTTAGAATCCGACAATATTTTGACCTCTACCTAACTCAAGGCCCATATTTTACCAATCGGTTTAATGAATTAAAGGAAGAACACAAAGATTTTGATGTTATTGAAACAGGTTGGCCAAAGCTTGATGTATATTATAAAAATGATAACGAATTAACAAAAGAAAAGAAGAGCCTACTTAAAAAGTACAATACAAAAACTATAATTCTTTATGCTCCAACCTTTTCACCCAAGTTAACTTCTGCTCCTCACCTACTGGAAGAAATTAAATCACTCGCTGAGAATAAAGACTACCTTATTTTGTTTAAGTTCCATCCGCTAATGGCAGAAGAATGGATTACTAAATACAAAGAACTCGCTGAAGTTACAGACAACATTGTGTATCAGAATGAGAAGGACATTACAAAATTCTTGATTATCTCAGACATTATTTTAAGTGATACCTCTTCTGTAGTTTACGAATTTTTATTGCTAGATAAACCTGCGATAACGTTTAATAGTATTTCGAGCAACATTGTTTGGAAAGATTTAAAAACCTATGAGAATTTAAGCAACGAAGTTTCTGAAACTCTAAATAGTGATAGTAATGCTGAGTTACGAAAAAGCATTATAAAAAATTATCATCCCTACAATGATGGTATGTCTGCAAAGCGCATGGTTGAAGCTGTAGAGAGTTACCTAACAACACACCAAGTCCCTGAAAAACGAAAAATATCTACGTTTAGGAAGTTGAAAACACATTATAAACTTTTATCAAATAAAACCTATTAGTTACCTATAATTGTAAAATGATAAAATTTTCTGGAGTCATCATCACATATAACGAGGAACGCTACATTGAAGAGTGCCTAAAATCTCTTATCAATGTCGCTGACGAAATCATTGTTGTTGATTCCTACTCAACAGACAATACAAAAGCAATTTGCGAAAAATTTAATGTCGTCTTTATAGAGCAGGAATTTCTTGGTTATATCGAACAGAAAAACTTTGCACTGAGCAAAGCTTCAAACAATTATATTGTTTCATTAGATGGAGATGAGTCGCTATCAGAAACACTTCAACAGTCCATAATTGCTTTAAAAAACAATTGGCAACACGATGGTTATTATTGTAACCGCTTTAATAATTTTTGTGGTCAATGGATAAAACATTCTGACTGGTATCCTAATAAAAAACTGCGTGTATTTGACAGACGTAAAGCAACATGGAAAGGTATTAATCCACACGACCATATTGTAGTTGATTCTTCTAAAAAAGTAGGGCAATTAAAAGGAGATATTTTACACCTTACGTATCAAACTTATTCTGAATTTAATTTAAAAATGGAACGTTTTTCTTCTATCTCAGCCGAAGCCTATCATAAGCTTGGCAAAACTGCACCTTTATGGAAACTTATATGGAATCCCACTTGGGCATTCTTTAAAGCTTATGTTTTAAGACTCGGGTTTTTAGATGGGTTTAATGGTTTTATGATTTGCTACCAAACTGGTCATCTTACCTTTTTAAAGTATGCTAAACTTAGAGAATTATATAGAAAATCGAAGCGCTCTTAACTTATTTCTTTAGGCGTTTTTTCAGTTTCTTCTTTCTATCAACTACTGCTCTAAAAGCTTTTACGTCTTTCCACATTACTTCAAATACTTCGTTATAAGGTTTATTAATACATTTTGCATACTCATCACTCATTATTTCAACCATATGTTTATACTTTGATAGTCTTGCAAAATTCTTCATACGCTTATCAAAATCCATTACACCAAATTTCATACGGTTTAGGTCCACTAATGCAAAACTATAACCTTTGTCCGTTTTTGTAATCAGTGTATTACCAGGAGAATGATCTAAAAACTCGATACCTTTTTCGTGCAACCTAAAAGTAAACCTCGTAAACTGACGCAGAATGTTTTCATAATCTTCATAGTTAAAATCATTTATTAACTCTCGATAGGTTAAATCACATTTTAATTGCTCACTGATGTAAAAGCTTTTCTTAAATAAAAATGTAGTTCTAAACTCGTAATAAGCGATTGGATCTGGTGTACCCACTCCCAGTTCTTTTAATTTCAAAGCATATTCAAACGAGCGCTGTGCTTTACTTTTTCTAAAAAACTTATAGGCAATCTGGTTAAAAATATTTGGAATCTTAAATGACTTAATGTTTATAGTTAAGTCTCCTTTAGAAAATAACTTAAGTGAATTACGTTTTTGATTCCCAAATGACTCTCCTTTAGAATCAAAATTAATTATACAATCATCTAGGAAATCCTTGTATTCGATATATTCTGAATTAATCTCGTAGCGCATGGTGCAAAACTACAATTAGTTTTTTTCTTTTAATACGAATTGATTTTAAAAGATTATAGTTGTGTCGTATCTTTGCGAAACCATTTACAATGGGAAAAAATGAACTACAAACAAGCTTTACAACATCCTATTTTCCAAATCATTTCACAATCTGCTGAAGAGCTACAGTTAGACTGTTTTGTTATTGGCGGTTTTGTACGCGATTATTTTCTAGAGCGCGGTAGCGCTAAGGATATTGACATTGTTGCTATTGGAAGTGGTATTGAATTGGCACAACAGGTTTCTAAAAACTTACCTCACCAACCAAAAGTCCAAGTATTTAAGACATACGGAACTGCGATGTTACGTTACGATGACGTTGAAATAGAATTTGTAGGTGCACGTAAAGAAAGCTACAATGAAAACAGTAGAAACCCTATTGTTGAAAATGGAACTTTAGAAGATGACCAAAATCGCCGCGATTTCACCATTAATGCTCTGGCGCTTAGTTTAACTAAAGCTAGTTATGGTGAATTACTAGATTCATTTAATGGTATTAGCGACTTAGATAAGGGCATCATCCGCACCCCTTTAAACCCCAACATTACCTATAGTGATGATCCATTACGAATGATGCGAGCTATTCGTTTTGCGACACAATTGAATTTTAAAATTGAGAGCTTATCTCTTAAGGCAATTACAACTAATAAGGATAGAATAAAAATCATTACTAAAGAACGTATTGTTGTAGAACTCAATAAAATTCTTGAAAGCAATCAACCATCAATCGGTTTTATACTTTTAGAAAAAACAGGGCTTTTAGATTATATATTACCAGAATTAACGGCATTAAAAGGTATTGATGAAATTGAAGGCCAACGTCATAAAGATAATTTTTATCACACTTTAGAAGTCGTTGATAATATTAGTAAAACTACAGATAATTTATGGTTACGATGGTCAGCTTTATTGCATGATATTGGTAAAGCTCCAACAAAAAAATTCCATAAAAAAAACGGATGGACCTTTCATGCCCATGAATTTGTAGGTTCAAAAATGGTGTACAAATTATTTAAGCGACTTAAAATGCCATTAAATGACAAAATGAAATTCGTTCAGAAAATGGTATTGATGAGTTCTCGACCAATTGTATTGGCAACAGATGTAACCGATTCTGCTGTAAGGCGGTTAGTTTTTGATGCTGGTGAGCACGTCGATGACTTAATGACATTATGTGAAGCAGATATCACAACCAAGAACCCAAAAAAGTTTAAGAGGTATCACAATAATTTTAAGAAGGTACGAGAAAAAATTGTAGAAGTTGAAGAACGTGATCGTGTTCGTGACTTTCAACCACCAGTATCCGGAGAAGAGATTATGAAAGCTTTTGATCTAAAGCCTTCAAAAGAAATAGGTATTATCAAAGAAGCAATAAAAGAAGCTATTCTAGAAGGTGAGATACCAAATGAACATGATGCGGCATTTAAATTAATGCTCGAAAAAGGAAAAGCACTTGGATTAACTGCTATCGGAATATGACTAAACTGGTGAGAACAGATTCAAAGAATTCAGATTTTATCGTATTAGTGAAGCAACTAGATGCTTACCTAAAAATCACTGATGGAGACGAACACGATTTTTACAATCAGTTTAATACTATTAAAAATCTTAAATATGTTGTCCTAGCTTACTTAGACAAAGAACCTATTGGTTGTGGAGCTTTTAAAATTTTTGACAACTCTAAAGTTGAGATAAAGCGCATGTTCACTTCAGCTAAAGAGAGAGAAAAAGGTATTGCCACACAAATACTAAATGAATTAGAAACCTGGGCTTATGAATTAGGTTATACATCTACTGTTTTAGAAACCGGAATACGTCAGGCTGAAGCTGTTGAGTTTTATAAAAAAAACAACTATCAAATAATATCAAATTACGGACAATACGTTGGTGTTGAAAACAGTCTTTGTTTTGAAAAATCACTAAAAAAATGAAAAAGTATAATAAAGCAGTTATTTATTGGCTACTTACTGGTTGTGTTTTAATTTTTATTATGGTTATTGTTGGTGGTATAACAAGATTAACCCATTCAGGACTATCTATTTCTAATTACAAACTCATCTCAGGAACCATTCCTCCTATGAGCGAAGTTGAATGGAACGAAGCCTTTGATCTTTATAAGCAATACCCAGAATACCAAAAACTAAACTATGGTATGTCTATAGAAGAATTTAAAGACATTTACTTTTGGGAGTGGATTCATCGTGTAATAGGTCGTTTTATTGGTTTGGTTTTCATTATTCCTTTTCTCTATTTTCTTATTAGAAAACAGCTCACTAAATCCACCATAAAAAAATCAATCACACTACTCATTATGGGAGGTTTTCAGGGGTTTTTAGGATGGTATATGGTAAAAAGTGGATTAGTGGATAGACCAGATGTTAGCCATTATAGGTTAGCAGCACATCTAACTACTGCCTTTCTAACTTTTGCCTATACTTTTTGGGTCGCTCTAGACCTAATGTTCCCAAACAAAAAAAAGATTGATAAAAAATTAAGAAATTTTATTCGCATTGGATTACTTGTGCTTATTGTTCAAATTGTCTATGGAGCCTTTGTTGCTGGTTTAGATGCAGGTTGGATTCACAATCACTGGCCATTTATGAATGAAGGTAAATTAATTCACGAAACCGTTTATATAGAACAAAGTCCAACTTATCTCAATTTTATCGAAGGAAAAAGTGGCGTGCAATTTATACATAGAACCTTAGCTTATGTTGTCGTTATTTTTATTCTAACGATATGGTATAAAGCCACACGACATCATTTAACCAGCTGGCAAAATAAAGGAGTAAACAGTTTACTAATTATGGTTGGATTACAGTTCCTTCTTGGGGTTTTAACACTTTTACTCGCGGTCCCTGTTTGGCTAGGTGTATTACATCAGGTCGGTGCTTTTATTTTGCTAAGTAGCATGGTATTTACACTTCATAGATTTAGCAAATAAATCAAGTTGCTTAAGATTAAAATTATAGCGCTTAATTTTTGAAAATTAGTTTTTGGATATTGAAATCTAGAAGCCTTATCTTTGCAGCATGATTTATAGATTTAGAGTTATACTAGATAATGACACTGAAGATGATGTTTTTCGCGATTTAGAAATTCGTGAAACTGACACTATGGAAGACTTACATAACATTATCACCCAATCTTTTGGGTTTGATGGTATGGAAATGGCATCATTTTATATTAGTGATGAGGAATGGAACCAAGGGGAGGAAATCGCCATGTTTGATATGAGCGAAGCTGGCAATCAGGTGAGGATGATGAGCACAACTATAATAAAAGATGTGGTACACGAAGCATCGCCAAAACTTATTTATGTTTATGATTTTATGACCATGTGGACTTTTTATGTAGAATTAGGTGAAATTGTAGAAGAAGCCCAAGGTACAGACTACCCAAACTTAATGTTTGTACATGGTCAAATCCCAGATGAAGCACCAGAAAAAACATTCGAAGCCGGCGACGATGAAGATGATTATACAGAATTTGAAGATGGTATAGACGTAGATGATTACGGCGATTTAGATTTTGATGAAAATTGGAATTAATACATGGAGTGTTTAAATTGTAAAACCCTTTTTGAAGGTAAATTTTGCCCTGAATGTGGTCAAAAAAGTGAAACTAAACGTTTTACATTTCAAAAAATCACAAACGACACATTTACTACAATTACAAATGCAGATAAGGGATTCTTCTTTAATCTAAAAAATCTCACTCTTAATCCTGGTGATAATATTAATAACTATTTAGATGGAAAACGAAAACATGTTTTTAATCCATTTAGTTATGCATTCATTGCTATCGGTTTATATCTCATAGTAGATCATTACTACGATTATTCCTTATATAGTAGTGTATCTAATACTGACAATAAAATTAAAGATATAGTACCTGAAACCTACAATTTAGGTCAAAAAATAGGGCAATTTACACGTAAATATCTTAAGTTTTTTTACTTATTAAATATAATTTATTTAAGTCTGATGACATGGTCAATACTGAGAAAACGAAATTTTGTTGAGCATTTGGTAAGTAATGCATTTATAATTGGTCATGCTATAATAATAACCGTTGTTTTTATCCCTTTAATAAAGGTTCCTATATTCTTTAATCCTGTAACTTTAATAAGTATTGGTATATTAATGTACTTTACCTACAGAGCGTATGAAGAAAAATTCATTATTTTACTTACTATAATGTTTGGAATAGTTATATCATTTTTACTTCAGCTAATTGTTCCAACAATAATTATCTGGCTAAAAGGAATGTTATTTTAAATAAAATCAACATAATGCGCTCATTTAAAGATCATTATAACCTAAATAACACAACATTGTAACAAATATAAAAGAGAATCGTCTTACCTACATAACCAATCTGTACTGAAATTATTTTCAGTATTAAAATCAATCATATTTTGGAGCCAATCCTTACAATCAACAATCTTACTAAAAAATTTGGGTATTTAACTGCGGTTAAAGACTTAAGTTTTACAATAAACAAAGGTAATGTCTATGGTATTTTGGGACCCAATGGAAGTGGGAAATCCACCACACTAGGTATAGTATTAAACGTAGTTAATAAAACTCAAGGTAATTTTCATTGGTTTGATGGAAAAACTACTACACATAATGCCTTAAAACAAGTTGGTGCAATTATAGAACGCCCTAACTTTTACCCATATATGACTGCAGAACAAAACTTAAAGCTAGTATGCAGAATTAAAGGTGTAGAGTATAGTAAGGTTGCCGAAAAGTTAGAGGTCGTTGGGCTTTTAGACAGAAAAGACCATAAGTTTAAAACGTATTCTTTAGGAATGAAACAACGTTTAGCAATCGCTTCTGCGCTTCTAAATGACCCCGAAATATTAATTTTAGATGAACCTACCAACGGACTAGACCCACAGGGTATTCATCAAATACGTAAGATTATAAAAGAGATTGCTGCAAACGGCACTACTATTCTTTTGGCTTCACATCTACTGGATGAAGTTGAAAAAGTTTGCACACATGTTGTCGTTTTGCGTAAAGGAGAAAAGTTATACTCTGGTCGTGTAGATGAGATGATAAATAGCCATGGCTTCTTTGAGTTAAAAACAGAGCAGCATCAAGATTTATTAAACCTATTAGAAGCAGATAATAATTTTGGTAAAATAAACGTCGAAGATGAACTTATAACAGCCTTTTTAAATGAGCCTATGTTATCATCAGACTTTAACAAATTAATGTTTAGCAAAGGTATTCTGCTTTCGCATTTAGTTAAGCGAAAAGAAAGTTTAGAAGAGCAGTTTTTGCAATTAACTGATAATTCATAAATCAATCAAAAAACAGCATAGTTCTATCAGAATTAAGCACAACCAATCCGTAGTATGTTAAGATTATTAAAAATAGAATTTGATAAATTAAGGTATAATAAAGCCAGTAGAATACTAATATTAACCTATTTTATTTTGCTTGTATTAATTGCCCTTTTTGCAGTAATTAAATTTGATATAGGACCCGTAAAGTTCCATTTAGCTGAAATGGGTATTTTTAATTTCCCATATATATGGCACTTTAATACTTTTATTGCTGGTTTACTTAAATTTTTCCTGTTACTAGTAATCGTTTCCATGGTCTCCAACGAGTATAGTAACAAAACCTTAAAACAAAATCTTATCGACGGGTTAAGCAAAAAAGAGTTTATTCTATCAAAATTTTATACCGTTTTAGCCTTTTCTTTGATATCAACGCTATTTGTTTTTTTGGTATCATTGGTCTTAGGTTTAATCTATTCTAGTTTTATAGAACCATCCATAATCTTTACTGATTTAGAGTATCTAATTGCATTCTTTGTGAAATTGGTGGGCTTTTTCGCTTTTGGTTTATTTCTTGGTGTACTCATTAAACGTTCTGCATTTGCTGTAGCTACAATGATTGTTTTATTCTTAATAGAGTTTATTAGTTATAGTGTTGTATCTGCTTATAACAGAGGTACAGATTTGGCAGATAATATTTACCAATTTTCACCTTTTAAATCCTTATGGAATCTTATAGATGAACCTTTTTCGAGATTATCTGCCGTCAAAGCTGTTGCAAATCAGGTTGGTGAAGACCTGTCTTACGATTATGCTGTACACTGGTACGAAATAACAATTGTGTTATGTTGGGCTGCACTTTTTATCTTTTTATCCTATCGATTATTAAAAATGAGAGATTTGTAATAGCTTTGTAGTAATTGCTATGTAGTTTTCAATACTAATCTGGGAGTTTTTAAGTTCTAGTTGTTATATTGTATTGAAACGTGTAGTCTGTACACCAAAGTTATTATGAAAAAGAATTGTCTTTCTATATTTTTATTGCTTTTGAGTGCAATAGTTTTTGCACAAAACGAAGCATCATATTGGTACTTTGGGCAAAATGCTGGTTTACGTTTTGATACAACCACCGGATCAGTTAGTGCTATTACAAATGGACAGATCAATACTTTAGAAGGCTGTACATCCATTTCAGATGAAAACGGTGTGTTACAATTCTACACTGATGGTAGAACGGTATGGAATCGTAATCATCAAATCATGGCTAACGGAAATTACTTTGGTAATACAGGATTATTAGGTGATCCTTCGAGTACATCGTCAGGTCTTATTGTTCCTAAACCAGAGAATCCAAATCAATATTATATTTTTACGGTAGATGAGCCTCATCATAACAACGCAAGTGCCTTTCCTAATCAATTTACTGGTGCTTACGATAGTGGTGGCTCTGTACCTACTGCCGATGATGGCTTTAATAATGGTTTTAATTATTCTTTAGTAGACATGACCTTAAATGGTGGTTTAGGTGATGTAGTAAATACAGAAAAAAACATACCGCTTATAACTTATGATGTTACTAACAATTTAGAAGAAAGTTATAAATGCTCTGAAAAAATAACCGCAGTGAGAGCAGAAGATTGTGCTGCTTTTTGGGTTATCACCCATTTTGGAGGTTCATTTTATAGTTTTAAAATAGATGCTACAGGTGTAGATACCAATCCTGTTATTTCAACCGTTGGACCTTATATACCTATTGAAGGTTATAGACGTAATTCATTAGGTTATCTTAAAGCATCACCTGATGCTTCAAAATTATTGGTGGCACATTTTGGTGAGGCAAACGTAACAGCTGGTGACGCTGGTGGTGGTATTTACTTATATGATTTTGATAATGACACAGGTATTGTGTCGAATAACGTAGAACTTTACAGTGCTCAAAATAATAACAGTCCATATGGTGTAGAATTTTCTGCCGAAAATAGAAAAGCTTATGCTACAATAGGTATTGGTCCATCAGGCAATGGTGCAAGTCAGGTTTTACAATGGGATTTGGAAAGTACAGATATACCGAATTCTATTCAGATTATACATTCTTCGAGTACTATAAGTGCTGGTGCTTTACAATTAGGTGTGGACAGACGCATTTATAGAGCCCAATTTAGTTTTAATGGTAATAATGCAATTTCAAGATATATAGGAGTTGTCAATAATCCTGAAGCCGATGGAAATGCAGCCAATTATGACGAGCAAGGAGTACTATTAGATGTTAATGGCTTTAATCAAAATACAGGTAGAATAGGTTTACCACCATTTATACAATCACTTTTCAACTCACAAACTGATATTATAAGAAATGGAATCAGCACCACCGAACTAGCATTGTGCGTTGGTGATAATTACACATTACAAGCTGATGAAATTACAGGTGCTGATTATGTATGGTCGTTTAATGGAACTCCACTTACAGAGACATCTTCTCAATTATTAATAGACACACCTGGTTTTTATGAAGTTTATATTGAACCTAATAATGGTGACTGTCCTATTGAAGGTAGTGCTGTAGTGGGTGTTTTTGATATCCCTGTAGCTAATCCAATGACAGATGTTAGTGTCTGTGATAATAGTGGTAATGACGGTATCTTTGAAGGGTTTGACTTTTCAGACAAAAATGGCGAAGCATTATTAGCTCAAGCTCCTTCTCAATATAATGTCCGCTATTTTGAAACACCTGAAGACGCCAATAATCTAGAAAACGAAATCGTATTTCCTTTTACTAATAGTAGTAATCCACAAACCATATATGCTAGGGTAGATAATATAGATAACACAAATTGTTTTGACATTACCACATTTCAGGCTCAAGTCTATAAAACACCACGGATTGCTCAGTTAAACAATATTGAGTTTTGTGATAATGAAGGCGATTTAATGGATGGCTTTGCAACTATAGAACTTGGAGATTTAATTCCTGTTATTCGTGGTACTCAAGAGGAAACTGAGACTGCTATTACATTTCACCCATCACAATCTGATGCAGACAATAACACCTCGCTATTACCACTAACCTACACAAATACTACTGCATTTAATGATACTATTTTTGTTAGAATAGAAAATACGCTCAATACGACATGTTACAGCACTGGTAGTTTTCAAATAACCATAAACGATTTACCTGTAGCCAATGACATTTCTATTGTGCAATGTGATGAAGATGGTATTCCTGAAGGGTTTACAGTATTCAACATAAATCCATTTACCGAAGAGATAACTGATAATACTACAGATAGAAGTGTTACATTTTATTTATCACAAATAGATGCAGAAAACGATGAGAATGCTATTGATGCTGATGCCTTTGAGAATTTCTTTAACCCACAGATTATTTATACAAGAGTCACCAATACCAATACAGGTTGTGTTAGTTTTAGTACGGTTTCATTAGAGGTAAGCACTACAACATCTAACAACGCCAGTATTTCGGTATGCGATGACGATGGTACCGAAGATGGCTTTGCTACATTTAACCTCAGCGATACCAATGCCATTGTATTGGCTGGTGCTCCTGCAGGACTAGATCTTCAATACTACGAAACCTATCTCGATGCTTTATTAGAAAACAATCCCTTGGGAACATCTTATACCAATACAATACCCTACAACCAAACTATTTATGCCCGTGTTGAAAACTCTAATGCTTGCTATGGTATCAGTGAAATTGAGCTCACCGTTTTTGAACTTCCTGATATAGAAACTGAATCTGAAACGCTTTACTGTCTCAACTTCTCGCCCGAAACCATTGTTCTTGATGCTGGAATTATTAATGATTCCCCAAGTAATTATCTCTTTGAGTGGTCTACTGGCGAAGATACTGCTACTATTGAAGTCAATGCACCAGGAACCTATAATGTTAGAGTTACCAATACCAATGGTTGCTTTAAAGACAGAACTATAAACGTTCTACCTTCTAATATCGCTACAATAACCAATATTGAAATTATTGATGCTTCGCAGAATAACTCTATTACTGTTATTGTTTCTGGCGAAGGTGATTATGAATATGCCCTGGACGATAGTAATGGACCATACCAAGATTCTAACGTATTTAATAATATACAGCCTGGTTTGTACACGGTTTATGTTCGTGATAGAAATAACTGTGGCATTACCGAAGAATTGGTCTCTGTAATTGGTTTCCCTAAATTTTTCACTCCTAACAATGACGATGATAATGATTTTTGGCAAGTTAATGGCATTAGCAATCAATTTCAGGCAAATTCTTTAATTTATATCTTTGACCGTTACGGAAAGCTTTTAGCTAAACTCGATCCGCTTGGCCCTGGTTGGGATGGCACTTATAATGGGGCAAAAATGCCTTCGAGCGATTACTGGTTTAGAGTGAAATTACAAGATGGGAGAACATTCACTAGTCATTTTGCATTAAAACGATGAATTTAAAATCTAACATTTCTTCAAAATATATAGCTTTACTATGCTTTTTATGTTTTTGCATACAACAAAGCTATTGCCAGCAACCCAATGACTGTGTCAATGCTGTGACCGTTTGTGGAAATTCTAGCTTTAGTTTGGATGTAAGCGGAATAGGTTCTCAAGAATTAACAGGTTCAAATACATGTTCAAGTCAAGAAAATAATAGTATTTGGCTTGAGGTAACTATAGCTACATCTGGTACTTTGGCATTTACTCTAACACCTGGAAGCTCTAGCATCAATGAAGATTACGATTTTTTTCTGTTTGGCCCTAATGTTACCTGTGGTAATATTGGTCAAGCTATTCGTTGCTCTACCACAAATCCTGCAGCTGCAAATCAAGGTAATAATTTAACAGGTATGAATTCTATTGATCCAGATCCAGATGAAGGTCCTGGAGCCGATGGAGATAGCTTTGTAAGTGATTTAGATGTGCTTGCCGGTGAAACCTATTTTTTGGTTATAGATAGGCCCATTGGCAATAGTCCGTTTTTTTTAGAATGGACAGGTACGGCAACATTCCCGGATAATC
Organism: uncultured Winogradskyella sp.; assembly: GCF_947498345.1. GTDB lineage: Bacteria > Bacteroidota > Bacteroidia > Flavobacteriales > Flavobacteriaceae > Winogradskyella. Next base: position 206,932 of record NZ_CANMJY010000003.1, read on the forward strand.
CAACCAATCCGCTTTTACCCAGCCCTAGCCTTACCAGATTACCTAGTATCGATATTTGTGACGGATTAGCCCCTTTTGACGATAATATAACTGAAGTTAACCTCACAAGTTTAACTCAAAATATTATTAATGGGGAAAGTGATATTGCTGTAACCTATCATAACTCCGAAAGTGATGCCAATATCAACGTAAATTCTATAGGTAGTGTGTTTAATACCATAAGTAATAGTCAAAACATTTTTATTAGAATTGAAAATACCACAACAGGTTGTTTTATAATTAACGATGTTAATATTAATGTCTCTGCGTTGACAAATTTCAATACACCAACAACTTATGAGCTGTGTGATGATGACACTGATGGTGATGACCAAAATGGCATAACCACTTTTGATTTTGACATAAAAACACAAGAAATTATAAATGGAATTACTGGAGCTAACTACAATATTAGCTATCACTTAGATCAAGCTAATGCAGAAAGTGATACTGCTTCATTACCAGCAAATTACACCAATACAGCTCCAACTCCAACTGAGATTTTTGTTCGTATTGAAGATTTCGATAACGGCTGTGTTGGTTTTACTGCTTTTGATATTGTGGTTGCCGCCAAACCTATTGCCAATAATGTTTCATTAATACAATGTGATGAAGACGGTATCCCTGAAGGGTTTACAACATTTAATATTACTGAATCAGCTGATGCTGTTACCGATAGTGATTCTAATGCTATGGTAAACTATTATTTATCACAAATAGATGCAGAAAACGATGAGAATGCTATTGATGCTGATGCCTTTGAGAATTTCTTTAACCCACAGATTATTTATACAAGAGTCACCAATACCAATACAGGTTGTGTTAGTTTTAGTACGGTTTCATTAGAGGTAAGCACTACAACATCTAACAACGCCAGTATTTCGGTATGCGATGACGATGGTACCGAAGATGGCTTTGCTACATTTAACCTCAGCGATACCAATGCCATTGTATTGGCTGGTGCTCCTGCAGGACTAGATCTTCAATACTACGAAACCTATCTCGATGCTTTATTAGAAAACAATCCCTTGGGAACATCTTATACCAATACAATACCCTACAACCAAACTATTTATGCCCGTGTTGAAAACTCTAATGCTTGCTATGGTATCAGTGAAATTGAGCTCACCGTTTTTGAACTTCCTGATATAGAAACTGAATCTGAAACGCTTTACTGTCTCAACTTCTCGCCCGAAACCATTGTTCTTGATGCTGGAATTATTAATGATTCCCCAAGTAATTATCTCTTTGAGTGGTCTACTGGCGAAGATACTGCTACTATTGAAGTCAATGCACCAGGAACCTATAATGTTAGAGTTACCAATACCAATGGTTGCTTTAAAGACAGAACTATAAACGTTCTACCTTCTAATATCGCTACAATAACCAATATTGAAATTATTGATGCTTCGCAGAATAACTCTATTACTGTTATTGTTTCTGGCGAAGGTGATTATGAATATGCCCTGGACGATAGTAATGGACCATACCAAGATTCTAACGTATTTAATAATATACAGCCTGGTTTGTACACGGTTTATGTTCGTGATAGAAATAACTGTGGCATTACCGAAGAATTGGTCTCTGTAATTGGTTTCCCTAAATTTTTCACTCCTAACAATGACGATGATAATGATTTTTGGCAAGTTAATGGCATTAGCAATCAATTTCAGGCAAATTCTTTAATTTATATCTTTGACCGTTACGGAAAGCTTTTAGCTAAACTCGATCCGCTTGGCCCTGGTTGGGATGGCACTTATAATGGGGCAAAAATGCCTTCGAGCGATTACTGGTTTAGAGTGAAATTACAAGATGGGAGAACTTTTACCAGTCATTTTAGTTTGAAACGCTAGATTAAATACCGTAACTTTAATCCTGCCAAACCAAAACTTTTGAAAAGCGCAAAATACATAGTATGCATTCTTTTTTTTGGTGTATTTATTCCTCTACATGCACAAGACATTTCCTTGTTTCAACAATTCAACGGTAGATATGATTATTTAGCCATTGGTAATACGCTTAATCCTGCTGAAAATAACGTATCTGATTTTTGTAATATCCTGGAATCTTCTGAAGCTACATTAACTCTCGATTCTGATTATCAGATTATAAAAGCATATCTTTATTGGGCAGGCTCTGGATCTGGAGATTCAGAAGTTGCTTTAAATGGTGTTCCTATAATAAGTGAAACTACTTATAATGTGTTTTTTAACGACCCTATTTATGGTCAATTAGAGTACTTTTCTAATTACACAGATATCACACAATTTGTAATCGACCAAGGTAATGGTACTTACGAATTTTCTAATATGGATATAACATCAGATTTATCATCTTTTCCTGGTTTTTGTGCCAGAAGTACAAACTTTGGCGGATGGTGCATATATGTTATATATGAAGATAACAACCTCCCATTAAACCAGATTAATTTATATCAAGGTCTGGAAATTATAAATAGAAACGTACAAGAATTAGAAATAACGCTAGATAATGTAAATGTTTTAGATAATGATAATGCCAAAATTGGGTTCCTAGCCTGGGAAGGAGATGATAACCTTAACTATGGTGAATCACTATCTATTAACGGTAATATAGTTTCTAACCCACCTCTAAATTTACCAGACAATGCTTTTAATGGCACAAATACTTTTACAAATTCTGATACTTTCTACAATGCTGACTTAGATGTTTATAATATTGAAAATAATATTAATATAGGTGACTCTAGTGTCTCTATTAAATTAACCACAGGTGGTATCAATGAAAATGGTACTTTTAGTGCTGATCTTATTATTATAAACAATATTATCACTGTTTTAAACAGTCAATTGCCTGATGCTACTATAGGCATTGATGATTACAATGTTAACTGTGGAGATAATAGTGTAGAATTGTTTTACACCGTCAATAACTTTAACAGCACAGCTTCATTACCAGCAAATACTCCGATTGCATTTTATTTAGATGGTCTTTTAATAGGGCAAAGCCAAACCCTAAATGACATTGCTATAGGCGAAAGTGAAAGTAATTCTTCAATCATTGTTGTACCCGAAGTTTCTGATTCTACTTTAATCATTGTAGCTGTTGTAGATGATGATGGTATTTCGGGAGGAATTATTACTGAAACAAACGAAGAGAATAATGTAACGCTTACAGATATTGAATTGCTTTTAATACCAGATATTGTTACACTCCAATTTCTAATAGATTGTAATGAAGGTTTTGAAACCTCAACATTTAATCTATTTGAGGCTTTAATCAATATAGATTATGCCGAAGAAAATGTTGCTTTCTATCTTTCTATAGAAGATTTAGAAACGTCATCCAACGCTATTTTAATTCCTAGTGCTTATAACAACATTACTAATCCACAAACCATCTATGTAAGGTTAGAAAGTCAACCTTGTTACGAAATACTTCAGTTCGATTTAACTATAGAAAATTGCCCACCGTATATCCCAGATGGTTTTTCACCAAATGACGATACTTACAACGATTGGTTTAATATTCAAGGGTTGTATAATATTTTCACAGAGCACAAACTTCATATTTATAATCGTTATGGTGATATTGTTTTCGAAGGTAACAACAACAAGCCTTGGTATGGTAAGATAAACAGAGGTATAAATAACCATGGTAATACAGTTCCTGTGGGCACCTATTATTACATTCTTAACCTTAATGATCCTCAATATCGACCAATGGTAGGTTGGGTGTACGTAAATTATTGAAAATGTTAATATTTTTGTGCGTTCATCTTAATCTTTTGCACATATCAATTACTAAACTTAATTTTAAGAGTCAAGTTTATTTTTTTATACATTTCCCTCAAAGCGTCGCACTTTTATAATTAGTAACAAAACACCTCTAGCATATAATATTACAATATTGAGTTTTCGGTTATGTTGCATTATGTATTGAGGCACTAATGCTTCGAAATTTCAATTTGGGAAAAAGACCTCTTTTTGAGGTCTTTTTTAGTGCTTTATAAGATTAAAGGTTGTGAAATGTTAACGTTTTATGTATTTCATCGGGTTTTTTTGTATTTAATCTTTATTAAACTTACATTTCACCGCACAACACATACAACATAGCTTTAGCCCCAAATCTAATCTTATTTGTATCTTTAAAACTTAACCGCAGCACATGGAGTGTATTAAACGTTCCCTCTTTATAATTCTATGCATTATTTGCAGTTTGTCTTTTGGGCAACAGATAACGGTCAATAATACAATTTCACCTCAAGATTTAATTGAGAATACCTTAATTCAAGGTTGTGTAGAAGTTTCTGGTATTAATTCTCCATCTAATGGTGGTTCAATTGGTTTAGGAAGTTTTGGTTATTTTGAACGTGGTGCTTCAAATTTCCCTTTTGAAAACGGGATTGTTTTAACAACTGGTAATGCTAATTCTGCAGGTAATGGACAAATTGATACTACTTTAAATGATGGTAACGATAGTTGGACCACTGATATAGATTTAGAAGCTGCATTAGGTATCACTGGTACCCTCAACGCTACATCTATTGAATTTAATTTTACTTCTATTTCTAACCAAATTCAATTTAATTACATATTAGCTTCAGAAGAGTACTTTGGTAATTTTCCTTGTCAGTACTCAGACGGTTTTGCCTTTTTGATAAGAGAAGCTGGTTCTGGCAATCCGTATACCAATATTGCCTTGGTGCCTGGAACAACCACTCCAGTAAATACCAATACAGTTCACGAAGAAATTGTAGGATTCTGTAACGCTTCAAACGAAGAATACTTTGAAGGTTATAGCATAGGAGATACAAATTATAATGGTAGAACTACTGTGCTTTCTGCTACGGCTTCCATTCAGCCAAATGTACAATATCAAATAAAGCTAATCATTGCTGACCAAACTGATGAAAACTATGATTCTGCTGTTTTTATTGAAGGTAATAGTTTTAATGCTTCTGTAGATTTAGGTGAAGATTTTTCAACCTGTGCCAGTGAAATTACATTAAATGGAGATATAGGAAATCCTCAAGCCACATATGCTTGGTTTTTTAATAATACTTTAATTCCTACAGAGACACAGTCTACTCTAGATGTTACTGAGACTGGTAATTATCGTATTGAAGTTTCAATTCCACTATCAGACATTACATGTATTATTGAAGACGATATAAATATTACCATTAGTTCTACACAATCTTCTGATCCTATTTCGGATTTTGAATTATGTGATGACACAAGTAATAACGGTATTGAGACTTTTGATTTATCAACCAAAGATGCTGAAACTTTAGCTTCTGTACCAGCTTCTAACTATAACATATCTTATCATTATATCAATGCTGATGCACAAGCTGGGCTCAATGCTATTTCGAGTCCGATTCAAAACACTTCAAACCCACAATTAATCCATGTAAGAATCGAAGATGTCGATAATGGGTGCTTGGCTTTTTCAGCTTTTAACATAAGAGTCAATCCTTTGCCAACAATTACAGATCCTACACCTTTGGATGTATGTGATGATCAAACTGCAGATGGTTTTACTACCATTGACTTAAGTATAAAAGATGATGAAATTACTAATGGGCAAACCAACTTAGCTGTAACATACCACAGTACAGCTTTAGATGCTGCAGTTGGTGCCAACCCATTGCCAATGCCTTATGTTAACATTAATACTAATGAGCAAGTATTTGTTAGCGTACAAAATCCGCAAACAGGTTGTATTAGTACTACAACTTTAGATATTACGGTTTTAGACAACCCAATTATTAATACAGAAGATCTTTACATTGATGCTTGCGATCAGGATCATGATGGTTTTGCTAATTTTGATTTGACTACTATAATACCTGAAGTCCTTCAAGGCTTAACAGGTGTTACAATAACATTCTACGAAACTAATGAAGATGCGCTTCAGGGTACAAACCCCATTGCAAATGATACCAATTATGCTAACATCATCATAGAGGAACAGGTTGTTTACATCAGAGTTGAAGACAACAGTACGGGTTGTGCATCTGTAGCACCATTTGAAATCCATACCAACCTGTTACTCACAGCAACAAATATTAGAGATTTTTCACGGTGCGATATTGGCAATGATGGAGTTGAAGAATTTAGCTTTTTAGCAATAGCAGAAACTATTATTAATGATGTCCCAGACATTTCTATCGACTTTTATTTAAATGAAAATGATAGAGATAATCAAATAAATCCAATAGATATAACAGTTCCTTTTATTCCTACAAGCAATCCACAGATTATTTATTTAAATTTATCTAGCCCTACATGTAACGATATTGAAGTTATTGAATTATCACTTACTCCAGTTTTTGAATTTGAAAATATTATTAATCAATCCGTTTGTGACGAAGATCAGGACGGAATTACCACAACAGATTTATCTCAATTTGATATTTTAGTTACTGATGCCTTAGATGGCTTTAGTGTTACATATTTTCTAACAGAAGAAGATGCCATCAATAATACTAACGAATTACCAAATCTTTATACCAATACCTCAAATCCTTTTAGAGTCTATCCAAGAATTTTATCAGACACTACAGGGTGCTCAGATGTAACTTCATTTGAAATTACAGTTCTCGAGGCGCCTATTACTTCTACACCTGCAGATATAGTTATTTGTGATAATGATCAAGATGGTTTTTTTGTCATAAACTTATTAGACGTAATACCAGAAATAGTAATTAGCACTGATCAAAGGGCTATTAGTTTTCATACAAGTCAAGCAGATGCAAACAGTTCTGTAAATGCTATTACTGATAACAACTTTAATACAGAGACTCAATCTTTATTTATACGAGTAGAAAATACAACAACAGGTTGTTTTTCTACCGAAATATTGAACGTCATAGTAAATACAACTCCTGTTTTTTCTACAATTAGTAATTATAAAAATTGTGAAGATAATAGTGACGGTTTCAGTGATTTTATATTCAATACTAAAGATGCTGAAATTTTAAATGGGCAAACAGATAAGCAGGTTTTATATTATTTAGATCAAGATGATGCTGATAATCGTACAAATACCATTAATAAAGATGTTGCTTTCCAAAATACAAGCAACCCACAAACCATTTTTGTAAGGGTCGAAAATTTATCAGATGAAGATTGCTATGGCACATCAAACTTTACAATAGAAGTTGGTACCAACCCTCTTTTTAATCAACCAGCCGACTGGTTTGTATGCGATGATGTAAGTAATGATGGTTCTGAAACTTTTGATTTATCTACTAAAATCGATGAGATTTCAGATGGTATTGCAGATAATTTAACGGTTACATTTTACTTATCACTTTCTAATGCAGAAAATAGCATTGGAGCCTTACCGCTTCAATATACAAATACTACAAATCCACAAACAATATTTGCTCAGATAGACAATGGCACTATATGTAATTCTATAGTTACTTTTGAGTTAAATGTAATACAAGTCCCAGAAGTAAATGAAGCACTTCCTGTTACTATCTGTGATGATGATTATGACGGTTTAACCGAATTTGATTTAACACAGACAGAACTTGATATCCTAGACGTTAGACAAGATGATATAGAAATTACTTATTTTGAAAATTTTGAAGATGCTGAAGCAGACATAAATGCTATTTCTAATCCCGAAGCTTATACTAATACAAGCAATCCTCAAACAGTATATATTAAAATCAACAATACCATTTCTAACTGTTTTGCACTATTACCTATAGATTTATTGGTATACACACCACCAGTAATTAACGATTTTCAGTCCTATGATATTTGTGAGAATGAAAACAATAGCTTTAATCTAAATGAAATTAATAGTGTATTAATGGATGAAAGCTTTAATATACTGTTTAGTTACCATACCAGCCAAGCAGATGCTATAGCCAATACAAATCCTCTTGATGAAAGTTATACCTACTTAAGCAATAACGATACTTTATTTGCACGTGTAGAGCTTAGTACAACGCATTGCTACACCATACATGAATTTAACTTAAATGTAAACCCTTTACCAATAGCTAATCAACCTGATGATCTAATGGCTTGCGATGATGATTTTGATGGTCTTTTAGGGTTTGACCTTACACAGCAAGACGCAAGTATTATAGGCGGACAAAACGCTTCTAATTATACTATTACTTATCATAACACACAATTACAAGCTAACGAAAATGATTCAGCAGTAGATACAGATTATATTGCTTTTGATAGTGAAGTTATTTTTGCAAGAATTGAGAACAACAGTACAGGATGTTATGCTATAACGCAATTCTCGGTGGTTATAAACCCATTACCAATAATAGATATAGAAGATCAGGTAATTTGCTTAGATAATCTACCATTAATAGTATCTGCCAATACTAATAATCCATCAGATCAGTATTTATGGTCAACTGGAGCAACGACTTCAGAAATAGAGATTACAGAAACAGGTACGTACTGGGTAAGCATCACTTCTGAGTTTGGTTGTGAAAACACACGTGTTTTTGTAGTTTCAGAATCTGAAGCTGCAATAATTGAGTCCACTGAAGTTGTTGATTTTTCAGATCCAAATAACATTACTATTACGGTGAGTGGTATAGGCAATTATCTTTATCAATTAGACGATGGAGACCCTCAAGAATCTAATGTATTTGAAAATGTGGCTATGGGTTATCATACCATTACTATTATAGATTTGAATGGTTGCTCTCAAGTAACGAGAGAGGTATTAGTCATTGATATACCAAAACACATGACACCTAATAATGATGGTCAGTTTGATAGTTGGCATATTATTGGTGTTGAAACTTTACCAGGAACCATTATCCATATCTTTGATCGTTATGGTAAACACTTAACAACATTGAGACACAATACTCCCGGTTGGGATGGTACTTTAAACGGCAGTAAGCTACCAGCTAGTGACTATTGGTTTGTAGCAGAAGTACGACGAGGTAACCAATCGTTTGAAGTTAAAGGTCATTTTGCTTTGAGGAGATAATCTGTATATCTTAAATTTCATTTAACATCTTATTCAAAATTTAGTCTATTTAGTATGCTTATCTTTGCATTCCTTAAAAGGCACGATGAAATATAAAATCTCATTTTTTATAATGTTATTATCGCTACTAAATTATTCTCAGAATATAACAGTAGACAGTCAAACCTTCACTCCACAACAACTTATAGAGGATATACTTATAGATAGTGATTGTATTACTAATGTCGTTGTCACTAGTGTCTTAGGAGGTGATTTTGGAGGCGCTGATCAAAGCTATGGTTTTTTTGATGCAACAGGCACCAATTTTCCCTTTCAAAGTGGTATCGTAATGAGTACAGGTCGTTTGGCAAATGTACCTGGTCCAAATGATAACTTAAGTGATGATGATGCCCCAAATTGGCAAGGTGATAATGAATTAGAAGTAGTACTAAATGAAACTAATACATTTAATGCTACCATATTAGAGTTCGATTTCACATCTGTAGCGTCACAAGTAAGCTTTAGATATCTTTTTGCTTCAGAAGAATACCAAGAGAACAACCCTAATAGTTGCCAGTTTTCTGATTTATTTGGCTTTTTAATTAGACCAACGGCGAGTCAAGATCAGTATGAAAATATTGCATTAGTTCCCGGCACTAATACTCCCGTAAAAGCAACTACAGTAACACCTGGTGTACCTGGCACTTGTCCCCCACAAAACGAAACGTACTTTGGCAATTATAATGGTGTTAATTCTCCCATAAATTTTAATGGGCAAACAGCAGTATTAACAGCTACTGCTAATGTAATCCCAAACCAATCATATCATGTTAAACTAGTTATAGCAGACGAGCAAAACTTTCGTTTTGACTCTGCTGTATTCCTCGAAGCTGGTAGTTTTCAATTATCTACAGATCTAGGTCCTAATCGACTTTTAGCAACTGGTAACGCCTTATGCGAAGGGGAAACTTTAGAACTCAATGCCAATCAAGCTGGCTCACCTTCTTTTGATTGGTTTAGAGATGGTGTGTTAGTGCAATCTTCCCCAAGTAATTGTATAAGTTGTGGTATTTATGAAGTGACGCAACCTGGAACTTACACTGTAGAAGTAGGACTTTACAACGCCTGTATTTCTTATGGTGAAGTAATTATTGAATATGCACCTGTACCAGTAGCCCAAAATGCTACTTTAATTGAATGTGATGTGGATACCGATGGTTTAACTACCTATAATCTTTTTGATGCTGAAAGTAATTTAACTAATAATGATAATACTTTAACTATTTCAGATTTCTTTCTTACTGAGGATGAAGCCAGAGATAACAACAACCCTATTACTAATCCAGCTAGTTTTCAAAATTCAGTACCTTTTCAAGTTGTGTATGCGCGTGTTATTAATGCCGCTAATTGTTTTGATATTGCTGCATTAGAGCTACAATCTTCAAACGTCAGTATTACCATTCCAGATTTAGGAGCTTGTGATGGAGAAATTATAGATGGTTTTGCTGAGTTTTCCCTAAATGGTATCGAAGCTTCAATCATCAATCAAATACCAATAGGTGCGCAAGTCAGCTATTACGAAACCGAAGCAGATGCATTTAGTGAAACAAACCCATTACCAAATAATTATAGTAATATAAGTATAGATACTCAAGTTATATTTGTGAAAATCGAAAGCAATAATCAATGTTTTAGCATTTCTACAGCGAACTTAGTAGTACTTTACACTCCTGTATTAGAAGCCGATGAATCACTTATCTATTGTCTAAATACATCTCCTGAAACCATTACACTTACTGGAGGTGTGCTAGATGATTTACCAAATAATTATTACTACGAATGGTACTTTAATGGTACACTAACTGATATAAACACTTCTTTTAATGATATTAATGAAGCCGGAACTTATACAGTTATTGTTACGGATCCTAATGGTTGTTCCTCTAGTAGAACAATTACGGTAAACCCATCTGAAATTGCAACAATAGAAAGTATAACTGTAGAAGGTATTGCCCCAAATAATACGGTTACTGTAGATGTTTCTGGTGGAGGTTTTTACGATTATGCCATCGACGATATAGACGGGTTATATCAAGAGGGTAATGTGTTTATCAACGTCTCAGAAGGGGAACATCGTATCTATGTAAGAGATAGAAATGGTTGTGGTATTGCAGAAGCAACAATTTCAGTAATTGGCATCCCTAAATTCTTTACACCAAATGGTGATGATGTCAACGATTTTTGGACCATAATAGGTACCGACAATCAATTTAATCAAATAGAAAGTATTCAGATTTTCAACCGTTACGGAAAATTAATGTCGCAGCAAACCATCCTTATTTCTGGTTGGGATGGCACCTATAATGGTGAGAGCTTACCAAGTGATGATTATTGGTACATCATTAAATTTTTAAATGGTGAAACCTATAAAGGACATTTTGCGCTTAGACGCTAATTGATTTCTGGTAATCTTTATCGTAACTTTGAGCTATGCGTTTTAAAATAGAATCAGAATTTCAACCCACAGGAGATCAACCCGAAGCTATAAAGCAATTAGCTAATGGCATTACTCAAAATGAACGCTACCAGACCTTACTTGGGGTAACAGGTTCTGGTAAGACCTTCACGGTCGCTAATGTGATACAAGAAGTGCAGCGACCAACATTAGTTTTAGCACATAACAAAACTCTTGCAGCTCAGTTATACTCTGAGTTTAAACAGTTTTTCCCTAACAATGCTGTAGAATATTTTGTATCCTATTACGATTACTACCAGCCAGAAGCCTACATTCCTGTTTCTGGCGTTTATATTGAAAAAGATTTATCCATAAATGAAGAAATTGAGAAGATGCGTTTAAGTACAACATCTTCCCTACTCTCTGGTCGTCGTGATGTTATCGTTGTGGCTTCGGTATCGTGTTTGTATGGTATAGGTAATCCTGTTGAATTTCAAAAAAACGTGATTACTATAGAACGTGATCAAGTCATTTCGCGTACCAAATTACTTCATCAACTCGTGCAAGGCTTGTATTCTCGTACTGAAGCTGAATTTAAAAATGGAAATTTTAGAATAAAAGGAGACACAGTCGATGTATTTCCAGGCTATTCCGATAATGCTTTTAGAATTCACTTTTTTGGTGATGAAATTGAAGAAATTGAAGCCTTTGATGCACACACCAACGAAATTATAGAACGTTATGACCGTTTGAATATCTATCCCGCAAATATGTTTGTAACCTCACCAGATGTTCTAAATAATGCAATCAAGGATATTCAGGATGATCTGGTAAAACAACACGATTATTTTAAAGATATAGGCAAACATCTTGAAGCAAAACGATTAAAAGAACGTACCGAATTTGATTTAGAAATGATTAGAGAATTGGGTTATTGTTCTGGTATTGAAAATTATTCACGTTACTTAGATGGTAGAGCACCTGGTACGCGACCTTTTTGTTTGCTCGATTATTTCCCGGATGATTATTTAATGGTCGTTGACGAGAGTCACGTAACGATTTCTCAGGTTCATGCGATGTATGGTGGAGATCGAAGTCGAAAAGAGAACTTAGTAGAATATGGTTTCCGTTTGCCTGCAGCCATGGATAACAGACCTCTAAAGTTTGAAGAGTTTGAAGCTCTACAAAACCAGGTGATTTATGTGAGTGCTACACCTGCAGATTACGAAATGCAGAAAACCGATGGTGTATATGTTGAACAGGTGATTCGCCCAACAGGATTATTAGATCCGATTATTGAAGTACGACCAAGTTTAAACCAAATTGATGATCTAATTGAGGAGATCCAAGAACGTGTAGAAAAAGATGAACGTACTTTAGTTACCACACTCACTAAAAGAATGGCTGAAGAGTTGGTAAAGTATCTCACGCGAATCTCAATACGTTGCCGTTATATCCATAGTGATGTTGACACGCTAGAGCGTGTAGAAATAATGCAAGACTTACGTAAAGGTATTTTTGATGTTTTGGTTGGTGTTAATTTACTTCGAGAAGGCTTAGACTTACCTGAGGTTTCTTTAGTCGCTATTTTAGATGCAGATAAGGAGGGTTTCCTTCGTTCTAATCGCTCATTAACACAAACTGTTGGTAGAGCAGCAAGAAACCTTAACGGAAAGGCGATTATGTATGCGGATAAAATTACCAAAAGCATGCAAAAAACTATTGATGAAACCGAGTACCGACGCGAAAAGCAAATTGCCTATAATACCAAACATAATATCACACCTAAGGCTTTAAATAAAAGCTTAGACAGTGCACTGGCAAAAAACTCTGTGAGTACATATAGAACAGAATTGGAAGCCAAACTTGCTGCTGAACCTGAGAGTGAATACTTAACAAAGTCTCAACTCGAAAAGAAAATACGCGAAAAACGCAAACAAATGGAACAAGCAGCCAAAGCCTTAGATTTTATGGAAGCGGCGCGTTTTAGAGATGAAATAACGGCATACCAGATTAAATTAGAACAATTGAAGGTGAAGTGATGTTTCAATGATGTACACTCAATGGGACTTTAAGACTCTTTTCAGTAATTAATGAAGTACCTCTTTTCAACGGAATAAATTCAACTTAATTATACTGAACCTTAAAGATATCAATTAAAAAATCGGGTGGTACAATTTTATTAGGAAAACTATCCATTAAATCCAGAACCCGATTAATAGACTCATGGCTTAACCCCATTCTTAGTCCAAAGTTGTGGATTTTTACTAATTGCTTGTGCGATACTTTATGATCCAGGTTCATTAAAAGCACAAGTCTATGAAATTGAACAATACGTTCACTATGTGACTTTAAGTGTACATAGGTCACAGGATGATTAAAAAGGTATTCAAAATCCTCCTTAGATATATCTAGTTGCTTAGCGATACTAAATAAGAAGTTATATTCAATGGATTTTATATTTTCATCTGTTTGTGCAAAAGCAATCATTTCTGATAGCAAGCTCAATTTTTCAGCACGGTTAATCATGTTATAGAGGGAATTATTTTATAGTGTAAAGTTAATGAGGTACATTATTTTATTGTCGTTGATATAATGTATCTTGTCGAAAACTTAAACGTATTTAATCGACATTATTCAACGTTTGTCAACCAAAAACACTACTAATAACATGAGATTGAAGGGTTTTTATATCATATTTTTTGTGTTTCTTGCGAATACAATTGAATCGCAAAGCACTGCTTCTAAACAGGTTACAAAATTTACCATAGCTGCTCCACAGTTAGATACTATAAAGACGATTTGGGTGTATTTGCCCAAAGATTATCAAAATTCTAAAAAATCGTATCCTGTTATTTACATGCATGATGCCCAAAATTTGTTTGATAATGAAACTTCTTATATTGGGGAATGGGAGATTGATGAATATATGAATCAACTTACAGAACACAAAAGCATTATTATTGGTATTGAACATGGTAATGAAAAGCGTATCGATGAATTAACACCTTATACCAATGAAGAGTATGGCGGTGGAAAAGGAGATGCTTATCTCAATTTTATAAAAAACACCTTAAAACCTCATGTGGATATTACTTACAGAACAAAATCCAAAGCCGAGTACACCACTATTATGGGCGCATCATTAGGAGGTTTGATTTCATTTTATGCTACAGTAAAATATCCTAACACTTTTGGTAAAGCAGGAGTATTCTCTGCATCTTTTTGGTTTAGTGAAAATATATACGATTTGGTGAAAATTACAGATATACCAGAGTCTTCAAGGTTTTATTTTTTAATTGGAAGTGAAGAAGGAGAATCCATGGTGCCTGATCAAAAACGCATGGTAGAATTATTACTATCTAAAGGTGTAAAAACAAAACAGATAGAAAACCATATTATAGAAGGAGGAAAGCATAATGAAACTTTATGGAAGTCTCATTTTCCTAATGCTTATCAATGGCTAACATCTAAAGAAACACGACAGACATATAATGACTAACTATTAATAGATGACAAATAACGATATATTTAAAAAGCTAAGAGTAGCACACAAATTAAGAGATGAGGATATTGTAAAAATATTAGAGCTTGTAGACTTTAGAATTTCTAAAAGTGAACTCAATGCATTTTTTAGAAGAGAAGACCATCCAAAATATATGGAATGTGGAGATCAGATTCTAAGAAATTTCCT
Source organism: uncultured Winogradskyella sp. (assembly GCF_947498345.1). GTDB lineage: Bacteria > Bacteroidota > Bacteroidia > Flavobacteriales > Flavobacteriaceae > Winogradskyella. Next base: position 222,069 of record NZ_CANMJY010000003.1, read on the forward strand.
TAATGGACTTATCATTCATTTACGAGGACCAATGCCAAAAAAGCAAAAAAAGACATCTTAAATTATCAACTTCGCAAAAATAAAGCTGCAATTTTTTTGTTATCATTTAAGCATATAACTTGCAATCCTTAACTATTATTAAATAGATGTTTGAAACTACCTCAAATCTTTCGCCTTTATTAGATATATCTACAAAGGACATAGTAGACCTCAATAAAAAATATAAACCCTTAACGGCCAGAGAACGCATTAAGCAACTGTATATTGATTTTAACATTACAGATATAATGTTAACCAGTTCTTTTGCAGCGACTTCAGCTTTTTTATTAAAATTAGTTTCAGATATCAATACACAGCAAGAGGTATTTTTTATTGATACTGGCTATCATTTTGATGACACACTTGCTTACAAATCCAAACTAGAGAAAAGATACAAACTCAATGTTACTTCAGTTTCCGCTATAAAAGAAGAACATGAGTTTACAACTAAAGACGAAACCTGGGGAAAAAACCCTGATTTTTGCTGTTCGATTAATAAAGTAAAGCCCTTAGATCTTATAAAGCAAAACTATAAAATTTGGATGTCTGGACTTATGGAGTGGCAAAGTGATCATAGATCGACCTTAGATATTTTTGAACGCCGTGGAGACATTGTAAAATTTTATCCACTTTTAGATATTACAAAAATGCAACGCGATAATTACATTGAAGCGCATAACTTACCGTTTCATCCACTCGTAGCTAAAGGCTATCACTCTATTGGGTGTACGCATTGTACTGTTCCTGGAGAAGATCGCAGTGGGCGTTGGAATAACAACCCTAAAACAGAATGTGGGTTGCATTTATAAAAAAATGCGTCTAACATAAGACGCATTTTTAAAAGTATATCTAATATATTATTACTAAGAAAGTACAGTTTGTACTTTATCAGCAGCTTCTTGAAATTCTGTTGCACTTAATACATCTAAACCAGAATTATCAATCAATTCTTTTGCAATATCTGCATTGGTACCTTGCAAACGTACAATAATAGGGACATTAATATTACCCATGTTTTTATAGGCATCAATAACACCTTGCGCTACACGGTCACAACGTACAATTCCTCCAAAAATATTTATAAGAATAGCTTTTACAGCTGGGTCTTTTAAGATAATCTTAAAGGCTGCCTCTACTCTCGCAGCATCAGCTGTACCTCCAACATCTAAAAAGTTTGCTGGCTCACCACCTGCTTGCTTAATTAGATCCATTGTTGCCATCGCTAAACCAGCACCATTTACCATACAGCCAACATTTCCGTCTAAATCTACGTAATTAAGTCCTAATTCTCCTGCTTCTACTTCAATAGGGTTTTCTTCGCGCTTATCTCTTAAAGCTGCTAAATCTTTATGTCTAAATAAGGCATTACCATCTAAAGTGACTTTAGAGTCTACTGCCATTATTTTATCATCACTAGTTTTTAAAACCGGATTAATTTCAAATAAAGACGCATCAGACTTTACATAAGCTGTATATAATGCAGATACAAATTTTGTCATTTCTTTAAAAGCTGCACCAGATAAGCCTAAGTTAAATGCCACACGACGTGCTTGGAAACCAAGAAGCCCTAAAGCAGGATCAATTTCTTCAGTAAAAATTAAATGTGGTGTTTCTTCAGCTACGGTTTCAATATCCATTCCACCTTCAGTAGAATACATAATCATATTCTTGCCGTTAGCTCTATTTAAAAGCACAGACATATAATATTCTTCTGGCTCGTTATCACCAGGATAGTATACATCTTCAGCGATTAATACCTGATGTACTTTTTTACCTTCGGCAGATGTTTGAGGTGTTATCAAATTCATACCTATGATTTGTCCTGCTATATCCTTAACCTCATCTAAGTTTTTTGCTAACTTAACACCACCACCTTTTCCACGTCCACCTGCATGAACCTGAGCTTTGATAACATGCCAACCTGTGCCTGTTTCTTCGGTTAATTTTTTAGCCGCAGCTACAGCTTCATCAGCGGTTTGAGCTACGATGCCACGTTGTATACGCACTCCAAAACTACTTAATAATTCTTTTCCTTGATATTCGTGTAAATTCATAATAAATATTCTATTTATAGTTTCCTTGACCAAGGAAATCTCTCAAATTTATTTCGTGGCACAAAAATAATCAACCATAATCGTATTACCAATATTTTAAAAACTATTATTAGAGATATTATAGTTTTAAACGTTTAATCACAGAAAATGCTTTATCAACAAGATTATCCTCTACTAAAACCGTAAATTCATTAGTCGTAGAAATGACTTCATAAAGCGTAACACCTTCCCAGGCTAACTTTTTAAATATATGATAATAAAGACCAACAACTTTAGAGTTCTCTTTTGGAAGTGATATCGTGATGGCAGATAAATTTTCTTGTAAACCTATTTGCTCTTCATCTTTAAATTCACTGAGAACTGTGTTTTTTTCAGAACTAGATATTACAATATTGCTTTCGTAAATTCCACGGGTAAAAGCATAAAAAATATGATCCTTTAAATTTAAGCTATCTAAGACTCCTGTATTACAATTAATTATGGTCTTTGAATTTTTAAATGTAAAATCACTTAAGCCAGAGCGTACTGTAATGTCTCCTAAATTATTAAATACATGCTTTAATTTTATTGAAGTGCTGGTATTTAAAGGTTGGTTATAGCGTCGTAAAGCCATCATTATTGCTCCTGTCTTCACATCCTTATGAAGCATTTTAGATACTGATATCTGTAAATTAGAGGCAAGTGCTGAGAAATTAATTATTTGCTCATTAAGAGCTTCTTCTATAAATGGTTTCGAGGCAATTATTTCTTCTACACAAGAGGATATAGTTTTCATAATTGTTTATTATTTAACAATTTGTGTAAAATTAGTAAAATTTTAATGATTTCATCTTTTAAACCTTAAGAAGTTATAGTTTTGATTTCTAAAAATGGAAATAGAACATGAAAAATAAAACACTTTTACAAATCGCTAAGGATTATGGCAGTCCTGTTTATGTCTATGATGCCGAAACTATTACTTCTCAATACAAACGTTTAATTAATGCCTTTAGTAAGGTAAAACAATTAAGACTCAACTATGCGGTTAAAGCACTTTCAAATATTTCTGTATTGAAATTATTTAATGTTCTTGGAGCTGGCTTAGATACTGTATCTATCCAAGAAGTGCAATTAGGACTAAAAGCAGGCTTTAAACCAGAAAACATAATTTATACGCCTAATGGTGTATCTCTGGAAGAAATAGAAACCGCAGCAAAGTTTGGAGTACAAATAAACATTGATAATCTTTCAATACTAGAACAGTTTGGCACAAAATACCCAAACATCCCAGTTTGTATTCGTATTAATCCACATGTTATGGCAGGTGGAAACACTAATATTTCTGTTGGGCACATAGATAGTAAATTTGGTATTTCTATTCATCAGATTCCCTTGTTACTTCGTATTGTAAAAAATACAAATATGAATATCAATGGCATTCATATGCATACCGGAAGTGATATTTTAGATATAGATGTATTTTTATACGCCAGTGAAATTCTGTTTGAAACGGCTAAACATTTTAAAAATTTAGATTTCATAGATTTTGGCTCGGGTTTTAAAGTACCCTATAAAACTGGTGATATAGAAACTAATATAGAAGAGCTAGGAGAAAAACTATCAAAACGTTTTAACGAATTCTGTAAAGACTATGGAAAAGAATTAACCTTAGCTTTTGAGCCTGGAAAATTCTTAGTTAGCGAAGCTGGAGTATTTTTAGCCAAAGTAAATGCAGTAAAACAAACCACATCAACCGTTTTTGCTCAGATTGATTCTGGTTTTAACCATTTAATACGACCAATGCTCTACGGTTCTCAACACGAGATTATTAATATTTCTAATCCTAAAGGAAGAGAACGTTTTTATTCAATAGTAGGATACATTTGCGAAACAGATACGTTTGCCAATAACAGAAGGATTAATGAAATTAACGAGGGAGATATCCTTAGTTTTAAAAATGCTGGCGCATATTGCTTTAGCATGGCAAGTAATTACAATTCTAGATACAGACCTGCTGAAGTATTAATCTACAATGGAAAAGCACGTCTTATTAGAAAACGAGAAACTTTTGATGACATATTAAATAATCAAATTGAAATTGCCTTATAAAAGTTTTAGACACTACTTTTTTTATACCTTTATCTAATATATTCCAAACGGGAAGATCGATGACTGGATTTGACATAGTTATGGTAATAGCCATAATTCTTTTTGCTAGATTAGGTATACGTTTAGTATCCAGATATATTAAAATGAAACGAGAAAATGAAGAAGAAAAATAAGAGGAAACTATGATTAGTATTTTTAGAAAAATTAGAAGAAAGTTCTTTTCTAATAAAGTAAGTAACTATCTGCTTTATGCTATAGGCGAAATTATTCTGGTAATGATAGGTATTTTGTTAGCCTTGCAAGTAAATAACTGGAATGAAGAACGGAAACAAAATAAAGAGCTAATAGGTGTACTAAAAACTATCCACAATGATATGGTTGTTGATACAACTTCTGCATCTGGAATCATAAAGTTTTACCAAGAAAACTCAAAGAATAGTATTAAGATTATCAATAGAGAAGTAACCATGGATAATTATAAAGATAATGTACAATGTTTTGGTTTGGTTACAACCTACCAGCCTTTTAATATTCAACGTAATGGATTTGAGCGCTTAAAGATGATTTCTGAAACGAATAGTATTAAAAAAGATTCTTTAATTAATGATATTATAACCGTTTATTCTCAATTTTTACCATTAATAGATAAGAGTAATGAACGTATGGAAAATGAAATTATGTCCAATTTTAATGCGTATAAAAACAATGAATGGTTTGTTGATTTATTTCAAAATAATTTGAATGATAAAATTGTTGAATATTTTGTTTTAAGTGAAGATTACAGAAAAAGAGTTGTGTCTCACAATATTTTAGCTGCCAGAAACCATTTGGCATTAACTAAAAGTTACGTTAACAATGTTGAAAAAATTTTAGAAAGTATTAACCACCGTTTAACATTAAATGAAAGTCTTCTGGATTAAAGAATAAAAAAGTAATTATATTTTAATTGGATCTTTAGTTTTCTTTAATGGTGAGTTTACCCAATAAGTATTAATATCAAAATTAGGTGGATTAGTGTAAGTTGCTGACAATGGTAAGTTTTTATTGACATAAATAAGGTTGGGCACAGGTTCTTTATTCTCAAAAATCTCTTGTGTAAAAAACTCTCTAAATTGAAACCCTTTCAATTTAGTGTCCTTATTGAGTTTAACTCCAGATACATCTTTAATATTTTTGAGTTCACAAGAAAAATCTTCTGATTTTATCTTCTTCTTATTTACATTCTCTCCAAGAGTCCAATCAACAACCTCAACTTTTACTATTTTATCATCGACTAATTCAATTTTTTTTACTGTTAATTTCTTAGTCTTATATTTTAGTTTAAATCTACTTTTTTTACTTAATGAAGATTCGTCTACAGGTTTATTAAATGTAATATAAAAAACTTCATCTTTAACATTAAACTCTAACTCTACAACTCTAAACGGGTTAGGTTCTTTAATAATGAATCTATTATTAAAAGTCATATAGTTTAAGTACATCTTATTATTTACTTGTTTGTATTCTACATTGATTTCGTAAAGTGTTCTTAAACGCTCTTCAGATTGAAAATTTGTTCCATTATTCCCTAATGATTTGTTCTGCTCAAATTGTTCATTCTCTAGAATCTTATAAGTTATTTTGTAAATGGAATAATCATCTTTAGCTATATAAATTTCACCTTTAGCTTTAAACTTTTTATCATCAGAGTTTTCTGATAAAAATGAGATTTCATAAAGTGGGGTATCATTAATATATTTAATCTTTTCAAATTTAAAGACATGATTATTGATAAAATCATCCTTAAATTTATCTACAAATGAAAAACTGAGCTTATTATAGTTACGAATTGGATTGTGAACATTCAATATCTCTAATTCATTACTTAAAGTATTAATAAATATGGCACTATTATCCTTATTTATAATTTTAGAATCACCATAAACGCTTTTCTGCAGTAGAGAATCTTGGTAATAGTTTTTATTTCTATTATAAGAATACATTGCAGTAACATTATTTTTAAACCAAAATTTACTGGTTTGAAAACCTGCATCAAATGTCTCTAAAATAAATTCATTTAGGTTATAATAGTTATTATTAACCAATTGATAATCTCGGTAATAAGCCATATAAGAATGTGGTGCCTTTGGGTAATTTACTGGAATTTTTTTAATAGCCTCTTTAATAATACTCTCTGGCGTAATATGCGTTAATGCTTTAGAATTTTTAGTGTTTTTCTTAGTTTGTGCTATAATTAAGACTTCATTTAAAGCTTCAGTTTTTGGTTTTAAGTATATTGTATTTAATACACTGACATCAAGTGTTCTTATATCTACTGTCAGTGTTTCAAAACCTATAGAAGAAATCGTTACGAATACATTTGAAGTAACATATTCAATTGGCAATCTAAATCCACCATCTTCATCTGCTATTACGCCTTTTTGTTCTCCTTTAAATTGAATTGTCGCATATGAAACTGGATATTTACTTTCGACATCTAGTACTTTACATAATATCTCATTTGAATTTTGAGCAATAGATATTGCACAAACACTGATTAAACATAAAAAAGTAAATACGTATTTAACTTTCATAAAAGCTTGATTTGGTTTAATTATATAACGTTAAAATTATACCTATATATTATTAAACATCTTTATAAAAAATCAGTCCATTACTATATAAATCATAAAAAGCAAACTCCTTAGTTCCCCAAGGTGTCGCTTTTAAAGCTGTATTATTATGAAATACATTTTGAGGTTTATACTCCTCAAATAATGCGTCAATGTTATCGACATAAATTCTAAGCATAGGTCTATCTAAACCAGCAATCCATTCGCTTTCATCATGCCATTGTAAGTGAATCTCAATTCCGTCTCTTTGTACACCTGCATAACCTTGAGCACTAGTTGTATCTGTAAATGCCAATTCAAAACCTAATTTTTTCACATAATAAGCTACAGCTTTGGTCGTATCTTTTACTGGTAATACTGGATGAATTTGTTTTAAATAACCCGATTTCATTTCTTTTTTAATATTTATCTTTATAAATGTAACAATTTAATTAAACGGTTCTCTTTAATACATGAAAAGAATTCTCCTTTTAGTTATTTGGTTTTGTTTTAGCCAAAATACAGTAGCACAAACTATAAAAGTTTCTAAACGGGTAAGCGAGGACTCCATATATCTAGATTTTATTAACCCGTTTTACGCACCAATGGAAATGAATCTATATCCATTAGATTCGACAAAATCAATTATAAAAGTTAACTCCTACGGTATCTTAAAATATAACGACACTCTAAAAAATGCTTTAGTTATTCCTATAAACAAGATTAAAGATACCACTAAAATAAGTGTCAAACCATTTATAAGTTTTAAAGCAAATTTTGGTGACCCAAATAATATTATTGATGAGAACTACCGCTATAGCTTGCCTTATCCAATAGGTGAAAAATACAAAATTGTTCAGTCTTTTGGCGGCAAGTTTTCGCATAACAAACCGCACTCAAAATATGCCATTGACTTTGGAACTAAAGTCGGAGATACAATTACAGCAGTTAGAGATGGTATTGTGTTTTTTGTAAAAGAAGACTCAAAGGAACATTGTAGAACCCGAAAGTGCGTGGATAAGGGCAATAAGGTTTTAATTCTACATAATGATGGTACTATGGCACATTATGTACATCTAGATTTTGAAGGTGCCATAGTAGAGGTTGGTGATACAGTTGAAGTTGGACAACCCATTGCAATATCTGGTATGACAGGATTCACCACTACACCTCATCTACATTTAGTGATATACAAATCTGGAGGTATATCTATTCCATTTTATTTTAAAGGTCAAAAAAGAAAAAAACTAAGACAAGGAAAATATTATAGAAGATTACATTGATTATTCGCTGACTTTCCCCGAAAAATGATTCACTTTTGGGTTAATAGGATTCCCTGATGTACGTCTATAAATTACAATTTGTCCACAGTGCCATATGGCATCTGCTATTGGTCCATTAACTTGGTTCCAAAATGGGATTTCGCGTTCACCGAAAATAATTTTGTATTCAGAAATATCATTACTATTTCTTAAAATATCAGCTGCAGTTTTAAGATTATTAAGTGTGTTTATTCTCATGTCTTCGTAAGATAGCGATTCGTTAACCCGAGTATTAGCTTTTTTGAGCGTTGAATTAACAATAATCTTAGACAAATCATAAATATGCTTTATAGTTTCTTCAGTAGAGCGACCATCTTCATTGGCTTTATATGCTAAATCAGTTTTCGTTAAACTATCAGTAGCCCAATAAAACCGAAACCCAAGGGCATCCACCATACGGGCAGCCATTGTACCAGCTGTAAATTCTTCTGGATAGTCTGGAACTTCGTAATAAGGAAGTACTTTGTTTTCTTGAGCAGTCAAAGTGCTAACCATAACTAAAACTATTATAACAATAAGTCTCTTCATATTTTATCGTTTTCTAAATTAAGTGTATCCTTAATAATCTTTTCTTTATTTCTAAATCTGTAAATAGAACAGACTAGTAGTATAAAACCTGCTATGCATTCAATACCACCATTATCAACTACTGGCTGTAAGTATCTAGCATTTACTGCTACTTCGGGCTTAAAAAACATAAATTTAATTATACCTGCAATAAATAATACTAGACCAAAACAAAGAATAAACCAATTTAAAAATTGATTTTCTTTACGAGCTTGTTTTAATCTATGCTTATTACCTCTCTTTTTCAACAGTAAACTAATCCTTTATTTCTTCTTTATTGCTTATGGTCTCGGTACCATATTTATCCACCAAAAATACTAAAGCGGTCATGGTCGCTGCACCTAATTCTAACTCACGTTTGTTTACATGTTCGAAGGTATCGTTAGCTGCATGGTGATGATCAAAATAACGTTGCGAATCAGGCCGTAAACCAGCTAAAACTATACCATCGTTCTTTAATGGTCTAATATCGGCACCACTGTAGCCTTTTTCGAAATAGTGAATTAAGTAAGGTTTAAATAAAGGTTTCCAAGCCTGAATTTTAGACAACATAAGTTCGTTGCAATCAAAGCTAAAACCTCTGGGAGTAAAACCACCAGAATCACTTTCCAGAGCAAAAACATGTTTTTCATTGTTTTCATTGGCGACTTCCGCATACTTGCGCCCACCTCTTAATCCATTTTCTTCATTCATAAATAATACCACACGAATACTGCGTTTAGGTTTTATACCACTTTCTTTCAATAAACGTAATACATCCATAGATTGGACCACTCCAGCACCATCATCGTGTGCACCATCACCTAAATCCCAAGAATCTAAATGTCCTCCTACTATGATATACTCGTTAGGAAACTCACTTCCTGTTATTTCACCTATTACATTATATGATTGTACGTCATCGAATTGCTGACAACTCATCTCTAAGAAAAACTCTAAATTTTTATCTTTTTTTAAAGCTTCACTGAGTTTTACTGCATCATTAGTACTAATAGCCGCAGATGGAATACGTCGCACAACAGGCAAACCGCCATAACTCATGCTACCTGTATGAGGATAATCATCTTGACGAGAACTCAATGAACGTACAATAGTACCAACAGCTCCATACTTCGCTGCTTCAGCTGCGCCTCTGTAACGCTCTGAAGAGCAGCCGCCATAAGCTTCAAACGTATTGATTAACTCTGGCTGCAGGGCTTTATTTATAAACACTATTTTACCTTGTATCTTTTCCGCTCCAAGTTTTTCTAAATCCTTATAAGTCGCAACTTCAATAACCTGTGCTTTAACACCATTTTCTGGTGTTGCAACAGAACCACCCAATGCACAAATATTAACTTTATTTATTAATCCTGAAGTTTCAAAATATGCCATTTCCTTTTCCCCTCTTACCCATTTGGGTACCATTACAGGTTGCAACCACACTTTATCTAAGCCTAATTTTTCAAGCTCTTTTTTAGTGTATTGCACAGCAAGCTCAGCATTAGTAGAACCAGAAAGTCGTCCTCCTATAGTATTAGATAAATAATCTAGCCACTCATAGCTTTTACCATTAGTAAGTGATGTTTTATATACTGTTTTTAGAATAGCCTTATCTGTTTGGCTATAGTTAAAAGTAAAAAAACATAATAGGACTATTGTAAATAATTTAGTTTTCATTTTCCAATTCTTGTTTGTATAAATCTATATTGGCTTTTTCTTTGGTTGGTAATTCTGGTTCTTTAATATCTGTATACATTTTTAATGTGTCATAAAGAATCTTTGCCACAATATAACGCGCTGCAGGCTTATCATCTGCAGGAATATTAAACCAAGGTGCATTTGGCTTAGAACTTCTATTTAAAACATCTTCGTAACAGTCTTGATATTTATCCCAAAGCTTACGTTCTTTTAGATCATCTGAAGAAAATTTCCATTGCTTATCAGATCTACTCAACCGTCTTAGCAATCTATTTTTTTGTTCATCTTTAGACAGGTTTAAAAAGAATTTGAATATAATAGTTCCGTTATCCGCTATATGCTTTTCAAAATTATTAATTTCATCAAAGCGTCTGGTCCAAAAGGCTTCGTTAACATCATCTACACTGTTTATGTCTGGCATATTTTCGTACATCAAATAATTAGGATGTACGCGAGTTACCAAAACATTTTCGTAATGTGTTCTATTAAAAATACCAAATTTACCTCTTGCTGGTAAAGCTATATAATGTCGCCAGAGGTAATCGTGCTTTAGCTCAAGTTCTGTGGGTTTTTTAAAACTGTGTGCAACAATACCTCTTACATTGAATTCTTTGAATATCTCACGAATTAAGCTATCCTTCCCTGCAGTATCCATACCTTGAATACAAAATAAAACCGAATATTTACCATGGGCATACATAGCATTTTGAATATCCGCTAGGTCTCTGCTAACAGCTCTTAAGGCCTCTTTTAGTTCTTTTTTGTCGGCTTCTAAATCTACACGCGTTGGTAAATCTTTAATGTTGATTTGAGATGTGATTCTAAAATCTTCTATATTGATGTTTCTCATAATAAACTAGAGTTATTTTGATGCAAAAGCCTTGACATCTGCTTCACTAACTTCTTTTCCTCCTAAAATAATTAAGCGTTCTACCACATTTCGCAATTCTCTAATATTACCTGTCCAGTCATAATTTTGAAGCAACTTTATAGCTTTATCTGAAAAGTTTTTCTTAGCATTTCCTTGTTCCTTAGAGATTTTTTCAGCAAAATAATTTATTAATAGCGGAATATCTTCTCGCCTATCGTTTAATGCTGGTACTTCAATTAAAATTACAGCTAATCTGTGATATAAATCTTCACGAAACTTTCCATCTTCAATTTCCTTTTTAAGATCTTTATTCGTTGCAGCAACAACTCTCACATTTACTTTTATGTCTTTGTCACTACCTACACGTTGAATTCTACTTTCTTGTAAAGCACGTAACACTTTTGCCTGAGCTGATAAACTCATGTCACCTATTTCATCCAGAAAGATAGTACCTCCATTAGCAGCTTCAAACTTACCTGCTCTATCTTTATTAGCTGATGTAAACGCTCCTTTTACATGACCAAAAAGTTCACTTTCAATTAATTCACTTGGTATTGCAGCACAATTAACTTCAATCATTGGACCTTTTGAGCGTTCACTTTTTTGATGCAACCAATGTGCAACTAATTCTTTACCTGTACCGTTAGGACCAGTAACTAATACACGAGCATCAGTTGGTGCCACCTTGTCAATCATATCTTTAATACGAGCAATAGCATCACTCTCGCCTATCATTTCATAGTTTTTACTTACTTTTTTCTTAAGCATTTTGTTTTCAACTACGAGCTCTTTACGGTCTAATGCAATACGTACTGTATTTAATAGTCTGTTTAAGTCTGGTGGCTTAGATATATAATCAAAAGCACCTAAACGCATGGTATTTACTGCTGTATCCAAGTCTCCATGACCAGAAATCATTACCATTGGTGTTTCTGGTTTTATCTTTCTAACTGCTTCAAGTACTTCAACACCATCCATCTTTGGCATCTTAATATCGCAGAGTACTAAATCGTAATCTTCTTTTTTAATTTTTTCGACACCTACTAAACCATCTTCAGCTTCTTCAACCTGATAGGTGTCATTCTCTTCAGAAAGTATTTTTACCAATACTCTGCGAATAGCAGCTTCATCTTCTATTATTAATATTTTTGGCATATCTATATTTTAAATTTTAATCCTGTTCTTAAATAAAAAGCATTTAAATCGTCTAGTTTAAACACCTCTTCTCTGTCTTCATTACGTAATACATTATTCAATCTAAAGGTGTAACCAATATAAGAATAAGCTATTAAATGCTTTGTAATACAATATTCGTACCCAAGTCCTCCTATAGCAACTGAAAGGGATATACTATTTACAACTTTATTATTAACTATCATTGGCTGTTGTATATTTACAAAATAACCATCTAAACCTGCAAAAACCTGTAACATACTCTTTTCACTAAAAAAGTACTTTAAATTAGATTTAGGTACACCTGCACTAAAAGACCATTTTGCATTAACGCGCCTGTAATAACTCACAAACGGGAGCGGGTAAGGAACACCTGCTGTGGTATTGTATGTAAGACCTAACACTAAACGGTATGGTCTTTTAATATCCGTAGCATCTGTTCTGTCTTTTATTGCAAATACACCTCCGTTTAAAAACATATCATCCATAGTTAACTCCTGTGTTAAAGTGGATGCAATTCTTGGGTTTATTTTTAACCCTAATCTCCAATCATTTTTACATTTAAAGGTGTAACCCAAACTAAGATCTATAACATGTAAACGATTTATCTCATTGGTATTAAATGGATAATCTTCCTCAAGGTTAAGTATAATTCTGTTATACTCACCACCTACAATTAGATAATCCTTATCCTTTATCTTAATAGGGTAATTTAAAATGGCTCGTATCCTTGTGTATTGGTCCTCGGAACGCGTACTTGGTATAAATGAATATTCTAAACGTGCTAAATCAGTAAGTTGAGCTTCAGCAGAAGTAATACAAAACATTGTAATAAAGGCAAGCATTATGTAGCATTTTGAGAAGTGTATGGTCATGCGTTGCTTATTTTTCTATAATATGAAGATCTCGCTGAGGGAATGGTATATTTATATTATTTTTTCTAAATAGCTTATCAATTTCAAAACGTATATCGCTTTTTGGAAATGTTGCCTTAAAACTGTCATTGAGTGTAAATACCAATTTAAAATCTAAAGCGCTATCACCAAAATCTGTAAATAAAACAACTGGTTCTGGAATAGGAATCACATCTGGATGTGTACTTGCTGCTTGTATGAGTAGTTTTCTTACCAGTTCTACATCACTTCCGTATGCTACACCGACAGAAACACTTTCTCTCGTCAGTGTTCCATTCTGTGTCCAATTATATAATGAATTGGTTAAATACAAATGGTTAGGAATTACCAATACTTTATTATCTATTGTTACAGCTCTTGTAGTTCTTAGCTTAATCTCTTCGACTCTACCGACCTTTCCTTCGATTTCGATAATATCATCAACGTGTACAGATTGGTCAATAAGAATAAATATCCCAGAAATAATGTCTTGAAATAAGGTTTGTAATGCCAAGCCCACTCCGATAAGTAAAGCTGCTGATGCTGCGAAAATGGCCGTAACATTAACACCAACAGAATGTAGTGTAACAAGCAGTATTATTAGATAGATCAACCATCTAAAATAATTATAAACCACATTGAATTTGTCTTTGTTTTCTATCGGCAAATTCCTGGTTAAGATCTTTAATACTAACCTTAACAGCAGTGTTGTTATAAAAATAGCCGTAATAACGATTAGTACATCTAGTATAGAAATACTTATTTTATCACCAAAATCTACATGTTTATTAAGAAAATCTAGTGTTTTCTCCCAAACACTGTTTTCAGTTATTTTTTCTTCTATTTTATTTTTTAAATCCTGAATCACAAATTAATATTTCAACCATTTAAAGAGCTCTTTATAGGTTGGTTTTTTACCATACATCAAAATACCAACGCGATAAATTTTAGCAGCAAACCAAACTGCAAACATGAATGTACCAATCAATAAAATTAGTGATAAACCTTGTTGCCATAACGGTACACCAAATGGAATTCGCATTAACATCACCACTGGAGATGTAAATGGAATAAATGAAAACACTGTTGAAACTGTACCATGTGGATCTTCTATTACTGTAAACACCCCAACATAAACCGCCAGAATCAGTGGCATTAAAATTGGTAACATAAACTGTTGTGTATCTGTTTCGTTATCTACTGCTGCACCGATAGCAGCATAAAGTGAACTGTACAGCAAATAACCGCCAATAAAGAAGAAAATAAAAGCGATAATAAGATTAGCAATTGGCAAATTATTAATAGCAGTTAGCATATTTTCTGCTATGGCTTGTGCTCCTTCAGCCTGTATAGCCTGATTTACCATCTCTTGCTGAGGAGTTTGCATTTGTGCCATATCTATACCAAAGATTGCAGAAACTACAATCATTAGTACTCCACCCAGCACTACCCATATGGCAAATTGTGTAACACCTGCTAAAGATGTTCCTATAATTTTACCCATCATAAGCTGAATGGGTTTTACAGAAGAAATAATCACTTCTATTATTCGGCTTGTTTTTTCTTCGATAACACTTCGCATTATCATATTACCATAAATGATAATGAACATAAATAACAAATAGCCTGCGATGCCACCAAAAGCCAATTTTACAATATTATCTATTTTAGAACTCTTCTCGCCTTCAAAACTTTCCTGAGCTATATCAATATCAGTTTTTGAAGCTTCTATTTGCGCTAGTGTTACACCATCTTTTTGAAGTTTCATTTCCCGTAGCCGTTTTTCAATCCTACGTTCTAAACCTGATATAATGGTTAATGATGGTGACTCTTCTGAATAAAACTTTACATTCTTAGCAATATCCTCTAATGAATCAACCTTAGCAATATACAATAAGCCATAGTCTTCTTTTTCTTTAACCAAAGTCTTGGCTGTCTCTAAATCTAAGTCATTTAAATTCGTATAAGTTGTATTTTCCGTGTTTTGAAATACATCCTTTAAATACCCTGTTTCGTCCAATACAGATATAGTACGTTGTTTATCGTTATTTAATTGCGATAAATAAGCAACTACTGCAATAAGAGCAATCATTATCAGTGGACTTAAAAATGTCATTACTATAAATGATTTGTTCTTAACCTTTGTAAGATATTCGCGTTTTATAATGAGGGGTAAATGATTCATTTTTAGTTATTTTTTACAGTTTGAATAAAAATATCATTAGCTGTTGGAATCACTTCCATAAAGTGGTGCACTTCGGCTTTTGAGGTTAAAAAAGACAACAAATCGTTAGAAGAAATGTTTTCATTTATTTTAATATTCAATTTTATATCATCATTCAAATTTCTGAAAGTCGCCGGAAGCACCTCAAACTTATTTTTTATTTCTGTAAGTACCGCATCACTTCTATCAGATTGCAAACCAACTTCGAAGGTATTGGTTTTGTATTGACGTTTAATATCATTAAGTTTTCCGTCTAATATCTTATTTGATTTATGGATTAATGCAATATGATCGCATAATTCTTCGACAGATTCCATACGATGAGTCGAAAAAATAACCGTCGCACCTTCATCTCTCAATTGTAAAATCTCATCTTTAATGATATTAGCATTTATCGGGTCAAAACCTGAAAAAGGTTCATCAAAAATGAGAAGCTTAGGTTTGTGTAAAACAGTCACTATAAACTGAATTTTTTGGGCTTGCCCTTTACTTAATTCTTGAATTTTCTTATTCCACCAATCCCCTATTTCTAGTTTATCAAACCAATATTTTAATCTACTTTTTGCCTCGGCTTTGGTTAAGCCTTTGAGTTGTGCTAAGTATAGACATTGCTCACCAACCTTCATGGATTTGTACAAACCACGTTCTTCTGGTAAATACCCAATATCTTTAATGTGCTCTGGTTTTAAAGGCTGTCCGTCTAATAGAACATTGCCCTGATCTGGCATAGTAATTTGATTGATGATACGAATCAGTGTTGTTTTGCCAGCTCCGTTTGGTCCAAGCAGTCCAAAGATGCTACCTTGAGGCACAGCAATAGATACCTGATTTAGTGCTTTAAAATTCCCAAAGTTTTTAGACACGGAATCAGCAACTAATAAGTCATTCATATAGAACTTAGTTTTTTTATAGGGTTAGTCCGTAAATATATTAAATGTTGAAGAGTTTTGCATTATTTAAAGATTACTAATTGTCTATTACTGAATAAAAAAGGACTAATCCTTAGGAGTCACCCAAAACACGTTTAGAGTAAAAAAACAAAACCCACCCTTATGGTTAGATAAGGATGGGAAAAAATTGCTATGAAAAAGAAAAATTACCGCTAATTAGCATTAGCGATAATTCAAAGATAGTATTTTTTCTTAAACAGAGGCTCTTTTATGAAAACATATCTTTAACCTTTTCGAAAAAAGATTTGTCTGAGCTCTCGGGTTTAGGCTCAAAATGTTCGTCTTCTCGCATGCTTTCAAAAAATTCTTTCTGCTTTTTACTCAAAGTCTTTGGTGTCCAAACATTTACATGTACCAATAAATCTCCTTTACCATAACCATTAATACTTGGAATACCTTTTCCACGAAGTCTTAAAATTTTTCCAGATTGTACACCTGCTTCAACTTTTATCCTAACTTTTCCTGTAACAGTATCAATTTCTTTAGATGTTCCTAATACTGCATCCGGTAAACTGACATACATATCATAATGCAGGTTATCACCTTCACGCTTAAGAGTCGGATGATCTTCTTCTGATATAACTACTAATAAATCACCTGCAATACCATTACCTGGTGCATCATTTCCTTTACCAGTTACTTTAAGTTGCATACCATCAACAACTCCTGCAGGAATTTTAACAGATACTGTTTCTTCGGTTACTTTTAAGCCCTGTGCATCTGCATCAGATGGTTTTTTATCAATAATTTGACCAGATCCACCACAGGTTTGACAAGGTGAAGCCGTCTGCATTCTCCCTAAAATAGTATTGGTAACTCTAGTAACCTGACCAGAACCGTTACAAGTTCCACAAGTTTTATAAGTTGTACCTTCTGCTTGCTTTTTGCGTTTTACTTTGATTTTCTTTTCTACTCCATTAGCCACTTCCTCTAGAGAAAGTTTTACTCTAATACGTAGATTGCTTCCTTTTACGACACGCTGTCTACCACCTCCGCCGAAACCGCTGAATCCGCCACCTCCAAAAGCTCCACCAAAAATATCACCGAATTGGCTAAAAATATCATCCATATTCATACCGCCTCCACCGAAGCCACCTCCGCCCTCAAAGGCCTGATGACCAAATTGATCGTAACGTGCCTTCTTATCTGGATTACTCAATACTTCGTATGCCTCAGCTGCTTTCTTAAACTTTTCTTCTGCTTCTTTATCATCAGGGTTTTTATCTGGATGATATTTCAACGCCATCTTACGATAGGCCTTTTTAATCTCAGAGTCCGAAGCACCTTTGCTTACTCCTAATATGTCGTAAAAATCTTCTTTCATCAATTCACTTATTATTTATTCCCACGAAAGTAGAAAACTCATGTTTATTGCCCTATGACCACTTTAGGAAAACGAATCACCTTATCTCCCAGCTTATAACCACGCTCTACCACATCAATGATTTTTCCTTTTAAATCATCGCTTGGTGCAGGAATCTGTGTTACTGCTTCATGATCGTCCGCATTAAAGGCATCTCCTTTGTTAACTTCAATTTTAGATAAGCCTTTTTGCTCTAAAGTTGTTAAAAGCTTATTGTAGATCAGCAACACTCCTTTACGTAATTCTTCAGCTTCCTTATCTTCTTCGATATGCGTTAAGGCACGTTCAAAATCGTCTAAAACAGGCAACATAGCCAACATTACACCTTCGCTCGCTGTTTTAAACAATTCTATACGTTCTTTATTTGTACGCTTTTTATAGTTTTCAAACTCAGCAAACAAACGCATAAACTTATCTTTCTCTGCAACTAACTGATCTTGTAATTGTTCTTCTGCAGATTTTTGCTCTTTTTGGTCTTCAACTTCTGCTGTAGCCGTTGCTGTATTTTCTACTTGCGGTTCTTCAACCTCTTTATTTTTATTCTTTTTACTCATTTTGAGCTGTGTTTTTTAAAACTTAAATTTAAATCTTCGATTTAGGTCTGCAAAAGTACTGCCATTATTATTAAAATGTCAAAATGTCATTAACAATTTTTCATTATCAAATTGAGATTTCTAATTCATAACTTTGCACTTTAAACAAAAAATAAAAACACTGACATGAAAACATCATTTTTAAAAATTTTTACTGTAGTAGCTTTAGTGGCTTTTTCTAGCTGTAAAGACAAGGCTAATGAAGCAGAAACCACCAAAGCTGAAGAAACTGCAGTGGCAAAAGAAACGGCTGTAACCTATAAAGCTAATGTAGATAAATCCATGATTGAATGGAAAGGATTTAAACCTACAGGCTCTCATACAGGAACAATAGCTCTGACCGATGGCGTTGTAAGTGTAAACAATGGTATGATTGAAAGTGGAAATTTCACTATAGATATGAGCAGTATTGTTGTAACAGATATTCCATTAGAAGAAGAAGGTAATGCCAAATTAAAAGGACATTTAACAAGTGCTGACTTTTTTGATGTAGAAAAATATCCGAATGCTAAATTTGAAGTTACTGGTATAGAAACTGTAGAAGGAAAAACTATGCTATCTGGTAACTTGACGATGAAAGACAAAACCAACAACATTAGTATTACGGTAACAACTTCTATGGATGGTGACACCATGACTTTAACTAGTGAAACCTTTACTATAGATCGTTCTAAATGGAATGTAGAGTATGGTTCCAAGTCTTTCTTTGATAATTTAGGTGATAAATTTATCAATGACAATATTGAATTAAAAATCACTTTAGTGGCTGAGAAGGCTTAAGAGCTTTGCCAGTTCGAGTTAATTTTAGACTTGACAAAGGATAAAATTTGTATCGAGAACCTTATCGACTCCAATTACTTCTCAATACAATTTCAATAAGTTGAAAATCACTCGAAGTGACATTTATTATAAATCAAAAAGCACTTACGTACTGTAAGTGCTTTTCTTCTCCACAGCAATTCTATCTCTAAAATTGCCTTGCTATCCACCAATCACCATCAACCAAATATTGATGTATAGCTTTTGTAATAATGCCTAATACACTATTAACACTAAACTTTACTTAGGCATTACTACAGTATCAATAACATGAATCACACCATTACTACCTTCTACATCAGTAGCAGTGATTTCGCTGTAATTACCAGCTTGGTCTTTCAACCAGATTTTTCCATCTTTTTGCTTTACAGTAAGGGTTTCGCCAGCTAGAGTTTTCACTTCAACCATACCTTTACCTTTCTTTAAAGCAGCAACCACATCACTAGCCATTAATTTTCCTGGCACAACATGATAGGTTAAAACTTTAGCCAAAGTCGCTTTATTTTCTGGATTTAATAAGTTCCCTAAAGTTGCTTTGTCGATTTTTGCAAAGGCATCGTTTGTAGGCGCAAATACTGTAAATGGCCCATCCCCTTGTAAAGCACTAACTAAATCTGCTGCTTTTAATGCTGTTACCAAAGTTGAGAAGTTCTCATTACTAACGGCTACATCTACAATGGTTTTTTGAGCGGTAGCCATTTGTGAGAATGCTAAGGCTACTAAAGTTGTTAATACAAATACTAACTTTTTCATAATTGTTTTAAATTTTTGGTTAAACTAAATGGTGCACTTATTTCGTTTTTGAAGTGCTTTCGTTTATATTTACACAAGCTTGTATGTGCTGGATGAGTATGCACTTACTTTTGGGAAATCTTTAACATTAATGCAAAACGATACCACACTTATTCAACACCTAAAAAACAAGGATGAGCGTGCGTTATCATTACTCTACGATAAATATTCTGGTGCCATCTACAGTGTTATTTTAAAAATGATACGCGACGAAGGCAAAGCTCAAAACATATTGCAAGACACTTTTATGACGGTTTGGGATAAAGCTGAAAACTACGATGCCGATAAAGGTCGTTTTTACACCTGGTTGTATCGTATAGCCAAGAATAAAACGTTAAATGTGCTCAGAAAGACAGATCCGCTCATCCAAACCGATGATTTTAGTGTACATACTAATAAAGAAGATGCTATTCCTATAGACACTGAGTACTTAGAGCTTAAGGGAGCCATAACAACATTAGAGACACATCATAAGGAAGCTATTGAATTGGTTTACTTTAAAGGCTTAACCCATAGAGAGGCACATAAGGAAATGGATGTTCCTCTGGGAACCTTTAAATCTTATGTACGACAGGCTCTAAAACAACTCAAAGAAACTTATGCCAAAACGCTAAGTTTTATTCTACTAATACTAAATGCGCTGTGATGATGGATAAGAAAACGCTATTAGAAAACGGACTATTAGAGCAATACCTGCTCGGAGAACTCAACGCCAAAGAGCGCGAACAGATTGAGCAACTCTTAGCGTCTGATGCTGAGCTTAAAACCCATTTTGACCAGCTGGAACAGAATTTTGAAACCCTTGGTTTAGAGAATACCGTAACTCCACCTGTTAAAGTAAAAACTCAACTTTTAGAAGGCATAAAATCATCTTCTAATGCCACTAAAGTGGTAGATTTAAAATCTAACAACAACTCTAAATGGTATTTAGGCATAGCTGCAAGTATTGCTGGGTTGTTAATGATTGGTAGCTTTTGGATGTACAACCAACTTAATCAGGTAAAACAGCAACTACAAACCGTTGAAACCAATAACACCGAATTAAATACGACCATTGAAGTCCTTAATAAAGAATTACGAGACACCAATACCTTTTACACCGCCATTGTAAATCCAGACACTGAACAATACATTTTAAAAGGCAATGACCTACTACCTGAAGCTAAAGTGGTTAGTTATGTGAACCATAAGACCAAATCTGTGGTAATTAATACAGAACGCCTACCTAAATTAGACGACAACCACGACTACCAAATGTGGGCAGACGTTGAGGGCGAAATGATAAATATGGGAGTCATTGCTAAAGATAAAACTTTAATGACCATGGCTTATATAGACCATGCCGAATCCCTTAATATTACCATAGAACCTGCAGGTGGTAATGATCATCCAACTGTTGAGAAATTAGTTACTAATGTGTATCTTAATTAGCTTGAAAAATAAGTAGGTATTCGTTATCAATGGAACAAACTATTAAGCAAAATACCGTATTTGGAAATATAGATTTGATAGAAAAAGATTTTATAATTGAAATGTTATAAAACAGTATCTATAAATTAATTATAGTCCAGTTATTACAGAAAACAGCCACTTATTACATTTTCTTTTCCTTAAAATGGAATTAATGATACTTTCACTTACAAAAATAATAACGAACAAACGCTTTTGCATAATCCTATAAAAAACGCTCATGACATTAATAAGTCGATTTGTCTTCTCCACAAAAGAGAAGACGGAAAAGAAATCGCCAGAACGAATTAAAACTAACGATATATCGATAGTAATTCCTGTAAAAAATAACCAAATCGGAATTAATAATTACCTAAAAAATTTCTTTAAAACTCATACTGAACAAGACTATCCGAGAGAAATAATAATTGTAGATAATAACTCAAGTCCAGAAATATTGGTTAACTCTAAGTTTTTAAAATTTAGTTTACCAATAAACGTAATTAAGTGCAAAAAAATAGGCCCAGCTTCTGCAAGAAACAAAGGAGTAAAAATTGCCAAAGGCAAATGGATTCTATTTAATGATAGTGATTGCATACCAACCCAATCACTCTTAAAAGGCTACTTAAAATCAGATAATAAATCGGTCGCTTATGCAGGTAATATAAAACCTTTAAAAAATAATAGCCTTTCAAAATATTATGAGAGTCAAGAAATATTAATTCCTTTAAAAACCTACAATGCAAATGGAGATTTTGTTCCACAATATTTAATTACTGCTAATGCATTAATATGGAAACAAGCTTTCCAAGACATTGGTGGATTTAATGAAAAAATTACTATTGCAGGCGGTGAAGATGTCGATTTGGGATTACGGCTCTCAGAAATCGGAAACTTATCTTATGCGTTTGAGAGCATTGCAATCCACGATTTTTCGGACGGAATTATTGGTTTTTATAAAAGGTTTAAAAGATATGGTATTGGGAATAGGCTTGTGCAAGAGCTTTGGCAAACTGATTTAAAACCAACACTTTTTAGACCAAATGAAAGAACACTTGCAAATGAATTTTTTGCTAAATTTCAATATTTTAGTTTGATAAAAGGCTATAAAAAAGAAGATAAGCGCATAAAGAAATACGGTTTTCAGCTATAGTTGTAAATAATAATTTTTTCTCTCTAAATTAAAAAATTACCCCAGCAAATCCTCCAAAGCAGGTCTTAAATTGGCATATTTAAAATTAAAGCCTTTGTTTTCAATTTTTTGTGAGCTGACACGCTGGCTTTCAAATAAGAGGATATGCATTTTGCCCAATACTAATTTCATCGCCAACTTTGGAATGTTGGGCAAGATCAGAGGCCGTTTCAAAATGCTTGCCGCCAGTTTGGTGAGTTCTTGATTAGATACCGCATTTGGTGCTACACCGTTGTAAATGCCTTCTAATTGGTATTGCAAGGCATACATAAACAAGCTCGCTAAATCGGTAATATGGATCCAGCTTTGCCATTGCTTACCAGAACCAAAAGCAGCTCCTGCACCAAACTTAATGGGTTTTACGATTTCTGGTAAGGCACCACCATCTTTGGCTAAAACCAATCCAATTCTAATCTTTGCAACTTTACAACCTAAGGCTTTAAAATTCTCTACAACAGCTTCCCACTGCTCAACCACCTCACCTAAAAAAGAGCTTGAAATCTCAGTATGGTTTTCTTCGTAATAGTTGGTTAGACTTGTTGGGTAAATTCCAATAGCGCTCGCTGAGACTACATAATCAATTTTATAATCATGAGTTTTTATAGTGTCTTGTAATAACTGTGCGGTTTGGGTTCGGCTTTCGAGGATTTCTTTTTTGTAGTTATCTGTCCAGCGTTTAGAAATAGAAGCACCAACCAAGTTTATAATTGCAGAGACACCTTCAAAACAGGTGTGATCTATCTCGCTGGTATTGGGATTCCAGTAAAAACCTTTGTAGTGGTCTGTTGTGCTTAATTTGCTTTTGGATGTCGTTAAATAATGTACATTAATCCCTTGAGCATGACATTGTTTTACAATCTCTTGCCCTATTAATCCTGTCGCTCCAGTTATTAAAACGGTCATTCCCTCTTCTTTATGTAAAGATACGAAAGGTGTAAAGTGTTGCTACGAACTTTAGTTTGGATTTAACGTTTTGAAAAATAAAGCATTTAACTCACTGCGTTCACTAAATGCTAAGAGTTCTTTTTCCGAGCTCTTAGCATTTCACGTTTTCCAGGTGGTCCAGTAAGGCGCTCTACTGTAAAACCCACTGCTTGCATAGCGCGTCTTACACTACCTTTAGCAGAATATGTTACTAAAATACCGTTGGACTTAAGTGCTTTAAACATAATAGTGAAAATGTCCTCGGTCCAAAGTTCAGGTTGTACACGTGCTCCAAAAGCATCAAAATAAATAATATGAAATGCATCTTCTGCTTCAATAGCTTTGAAGAATTTTTCTTGTTTTTCTAATTGGAAGTTTGGTGTGATTTGATGTGATACTTCCCACGAGACTTGGTGCATGTTTTCAAACTCGGTTTTATGCGCTTTAGAAATCAATTCAACATAATTTAACTGATTAATATCAGTGGATGCTACAGGATAAGCTTCTACTCCTACATAGTTGATATGCAGTTTTAGTTTTTCTGCTTCTATCAAGGTTAAAAATGCATTGAGTCCTGTGCCAAAACCTATTTCGAGAATATAGATGCTTTCATTCTCATTAGTACTTCTAATGTACTCAGTGTGACTTTCACTTTTATGAGATTCATCGCTTGTACTTTGATTTGGCTTAGTATGGTACTTTGAATGGTATTCGTTTTGATATTCTGAATCAAACTCAGCACAATAAAAAAGCAAACCATGCTTTAAAAATACATGGTTTGCTTCTTGCAGAGCACCATGAATGGAATGGTATTGTTCATTCCAATCTTCTATCTGGATGGTTTTAGAACCATCTGCTGTGGTGATAATTTTTCGATTCATGTCATATCCTTAATATACCAAAAGACTTATGACTCATGAGCATAGGATGTTTCAACTATTGAATCAGTAATTTTTTAATCTTTGGTATTGGTCCGACACATTCGGTTTTATGACAGGCCAAACAATTATTTATTGCACTATTATGACGTACTTTTAAATCAGTATTAGATAGCGTGTCTGCCACAGCTTGTTGCGATTCAATAAAAACATTGACAAAACTATTCCAAA
The DNA here is from genome assembly GCF_947498345.1 of uncultured Winogradskyella sp. Taxonomy (GTDB): domain Bacteria; phylum Bacteroidota; class Bacteroidia; order Flavobacteriales; family Flavobacteriaceae; genus Winogradskyella. The sequence goes on from NZ_CANMJY010000003.1 coordinate 246,762, forward strand.
CTGCAGTTCGTTCCTTTCCCTTTGTCATTTCCGCCGAATGTAGTCGCAATAAATCTAAAGGAATCTGAACCGGAGTTTCACCAGCAATAATCTGATTTTTAGCCTGCAGGTTAAACGCATATAGTGCATTCATTAATGCCGCCATTTCAGAGGGCTCATGCATTATGAGTTCTGGCTTTTCTTTGTCTGTTTTCTCTGTAGTTTCAGTCTTATCATTACAACTAAAGCCAAGTAGTAAGACTAAGATTACACTAAATAAATGTTCTCTATTGCTCCAATAATACACCATCGGCTTCAAAACGATATTCAAATTTTGATTCAGTGATAGCTGCAATTTCTTCTTTAGATTTACCTGCGTCTTCAGCATAATGTCTTAATTCTTCAACAGAAGTTTCTGTAACAAAGGCTTTACCATTAACTACAACATTACCTTCGGCATTAAGTGGCATAAAAAAGCCATAATCTTTAAATTTTACCATCACTTGATTTTCTCCATCCATGTCTAATTTCATCCAACAACCTTTCTTGGAGCAAACCTCAACAATTTTAGCTTTCATTTTTGCAGGTACAGTATCACCAGCTTTAAGTCCTTTGTAATGTTCCATCATACGCTCTGATGATAAAGCATCTGTATCGTTGATTTCCATTCCAAAAGATGCATAGGCAAGTTCCTTTTTTACGTCTTCCACATTCTCTTCAGTAGTTTTTGTCTCATTTTTGCATGAAAACAGTACCACTCCAAATGCTAATAAAAAAACTATTTTTTTCATATCTAATATTTTCTAACGATTTATTTTGAGCCTCAAATTTACGCATTTTAAGATAATATTACCTTTTTTTAACGCTAATGATTTCGTAGTTTTGCAGAAAATTAAACCAGCCTTTTAATGATAGAAACAAACCCTAACGAAATCGTTATCGTAAAATCAGAAAACTCAAAAATTAATACTGTTGATTTTAGTAATTTAATATTTGGTCGTGTTTTTACAGATCACATGTTTGTTTGCGATTTTAAAGATGGTAAATGGCAAACTCCACAAATTATGCCTTATCAAGCAATGACGATTGAACCTTCTGCAAGAGTGTTTCATTATGGGCAAGCTGTTTTTGAAGGCATGAAAGCCTACAAAGATGATGATGGTAAAATATTTTTGTTTAGACCTAATGAGAATTGCGCCAGAATTAACAAGTCAGCTGCGCGTTTGGCAATGCCAGAATTTCCTGAAGATTATTTTTTTAAAGGTTTAGAAACACTTTTAAAATTAGATAGCGAATGGATTAAACCAGGTGTTGGAAACTCGCTTTATATACGTCCGTTTGTGATTGCTACTGAGCCTGCAATCTCTGCTTCACCTGCAGCTACATATCGTTTTATCATTATTTGTTCACCAGCTAAAGCTTATTATAATGAGCCCGTTCGTGTCTTATTTGCAGAAAAATATAGCCGTTCTGCTGATGGTGGTGTAGGTTTTGCAAAAGCAGCTGGTAACTACGCCGCTCAATTTTATCCTACGAGTTTAGCTCAAAAGAAAGGGTTTGACCAAATCATATGGACTGATGCTTCTTCTCACGAATACCTGGAAGAGGCTGGCACAATGAATATTTTCTTTAGAATACATAATAAATTAATTACTGCTCCTAATAATGACAGAATCTTAGATGGTGTAACACGAAAGAGTGTAATTCAATTAGCTGAAGATTTAGGAATTGAATGTGAAGTGAGACGTGTTAGTGTAAAAGAAATTAAAGCCGCTGCTAAAGATGGTAGTCTAAAGGAAATTTTTGGAGCTGGTACGGCTGCAGTTATAAGTCCTGTTTCTGCTTTTGAACATGCTGATGATGTTTTTGAAATTGACCAGATCGAGAATTCTTATGCTTCACTTTTTAAGAAGACCTTACTTAATATACAGCACAATCTATCTGAAGATAAGCATAACTGGAGACACGAAGTTAATTAGTTAAAATACAACTTAACACATAAAATATATATTTGAGGATTTTAAGATTCTAAAATCTCCTTAATATTAGGCTTAAAATAGTTCGGGCCTTTAAGCACCTTACCATCCTCTCTATAAATAGGCTCACCATTTTCACCAAGTTTACTCATATTACTTCGCTGAATTTCTTCGAAAACTTCTTCAATTTTGTGCTGCATCCCATGTTCTATAATAGTTCCACATAGGATATAGAGCATATCACCAAGTGCATCAGCTACTTCAACCAAGTCATTATGGTTTGCAGCTTCAAGATATTCTTCATTTTCCTCACGCATAAGTTTGTAGCGTAGCATATTTTTATCTATACCCAAATCTGCTTTTGGTGTTTCTCTGTGCCCTATTTTAAAAGCGGTATGAAATGCCTTTACAGCATTAATTTTATCTTGCATTGAAAGTGAAATTTTCATTTCCGTGAAAACGGGAATCTTAGTATTTATAATTAAATTTGCATAAAAATAAGCTAATGTTCACAACTGGTCAATTGATTTTCGGAATTTTATTCTTCATTGCTTTTATTATAGCGATTACCTTACAATACCGAAAAGATATTAAGATTCGCAAAACCCACTATAAAGGTGCCATATGGATACTCATAGCCTTTATTGGTTTTATAGGTATGATTGCTGCTGTGAAGTTTATTTTTATGTAGTTGATTCTGCTCAACATATTTTAACATATTATTTTTAGGAGATAGAGATTGTAGGTTGTTATATTATAAAAAATACTATGACTCTACTTTATGTTGTTTTGGGCTTGGTTATAATTAATGGTCTTCTTCTTATAATAAGTTCAAATAAGTCTGATGATTTTCAAGAATAAAAATCTTAGATAGATTAACCCCAATCTGCTTTTTCTACTATTTGTCCTAATTTTCCTGTTAATTCATTTTTATTTTATAAATTAATAACTCAAATATACCTGTTAGTGGGTATGTTTTGAAACATTTTTATAACGCACTTTTGTAATATTAACTAATTAAACCGACCCTTATGAGAAAAGATATTATCCCTCCTATCTTATTATTCATTGTATCATTTGTAATTATATTATGGCTGTCAAGTAGCGACAACGAATTTAACCCTTGGCTATACAGAATTCTTGGTGCTTTCGCAGCAAGTGGATTAAGTGTTGTTATACCAGGTAGTTTAAACGTTGGAGCAAATAATTTTAAGAGTTTAGCCCAAGAATCACCAAAGCTAACTGCTACAGGTGCTATGGCTGTATTTGTTTTGGTTTATTTGTTTAATCCAAATTGGTAGTAAGATGGCTAAGGAGCGAGTTGGCAAACATGATGACAATCATCTACATCTTAGTGAAGAATTAGCTAATGCTATTGTTGATAATTTCGGATATTGTTGGTTAAGCAATTGTAAAGAATTACAATATTTAGCAGTTGTACGAGATGAAGATTGTGATAAAAAAGATAATTTCCTTATCGAAAAAGGGTTAAGAAAAATAAGTGATGATGATTTTACACTAGAACAAAAACCTATACAATCTCTTTACGAAATCCCAGTACACTGCTTAGTAGGTAACAAAAATCCCAATTATAATGTTGTATCAGTTGACTTTATAAATAATATAAAGCCTGAGGCAAAAATTCCCGTTAAATATCTAAATGATGTAGGTGATATTGAGCCTCTTGGCCTAAAAGAGTTAAAAATAAGACCTCTAATTGCGGGTAGTTCAATTAATAGTATAAATTCAAACGATAAGATTGGAACACTTGGAGCATTTCTGAGTTTAAGAGAAAGGAATCATAAAGATGATATCTTTTTTATCACTAATTATCACAATTTATTTAGTTCAACTGTAATTAAACATGGAAACGACATGATAAAAGACTGGGATAAAGAAGGATTCGTTTTCCAACCTAATAATGCTTCATATGATTTTAAAAACATCATTGGAAATTATTTTAAAGGTCAATATCACAATGATAATGATAAACAGATAAACACATTGGATTATGCTATTGTTAGACTTAATATTGATGCAATTGAAAAAAAAATAGTTCCTCATCCATTTGGATCTGAAATATCAAGCTACAATCCCAAAGGTAAAAGTCTTTACACACTTAAAACATATAGTAGTGGCTTTATTAACAATGAAAGACATAGACCAAGAAACCCAATCATTAAAGGGATAAAACAGGCACAAATAGGAATGAAAATAAGGTTTCATGGTACTTCTACTGTGATAAGTAGAAAAACAAAAATTAGATCTGTAAATGCAATGGTTAAAGTTAAAAATCAATATAAAAAAGACGATAAATTAATATTTAAAAATCAAGTACTTTTTGATAGTATTGGTATTCAAGGCGATTCAGGTTCTGTACTAATTAATGAAGAAAACTATATAGTGGGTCTTTTACATGCTGGTGATTCTAAAAAGGTAAGCATTGCCAATAATATTACTGATATATTTTGCAATCACGAAAAAAACAAACAATGCAAAGACTCATGTAAACATAAAATTAAACTAAAAAGAATATTAACCTAAAATCAAAAAAATGAGTAGAAAATATGACGTAAGCAAAAAAGACGGAAATAAAGACAGTGAAAATCTTGATGGATATACAGGTGCTAGTGGATATTATTCGGGGCTTGAATTCATGGGAGAAGCTGTAATCCTTGGAGAAAATGCTGGCGCTAAAAGTCACATTAAAGAATATAGTGGATCTGATTATTTAGATTACATTAAAGTTTTAATAATTCCTCAGAATACTAAATCTAAAAAAGCTAATCTATTTCAAATTAATTCTTGTGACAATGGAAAAACAATAGAAGTACACATAGCCACAGGTGACCAACTAAAAAGTAACAATTATTCTTTAGATAAAGGATGGTCAAAAGAATTAATTCTCCATGGTAATAGTAAAAATGACCGTAAAGAAATACAGATTAGGTTTGTTGTATATAATTACACAAAAGGAAATGAAAAGGATTTAGAAATCTATCAGTGTAGTAGTGGAACTGGTAAATCTATTAGCGTTTACGATATACTTAAGAGTCAAAAAAAATCTGTTGACTTAATGGCAGAAGATCCAGGTGATATCGGTGGTACTCCTGACTCTCAAAATGGCTCTATATTAGTTGGAAAAAGACCTTAAATTTGACTTTTACAGAAATAAGATATCAAATTTTACCAGTAATAATCTTTATTACTGGTTTTTGCTTTGGCCAAAATGACCTCTTAAAACAAGCAGAACTGTTAATTAAAAACAAACAGTCAGACTCAGCTTTATTTACTTTAAACAAAATAAATTTGAAAGATCTGAGCATTTTTCAACAAGGAAAATACCATGAAATTAATGGTCTTTCTTTACTACAAAAAGACAAACATCATCTAGCTTTTGAAGCGCTACAAAATTCAAAAGAAAATTACACCTCAATTGATAGTATATCTAATATTAATAGAATTAACTTATATATAATTGATCTTTTAGCACATCAAAATGATATAAAAGTCTCATCGCAACCTTATATTAACGAATTCCTCAATTATGCTAATAAATCAAATAATATAAAAGACAAGACTGAAGCGGCTTCTACTTTAGCTGTAATATATCTTAAGGCCAATGATGGGCAAAAATCTATCAAATATTTTAATAAGGCAATTGATTTAGCACTTAAAGCAAAAGACTCTATACTAGCTACCGACTACCTTTTTAATAAAGGTGTTGTATACAGTGAAGTTTTAAAAGATTATGAAAAAGCATTAAAAATTTTCAAGGAAGTTGTCCCTATTTACGAAAAAAATAAAGACTATACGTACATAGCTTACAGCTATAATAATCAGGCGGAAGTGTATAAAAAAAAGAAAGAATATAAAATAGCTTTAGAATATTACAATAAGGCATTTTCAATCAGATTAGACAAAAACAATCTTAAATCCAAAGAAATATTCTATGAAAATATTATCCCCTTATTAGATAGTCTGGGTAAATATAAAGAAGCCTATCAGCATTCTAATGAGCTTATAACTTTAAAAGATAGCATTGACGATTCAGAACAAAACACTGCAATTATAGATGCAGAAAAAAAATATAGAACTTCTGAAAAAGAAAAGGAAAATCTAATTTTAGAAAAACAAAAAACGAAAAACAAAAATGTAGCTATAGGACTGGGAGGCAGTTTGGCTTTAGGAAGCATTATTGCATTCTTATTATTTAAAAATACCAAACGTAAACAAAAACTAGCTGAACAGGAGAAAGAAATAGAATCTCAAAAACTAGCAACCGTTCTAAAAGAACAAGAACTCACAGCTATAGATGCTATGATTGAGGGTCAGGAAAAAGAGCGGCAGCGTATTGCTAATGATTTACATGATGATCTAGGAGGTCTTATGGCTACCGTAAAATTGCATTTCAATGCGTTAAAGGACAAGCACTCTCCAGAGCTTTTCGATAAAACCAATAGCCTAATTGAGGAAGCTTACCAAAAGATACGCAGCGTTGCACATGCCAAAAACTCTGGTGTGATTGCCAAGCAAGGTTTACTTAAAGCTGTGCAGAATATGGCCGATAATATATCTGCTTCCAATAAAATACAAATCGATGTTATAGACCATGGCTTAGACAACCGCTTAGAGAACAGCTTAGAACTTACCATTTTTAGAGTCATACAAGAGTTAATTACTAACGTTATAAAACATGCCAGAGCCTCTGAAGTCACAATACATTTAACCAATCATGACGATAGTATTAATATTATGGTTGAGGATAATGGCAAAGGGTTTAATCCTAGCCAAATCACAAAAACCAATAAAGGTATGGGCATTAGTAGTATTGATAAGCGTATAGAGCATTTAGATGGTAAACTGACCATAGAATCAGAAAAGAATCAAGGAACAACTGTAATAATAGACATACCTGTATGATACGACTAGCCATTGCTGAAGATCATCAATCTCTTATTGATGGTATAAAACTACTATTAGAATACGAGGAAGATATAGAAATTATTGGCACCGCTAATGATGGTGAAGCCCTTATGCATTTAGTTCGTTTAAAGCAACCTAATGTAGTTATTACAGATATTAGAATGCCAAAAATGGATGGTATCACCGCAACAAGACAAATTAAAAAAGAACTACCACATACTAAAGTATTAGGTTTTACAATGTTTGATCAAACTGAAGCTATACAACAAATGTTAGATGCAGGTGCTTCGGGTTATTTATTAAAAAACTCTCCTTTAGAAGAAGTATTGAAAGCTGTACGCTCAGTATACAAAGGCAATACTTATTTCGATTCTAACATTAAAGTAGAAGCTGAAAATAATAGCAACAAAAAAGGTAAAGGTATTTTAACCAAACGTCAGGTTGAAATTTTAGGCTTAATTGCTCAAGGCAAAACCTCTAGGGAAATTGCAGATAACTTGTTTATAGGTGTGCATACTGTGGATACCCACCGCAAAAACATGGCTCGTATACTCGGTTTAAAAGGTAAAGGAGAACTGATGCGCTATGCCTTAGAAAAGAAGTATAAATTTTAAACGATATTACTCAAACAAATAATTAAACTAATATGTAACCCATGAAAAAAATTCTTATATTTATTATAACCGCTACTTTATTCTATAACTGCAAAACACCTGATAGTTTAAGAAGCTCTGATGATGACCTAAGACGTATAAGTTTTCATACTACAGACTTAATCTCTATCGCTGTGCCAACTATTTATGAAGGAAATATAAAATACCTTGATACTAATAAAAGGAAAACCTGGGTAGATGTAGATGATGTGGCACACGATAACACTTTACTTCATTCATTATCAGATATTCTATCGTCAGTAACCGTTTATAAAACTAACAGAGAAGGCTCTTTAACATTGATTGGCAATTCAATATCCGCAAAAGACGAAACCTATAAAGTAATATATGATTTTTCTCAAACTCAAACTATAGAAGGTGATAGCATTAAAAAATCCATTGGTGTTGCCGTTAGGATGATTGCTGAAATCACAACTTCTAAAAGAGGTCTGGATTTAACTAATTTATTTAAACTAAGCGTAGATGCAGAAAAAGAGAATATTAGTGGCTCATTAACTGTAAGATCAATTGGTATCTCTTCCCAAAAAGTAAATCAAAGTATACCTACAACAACAGATTTATCACCAGCTTCAATTGCTACTGCATTACAAACGGTTGCTACAATTAAATCTAGTATCTATGACAACGAAACGAGAATAACACCTTACTTAATAGGCTTTAGTGTTCATGGCAACACTAAAAAGCAAGAGGTAGAAAGTATAATTAATAATACAAGCCTTTGATATACATAATTAATTGTTACCTCAAAAATCCCCATTACTGGGGATTTTTTGGCTTTACTGTGTTTTGTAGGTTTACAAAGACTATTAATTCTTGTTATTATGAAACAACTTTTACTCTTATGTGCAATTTGCACTTCAATCAATCTATCTTTTTCGCAAGCTCCAGAAACAAGCCCAGATTATAATGCATTAATAGCATTATATAATGCTACTAATGGAGATTCGTGGTCCAATAATACTAATTGGCTAAGTAATCAGCCTATAAGCACTTGGTATGGTATAACAGCAGAGAATAATCGCGTAATAGGTATTAATTTGCAAAATAATTTGCTCGTTGGTAATTTACCTATTGAAATAGGCGATTTTACAGAACTACTTTCAATCAACTTACAAACCAACTATCTGTCTGGTGAAATACCATCTTCTATTGGAAATTTATCTGCTTTAACAACTTTAGGATTAAACAACAATTCACTAAGTGGCACTATTCCTAATGAAATAGGCAACTTAACTAACTTATTTAATTTGTATCTAAATGCTAATCAAATCACAGGGAGTATTCCTTCCAGTCTGGTAAATCTGGCACTCAACCATAACCTCCAAGCCTTAAATTTAGGCATCAACAAATTATCTGGGATTGTACCAGACTTTTCTGCCACAAGTATTGTACTACTATGGATTCAGGATAATAATTTTCAGTTTGGCGATTTCGAAAATCAGCATTCTGCATATGTTAACAATCCCAGTTTAAGCTATCTGTTTTCACCTCAAGGTTTTGTATCTGCACCAGAAAGTCAAGCGGTAAGCATAGGACAAAGCACAAACATAAATGCCAATATTTCGGGTAGTCAAAACATGTTTTCTTGGTATAGAGATAATGGTGACGGTACATCTACTTTAGTAGATTCTGATACATTATTTGATCTCACTATTAATTCTGCTTTAGATTATGGTAGCTATTATTTAATCGCTACATCGGCTCTAATTCCAGGTTTAAATCTAAGAACCTATAATCTTACAATTGCAGATTTGCCAAGTAATCATCCAGATTATAATGCTCTTGTAGCACTATATAATAGTACCAACGGCAACAATTGGACTAACAATACTAATTGGCTAGACAATACTAAACCTATTAATACATGGTTTGGTATTTCATTAGAATTCAATGGTAATAGAGTAGAGCGATTAAATTTAAGTAATAACAATATCTCCGGAACTATACCTCCAGAAATCAATGGATTAACAGAACTCGAAGAAATTATCATTAAAAATCATTCGCTATCGGGTGAAATACCTGAAACATTTTGGAGTCTAAATTTGCAAAACCTTTTTTTAGATAACAGTGAAGACTTTGAAGATCATAGTTTAGAATTTACAAACACCACTAATCTAACTATCGGAAATATGCCAAATTTATTTTGGTTAGAATTAAGTGACATGGATATACCTAACCAAGCATACAATGAAATTAAAAATTCTTCAATAAATATTTTGACTTTAGACAATTGTAATTTAGGTTCAGATATACCTGTTGAGTTTGCAAACTTTGCACAAGTTATTGTACCAAACAATAATTTTAGCGGAATAATACCCAATGAATTCTCAACCACCACCAGCTTGGTGACTTTTAATATTTCAAACAACCTATATGATTTCTCCGATTTGGAATCTTTAGCCAATAACAATAATATCAATAACTTCCTGTATTCACCACAACGAACAACAGACACAGAAGATTCTGTAACAAATGCTGTTGGAAGTAATATAATGCTTAGTGTAAATGATACTGATATTGGTAGAAGTTCTAATACAAATTCGGCTATGAATAATCAATATCAGTGGTTCAAGGATAATTTAGAAATTATTGGTGCAGTTAATTCTAGTTATACCATAACAAATGCTCAAGAAAGTGATAGTGGTGTTTATTTTTGCCGTATTACTAATACAATATTACCAGAACTAGTGATTGATAGAGCTCCAATAACGTTGACTATCGATAGTAGTTTAAATTTAAATAATAACGACGAAAACGTAATTTCCATTTTCCCAAATCCCGTAAAAAATTGGTTAACAATAAAGACTTACAACTTAAATCAAGCAAGTCTAATGATATATGATATTAGTGGTCGTGTAGTAAAACAAAAAACCATAATAGGTTCGCAAAACATTCTAAATATAGAAGACTTAAAAACGGGTATGTACCTTTTAAATGTAAAAGACAAAAACAAAGTACTAACCTTACGATTTATAAAACAATAATTAGCTGTTAATTGCGATAGTTGGGTTGCTATTAATCTAAAACCAACCTATACCAACTATCATTAAAATCCCCTTTAAAGGGGATTTTTTCAACTAACACCATGTCTTAACTTCACTTTATGAAAAACTTAAAAAAAAGTGCTAAAACAGAGTTATTGCAATTAACAAGTCAGCTAAAAGCGAATAAAAAAACGTTAAATCATAATGAATTTATTTCAGTTTTAAATGAAATGAAGTCTATAGTTATCAATAAACAATTTGTAGAAATCGCTATTCAGTCATTAAAAGTTTTAAATCAAACCAAGGTAAAACACAAAGGCAAACTGACAAATAGAGAAGAAGAAATATTAGAACTTATTGGAAAAGGCCTTCAAAACAGTAGTATAGCAAAACAGTTAAATCTAAGTAAATCGACAATTGAAACTCATAGAAAGAATATTAGAAAAAAACTTAAACTAAATGGGACAGATAATTTATTTGTTTATGCCCTATTATTCAACTTACAAAATCATAATCTTATTACATATGATAATTCTTAATTAAAAACATGGATATATGATGCTTCTAACTATTTTACTTATTATCAATTTTCTTTTATTAAAATTTAGCGCAAACAAAAAGCAGCCTAATTAGGCTGCTTTTTAATTTAAAATATGAATTATCTTAATTTACCTCAGGCAAATAGTTATACTTTTTACTGTACTCTAACATTTGTTCTGGGAAACCTACTGGCTGAGTCACTTTAATCACAGTTATTTCACCAGCGTCATTCATCTCTGGTACTAATACCGGGTTTACAAATCCACTATAAGGTGCAGATGTAAACTGCTTGTTACGTTCTAAAACCTCAGCGTGAATCACCTGGTCTACTTTTACACCATAGCCTTCTACCAAAGCCTCAACTGCTGTATAATCACCTTCAGATTTAATACGTTGGGTTTCTCTTAATAACTGTCCAAATAAATCGTGTAACTTGTCATAATCATTAATATTAAAATATGTCTTACCATCTTTAGTTACCTTTTCAATTACATTATCTGCTTTTCCTTTTTCATATACCCATGCACTTACCCATTGTCGGTTTCTCATGTGAGCTTCTTCAACATCATCACCAAGATTTAAGCGAATTAATTGTGTCATTAAACCATTTCTTATATAGCCATCGTAAGCAGCCATACCTACCTTTTTCCAATCCTCTACCAAACCTAATTCTTGTAATTTAGAATCGTATAAATAGTAGAGTCCTACTAAATCGGCTCTCCCTTCTTCTAAGGTTGACGCATAGTTCTTTAAAGTTTCTTTGGTCTCACCTACTCCAGGGTTTAACTGACCCGAAGCATGGCCTATTACTTCATGTAAAGCAGTATGTAATTTATCGGCTAGCTTTCCATATTTTTCTTCTAATTCAAACTCTTCTTCATCGTGTACAAATTCCTTTAAACGTCCACTTCCACCTGCGTTATTATAGGCGTTGATAATATTTCCAAGTGAAACAGATTTACTTCCCACTTCTGCTCTAATCCAGTTGGCATTGGGTAAATTTACACCTATTGGTGTACTTGGGGATGCATCACCAGCCTCACCAGCAACATTTACTACTTTATATGTTACACCAACAACATTTTTCTTTTTATGCTCATCCATCAATGGAGAATTATCTTCAAACCATTGTGCGTTATCAGATAAAACCTTCATCTTTTTAGACATATCAAAATCATTGATTTGTACAATAGTTTCGTAAGAACCTCTATAACCTAAAGGGTCATTATACACTTCGATAAAGCTATTAATGTAATCTACATTGCCAGCAGTAGCAGCTGTCCAAGCGACATTATAATCGTCCCAGGTTTGTAAATCTCCTGTCTTGTAATATTGAATTAATAGTTTAATAGCATCACCCTGAGCTTTGTTTTCTGCAACACCTTGCGCTTTTTCTAACCATTCTACCACTTTGTCTATAGCTGATCCATATAAACCACCAGACTTGTATACACGCTCTTTTAAAACGCCATTCTCTTTAACCAACTGAGAGTTTAGACCATAAGATAGTGGACGTTTTGAGTCAGGAGACTTTTTAGCAGCATAGAATTTTTCAACATCTGCATTAGTAACATTTGGCCCATAAAAATTTACTGCAGATAAGGCTACATTATCAACACCTTTGGCCTGATTTACTTTTTTAGAGTCTTCATCATTAAAAATAACATTAAAAGCCTCACCGTCTAATTTTGTATTGCTCGCCAATAGCAATTCATTAAGGTAATCTTTATTAAAATCTGGTTTTAACTTATCATTTGAATAATGATGATGAATACCATTACTAAACCAAACACGTTTTAAATAGGTTTCAAAAGCTTTCCAGCTATCAGTGGTTTTGTCTCCGTTATAATTTTTGTAAATAGTTTCTAAAGCTTTTCTAATCTTTAGATTGTGTCTGTAGTTTTGATCCCACATAATATCTCGACCGGCCAGACCAGCTTCTGTTAGATAATACACAAGTTTTTGTTCTTTTAAACTAAGATTTTCCCATCCAGGAATTTGGTAACGAAGAATTTTAATGTCAGCAAATTGCTCAACATTATAGTTAAATTTCGCTTCTGCTTTTTCCTTTACATCTTCTATTACAGGTTCTTTTGCATCATCTTTACAAGACAAAGCAAATAGAGCGATAAGGCAGATTGTAAATATTGATTTTAGTTTCATAAATATGTTAGTTTTTTTAATGTAAGCAAATGTAACATATATATCACATATGATAAAATTACTATCTTTGGGTAACTACTAAATCAAATGCAATGAAAATACTTAAATACATCTTGTTACTGCTATTGGTTTTAATCATAGGTTTTTCAATATACATTGCGGTACAACCCAATTCTTTTGAGGTGACAAGGACAAGGACTGTAAATGCTCCTCAGGCTGTTGTTTATAACAACATCATCGATTTTAAAAATTGGGAATCGTGGAATTCATGGGTAGAAGCAAAACCTGAAACAAAAATTACCTTGTCTGAGCAGACCAAAGGTGTTGGTGGTTCATACTCATGGGAGGATGAAGATGGCATTGGCACAATGAAAACTACTGATACAAAACCAAACAGTTCCATCACACAAGAAATGCAATTCGCTGATTTTCCTGTTAATGAAGTTACATGGGATTTAAAATCTAATACAAATGGTACAACCGATGTTACCTGGTCCATTTCTGGTAAAGATTTACCTTTTGGTTTTAAGGCTTTTGCTACAATAATGGGCGGCATGGAAAAACAAATTGGACCACACTATGAAAGAGGTTTAGAAATGTTAGATAGTGTTGTGCAAAAAGAAATGAAAGTGTATAGTATTAATACCGAAGGCGTAAAACAACATAGTGGTGGTTTTTACCTCTACAACACCACTTCTTGTAAGTTTGGTGAGTTTGAAACAAAAATGAAAGAAATGCTTCCAAAAGTTGGTGCTTATGCTATGACAAATAATGTTACTATGGCAGGACCTCCTTATATCTTATATCATAAATGGGATGAAGAGAACGATGCTGTAATTTTTTCTTGTTGCGTACCAACCAATTCTAAAGTGGTTTCTAATGAAGAAGGTATATTAACTGGTCAGTTAGAATCATTTAAAGCTGTAAAAACGGTTTTAAAAGGAGATTATAATAATCTAAAAGAAGCTTGGGAAGCCACCATGAAATACATTACTGACAACAATCTAGAAATGATTGAAGTTGGACCAATGCTAGAAACCTATTTAACAGATCCCATAGGTACTCCTAACCCGGCAGATTGGGTTACCGAAATTTATGTTGCTGTGAAATAGTTAATATTCTTATAGCATATACATGAAACAACTCTTACTTGTATTTATTGGAGGTGGCTTTGGAAGTGCGCTTCGTTTTGTTATTGGAAAATGGCTTAACAGTTCTGGAGATGGTATTCCTTATGGCACTTTTACAGCTAACATTCTTGGTAGTTTATTAATTGGTATTATTTTAGGATTAGCTGCAAAAAATGATAGTCTTTCTGAAAGCCAAACACTTTTATTAGCCACAGGCTTTTGTGGAGGGTTTACAACATTCTCAACCTTTGCTTACGAAAATCATGTGCTTTTAAAATCTGGTGATTTCACAAGTTTTGCAATTTATACTATTGCTAGTTTTGTTATTGGATTTCTAGCTGTATTTTTCGGAATGTATTTAGTAAAACCCTAATACTTTTTAAAAGCTTTAACTCCAGCTTTTACTTCTGTAGCGATATAATTTTCCCTTGGTACAATTGGGCATGAGTACTTTTCATTATAAGCACAATATGGGTTATATGCTGTGTTAAAATCAATCATTAAGGTATCCCCTTCAGGAATTCGCAAATCGATATAACGACCACCACCATAGCTTTCATTTCCATTAGTATCGTCTAAAAATGGTAAAAACAAATAATCACGATATCCTTCTGTCTGCATCTGCTCTTTTCCTTGATACACATTAAGTTGACACCTAATTCCTTTCAACTCAAAAGTAACTACCCCAAAAATACGTTCTTTAGATACACGATCTGTAGTGGTCTTCATGTCAAACCATTTAGAATCTGGCGTTCTTTTAAGATTTGCTTTAACCACATAGGTTGAATCAAATCTGAAGAAATCCAATCCTTTAAAGGTCTTTAAATCTTTCTTTTTTAAAGGTGATTTACTTGCGTCTTTATACTCTGCATTAAGTTCTTTTTGCCATTGAGTTTCTTCGTTTAACATTTGTTTGTCTTGTGCGCAACTCAAAGAAAAAATCATTAAAAAAAGTAAAAAGAAATGCTTCATATCTAAATCATTTTAAAACTCAAAAATACAACATATCAATTTTTATTGTAGCTTTGAGCTATTAAACAAACAAAAATAATGTTACAAGTTAATAGATATGTAAGGCTAACCTGTGTGATTTCTACGGAAAACATTCGGACGCATTATCTATTGTAGCTATACTTATATACTATTAAACAATATTTAAAAGTCCGACGATACCGTCGGACTTTTTATTTTTATAACAATGACCAACATGAAAACACTATTTAAAAACTATCTCAATACTTTCAATGGGCTTTCTAGAGAAGTTTGGTGGCTCGCGCTGATAACTTTTATAAACAGATCAGGCACAATGGTAATTCCATTCTTGACTCTATATCTAAATGAAGACTTATCATTTTCGTTTCCACAAGTTGGCTGGATAATGAGTTGTTTTGGTCTAGGTTCTGTTGTTGGAACATGGCTAGGTGGAAAACTGACCGATCAAATAGGGTATTATAAAGTAATGGTAAGAAGTTTATTGAGTACAGGCATTGTATTCATTGCGCTTCAATTTTTAACATCATTTACTCAAGTTTGTATTGGTATATTTTTAGTAATGGTAGTTGCTGACACTTTTAGACCAGCTATGTTTGTTGCAATGAGCGTTTACAGTAAACCAGAAAATAAAACACGTTCGGTAACACTTATAAGACTAGCTATTAATTTAGGATTTTCAGCAGGACCAGCTATTGGTGGCCTCATAATATCAAAATTAGATTATGGAGGTCTATTTTGGGTTGATGGTATTACATGTATTCTAGCAACATTGCTTTTAATTAAAGTATTAAACCCTAGAGTAGCTAAGCCTTTAGATGATGAAAAAACTGAAAACCCAAAATCGGCTTATAAAGATGGCCCATATTGGATATTCTTTTTAGCTATGTTTTTATTTGCGGTAATCTTTATGCAGTATTTTTCTACAATGCCTTTGTACTATAGAAATATTCATAAACTCACTGAGTTAGAAATAGGTTTACTTCTGGGCTTAAATGGCTTCTTAATTTTTATACTAGAAATGCCATTAATTCATTGGTTAGATAAAAGAAAATATAATAAAATACTCTTAACTTCGATAGGAATATTACTTACTGTATTAAGCTTTGTGGTTATAAACCTTACATCATGGACTGGTATTTTAATAATGAGTATTTTACTTATGACAGTTGGCGAAATGATAGGTTTTCCCTATTCTAATGCTTTTGCTATGGATCGTTCTAAAAGAGGAAAAAAAGGACAGTATCTTGCCATGTATTTAATGGCATTTTCTCTTGCTAATGTTTTTGGACATAATGGTGGCATTCAACTTATTGATAAAATAGGCTATGACATGACTTGGAATATTATGATTAGCTCGGGTCTATTAGGCGTATTGTTCTTAATCTACCTAAAATATAGATTAAAAAAGGAAATAACATGAATTTAAACCAAATAACGATTCCGTCGTTGGATTTATCAACAGCGACGGAATTCTATAAAAAACTAGGGCTAATTTTAATAGTAGATGCTCTACCACGTTATGTTAGGTTTGAATGTCCCGAAGGAGATAGTACATTTTCTATTCATAAAGTTGAAAAACTACCCATTGGAGATGGTACTACTATTTATTTTGAGGTTAATAACCTATCAAAAACAGTTTCTCAACTTAAAGAAAAAGGTATTATTTTTAAAACTGAAATTACAGAGCAACCTTGGCTTTGGTCTGATGTAAATTTAGAAGACCCAGATGGAAATCATCTCATTATATTTAATGCTGGTGAGAATAGAAAGAATCCGCCTTGGAGGGTTAGTTAGAGTAAAATGGTTTTATTCTAAAGAAACCCAAATGTTAAAGAATTAATAATCCTAAACAGTTGGGTTTATTATATAAACAATAGTTTACTTTCTACTTGATCTCATCTAATTTTCTCTCTAGATACTCAATTAATAGTTTTAGAGCCCAAATAATTAACTTTATTACCCATCTTGGCATAGCAAGTTGTATAATTTCATCTGGCTTATCATTTGGCTTAGTGCCCTTCTCTTCATTAATTACTTCTGTAATCTTTTTTAATAATTCAATATTCTCCATTTTATTTAATTTTAAATGCGCCTACTCTGTTCACTTTTCGGCTTCCGTGTTTTTACCCCACAAATCTCTTAACGCAGGCATTTAAAATCTTGGAGTCATTAACCTAAATGGACATGTTTAATCAACTAAAATCATTTGGGTGGTTTAACCTTAAAGGATTAGGTTTTAACACTTGCTGTAGAATTAGTATATGGTTATTCCTTTGTAAGAGAAATTAAAATGTAATTTTAAATAACTTAAAATCAGAATTATGAAAACAAAATTTTTAACTTTAGTAATATTTGCAGGAGCAGTAACTTTAATGACAAGTAGTTGTTCTTTTTTTGAGGGTAAAGGAAGCATTACAACAGATAACAATTCTATATGTTCAAATTATAAAAACTCAGAAAAAAGTGAACTAGAAGTAGGTCTAGTACATGAAATGACAGAGCTTTATCAAAACCAATCAAGATTAAATAATGATAGTATAATGGCAATAAGATTTGATCTTATAGCTTTAAAAAAATTCATTTATCACATAGAAAATGAGGCAAAAAAACAAAATGTATCTAGCCAAGATCTTGGAGTGAGAATATATTATGCTCGCTATCCGAAAAAAGTTACATGGAGTCCTGGAGCTTCATATGCAAATGATTTATCAGGTTTTTTAGGCAATTCCATTACAGAGCAATACGAAATGGAACATACTTTAGTGATGATTCCAACTCGAAAGATTGGATCAACTCAATATGATTACAATCCTTTTGACACAACAACTTATAATTTGGGTTTGACTACTTCATATAATCAATTATCAGATGGACATAATCCAAGGAAGATATTAGCCTTAATGCCTTCTTCAGAATCAAGGAATCTAAGAAAAAATCATGGTGAAATGTACCCGCCATATTCTATTGGAGGAATGAAATTTAGCCACTAATGATAGAAGAACACCATATTATTCTAAAAAACTGCCTAAGAATAAGCATATTTTCATCCGCATTCATAGGTGTTTTTTATTTTAAAAAACTTAAAAAAAGCTACTGGAAATGGTTTTCTGTTTACCTGATAATCATTTTTATACAAGAAGGTTTTTGGGCATTTAATACTAATATTGACAGAGAATATAGGTTTACCTATTACACACTTTTAGGAATTCCATTACAATATTTATTTTTCTTTTGGCTATATGCTTTCAAATCACTCAAAAAAAAGAAAATTTTCTTAATATCATCTGTATCTTACTTATTCATTTTAATACTTGCAGTTTTATTTAAAAATATACACGAGGCTAACGCCATAGGAATCAATATTGGTACTATTATACTAATTGGGTTAATAATTTTAGAATTTGTAAAACAGGTGAAAACAGATAATATTCTTAAGTTTAAAGTAAATAAGATGTTTTATATTAACATAGGAGTAGTTTTATTTTACATTGGAAATTATCCTTATCATGTATTAGGTCCAGAATTACATAAGAATTACTACGATATTTGGAGTATTTATCGCACTTATTTCTTGACAACTAACTGCATTATGTATCTATTATTTTCAGCTTCATTTATATGGGGAAAGACACATTAATATTAACATTAATTCTATTCAATATTTTCTTTATGGCTTTCATTGGTGGTATTATTATTTTCGTAAGAGAATATCAAAAAAAGAAAAAGCAACATACTGAAGAACTTGAAACAATGAACTTACTTCACAAAAAAGAACTATTAGAGACACAGGTAGAAATACAAACTCAAACAATGAAATATATAGGTAAAGAAATACATGATAATGTTGGGCAAAAACTCACCTTATCTAGTATCTATTTACAACAGATTGTTTTTGAAAATAATTCTCCTCAACTAAATAAAAACATTAACAATGTAAATAATATCATTAATGAATCACTTAGCCAACTAAGATACCTTTCTAAATCTCTAACTTGTGATACAATAGAAGAAAATTCAATGATTAATCTGATTGATTTAGAATGTCAAAAAATAAACCAGTTGAAAAAATATAATATCAACTATGATAGTTCACTAACAGTTAATGTTAATTCTTATCAAACTAAAAGTATATTACTAAGAATTGTGCAAGAATTTATACAAAATAGCCTAAAACATTCTAATTGTAAAAATATCAATATTAACCTTTCAAATACCAGTACAGAATTAGAGCTACAATTAAGTGATGATGGGCAAGGTTTTGATATTAAAAATCTAAAATCAAATGGTATTGGACTTAATAATATCGATAAGAGAATTAAGATACTTAATGGCTCTTCTTCAATATTTAGTAATAAGACAGGTACGTTTTTAACTTTAAAGATTCCTATTTAGATGAAATACAATATATCAATAGTAGACGATCATGTTTTAATTGCAAATGCCCTAAAAGCTATTATATTAAATTTTCAACAGTTTGAAGTTATTCATATAAGTGAAAATGGAATGGATTTTCAAGAAAAATTAAAAACAAAACCCATCTTACCCGATGTCGTATTGTTAGACATAAGCATGCCAATTATGAATGGGTTTGAGACTGCATTATGGATCAAAGAGCATCATCCAAATATTAAAGTAATGGTATTAAGTATGCAAGATGATGAACAAAGTTTAATTAAGATGATTAAAAATGGAGCTAGAGGTTATATGTTAAAAAACACCCACCCAATTGACCTAGAAAAAGGGTTAAATACACTTATAGAGAAAGGTCATTTTTTTCCAGATTGGGCTTCTAGTAAAATACTAACTTCTATCAGTGAAAATACAATAAATGCAGATTTAAAAAATAATTTATCTGAAAGAGAGATAGAATTCTTAACTTATACAACTACTGAAATGACCTATAAAGAGATTTCTGAAAAAATGTTTTGTAGCCCAAGAACAGTAGAAAATTATAGAGATAGCTTATTTGAAAAGTTAGAATTAAAATCGCGAGTTGGGTTAGCTGTATACGCTCTTAAAAATGGATATTCAAAATAATCTTTCCCTAAATTAACAAAATGAAGAACATACTACCAATAGTAATGCTTATAATGTATTATGGCTGTAATAATTTAAAAGAAAACACTAAATTATCAGATGAAATTCAAAATCATACTCCAACAACGTTCAGTACCGAAGTTCTTAATGAGAAACAATTCCCAGAATTAGAACCTAATCGCTATAATGTGGCTTTTTTAATTATGGATGGTGTTTATAATACAGAGCTTACAGCACCTTACGATATTTTTCAGCATACTATTTTTAGAGAGAATATTAAGGCTATGAATGTCTTTACGGTTGCCAATACCGATGCGCCTATTACAACTTTTGAAGGGATGCGACTATTGCCAGATTTTAATTATGTAAAAGATTCATTACCAAAAATTGACATCTTAGTAGTTCCGAGTGCCGAACATCATCTAGATACTGATTTAGAAGATACAACTATGCTCAATTTTGTTAGAAAGGTAGATAAAGAAGCAGAGTTTATCACCTCGCATTGCGATGGTGCTTTTGTCTTAGCCAAAGCTGGTTTACTAGATAATGTGGTATCCACAACCTTCCCAAATGATATAGACAAAATGCGTAAGATGTTTCCTGATTTAGATATTCGAAAAGATGTACTTTTTATACATGATGGCAAGTATATTACCTCAGCTGGTGGAGCAAAATCTTTTGAAGCTGCGTTATATTTAAGCGAACATCTTTACGGAAAAGATATAGCCAAATCTTTAGCCAAAGGTTTAGTCATAGATTGGAATCTGGAAAAAGTACCACATTTGGTAATTGAAAAGTAAGCTATTTCAAAGGTTTAATCTCACTATGTTTTACCACATGAGATAATACAATTTGGGTTTTGGTTTCACCATAACTAATCAACTGATCAATAAAAGATTCTAAATGCTTTTGATTTTTTAAAACGACCTCCATCACTATATTTTCATTACCAGTTATTCTATAGCAATTTACAACCTCATCATAAGTTTTAACCTTTTCTAAAAACGGTTTTAACATTCCCATAAAAGCTCTTAGTGTTATAATAGCTTTCAACTGATAACCTGCTTCAAAAGGAGATACCAACGTAGTGTAACCTTCTATTATTTCTGCATCTTCCATTTTTTTAATACGTTCACTTACAGCTGGAGAGCTTACACCAACACGTCTGCCAATCTCGGCATTAGACATACGTGCGCTCTGCTGTAGACATTTTAGAATCTTCCAATTTAAGCTATCTATACTCATTTAAAGAAATCACGTGTTAATTATATAAATATTAAAGTAAATATACAATTTTACTTTAAATATTAAAGTAAAATATCACACCTACTCCGTAATTTCGTTGTAATTGCTATTGAAAATGAATTATAACCTACCATCACACTTATCAGATTTGCCTGTATACAGAAAGGCAATGGATATTATTATGCTTTCTCGAAGTATATCTAAGTATTTAAATCATGATCTTTCATATTTAAACCATGATGGTTCTGAAGATAATGACATTTATTTCTCAGGAGATATTGTACAGCAGTCTACAAATTTGGCACCAGAAATTATTAATGCAGAGCGCGAACGCTACTCCGAAAAAAAACATCAGCATTTAGAAAGCCTAGAACGTTTAACAAGCAAATTATATAGTAATTGTAGACGGTTAGAACGTTCTAAAAGTAATGGAAAAGATTATTTACCAATTCTAAAAGACGAGCTAAAAAAGTTTAAAAAGCTTCAACGTAGTTGGATGATGACGCTTTAATTACAAATCTTACAATTTTCTTTTTCTTGTATTTCACCTACTAAATAGCCTTTTTTGTTCATTTTATAACCACAACAATCCATAAATCCTTGTGCAATTTGCTTTCGCCCACGTTGAATTTGGGATTTTATGGTTGGCAATGGTAAATGGAGACGTTTTGCAACATCCTTTTGTTTTAGTCCCATAATATCAGACAGAAATATAGGATCTCTGTACTTTTTAGGAAGGTTAACTAATATACCCCTCAAACAATCTTTTTCGGTATGTGTTGTCGATTGTGCATCCATTTCATCCTTAAAATCATTTAACTCAACCACTTTTTTTGAAGTTTTAAAGTAATCTAGAATCGTATATCGAGCTACAGAAAACAACCATGGTTTTAGCTTTGTATCATCATTTAATGTATGAAGTTTGGTATGCACTTTAATAAAAGTATCTTGCAGTATATCATCTGATATTGTTTCATCCTTAACCTTGCTCAAAATGAAACGCCTAATATCTGCTGAATATTTATCCCAAACTGTTTTTGTTGTCATACTTTAATATAAAAAAATCAGCTCAGATTTAAAAGCAATCAAAGCTGATTAATGGTTAACAATTACAATTGCTACACGTGCAATTATCGCATGTACAATCTGTGCATTTTCCGTTATTACATGGTTCGCAATTGCAAGTACATTCATTTATAGTTTTCATAATATCAATTTTAAATTCATCTAATAGACGATGAGATTATGAAAAAGATGCAAGTAAACTTAAAAAAAATTAAGAGCTACATATTCCTTCTATACTGTCCCCCTACTTCGAACAATGCTGAAGTAATCTGTCCAAGAGAACACACTTTACAAACTTCCATTAGAGCTTCAAAAATGTTCTTATTATTAATAGCTTTCAACTGTAAGTCTTTTAATAAATCTGAAGTATCATGAGCTGTATGTAAGTGTTCTAGAGTTTTTATTTGAAACTCTTTTTCTTCTTCCGTGGCTCTAATGACCTCAGCTGGTTGTACTGTTGGTGATCCTTTACTACTTAAGAAGGTATTTACACCAATAATTGGAAACTCACCATTATGTTTCAAGGTTTCGTAATACAAACTCTCTTCCTGAATTTTAGAACGTTGATACATAGTTTCCATTGCACCAAGTACCCCTCCTCGCTCAGTAATTCTATCAAACTCTGTTAAAACCGCTTCTTCAACTAAATCTGTTAGTTCTTCGATTATAAATGAGCCTTGTATTGGGTTTTCATTCTTAGCTAAGCCTAATTCTTTATTAATAATCAACTGAATTGCCATAGCACGGCGAACCGACTCTTCGGTTGGTGTGGTAATGGCTTCGTCATAAGCATTGGTATGCAATGAATTACAATTATCGTAAATTGCATAAAGCGCCTGAAGTGTCGTTCTTATATCATTAAAATCTATTTCCTGAGCATGTAAACTACGTCCAGAGGTTTGTATATGATATTTCAACATCTGTGCTCTTGGGTTTGCTCCATACTTATGCTTTAAAGCTTTTGCCCAAATTTTACGTGCTACACGGCCAATAACCGCATATTCCGGATCAATACCATTTGAGAAGAAAAACGATAAATTTGGTCCAAACTTATTAATATCCATACCTCTACTTAAGTAATACTCTACATAAGTAAAGCCATTAGCTAAAGTAAAAGCCAATTGTGAAATTGGATTGGCACCAGCTTCTGCAATATGATAACCCGAAATAGATACTGAATAAAAGTTTCGAACTCCATTTTCAATAAAATACTCTTGTACATCACCCATTAATCGCAATGCAAACTCTGTTGAAAAAATACAGGTATTTTGCGCCTGATCTTCTTTTAAGATATCAGCTTGTACGGTTCCTCTTACCTGAGCGATCGTTTTTGCTTTTATGTTTTCATAAACATCCTTTGGTAAAACCTGGTCACCAGTAACACCTAAAAGCATTAGTCCTAAACCATCATTCCCTTCAGGAATATCGCCATTATAACTTGGTCTAGTTTTACCTTTATAAAGAGCAACTATTTTCTTTTCAACTTCCTTTTCAAGACCATTTTCTTTGATGTAAATCTCACATTGTTGATCGATAGCTGCATTCATAAAGAAACCTAATAACATTGGTGCAGGTCCATTAATGGTCATACTCACAGATGTCATAGCATCAGCTAAATTAAAGCCAGAATACAATTTCTTTGCATCATCTAAGCAACAAATACTTACACCTGCATTACCAATTTTCCCATAAATATCTGGTCTGTAGTCCGGATCATTTCCATAAAGCGTTACTGAATCAAAAGCTGTGGATAAACGTTTAGCTGGCATACCTAAACTCACGTAATGAAAACGCCTATTGGTACGCTCAGGTCCACCTTCACCAGCAAACATACGTGTAGGATCTTCACCAGTTCTTTTAAAAGGATACAATCCTGAAGCATAAGGAAATTCACCTGGTACATTTTCTTGTAAACACCACCTCAAGATATCTCCCCAAGCTTCATATTTTGGTAACGCTACCTTTGGAATATCTGAATGCGAAAGTGACTTCGTATGTGTTTCAATCTTAATCTCTTTATCTCTTACTTTAAAGGAATATATCGGCGCTTTATAACGATTCACTTTATCATCCCATCCTGTAATAATTTCCCAGTTATAAGGATCTAGATTTAGTTTAACACGATCGAATTCAGCAATAAGCAGTTTTATAAAATCTTTTTTGTCATCCTGAACTTGCTTCAGAATCTCATCTGAATTTAATCCATGCTTATCTAGATGAGATTGCTTCGCTTCACTCGCAATGACATCCAGCACTGATTCTATAGTTTTATATATTCCATAAAGCTTTTGAGCAACATCTACCTGAGCATCAGCAGTCTTATCGTAAGCTCTGTTATTCTCGGCTATTTCTGATAGGTAGCGTGTACGTGATGGTGGAATGACAAAAATCTTTTCACTCATTTCTTTAGAAATCTCAAAAGTAGATTTTAAATCTGCTTCTGTCTTCTCAACCACTTTATCCATAATAGCTTTATAGAGCGTGTTCATTCCTGGGTCATTAAACTGAGAAGCTATAGTACCAAAAACTGGCATAGTATCTGGATCCGCGTGCCATAAATTATGGTTACGCATGTATTGTTTTTTCACATCACGTAGCGCATCTAAAGCACCTCTTTTATCAAATTTATTAATAGCCACTAAGTCAGCAAAATCCAGCATATCAATTTTCTCGAGTTGAGTCGCAGCACCAAATTCTGGTGTCATCACATAAAGCGATACATCACTATGCTCAAGAATTTCGGTATCT
This sequence comes from uncultured Winogradskyella sp., assembly GCF_947498345.1. GTDB lineage: Bacteria > Bacteroidota > Bacteroidia > Flavobacteriales > Flavobacteriaceae > Winogradskyella. The sequence goes on from NZ_CANMJY010000003.1 coordinate 272,222, forward strand.
GATTGGCCAATACCAGATGTTTCAAGTATAATTAAATCATATTCAGCTGCCTTTAAAACCTCAACAGCTTCATTAACATATTTAGATAATGCCAAGTTAGATTGACGTGTCGCCAAACTACGCATATATACTCTAGGTGAGTTAATGGCATTCATACGAATTCTATCTCCTAATAAAGCACCACCAGTTTTACGTTTAGATGGGTCAACTGAAACTAAGCCTACGGTTTTCTCTGGAAAATCAATTAGAAAACGTCTTACTAATTCATCGACTAATGAAGATTTACCTGCACCACCTGTTCCTGTAATTCCCAAAACCGGTGTTTTAGAATTCTTATTTTTAGTATGAATGGTTTCTAGAGCCTCTTTTGCGACATCTGGAAAATTTTCAGCGGCAGATATTACTCTAGCTATAGATTTAGGATTCTTTTCTTGAAGAATATTCACTTCTCCGTTAAGTTGATCTCCAATGGCATAATCAGACTGCATTACTAAATCGTTAATCATACCTTGAAGTCCCATTTCTCTTCCATCATCTGGAGAATAGATTCTGGTAATACCATAATCCATTAAGTCCTTAATTTCTTGAGGAAGAATAACTCCGCCTCCACCTCCGAAGATTTTTATATGACCAGCACCTTTTTCATTTAGTAAGTCATACATATATTTAAAATACTCATTATGACCACCTTGATATGAGGTCATCGCAATAGCATTAGCATCCTCTTGAATAGCTGTATTTACGACTTCCTCTACACTTCTATCATGCCCTAAATGAATAACTTCTACTCCTGTAGATTGTATTATTCGACGCATTATATTGATGGCTGCATCATGCCCATCAAACAGTGATGCTGCAGTTACAATTCGTACTTTATGTTTTGGTTTATATGGCGCAACTTGTTCCATTCGTAAAAATCTTGCTTAATTGAGAGACAAATTTACGGAATATTCAAAAAAATACGGCTATAATCGTCAATTATCTAAAATTTATAAAACGTTAAAATAGCATCATATTTTAATTTATTTTGGTAATTCATTTAAACTCATTTTTATGAATAAGATTACATTATTGATTCATTGTACAGACCAACCAAATATTATTGCCTCAGTAACCAATTTTATGGCTAATAATGATGGTAATATCGTATATATAGACCAACATGTAGATCGCGAACAAAATATCTTTTTTATGCGCTTAGAATGTGAGTTTAACTCTAATTCTTTTTCAATTGAAAATTTTAAAGATTCATTTAATACTGCTTTGGCTGATAAATTTCAACTAAAATGGAGAATGTATGCTGCAGAAAAGAAACCAAGAATGGCATTATTTGTCTCTAAATATGATCACTGCCTTTATGATATATTGGGTAGATATAATTCGGGAGAACTGTTTCTGGAAATCCCTTTTATATTGAGTAATCATAATGATTTAAAACCTATAGCCAATAGTTTCAACATACCTTTTTACCATGTACCAGTTTCAAAAACTACTAAGCATGAAGCTGAATTAAAACAATTAGAGTTATTAGAATCTTATACTATAGATTTTATTGTTCTGGCAAGATATATGCAAATAGTTTCTGGTCTTCTTATTGATAAATATCCAAATAAGATTATCAATATTCATCATTCTTTTTTACCAGCTTTTGTTGGTGCTAAGCCTTATCATTCAGCCTATAAAAGAGGTGTGAAAATTATAGGAGCAACGAGTCATTACATCACAGAAGAATTAGATGCGGGTCCAATTATAGAACAAGATGTATCTCATGTATCCCATTCTTATTCTATTAAAGACTTAATTGCCAAAGGGCGTGATTTAGAGAAAATTGTTCTCTCTAATGCCATAAAACTTCATGCCAATAGAAAAGTTATGGTGTTCAACAATAAAACTGTAATTTTTTCTTAGGTAAGTAAAGATATTCTATTACTTACTTTCTGATTGAATTATACTTATTGATTAATGTTGAAGTGACTTTTTTCAATCTTTTGTTTCTTACAAAATAGACACAAGGTTATTTCTTGTGATACTATAACCATTAACTATTTATTATTTTTTATGAAACAAAAACTATTATTATTAGTCTGCTTTGTTGCTGGGATAGGATTCTCTCAAGCACAAGGCCTGCCAACAAATCCTGAACCAGGAAAGTGTTATGTAAAATGTATTACAAAAGATGAGTTTAAAGATGTAGAAGAAACTATTCAGACTTATCCTGCGTATACCACTTTAAAAATAATTCCTGCAACATATAGAACTGTTGAAGAACGTGTATTAGTAAAGGAAGCCTCTAAAAAGTTTGTGTACGTACCTGCAACATATGAAACTGTTGAAGTACCTTATGTTAAGCAAGAAGGACGTACTGATCTTAAAGCAGTACCTGCAACTTTTGGTAGTGATTCTAGAACTTTTGAAGTCTATCCTAAAACATCTGGATGGGAATACAAAGTATTAGAAGATTGCCCATCTGTAAACAAAGAAGATTGTGTTGCTGCATGTTTTGTTGAGTACCCTGCGCAATCTAGAGATGTACAGTTTACTACACTAGCTTCTGATGCAAGTACAAACTCTATACCTGTACCTGAGCAAAATGCAAAATATAAAAAACGTGTCATTAAGACTCCTGCCAGAATGGACGAAATTGAAATTCCTGCAGAGTACAAAACCATTAAAAGAAGAGTAGTTGATACTCCTGCTTCAACAACAACTAACACCATACCAGCACAATACCAAACAGTAACAAGAACTGTTTTAGACAAAAAAGGTGGTATTACAACCTGGGAGGAAGTTGATTGTGAATTATTAGATCCAAATGTATTACCAGTATTCTACGAATTAGGTAGCGCAAGATTAACTCCTGCATCTAAGAAAACCATTGACGATACTTTATTACCAATATTAACTGGCAGCAATGTGAGTATTGAAATTATGTCTCATACCGACTCTAGAGGTAATGATGATTTTAACCAATCATTGTCGCAACAAAGAGCCAATTCTGTTGTTAATTATTTAGTATCTAAAGGAGTTTCGAGAAGCAGGTTAACTGCGAGAGGCTTTGGTGAAACCAGATTAACAAACAGATGTTCTAATGGAGTTGAATGTTCTGAAGCACAACATCAAAGAAATAGACGTACTGAGTTTAGAGTTATCAATAACTAAGAAATATCATTTAAGATAAAAAAAGCTCCTTTAAGGAGCTTTTTTTTGTATGTGATACACAGGATAAGTGACAACTTTCTTTTCGGCTATAACCCCATAATTATCTTCGAGATCTAACTGCATGAGTTGAAAGAATTTATAATGAAAATCCCAATCGTGAAGCGTAAGGGTAATCTCAGAGTTATCTGGAATGATTACTGGCATATCTAAAACATAAGCTAATTGGTACGAAATATCTTTTAAAGACACATTATCTCCTTTTATCTGTGAATCTCCAATCAAATATTTAGCATTACCTTTTCCCCAATCGATTTGATTTATATCCCAAAATTTCGGTTCTCTTATTGTAAAACTTATACCCTCTCCTTTGTCAGACTTTCGTTCTACACCTAAATTCATTTCAGAAATCAGCTTATAGGCTAAATTTTCATTAGTATTAAATGGTTTTTTAAAATAAATCTCAAAATTAGTATCCAAGTCTTGTTCTAAAATAATTTGATTTTTATAGATTTTAGCTAAATAGCCAATAATAGATTTTAGAGACCCAGATAATTTTAAATACTTATCATTATCCACTATAGATAACTCACTATAGTTATCATTTAAAGGTTTTATTTCTAAAGCTTCTGTTGGCACATATTCAATATTTAACTCTTCTGTTATATCTATAACTTTGAAAAACGATCTTAATGATGTTTTTGCCTTTTCCTGCTTCAAAAATTTAGTTATTATGCCTGTCTTTAAATCTGGAGCACCACCTTGCCATAGGATTTTTCCTTTAGCATTAAATAACACCCCATCTGGTAGTGCCTTAACATTATAGGCTTTAAATGTTTCTTTATTATAATCTATTGCTACTGCCAAATCATTGGGTTTTTTCTTTAAAAATTTTTCAACTATTAAAGGGTTCTCACTAGACAATGACACGACATAAAAATCGTTGGGAAATTGCTTCTGCAAAACACCCAGATGCTCTTTCGCAGTGATACAAGGGCCACACCAAGTAGCCCAAAAATCTACAAAGAATAATTTGTTACTGTCCGCTGAAGCAATCTTAGATTCCTGAATAAACTCAGAAACATTAACCTGACTATAAGAATAACTTGTAGATATTACACAGATTATTGCTGCTGAGAGAAACTTTTTGAAAAAACAATTCATCATGAATTATGTAATTTTCTAATAGATAAACAAATACTGTGCTAAAAATAACAATTTGAAAATTTATAAATACGTTTACAAATAATAGTATAAACAATTATCAGTTAATAATTATAACCTACTTCAATCAGTATTATTATATCTTTGAAAAAAAATTACCATGAAACGACTATTTTTATTTTTTCTATCTTTTTCAATATTAACATCATGTGCTGAACTACAGCAAGTTGTAGAATCACTTCCTCAAGGCGGAGGGCTTAGCAATGCAGATATGGCTGCAGGTTTAAGACAAGCACTAGATTTAGGCATAGACAAGCAGGTAACTAAACTTACCAAAAAAGATGGCTTTTATAAGAACGAACTCGTTAAGATCTTACTGCCAAAAGATTTACAAAAAGTAGATAATGCTTTACGAAAAATTGGTTTGAGCAGTTTAGCCGATAGTGGTATAAAAGCCCTAAATAGAGCTGCAGAAGATGCTGTTAAGGAGGCAACTCCAATTTTTATCAACGCTGTTAAGGATATTACATTTAATGATGCTAAGAATATTCTTTTGGGTGAAGATGATGCTGCTACTAGTTATTTAACGACTAAGACCCAAACAGAATTGTATAACAAGTTTAAACCTGTAATCGATGATTCGTTTGGCAAAGTTGGTGCAGACCAAATCTGGAATAACCTTATTACTAAATACAACAGCCTTCCGCTCACAAACAATGTAAATCCAGACTTAACTGATTATGTGACTACTGAGGCTCTAAAAGGTGTTTATACCATGATTGGTATTGAAGAAAAGGAAATTAGAAATAAAGTATCTTCCCGAACTACAGATTTATTGAAAAAAGTATTTGCTTTACAGGACTAAATTCCTGTTTTTTAAATGATAAGAGAGTTTGTATTGATTTATTTAGTAATTTAATGTCGTAATTACTAAACCAAATGCAATGGCTCACTTAGACCGATTGCTCCAAAAAAAGACAAAACTTAAAAAGGAATATAGGCGGCTAATAGAGGATGCCTATAATTTTAGACAAACCGACCATGCGCTGAGTGACTTTTCAGAGTACAAAGCGACTAAAATTTTGCATAAAATCAATAAGTTGAGATTTATTATCGGAGATACAAAATTACAAGCTAATTAATCGTTTCGTTAGCTTCAAGGTTGTATGGATTTACAACTTCCTAAGCATCTGCAAAAAAGTTAAACTTTTACATGTCTTCTAAATATACCACTGTATTTTGTAAGTAAACATTTCTAAGATTTTTAAGGAAAGATATTTTTCTCAAATTACATTTCTACTCTGAGCTATTAAACTACATTTAATTATATGCTAATATTAAGGTAACATATAAACCACTTAAATATGATTTCTTTGTAATGCAAAAGAAAGTCTTAAAAGTTAAGATCGTTAGTTAGTAGTAAGTCGGTATTTCAGTTAGGTACCGACTTTTTTATACTAAATAATGAAGGGATTGAAAATACGTATAAGACGCTAGTAATCGGCTTCCATACCAAGAAAATAATTCTCCATCTACTATTCTAACAGGCACCTTTGGAAAGTTCGATCTTAATTCTAAAATATGTGCCTCTTTAAAAGGGTATGGCTCACTAGATAAAAAAATAATATCAGCTTCTTGCAATTTTGAATTGTTTAGTTCTATTTCAGGGTAACGTTTTTCTTCTTTAAACACATTAACAAAGCCAGCTTCGTTAATCATATAATCGATAAAGGTATGAGAAGCCGCAACCATCCATGGTGCTTTCCAAATAAAATAAGCCACTTTATATTTATTATTACCCTTTAAGTTATTTTGAAATTGCTCGCGCTGCTTTTTAATCTTAGAAACTATGTGCAACGCTTTGTCTTTGACTTGAAATAATTCACCATACATATTAATAAGCGCATAGCAGTCGTCTATATTATAAATATCGCTGATATGTATAGGAGCAATACTTTCTAACTCTTCAATTATTGATTGTGTATTCTCCTCCTTATTACAAAGAATAATATCGGGTTGGAGAGCTTTAATTTTTTCAACATGAATTTGTTTGGTCCCACCAACAACCGTCTTCTTTTTTCTTAAATGCTTTGGATGAGCACAAAATTTTGTAACACCAACTATTGAAGTTTCTAAACCCAAATCAACTAATAATTCTGTTTGGGATGGTACTAATGAAACGATACGCTTTGCCCTTTCGCTTATTTGAAGTTTACGATTGAGTTGGTCTGTAAATATCATAATAAAGATGCTAAAGCAGGTTGAGCATAACAATTAATGAGATAGTTCCTCTTTCATTTGCAACTGTAATATTTCAGCTTGTTTTGCAGCTGCTTTTGCAAAATCTTTGTCTTGAGAGGCATATATAATTCCTCTTGAAGAATTTATCAATAAGCCTACAGAATTATTCATGCCATATTTGCAAACCTCATGCAAATTTCCACCTTGAGCGCCAACACCAGGAACTAACAAGAAACTATCAGGAATGATTTTACGAATATCAGCCAAAAACTCTGCTTTTGTTGCTCCAACCACATACATCAAATTCTCTGAATTCTCCCAAGTTTTTGAGGTCTCTAATACCTGTTTATATAATTCAACACCATCTGTGGTCTTAGTTTGAAAGTCAAACGCACCTAGATTAGACGTCAACGCCAAAAGAATAGTATGTTTATCTTTAAAAGTCAGAAAAGGTTCTACCGAATCTTTTCCCATATATGGAGCTACAGTAACACTATCGAACCCTAAATCTTCAAAAAATGCTTTAGCATACATGGTACTTGTATTACCAATATCACCACGTTTTGCATCAGCAATGGTATAAATTTCAGGATGATTTTTGTTAAGGTAGTTTATAGTTTTTTCTAAAGCTTGCCAACCTTTAATTCCGTAAGCTTCGTAAAATGCCGTATTTGGCTTGTATGCCACACACAAATGATGTGTGTCATCAATAATAGCTTTATTAAAAGCAAAGATGGGATCTTCCTCTTTCAATAAGTACTTAGGAATCTTATTTAAATCCACATCTAAACCTATACAGAGAAAAGATTGCTTTTTATGGATTTGGTTTATGAGTTGGGTTGTTGTCATAGTATAAAAAAAGCCTCAATGAGAGGCTTCAATTTAAATCACATCATCATTAGCTTTCAACAACTCTGTGTTTTCAGCTAGCATTAATTCGTCTATTATTTTTTGAATATCACCATTAATGATATTTGATAAATCGTAAAGTGTTAAACCAATTCTGTGGTCAGTTACTCGTCCTTGAGGATAGTTATAGGTTCTGATCTTAGCACTTCTATCACCAGAGCTTACCATACTCTTTCGTTTTTCAGAATCCGCAGCTTGCTTCTTAGCCAACTCTAGTTCGTATAAACGAGAACGTAATACTTTTAAAGCCTTTTCTAAGTTCTTATGTGACGATTTTTGGTCCTGACAGCTCACTATCATTCCTGTTGGCTCATGGTGCAACTTAATTGCTGAATAGGTTGTATTCACTGACTGTCCACCAGGACCTGTTGACGTTGTACGCTCAATACGTACTTCAGTCATATCTAACTCTACATCAAACTCTTCGGCTTCAGGTAAAACCATGACTGTAGCAGCACTTGTATGTACGCGGCCTTGGGTTTCGGTTTGAGGTACACGTTGTACACGATGTACACCAGCTTCAAACTTCATAGTACCATAAACATCTTCCCCGGAAACTTCGAAAATAATTTCTTTAAATCCGCCTGATGTACCATCACTTTGACTTACCACATCTACTCTCCAACCTTTATCACTACAATACTTAGAATACATTCTAAATAAATCACCTGCAAAGATACTAGCCTCGTCACCACCAGTACCAGCTCTTACTTCTACAACGACATTCTTAGCATCGTCTGGGTCTTTTGGTATTAACAAAAAGCGTATATCCTCTTCAAGCTTAGGAAGCTGTTCTTTAGCCTCATCGAGCTGCATTTTAGCCATTTCTACCATTTCAGCATCAGAGCCATCAGCAATGATTTCTTCTGCTTCAGAAATGTTATCTAAAAGTTCTTTATATACCAGACCTTTATCAACAATCTGCTTTAGGTCTTTGTATTCTTTATTGAGTTGTATATAACGCTTTTGGTCTGATATAATATCGGGTTGAATGATAAGGTCATTAACCTCATCAAAACGTTGTTTTACAATCTGTATTTTCTCTAACATCGCGCTTCAAAAAATTGAGTTTCAAAAGTACAATTTTTTATGGATTTTTATCAGAAAGTATTTTTGTATCGATTGAGAAAATAATTTTAATTGTTTTTGCGTTGTAAGTTATATGGTAAGGCAGTTCACCTCTATACTCAATTACTATAAACCGCTTGCCTTATGGTCATTTTTAGTGACTATTGCAATTACGTTTATAAATCCAGAATTGATTTTGGCATTATGCACAAAATTGTTCTTGGTATTTTTACTATGGATAATGATTAGTGATAGAAAACTAAGACAGCGTTTAAAATTCTATAAAATTAGAGGTGTCTCTCACTTAAAATTTTTCAGCACCATTTTTATACTAGATAGTTTAATTACCTGTACGTTTTTATTGCTTATAAAAGGATTTATTTAAATTAGTATTCAAAAGTACCATATGTACTTTTAATAGTTAACCTTTTTGAAGCAGAAGCCTCTACTCTACCAATAATTTTGGCATCAACATTAAACGATTTTGAAATCGCAATGATATCTTCTGCTACTTCTGGTGTAACATACATTTCCATACGATGACCACAGTTAAATACTTGATACATTTCTTTCCAATCTGTTTTAGATTGCTCTTGTATCAATTTAAATAATGGCGGAATCTCAAACATATTATCTTTTACAATATGGAGATTATCCACAAAATGAAGAATCTTAGTTTGTGCTCCTCCACTACAATGTATCATTCCATGAACAGAATCACTGTTGTACTTATTTAAAACAGCCTTTATAATTGGAGCATAAGTTCTCGTGGGAGACAACACCAATTTACCTGCATCAATTGGTGAGTTTTCAACTGAATCTGTTAGTTGCGTTTGTCCGGAATAGACTAAGTCTTCTGGCACTGCAGCATCATAACTTTCTGGATATTTTTTTGCTAAATATTTAGAAAACACATCGTGCCTTGCAGAAGTTAAGCCATTACTTCCCATACCTCCATTGTATTCATTTTCGTAGGTAGATTGACCAAAAGATTCTAAACCTAGAATAACGTCTCCTTCACTTATATTAGCATTATCTATAACCTTAGAACGCTTCATTCTTGCAGTAACTGTAGAATCTACAATAATAGTTCTCACTAAATCTCCTACATCAGCAGTTTCACCTCCAGTGGAGTGAATTGTAACACCAAAAGATCTTAAATCTTCAATCAATTCTTCTGTTCCGTTGATAATTGCAGAAATGACTTCGCCTGGAATTAGGTTTTTATTACGACCTATGGTTGAGGATAACATAATATTATCTGTGGCACCAACGCAAAGCAAGTCATCAATATTCATAATTAAGGCGTCTTGTGCAATGCCTTTCCAAACAGAGAGGTCGCCTGTTTCTTTCCAATACATATAGGCTAAAGATGATTTTGTACCTGCACCATCTGCATGCATTATAAGGCAGTAATTATCATCATTAGTTAAATAGTCTGGAACTATTTTACAAAAAGCCTTAGGAAATAAGCCTTTATCTATATTTTTTATGGCATTGTGCACATCTTCCTTAGACGCAGAAACGCCTCGCTGTGCATACCTTTTGCTAACCGAATTACCCATTGAAGAATTTTATAATTGGTACTGCAAAAGTAAGAATTGATATCTATCTATTTAATAATATTTGATTGAATTACTGTTTCTACTTCTTCTAATAATCTTTCTCTTTTCTTTTTACCCCCAAAATAAAAATGAATACCCACTCCCGCTCTAAAGAAGTTTATATTATTTTCTTCTTGTATAATAGGGTTAGTCTCATTAGAAAAAACAAAATTATATTCGCCAAATAATTTTACCCCTACCTTTTCTATAACAATAAACTCTATACCTGCACCTCCTTGAATTTTTGCTCCTGTATTTTCAAAATAATTAGCCGCATTATAGCCATAGCCCCCATAAACATAAGGACTTATACTATTAAATGGTGTTATTAAATATTCTAAGTTTAAATCAAAAGACATAAATCCCTCATTATACTCATCATTAAAAGCCAGATTGTATTTGTTATAAGTAAAACTAATAGCTAAATGCTCTGTAACAAATCGTTTATAACCTAGTCTTGAGTATATTTCAAATTCGGGTTTAGTAAAATCACCACTAAGAAGTGATGAGCCAATTGCGGCATCTATTGTATTTGTGCCTCTTAAATTATAAAATTCTAATTTTCTATATTTTAATTTATTGTCATTACTACTTTCTTCTTCTTGTGCATTTACAAAGCTTAGCCCAAAAATAGTGAATACAACTAATAGAAAAACGCACTTATATTTGATAATCATATAACCTTAATTAGCAAATAAGTTGACGTCATTTAAGATAATGGAGCTGCACAATATAGAAAAATATTCTTCAAATCATAAAAAAATCTAAGATTAACGGTAATAAAAAAAGGATAAAACACAAAACTGTTTTATCCTATAAACTCTTAAATGGCAATAATGCCTTATTTTATAATCTTATAAATTTTTAAGATTCTGTCTGTAGCTCTGGTTGAACATTTACAACATTGTCCTTAACAACATCTTTTATGTCTTCGGAATTATCCTGAGATAGAATTAAAGTCGCACCCACAAGAATAGCTACGCTTAGTAGTAACTTCTTCATTTTAACAAATATTGATTAATAGCATTACAAACATACTAAATTAACCCTATGGAAAAACGATAGTTACCTGTTTTTTGCTAACAATTAACAGGCTTTTCGACAATAAGACAATTGTAATCGACGAACGACACAGATACACAATTTAAAACTAATCCTTCTACGTGTAGTTACTTATATATTTAGATAAAAAACTTTATATAAATCCGTCTTTATCCCTAAAAAAGAGTCTATTATTTTAGATCTAACCATCACTTAGTAAACAAAAGTTCTCTATACTTAGTCAATGGCCAAAGCTCATCATCAATCATTAGTTCTAGTTTATCGCAATGATATCTAATCGCTTCAAATAGAGATTTTACTTCATTACAATAACCAGCTGCTTTTTTCTCAACATCATCAATCTTATTTAAATTTCTGCGTTGATCAGTCATTTTCGTTACCAGTGAATTTATGGCTTCTATATGACTAGATATTTGTTCTATGAGCGCGAGTTGCTCCTTTGCAAAATCTTTAAATTTATTGCCGTAAATTGTCTTTAAACCTGTTACATTCTCAATCAGTATATTTTGATATCGTACTGCTGTCGGTACAATATGATTGCGAGCAATATCACCTAAAACCCTACTCTCTATTTGAGTATGAAGAATGTACTCTTCCATCTCAATCTCGTAACGTGCTTGAGCTTCAACCTTATTCATAACACCTAAATTTTCAAAAAGCTCTAAAGAAGATTTTGAGACTTTTACCTTTAAGGCTTCTGGTGTAGTTTTATTATTACTTAAACCACGTTTCTTAGCTTCTTTTTCCCATTCCTCACTATAACCATTACCTTCAAAAAGAATAGCTTTTGAAGTTTTAATATATTCTCTTAATACATTAAAAATGGCATCATCTTTTTTCATGGTTTTTTTATCTATCAACGCATCAACTTCCACTTTGAAATCCATCAATTGCTTTGCAACTATGGTATTTAAAACCGTCATAGGATTAGCGCAATTAGCCGTAGAACCTACAGCTCTGAATTCGAACTTATTACCTGTAAAGGCAAATGGTGAAGTTCTATTTCTATCGGTATTATCTAAGAGTATTTCAGGAATTTTACCAACAACATTAAGTTTTAAATCCGTTTTTTCTTGCGGAGACAACTTTCCTTTGGTGACGGTCTTTAATTCTTCAAGGACTTTGGTGAGTTGCGCTCCTATAAACACAGAAATGATAGCTGGTGGTGCCTCATTTGCTCCTAATCTATGATCATTACTTGCTGATGCGATTGCGGCTCTCAATAACTCTTCATGGGTTTGAACTGCTTTAATAGTATTAATGAAAAAGGTTAGAAACTGTAAATTGCTCATAGGTGTTTTACCTGGCGATAAAAGATTGACTCCTGTATCTGTGCTTAAGCTCCAATTATTGTGTTTTCCAGATCCATTGACACCTGCAAATGGTTTCTCGTGCAAAAGCACCATAAAACTATGACGCTCGGCAACTTTTTGCATTACATCCATTAATAAGGAGTTATGATCAACTGCTAAATTGGCTTCCTCGTATATAGGAGCTAATTCAAACTGGTTTGGAGCTACCTCATTATGCCTTGTTTTTACCGGAATACCTAAAAGCATACATTCGTTTTCCAAATCCCTCATATATGCCATCGCTCTATTTGGTATTGTACCAAAATAATGATCATCGAGCTGTTGTCCTTTTGCGGGTGAATGCCCTAAAAGTGTACGACCAGTTAGCACAATATCTGGTCTTGATGTAGCAAGATCATTGTCAATTAAAAAGTATTCTTGTTCCCAACCTAAAGAAGCGTTTACTTTTTTTACGTTTTTGTCAAAATATTTACAGACATCAACTGCAGCATTATCAACCGCTTGAAGTGCGCGTAAAAGAGGTGTTTTATAATCTAATGCTTCTCCCGTATAGGCTACAAAAACTGTTGGAATACATAATGTTGTCCCATAAATAAATGCTGGAGAAGTTGGGTCCCATGCAGTATAACCTCTAGCCTCAAAAGTATTTCTAATACCACCATGTGGAAAACTTGAAGCATCTGGCTCTTGTTGTACCAATTGACTACCACCAAATTTTTCAATAGCTAAGCCATCACCTATGGTTTCAAAAAAAGCATCATGCTTTTCTGCTGTTGCACCAGTTAAAGGCTGAAACCAATGTGTATAGTGTGTTGCTCCTTTAGAAATAGCCCATTCTTTCATTCCTGTAGAGATATGGTCAGCTATAATACGATTTATCTTTTCTCCTTTTTCAATAGCTTCAACAATACTATCTAAAGCATCTTTGGTGAGATATTGTCGCATTGCTGTTGCATTAAATACATTGTATCCAAAAACTTCAGAACGACGTTTATATTCTTCAACTTTTAACGGTTCTCTTTTCAAAGATTCCTTTATAGCATTAAATCTTAATGTTGACATAACTGTATGATTTTTAGAATTACAAATCTAAAACAAATATTGAATACCCATAAATTTTAAGGGTATTAACAACTGTTAATAAGATTTTTTAGCATTTAACCCTATTTTTTTTGGGGTATAATTAATTTTTAATCAAATTTGCCTATCAAAAATTCATAATTCTATTATAATGAGCAAATCAAAATTAGAGTACATTTGGTTAGATGGCTACAAGCCCACTCAAAACATGAGAAGTAAAACTAAAGTTGAAGACAACTTTAGTGGTAAGTTAGAAGATTGTCCTATCTGGTCTTTTGACGGAAGTTCTACCCGACAAGCTGAAGGAGGTTCTTCGGATTGTCTATTAAAACCCGTAGCAATTTACCCAGATCCAGCAAGAAAGGATGGTTATTTAGTAATGACAGAAGTTTTAAATGCTGACGGAACAGCTCACGAGTCTAATGGAAGAGCAACTATTGAAGATGAAGATAACGACTTCTGGTTTGGCTTTGAACAAGAATACTTTATCATGGATAGAAAAACACAACTACCTTTAGGATTTCCTGTAGGTGGCTATCCTGCACCTCAAGGATTGTATTATTGCTCTGTTGGAGGACGAAACACTCATGGAAGGGATTTAGTTGAAGAACATGCAGATCTATGTATTGCTGCAGGTTTAAATTTTGAAGGTATCAACCAAGAAGTAGCTTCCGGACAATGGGAGTTTCAATTATTTGCTAAAGGCGCTAAAAAAGCTGGAGATGAAATTTGGGTGGCGCGTTATTTATTAGATCGTCTTACTGAAAAATACGGATACTATATAGAATACCACCCTAAACCTCTTGGAAAAGATATGGATTGGAATGGTTCTGGTATGCATGCTAACTTTTCTAACACGACTTTAAGAACTTGTGGTAGTCAAGAAGTTTATGAAAAAATATGTGAAGCATTTAGACCTGTTGTAAAAGAACATATTGCTGTATATGGTGAGTTTAACGACCAACGTTTAACTGGTGATCACGAAACAGCATCGATTGACGACTTTAGCTATGGTATATCAGACAGAGGAGCTTCTATTCGAATTCCTATTATTACAGTAGAAAAAGGCTGGAAAGGCTGGTTAGAAGATAGACGACCAGCATCTAACGGTGATCCTTATAAAATTGCCGGTAGAATTATAAAGACTGTAAAAAGTGCTGATATTACAGCATAATATTACTAGAATTATATATTATTTTAATAGCCTTGAGAATAATCTTGAGGCTATTTTTATTTTAAAGCTAAGTATATAAATACAATGTATGCGCCAAACAAAAGCATCCCCTTATATCTCCCTACAACAAACTGTTTAGGGATTAGCATCAAAGGGACTAAAATAGCCGCAAAGGCAATCATCCAAAAAATATTAGTAGATAATATTTCTGGTGTTTCCGGATTAACCACAATAGGTTTTACAATAGCTGTTAACCCCAATACTGATGCAATGTTAAATATATTAGACCCTATTAAATTTCCTAAAGAAATCGCCTTTTCCTTTTTAAGCGCAGCAATAACAGAAGCCGCAAGTTCTGGCACACTAGTTCCTATGGCAATTACTGTTACAGATATAGCATAATCACTTATACCTACCGCTTTTGCTAATTGTTTCGCTCCTTCAACTAACCATTCCGAACCATAATATAGGCCTGCAACTCCTATTAACAACCAAATCACAATTTTAAAGTTAGAAACTTGAGCCAAAGCATCGTCGACCTCTTCAAGGTTAGCTTTTGTTGATTTTCTTGAGCCGCGAATTAATATAAAAAGAAAAATGATTAGTCCAACGAATAATATCACACCTTCAATAGCTGTTAATACTTTGTCATTCTTTAAAAAGTAATACAACACAAAAGATGCTAACATCATCATTGGCCAGTTAAACTTATAGAAATCTTTATCTACAGCCAAAGGGGTAATTATTGCAGTAATACCCAAAACCAAACCAATATTAGCTATGTTAGAACCAATTACATTACCTAATGCTATATCCGAAATTCCATCAAAAGCCGCTTGTAAACTCACCAACAGTTCTGGTGCAGAAGTCGCAAAAGACACTACTGTCATACCTATAACCAGTTTAGAAATCTTTAGCTTAAAAGACAAACCAACTGATGCTCTTACCAAAAAATCACCGCCAACTACCAACAACGCTAAGCCAGATATAACAAGGAATACACTCATTTGTTTAACAGGTATCTAATCTACTCTTTACATTAAATCGCGAAGATAGCATTTCATTTTTAAAGCAAAGAAAAACTAAAAATTTCGTTAAATAACTATTATTTTAGTTTCATAACTATAAAAATAGTTATATTTGAAATCAAGATCATTTAATTCACAACTCCTATGCAAAAATTAACAAATAAAGAAGAGGAAATTATGCACATTTTATGGAAGCTCGAAAAAGGGTTTGTAAAAGATGTATTGGCAGAAATAAAAACTGACAAACCACATTATAACACATTATCTACAATAATTAGAAATTTAGAAGAAAAGGGTTATGTAGATTACAATGCATACGGAAAAACGCATCAATACTTCCCTATAGTTTCTAAGGAGGATTATAAAAAACGTTTTATGACAACTGCTATTGAAAATTATTTTAATAGTTCTTATAAAAATGTAGTCTCATTTTTCGCTAAAGAAGAAAAAATAAGTGTTGACGAGCTTAAAGAAATCATTGCATTAATTGAAAACAATAAATAATCATGGAATATCTTTTAAAAGCATCTGCTGTAATATTTATATTCTATACTTTCTATAAGTTGTTTTTACAGCGTGAAACGTTTTTTCAAACCAACCGTTTGTACCTAATTATAGGTTTATTAACTGCATTGTTAATCCCTTTAATTGTTATACCTATTTATATTGAATATACACCAGCTATAGCAGATAATAACGTGCCAATTTTTGTAGGCGCGGAGGTTCATCAAAATGTAGCAGAACCCACTTATGATATTTCACAAATTATATATGCTGTATATGGTATTGGTTTAGCCTTCTTTTTAGGCAAGCTACTCATAGAGCTTACATCACTTAAATTCTTGTTTAACAAACATCAATATTATAAAAGTGGATCTTATGTGTTAATTGAAACTAATAATGACATTCCTCCATTTTCATTCTTTCATTGGATTGTTTATAACCCAAAAAAATATTCGAAAGAAGAATTAAATCATATTCTAAATCACGAAAAAGCACATGCAAAAGAATTGCACTCAATCGACATTGTCCTAACACAATTGGCATGTGTGCTTTTTTGGTTTAACCCTTTTGTCTGGTTTTACAAAAAAGAAGTACAACAAAACTTAGAGTTTATAGCAGACAAAAAGGCACAAGATTTTTCTAAATGCGAAAAAAGCTATCAGCTTATATTGTTAAAGTCTAGCGTTCCAAATCACAAATTTTTAATCACAAATAATTTTTACAATTCACAAATCAAAAAAAGAATAATTATGTTACACAAATCAAAATCAAAAAAATTAAACGCCTGGAAGTATTTGTTAATTTTACCTGTATTAGCCCTCTTCTTAATGAGTTTTAACACAAAAGAAATTTTTGTTGAAATTGATGAACCAGCTGATCTAAGTGAGGTGGCACCAATTGAAGCTTCAGCACATTTAAACAATTTCTATGATACCATTGAGTTTGATAATAAAACAGAAGCAAAGTCTAAAAACCATAGCGCAACAACCTCAAATAATAGTCATAAAAATAACAGCAAATTGATTGCTCAAACTTCTCCAAAAGCACAAAAAAACAGCTCTAATAAATTAGGAGATATTTCTGTTATAGTAATTAGCAAAAATACATCAGATGCAGATTTAGATAAAATCATAGATGAACTAAAAAGAGAAGGACTAACTGTAAAATTTAAAGGTGTAAAGCGTAATAGTAAAGGAGAAATTACAGCTATTAAGATTGACGCAAAATCAAAAAAATCCAATGCTAGTTACAATGTAAATTCTGACGAAGCGATAGATCCCGTAAAAATCGTTTTTGACAAAGATAACAACAGCATTTCAATTGGTAATGAAAACGCAAAACACGGTGTCCACACCTATGTTTATGAAGCTCATACTGGAGGCAAACACAAAATCAGCAAATCTGGTAGCGGAAATAATGTCTATGTAATCACTGAAGATTATGAATATGAAGATAATAAAGACCATAACACAAAAGTTATCGTAAAAAGTAATGGTAAAAAAGGAAAAGTAAAGACCATTAAAAGGTCTAAGAATATTGAAGTCATATCTGGAGATGACGATATGGTTGAAATCATTGTTGAAGGAGAAGGAGATGAAGAAGAAACCATAATAGTTAATGGAAAAAAGATCCATATCGCCGAGGGAAAAGAAAATGTAGTCGTAAAAGGAAGAGTTAAGCAGGCTATAGCTAAAAGTATGAATAACGACGATGTCTTTATTATCGAACTAGATGACACTAAGAACAAAATCTTTATTTCTGATGAAGATGGAAAGAATCCTTTATTTATTATTGACGATAAAGAGGTGTCTAAAGATGAAATTTCAGATTTAGATCCAGATGACATTGAATCTGTAACTGTACTAAAAGATAAAAGTGCAATCGAAAAATATGGAGATAAAGCCAAAGACGGTGTTGTCATTATAAAAACAAAAAAGAACTAAACCAAATTTCATCAATCAATCAAAACGGAAAAAGTCAAACTATTTTATTTAGTTTGACTTTTTTTAGTTTAAAACTATTCAAATATAAAAGACAACTATTTTATAATAATCTTCTTAATCATTGAGCGATTATTACTCGTAAACTTCATTAGGTATAAACCAGGTGCTAAATCTAAATCTATATAATCATCTATGGATTTATAATGCTTTAAAAGTTTACCATCAATAGAATATACTTCTGCATTAGGTTTATCATTAAAGCCATAAACATAAAGTCTTCCATTTGTAGGATTGGGATATACCAATACTTCCGAAAATTCATCCTCATCGACATTTAAAGACTGATCCCAAGCGTCACCAACATTGGTTCCCCATATATATTCTACTAAAAGTGGTTGATCTATAAAAGGGTTTCTGTTTTTTTGCCAATTGTAAACGACATTATTTCTGTTCATTTCAAAATCATCTGGAGGATCATTTCTATGCCAATCTAAAAGTGTTGCTAAATCACCTAACTGACCTGTATCTGTAGGGAAACCGTCAACTACTTCCAAACCGTTATACCTAATCTCCATGTACAAAACACTACGTGCCACATCACCTCTAAAACTACCGAGCGTGCCATTTGGCCCAACATATTGTCCATAGTGTTGATTTCCTCTAGAACTATTTTCGGATGCATCAGCAGCTCGTAAAGCATGAGCATCTGAGTTGCCATGACGAAGAGAGTCTGCTTTAGTTGTCCAAAAGACATCTATACCATCTGCAATTTCATCTTCCTCAATATCAAAAAAACCACCTCTAGATCTCGGATAAGTATGCTCTCTGTTCCATTTACCTGCATTACTACTTCCGGTTTGCAAATCTAATTTTGCTCTACCTTGTTCTGTATATAGCAACCAAACTTGATTGCTGTTTTCTGGGTTTTGATCTGCCTCTAATAAAATATCAATCACATCCGCATAAGTTTGCGCTCTAACTGTTGCTGGATCTGCAACAATATCTTGCAAGGCTTGTCTCAAAGCGGTATCAGCCAAACCATCTAAACTATCGTAATACCCAATAGGTTCAGTACTTTGTACAATACCATTAGTGGGATTAACTGGTGTTCCCCAAGCAGCCATTGTAAAATCATTATCTACAACTCTAACTTCTACAAAATTATTAGATGGTACTATTGGCTCCATTAAATCTAAAAAGCGGATTTGCAGAACTTCATCACCTTCGTCTAGAGCATCATCAACTAGACTAATAGTCGTACTCGTAGAATTTTGACCATTAAGAATAGTTAAACTTAAGTTTCCTGAAAAATCAGAGCTATTAAAACCAAAATTATCTAAACTAATGGTAAAGTTTAAATCTGAAGTAACATTAGTTTCTGAAGTAAATGAAATATCAAAACTTACGCCTTCATCATATTGTATCTCCATTACCGAAATGCTTACAGGATTTATATCAATACCAGAACCATCATTTTCGCGTCGTGGTGTTGGTGTAGCTGTTGAAAACGACTCTATTCCCATGCCATCTACAAATCGTTGAATCGATCTTGGGTTTGCATTTGTTCCATTATCATTGTATTGTATGGTTTCCCCCATTAAACCTAATAAGTCAGTATCATCAGAATCATTTGTTCCATAAACCATGGCATCGATAAGATTATCTTGCGTTGCCAGAGTTCCTTCTGGAAAATCACTTACAGAAGCTTGGTAAACCCCTACTGCATCTGCACCATTCTGAATTACATTCTCTGAAATTAAAACCTGAGGAAAAGGAGATACACCTTCACTCCCTATAACTAATAATCCATTATTATCTGTCGTATAACCATTTAAATCTATAACCATGTAACTAGAATCTGCTCCACTACTTGAACCATTAAAAAAGACAAGAATATAACCATCGGTTGAAAAGTTTGGTGTTTGTGATTTTAGCTCTATGAACTCTGCAGTGTCTGTGCTTGGAGAATCTGGATCAAACTCATTTATAATCAAATCTTGTGACCACCCAAAAGAACAAGATAGTAGCACGAATAAAATCAATAAGCGTTTCATAATATAAATTTTAACAAATATAGGTCTTATATGTTGCTTTAATGTTAAAACCCAAAATACTAAAATTTATTACAAAAAACATATTAAAAATACTATGATAAATATCAGTAAAATAAAATCTAAAAAAGATGAAACACCCAAAAAATGGCAATTTGAAGACAAAACGCCTCTACGATTTTAAAAAGTGTCAAAAATATGCCCTTGAAACATATAAATATGAAACATTAATTGCAATTTTAAATTACAAATTATAATTAATCTGTAGGCAAGTCACAATTTTAAGTAAACATTATCATCTTTTCACTTATAAATATAAATGCAAATTCGTTGATTTTTATAAAAACGTTTGGAAGATTATTCGTCGTCGATATATATTGAAAACTCAATCAAAAAACATAACTGATTTATTAACCTCTAAACCAAAAAATTATGATGACATTAGCAAAATTGATTATTGATATTATTTTTTCAATATTCTAAATTAAAACCAACCAAAAACTAACCATCAATAAAAAGTAGAACTTAGTTCTAGAATAAGTTTTACTATTTTTGTCACAAAATAATTACAGACTAAAATGTCTTTATTATTTGTACGATGAACAAAACGATCTTTAAAGCTTTAGCTAAATTAAATAAAGCTCTATTACCTTCTTACACAAAACAACGATTAGACCTAAGTAAGGCTTCTAAGCTACAACTTGCTATAATTGGTTGGCGTGTATATATAACAAAAAATGCATTAGACGAAAAAAAGACTACCGATTGGTAGCCTTTATAAAACTCAATGTAATCTATCGCCCTAGCGGTAAACTTTCTTTTTCAATTAAGTGAATTTAATTTCGTATTACAGATCCCATAGGTAATGACCCTAAATTTTGATCGAAAGCATGAGTAGCGGGTGCAGTATCATTTCCTGCAGTTCCTACTAATGGCTTTAATACAAAAGGAGCTGGAGAATCATCTGGGACTGGCTCTACTGAAATTACTACAGTACGACCTCTTACATCTAAAGGAAAAGTCTCACCAGTTGGTACATTTTCAAAAAAGTCTTCACCTGGTACTGGTGGTCCGGCTGAAGATCCACTAAATGGTGCAGCATCATCAGCAGTGTTAAATGCCGTAAACGTCCCTGTACTTAATGGCCCTGAATCTCCTACTACCCAACCTTCATAAGCCCAGCCTGCTGGCAATGTAGGCAAAACAAAGTTTGGAGTTGGAGGCATTCCTGGAGTACCAAACCACACACCATTTTCGTCGTTACCATTGTTCATACCAGACTCATCAGTTGGTGTTCTTAAAAAGAATGCCCCTGCTGCATTAGAAAAATCACCTACAATATCAGTATTTACTGCTGCTGTAGCTCCATTAAAGTCTCCCACCAAAATCTTTGTATCTGCAGGTGCAGGATCTGGGTCAATAGCTGGTTCAATAGATAGTACAAAGCGAGTTGCATTAGCCAATTGCGTAGCATCTACTGAAAATGTTTGTGGAAAAGTGGTACTGGTAAATGTCCCTGTACTCACTGGCTGGCTATCTACAATTACCCATCCTTCGTACACATAATCAGCACCTAATGCTTCTAAACCTTCAAGGTTTAATATTAAATCTGATGTTGTTGACGTATTATTATCGTCATCGCTACTACAGGACATGGCAACTAAACCTATTGCCAATAATCCTAAAAATGTTTTTTTAATCATTGCTCGTTATTTAAATTATTAAGGCAAATTTAGAATAGCAATAATGATTAAAATGTTAGGTGGCTAACAGTTAGTGATTTTTTTTAGAACACTTTAATGATGAAACACCATTAATGGCAATATTAGGTTTTTACTAATTTTCGTTTTGCTTGGGTCACTAAATAATCGTTCAAAAAAACCTTTGAATTGACCTACTAAAGTTATCATACCTGCATCTTTAGACAAATTATCGTCAATTAAGATGGTTGATAATGGTAGATCATAAACCGTATCGTATGTAAACTTTTTCTCATTTATTAATTCTAACAGCAACTCTTTATCAAGGTTTATTTTTGTTTGCAAATTATCTTCTGAAGCTATAAACCTTACTACTTTAATATTGGCATCTAGTTTTTTAACAAGATCCATAATATCTAAAACTGTTTTATGATCTGCATAGTCATCTATATCCAGAGCCAACAATAGTGTTTGCAGTTTTTTGTAATTATAGCCTTCTGGCACGACTAAAGTATTACAATTTATATTTCTCAAAACCTTTAGAGCATTACTACCGAGTAAAGCTTCTCGTAAATTGGATGCCCCATTAGTACCCATAACTACATACTCTATATTATGTTTTGATATAGCTTGTTTAATTGCGTCAATAAACACATCATAATCTACAATAGGAAGAAATGTATGTAATCTACTATTAGAATAAGGCTTCAAATCATTTACAATGAGCTTTAATTTTTCTTTATTTTCTTTAATTAAAGTCTCATAAAGATTTTCATTTGGTTTACTAGCCATTAAATCATCTGATGTATAACTCATAGAATTTTGAATATTCATCACAACAAAATCACAAAAATCATTATAATATAGCTGTAATGCATAACGCATTGCACCGATAGAATTCTCTGAGAAATCCGTAAGTAGAAGTATTTTTTTCATCGTAATTCTGCTTTCCTATAATTTACTAAAATGAATACAATTACCTTATGATATTTGTCATTAAAAACACCCCTAAATTATCATGTTATTTTACATAGTTAAAAAATTTTAGACCAATAGCAATACCTCTAGGTATAAAAATACACACGGCAACCTACCTTATATTATAAACAAATTAAAATCAATCGGAAAGATTTACTATTTCTTAAAACCAAAAAATCCATTTCTTGCAAGAAATGGATTTTAATTCTAAGTGACCACGGCAGGATTCAAACCTGCAACCTCTTGAGCCGTAATCAAGTGCGCTATTCAGTTGCGCCACGTGGCCTTGTTTTTTACGGTTGAAGTCTTAGACTTCAACCGTAAAAGGGCTGCAAATATAGAACTTTTATTAAAAATAATCCAAACTATTTATTTCAAAATTCTAATTGTATTTTTGAAGCATGATTTCCATTGAACTTTTAAAGCCTTTTAATTATCTATTCGATTCAGAAATAATTGAAAACATTACTAAAGTTTCTTTTTTAAGGACATATAATAAAACAGATATTATAATAGATATAGGTCAGGAATTAAACTTTATTCCACTACTTATTAAAGGAAACATTAAAGTTTTAAGGGAAGATAACAATGGAGATGAGCTTTTATTATATGTACTAGAGTCTGGTGACACATGCGCTATGTCATTAACATGTTGCATGTCTAAATCGGTAAGCAAAATAAGGGCTGTTGCAGATGAAGATGTCACAGTTGTGATGATACCACTCGAAAACATGAGAAGCTGGTTTAATTCTAATGAGAGTTGGCGAGATTTTATTTTACAGAGTTATCAAGTTCGGTTTGATGAAATGCTTGAAACTATTGATACTTTAGCATTTATGAAAATGGATGAACGCTTATTTAAATACCTTAAGGATAAAGTTAAATTATCTGCTTCAACAGATTTAAAAATAACACATCAAGAGATTGCCGAAGACCTACACACTTCTAGAGTAGTTATCTCTAGACTTTTAAAGCAACTCGAAAAAGAACTTAAAATTAAACTCGGACGAAATCAAATTAAAATCTTAGAGTTTTAGTAACCATTGTAACAAAGGCTTAAATGCATAACACTACTTTTGTATTAAATTAAAATCTATGGAATATATTTTACAACCTTGGCCATGGTATGTTTCTGGACCATGTATTGCAATTATCATGTTTCTACTACTCTATTTTGGAAGAACCTTTGGCATGTCTTCTAACCTTAGAACATTATGTGCTATAGGTGGTGCAGGTAAACGTGTTGAGTTCTTTAAATTCGATTGGAAAAGTCAACGTTGGAATCTGGTGGTAGTACTAGGAGCTATCGTAGGAGGTTTTATAGCGCACCACTACTTGTCTCATCCTACAAATATAGATTTAAGTCAAAATACCATTGAAGATTTAAAAATGTTTGGTTTTGAAAATGCTGGGCAAAGTCTGTTACCACCAGAATTATTTAGCTGGGATGCTGTTTTAAGTATTAAAGGTTTATCTATTCTTATTGTTGGAGGATTACTTGTTGGTTTTGGTACACGTTATGCAGGTGGTTGTACTTCTGGCCATGCTATTACTGGTTTAAGCAGTTTACAAAGACCCTCATTAATTGCTGTTATTGGCTTTTTTATAGGTGGCTTAATTATGATTCATTTTATTTATCCAATACTATTTTAAGATGGGAAAATATATAAAGTTCTTTTTAGTAGGTATATTTTTTGGAATCGTATTAGTAAAATCTGAAGCCGTTTCCTGGTACCGCATTTTTGAGATGTTTAAGTTTCAATCTTTCCATATGTATGGCATTATTGGTACTGCAGTTATAACAGGTATAATATTGCTTATACTTTCAAAACAACTAAAAGTAAAAACTATTAATGGTAATTATTTAAAAGTACCTCTAAAAGCCCGTGGACTAGCACGCTATATCTTAGGTGGAATTATATTTGGGCTGGGTTGGGCACTATGTGGAGCCTGCCCAGGCCCTATGTACATACTTGTAGGCACAGGTGTTTTTTCTATAATCATTGTAATTGCTGCTGCACTTTTAGGTACATATTTTTATGGTATATTAAGAGACAAACTACCGCACTAGATGGAAATTACTGAGGTTTTTGGATATTTTGGAGCGCTAATCGTTGGTTTAGTCTTAGGTTTAATTGGTGGTGGTGGATCTATACTTACAGTCCCTGTTTTAGTTTACCTAATTGGTCTTAACCCAATTGTAGCTACAGCATATTCTTTATTTGTTGTTGGCATCACCTCTGTTTTTGGTGCTTTTCAGAACTTTAGGAAAGGACAGGTAGATTTAAAAACCGCAATCATTTTTGCCATTCCTGCTTTTATCGCTGTCTATATTACCAGACGTTTTTTAGTACAACTAATACCTGATGTTGTATTTTCTGTTGGAAATTTTAAAGTCACAAATAATATCTTTATTATGGTATTGTTTGCTGTCATTATGCTTTTAGCAAGCTATTCTATGATAAAAAGCAAACGAGATAAACTAAAATCTATTGAAGCAGAGATACAAAGTTTTAATTTTCCTTTAATTGCAATAGAAGGTTTCGTCGTTGGAATTCTTACTGGTCTTGTAGGCGCTGGTGGTGGTTTTTTAATTATTCCTGCGTTAGTATTACTTGCTAAACTTCCCATGAAAAAGGCAGTTGGAACATCATTATTAATCATTGCGGTAAAATCACTAATCGGTTTTTTAGGCGATATACCAAATATTGAAGTCGATTGGAAATTCTTATTAATATTTACGCTAATATCAATTTTAGGCATCATTTTGGGAGTTTATCTTTCAAAATTTATCAGTGGTAAAAAACTAAAAAAAGGTTTTGGTTATTTTACGCTTATCATGGCAGTTTATATCATTTACAAAGAGCTACTATAATACTTTGTGATAAATGTCACATTTCAAAAATTGAAGTTTTGTAAATTTGTATTATTCAAAACTATAAAGATGAAGATTGAACAATTATATACAGGATGTTTAGCACAAGGTGCATACTATATTGAGTCTGAAGGCGAAGTCGCCATTATTGACCCTCTTAGAGAAACACAACAATATATTGATAAGGCTGAAGCTAATGGAGCTAAAATCAAATATATTTTAGAAACACATTTTCATGCCGATTTTGTTTCTGGCCATGTAGATTTAGCAAAAAAAACTAATGCTACTATAGTTTTTGGGCCTGGTGCCACAACAGATTATGATATCCTATCCGCAACTGATGGAGAAGAATTAAAGTTAGGAAAATTAACTATTAAAGTACTCCACACTCCCGGTCATACCTTAGAATCTGTAACTTATTTATTAAAAGATGAATCAGGGAAAGACTATGCAATATTTTCTGGTGATACTTTATTTTTAGGTGATGTAGGTCGACCAGATTTAGCCATAAAATCTGATTTAACAAAAGAAGATCTAGCCGCAATGCTCTTCGATTCTTTACGTACTAAAATAATGCCTTTAGCAGATGATGTCATTGTATATCCTGCCCATGGTGCTGGTTCTGCTTGTGGAAAAAATTTAAGCAAAGAAACTGTAGGTATATTGGGTGAACAGAAACAAACCAATTATGCCTTACGCGCAGATATGACTAAGGCAGAATTTGTAAAAGAAGTACTTGATGGTATTGCTCCTCCTCCTCAATATTTTGCTAAGAATGCGATGATGAATAAAATGGGGTATGATACTTTTGATACTGTTTTAAAAACAGGAGACACACCTCTGAGCCCAGATGAATTTGAAGCCTTGGCAAATCATGAATCGGCTTTGGTATTAGATGTAAGACCACAGTCAGATTATATAAAGGGTCATATTCCTAACTCAATATTCATTGGATTAAACGGACAATTTGCTCCTTGGGTTGGAGCGCTAATCACAGATATTAAACAGCCTATAGTTTTAGTTGTGCCTGAAGGAAAATCTGCTGAAGCTGTTACACGATTATCTCGTGTAGGGTATGATAATACGCTAGGGTATTTAGAAGGCGGAATGGAAGCCTGGAAGGCATCTGAAAAAGATATTGACACTTTAGAATCAATTTCAGCCGAGGAATTTGCCAACAGAGCTAAAGCAAACAACATCAATATCTTAGATGTAAGAAAAGATGGTGAGTATAATAGTATGCACCTAGAAAACGCTCAGCATTTATCATTAGATTATATTAATGAAAAAATGAACGAAGTTGATAAAGATAAAACCTATTACATTCATTGTGCAGGTGGTTATCGCTCTGTAATTGCAGCTTCAATACTAAAAGCGAGAGGCTATAATAATCTTATTGATATTGCCGGAGGTTTTGGAGCTATAAAAAAAACTAATTTACCTACAACAGATTTTATTTGCCCATCAACACTTTAATTATGAGAACAACTGTAAAAATTCAAAACTTAAAGTGTCATGGTTGTGCAAATACCATTACTTCTCAACTCTCCAAATTAAATGGTGTAGAAAAAGTAATTGTTAATAATGATACTGATGAAGTTAGTTTTTACTACCTCTTAAAAACTGATTTTGAAACAGCTTTAAGAAAATTATCTGATTTAGGGTATCCAATAACTGGAGAAGCAAATTCTTTACCTAAGAAAGCAAAATCCTTAGTAAGTTGTGCAATCGGCAGAATAAAAAAGTAAACACAAAAAATTGTAAATCAGTATTTTAATATTAATTTATTCTCGTTTATAATAATTTTAACACATAAAATTTTTATTTACTAGACGAGTGGTCATATATTTGTTCTGTCAAAATTTAAAATGCAAAAAACACTAAAACGCGATATAAAAATAGATACTCTTTTAGACAAAGGGATAGAATTACTATGGTCAAAAGGATATAATGCAACTAGTGTAAATGACATTGTAAAAATAGCAGGAATCCCTAAAGGCTCTTTTTACTTTTACTTTGAAAGCAAAGAAGATTTTGCTGTAAAAGCTATAGAAAAATACTTTGATGATCATTTTACACCAGCCAAAAATATTCTACTTAATAAATCACTTTCCCCTAAACAACGCCTATTAGATTTTCATGAGTTTAGGTACAACATACTTAAAAATGAAATGGATTGTAAATTAGGGTGCATGGCATGCAATCTAGGTAATGAAATGGCGGAGCATAGTGAGCTTATTAGAACCAGTATCTTAAACAAGGAGCAATATATCCTATCCTTAATTACTGAAGCAATACAAGAAGCACAGGGTGCTGGGGAAATTAAGAATATAATGCCAGCTAAAGATATCGCAGCATTTATTGAAGATGCAGGAAAAGGATCTATGACTACGATGAAAGAAATGAACAACTCGTATCCTATAGATAATTTTATGAACATAGTAAGAAATATACTGTTGAAATAATTTTTTTTACCAAAACAATAGACGACTGGTCAATTATAAATATTTAATTTTTTTGTCCACTAGTCACTAAGCTAAATCGTTATATAAATAAATTAATGACTATGTTATAAAAAATAACCGACTGGTCAACTAAACTAACAAAACCAATGAACGCGCTAAAAAAAGTAAGAGACACATCGAACAAATTTGCTAAGCAATGGGCACAATTTGTAATTAAAAGAAAATGGTATGTATTAATTGCATCTATAATTTTGGCAATGGGATTAGCTTCTCAGGGAAATATGGAGTTTGATGGTGACTACCATGTATTCTTCAGTAAATCGAATCCAGAATTAGAAGCTTTTGATGCGCTACAAGAAAAATATACAAAAGATGATAATGTAATTTTAGTACTATCTCCGTCAAACAAAAATGTATTTACAAAAGAAAATCTTTCAGCAATTGAAGAATTAACTGCTGAAGCATGGAACACACCATATTCCTCAAGGGTCGATGCAATTACAAATTTTCAACATACAAGTGCTGTTGAAGATGACCTTTATGTTGATGATCTATCATATGAATCACATTTAAAAAGCGATTTAGAAGTAGAACAAATTAAAGAAAAGGCATTAAAAGAACCATTACTTGTCAATCGCATAATAAATCAATCTGGAAGTGTTACAGCAATAAATGTCACAGTTAGACTACCAGGTGAAGACAGTGCCAAAGAAATACCAGAAGTAACTGCTTTTGTTAGGGAAATGATTGCAAATTTTAAAGAAAAGTATCCCGATTTTGAAGTACACTCTTCTGGCCTAGTACCTTTAAATACTGCTTTCTTTGAAGCCTCAATGAAAGATCTCATGCTCACCATGATTATGCTAGTTATAGTTATCATAACCACATTTGTTTTAACCAGAAATATATATAGTACAATTGCAACATTAATTGTTGTCCTGTTCTCAATTATGAGCGCTGTTGGATTTGTGGGCATTATGGGTATAAAACTTACACCTCCATCATCTGTTTTTCCAACAATGATACTCACCCTTGCAGTGGCTGATAGCATACATATCCTTATTACTATGCTCCAAAAAATGCGTAAAGACGGGCTCAATAAATTAGATGCGTTGGCAGAGTCTATGCGCTTAAATTTTATGCCGGTTTTTATTACAAGTTTAACTACAGTTATTGGTTTTCTTACCATGAATTTTGGTGACGTTCCGCCATTTTGGGATCTCGGAAACATTACAGCTTTTGGTATGACAATGGCCTTTATATACTCTACAACAGCCTTACCTGCCTTAATGGCAATATTACCTGTAAAATCAAAGTCTAAAAACAATGAAGCAAAAGTAGTTAATCGAAATTGGTATGCTTCTTTAGGTGCTTTTGTTGTAAAACAGCCAGGCCGTTTGACGGTAATTTCACTCGCTATTATTACGGGCTTAACCTATCTGGCTACAAAAAACGAGTTCAATGATGAATTTATAAACTATTTCGATGAAAGTGTTGAATTTAGAAATGATACAGATTATATAAGTGAACATTTAACAGGAATCTATAATGTAGAATATTCAATTGGTAGTGGTGAAAGTGGTGGAATTAATAATCCTGAGTATTTGAAAAATCTTAACGCTTTTGAAAATTGGCTAAAAGAACAACCAGAAGTTATACATGTTAATGCTTTTAGTGAAGTAGCAAGACGTGTCAATCGATCGATGCATGGTGATAATGAACAATTTTATCGTGTGCCAGACAACAGGGAGGAAGCTGCACAATATCTACTATTATATGAATTATCATTGCCTTTTGGCTTAGACTTAAATAACCAAATTAACGTAGATAAATCTGAAACTAGAGTTACGGTTACTATTGAAAATGTGACCAGTAAAGACATGATAGCTTTTTCTAAAAGAGGTGAAGAATGGCTAAAAAACAATACACCTCAGGCAATGCATGCCATAGGCGTTAGTCCAACCTTAATGTTCTCTAAACTAGGATTCAGACAGGCAGATAGCATGTTTAAAGGAAATATAGTAGCTCTAATTTTAATATCAATAGTATTGATGTTTGCATTAAGGAATTTTAAACTTGGAATGTTAAGTATTATTCCAAATGTTACTCCTGTTTTGGTGGGATTTGGTATTTGGGCACTATATAAAGGTCAAATAAATACAGGGATGGTTATCGTTTTTGGTATGACCTTAGGTATCATTGTCGATGATACTGTACACTTTATGAGCAAGTTTTTAAGAGCGCGTCGAGAATTGGGATATAATGCAAAACAAGCTGTAATTTATGCTTTTGAAACTGTAGGAAAGGCATTAGTTACAACGACATTAGTATTATTAGCCGGATTTGCGGTTATGTCTACGTCTTCATTTGCATTAAATAGTTATATGGCAAGAATAACTGTTATTATAATACTATCTGCTCTAATAATTGATTTCATTCTATTACCCTCATTACTCATTTTAACAAGTAAAAATAATACATCAATAAAAGCAAATAACTAAAATTTAAAAACATGAATTTTTTCAAAAAAAATCACAAACACAGTACAAACTTTTTAATAGCATTAGCATTTATTGGGTTTACACATGCGCAAACACCTGAAGAACGAGGTCTAGAAATAGCCAAAGCTGCTGAACAAGCTGACTTAGGATTTATGAGCTCTACGGTAGAGTTAAAAATGACCCTAAAAAATAAAAACGGACAAACCAGTGAACGTTCACTAACTACTAAAACTTTGGAGTTAACTGAAGATGGTGACAAATCACTCATTGTATTTAATAGTCCAAAAGATGTTAAAGGCACCTCTACCCTTACCTTTACTCATAAAGTAGGTTCAGATGACCAGTGGTTGTATTTACCATCAATTAAACGTGTAAAAAGAATTTCTTCCAATAACAAATCAGGACCATTTGTAGGTAGTGAATTTGCATACGAAGATTTATCTTCTCAAGAAGTAGAAAAGTATACTTATAAATTTATTGAGGAAAAAGATGGGCTTCTCATTGTTGAGCAAGATCCTGTAGACCCAAAATCTGGTTATACAAGACGACTAGTAAGTTATAATAAAGACAAAGGGTATCGTATTGAAAAAGTAGAATTTTACGACAGAAAAAATGCTCTTTTAAAAACCCTAACATATTCAGGTTATAAATTGTATAAAAACAAATTTTGGAGGGCAGCAGTCTTTAATATGGTAAATCATCAAAGTAATAAAGAAACCCAGTTAGAATTTAATGATTATAATTTTGATGCTAATCTATCTGATGATGATTTTACTCAAGTGGCATTAAAAAGAGCTGGTAATTAATAACCTTTTAAAAGCATCGCAGTACTGTTAACTACTTATTACAATTAATAGCTTAGTGTTGATTAATAGCTTTAGTTTTCAGTATTGCGCTTTTAAATTTTATCATCGATGGAAACAAGAAAAATTATAACTTTATTATTTAATATAATCTCAGTATTTGTACTTCAGGCTACTTATGCACAAGATAAAAATAAGGATGTTGTACATGATTTTGAACTTGAACTGCAAAGTGAATATCGTTATTTTACAGATAACGCAAGTTTTCAAGGTCAAAAAGATCACTTTCCTTCATTAGCTATTTTTCCAGAATATAATATACAATGGAACAAGGGTTATGACGGCATTAATTTTACTGGTTTTTTTAGACTTGACCGAGATGATAACAGAACGCATTGGGATATTAGAGAACTATACTATCAAAAAGCAAATAATAACTGGGAACTGAGTATTGGTTTGAAAAAAATATTTTGGGGTGTGACTGAAAGCAATCATTTAGTTGATATTATTAATCAAACTGATGCCGTAGAGTCATTTGATGGTGAAGCAAAACTTGGCCAGCCAATGTTACAATTTACATTAACAACAAATATTGGGAATTTTGAATTTCTATATTTACCTTGTCACAGAAAGCGTGTTTTTTCTGGTGAAAAAGGGCGCTTAAGATTTCCTGTTGTTATTGACAAAGACGATATTACTTATGAAAGCAGTGCTGAAGAATGGAGGCAAGATATAGCTTTTAGATGGTCGCATTTTATCGGTGCATTTGATATAGGTATCTCTCATTTTTATGGGAACGGTCGTGAACCCTTATTCACATTTGATTCATTTGGAGAACTCAATGCCTTTTATCCGGTTATTAATCAAACTGGTCTAGACCTTCAAGTCACCCATAATGCATTTTTATGGAAGTTAGAATCTATTTATCGCAGCTCAAAAGCTCAGGATTTCTTTGCACTTACTGCAGGTTTAGAATATACCTTTAGTAACATTGATGGTAATGGTTTAGATATAGGTGTTTTAGGTGAATATCTTTATGATGATAGAGATAAATTAGCTTTAAATGCACTACAAAACGATGTGTTCTTTGGAAGTAGAATTGCATTAAATGATGTACAAGACACATCGATACTTATTGGTGGAATTGCCGATATTGAATCTAGTAGTAAAATTTTAAGCATTGAAGCTTCCAGACGATTAGGAAGTAGTTGGAAAGCCGAATTAGAAACACGTATTTTTAGTGCTATTGATGACGAAGAATTTATTTTATCAAACTTTAGCCAAGATACCTTTTTAAGGCTTACTCTATCTAAGTATTTTTAAACAATTTCTGCACTTAAACCAGCTTGAAGCAGTTTAGAACAACGCGGTTTTAAATCGTCATAAGATCCTGTTTTTACAGTACATTTGCCTTTGTAATGCACAATTATGGCACATTGTTCGGCTTGCTCCGGAACATGATCGCAAGCATAAATAAGTGTATCGATTACGTGATCAAACGTATTAACATCGTCATTAAACAAAACTATTTCATTCTGTTTAATAACATCTTCTTCGAGAAGTAACTCTTCGGATTGCTTTTCTTTTGTCATAATTTTAACGGATTTGAGGATGTCTCGTTGTATTAAAGTCTGACTAAAATTTCTTTGACATATGTTAACACCTAGTTACAGTCAAAGGCTCAGTTAAACAGAGTTTTACAACACTAATTTATAAATTTTAACGATACCCACTCGCCTCTTTGTATAATTTCATCCAATTTTAACATGTATGTATTACATTTAGATTCTATTAACTGAACGTCTTCTATATAAAAACCACTTAAAAATAAGTTTCCATTATCGTTTAAACAATCTATATATTGAGGAATATCTGCTAACAATATATTTCTATTAATATTTGCAATGATACTGTCATACTTTTTTCCCTCTAATAATTTTACATCACCCTCAAAAACCGAGATATTTTTGCAATTATTTCGCTCTACGTTTTCCAGACTGTTGATGTAACACCAATTGTCTATATCAATGGCATCGAGTTTTTTTGCACCAACTTTCTCTGCTAAAATTGCTAAAACGCCAGTTCCACAACCCATATCTAAAACAGATCTGTCTTTAAAATCATTTTTTAGAATATGCTGTATCATCATATGTGTGGTTTCATGATGACCTGTACCAAAACTCATTTTTGGTTCTATAATAAGATCGTACTTGGTATCTGGTTTTTCATGAAAAGGTGCACGAACAGTCACTTGATCATCCACAACTATGGGCTTAAAATTTTTTTCCCATTCTTCGTTCCAGTTGGTTTGTTCTATCTCGCTAAAAGCATAAGTGATTTTAAATTCGTCTGATTTTAAAATT
Organism: uncultured Winogradskyella sp.; assembly: GCF_947498345.1. GTDB lineage: Bacteria > Bacteroidota > Bacteroidia > Flavobacteriales > Flavobacteriaceae > Winogradskyella. Next base: position 306,204 of record NZ_CANMJY010000003.1, read on the forward strand.
TGGATATCATCCAGGATAAATGCATTCCAATCATCTTTTTGTATGTATGCGGTAATACCTTCCCCGTTTTCAACAAAACTTTCAAAGCCTGCATAACCTAACTCGGCTATTAATATCTCCGTTGCTGGCTGAAGTGGTTCAACTTTAAAATCGTAGCCGATGTATATTGTATTAGACATTATTTAAAATGCATTTACGATAGCAAAAAAGTCTTCGGCTTTGAGTGAAGCACCACCTATTAGACCACCATCTACATCTGGTTTAGAAAAAATTTCTTTGGCGTTATTTGGTTTTACACTTCCTCCATAAAGAATAGACACTGAATCAGCTACATTATAATCATACTTCTCTGCTAAAGTCTTTCTTATAAAAGCATGCATAACTTGCGCTTGCTCAGGTGTTGCTGTTTCACCAGTGCCAATGGCCCAAACAGGTTCGTAAGCTAAAACAATGCTTTTAAATGCATCGGCTCCTAAATGAAATAGCGCATTCTTAATCTGGCTTTCTACTACCGCTTCTTCATTACCTGCTTTACGTTCAGACAATTCTTCACCAAAACAGAAAATTACCCGCATATCATTAGCTAGGGCAGCATCAACTTTCTTAGCCAGAGATTCATCGGTTTCATTATAATAAGCTCTTCGTTCACTATGGCCTAAAATCACAGTTTGAATACCTATACTTTTTAACATACCTGCATTAACCTCTCCCGTATAAGCACCATGTTCTGCATAGTGCATATTCTGTGCAATCACTTCAATATTATCTTGCCGTGTAGATTGAAATGCATGCCACAAATTTGTATATGATGGAGCTATCATTACCTCAGCATCAGATGTTTTGGTTTGCTTTTTTAATTCTACGATTAATGATTCGGTCTGAATTAAGCCATTATTCATTTTCCAATTTCCAGCTACTATGTGTTTTCTCATGTTATGAAGATATTGAATTCTACGTTATATTAAAGCTACAAAAATAAGACTTTAAAGAAGAAAGCAGGTTGATAATTATCAGGTAATTGTTAAGACAATTCTACTTTTGGGTCTAACCAAGCATAAATAACATCTACAAGGATATTAATCGTAATGAAAACAATTGCGATGACCAAAACTGCTCCCATAATTACCGGAAGGTCTAATGTATTGAGCGCATTAACTATTTCTTTGCCTAAACCGTTCCACCCAAAAATATATTCTACAAAAACAGCTCCTGCAAGCATTGATGCAAACCAACCAGATATAGCAGTTACCACAGGATTTAGTGCATTTTTAACAGCATGATTTTTTATTACCTGAAACTCACTCAACCCTTTAGCCCTAGCTGTCCTAATATAATCTTGATTCATAACTTCCAGCAATGAATTGCGCATCAATTGTATCACTACAGCCAATGGACGAATACCTAAAACTATGGCCGGAAGTATTAAATTTTTCCATTTAATTGTCATTGTCTCTCCAAAATCATCTAACTCATAAAGGCTACCTGTCATTTCTAAGTTGGTGTACTTATGTAAAACAAATCCAAATAACCAAGCAAATAAAATGGCACTAAAAAATGATGGAACACTCATACCAAATGTACTTATAATCTGAATGGTTTTATCAATCGAGGTATCTTTATAAAGTGCAGAAACAATTCCGAAAATAATACCAAGACTAATAGCAATAAAAATTGCAGAGACCGCTAACACAAAAGTATTCGAAATGGTATCGCCAATAACTTGGGTCACCTTTTTCCCTTGTTTAGTAAAAGACTCTCTCAAATATGGTGTTTTTATTACAATAGAAGTATTTCCTATTGTAAAGAGCTTAGAGGCATTATATTTATTTGGACTTAAATATGTATAATCTTCTGATGTATTAGAATGAAAAGAAATTGGTGATAGATCATTGAGGTAATACAAAAACTGAGTTCCTAGTGGTTTATCGAATCCGTATTTTTTCTTTACGGCTTCAACTTGATCCGCTGTTTGGTTTTGACCCAGCATCATTTTAGCAGGATCTCCAGGAAGTATAGTAAACAAAAAGAAAATAACCGTAATAACACCCAGTAAAGTGATGAAAGCGTAAAATAGTTTATTTATTAAATAACGGATCAATTTTTTTTAATTCAAATAAATTACAAAAATGATAAATCTCAATATTCATTTTATTAAAAACAGAATACTATGATTTATACTACAATTCAACATCTTCAATATCATTCCAGTGCGCTTTATTTGTAACTGTTCCTTTTTCTAAAAGTACAACACCTGGATTAGAACGCACAATGGTTTTTACTACTTTTTCATCACAGAGGTAAAAATCGAAATTAAGATTATAGTCTTGTTTTAGGTTTTGCTTTGCATCCTCACCAGATGATGTTAATCCAATAACAGTATAACCTTTTTTTATAGCTTCATCTGTAAAAGATTTTAATTTAATGACTCCGTCAGCTTCAGCTTTTGAGATGTTGTACATAGCTACTATAACAAGGCGGTCTTGCTCAAGAAAGTAAGTTGTTAAATCTTCATCTGTAGATTCAATAGAAAAATCTTGAATTGGAGGAATATAGCCTTCGTCAATAGTTTCTGTATCTACACCAATATATTCACCATCTACCGAAGGATAACTACCATTAGTTACAAATTTCTGTTCTTTACCATTAACCTTAAATGTCCATGTATACTCTAAAACTGGCTTTGCAGCATCCTCTGGTATTGCCATTTGCTCTTGCAGATTTTTTCCTACAGCATACGCTCTAAAATCAATCGATGGCAAATGCATTAATACATGATATCCAAACCATAGTGATACAATAAAGCTTAATAAAGCCACTACAGTAGTTGGTAGTTTAGCAAAAATGGGGGTAATGTATTTTAATCCAAAAACCAATATCAATATTAAAACAAGTAATATCACATCCTTAGTAAAGCTTTCCCATGGTGTTAATTTTAAAGCATCACCAAAACATCCACAATCTTTAACTTTATCGAAATATGCCGAATAAAAGGTTAAGAATGTAAAAAACACAATCATTGCCAATAAACTATATACCGTAAATTTTGGCTTATATCCAATCAATAGAAAAACACCCAAAACAACTTCAAAAACAACCACAAAGACGGAAATCAATAATGCATAAGGAATTAAAAACTCGAGGTTTAAAACATCTTCACCAAAGTATTCTTGTAGTTTGTATGAAAACCCTAAAGGGTCGTTAAGCTTTATAAATCCTGAAATAATAAAAAGGACTCCAACAAATATTCTGCTTATTTGAACTAAATATTTCATAGTTTTTTATTATTCCGCACTAAACGCGAAATCTTATTAATTTAAGTATTTAAATATATTAAGGCTTTGCCTGTACTAAGTCTGGTATAAATTTTCATTTCGATTCACCAAGATGAATCATCGCAAAGACAGCATAATTAATCATATCCTGATAATTTGCATCAATACCTTCGCTAACAATAGTTTTGCCAGCATTATCTTCAATTTGCTTAACGCGCAATAATTTTTGCAAAATCAAATCCGTTAAGGAACTTACGCGCATATCGCGCCAGGCTTCTCCATAATCATGATTTTTATCTAACATCAATTGCTTGGTTAAAGTTATTTTTTCATCATATAGTGCTGTCGCTTCTTCTGTGTTTAAATCGGGCTGTTCTACAACACCTTTTTCTAATTGTATTAATGCCATTAAACAATAATTAATAATACCTATAAACTCGCTTACCTCACCTTCATCAACTTTTCTAACAGCATTTTGTTGTAAACTTCGTATACGCTGCGCTTTTATAAAAATCTGATCTGTAAGTGATGGTAGTCTTAGAATTCTCCATGCGCTACCATAATCACTCATTTTATTTACAAAAAGCGTTCTACATTTAGCGACAACGGCATCGTATTGTTTTGATGTATCTTGCATTAATTAAAGTTTGAATTCTTGTAATCTATTTTACAAGCTTTTTAGTTTAATAAACAAATAATATACAAAGTTAACTTTGGTATATTTAAGTCTCGATTATCGAATGAATTTTGCGTAAATTTCGCATAAATAAGTTAGAAGTTCAAAGTTTGAGGTTTAAAGTTTTAACCAACCTCTTTTAATAAGTTTTATGACTATAAATTGCAAAGGAAAACTCATTGATATATCCACTCCCAAAGTTATGGGAATTCTTAATGTTACGCCTGATTCTTTCTATGATGGAGGATTATATAAAGATAAATCTGCGATAGTAAAACAAATAGAAACTATGCGCAATGAAGGTGCTACTTTTATTGATATTGGTGGATACAGTTCGCGACCTGGTGCTGATTTTGTTTCTGAAGAAGAAGAGTTAAATCGTGTTCTGCCTGTAATTGAATTGGTTTTAGACCAATTTCCAGACACATTAATCTCTATTGATACGTTTAGAAGTTGTGTTGCGCAAAAAAGTATTGAAGCTGGTGCTGCTCTAATTAATGATATTTCTGCAGGTTATCTTGATGAGAATATGATCGCAGTGGTAGCACAATTAGGAGTACCTTACATTATGATGCACATGAAAGGTACTCCTAAAACCATGCAACAGCAAACCGATTATGAAGATTTAGTTAAAGACATCAACCTTTACTTCGCAGAACGGATAGCAGAAGCACACGCAAAAAATATCAACGATATTATTATAGACCCTGGTTTTGGCTTTGCTAAAACCTTAGAACAAAACTATGAGCTGTTAAATAAGCTAGAGCTATTACAGTTTGCAAACAAACCCATTTTAGCAGGAGTCTCCAGAAAATCTATGATTTATAAAGCGCTAGACACCTCTTCAGACTATGCCTTAAATGGCACCACAGCCTTACATATGGTTGCACTACAAAAAGGGGCTAAAATTCTGCGTGTACACGACGTTAAAGAAGCTATGGAATGTATAACCTTGTATAATCAATTAACCACTAGTTAAATGCGTCGGTATTTTTATCTATTAATAATTCTATTAATCTCAAGTTGTAATAACGAACGTGTTGTACAATTACCCGAAATTGAAAAAGCAGAAATCACTGAAGCCTTAGATGTTTCACCTATATATATATTTTATGATGAAACACAACCCGATTCTACACTATTTAACCGTAAAAATCTTATCGGAACTACCAATTGGTTAGTCAATGTGGATAAGCGTTTAACATTACAACAGGTCATTCCTCATATTCAATATTTACAGAAAAAACGCAAAAAAGCCTCTATGCATAAAAATGAAAATGCTAAAAACTATTTTACTTGTAATGATACGAGTATTGGTAGTTTGGGCTTTGTTGAGTTTACTGATGTGAACTTTATAACTGATGAAAGTGCAACTTTAAACTCAAAAGAATTATTCTGCCATGTTATTATTTTTGATTTATCTACAATACATCTTACTACAACAACTAATATAATGTACCAAACAAAAATTGACAGTTTAACCTCAGTTATTTCAAGAATCATTGAAAAAAATGAAGATGAAACTGAATTCTTATTAGGTTTCAATAATACACTTACCTTTCAAGATTATATTGATTTAAAAACTACAGTTAAGGCTTTTGAAAAAAGTATCTCAAAAAATGAATTCATTTTTCATCCTTAATTTGTTAAATTAGCAAAAAGACTAACCTTTGGAAAACTTGCAACTTTGGGATTTTAGATTTATAGATTTCGTAGACGTTTTCCTCGTTGCTATTCTATTATATTACATATACAAACTTGTAAAAGGTACGGTTGCTGTTAATATTTTTATCGGTATACTTATTGTTTACTTTGCGTGGCGCTTAACCGATTACCTAAAGATGCAAATGCTTTATAGCATTTTTGATGGCTTTATGAAGGTTGGTATTATTGCACTTATCGTAGTTTTTCAACCAGAAATTCGAAAATTCTTATTGCTTGTTGGTTCTACAAATATTGGAGGTAAAAAAGGGATTTTTAAAAACTTTAAGTTCCTTAAAAATGACGACCAGACTACAACAGATGTTGATGCCATCATTAATGCGTGTAATAAAATGGGTGCCACTAATACTGGTGCACTTATTGTTATTGAGCGTAATAATAATCTCGATTTTTTAACAAACACGGGTGACGAAATGAACATTTTAGTTTCTCAACCTATTATAGAAAGTATCTTTTTTAAAAATAGTCCGTTGCATGATGGTGCCATTATAATTGATAACAATGTGGTAAAAGCAACACGAGTTATTCTGCCTGTAAATAACGAAAAGAATATTCCTGAACGTTTTGGACTAAGGCATAGAGCTGCGGTAGGTATCACAGAAAAAACAGATGCCTTGGCTATTGCAGTGAGTGAAGAAACCGGGCAAATTTCATATTTTAAAAATGGTGAATTTGTTATGTTTAAAGACACTGACGATCTTACAAAAAAGATTAAAGAAGACCTAGCGTAATAATGAATTGTAGAAACTGTAATAAAACTCTAAATAATACTCAAAACTATTGCGATGAGTGTGGAGCCAAAATTATTCAAAACCGATTGACCCCAAAAGTACTTGCAAATCAAGTAAATGAACAATTTATTTCTATTGATAATAAATTTCTACAAACATTTATTGACCTCTTTAAAAAACCAGAAGCTGTAATAGATGGCTATGTTAAGGGTACTCGCAAAAAATACATTGATGCCCTGCAATATTTTGCAATTTCATTAACTTTTGCTGCTGTACAAGTCTTTTTAATGACGACTTTTTTTAAAGAAGCATTAGAATTTGATTCAGAGTTTTTTAATAAAATTGCTAATGCACCAGGTAATGAAAATAACCCTTTTTTAAACTCCGATTTTGAAAGTACAAGTAAATATCAAGGTCTCATCTATATATTTACACTTCCTTTTTCTGCATTCTCTACTTGGCTCGCTTATTATATTGTTGGAGATAAGAGATATAACTTTACCGAACACCTTGTATTGAATATATATTTTTCTGCTCAGACCATTATTATTATTGCTATTATAAGTATTGTATTTTTACTTTTTGACATTAACTATATTCTAGCGTCGTTTATTCTTACACCACCTATGTTTTTCTATTTGGCTTTTGTTCTGCACCGCGTATTTAAAGATCGATTCTGGGATAGCTTTGCTAAATTTATATTAACTATGGTGATTTATGTAGCAACTTTTAGTGGTGTTGGAATTTTAGCTGCAGTAGTTGGGCTTATCATAGGATTATCATAATATATGAACTGTAAAAATTGTCATACAGAACTACAAGAAAAAGATGATTACTGCAAAAGTTGCGGTGGTAAAGTAATTAGAAGACGTTTAAGTTTTAAGAATCTTTTTGAGCATCTCAGCGAAACCTTCTTTAACTACGACAATAAACTTCTCAGAACTTTTGTTCAACTCTTTAAAAACCCTGAAGATGTAATTGTTGGCTACATTAATGGTGTAAGAAAAAAATATATTAATCCGATTAGCTTTTTTGGATTATCGCTGACTTTGTCGGGAATTTCAATATTTATAATAAAGAAATTCTACATGCAATATTTAGATTTTTCCACCTTATTTGAAGGTGTAGAAGCCAGTCAAGATATATTTAATGCAACATCTGGTGGAGCTTTAGAATACAACTCTTTGTTCTATGCGTTTTTAGTACCCATACTGGCTCTAATATCCTGGGTTACCTTTCTAGATAAAAAATATAATTTTACGGAGCATATCATAATTTATTTATACTCCATGTCTTTGCTGAGTATTTTATTGGTATTCGCAGCACAGATTGCCCTTTTAATTATACCAAAATATTATCTTCTATTCAGTTTGTGTGTATGGCCGCTTATGTTTTTATACCACTGTTATATACTTAAAAAGATATTTAAATTATCAATAGCAAACTTGATATTAAAAGCTTTTATTTCTCTAATACTATTCTTTGTAGCTTATATAATTGTATCTGTGACATTATTTGTTATTATGGTTGTAACTGGTGTAGTAGACCTTCAAGATTTTGTTCCAAAAAAATCACCTTAGACGGCTTCAGCTTTTAAGAATTGTACCTCATACAGATTTTTATAATAACCATCTTTCTTTTTAAGCAATGATTTGTGGGTACCCATTTCTACTATTTGCCCTGCATCCATTACTATGATCTTATCGGCTTGCTGAATCGTTGCCAAACGATGCGCAATGACTATCGATGTTCTTCCTTTTGTTATTGTATCTGTTGCATCTTGTATCAACTGTTCTGAATAAGAATCTACCGAAGACGTCGCTTCATCTAATATTAAAATACTAGGATTAGTAACATATGCTCTCAAAAATGATATTAACTGACGCTGACCTGAAGACAACATCACACCGCGCTCTTTAACATCATACTGATAACCGCCTGGAAGCGTAGAAATAAAGTCATGTATACCAATAGCTTTAGCAGCAGTTACAACATCTTCTTCAGTTATATATTCATTGTTCATTGCAATATTATTAAGAATAGTATCTGCAAATAGAAATACGTCTTGTAGTACCACCGCTATTTGATTACGTAAAGAACTTAGCGTCATATCCTTTACATCTGTACCATCTATACGAATCGTGCCAGAATCTATCTCATAAAAGCGATTTAATAGATTGATTATTGTAGATTTACCAGCACCTGTGGCACCGACAATGGCTACAGTTTCACCAGCTTCAACATTAAAAGAAACTCCTTTTAAAACTTCTTCACCCTTAATATAAGAGAAGCGTACATTCTCAAACGCAATCTTCCCTTTAAAATGACTTGCTTCAATAGTACCTATATCATCAATATTAGATTCTGTATCCAATACCTTAAATACTCTATCTGCTGCCACCATACCCATTTGTAAAGTGTTGAATTTATTTGCTATTTGATTTAGAGGTCTAAATAACATAGGTATATACATTGTGAATGAAATCAAATGTCCCATTGTTGTCCCTGAATTTTCAGAAATTACATCAAAACCACCAACCAGTATAACTAATGCTAGAGTTAAAGATGATACAAATTCTGCAATTGGAAAGAAAATAGAATTATACCAAACCGTTTTTAGCCATCCTTTTTTATGACGATTATTTATCGCTTTAAACTTTCTATACTCAGTAGTTTCGCGTGTAAATAATTGTAGTATTTTCATACCTGTTACACGTTCTTGAACAAATGAGTTTAAGTTAGAAACTTCTGTACGTACATCTTCAAAAGCACGTTTCATGTACTTCTGAAAAATCTTAGTAGCGATAATTATAATTGGCATGGTAACAAAAACAATCAAACTTAATTTTAAGTTTATAAATGCCATAAACACAGCTACAACTAACATCTTTAAGACGTCACTAAATATCATAAAAAGCCCTTGACCAAAGATATCAGCAATACGCTCCATATCTGTAACCGCTCTGGTAATAAGTACTCCAACAGATGATTTATCAAAATAAGTCATCTTAAATTTCAGAATATGCTTAAATAATTTTACGCGAATATCTTTAACCACTGATTGTCCTAGCCAACTTGCATAATAGATAAACAGCAACTGAGAAATGACTTCAAAAATTAACATAGCCAGCATGATAGCCACATAAAATACAAAACCATTGTAATCTCTATTAGCTATTTTAATATCAATAGCTTCTTTTAAAACATAAGGTCTTAATGCACCAAAAACTGCAAGTCCAATCACACAAACCAACGAAATAGCAAAAATATTACGATAAGGTTTTATGTACTCTAACAAACGTTTAAAGAGTGATACATCAAATATTTTCTTTTGTTCTTCTGCCATATTATCTATTTAGCCTTATAGCATTAGGGTAAACAATGTCTACCAAATATAATCCATGAGCAGGAACCGAAAAACCTGCCCTACTTCTATCTTTTGAAGTTATAATATTGTGTAAATCCTTTGGTTTTAACTTTCCTAATCCAATGTTTACCATAGTACCAACAATAGCCCTTACCATGTTACGCAAAAAGCGATTGGCAGTAATAGTAAATTTCAAATGATTAGATTCCTGAGTCCAATAGGCTTCTTTTATTTCACAATTATACGTTTTTACATCTGTATTACTTTTAGAAAAGCATTGAAAATCTTTATACTCAAATAAGATATTACAAGCCTCATTCATTGCATCAACATTTAAAGGTAATAGTACCTGGTAAGCTAAATCATAATCAAACACATTTTTTGAAGTTGAAATTTTGTAATGATAGGTTCTACTTGTAGCACTAAATCGAGCATGACCTTCAGTTTGTACTTCAAAAATATCTAGAATAGCAATATCTTTAGGTAGGTAAGAATTTAGCTTATATACTAAATCCTTTGATTTAAAAGTGCCTTCAAAATCAAAATGTGCAAACATTTGCTTTGCATGAACACCAGCATCAGTTCTACCTGCTCCTACTATAGATATATTGGTTTTCAAAATTGTACTTAAGGCTTTTTCTAACACTTCTTGTACAGAAATAGCATTAGGTTGATTTTGCCAACCATGGTAGGCTTTACCATTGTATAAAAACTCAATGAAAAATCGCAATAGAAATCTTACTTTTGTGAAAGCACAAAGATAGCTTTATTCCTGCTAAGGCTATAATAGCTTTAACAAAACATTTAACTTAGGTTATATCATTGAGAAAGATTCTCCTTTTATCAGACACGCACGGCCATATTGATGGCGCTATACTTAAACATGTTAAGTTGGCTGATGAAGTATGGCATGCAGGTGATATAGGTGATTTAAAAGTTACGGATAGCATCAAAAAATTGAAGCCTTTAAAAGCTGTATATGGCAATATTGACGATGCTAAAGCAAGGGCTGAATTTCCACTTCATAATAGATTTACATGCGAAGATGTAAACGTTTGGATAACACATATCGGTGGCTATCCCCCAAAATATAATAGCCGTGTTAGAGATGAGCTAAAATTGAACCCTCCAGACCTGTTTATATCTGGTCATTCACATATACTCAAAGTAATGCCAGACAAAAAGCTAAATCTTATTCACATGAATCCTGGTGCAGTAGGTAAACATGGTTTTCATAAAAAAAGAACAATGCTTCGGTTTAAAATAGATAGCAAGCAAATAAAAGACTTAGAAATTATAGAGTTTGAAAGACGGTAAAAAATGAAAAACCCAGACGGCAGCATCTGGGTTTTTCGCACTAATACTACTAAGATTTTAGGTTCATCGTAATCGATCTACAGATTTTACAAGATCTTCATCCTTTTTTATAGCCTTGTTAGCCAAGACTAAACACACAATAGAAAAAATAGGAAGAAGAATCCCAATACCTTTCTCAGAAACGTTAGTTTCTCCAGATAAATTTAGAGATTGAGTTACAAAGATTCCTAGTAAAATAAAGTTTAATATTATATTAAGTCGTCCCATTACAAACTGAGACTTTCGGTTTTTAAAACTAAAAATTGAAATTAAAGATAATAACGCTGAGCCCAAAAACAAACCTAAATACACATAATTGTCTAAAGCAAATACTTTAGCACCTTCAGTATTGGTCCATAAATGAAACACAAAAATCAGCCCTGCAGATATACCTGTAGCTAAAAATAAATAAAGTGTTTGTATGCGTTGTATCATTCTTTTATTAAAAAAGCAATGCAAAATTAGTAGTTTATTTTTTAAAAAGATAGAAATTATTTTAAAATAAAGTTGTATACTTGCAGTAGAAACTGTAACACACTGAGTTGCATATTTCTAATCTTCCAAATTAATTTCACTTTTTTTCTTTTTATTTCATTTAGAAAATCTTGAATTAATAATATCAAAATTATAATACATTATACAACATACGAATGTTTGAAATTTCACAGTTAAAAGCTAAAAAGCTTCCCGAGTTGCAGGAACTAGCTAAACAACTCAAAGTACCTAAGTACCGCTCAATGAAAAAACTAGATTTGGTTTACCAAATTTTAGATTACCAAGCTGCAAATCCTGATGCTGTAAAAGCTACGAAAGATGCTGATAGTAATCCTGAACCTAAACAAAATAAACCTAGGCAAAATAGAGCTAGAGTACAGAAAAATACTCAAGATAATAAAGACCAAAAATCTTTAGAGTTCTCTGAGAAAAAGGAAGAGTCTAAACCTCAAACTCAAGAACAAAAACCTAATAACGAAAAGTCTAATAGCGATAGACAACATAAAAAACAAGACCATAAATCTAACGATCGTAAAGACGATAATCGACGTTCTAACAACAATCAGAACAACGACAAAAGACAAAATCAAAATCGCTCTAAAGACAATAATAATCGTAATAATTCAAAGAACAATGGTAATAAGGACAATAGAAACCGTTACCGTGAACCAGATTTTGAATTTGATGCCATTATTGAAAGTGAAGGTGTTTTAGACATTATGCAAGATGGTTATGGATTCTTAAGATCATCAGATTATAATTATCTAACGTCACCCGATGATATTTATGTATCACAGTCTCAAATTAGATTATTCGGTTTAAAAACAGGAGATACAGTGTTAGGACATGTAAGACCACCTAAAGAAGGTGAAAAATATTTCCCGCTTATCAAGGTAAGTAAAATCAATGGTCAGAATCCTAATGTGGTAAGAGACCGTGTAGCATTTGAGCATTTAACACCATTATTCCCGAAAGAGAAATTTAATATTGCCGAAAGACAGACTACAATTTCTACACGCATTATGGACTTATTTGCTCCTATTGGTAAAGGGCAACGTGGTATGATTGTATCTCAACCCAAAACAGGTAAAACGATGCTACTTAAGGATGTTGCAAATGCTATTGCAGCAAACCATCCAGAAGTATATCAGATGATTCTTTTAATTGATGAACGTCCTGAAGAGGTAACTGATATGCAAAGAAATGTTCGCGGAGAAGTCATTGCGTCAACTTTTGATAAAGAAGCACACGAGCATGTTAAGATTGCTAATATTGTTTTAGAAAAAGCAAAACGTTTAGTAGAATGTGGTCATGATGTTGTAATTCTATTAGATTCCATTACACGATTGGCAAGAGCCTACAATACAGTACAACCTGCATCGGGAAAAATTCTTTCTGGTGGTGTCGATGCTAATGCATTACATAAACCAAAACGTTTCTTCGGTGCAGCCCGTAATATTGAAAATGGAGGTTCTTTAACAATCATTGCAACTGCACTTACTGAGACGGGTTCTAAAATGGATGAAGTTATCTTTGAGGAGTTTAAAGGTACAGGTAATATGGAACTACAGTTAGATCGCAAGATTTCTAACCGTCGTATTTTCCCAGCTATCGATTTAACATCATCGAGCACAAGACGTGACGATTTATTGTTAGACGACAATACCATTCAAAGAATGTGGGTAATGCGCAAATATCTAGCTGATATGAATCCTGTTGAAGCCATGGAATTTATTAATGACCGTTTTAAACAGACAAGAAATAATGAAGAGTTCTTAATTTCTATGAATGGATAATAATTTTTCTGTTTTAATAATAATAAATAAAAAACCTTGGGCAGTTAAACCCAAGGTTTTTTATGCATTAATATTTTTAAAAACAAAAAAGTCTTTTCATTTGAAAAGACTTTTGAATATTTCTTAATTAGCTTTCGCTATGACTCATTATAACGCAGCTACATGCTTAGTCAATTGTGACTTTAAATTACCTGCTTTGTTAGCATGAATCACATTTTTCTTAGCTAGTTTATCAATCATACTAATAACTGAAGGTAACATCTTTTGTGCCTCTTTAGAATTAGTAACCTCACGTAATTTCTTAATAGCATTACGCGTAGTCTTATGCTGATATCTGTTAAGCAAACGTTTCTTTTCGTTACTTCTAATTCTTTTTAAAGCTGACTTATGATTTGCCATTTTATTTTTCTTATTAAAAATTGTAGCCCGTAGGGGAATCGAACCCCTCTTACCAGGATGAAAACCTGGCGTCCTAGCCGATAGACGAACGGGCCATTTTGGTTATTTTACTAATTAAATGAACCTACAATGTTTCCATTGCGGATGCAAAAATACAACTATTTTTAAATGTTGCAACTACTAGCATATTTTTTTTGCAAAATTTTTAATAAGCTTTGGCAAAAAGTACACGTTGACCTGATGGATTACCTGTAAAAACACATTTTCCTTCTTCTTTTTTATTGTTTAAAGGAATACATCTTATAGTAGCTTTTGTTAACTCCTTAATCTTTTGTTCCGTCTCTGAAGTACCATCCCAATGTGCTGAAATAAAACCAGTTTTAGTTTCTAAAACTTTTTTGAACTCATCAAAATCATTGACTTCAGTAATATGGGCATTTCTAAAAGTTAGTGCTTTACTATACAAACTCTCTTGGATTTCCTCAAGTAAATCCTCTACAACAACATTAATTCGATCTAAAATCACAGTTTCTTTAGTAAAGGTATCACGCCTTGCTAATTCAACTGTATTATCTTCAAGATCCTTCGGACCAATCGCTATTCTTAATGGTACACCTTGCAACTCATGTTGAGCGAATTTTGCACCTGGACGTAGCGTATCTCTTTTATCAAACTTTACAGAAATATTCCTTTGTTTGAGATCGCTTATGATTTCATCTGCAACTTGCTTTATAGCTTCAAATTGTTCCTCATTTTTATATATAGGAACAATCACAACTTGATAAGGTGCCAAATTAGGAGGTAATACTAGTCCTTTGTCATCACTATGTGTCATGATTAAAGCACCCATTAAACGAGTAGAAACCCCCCATGATGTAGCCCAAACATAATCTTGCTTTCCTTCTTTATTAGTATACTTTACATCAAATGCTTTAGCAAAATTCTGCCCTAAAAAGTGAGATGTCCCAGCTTGTAATGCTTTACCATCTTGCATTAATGCCTCAATACACATAGTTTCTTCAGCACCAGCAAAGCGTTCACTCTCGGTTTTCAAACCTTGAATCACAGGAATTGCCATAAAATTTTCAGCAAACTCAGCATAAACATTATTGATTAACTTAGTTTCTTTCCAAGCTTCATCTTTGGTAGCATGAGCTGTATGTCCTTCCTGCCATAAGAACTCTGCTGTACGAAGAAATAATCGCGTTCGCATTTCCCATCGCACCACATTAGCCCATTGGTTTACTAAAATCGGTAAATCTCTATACGATTGTATCCAACCTTTATAAGTATTCCATATAATGGCTTCACTTGTAGGTCTAACCACTAGTTCCTCTTCTAATTTTGCCTCAGGATCTACCCGAAGTTTACCTTCATTATCAGGATCTGTTTGTAATCTGTAATGTGTAACTACAGCACATTCTTTTGCAAATCCTTCAGCGTTCTTTTCTTCGGCTTCAAATAAACTTTTAGGTACAAACAAAGGAAAATAAGCATTTTGATGACCGGTTTCTTTAAACATTCTATCTAATTCTGCTTGCATTTTCTCCCAAATAGCATAACCATAAGGCTTAATTACCATACAGCCTCTAACTGCAGAGTTCTCTGCTAAATCAGCTTTGACAACTAACTCGTTATACCATTTTGAATAATCTTCAGTTCTACTAGTAAGATTTTTACTCATTTTCAGTGTTTTGGCACAAATATTGTGACTATGTTAAATAAAAAAATAGTTCAGCAAAACTAACTATTTTTGCTATGTTCAACAATAAAATATAAGAGATATGCAATTTAAAACCATTACTAAGCACAAATTGCCATTTTTTGTTGCGTTCGGTTTACTAACCGTGTTAACTTCATGTGGTTCTTTTCAATATGCAGGATATGATAACGATGGAATCTATACAACAGAAAGTCAAGATACCGAAGTTGAACAACCAGTAGTTACAATTTCTACTGATAACTCTAATTATTATCAAAATTACTTTGCGGAAAATTCAGCACAGCTTAACGCTGTAACTGAAGAGAGCGAAATTTTTACAGATATAGACTCTTATGAAGGCAACTATTTAGAGCGATCCCAAGACACTTTAGAGCAAAGACCTATATATGGTGGTTGGGGACAAAGTAATGAAAATATCACCATTAATATTATAGATAACAGTTGGGGCTGGAATAACTGGGGTTGGGCACAACCTTGGGGCTGGGGTTGGAACAACTGGGGCTGGAATGCTGGCTGGGGCTGGGGTCTTGGATGGAACAACTGGGGCTGGAATGCTGGTTGGGGCTGGGGTGCCGGCTGGGGCTGGGGTCCTGGATGGAATAACTGGGGTTGGGGACAACCTTGGGGCTGGGGTTGGAACAATTGGGGCTGGAACAGATACAGAAACCATAGACTCGCATTCAATGGAGGTAGACGAAGCTCCCTACTTTATAATAATAATTTAAGCAGAAGAAATAGAAGTTCATCCGCTTTATCAAGACGAAACTATTCTACAAGTAGACTATCTAGAGCTGCAACAACAAGAAACACAAGAAGTACCAGAGTTAGATCGGGTTCTACTAATACAAGAAATAGCAGAGTGACTAGACCAGTTAGATCTGTAAGAAGTGCGTCGCCATCAAGATCAAATTCTAGAATAAACAGATCATCAAGAACATCTAGACCTTCAAACTCGGTTAGATCATCTAGAAGTAGTCGTTCATCTGGGGTTAGATCTAGTAGAAGTTCTTCATCGAGATCTTCTGGCTCTATGAGATCTTCAAGAAGCTCTTCAAGGTCTTCTTCTGGTGGAGGAAGACGTGGTAGAGGATAATTATTAAATTCTAATATTTTAAAAAAATTACTTATGAAAAAGTTACTTATGTTTTCCATAGGCCTAATTAGTACATCCTATATTTTAGCACAAGATATAAATGATGCTGTAAGGTATTCCATGGATGAAATTAAAGGAACAGCACGTTTTAGAGCCATGAGTGGAGCATTCGGTGCCTTAGGTGGTGATATGTCTGGGGTTAATATTAACCCTGCTGGTTCTGCAATATTTAATAACAGTCATGCTTCTGTCTCCTTGGGAGTTATAAATAAAAATAATGATGTTAGTTATTTTAATGGTATAAATTCAGCATCGAATTCTGAATTTGATTTAAATCAACTTGGCGCAGCATTTGTATTTATAAATTCAAATCCAAATTCTCCATGGAAAAAATTTACACTTAGCGCAGCCTATGATAACACAGCAAACCATGATAATGAATGGGTCGCAAGTGGAGTAAATACAACCTCATTAGATAACTATTTCCTTTCTTTCACCAATAATCTTGAAATACCTTTTGGAATTTTAAAATTACAGCCAGGTGAATTTATTGAAGAAGCCTATGCTGATATAGGCTCTATTCCTGTTGATGGTTATTCTATTCAACAGGCGTTTTTAGGGTATTGGTCTGGCATAATTGACCCTATAAATTTAGATAATGAAACTAACGATGATGAAACTAACTACGTTTCTAATGTAGCTTCAGGGAATTTTAACCAAAACTATTTATATTCTGAAACAGGTTATAATGGTAAACTTGCATTTAATTTTGCTGCAGATTATGATGATAGATTCTTCTTCGGAATAAATTTAAATGCACATTTTATAGATTACGAAAAATTTACAAGACTAAACGAAACGAACTCAAATGATGGGTCAGTTGTTAATAATTTAAGGTTTGAAAATTTATTAGCGACAACTGGCAGTGGTTTTTCATTCCAGTTGGGTACAATTGTTAAATTAACACCAGAGTTGAGAGCAGGTGTATCTTATAACTCCCCTACATGGTATAGAATAAATGAAGAATTAGTTCAAGGCATAAATTCTAATAATGCTGACCCTGAAATTAATTTCATCAGTGATGTAATCAATATTTTTCCTGAATATAAACTAAGAACTCCTGGTAAAATCACAGGAAGTTTAGCTTATATCTTTGGTAAACAAGGCTTACTGAGTTTTGACTATTCCGTTAAGGATTATAGCTCAACAAAGTTTAGACCTACATCAGACCCAAGCTTTTCTGTATTGAATAATGAAATTAGCAATTCGTTAGATTCTGCTGTTTCATATAGATTTGGAGGTGAATATCGTTATAAAGAATTTAGTTTTAGAGGTGGATATCGCTTTGAGGAAAGCCCATATAAGGATGATAGTCGTTTTGGGGATTTAACAGGTTATTCATTAGGCCTTGGTTACACTTTTGGAGATTTTAATTTAGATTTAGCTTTCAGTCAAGCAGAAAGAGATGTTAATCAACAATTATACAATGTTGGATTAACAGATGCTGCCTTAGTGCAAACAAAATTTACTGATGTAATACTATCATTAGGCTTTAGAATCTAAAAAACCATCAACTCATAAAAATTAAAGACCTTGCAATAACAAGGGCTTTAATTTTTTTATAGGATTAAACTCGACTAACGTTTCAAGGTAAAATGGGCTTTAAACTCTTTTCTTTGTCCTGATGTTGGTTCGTCGTACTCAACCAGGAACCAATA